>CBDBHK010000019.1:0-207691 GCA_965205615.1 Acidobacteriota bacterium | reverse complement strand
TTTCCACCACGGACTGCTGGAAGTCTCTGGCTGAGGCCTCTCTTCAGGCAAATAGCCTGTCAGCTTGTCAGCCCTGTCAGCCCGTCAGCCATCTTACAGGTCCATGGACGACCTCGATGTCCCTGTCCAGGGGAGGTGGCTTGGATAAAAAGGAGATGCCGAAGAAGAGAATCAGAGAAACCAGCAGGGCGACGAACCCTCCGCTGCTCCCATAGGGAACCTTGAGATGAAGCAGTTCGATGCCGAAGTTCACAATTAAGCTGCAGATGATAGCACCGTTTACGCGGCTGTTGCCGTTGCCCGTTTCCAGTTGAAGCCAAGAGCAACTGTGGAAACCAGTGCTGCGGCGAAAGTCCCCCAGCCGAAGGCGCCCATGAGCGCGACCAGGTTCTGGCTGGAGTACAACACGAAGAGCGCCGCTCCGACTGCGATCAGGACCGTTGCAAGGCGCGCCCACAGGAGTTCTCGCTTCAGGGAACGGCCCCAGACGGCGCGAGGGATGTCGTGGACCCAGGCCGCAGCACCGATGTTGAGGAACCCGTCGGCCGTCGACATGATGGCGGCAAACAACCCGGCCAGCACGATTCCTGCCAGCAGGGGATGGGCGTAGTGCTGAAGAAACTGGGCCGCGGCATCATCGGGCCGCGCCAGTTCGGGGTGTGCTCCCGTCAGGACCAGAGACCGCATCACCAGGCCAATACCGATCCATAACAGCGCAGAGACGGCGTAAGCCAGAATGGCCAGGGGCAGAATATGCCGAGCGTCGGCGATCCGCCGGTTCATCATGATCTTGGTGATGACATGGGGTTGCCCGGATGCTCCCAGGCCAAAGAGAAAGTACCAGGAGAGACAGCCCAGCATGCCCAGTGTGCCCCAGGGTCCGGCCGCCTCGGGATCGTCGAGCATGATGGTTTGCATTGCTCCGCTGATTCCCCCGTCCGCGACGGCCGATGCAGTCGCGAACACCAGCAGCGCGGCAACGACCATGACGCCGCCCTGGAACATGTCTGTGTAGACACTGGCAATGATCCCGCCGGTGACGCAGTAAAACACGAGCACCGCAGCTGAAATAGCGAGGCAGAGTTCCAGGGACAAAGCAGGAGTTGAAGGATTGGAAGCCAGCAGGTCTCTCAAAACAGTCGCCATCGCCAGTATCTGGGTTCCCAGGTATCCGATCACCCCGAGGATGATTGCCAGGGCCGTCAGGAACCGGGAAAGTTCGCTGCCGTAGCGGGAGGCGACGGCGTCAGGGAGCGAGATGCTCCCGCGCAGTTCGGCGAGCATGCGGAGACGCTTGCTGAGCAGGTAGAAGCTGAGACAGAAGCCGAGGGGACTGGCCACAACCATCCAGACCGACGACATGCCCATGCGATACACGAGCCCCGGTCCACCGACGAAACCGAAGCCGCTCATGGTGCTGGAAAAGATGGCGAAGCCGGTGCGCAGGATGCCCAGATCGCGACCCGCCATAAAGAAATCGCCGGGGGACTTGGTACGCAGCAGGGCCCACAGGCCGACCCCGACGCAGGCGCCCATGTAAAGGACGAGAGTGACAAGAACGACAAAGTGGTGGGCTTCGTTCATTCCCGGCCTTCCGGGTGGCCCGCCCCCCTCTCTTCCAGCAGTTGCCGGTAGCGAGACAGATCGTCCTCCCTCAGAAACCAGGCAGAGAACATGTAAATAAAGTAGAGAGCGAAAAGAACCGGAAAAGGCCATGCGCCGTAGAGCATCCAGGCGCTGGGAGCCGGCAGTCCCAGCACCTGGTCACCACCGGCGTTCCGCATATAGGGATAGTAGGAGCTGAAAAGGCCGGCCCACACTGCAATCCAGGCCAGACCCGCAAACCAGAGCGGGCGGGCGGCAACACCGGCCTCTCCACCCTTTTGCATTCCCAGGATGAGGCAGGATACGAAGAAGATGAGTTGCAGGAAGCCGATCCCACATCCGAGCACAAAGACGGAGCCGCTGCGGCGCTGCCCGGAGCCGCCGTGTTCCATCGATTCGAACGTCGGATGCCGAATGGCCCAGTTCCCGGAAGTTTGAGCTCCCTCGCTCTCCCCCATAATCCAGGCGGCCGCAACCAGCAGCCCCATGAGGATCAGTCCGCCAAACAGGATTGCAGGAAGCTTGTTGTCGGGAGCCATGGCTCAGAACCTGGACGACGCAAGCCAGACATCTGCACGCGACCAGACTTTCCGAAAGCGTCGGTGGATCGTCGAAGCTTCGTCCAGGCGGCCTTGTTTCCGCAGGCTCCGTCCCAGTCCCACAAGGGACCAGCCGTTGTCGGGATGGTGACGCAGTTCCTGCCGGTATTGCCTTTCGGCTGCAGCGGTCTGACCGCGCTCCAGAAGCGCGGCTCCCAGATAATGTCTGACGGGCAGGAGCCAGGCCTCGGGTTCGCTATAGGGTAATCCGTCTTGAACGGCCAGTATCTCCTGGAATGTCCCCACGGCCTCCTGGTCGCGGCCTTCCGCGCTGAGGATTTCCCCGGCCAGGAGGGCGCGGGCAATCCTCAACAGATCCACCTGCCTGCTGCGCCGGTACTCAGCTTCCGGGTCGGCCTCGCCGGTGTGCCCCTCCAGGCCCTCGAGATGTTCGCGGGCGCGGTCGGGGTCTCCGTTCCTCAGACTGGCCAGACCTCTTCCGAACAGCCAGATTGCACGGGGGAAGGGATCTTCCGGCTCCTGCTGGTCCAGAAGTTCCTGCCAGCGTCCGAACCGGACCAGGACTTGAGTCAGATAAACCGGATCGGAACTCTGCTCCTGGTGATCTCTGGCTGCCTGAATGGCTATGGAACTCTGGCCGTCATAGGCTGCTGCGAAGGCCAGCATCTGGAGATTGTGGGCGGGATAAATGGCGGCCGCCTCACCAAGTGCGGCCCTTTGATCAGCGATCACGGCCCTCTGATTGGCTCGCACTGCATCTCCATATCGTCCGACTCGCATATGAATGTGCGAAGGCATGTGCTGGATATGACTCGCCCCCGGCATAGCCTCTCCCAGCAGATCGGCACAGGCCTCGGCACGGGAGGGAGAGGAGGAGCTCTCCACCACGTGAATATAGAAATGGCAGGCGCCCGGGTGCTTGATGTGCCGCCCCAGTACGCTTTCCAGGATCGCGATCGCAGTGGCGGTTTCCGGCCTGGGCATGCCCTCGGGAGTCCACAGATCGCGGGGTCGCATGCTGGTCAGCGCCTCGGCATACAGCGTGCCGGCATCCAGGTCCCACGGAAAGCGGCGAACCACGTCCTTCATGGCTGCCGAATAGGCCCGGTCGAGTTCTGCACGGTTCTCCGGCTCCGGCTCCTTTCGGTACCGAACCGCCATCGCCTCGATGAGTGCTTTTTCGATGCCGCTCGCGTTCCCGGTCCAGGAAAGGGCCTTTTGGATTGCCGCAAAGGCTTCCCTGCTCCGCTCCTCGGACATGGGGCTGTTTCGATACGGGCCCAGGGCCCAGGCTTCTCCCCAGTAGCACATGGCACACTCCGGGTCATGGCGCTGGGCTTCTCGGAAGGAGCGCACCGCGTCCTCCCGCCCGAACGCGTAAGCGAGTCTCAGGCCTTGATCGAAGAACTGCTGGGCTGTCGGATGGGAGGTGTTTATCGTTCGACCGAAGCTCCCCAGGCTGTCGTAAAGCGGAATGGTTTGCTCCTGGGCGGCCGGCTGTTGCAGCATCACACACATCAGCACACCGGACAGCAGTGGTGTCGAGCACCTCCAGGGCAGCGTTTTCAGGCGATTTCCTGTCACGATTGTGTCTTCCCTGGTAGGTAGCAGCCCGTGGACCGGTCTGGCGCGCTTGTATCCCATTTCCGTCGGCCAGTGGCGCAAGCGTCTGCAGAATAGCAGCCGCCCTCGCGACTGGCAAATCCGATCTCGACGTGTACACTGACGCAAGAGGAACAGATTTCGAAATGGGGACCGGTCGAGATAAAAGACTCGCTGTTGTTGCGGCCCTGTGGCTGGCGCCGGCGTGTCATATGCTTTCCTTGTGGCTCATGCACAGGGAGATTGAGCCCTTTTATACCGGCTTCTACTCCCTGGCCTGGTGGAGCTACATCTTCCTCATTTCGGCACTGAATCATCGTCGGAATCGGAACTCCCTGCTCTTCGATCGGCCCCGTGAATTTGTCTGGGTCTTTCTGGTCTCTACGCCGGCCTGGCTGTTTTTCGAGGTGTGCAACTTTCGCCTCCAGAACTGGCACTATATCGGTGTGCCGGAGGAGTTCTGGATCCGGCTCCCCGGCTATTTCGTCGCTTTCGGGACCGTCCTGCCGGGGGTGTTGGAGACGCGTTCGTTACTCGCCAACTCAGGTTTGAAACTCCCCCCGGGCCGCGGCAGGCGCGTGCCGTCCTCCCGGGAGCGGGCACTGCTGGCAAGCGCCGGGGGCGCAATGCTGGTGGCGGCATTGATGAGAGCAGACCTTTTCTTTCCTCTGGTCTGGGTAGGTCCGATTTTTCTGTTTGACTGGCTTTTGTTCAGGGTCGGCGAGCGCGAGAAAACTCTGGCTTCCATGCTGGCCCGAGGAGACCATGCCCGACTGGTTCAGTTGCTTGCGGCGGGACTGCTTTGCGGTTTGCTCTGGGAGTTCTGGAACTACTGGGCGGGGGCGAAGTGGATCTACTCGATCCCTTATTTCAACGGTTTTGCTCTCTTCGAAATGCCGCTGGCCGGTTTTTTGGGTTTTCCCCCGTTTGCGCTGCAGTGTTACCTGATATATGAGCTGTCCGTTGCGCTCAAAACCCGGATTTCCGAGACTCCCGCTCGTGCGGTTCTCATCACAACCGTCTATCTGGCAGCCTGCTTTCTGGTCTTGCGGGGCATCGACCAGGCCACTGTCCTCGAGTTCAAGCCGTTTTGGCCAGAGCCCGGGTAAGAAGCTGCCACAAGAGCGTTGTCCTTCCGGGGCAGTCCCACGAAGGGCGAAAGGACGTCGAGAGTTCAGATGAGTGTTAGAAAGTGCTTAACCCTTTGCACCGGGATGGCCTGCGGCCTGGTCGTGTCCTGCTTGGATCCCCCCACCCGTGAGATCACGCACACTGCGCCTGAGAAGCATGCGGGATTTGCCGACAACGCGGCCTGTGTGGAGTGCCACCGCCAGGAGGCAGAGCAATGGAGAGGGTCTCACCACGATCTGGCGATGCAGGTGGCCAGTCGGGAAACTGTCCTCGGCGACTTTGACGGTGCAACCTTCTCGGGTTTTGGAATCGAGGCCCGTTTTTTCCGGCGAGACAGCCGTTTCCTGGTCAACACGGAGGGGCCCGACGGCCGCCTGTCTGATTTTGAGATCAGCTACGTCTTCGGCGTCGAGCCTCTCCAGCAATACCTGATCGAGTTTCCAGGAGGAAGATTGCAGTGTTTGACCATTGCCTGGGACACGAAGGACAGGCGCTGGTTCCACCTCTATCCCGATGAGAGGATCGAACCGGATGATCCGCTTCACTGGACCGGTCGCTATCAAAACTGGAATCTGATGTGCGCCGAATGTCACACCACCGATTACCAGAAAGGATATGACCTTGTTACCGATTCCTACCAGTCAAGCTGGAAGGAGTTGAACGTCTCCTGCCAGGCCTGTCACGGCCCGGGTGAGGAGCACGTCAACTGGGCCCGGAGCGGCAACTTCAGCGGGTCTCCGGAGCGGAGCCGGGGTCTGAAGGTTCATTTCAAACAGAACAAGCTCGACTCCCGCTACGAGGTGGACTCCTGTGCGCCATGTCATTCGCGGCGCAGCCGGTTCAGTGACCGTTATCCCCACTACGGAGACTTCCACGACCACTTCCGGCTCCAGGCCCTGGGCGAAGGGCTCTACTTTGAAGACGGGCAGATCCGTGAAGAGGTCTACGTCTACGGCTCCTTCCTCCAGAGCAGAATGTATGCGCAGGGGGTGAGCTGTACAGATTGCCACGATTCCCACAGTCTCCGGTTAAAAAAGAAGGGAAACGATCTGTGCACCCAGTGCCATAGAGCACAAGAACCGGTCAGAAACTTCGAAGGCCTGAAGCGGGCGGACTATGACTCTGCCGCGCACCATTTCCACTTACCGGCAGAAGGGAGAGAGCGACAGGGGACAGAATGCGTGAGCTGCCATATGCCGGAGCGGACGTACATGATTGTCGACCCGCGCAGAGACCACAGCTTTCGTGTACCCCGCCCGGATCTTTCCGTCAAGCTGGGTGTCCCCAATGCCTGTACTCAATGTCATAGCGATCGGAGCGACCGGTGGGCAGCGGACCGGCTCGAGGCCTGGTATGGGCCCGACCGGGGCAGGCAACCCCACTATGGCGAGGCGATCCGATCGGCGATCAACGGCGAAGCAGCAGCAGCGACCCCCCTGGGTGCCTTGATCAGCGATTTGGATCAACCAGCCATTGTAAGGGCGACGGCCCTTGACTTGAGCCGGAATTACGGGGCCTCGGGACTGGAGTCCCGGCTGTCCGCGCTCCAGGACGAAAGCCCCCTGGTGCGGGGCTTTGCCGCACGGGGACTCGAGTTCCTCGATCCTCAGATCAAGCTGGACCCTCTGGTCCCGGCACTCGAAGATCCGACGAGAATGGTGAGAATGGAGGCCGCGCGGGTCCTGGCCTCCGTGCCTGCTCAGGAGTTTGGGGACCGTAACCGGAGCGCTTTTCGAGCCGCCCTCCGAGAATTCACTGATGGGCAGAAATGGCTGGGCGACATGCCCGCATCTCATTTCAATCTGGGATTTCTGGAAGCGGCCCGGGGCGACCTCAGAAAGGCCGAAGAGTCGTACCGGCGCACCCTCAGGATGGACCCTGCCTTTCTCCCGGCCTATCTGAACCTTGCGAACCTTTACAATAGCCAGGGCCGTAATCCCGAGGCGGAGAAGATGTTCCGGCACCTTATTGCCCGGGCCTCGGAAGAAGGGGAAGCCCACTATTCCCTGGGTCTTCTGATGGCCGAAATGGGGCGGCTCGACGAAGCACGCACCGCTCTGGCAGCCGCTGTTCGACTGCTGCCGAATCGACCCAGAGTGCGCTACAATTATGCGCTGACGCTTCAGCATCTGGGTGTTCGAGCCGAAGCTGAACGGGTCCTGCGGGAAGCGCATGCCCTGAATCGCGAGGACACGGACATTGTGTATGCGCTGGCCGTTTTCTACGTGCAGGAACGACAATGGGATCAAGCTCTTTTGCATGCCCGCAAGCTGCAGGATCTGGTCCCGCCCGGAGCAGCAGGACCCCAAAGGCTGATCGACGAGATCGAGTCTCAGATGAACCGGGCGCTACGCTGACCCTTGACATCCCTTCGCACAACCTTCACATAAAATAGCGGGGCTCAGAAGTCCACGATCAAGGAGAGGAAAAAAGAATGCTGGACTACGAAGACTTCATGAAAGGGCTGGCCCGCAGGAATCCGGGCGAGACTGAGTTTCATCAGGCGGTTGGGGAAGTCGCAGAATCGGTCATCCCCTTCATCAATTCCAACCCGGAGTACCGGAATGCCTGCATTCTCGAACGAATGACCGAGCCGGACCGGATAATCGTTTTTCGGGTCTGCTGGGAGGACGACGATCACAGAGTTCGTGTCAATCGCGGCTATCGCGTTCAGTTCAACAGTGCCATCGGCCCCTACAAAGGAGGGCTTCGCTTCGACAAGTCCGTTAGTCTGAGCATTCTCAAGTTTCTGGGCTTCGAGCAGACCTTCAAGAACAGCCTGACGACCCTGCCCATGGGAGGTGCCAAGGGCGGCTCCGATTTCAACCCGCAAGGAAAATCGGATGCCGAAGTGATGAGATTCTGTCAGTCCTTCATGAACGAGTTGTTTCATCACATCGGCAAGGACGTGGACGTGCCGGCGGGGGACATCGGTGTGGGGGCACGGGAGATCGGTTACCTCTTTGGCCAGTACAAGCGGCTGACCAATGAGTTTGCGGGTGCCCTTACCGGAAAGGGTCTCTCCTACGGCGGCAGTTTGGTTCGAACAGAGGCAACCGGTTATGGGGTGGTCTATCTGACCCGGGGGATGCTGGCCCACATCGATGAGGACATTGAGGACAAGGTCTGCCTGGTCTCAGGGTCTGGAAATGTTGCCCAGTACACTGTCGAAAAACTCATCGAGTTCGGGGCCATAGTTGTGACTCTTTCAGATCGATCGGGTTTCGTCTACGACCCTGATGGCATGAACCGGAAAAAGCTGGACTATGTTGTCGACTTGAAAACGAAGCGGCGCGGTAAGCTGTCCGCATTCGCCGAAGAATTCGGTCTCGAATTCAACCAGCGCCAGCGCCCCTGGGAAGTTCCCTGCGACATGGCGTTTCCCTGTGCCACCCAGAATGAGATAGGGGAGAGGAGCGCCCGTTCCCTGCTTGAAAACGGCTGCAAGGTGGTCTGTGAGGGGGCAAACATGCCCACTTCCTCCGTGGGCGCAAAGCTGTTTGAAGAGGCCGGAATTCTTTATGCTCCCAGCAAGGCGGCGAACGCCGGAGGAGTTGCCATTTCGGGGCTCGAGATGGCCCAGAATGCCCTTCACCTGACCTGGTCGCGGGAAGAAGTTGACGAGCGACTCCGGGACTTGATGGCCAAGATCCACGGCCAGTGTGTTCGGTATGGCCAGCAGGATGGTCACGTCAACTATGTGAAGGGCGCTAATCTCGCCGGATTTGTCAAGGTGGCGGATGCTATGATGGCCTACGGAGTCCTCTGATCGGATCTCCGCAGCCGGCCCAAACCCCTGGCGCCCGTGGCATTTTTGCCGTCGGCTGCCGGGCCCGATTTGACAGAGAACCCGCACAATCGGCTAATATAAAGGGAATCGTTTGCTTTGATTTAGGGCATCGCAATCCCGTAGAGGTTGTTTCAGATTGCAACTCGGACACGACCGACAATGGCGGCAACTCGTGACCCGGCACAGGACCGGGGGAGCGGGTGTGGAGAGCCGAAAGGGCTCGCCCAACGGGATTCTTGTCAACCGCGCAGCCTGGGAGGTGCGCGTGGTCGGAACTTCGAGACTGGGGACCGCACGGCACTCACCTGCTCGTAAATGGCCGGTTGGCCGGTGTCTCGGCTCGGTTTCCCAACGGTACCCCAACAGGCAAACCACACCGAAGAGCGACTGACAACCTGCCGAAGCAGCAGCTCGGACAGCGGCCGCCAACCACTTGGAAGGGTCTGCGTCCGGCGGCGTTTCTGTGGCAGGCTGCGGCCTCGAGGAAAATGAATGCGTTCGAGACAACAGTTTGGCTATCCGGGTCGGCGGGGACTTTACGACCCTGCCTTTGAAAAGGATAGCTGCGGTGTCGGCTTTGTGGCTCATATCAAGGGTGAGAGAAGCCATCAGATTCTGGTCGACGCCTACGAGGCTCTCACAAGCATGGACCACCGGGGCGCCAGGGGCTGTGAACCCAACACAGGCGATGGTGCAGGAATTCTCACCGCGTTGCCGCATGAATTCCTGCAGCGGGTTGCCCGGGACGAATTGGGCACCGGATTGCCTTCGCCCGGAAAGCTGGGAGCCGGACTCGTGTTCCTTCCTCCCAGGTATGAGGAACGCCGGAAATGTAAGCAGGCCGTAGAACAGATCGTCCGGGAACAGGCCCAGCGTCTGTTGGGATGGAGGGAGGTTCCCACCGACCGGGAAAAGGCGGACCTGGGGCCATCAGCTCGACGCTCCGAACCCCATATCGAGCAGCTTCTGGTCGGGGCCGGGCCCGGCCTGGAGGGTGAGGCTTTCGAGCGCCAGCTCTACTTGATCCGAAAGCGGGCCAGCCATCTTCTCCGAAACGATTCATCGATGGAACAGGCCAAGGCCTTCTATATCTGCAGCCTGTCCACCAAGGTCCTCGTTTACAAGGGAATGCTGACCACCGGACAGTTGCGGCCTTACTACCCGGACCTTTCGGCTCCTGATTACAAAACACATCTTGCCATGGTGCACTCCCGCTTCTCCACCAACACTTTCCCCAGTTGGGATCGCGCCCAGCCCAACCGGTTCATGTGCCACAACGGCGAAATCAATACCCTGCGGGGAAACATCAACTGGATGCGTGCCCGCGAGGGAGTGATGCGGAGTGAGCTTTTCGGTGACGACCTGGAAAAGCTCTTTCCCGTAATCGAGCCGGACTGCTCCGACTCCGGAAATTTTGACAACGCTCTGGAATTCCTGCTCATGACTGGCCGAACTCTCCAGGAGGCCGTTCTGATGATGATTCCCGAGGCCTGGCAAAACCATGCCGGTATGTCGGGATACAAGCGGGCCTTTTACGAATATCATTCCTGTCTCATGGAGCCCTGGGATGGACCGGCTTCAATCGCCTTTACGGACGGACACTATATTGGCGCTGTCCTGGATCGAAACGGCCTGCGGCCCAGCCGCTACTATCTGACTCATGACGACCGGGTCATCATGGCCAGCGAGGCGGGAGTGCTCTCGGTTCCCCCGGAGCTTATTAAGGAAAAGGCCCGGCTTCAGCCCGGACGCGTGTTCCTGGTCGATTTCGAGCAGGGAAGACTGGTTCCCGACAAGGAGCTGAAACGCGACTTTTGCCGCCGACGACCTTACAAGTCCTGGTTGAGAAGACAACGAATCTCACTGGAAGAGCTCGAAAAACAGCCGGCTCCGGAGCGCGAGGATGAGAGCGTCCTCTTCCGAATGCGGGCCTTCGGCTACACGCTGGAAACCATGCAGTTCATGCTCCTGCCGCTGGTGCGGGAGAAACGCGACCCGGTAGGCTCCATGGGGAATGATTCCTCGCTTGCATGCCTTTCTGATCGGCCTCGTATGCTTTACGACTACTTCAAACAGTTATTCGCTCAGGTGACCAACCCCCCGATCGATTCTATCCGGGAGGAAGTCATCATGTCCCTGGCCTGCTATGTCGGCCCCGAGCGGAACCTGCTGGAGACCACCGAGGAGCATTGTCACCGGCTGCAACTGCCCCATCCGATTCTCTCCAACCGGGAGCTGGGCGCGCTCCAACACATGGACCACCGGGGTTGGCGAACCAGGACGATTGACACCACTTTCAGTCGTGCGGGCGGTGTCGCGAGCATGATTTCGGCACTGGACCGGATCTGCGACCAGGCGGAGAAGGCGATCGATCAGGGCTTTAGTCTGGTGATTCTCTCGGATCGCAATATCGGCGCCCGGCGCGTGCCACTGAGTGCCCTGCTGGCCTGCGCCGCTGTTCACCATCACCTGGTTCGAAAGGCGAAGCGAACCCGGCTGGGACTGGTTGTCGAGACGGGAGAAGCCAGAGAAGTCCACCACCACTGCCTCTTGATCGGTTATGGGGCGGACGCGATCAATCCCTATCTGGCCTTCGAAGCCCTGTGGCAAGCCCGCCGTGAGGAGTGGCTGGACGAGCGGGAATTCGAGAATGACGCGCGGGTCGAGGAGGCCTATCGAAAGGGGGTCGCCAAAGGAATCCTCAAGGTCATGGCCAAGATGGGGATCTCTACGCTTCAGTCCTACAAAGGGGCCCAGGTTTTTGAAGCGGTTGGCCTCAGAGACGAGGTGATCGAGCGCTGCTTCACCAACACGGCGAGTCGAATTCAGGGTGTTGGGTTCGAACACCTTGCCCGGGAGAGCCTGCGCCGCCACCGGCTGGGATATCCACCAGAGGGTTCGCCCGAGCTGGAGGGCTTGCCCAACCCGGGCGAATTCCACTGGCGCGCCGACGGAGAGCGTCATATGTGGGACCCCCGGGCAATTACGGACCTTCAGATCGCTGCCATTGAAGAAGATGAGGATGCCTACTGGCGTTTTTCTGAGTATGTGAACTACGATTCCCGGGTCCAGTGCACGCTGCGCAGCCTGATGAGGTTCAAGGCTGTCAGCGGAGAATCCATCCCCCTGGACGAGGTGGAGCCCGCCCGCGAGATCGTCAAGCGTTTTTGCACGGGCGCCATGAGTTTCGGTTCGATCTCGACGGAAGCCCATGAGACTCTGGCCGTGGCCATGAATCGGCTGGGTGGACGCAGCAATACGGGAGAGGGTGGCGAAGACCCGGCACGGTTTGAGCCCGGGGCGAATGGTGACTCCAGGAGGTCGGCGATCAAGCAGGTGGCCTCGGGCCGGTTTGGGGTTACGGCCTGGTACATGACCAACGCGGATGAGCTGCAGATCAAGATCGCGCAGGGAGCCAAGCCGGGAGAGGGTGGAGAACTGCCCGGACGCAAGGTTGACGAGACTATCGCACGAATCCGCTACTCGACTCCCGGAGTGGGTCTGATCAGTCCACCCCCACATCATGACATCTACTCGATCGAAGATCTTGCGCAGCTCATCTATGATCTGAAGAATGCCAACCCCTCCGCCCAGGTCAGCGTCAAGCTCGTCTCGGAGGTCGGGGTCGGCACCATTGCGGCTGGAGTGGCCAAGGCCCACGCCGATCGGATCCTGATCTCCGGAGATTCCGGGGGGACCGGAGCTTCCCCCTGGACGAGCATCAAACATGCCGGTCTACCCTGGGAGATGGGCATTGCCGAGACCCATCAGACACTGGTCATGAACGACCTCAGAAGCCGGGTGATTCTGCAGACGGACGGAGGAATGAAGACTGGCCGGGATGTCATCATTGCAGGAATTCTGGGAGCCGAGGAAATCGGCTTTTCCACGGCGCCCTTGATTACTCTGGGGTGCATCATGATGAGGAAATGCCACCTGAACACCTGCCCCATCGGTATAGCGACTCAGGATCCGTTGTTGCGCGAGCAGTTCAGGGGCAAACCTGAGCACGTGATCAACTACCTGTTCATGGTTGCCGAAGAGGCAAGACGGATTATGGCCAGCCTCGGGATCGTACGTTTCCGGGACATTATCGGAAGAACCGACCTGCTCGAGTCGGACGAATCGAGCAGTCACTGGAAGGCGCAGGGCATCGATCTTGGAGCACTCTTGGAGCCCGCGCAGAAGCCGCGCCGGGATACTCAGGTCTCCTGCACCATTTTGCAGGATCACGGACTCGACGGGGCTCTGGATCGTCGCGAGCTGCTTCCCCGGGCGAGGACAGCTCTGGAGAGCGCCGCGAAGGTCCGCTCTGAGTTACCTATTCGGAATACGGACCGCTCGGTAGGAGCGATCCTCAGCAACGAATTAGTTAAACGCTGGGGCGAGAAGGGCCTTCCGGCAGATACGATTCACTTTAAGCTGGAGGGCTCTGCAGGGCAGAGCTTCGGCGCATTCCTGGCTGGTGGAATTACGTTGGAGCTGGAGGGTGATGCCAACGATTACGTGGGAAAGGGGCTTTCTGGTGGCAGGTTGGTTATCTATCCCCCCCACTCCAGCCGCTTCGCCGCGGAGGAGAACATCGTTGTGGGCAATGTGGTGCTCTACGGCGCCACGGCAGGAAGTGCCTTCATTCGAGGTCGGTCTGCGGAGCGGTTTTGTGTGCGCAACAGTGGAGCCCGGACGGTGATTGAAGGAGTTGGAGATCACGGTTGTGAATACATGACCGGGGGTCGAGCGGTCATTCTCGGATCGACGGGCCGGAATTTTGCGGCCGGTATGTCGGGGGGAATTGCTTATGTCTGGGACCTGGCCGGGGACTTCGAGACTCGGTGCAATCAGGAGATGATCGACCTGGAACCTGTCGACGAGACCCACATCGACGAGCTAAGGGAGCTGATTGAGCTTCATCGGAAGTACACGAGCTCACCTGTGGCCGCACAAATCCTGGAGGACTGGCCCCGGACGGCCGGGCAGTTCGTGCAGGTGATTCCCGTGGACTATAGACGCGCTCTAGAAGCGAAGGAGCAGGAGTCCGAGACCGGTCCGGGAAAGGAAGACCAATCCGGAGTATGGACCACTCCGGCTGTCTTACCCCACACATCCAGGCGCAAGCCGTCCGGCACGACCCTTTCGGGCTGATCCGAATGAGTAAGCATGGCGGCTTCAAGAAGTACGAGAGAAAGGCGGTACCCTACCGGCCGGCCCCTGTTCGGATTGGCGATTTTGAGGAGATCTTCACCGCCCCCGACGAGGCTCAGCTCCAGGAGCAAGGTGCTCGTTGCATGGATTGCGGAGTTCCCTTTTGCCAGTCGGGCAGCGGCTGCCCGATTGACAATCTGATTCCAGAATGGAATGACCTCGTTTATCGGGGGCACTGGCGGGAAGCTCTGGATCGCCTGCATCGGACCAACAATTTCCCTGAGTTCACCGGCCGAACCTGTCCCGCTCCCTGCGAGGGAGCCTGCGTCCTGGGCATCATTCAACCTCCCGTCACAATCAAGAACATAGAAAATGCCATCATTGACCGAGGCTTTGAAGAAGGCTGGGTGCAGCCCTCTAAGCCCTCGGGGAGCACGGGTAAGAAGGTTGCCATTGTTGGTTCCGGCCCCGCCGGGCTGGCCGCGGCCGCACAACTCAACAGTGCCGGCCACTCCGTTACCGTCTACGAACGGGCGGATCGAGTTGGAGGCCTTCTCATGTACGGCATTCCCAACATGAAGCTGGAAAAGGCCGTGGTGGAGCGCAGAGTCAAGCTCCTGCGGGAGGAGGGAATACGCTTTGTCACAAATACCTGTGTGGGCCAGCCCGATTCGATCCCTGAAGGTCATCTTCTGGAAATAATGGAGAACAGTCGTGAGCCCGTAAGCTACCTGGACCCGCAGCAACTGCTCGAAGAGAGTGACTCCGTGCTCCTGGCAACGGGTGCCACCGAATCGAGGGATCTGTCCATCCCGGGCCGGAATCTGAAGGGTGTGCACTTTGCGATGGAGTTTCTTACCCGGAATACGAAGAGCCTCCTCGACTCGGGTCTCGAGGAGGGAACTCATATATCGGCGGCGGGAAAGAAAGTTATTGTCATCGGAGGTGGCGACACGGGAACCGACTGCATCGGCACCGCGGTTCGGCACGGCTGCGCAAACCTGGTCAATTTTGAACTACTCGACCGGCCCCCGGATGAACGCGGCCCGGACAACCCCTGGCCGGAGTGGCCCAGAATCCTCCGGGTCGATTACGGTCATGAAGAAGTTGTGGCCAAGTTCGGGCAGGATCCCAGGGGTTTCTCTATCCTCTCCCAAGAATTCATCGGCGATGACAGCGATAACGTGGTCGGCATTAAAACTGTCCAGATTGACTGGTCAAGGCCCGGGGATCGAGCGCCTTTCAGCAAGATCGACGGCACCGAAAGGATCTGGGAGGCTGATCTGGTTCTACTCGCGCTGGGGTTTACGGGGCCGGAGCAAGCGGTCGCCAGGTTGCTGGGCGTTGCCTGTGACAGCCGCTCGAACTATGAGGCGGCGCACGGCCCATTCTCAACCAGTGTACCCGGTGTCTTCGCGGCCGGCGATTGCCGCCGGGGACAGTCATTGGTGGTGTGGGCGATCAACGAGGGACGCGGAGCTGCCCATGCTGTCGACGAGTACTTGATGGGCAGGAGCAGCCTGCCTGCACCTTCGTATTCGTGAGGCGCGTCCCGATCGGGCTTATTGTTCTGGCCTGTCTGGTCATGCTTGCCAGGCCCCTTCTTTCCCCGGATCTTGTCCTCCTGCCTGCTGATCTGGTCAAACACGCTCTGCCCTTCACTGACGAGCCGAATCCGAAAGTCCAGAACCGGCTGATCGCGGACGTGATGGAGCAGTGCTATCCTTACTATTCGTTTGCCCGGGAGGAACTCGGCAACGGACGGTTCCCTCTCTGGAATCCCTACGTGCTCAACGGGACGCCTTTTCTTGCGACGGCGGTCTCGGCTGTACTGTCCCCGCTCAATCTCCTGCTGCTGTCCCTTCCGACGGAGTCTTCCTACGAGTGGGCTGCCCTCTTGAAACTGCTGCTGGCGGCCGCGGGAGTGCTCCTGTTCCTGAGAAGGCTGGGACTGTCCTCCTGGGGAGCAGCCGTGGGAGGTGCGGCTTATGCCTTCTCGGGCTACCAGCTGTTCTTCCTGCTTTATCCGAACACCGCCGTGTCCATGTGCCTGGGGTGGGGGTTGTACAGTGTGGAGGGCCTGCTCGAGAGGGTGAGTTCCACGCGCATCGCGATATTGGCCACGGTGGTTTGTGTTTCCATCCTGGGAGGACAGCCGGAGTGCTCCCTGCTGGCGCTGATGGCCTGGACGCTCTACGCCCTGTCCCGGAGCTGGAGAAGGCTGGGGAGCGTGTTGATCGGCTCGATGCTCGGCGTGACCATGGCGGCTGTGGTCTTGCTGCCCTTTATCGAGCTCGTTCTGGCCGGTGGGACTCTGGAATTGAGGTCCTGGGCCGGACGGAATCCTCTGTACATCGAGCTGTGGGAACTGCCCGCTCTCCTTTATCCTTATTTTCTCGGCTGTCCCTCCAACCAGGCGGGCTCTCTAGATTCATTTCGTGGTCTCATTTATGTGGGCCTGATTCCGTTGACCCTGGCGGTCTGCGCTGCTTTTTCGAGAACCTGGAGAGGGGAGATGAGGGCCCTGTGGACGGTAGCAGCCGCATCCTTCGTGATTCTCTTTGGAATCTTCCCATTTTTCGATCTTTTCACTTCCCTGCCGCTTCTCCGGAACGCCAACCACCTCCACAGTGCGCTGGTGCTGCAGATCAGCCTGGCTGCGCTGGCCGGAATCGGCGTGGAGGCCTTGTCCAGGAAAGAGGTCCCGAAGAGGTATCGGAGGCTGATTCTGGGGACGTCAGGCGGAGTCGGGCTTATAGGTCTGGCCTTGTTCGTGCAGCCGGCCTGGAATCCTGACGCGATGTCCGGTGCCTTCTGTTTCGGTCCGTGGCGTTTTCTCGCTCCTCTCTATCCGCTTCTCATCCTGGCTTGTCTATCCTGCCTCTATGCGGTGAGAGCCCGGCATGTGTCGGTGGCAGCCCTCATCCTCATTCTTGTCAACGGTGTTCTGTTTGGATTCGACTTCAACCCCGTCACGTCGCGGAACCAGCTGGACCGATCCAATCCGATCGTCGGGCAACTTGGTTCTCATGGCCACGATCGAACCACCGGCATCGGCGTGGCCACCCTGCTTCCCAACTATGGGATGAGTCTGGGGTTGCGCGACGTGCGAGGATACGAGTCGTTGCTGGTCAAACGTGTGCCCGCGTTTTTCCGATTTCTGACAGGCCAGGAGTTCGAGCTTCATCACTTCATTTCCACGCTCGACCGACAGCGGGTGCAGCTGCTGCAAACCGCAGGTGCGAGTCGGGTTCTTTCTCCGGCCCGCTACGACCTGGAAGGCTTGGAGCTCATCCGCTCCCGATTTCCCTATATTTACCTTGTCGAAGGGGCGGGAAGAGTCATGCTGGCCACCCGGGTGACGGTCGTCGAGGACGGTCCCTCGGCTCTACAGCACGTTTTGACGCGCGGGTCGTTCCGCGACACCGTGGTGGAGGCCCTCCACGCGCGCCGACTCAACCTTCCGAGAAACGGAGGCGGAGAAAGCAGACAGGGAGACTGGAAACGGAATAACAGGGCCGAATGGATCCAGGATTTGCCCGGTCTCGTGGAGTTGAGGACCGTCACGTCCGAGCCTGCCTTGCTGGTCCTGCGGGACACCTACTATCGGGGATGGAGGGCCTTTGTGGACGGAATGGAAGTCGACATCTGGAGGACGGACTATCTGTTTCGAGGCGTAGAGGTGCCGTCGGGGGAGCACACGGTCCGTTTTGAGTTCCGTCCCCTCAGTTTCCAAATCGGAGTGGCGATCTCTCTTCTTGCGGTCCTGACGGTCCTGGGGCTGCTATTGGCCGCACCCCTGTCCAGGTGGCGAAATCGGGGTGCCGATGGCATCGACTCTGTTTCTTGAAGAGTGCGCCGTCCGGACTATTCCCCACCCCGGATTTGGTGTTGGCGAAGGAATGGACTACATTAGAAAAGAGGCTGATTGTTTGCAATGAAGTCTATGTCATGGGGGATCGGTTTCCTCCTGCTGACGCTGGCATTCGGGGCAACCGCCGGGGTTCAGAGTGCTCACCTCGACTTTCCTCTGACAGACGGTGCCTATTATTTCGAACAGGCCCAGCGCTGGGCGTTGTCCGGCGTCCGGCCCGATCGCGAATGGTCTCCTCTGTTCGTGATTGGGTATGGGATCCATCACTGGATCTTTCCGGGTGGCGATCCGCTTCGCCTCTACCTTGTCCACAGACTGCTGGTGCTGTACTCGGTCGTTTTCCTGTTCTGGGTGCTCTCGAGAAAACTCTTCTCGGAACCTGTCGCGCTGCTTCTGGCCCTGGGTCTGTTGGGTCATGGAGGCGTGCTCTACGACTATCCCGTTGTTCACGTGGCAGGTCTGGGTGTGATTCTGGTTCTGCTGGTCGGCTGTCTCTTTGCCAAAAGCGACGGCACCCTGCCCGTGCTGATGGGCCTGTCTTGTCTCGGGATCTGGATCCGCCCCGAGATCCTTTTCATACTGATCGGAATGAGCGTCGCGCTGATTCCAAAGTTGTTCGCTCGCCGCCGCCGGCTGGGGGGGATGCCCTCCTGGGGAACTCTGGCGAGTTGCATTCTCATTTCACTTGCGGTTTTTGCTCTTTCCTCTCCACCCTCGGCTTCGAGCCGTTCCTTCGACGCCTTTTCGCAACGCTACGGCTGGGCTAAGATTCGAGCTGAGGCGGGCTCACTGCACAGTGGACACATGGATCAGCAGCGGCGTCTCGAAGAGGACTTTGGCCGAGCGGAAAGCATCGTCGGCGCCGCCGCAGCGAACCCGGGGGCTTTTCTGAACCACGTGGCCGGTAACGTTGTGGGCATTGGGCGGGAGCTGCCGTGGATCTTTTTCCCCGGGCCACAGCGAGACTACTGGGTTCCGCTTCTCTTTATGGGGATGCTCGTGCTCTTACTGGAGGGAGGTGCGCCCGTTCAGCTGCCGGGATTGTTCTATGTCATTTCCGGGTCAGCAGCCGCAGGAGCCGTGGGTGTTGCTCTTCTCCTGGAACCGGCGGCGCACTATCTGATGCCGGCTATTCCGCTGGTCCTGTTGGGAGGGACCCTGCTGTTGAAAAGGGTTATAGGGGTCCTTCCGGACTGGAGACCACCCTTTCCGACAGGGGGATTCTTGACGGTAGCCGGGGCGGGATTCGTCTTGCTCACCTTCCTGTTGATTCCCGCTGCGCCGTTCGAGGAAAGGCAGGTGGTAACCCTGGCCGAGGCCATGGCGGAGGAAAGGTCGGAGCCGGGGCCGATTCGTGTGCAGGCTTTCTCGAGTCTTTCGTACTGTTCCTTTCTTCGCGCCAGGGGAATCACTTGCCAGGGGATTCCCATCGAACTATTGCGGAACCGAAACGAGCTGGCTTCGTTTCTCCTGGTGGAAGAAGTGAACGTGCTGGTGGCTGATGATTTCCTCCGGCAGTTTTACCTCGACTCCAGTTCACCCGTGCTGGGAATTTTCGAGGATGCTCCCCACGAGTTCGGCTTCGAGAAAAAACTGGAGGTCGCTGAAGGCTTCCTGGGCAGGGCGACACTTTACATCCGCAGCGGTGGGTAGAAACTGCTTCCACCGCGGCGATCCGTCCGGACCGGGCCGGCACAAGGCCGGCCCCTACGACATCACCTGACCAGTCTGGCTCCGTAGGGGCGACCCTGGTGGTCGCCCGTCACCCGGGCCGGCACAAGGCCGGCTCCTACGACGGCAGGCCTTCTCAGAAGAACTTGACGATATAAGTCAGGCGCACTCCCCGGCCGATTTCAGGAGCCAACTCCTTGATGAAAGAGGTGTGGTTTCGGTAGAGCCGATCGCCAACGTTGAAGACATGGAGTCCCACCTGGTGCACGAAGTGCCGGCGCGGAATCGCGTACGTCGCTGCCAGGTTGACCACGGTGTAGCCAGCCGTGCGGGTCTCAGTCGAAAAAATATCTTCTCGGGCAGCCGCCATCACCAGTTCGGGTTTTATGCTCAGGCCGCGCCGGCTGAACTCCAGTCCGAAACGGCCTCTCCACGGGGGGATTCGAGGTAGCGACTCGGAAGTGTCCTTGAGCTGGGCGTCAACCCCGTCCAGTCCCAGATTCAGCCACAAAGCTGTGTGGAGCCCGACGTCCAGGCGCAGTTCCGTGCCTGTGAAGCGAGCGGCGGCCTGCAGGTAAGCGGCTTCCGTCAGGCCGCCCCTGATCTCACCCGTGGGCGCCAGGAATACGAAGTCCTGGATGTCGTAGTAGAAGAAACTGGCACTGGCGTGGAGGTTCTCTCCGTGATGTCGAAGTCCCAGGTCGACGCCTCGACTACGTTCTCGATTGAGGTGGGTATTTCCGATCTCGAAGGCCAGATTTCCCCGATGAGGGCCGAAGTTGTAGAGCTCTTCCAGAGCAGGCGCCCGATACGAGTCCGTGAAATTGGCCACAAAGGCTCCCTGCTTCCAGAGCGGGACACGAGCTCCAATTCCCCCCGAGAATCCTGTGAAATCACGATCCGGAAAAGGCCGGCTTGCACCAACATGGCCTCCGAGTGATCCCTGGGGGCGATAGTCGGTGGTTTCAAGGCGCCCGCCGAATTGCAGTTTCACCCGCTCGAACTCCGCTTCCTGAAGCGCGAAGAGTGCAAAGGCCCGTTTTTCGACAGGTGGTGAAATGGCCTCGTCTCCCTCGACGTCATAATCTCGCCGTAGTCCCCAGAGCCCGAAACTCCCGGAAAAGGGGCCCCGTCGGGCCTGAACGAAGTCGCTCCGGTAAACCCATTGTCGATTGTCGAAGGTCGTTCCGACAGCAGTCTCCCCTCCGATGGTTTCGAGTTCGCTGTGGTCCCAGTCGGTGTAGCCGAGGGAGAGACGAATGTTGTCCACGAATGTGTCCAGCTTCCGAAATCCCCCCATCAGCCGGGTGCTATGGCGCCGAAAGTCGATCCCGACAGCGTCCAGATCTCCTTCTGGACTCTCCCCGCTCCCGAATAAGACTTGCTCTGACCCGGCGACTTCCTGATCTTCGAACTCGGTGGCAAAGGGAATCCCGTAACGGCCTTCATTGAAGCGGTGGCCCAGGTTGACGAAGCCCTTTGTGCCGTACCAGCCGATGCCCACAGCAGCGTTGCTGATCCGGGTTCCGGAAGTGGCCACCTTTCCGGCTGGAGTCTGGTAGTCGCCCGTGCGCTGGCCTCCGCCTCCGCCCCAGAACAACCACCGGCCAGTTCCGTATTCTGTTCGGGCGCTGCCACCGCCCTGAGCGTTTGCCGAACCGGCTACGCCGGTAAGTTGCCCCCGCATGCCCGGGTGAGCCTGCTGATGATCTCCCAGATGTCCGGTGATAACGTTCACGACCCCGCCGACTGCGTTGCTCCCGTACAAAAGGGTGGCAGGGCCTTTGACGACCTCGATTCGTTCCAGATTCGCTGCGTCAATAGGTTCCCCATGATCGCCCGACTGAGAGGCCAGAGAACCGACCCGCATTCCATCCTCCATGACGAGAACTCGATCGCCGTCAAACCCACGAACGATCGGGCGAGCGCTCCCCGGCCCGAAGCTGCGCTTCGCCACGCCCGCTTCACCATCCAGAATCTCCCCGATCGAGGGAGACATCTTCCGGGCCAGGTCAAAGGAATCGAGTGAGGTTACCGATTGGATCGTTTCGAAGGCTGTTTCCTGAGTCCCCTTGGCGGTTACCGTAACCTCCTCTTTGATGACCGTCAGCCTGAGTTTCAAATCGGCCCGTGTCGTCTGGCCGCCCGTGACCGCGATCGGCCTCGTGAGGGAGTTGAGGGATCCGACATAGGCGACCAGGTCGTACAAACCAGGGGGGACATCGGTGAAGGTGTACGTCCCGTCCCGGGCCGTTTCGGTAACCCTGTTCAGCTGCACGAGCAGGACCTCGGCGTTGTGTATCGGAGATCCATCCTGCTGGAGGGTAACCCGGCCCTCAATACGGCCCACTTCCTGCGCGCAGACCGGCTGCATCATCGAAAACAGAAGCGGAAGTATGAGAATCCGGCCGGCAGGCCCTGTATTGCGGACTCCTGGCCCAGGTTTGTAGACCATGTCAAGCGTGAGCTGTCGTCTATTGAGATGTAACGAAAGAAAGGGAAGCCGCGGTCAGGCCAGAGAGGCCGGGGGAGCCCGCAAAGACGGAGCGATCAGGCGCAGTGAGGGAGTGATCGGTGTGGGCCGGGAGGAGCTGCCTCTGTGAACGCACTGGTAGACCAGTGCGGTGGTGGTCAGTTGAGAGGCAAGTTTGACCAGATGGACACAAAAGTGCCCTTCCTGAGCATGACTCTCGTGCAAGGTCTGACGGTGGTGGGAATGATGATCCTGGTCGCACTGTTCCTCGATCGGATGCAGAACCTCAACCGCGCGTCCCAGGCTGAACACGAAAAGCGCGCCCAGGAGGATAGAAGAGCCAACCCTTTTTGCCCGTCGGGGAAACACGAAAACCAGTTTAGCACGGGACCAAATGGTTTCGACTTTCGATTCCGGCTAGGGCGGCGGACGCCGAGCGCCCGGACAGCGACTCGCGAAGAGCGCACACAGGAATTGCGGTTGTTTCCAGTCGAAAGCCCTGGCAGGGTTGGCGGCCATGCTTTCGGAAATCCGGCTCCAGCGTTTTCCCCGCAGGGATAGTGCGCCTGCACCGTTGAACAAGGCGCCGGCTGCCAGAAGAGCTACAAAACAAAGCGTGCCGCCCCTCCCCAGAGCATAGGGCCGCGTCTTTTCGCCGCTGGCAGCACGGCGGGCTTTGGCGGCGGCGTAACCCTCGATTCCTAGCAGCACATAGAGAGGGATCAGGTCGGTAGAGAAGCGGGGGCCGTAGCTGTTTCCGCTCCACCAGTTCCCAAACATGGCCATGCTC
Organism: Acidobacteriota bacterium; assembly: GCA_965205615.1. Lineage (GTDB taxonomy): Bacteria > Acidobacteriota > UBA6911 > RPQK01 > CBDAPI01 > CBDAPI01. Next base: position 185,053 of record CBDBHK010000019.1, on the reverse strand, counting down.
AGCGAGTGTACGGTGATCCCCGCCAGCATGGCGGTGGCGAGGTCCGGGTGGGGGACGAAACGCCAGTTGCGAAAAACCAGATACAAGACCAGCACTACCAGCGGAACAAACACGAACAAACCCCGGGACGGACTCACCAGTTGCGCGGCCAGACCGACGGCAAGGTTCCCGGGCGAGAGACCCGTTCCCATCATGTAGTAAGGGGGCATCGGGGTTCCGTAGGCGGAGTAGCTTTGAAGAACCAGTAGTGTGCACCAGACAGCTCCGGTCGCGATGACCCAGAGGCCGTTTCTTCGGTCTCTGATTAGAATGTAAAGAGAAATGGGCAGGATGATACAAGCCGCAGTGGGACGCGTGAAGAAGGCCAGAGACAGCAGGGTACCCAGCACAGCGGGGCGCAGTGCCCGCCCGCCCGCCCGCCATCTCAGCAGCAGGAAAAGGGCCAGGGACAGCTCGAGAATCAGCCAGGTATGGGACTGCAGGGTACGCGAGGCAATGCTCCAGAGTTGGCTGCTGAGACCCGCCCCTAGAGCAATCAGCAGACTTGCCCGGGCGCTCAGTACGAGCAGTGAAGTCCTGTACAAGACCAGGCACGTCAACGCGGCCAGCAGGGCGGCAAGCCGCTTCTGCCAGATACGCTCCACCCAGAACCGGTAGTTTCCCGCCGCTCCAATCGTTGACTCACCCAGCAAGACCCGCATCAGAAAAACGAAAGGCACCGAAAGAACCGCGGTCCCCGCAGGGTAGTAGTAGTAAAGGTGACCGCCATACTCCCGGATGTGGCGCGGTCGAGTCCGACCTGGCCGCACTCGAGGGTAGTAGCGGGATTCGAGTAGGGCCAGAAGTGCTCGTCGACGGCGAGATTTCCCCTGAGCAGAAGATGCTCGCTTACCAGCATGGTGTAGCGGGAGTCTGTCAGTTCAACGACCGGGGAGAGGTAATAGAGGCCTGCCAGAGCCAGGAACAGAGAGATTCCGAGCAGGGCCTTGTCGACCTTCGCCGTGCCCGAGTGTATCCACCGAACGTCCACCAGGAGAATGATACTCGAATCCCGTGTCCGTCGCGCCGATCAGCGCTTCGGGCAATTTCCGACGGCAACGCATTGATTTGTTGTTGCTTTTTGTAATTTGTTGTGAAATGATCTTACTTACTCCCCCATTGAGTTGGTGAAGGATTTTACAGGAGGCTGAAAACTGTAGAGAGGCTGGGCGGAGTTCAACCCCTTTGTGACCGGATTCAGAACTGGATCTGTCCGCTGGTTGGGCACCTGTTGTAGCGGTAGCACCATTCTGTCACACCTCTCGTCAGACAACCCTGATTCCGTATTCAAGTTTCCCCACCCCAGCCCCGAAAGGGGCTAAACACTAGAAGCCGGGGTTCCCGCCCCGGCTTTTTCTTTAGTATAACGGTGAGCTAACGCTCTGTTTTAGCGGTGAGCTAACACTCTACCGTTCTGTTTCGAATTAACAACGCGGACTTCCCGGACAGCACACTAGCTTTCCGGGCTGGTTCCTGTTTCCGACAACTGGGCGATCAGATAGCTGGACAGCTCGCGCAGGTTGATTCCCTCCACGAATTTCATCGCGGGGACCTCAACGCCGAGACTCCCGCGAATCCGGGTGATCATCTCAACGGCCATCAGGGAATCGAGACCCAGGTCGAGCAGAGGCTGGTCCAGGTCCACCTTGCCGGGTGACGTGCCGATGACCGCCGCCAGGGTTTCTCTCAGATGTGACTCTAGAATCTCCTGGCTCTCCTCGGGCTGTGCGCCCAGCAGGGCGTCCCGAATCGAGTCGCTTTCTTCCTCGACGGTGCTTTCAGAGGTTCCCACAAGGGAAGAGAACCTTGGCGAGTTGACAGTAGGAAAAAACTGGCTCAAGCGACTCCAGAGCAAGGGTGGAGACACCCCTGCCCGGGCCGAAGTGCCCTGCAGCAACTGTCCGAGAATCGCCAGAGCCCTGGCTGTCCGCAATGGTTCGATCCCCAGCCGCGAGAAGTGGCGCTGGAGTTCGCTGCTGCGGGCCACCACTCCCACATCGGCAATCGCTCCCCAGTTGACCGTCAGTGCCGGCAGCCCCCGGTCCTTCCTCCAGTTCGCGAGTGCGTCCAGGAAAGCATTGGCCGCCGCGTAGTTTGACTGTCCTGGATTGCCAAACAAAGAGGCGAAAGAAGAATACATCACGAAGAAATCCAACGGGTCCGAGCGGGTCTGGGTATGCAGGTTCCAGGCCCCGGTCATCTTGGGAGCGAGCACCCGGTTCAACTGTTCGGGAGACTGCTGGAGTACGGTCGCATCCTCCAGGACCATGGCCGAATGGATGACTCCGCGCAGGGGAGGCATCGAGTTCCGAATCCGGTCCAGTACGCTGCCAACCTGGCTCTCGTCTGTGACGTCCGCCGCTTCTACGACGACCTCAACACCCTTTTGTCTCAAGGAGGCGATTCCCTCCCTGGCTTCGTTCCCGGAGACACCGGACCTCCCCATCAAGACCAGGTGCCGGGCTCCTCGCCCGGCCAGCCAGTACGCTGTAGCGAAACCGAATCCGCTGAGACCGCCCGTGATGAGATAAGTCGCCTCCGAATGCAGCTCCAGGGGCTGCTCAGGGGATGAGGCAAGGCTGCGGGTTCCCGCCATCGAAATGACGATCTTGCCAATGTGGCGGGCGGTGGCCATGTAGCGAAAGGCGTCCACCAGCCTGGTGGCCGGGAAGACGCGATAGGGGAGGGGTGAGAGCGACCCGTCGGCGACGAGATCGAGGATCTCCCGGAAAAGACCTGCTGCCAGTTCTGGGCGTTGGAGGCTGATTCGATCCAGGTCCGCGGAAAAAAAGGAGAGATTGTTTTGAAAGGGTCGCAGCCCCAGCCGGTGGTTTTCTTCGATATCCCTCTTTCCAATCTCGATGAAACGACCGAAGGGTGCGACGACGGCAAGGCTCCGGGTCAGGGCCTCTCCGCTCAAGGAGTTGAGTACGACGTCCACACCCTTTCCGTCTGTCAGCTCCAGGATCCGATCAGCAAATGAAAGCGAACGGGAATCCATCACGTGAGAGACGCCCAGCAAACGAAGGAACGACCGTTTCTCTGGATTGCCGGCAGTGGCGAAGACCTCGGCTCCTGCGGTCCTGGCCAACTGGATGGCCGCCAGACCCACGCCCCCGGAAGCGGCGTGGATGAGGATCCTCTCTCCGGCTCCAATTTTAGCCAGGTGGTTCAACGCGTAGTGGGCCGTCATCGAGACTGTCATCAGGGTCGCTGCAGCCTCCTCACTCAGCTGGGCCGGCAGATGTCCCACGAGCCGAACATCCGCCAGGGCGTGGGTGCCCAGCGTGCCTGCGGCAAACCCCACCACCCGGTCTCCCTCTTGGAAACCTCCCACAGCCTTTCCCACCGCAGTGATCGTTCCTGCACACTCAAGTCCCAGGCTCCGGCCCGAAGCCGTACCCTCGAGAGTCATTTCGCCTAGAAGGCCCATCGCTTTGGCGATGTCCTTGAAATTCAGGGCGGAGGCTCCGACCTCGATCTCGACCTGCCCTCGACCGGGGCTCTGCCGGGGGGTTGCCACAAATCTCAAGCTGTCAAGGATCCCCGGAGTCCCGATCTCGGCACGGACCAGTTCCGTGCGCTGCTCGAGGTCGGACTCGGGCTGCTTTTTAGCGCCCCCAGCATTGGAAAGCCGAACCAGTCGATGGACGTAGCGTGTTCCAGAGCGAAAGGCAATTTCATCCTCTCCGTCTTTTCGCTCCCATTCCGTCATCAGGGTTTCCGCCTCATGGGCTTCGGGGTCGGGGTTCAGATCCAATAGACGAGTGTGCAGATTCGGATGCTCGTTCATGAGCACGCGAGTGAAGCCCCACAAGGGCGTTGCCGCGATCGACTCTGCGGGGGTGCCGCCGACGGAGTTTGCCCCCCGGCTGACCACCAGCAGTTCCGGAGAACCCAGCCAGTCGACCTTCTCCAGGGCCTGAACGAGCTGCAGGAGACTCACGCAAGACGTTGTCTGAGCCTGTTGCAGGGAAGAGGCAGTCATGGAACGACCCGGGGGCGAAAGGAGACTCCAAAGATGGACAATGCCGCGACAGGGGCTCGCGCTGGCGGCAACGGCGTCAACCGCAGCCCGAATGTCATCCTCCTCTCCGGGAGGAATTCGGAATCTCTCCCTGTCGATAACTTCAAACTTGCTTCCGGCTTCCAGCAGAATCGGAGTCTGTCTTCTTTTTCGTAGAACGGCCGCGAGCTTCTCACTGAGCGTGGAACTGTCGGAAAAGATCAGCCAGCTCTCGCCCGGTGTCAAGGTGTCTTCTACCGGGGTCCGTGTCCCCGGAGACTCCGCATCGGGCCGATTGCTGGCCAGCAACAGCAGCCGCTCCGGCTCTGCAACGCGTTCAGTGAGACTGGTGACCTGGCCAAAGCCCGCGGCCTCGAGCAGATCCCGCGAGATCGACTGCCCGGGTGAGAGAGTCTTCGGCGCAGTATCAGGGGGGAACCTGCGCCTGCCAAGCGCCCCCATCAGGAGGTTTCTCCAGGGGGTTTGCCTGGTTGCTTCAAGACCAATCAGCAGACCCCCGGGTTTGAGGAGCCTGCGGATTCTCTCCAGATCGGCTTCAGGGCGGCCGGAAAGACACAAACCTGTCGGCAGTACCAACAGGTCAAGGGAAGCGTCCGATAGACCCTGTTCGATCAGACTTTCGTCCAGGTCCAGGGTGCGCTCCTCTCCCGCCGGGGCACTCCCGGGCAACGGGGTTGCGGAATCGGGGTCTTCGGAAATCGAGATCAGAGTATGTTCGATCTGGTCTGGCGGAAGCTGGGAGCGGACGAAGGACACGGCTAACCCCAGGCTCGATCCCAGTTCCAGTAAACGGGCTTTTCGGCCTCGGGGGAGCCCCCTCAATGACTCCGCGACCGCACCTGCCAGCAAGTGGTTGTAGATCTGGTTGCTCGGTGCGTCTTGAAAGAAGTGGTCGACCGCTGTTCTGAATCCCTGCGGGCACAGGACATCAAGCTCGTCGGCTTCCCCTCGCAGCAGCCTGGCAAGGCCTGAACCGTAGCGGCCCAGCAGCGTCAGTTCGGCCAGATAGGCTGGATACCGGCCCAGAAGATGGCGCCACTTCGACCGGGGGTCCTCCGCATCGGGCAGGGGACCCAGGTCCCAGCCCTCCGTCGACTCGAGGAGTACCCCCGTGCCCTGGAGAAGCTCCAGTAATCCGAGGAGGAGGGAGCGCTTATCCGGGCTGATCTTGAGTGTCTGCATCAGATGGGATCCCGAAACTCGCTCACCTCCATCAGGCCTCCACCCGAGCCGATCGAAGGCTCTCAAGGCAAAGGTGGCCAGGAGGTCATTCAGAGCAGGCGACACCTTCTCATAGTGGTGCACGCGACCCAAATCGGCGCTCCAACCTTCCAGCCTTGTCTGGAGGACCTCGTCGAGTTCCCCGGGAGCAGGCAGAAAGGTCGAGCGCCGGACACCGGGAGGTTCGTCCCCGGCCGGGACGATCCATTGATAGGTGTAGTGTAAATCCTGAGCTCCGCCGCGGCGGAATGGGTCCCGCCCGAGTGCCCGGCAGCGTCCTCCGCGAAGTTCCGCGAGTCGGTTCCCTGACTCGTCCAGGATCTGCAGGTCAACCTCGAGGGAGTCCTCGCCCAGATTGGCAATGCGGGCGTGGCACCAGATACTGCGGCCGGGTCTGGCGTAGAAAGTGAATTTTTCCAGGAAAACCGGCAGGTACAGAGTGCCCTGGACGTCCAGAGTACAGAAGGACACCTGCAGGCAGGCATCAAGGACAGTCGGATGAAGCAGATACGCTTCGGACGACCCGGTTTCAGGTTCAAGGCCACGGATCTCGGCCAACCCCTCACCTTCTCCGGACCAGATTCTCCGGATCCGGCTGAACTCGGGCCCGTACTCGAGTCCCGCCTCGCGCATTTGCACGTAGAAGTCCGACGCAGAAAGTTCGGTGGGGCACCTGTGGCGGATATCCTCGAGGTCGACTGCTTCGCCGGCAGCCGAATCCGCATCGAGCCGAAGGCTGCCCGTTGCGTTGAGTTCCCAGTCCATTCCAGCACCCTCTGATCTGGAACTGATTTCGAATGAAGAATCCTGACGATCCAGGGCGAGCTGCACCTTCGATGCTTCAGACTTTTTGAGCACCAGAGCTCTTTTCAAATGGACTTCCTCGAGAATGATGGACCCTTCTCCCAGGCTGCTCCTGGCCGCCGACAATGCCATTTCGACGAAGGCTGCAGCCGGATAAACCACGGCACCCTGCACACCGTGGTCTCTGAGGTAACGCGGGCTCTGGGCACTGAGCGTCGCGCTCCAGGTTGGGCGTGCAGTGTGGAGCGGTTCTCCCAGCAAGGGGTGCCATTCACTCCCCAGCCTCCAGCGCAGGGAGTCATCGGTCTCGGCCCAGTAGCGCTCCCGTTGCCAGGGATAGTGCGGGAGCTTCACCGGCGAACGCGGCTCGGGGTAGAGCAGGCTCCAGTCAACCGGGTGTCCCAGCGTGTACAGCTTCCCCAGGTTACCCAGCATTGTGGTCCGTTCCGGTTCGCCCCGGCGCAGCGAATAGGCCGTGGTCGCCTCCCCGCCGGCAGCGGCGGCTGAATCCGATATCGACACCGTCAGGACCGGGTGAGCGCTGATCTCCAGGAAGAGATCACAACCGCTCTCGAGGAGGCGGGTGGTGGCCTCAGCAAAGAGCACGGGGTCCCGCACGTTTTTCCACCAGTACTCGGGACCCAGTTCCTGACCTGCCACGGATCTCCCCAGCGCGGAAGAAACCAGGGTGCAGGACGTGGGCCCGGGGCTGAGATCGCGCAGGCTCTTCATCAACTCGTCCCGGATCGGGTCCATCCCGGGGCTGTGATAAGGCACTTCAACGCTCAGGAAGCGGGCGAAGGCCCCCTGCTTCTCCACCAGCCGATTGATTTCTTTCAGAGCCCGGACATCTCCAGACAGGGTGGTGGTTTCGGGGCTGTTGACTGCGGCGATTGAAACCAGGGCTTCCCGACCGTCCAGGTACTTCTCGGTCTCCTGGAGCGACAGTCCGACGGCCAGCATTCTTCCTTGCCCTTCGATCCCGTGCTGAAGGCGACTCCGATGGTAAATGAGCTCGACCGCGTCGCCCAGATTCAGTGCTCCAGCCACATGAGCTGCAGCCACCTCACCCACACTGTGCCCGACAACCGCAGCCGGCTGGACTCCCCAGGACTTCCAGAGGGACGCCAGACCCACCTGGAGGGCAAAGATTGCCGGTTGCGCAATCCTCGTCTGTTGAACCCGGGATTTTTCCTCCGGCGCCGAAAGTTCCTCGAGCAGGGACCAGCCGCTCAAAGGCCTCAGCAGCGACTCGCACTCCCGGAGAGCCTCTCGGAAAACCGGTTCTTCTTCCAGGAGCTGGCGACCCATGGCCCACCACTGCGGACCCATGCCCGAAAAAACGAAGGCAACCTGCGGCTCCCGTGAGGCCCTGCGGCGGCCCGACGACAGGGTAGGCCGCTGCTCTCCAGCGGCGAAAGCGGCCAGCTGCTCGGAAACCGCCTGCTTGGAGGACGCCGCTATTGCAAGACGGAAGTCGTGGTGCGATCGACGCAGGCCGGCCGCGCGGCAGACCGAGGACAGCGCGACGTCATCGCCGGCCCATCCGTCCCTGAGGCAGCGGCGGTAGTCGTCGGAAAGCGCCTCCAGGGCTTCCCGGCTGCGGGCAGAAAGCGAAAGGAGCACGGGCCCCTCGTCCAAGGGCGGGCGGAGCAGGTTCTCAACCGGCGGCGCTTCCTGCAGCACCACATGCGCGTTGGTGCCCCCGAATCCGAACGAGTTCACAGCCGCCAGTCTGGGGCCTGAGCCCGCTTCCGGCCACGGTTCAATCCTGTCGACAACCCGCAACCCCAGGTCTTCAAACGGTATCTCGGGATTCGGCTCTCGAAAATGCAGGGTGGGTGGAATCTCACTGTGTTTCAGGCACAAAGCGGCCTTCATGATCCCGGCTACACCCGAGCCGGCCTCAAGATGTCCGATGTTGCTCTTGACGGAGCCAATGGCACAGGGGCTTTCCGCTGGACGTCCGTGGCCCAGAACAGACCCGAGAGCCTTGGCTTCGATGGGATCACCGACTGGAGTCCCGGTGCCGTGAGCTTCCACGTACTGAACCTGGTTGGGGTCAACCCCGGCCTGACGATAGGCCTCCCGTAACATTTCCTCCTGGGCGGACCGGCTTGGGACCGGCAGGCTGCCGGACCGGCCGTCCTGGTTGACTGCGGTTGCCTTAACGATGGCATAGATCGGATCCTGGTCCTGGATAGCCTGGTTCAGTGGCTTGAGAACCACTACGCCGGCTCCCTCTCCACGGACGTAGCCGTTGGCCCGGGCGTCAAAAGGCTTGCAGCGACCGTCCGGGGAGAGCATCGAAGCCTTGCTGAAACCCATGGTCTGGGCCTGGTTGAGCAGTACGTTTACGCCGCCGACCAGGGCCAGATCCGACTCGTTGCGCCAGATACTCTGGCAGGCCAGGTGTGTTCCGACCAAAGAGGAAGAACAGGCGGTGTCAACCGACAGGCAGGGACCCTTGAGATCGAAGGCGTAGGAAATGCGCGCTGCGGCAATGCTCAGTGCTCCTCCCAGGTTCGTATAACCGTCGACCAGCCGGGCCTCTGTGGGTTGTCCCTGGGTGGCCCCATAATCATAGGTGGAGATGCCAACAAAAACGCCTGTCCTGGACCCGGCCAGACGCTCCAGTTGCAGGCCGGCATCTTCCAGGGCGTGATAGGCGACCTCCAGGAGCAGGCGCTGCTGGGGGTCCATTCGCGACGCCTCTCTGGGAGAGATTCCGAAAAACGGGGCGTCGAATTGATCAAACCCCTCAATGAAACCGCCGCAGCGCGCATAGATCTTTCCCGGTTCTTCGGGGTCCGGGTCGTAAAACTTTTGAAGGCTCCAGCGGTCAGGCGGGACGTTGCCAATCGCGTCTGTACCGTTCTTCAGGAGCTGCCAGAACTTTCCCGGAGAGTTGGAACCGCCCGGAAAACGGCACCCGAAACCGATGATGGCGATCGGTTGGTTCGGCCCGGATTCAGGGCCGGCGTCACCTGGCATCGGATCCTCCGCGTCCCCACGCGACTTGGTTTTCTAGACGTTCCTTCCGCAAACCTGAATCAGTATCTCGCTTTTCCGGCGGATTGTCATGGGAGCGATGGAACTTTGCGGGTCAGCTCTCAACTCAGCAAGCGATCGCAGGCGGAGCCGTTTATACTTTGCCGGTGCGATATCGGTGGAGCGAAGTGCCCTTCCTGTTCCTGAACCCCCTGGGAAGGGAGCGGCTACGGGCGGCGGCGGGCCACTATGCATGGCCGCTGGTGGCCCCTGCGGCCTCACTATACCGCCGCATCGCTCTGCGTCACACGAGGGTGGTGACGATCGTCGGCTCCTTTGGAAAGACGACCACCGCACGCTGCGTCCTGGCAGCCCTGGAGGGCCGGGAAGATCCCCGGATCGGACTCAACAGCTGGACCAGCCAGGCTATGGCTCTTCTCCGCACTCCCGCTTCGAGCAGATTTGCCGTCATTGAAGTGGGGATAGCCCGTCCCGGAGAAATGAAAGTCTTTGCGCGATTCCACCGTCCTGACATGGTCATCGTTACCGGTATCGGCAGCGAGCACAATCGTTCGCTGGGCACGCTGGAGAGTATCCGACAAGAAAAGGTCCAGATGGTTCGGGCACTGAGCCGGGAGGGCACCGTCGTCTTGAACGGAGACGATCCCAACGTCCGCTGGATGTCCACCCAGACGAGGTCGCGAGTCGTCACCTACGGATTTGGCGGGGACGTCGATATTCGAGCCGAACAGGTCCGTATGAACTGGCCCCGCGGGACCAGGATAAAAATTATGGCGGGAGGGGATTCGCTGCAGGTGGAGTCCCGCCTGGTCGGGCGTGCGCCGGTCTACGCGATCCTGGCGGCAGTGGCCGCGGCCTGGTCACAGGGCCTTCCGCTTCAGACCCTTCCGGCCAGACTGGAGACGATCACTCCCGGTCGGGGGTGTCTCGAAGTAGCGAAACTGAGCGACGACGTTTTTCTCATTTGCGACGATTTCAAGGCGTCTCCGGAAACCATTGAGTCCGCCTTCGATTTGCTGTCCCAGGTTCCTGCCGGCCGCCGGCTCTTGATTATGGGTAATGTTTCGGAACCGCCGGGAAGACAGGGTCCGGTCTACCGCCATTTTGGGGAGAGGATGGCCGAGGTGGCCGACCAGGTCATCGTCATCGGAGGCCGATTCAAACGCTACCGGGTGGGAGCCCGGAGGGCCGGGCTGTCTGTGGAGGCGATTCGCAGTGCTGGCCAAAGTGTCATTCGGGCAAGCCGGATGGTGCGCGAAGCGATGCGGCCGGGTGATGTCATTCTCATTAAAGGCCGGGATACCCAGCGCCTGGAGCGGGTGGCACTTGCTCTGGAAGGCCGGAACGTAAGGTGCGATATCCCCGTGTGCCAGGCCGTGCGGCCGAGTTGCCGCGATTGTCCGTTACTCGAAGTTGGTTGGGAAGGCCGGCGGGTCATCACCTGAGTTTCTGGTCTCTTCACCTTCCACGGAATCAGATCCCGGTTCAACCGGCGCAGCGCCGGTCTCGTGACTGCTTAACCCGATTGTAGGTCAGCCCGGCATTGGCTGCAGCGAGCGACGGCACTCATTCTAGCAGCCTGGAGGTTTTTCACCGCGGGCCTGCTCGCTCTTTCCGCCACAGATGCGATAACGTTGGGTTGCTATGGATCCGTCGGGAACTGGCCTTCGAACGACCCTGTTCACAGTGCTGGCCCTCGTCGCTTTTGCAGCCAACTCGGTTTTGTGCCGACTGGCTCTCGGCTCCCCGGGCATCGATGCCGCCAGTTTCACAACGATCCGTCTTCTCTCCGGCGCTCTGACTCTGCTTTTGTTCACCGCCCTGACACGGCCTGGAGGCGGCCCGGGCTCGAGTGGGAGCTGGCGATCGGCCCTGCTGCTGTTTCTGTATGCCGTCACGTTTTCCTTTGCCTACCTGAGCCTCAGTGCCGGGACCGGCGCCCTGATTCTGTTCGGTGCTGTCCAGGCAACCATGATTGTTGTTGCTCTCCTGACCGGAGAGCGACCGGGTCGGGGAGAGTGGCTGGGACTGTTGACCGCCCTGGCAGGACTCGTTTATCTCGTCTCCCCGGGTCTTGAGGCCCCTTCCCTTTCTGCCTCCCTGCTGATGGCAGCGGCTGGTATTTCCTGGGGTGTCTACTCGCTGATGGGGCGGGGTGTGACGAATCCGGTCCGGGTCACAACCGGCAACTTTGTGCGCTCGGTCCCACTCTCTGTGCTGGTCAGCGTCGTGGCTCTGGGCAGATTGGAAGTGTCTTCTTCCGGGTTGGTACTGGCCGTGCTGTCCGGATCCCTGGCTTCTGGACTCGGCTACGTCGTCTGGTACGCTGCCCTGCCGGGTCTGAGCGCCACCCGCGCTGCCACCCTCCAGTTGTCGGTTCCGATAGTGGCGGCGGCCGGAGGAATAATATTCCTGACCGAAACCATCACTTTTCGATTAGTCTTATCTGCAGCAGCCGTGCTGGGCGGGGTCGGACTGGCCGTGCGCAGCCGCATGCCGGCGCAACATGAGAGTTAAGTGAATGGCAGGCGTGAGACTCCGGCGACAAACGAATCCGGACCTTTTTCGCCGCCTGACGAAGCACTTCGGGACCGACCTGGCACAGCTTCCTGTCCTGGTCCGGCAGTTTGAGACCTACGAGCGAGCCAATCTCCACCTGGCCATCGAGGAAGCGCTGGCCGATCAGTCCTCGAAGCTGATCGGCGTCATCGTTCCAGAGCACTATCATTCCGTGACTCTTGCGCGGCTGTCGAAGAAACAAAGCGCCTCCAACTATGCAGAAGGACCCGTGGAGTTCATGGATGTGGCCCTGGCCGGCGATCAAAGCCTTTCCTGCGTCAAACGGGGTTTTTACCTCTTTGAGCACGGCGAGCGTCCCCTGGCTATGCTGCTGTATGAGGAGCAGTATACGCAGACGCCGGGCATCGAGGTTGAAGTCATGGCGCCGGGCAAGAAAGAGGCCGAAGATTTCATTGCCCGGCTGACCCGTCTGACCAAATACGGGAAGGCTCTTCGGGGTCAGGTTCTCTCCCTGGAACCCGGCATCTACGGGGGACTGTCCGTTAGATACCACGGGCTTCCTCAGATCACCCGGGAACAGATTATTCTTCCGCAGCCGCTGCTTGACCGGATCGATCGACACACCATTGGTTTTAGCCGGCAGGCGGTTCGCCTGGTCGCCGCGGGGCGACACCTGAAGCGGGAGATACTTCTTTACGGTCCCCCGGGGACCGGAAAGACACTCTCTGCCATGTATCTTGCCTCTCGAATGAAGGGGCGGACAGTTCTGCTTCTGACCGGCTCAGGTATGGGCTTCATTGAAAAGGCCTGTACACTCGCCCGCATGCTGGACCCGGCCACTATCATTCTGGAAGACGTGGATCTCATCGGCACCGAACGGGATCGCCAGATGCTTGGTCCCAACTCGTTGCTCCTGGAGTTATTGAACCAGATGGACGGTCTCGCCGAAGATTCTGATGTCCTGTTCGTTCTGACCACGAACCGTCCGGATATACTGGAGCCGGCATTGGCAGCGCGTCCCGGGCGCATCGATCTGGCCATCGAGATGACCCTTCCCGATGGCGAGTGCAGGAGACGTCTCATCGAGCTGTACGGTAAGGGTCTCGAACTAAGGATCAGTGATCGGGAGAATCTGGTGAAGCGCATCAGGGGGGTGAGTCCGGCCTTCATTCGCGAGCTTTTGCGGAAGGCGGCCCTGCTGGGAGCCGAAGATTCTTCGCAACAACCCATACGGATCACAGACGCGCACATTGAGGAAGCGCTGGCGGAGTTGCTGGTTGCCGGCGGGGCATTGACTCGTACGCTGCTGGGCGTCCCCGGGGACGGCACCCCCTCCCGGGAGTAGCGAGCGCATCCTTCAGTAGCCATGAGAATGCGGAGGAAGATAAGGATGCTCTCTGGACAAGACCTTTTTAACTTGCAGAATCGGGTTGCCATTGTCACGGGTGGGTCGAAGGGTCTTGGCTTTGAGATTGCTGCCGCCCTCGCCGGCGCAGGCGCTGAGGTTCTGATCACTTCTCGGAACCAGCAAGAGATAGAGGCTGCGGCCGCGGCGATCACCCGGGAAAGCGGGAGCAGGGCGGTCGGGCTGGCCAGCGACGTGACCGAACCCGACAAGGTTCAGATGATGGTGGACACGGCGCTCCAACGCTGGGGAAAAGTAGACATCCTCGTCAACAATGCAGGCGTGAACGTCCGGGGGGCGATCGAGGAACTCAGCCTTGAAGACTTCCGGGCGGTTCAGAGAGTCAATACGGAGGGCGTGTGGCTGGGTTGCCGGGAAGTCGTGCCTCACATGAAAAAGGCGGGGTATGGACGGATCATAAATGTCGCCAGCGCCCTGGGCATAGTCGGGCTTTCCCAGCGGACCCCTTACAATGCCAGCAAGGGGGCTGTCGTGCAAATAACGCGTGGGCTGGCTGCTGAACTGGGCACTTACGGCATCACCTGCAATGCGATCTGTCCTGGTCTCTTCCTGACCCCCATGAACCAGCCCGTCGTGAAAACACTCGAATCGTTTATCCGCAACTTCGTCCCCATGGCGCGGTGGGGACGAGTGGACGAGATCCGGGCTCCCGCCCTCTTTCTGGCCAGTGAAGCGTCGAGCTACACGACCGGCTGCCTGTTGACCGTGGACGGCGGCTGGACCGCGGCCAGCGTTCTCCCGGAGGGGACCGGCTAGCAGCCCGTAGAGACTTTCACCGGGGCCTCCACTGACCGGACGCCCGCACTTTCGACTTTGAATTTGAGGTTTCAACCCTTAGTCTTCAACCTTTAACCAGAAGGTCAGTCCTGTGCTCGAAATACTCCTGGTTGCTATCGCCCTGCTGTTGTTGCTGTGCCTGACGAAGCTCTCGGCGATCCGGACGCGGGTCAAGACCTTGAGTCGTGTTGACGCGAAGATCGATGCGCTGCTGGAGGAGGGCGGGGTGAGTTTCGATCCCTTTGACGACGTACCGTCCGAGGTGGCGGATGCGATCCGCCGGGGGCGGAAGATGGACGCTATCAAGATGTACCGGTCGAGTTCGGGACGTGGCCTCAAGGAATCGAAGGAGTACGTGGAGGAGGTTCAGCGCCGCAGGGGTCTGGACAGGTGAATGAGGAGAAGGATGATGAAGAAAAGAGAGACAGGGATGCCCCTGGACCGTCGAACCTTTGTGGCTGGAACGGCAGGCGTGGCCAGCCTGGCAATGGTGCAGGATCGGTACGGCCGGGAGGCACCCCCCGTGCGCTATCCCGACCCCGACATCCTGGTCCTGGAGCAGCGATTCTCCCGCTACAAGCTCGGGAACACCCCCATTCAGCGCATCTACCACAGTAAGAGGATGCTGTGGGCCGAAGGCCCTGCCTGGAGTGGAGTGGGCCGTTTTCTGGTGTGGAGCGATATCCCCAACAATGTCCAGCTGCGCTGGCTGGCCGACAACGGTCAGGTCAGTGTCTTTCGCAACCCGTCCGGCAACAGCAACGGGAACACCTTCGATTTTCGAGGGCGCCAGATTTCCTGTGAACACGGCACCAGAAAGGTGGTGCGCTATGAATACGACGGGACGGCGACCGTGGTGGCCGACAAGTGGGAGGGGAAACCACTGAATGCTCCCAATGACGCCGTCGTTCATCCCGACGGGGGCATCTGGTTTACCGACCCCGGTTACGGAAGCATGATGCACTACGAGGGGAACAAGGGCGCCCTCGAGATCAAGGAGGCCGTTTATCGGATCGATGCTCAGACCGGGAAGCTCGCCAGGGTGACGGATGAAATCGGGAAGCCCAACGGGCTCTGTTTCTCACCGGACTATCGGAAGCTCTTCGTCAGTGACACGGGAAGCGAGCGTAACATCAAAGTCTGGGATGTGGTCGATGGGGTCCGTCTGTCCGGGGGACGCGTATTCAGCTCCATGGAACTGAAAGGCGACAGGGGTCTGGCCGACGGGATTCGAGCCGACCGTGACGGCAATATATGGGCCAGCGCAGGCTGGGTTGGCGACGGCTACGACGGAGTTCACGTGTTTGCCCCGGACGGTCAGAGAATCGGCCAGATCCTGCTTCCGGAAATCTGCAGCAACGTCTGCTTCGGCGGGGCCAAGCGCAACCGCCTTTTCATGACGGCCAGCCAGTCTGTGTACGCGGTTTATGTGGAAGCCCAGGGGGCGCATATTACTTAGGTTCCGGGTTCCAGATTTCAGGTTTCAGGTTCTCACCGACGCGCCTGGATCGCCGCCCGTGGGGCTTCCGACACGGGCTGCTAGTGCTCGAAGTGATCTTTGATCTTGATGATCCGGCGCAAGGCCCGGTCTACCGAGAGAGCGGTGGCCTGGATCGGGTCTTCGGCGAGTGCACTCGTGTGGACGTCATCCCAGCGTTCCATCTTGACGTGCAGGCTGCAGCGCTTGTCGGGTCCCCCGCGGGGCCCGTTCTCATCATCGACGACGACCTCGACATGACGGATCCTGTCACGGAATCTGTCAAAGGCGAAGCGGACGCGACGTTCAATCTGGTCTCGGCTGTGTCCGTTCAGGTGACAGTGTCTTTCTTTGAGATGCACTTCCATTGACTCTTCCCTTGTTGCAATACGGCAGTGATCAAGAGACCAGTCCAACTATAGCTGATTCCAGCTTTTAGATTCCAAGGCGCCCATCACAGACCCACATCTTTTCAGCCTCCGTGTCAGTTTGCCTTCGACTGCATCGTCTGCCAGATTGTCTCGGGGGTCAGGGGAGTGTCGACGTGATCCACTCCCAGGTGCCGCAGGGCGTCCACCACGGCATTCACGACGGCCGGAGTCGAGCCGATGGTGGCCGCCTCCCCGATCCCTTTCGCGCCCAGGGGATTGAGGTGAGTTGGCGTTTCCGTGCGGCGGGTGTGAAAACTCGGCAGTTGATGGGCCCTGGGGACGGCGTAGTCCATGAGCGTCCCCGTCAATAAATTCCCCTGGCCGTCGTAACCGGCAGTCTCGTACAGAGCCTGTCCGATTCCTTGAGCAGTACCTCCGTGGACCTGTCCTTCAACGATGAGTGGATTGATCACCTTGCCGCAATCGTCAACGGACACGTAACGCAGAATCCGGACCGACCCCGTCTCCCTGTCGATTTCGACTACGCACACATGACAACCGAAGGGGTAGGTCATTCCTTCCGGTTCGAAGCGGTTCGTCGCAGCCAGCTTACCCTGAAGGGCCTCGGGCAAGCTCTCCGAATGGGCGGCCCGAGCGACTTCGGGCCAGCTGACCCGGTGAGTAGGACTTCCCACAACCCGGAATTCACCGTTCTCGATTCGGATGTCTGCCCCGGCAGCTTCCAGCAGGTGTCCGGCTATTTCTCTGGCCCCTTCACGGACCACTTCGGCACTCTGGAAAATCGCAGCACCGCCGACCGGTGCACTCCTGCTTCCGAAGGTGCCGACTCCCTCCGTCACCACCGCTGTGTCACCATGTTTGACCTCGATTTGCTGCATGGGTACCTGCAGAATCTCAGCCACAATCTGGGACCAACTGGTTTCATGGCCCTGTCCGTGTGGGGAGGTGCCCGTCAGTACTAGAACGCTTCCGTCAGGTCCCACTTCAACGGATCCCATTTCCCAGGGGCCAAAGCCGCAGATCTCGACGTAGCTGGAAAGCCCGATGCCCAGCAGATTGGCTCCGCTTTCGAGTCGGCGCGACTGCTCAGCCCTGAGGCCGTCATAGTCGACGCATCTGAGCGCTTCCTGGAGAGGTCGTGCATAATCCCCACTGTCGTAGGTCAGCCCCAGTGCCGTCGTGTGCGGGAAGTCGTCGGGGGGGATGAAGTTTCTTTGCCTGACGTCGATCGGATCGAGGGAGAGTTCGCGAGCCAGTCGGTCCATCGCCCTCTCGATCAGGTAGCAGGCTTCAGGCCTTCCTGCTCCTCGGTACGGCTCTACCGGGGCCTTGTTGGTGAAAATTCCGAAAACCCTGGCCCGGGCATTTGGAATCGCGTACACCCCCGTGATCATGACGCCCGTTAGCGGTGCAACCGCGGGCGTTGCCCGCCGGTAATAGGCGCCGCAGTCAGCGACAACGCGAAGGTCCACTCCCAGGAGCTGTCCGTCTCGCTTCGCTGCCAGCCGGATTCGAGCAGCCTGATCTCTGCCGTGGACGGTTGCCTGATAGTCCTCGCTTCGAGAGGCTGTCCATCGTACGGGCCGCTCGAATCGCCGGGCCAGCAGCGGAATCAGTAGTTCTTCCGGATAGACATTGCATTTCGCCCCGAAACCACCCCCCACTTCCGGAGCGACAGCGCGAACTCGTTGCGGTGGGACACTGATCGCCTCGGCCAGTTCGTCACGCAGCGTGTGCGGCATCTGGGTCGTCGACCAGATGGTGAGTGATTCCCGGGAGCTGTCGTAAGAGGCGACCACGGCGCGGGGCTCAATGGCGTTGGGTATCAAGCGCTGAATGACCACCTCCAGTTCCACCACGACATCGGCGCGGGCAAAGGCTCCTTCAACGTCTCCTCCCTCGACTTTCCAGTGATAGGCCTCGTTCCCGCCCGGGTGAAGTTGCGGGGCCCCGGGATCCAATGCCTGAGCAGGAGAGGTGACGACAGGAAGCGGCTCGTAGTCGACTTCGATCTGGTCCAGGGCGTCTCGCGCCGCCGGCGCGCTCTCGGCCACCACCACCGCGACCGGATCTCCCACAAAACGGACGCGATGCTCCTGCAGGGGTGGGTGCTGCAGGTCCTGAGCTCGTTCGTAGATTCCGGCGGGCGCGCCAAAAAACACGGTCAGCGAACCGACGACCTCCGGATTCAGATGTGCAGCAGACAGCACCCCCACGACGCCCGGGCACTGTTCGGCCCTGCCCGTCTTCAGGCCCCGAATCCGGGCATGGGCATAGGGACTGCGCAGAAACGCTGCATGCAGCGCGTTCGGAGGCTGAATGTCGGCTACATATTGACCTTTACCGGTGATGAGGTTGGGGTCTTCACGTCGCCGAACTCGGCTTCCAATGAACTTGGGCAGCGGAAGTGTTGCCATTGACGGACTGCTACTGATTCAAGGCCTGCCGCGCACCGTCGAGTAAATCATCGAGTCCGTCCAGAGAGTCGCTGTTGCGAGCCTTGTAGATCTGCTCCAGGTAACCGCGGGCTTTGGCGGATCCCGGCCGGTCCAGGACCGAGGCCATCGCAAAAGCGCCCATGGCCTCGTCCATCTCCTGCTGCTTCCAGTGGGCCAGGCCGATGAACAGATAGGCCTGCTCGTTCTTGGGATTGTACTTCAGGGATTCATAATAGCTTTCGATGGCGGTCTTAAAATCGTCCTTCAGATACGCGTCGGTAGCCTTCAGGTTGTGAGCGGATTCCAGGATCTCGTACCAGTGCCGGGCCTCCCATCCGGGTGGGCCCTCATTAGGAAAGGCTCGGGTCAACAGGGAGTAATACTTCAAGGCGTTGCCGACGTCCTGCTGTGCCCTGTAGTACTCCGCCAGCCAGACTGCGAAGTAAGCTCCCTCCTTTGTTCCCAGCGCCTGGAGGGCTTTCTGACTGTAATCAACCGCCTTGGGCCCGTTCTTGGTTGCAATATAGCTGTGGGCGAGCATGGCCGCGGTAGATGAAGCGGGCTTGGAAGCGTACTGTTTTTCCCCCAGCTGGATCACCCTCGCATAGTCCTTGCTTTGATAGGCTTGTTGCAGTTCCTGTTCCGGACTGGGCTTCAAGTGCGGAAAGAGCTCCATCATCCTGGAGGTCAGCGCCTCGGCCTCCGCGGTCTTTCCCGCCGCCTTGTAGTCGTTGACGACCTGGCCGAAGAAGCCCGACATGTTCTTACGCATCTGTGCTTTCTGGTGCAGCTTGTTGTAGTAGGTCGTGAGCTTTCCTTCCCGCTGCGCCAGCGGGGCCTTCATGATCTCCTGTACCTGGGCGTAGTGTTTTCGGTATAGCCAGTTGGATTCGACGGGTATTCCCTCAGGTGCTGCCACGGGGTCCTGTCCCAGCGACGGCGCGGCCGTAAACCCTATGGAGAAGAGAATAATCAGCACCTTGAAGCCGTGGTCTATAGCCTTTTGCATGGGTCCTTATCTCCAAATTCAGGAAAGTGACTGGCCAATCTTGCCACCACCTATGGGAAACACTGATAGCCGATCCCAATCCGGCGCGCAAGTCCTAATCTTACCGTAAGCAGGCCGCCCCACGCGCTGGTTGTCTGTTACCGGTTCCAGGAGTCACGGATCAAGGAACCTGAATCTGGCTGCGGTTTTCAGTTGGGGATACCACCTGCCCGTCCGATCAGTTTGTGAGCCAGGCTTTCTCCCTGGACATGCGCGGGGACCTCCAGGTCGAGGATTTCGGCCAGCGTAGGAGCAATGTCAATGGTTTTGACGCGTCCTTCGATCCGGGCCGCGGCGACGCCTGGAAGCACGAACACGATGGGTACGTGCGTATCGTAACGGTAGGGTGTTCCGTGGTTGGTTCCGCTGGTGCTGGTCACCTGGTATTCTTCGAGCTGGGGCATGAGGTCCGGGCTTCGTTGCGGATGGAAGCTGTTCTGAAAAAGCCGATGGAAAGGATCATCAGATTCGGAAAGAAGCTCACTGCGGGTCCAGATCCGGCGGATCACCGGGCACTCTTCGAGGACGTCCGCGACAACTCTCTCGACCTCCCGCCGATCGAGCCCCAGGTCCTCGATGACCTGGTAGTCCAGGTAAAAATCCCTGATCAGCCAGTGGGCCTCGACCCCCAGCCTGGACGAGATCTCGGACAGCTGATTCTGCCAGCAAACGGCATCCCGGTCGTCGGAGCGGCGCCCTGACAGACTGTAGGCCTTCCTGTACTCGGGCAGGGGGGAGACCCCATGGTCGGAACTGAACACCATCAGGGTTCGGTCCAGTCCGACGCGATCATCGATGAAGTCGAGAAGATCGTCCAGGAAGCGATCCAGCCGCAGCAGCGTGTCCAGGACCTCAGGACTGTTGATTCCGTAGGTGTGACCAACCAGGTCGAGGGCCGAGAAAGAGACGCCCAGATAGTCGGGGCCGCTGCTGCGGCCAATGTCTTCCTGAAGTATCAGCTCTTTCACGAAGGCGGCAAGGTACTCATCAAGCATGGGAGTTTTGGCGAAGGATGAATAAAAGCCGGCACCGGGATGCATGGTTCTCCCTCCCAGGGAGTGGGGAAACCCGGAACTGAACCATCCGAAATCGGTGTCCACGATTGCCACAGACTCCTTCACATCCCGCTCGACGGGCAGCGGCTCCCAGAGCTTTCCGAAATACTGATCGGGAAGGTTTCGACCGTTAAATGCCTTGACCCATTGAGGATAGCTGGCCTCATAGTAGCTGCTGGTCACGAAGTCGCCGTTGCGGTACCAGTAGGCGCTGTCGGCGGCGTGGCCTCCCAGGAGGATAGCGGCGCGATCCTTATAACTGGCGGTGAATACTCTGGAATCGGGCCAGCGCTCCTTCAACCAGTCGGGCAGGCCGGAGACCTGAAGATTGTTGGGCGACCGCCCACTGTTCGGGAAAATGGACCCGATGAGGGGCCAGTCGGCGTCGCCTACACAGTACATGGATCTCTGCCGCTTCCGGTCGAACCACTCGTTGGTGATCACCCCGGAGCGACTCGGATAGGTCCCCGTCGAAATGGAAGCATGGCCAGGTCCGGTGTGGGTCACCGCATGATCCTGGTGGGCGTCGATGAACAGGACTCCCTTTTCCCTGAGGCGGGCGAATCCACTCTGGAAAACCGGGTCGAAGCGTTCCAGATAGTCTCCTCGAAACTGATCAACCGTCAGTACCAGGACCAGCTTGAAGCGTGATTCGCCGGCGCGCGGCGGGGGATCTCCGCATGACGGCAAAGAGAGAGTCAACGCAAGTGCCGTCCAGAGTTTTCTTGCTCTTGTCACGATGATCACCGCCGATTGCTTGATCCCGGGTTCGATGTGCTGACGTATTTTACCCGGAGGGCACTGCAGGTTCCAGGCTGCGGGTGTCGTGCACGAGAGGCCTTCTGTAACTTGAAGGGGCCCCGCCCCGCGCGGCCGGCCGCATGATCGACAGGGGAGCGATCAGGTACAATTCTCTGGTAGCAGCCGATGGGGCTTTTACAATGGGCTGCTCAGAAGGTGGGGACGTAGCTCAGCCCGGAAGAGCGCCTGAATCGCACTCAGGAGGTCGAGGGTTCGAATCCCTTCGTCTCCACCATCGTTTTCAACAACATAGCCTGATCCCGACATGTGCCCTCACTCCTCTGTGCCCTCCGTGCCCTGGCAGCGCTGTCAGTTTCACCTGAGCCAGAAGGCTCAACGCTACGCCCGCCGGTCCGACGAACGCACCGGGATCGCTACTGACATCCGAGACATCTTTAATGCCCCGTCTGGAGGCGAAGCTGAGGTCATGCTTCGAGCCAGAGTCAAGCAATACCGCGACCGCAACCCGGAGTTAGCAGACTGGATGGAGACCAACCTGCCGGAAGGCTTTACGGTCTTTCGGTTCCCACGTTCCACCTGGCGTCGCATTCGCACCAACAACGGGCTGGAAAACCTAAACAGGCAGATCCGCCGGCGCACGCAGCCGGCCCTGAACGGTCCGCCGGTTGTCAATCAGAGCGCCCGGCGGAAGCCGGGGGAAAGCAGCCTCCCCACAGCCTACCAGTCCACGGTCCGGTCCGACACGAAGCGCTCGATGGTCTTGAAGCGGGTCTGGTCCTCTCGGTAGTGCTCGCGCTGGTACTGAGGGTAGTTCTGACCCGGGGGATCGATGTTGACCACGTCGTTGCCCTTGCGGACCAGAGTGTAGTCACGACCCTCGACCTGAATCCTGTTGATCCGTTCGGCGATGGGGAAGGTCAGCGTCACCTTGTCGCGGGGCTCAACCGGTCCCACCACGGCGTAACGGCCCTTCCAGTACAGGGATCGCTCTTTCCCGTTGACCTGGCAACCTGCCTCGGTGGCCTTTCCTAAAGACTTGTATGCAGACGCGACGCAGCCCACGAGTGAAGTCTGAGAAGTCAATCGGCGGGTCCGGGCCTTAGTCCGATTGTTCCAGAAGCCTCGTGATCGTTACAGTGACAACCCCTCGAAATGGGCTGGTCATGTCGCGAGTCGGACTCAGGGTTGTTTCTAGGGCAGAACTCCCCAAACTATGCCTATATCCCCCGATAGCCGGCCGGATTTCGCCCGAGGGTCGGGTTTCTAGTCAAAAAGCCGTCTATGAAAAATACCGGAAGCCCCTACGTCAACTTGACCGCCGCCGTTTTTAATGATGCAAATGCTCCAGTCATCTGGAAAGAGATCCACATCATCAATGGTCACACTAAAATAAACACCTTGCGGGACAGTGTCAAAGTCTGGCGGGCCGTTGGGACCTATATGGTCTGCATCCACCTTCACCCTTACTTCATTCGATTCTCCCCGGTTTATCACGAGGGTGCCCCAAGACGACTCTGTTTCCTTTCCATCCCAGCCAGTAGCTCGATCGACAGAGACGTCTGGGTGCTTCAGCTCTGTTCCAAGATGGTCTTTGATGAGAACTTTGTATTTACTCTGGGATCCGCCTGCTGACTCATACCTCTGGACTAAGATACTCAGCGCGTGCTTCTCAGGAGGCTCCTCCGCGTTCTGTTGCAAAGCGCCTACTTCTGTAAACTGCGAACCGATAGCCCCGGCTTGCGGCTGAATGACTCCAGCCTGGACCAGCCCCAGAGCCAGGACCGAGATCGGAGCCTTGGGCGGGCTGACAACGCAAACCCGAAAAGCCCCCTCTCCCGCTTCCGACAGTTTGGTCGTGTCCAGATCTTCTGAGATGAGACGGGCCCGGTGGCTGCCGTCATAGCCGATCACTGAGGATGAATCGACCAGGGTGCCAGCGCTGAAAACAGAGAAGAACAGGTCCGCTTCCGGGTTCCCATCGCTGACAATAGCCAGCCCGTTGTCAAACTTGCCGGCTGCGTATTTCCAGAAAAAAGTCGCGCAGTCCGCGAACTCATTCAGAGTCACCACACCGGCGTCACTGCTCGAGAAATTCTCAAACCCGGCGGGTCCTCCGGGGATCAGGTACTGAGTGACCACACGAACCAGCGGGCCACAGGCTGGCTCGATCAAGAAGGTGGTGGCACCGACAAAGGCGTCCCCGTTTGTGGTTACTTTCAAGGGTGTAAACCCGGCATCTCCACCGAAGGTTGCGCCCTCCAGGTGGATCGTGAAATCGTGGCCCAGATCTTCCCCATTGGTCAGGATCGGAAACCCCGGCTTCGTCCCTCCACCCAGATGATAAAGAAACCCGGACTTCGCAAGTATCTCTAAAGAGTGGATTGCTGAGGATGAAGGTAGTCTCGATATCTGAGGTTGCCACGACCTGGGGGGAGACCACCCTGTAAGCGTTGTCTTCGAACTCTCCGGCCTTCAGGGTTCCGGTGACAGCTCCAACGATGCACATGCTCGCCAGGACCAACAGGGTTCTAAGAGAAGTTGGAAAAGTCGGAATTCGATGTTGCATGAACCACCTCCCAATGGATCTTGAGTATCGTAGACACAGTTGGCATCTGTCCACCCCCCTTCCTCAACCCGACGGTGCCCCAAGCCATCCTCTTGATTCTGGCCATGCTCGATATCGCGAGCCCGTGGGCACACATGCGGACGACTTCATCGAACAAGGATCTGGGCTTATGCAAGCGATAGTAGGGCGTACCGTAGGTGGACGAGAAGGTCCGAACGCATTGTTTGCAGCGATAGCGCCGCCTGGCACAAGAGATTGCGAGGCTGCTGGAGAAAGTCAACAACACTTCCCTGAAGAAGCACCTGAAAGTGGTCCAGTTTTCTGGAGGCGGATTTCAGTCCGGGTGCGGTCAATACAAGAAGAAAACCCGGCGGCCAGCACCATCAATCCAGGACGGAGAACCCAGAAACCGACTGGTTTGCTTCCCATACAGCCGCCAAATAGAATGCACCTTCTCGCGGCACTTCAGCCAGGCGCCCTGCCGGCGCTACAATCACCTCAGATTTTCCGGGAACCAAACGGCGGGATGGTTCCCTCGGCCGAGGAGACCCGAAAATGTACTCATGTCGAACGCTCGCATGCCTGGGCAAACGAATCGTTTTGTGTGCTGCGATGGGCTTGCCGACGGTCACAGCACTCCAGGCCAACGGACCCTGGACATCGAACGGCCCCGACGGGCGGTCCATCCGGGCGGTGGTCGTCGATCCAGCCAGCAACTCGACGGTCTACGCGGGTTCCGAGGGCGGGGGAGTCTTCAAGAGTCTGGACGGGGGCGTGACCTGGAGGGCGATCAACAACGGCGACTTGCCCAGCCTCTTCGTCCGGGACCTGATCCTGGACCCCAGCGACGGCTCCATGCTCTACGCGGGCACCAGCAGCGGGGTGGCGAAGAGCACCGACGGCGGAAACAACTGGGTGCGGATGAACAACGGCCTGGGAAACACTCGAGTTCTAATCTCTGGTGATCGATCCCAGTAACCCTTCGATTATATATGCAGGCACGGAGGGGGGTGGACTGTTCAAGAGCGCCGACGAAGGGGCCAACTGGGCGGCCGCCAACAACAACATCCCGGGCACTCTCGTGTGGGACCTGGCAATCGATCCGGCCAACCCGATGACCCTCTATGCGGGTACGACCGGCGCTGGAGTCTTCCGAAGCACCGACGGGGGAGCCAACTGGGCGGAGATCAACAACGGTCTCACCAACCTGAATCTGCGCGTGGTCACCGTTGATCCCGGCAGTTCCACGCTCTACGCCGGGACGCTCGGTGGGGGGGTGTTCAAGAGTACCGACATGGGGGACAACTGGCAGGCGATTGAGGGGGTCAACCGCTTTGTCCGAGCGCTGATCATTGATCCGACCAACCCCTCCAACCTTTATGTCGGCAGCTCCGGCAGTGGCGTTTTCAGGAGCAACGACATGGGGAACAGCTGGGAACTGGTCAACAACGGGCTTACCAACCTGATCGCCCAGGCTATGGCACTCGATCCCACCAACCCCTCCACCCTCTTCACCGGCACGGGAGGCGGCGGAGTGTTCAAGAGCACCGACATGGGAGACAGTTGGGAGAAGGTCAATCAAGGTCTGGGGGCCACCACGATCGACGCTGTGGCCGTCGACCCGGTCGACACTTCCACCCTGTACGCCGGCAGCAACGGATCGGGGGTGTTTCGAAGTGACGACGGTGGGAAGAGCTGGAAAGACGCAAACGAAGGACTGCGCCATCTGTTCGTTCAGGCACTGGCGGTCGATCCCATGAACACCTCTACGGTTTATGCAGGCACCGGCGGCGGGATGTTCAAGAGCACCGACGGCGCAAACACCTGGGTCCGGATCAACACGGGACTCGCGAATGTCTTCGTGCTATCGCTGGGACTCGATGTCTCCAACCCTTCGACTCTTTACGCGGGCACATTTGGTGGAGTCTTCAAGAGCACCGACGGGAGAGAAAACTGGGTGCCCGCAAACACAGGCCTGACCAATACCACCATTCGAGCCCTGGCGATCGCTCCCACCAACACCTCGATCCTCTACGCTGGTTCGGACGGGGGAGCGTTCAGAAGTGTCGACTCGGGAGCCAGCTGGGTAGGGATCAACAACGGCCTCACCCAAAGTTCCATACGTGCGCTGGCAGTTGATCCCACCGACAGCTCCACCCTCTATGCCGGCACAGGCGGAGCAGGAATCTTTAAGAGCAGCGACATGGGCAACAATTGGTCGACCAGCAACACCGATCTGAACATGGTCTTTGTCTTCGTGGTGGCAGTCGATCCCCAGGACCCCAACACTCTCTACACCGGCACCAATGGAGCGGGAATCTTCAAAAGCACCGATGGGGGGACCACCTGGGCGGCCATCAACCGTCGCCTGGGCAATCTCTACGTCCGGTCCCTGGCAGTCGATCCGAGCGATCCCTCTAACCTGTATGCGGGGACACAAGGGGCGGGATTGTTTTTCGTGCTTCCTCCCAGCTGGCTCTATATGGTGGGCAATCCAACAGGAAACATAGGCCAGTTCGGCGGTCTGGCCTTGACCAACTTCTCCGCTTCATCGGAGAGGCTGGACCTGCAGGCGGTTTTCTCCACATCCCCAATTGCGCCTGCTCCGGCCCAGGGCCCTCAAGGGATTATCAACCAGGCCAGCCTGGATCTGCCTGCCGGCCAGCAAACCGCCCTGCTGCGCACTGATTTGTTCCCTGACAACCTGTCACTGCCGATCTGGATCGAAGTGGCCAGCAACACCGGCGAGATCGGGACCTTCTTTCAGTTCGGGACCGGCACACTCTCTCAGCTTGACGGAGGCGTCGCCGTCACCGAGGCCAGCCAGCAGATCGTCCTCACTCGGGTCCTGGACGGAGCCACCGCCTTCGGCGGACAACCCGTGACCACACGGATCTCGATCCTCAACCCCAACGACGATCCCGTCACGATCGATGTGGAGTATCGGCCTCCTGGAGATCAGGGAGCGGGCACCCAGGGTACCAGCACCCTCACCACGACCATCGCCGGCCGAAGCTTCCTGGACGAGCCGGCTGCGGACCTTTTTGGATCCGATCTACTGGGCGGAGTGATCACAGGAACCGTTACAGAAGGCGAAGGGGTGATCGCCTTCGAGGTGATTCAGTTGACCAATCAGTCCACGGTGCTGGGTCTGAACGCAGCCACCGGCAACTCCACGACACGCGCCTATTCGGCTCAGCTTGCTTCCCAGCCAGGACTCTTCACCAGCGTCAATATTTCCAACATTGCAGACGCCCCCCGGAACGTCACCCTCACAGCCGTGCAGGAAGACGGCAGTCAGCAGGGCGCGACCGTGGAGCGACTGCTGCAGCCGGGAGAGCAGTTCACCGGCGATACGGGAGAGCTGTTTGGGGACGCCGTGGCGGGAACCCATCCGGCCCAGGCCGAGCCGTTCGTGGGGTCACTGGTGGTGGAAGCGGATGGCGACGGCGTGGTGGGAGATGTGATCTTCGGCGATTCAATCGGTTTCGCGTATGCGGCATCGCTGCCGCTACAGACCCAGCCCTTCACGGAAGCTCTCTTCAACCAGGTGGCCAATGTCTCAGGATTCTTCACCGGTCTAGCCTTTTTCTATCCTGGTTTCGACGCACAGTCCTCGCCCCAGGGACCTGAGGATACCGAGATCACGATTCAGGTTTTTCTTCCGAGTGGTGAGATGGTGGGTGAGAGCACAGTGACGCTGGCCCCGGGGGAAAGGCTCTCTCAACTGGTCGAAGAACTGGTGGGAGAGATTGAACTGGCGGGCGGGTACGTGCGCGTTTTCTCGAGCCAGCCAATCATCGGTCAGATGCTGTTTGGCGTCATGGGTCCCGGTGGGATTCAGCTCTTTTCGGCCGTGCCCCCGACGGTGGTTTGCTAAAGCACTCTTGTTATCTACCAACTGATTGACTTCTCGGACTTCCTGGGCCTTCATGTAACCTTTCTTGCCACTTTCTTCTGAATGGACTAGTGGAGGCAATCGGCCGCCACCTCGGAAGCGAGAAGAAAGTGCCATGCGAGAGCCCGCATCATCCGTAGCCGACACTCTCACGGTCAGAACGCCATCCGGCTGTCAGCGAGGGCCGACAGAAAGCTCCTGAACCTGGAGGCAAACCATGTATCGACGAGGCCTGTTCTCCATACTGGTCGCTGGAGTGTTCCTGTCGGGATGCCTGTGGCCAGCTCCCGCCCAATTCACTGACGCCCTCTTCGAGCAGCACGAGATCGTCACGGGCTTCGCACAAAACCAGACCGTTTTGACGGGATTCCTTCTCGGTGACGCTGTCGCGGACGTGGCCGTGGTGCACATCGACGAGGGCGGCGATCGCCGCTTGCGCATCTACGCGTTCGGCCACGACACCTGGGTGCCAAGACTCGAGGCAACGCTGCGTCCCGAAGTATTGTTCGTCGACGTGGCCAGAATCGGCGACCGCGACCGCTTGGTCACTTACGAGCGCGGCCGCCTGAGCTGGTTCGATCCCGAATTGGCGACGGAACGCGCGCTGGTGGTGGTGACTTCCAACTTCAGCCCGCCTCGAAGAGGCGAAATCCCCCATGTAGACGTTACTCGGGACGTCAACCACGACGACCGCGACGACCTGGTGGTCCCGGACGTCGATGGCTTCTGGGTGTTGATCCAGATGAGCGACGGCGCGTTAGCCGATCCAGTGAAGATCGGCCCCCCCACCGACATGCGTCGGATCTTGGGAGCGGACGGATATCGATACGACCCCTGGGGTCAGAGCCGTATCCACGAGATGGACTACGACCAAGATGGTCGCAGCGATCTGGTGTTCTGGGACGAGGACCACTTCGAAGTTCATCTCCAGTACGAGTCTGGACTGTTTGCCCCGGAGGCCAAGACCTTCACGACCGATGTGGCCTTCGACTCCGACGATCTCTCCTCGCTCGCCACTGGCGACATGACGGGGAGGGTGCTGCACTCGTTAACCGACCTGAACGGGGACGGCGTCGGCGATCTCGTCGTTAGCTCGCTCGAGGGCAGGCGCATCTCCAGCAAGCACTCCGCCTACGAGGTGCATTTCGGCGCGCGAGCACCCGGTGGCGGTACCGCCTTCGCCTCGGAGGTCGGGGCCACGTTCCAGTCGGACGACAAAATCCAGCTCGGGATGGACCGGCTCTACTTCGATCGCGACGGCCAGGTCGCCCTGGTGTTGACAACCATCGAGGTCGAGCACCTCGAGAGCAGCCTCTGGAGGAGACTCAGAGGGTTGATGGGCGATGACATCGGCCTGAATCTTGAGTTCTACAAAACGGAAGACGGCCTCTACCCCGACGAACCCAACGCCATCCGCAGAATCCCGTTAGACGGTGTGCCCAGCCATCGCGAGCCGGGGTGGGTGCCCCTGGACATCGTGCTTCGAGGGCGGACGCACGAGAGTCGAAAGACGCAAACAGGTTGGCCGCGCGCATTCAACCGGACATTGCTCATCGGGGATGTGACCGGCGACCGCCGCTCAGACCTGCTGATCGAGTCGGAATTTACGGAACTCCACGTCTTTGTCGGCGTGCCGGGGCCGGACCTGTTCGCCCGGCGGCCCCATAAGGTGGCGGTCTCGCTGTACGATGAGGAGTACACTTGGCTGGTGGAACTCAACAAGGACGGCAAGCAGGACATCCTCATGCATCACCCGTTCACTTTACGAAATGCCCACGGGGCCCCGAGGCGGCCGCCGGGAACCGAGCCAAATCGGGTGACGATGCTGATCGCCCGGTAGGGGCGGCAGTTGAATCCTTTATTTGGTCGGCGGCTTTACTTCCCTGAAGACCGCTGGCGCGGGTCGTCTGCGGGGTTGACGTACGTCAGGACGAAAGGACCCGGGCCCTCAACCTGGATTGTTGTCGCCGTCGTCGCCATTGCGAAATGCCGCATCTCAGCAGGCAGGAACACGTAGCCCCCAGCCGGGAGCTCCTTCATCGTCGCCTTGTTGAACGTTTCGCCAATGCCGACAGCAAACGTGCCCGAGATCACCGTCACGTGCTCGTCCGTCGGGTGCCAGTGCGCTGCAACCTTGTAACCTGCCGGCATCTTGAGGCGCACCACGAAGATGCCGGCCTTACCCGGGTCCCCAGAAACCACCGTGAAGGAGGCACCCTTCTCAAAAACGGGTGGTGGTTCGCCCCACTTCAACTCAGCCGCGGTCACCACGATTTGTGACGGCGCCTTGGCCTGCTGGGCCACAGCAGCTCCAACCATGAGCATAAGGGCCACGGCGACACCCGCCAGAATCCTTCGCATTGAACACCTCCTTCAGGTTTGTTTCACGTTTAGTCCGCCGAACAATAAATGTGCTGGTGAGCATAGTATCGCGGTTGTCCACATAAGACGTTCAACTCCGAGACCAGGCACTCCACGACGGCTGGCCACTCTCGATCTCCAGCTCCGGCCGCGAGCGCGTCACCCGCAATCCATGGGGGCGACCCACCCAGACATCGGCCAGTCCAGGGCTGTAGTTGGCGCCCGCCATCGTTGTATCGCGGGACCACGAACCGGCACCTGCCAACAGCGACGATTCGGACAACTGAACCCTGGCTGCCTCCCGTTGCGGCCACGGGGGATGCCAGACGCGGAACAGCCCGAGTCGACCGCGGCGCTCCGTGAAGGCCGTGTATCGTTCCATCAGGAAGGCCGTGCGGCTTCCGACCTCGCAGGGGCGAAACATGCCGTCCACGCCGAGGTTGACGCTGCACTCCAGCCGTCCCTGCCCGCGGCTGTCGATGCCGTGGGCGCAGACAGCACCGGTCCCTTCGTCGACATCCAGATGCACCCGGCCCAGTCGGTAGGGAAGGCCGAAGAGGCTGGGGCCCAACCACACCGCGAGGCGATTGGGAAGCCACTCGGCCAGGAAACAGATCCCCGGCTCGGACTCGTGTCGAACGTAGGTCCGGAGATTCAAGAAACCATGAGTCGCCAGCGGGGCCGAGATCCAGGAGGTCAGCCGCCCCCCGAGGCTCGGGCGCAGCCCGCGCATGGTGAAAAAAACCAGGCTGACGAAGGCAGAGCCCTGATAGAGATCAAGAGGGAAGGGAACTGCAGCCTGGAGGGCCCTGGGGGGGACGGCGAAGTGAATCATCAGGGTTCGCAGCCAATCGCAGAGAAAGAGGGGCCTGGCCTCGCCAGCCAGCAACCGCCGTTTGCCGGCCTGGCTGAGGTCGTCGTATGCAGGAGAGCTGACGCCGGCCTCGGTCCGTGAGTGTAGCCCTAATTCCATTAGTTTTCGTAAGTTCCGTATATACTGAAATTACAGTATATACCACAAGTATATTCCCCGGCAAACTCCAGATTGACTCGAGTGTTTGCGCCGCCAGGGCTCTCCGCCCTGAGCAGTCAGAGGCTGCTAAATCTTGACGGCCTTGGCGAAGGCCAGCTGAACCGTTTCCTCTGAATCGCCCTCAGAAGCCAGGACACAGGTCACGTCGCCTTCCTGCCAGAAGACCAGGGTGATTCCTTCCGGCGTCTGATAGACGTGGAACTCGATGCCGTCGTTAGTGCGGATGTCGGTTCTTCCGGAATCTGGAAGCTCCTCGACAACTCCCCGATACATTTGACAGATAATCCGGACTCCCTGAGCATTCTCGTAGACGAAAAATGCACTCGTCCTGTCCTGGATCTTGTGGACCCTCCCGCCCAGGGCGTTGTAGCCCATCATTCCGAAGTCGAAGACGCGGGTCCGAAAACGGACCCCGCTGCTTCTGAACATGGCCTCGATCCGGTCGGTATCAGCGCTTTCGATATCCAGCTCGATCCGGCCCTCCTGAAAAGCCTCAAAATCGCGGACAACGATCTCCGGGATAGGCTCTGCAGCTCTGAACTGCCACCAGGCCAGCAGCCCTATGAGCAGGATGAAGCCGGCCGCGAGTCCGGCCAGAGGGACAGACAACCATCGGTGTCCGGCCCCGGGGATTGCCGGACCCGCTGCTGATTCGCGCTCTTTCCGGAGTTGCTCACTCAATCGGTCGGCCAGGGCAGCCGGCACGTCGGTGTCGCGCAGATGCAGAGCTGCAGCCTGCTTGGACCAGCGCAGCGCAGCCAGCCTGGCGCGCGCGTCCCGGTCTGTTTGCAGAACCTCTTCAATCTCCCGACGCTCTTGAGGGCTCAGACGTCCGTCAAGATTCAGCTGCAGGAGATCGTCAAGTCGTTGCTGGTTGTCACTCATGTGAACTGCTCAAATAGCCCATTTCCCGGGCGTACTCCTGAAGGGAAAGGGCCAGGGTCTTGCGAGCCCGGAAGAGCCGAGACCGAAGGGTCCCGACCGGGCAATCCATGACCCCGGCGGCTTCCTCGTAAGAGAATTCTTCCACGTCTACGAGCAGGATCGCCGTCCGGAACGGTTCTGACATCCGCCTCAGGGCCGAGCGCACGGCAGAACCCTGCCAGTCCAGTCCCAGTTCCTTAAAAACCGAATCGTGAGCATCCCAGACCCGGGTGTCGAGGCGCTCTTCAAAGACCTCGTCGATATCTTTAACCGGCACTTCCGTTGGTTTCCTCTGAGACTGCCGGTATTTGTTGACGTAGATCGACCTCAGGATCGTAAACAGCCACTGTTTGCAATTGGTTCCCGGTTCAAAATTGTGGAAGGTGCGGTAAGCCCGCAAGAACGTCTCCTGGACCAGATCGCTGGAGTCGGATTCTGAGTGTGTCCAGCGTCGAGCCGTTCGGTACAGCGACGCTGAAAAGGGCAGCGCTTCCTGCTCGAAGTTGCTTTGGGAGCTGCTTTCCATGTGCAGATACCGGGCCTTCACCCGGCAACTTCCTGATCCCCTCCCGGGACCGTTACCGGGATTCGAAGGCGAACTACTTAACGATATGGAGGGACGCCGGGTTTTTCAATACCCAGTTTTCCCATAACCCGGGAACTTTTCGGACCCCTCGAGTGTTTCAACCTAACGAACCGGGGCAACTGCAGGTTCTCCAGCAGTTTTTTCCGGCCGGACGGGAGACGCCAGGAGAGGCAGGGCCTCCCAGCGTGCCCAATCATGATCACTCGGTCGACTGAAAATGACCGGGCAACAACAAGGAGAGACCGAAATATTTGCACGAAGACACAGTTTGACCGGGGCCCCAAAGCGCGCTGTAACGATCGGTTCCACGGTTGCTGCTCTTGTCGTACTTTCGATGTCGTTGGTTCCCGCTTCTCAGGCAACCGTCAGTGTTACGGTCAGGATTGAGAATCTCGCGCCGGCCGACGGAACCTTCCTGACACCGGTCTGGGTTGGATTTCACGACGGCGGTTTCTCCGTTGCCGGGATAGGTGATGCGGCAAGCAGCGGGCTGGAGAGAATAGCCGAGGACGGGAACACGGGACCTCTGGCCCAGGCGTTCCTGGATGATGGGAGCGGAAGCGTGGAAGCGACCATCGTGAGCGGAGGGCAGATCCCACCCTTTGCACCCGGCCAATCCACGACCATGACATTCGAACTCAACCCCCTGCAGCCCGGAAGTCGCTTTCTCAGCTTCGCCTCGATGGTGATACCGAGCAACGACGCCTTTGTCACCGGCGACCCGCTTCGGGTCTTTGACGACAACGGTAACTTTATAGGCGGCACCTGGCTCATCGAAGGCTCCGGCGTCCTCGACGCGGGCACCGAAGTCAATGACGAGGTCCCCGCCAATACAGCCTTCTTCGGGCAGGCCGCTCCCGACACAAGAACACCCGAGAACGGGACCGTGCAGGTCCACCCTGGATTCATGGCCCCCGGAGGCGGAGGGATTCTGGATGATCCCATGTTTGCAGCGGCCGACTTTACAGCGCAAGGCTATCAGGTTCTGCGGGTCACCGTAATGGCCGGTGTCTCCGTCAAGATCGAGAACCTGGCCCCGGCCGGCGGCGGTTTTCTGACCCCCGTCTGGGTGGGTTTTCATGATGGCAGCTTCGACGTGGCAACCCTGGGTGAGGCTGCCGGCCCCGGCCTGGAGCGCCTGGCGGAAGATGGCGCCACAGGGGTGCTGAGTCAAGAGTTCCTGGGCAGCGGCGCGGGCGTTGTGGACGGCACGATTATCAGTGACGGCGACATCCCGCCGATCGCACCGGGTGGGACAGCTCACATGACGTTCCTTCTCGATCCAACAGCCGATACAAGCCGCTATGCGAGCTTTGCCTCCATGGTTATCCCCAGCAACGATGCCTTTGTGGCCAACCTTGATCCGACGGCTCGCGCTGTGTTCGACGCTGACGGCAACTTCGTCGGAGGAAGCTTCCTGGTCCTGGGCGCCAGCGTGTACGACGCCGGCACCGAGGTCAATGACGAGCTGTCCGGGAACACCGCCTTTTTCGGCCAGAGTTCTCCCGATACCGGAGAGGACGAAAACGGCACCGTGGCGATGCACGCCGGTTTGATGCCCCCTGAATCTGGAGGGATTCTGGATGATCCGATGTTCGCGGCGGCCGATTTCACGGCGCCCGGCTACGTGGTAGCAAGAATCACGCTGTCTTACGCCCGGGGAAACGCCGTCAATCGCCTGAGCTTTGCACAGTTCGCGGCGGGTGGCGGTGTCTCTTCCGAGATCCTCCTCTTCAATCACGAGGAGCAGGAAGTGCAGGCTGTGCTCACCTTTAAAGACGACAGCGGTCTGGCCCTCTCATTCCAGTTGGATGGACTGCCGATCGATGGAGAGGCGAGTGTGACTGTCCCTGCCGGCGGACTGCGGCTGCTCAGGGGTGCTGCCGATGGCCCGGTTGCGGAAGGCCATGTGATCGTCGTGGCGGATGCACCTCTGAAGGGTGCCGTCGTTTTCGGCGGCAGCGCGGGCCTGGCGGGGGTGCCAAACAGTCCCGTCACCGACAATGGATTCACGGTGCCCATCTTGAGTTACAGCGATCCCGGCATCGATACTGGAATGGCGATTGCGAACCTGGCCGACTCTGAGCTGGTCTTGACCCTGCAGTTGTTCAGCAGCGAGGGAGAGCTCCTGGCGACGGCCATGATCACGATCCCGGCCATGGGACATCTGGCCGGCTTCGCGAAGGAGTTCGACTGGGATGCACCCGTCGATTTCTCGGACTTCGAAGGCAAGTTGAAGGCTAGCGCTGAGTCGGGCGGCAAGTTCTCGGCGGTCGGTATCCAGGTCCGCCCGAGCCAGTTCGCCACACTTCCGGTAATCGTCTTCTAGTTGTGTGTGGTGAGAGTCGTGCGTGATCGGGCCCTGATCAAGAAGCGGGCACTACTGGCAGAGCAGCCAGAAGACCCTCTTTCAGAAGCAGGCCAACCACTGAAATTCGACCCTCACCTTCGGCCTCCATCACCAGTTTTCCACGAAATCCTTCAATCCCCTCGACGGAAGGAAGGAGCTGGGTTATGAAGCTCGCGGTGTGCTCGAGGCTCTGCAGGTTCTCAAGAGCGGCAGGAATGAGGCTGGCCACCAGAGTCCCATCCTCGTTGTAGAGTTTTAAACGGATGGATATCGGAGCTCCTCCGGCGTTGACCACCGCGCTTCCGGTGTCGAGCACCGGCCCGTCGGTTATCACCGGCAGCGAAAAGACACGGCTTGCAGGTGCCCCTGAGACCGCCACCCGGGCCAGTAGATCTCCCAGGTCGCCTCTCAGATCGAAGTTCACGACCGCTCCCAGGTTTCGGTTGCTTTCCAGAAAAGCCCAGCCGGCACTTACTTCCGGGGAATCGTCGGAAATCGTCAGGTTGGCGGAGCTTCCGGCCTGGATCTCCAGGGCGGTTTGAGAGGACAGGGTATCGCCGAGAAGAACCGAGTGGGGCGTGCCATCGCTCTTGTAGAAGCACATGTCGACAAAGGCGGTCTCATCCGAGGGGTTCAGAAGCGTAAAGCTGGTCGAGAACCCACCCCCGACACCCATCTGCGGAGAGTAAATCGCTTCCTCGAGGCGCACTGCCGGAGCCCCTCTTACAAGAATCGAGCCGTTGGACGTCAGGTCATGGTCACCCTGTGCGCCGTCGACCAGTCGAAGCGCCAGGGAATGGTCCCCGAGAAGAGCGCCGGTGGAACCGTCATACAGAAATTCATACCAGTGGTCCTGTGCCAGGTCCGGAGTGGGGCCAAAAGCGAAGAAGGTGTCGATTTCGATTCCGGAATGCAGGGTGACCGAGACGTCGACGCTTCCTCCCTCGGGAACCTCCTCAATGGTGACCTCGAGAAACCCGGCGGGCAATACGAAGCCCGACGGGACCGAGTTGTCGACTCCGGCGACGCCTCTTGTCGAGGGAAGGGCCGCCGCCGCGGCCCCCGTGAGCGAGGCCGGAGTGCTGGTGTTGAGCAGAGTGCCCAGGCTCCCTTCCGACGTTACAACCGTGACCGGACTGGATGTCTGCGAGTTGAGGAACGTGGTGACTCCCGGTTGTTCATCATCGGGTATGCCGTCAAAGTTACCGTCTCCCTCGCTGGGAACGATGGTATTCGACGCGCCGGGAGCCGTGTCCACGAGAGTCACGGGAATGCCCGAAAGGACACTCCCTTCCTGCCTCAGGCCTGTCAGCGAGATCGCTCCCCCTGAAACCATTTCTACGCTGAGCACACCGTCGTATTGCTCCGGCAGTTGGATCCCCTCTTCCGCGAACAAGTCAGGAAGAAAGCTGCTCACATGTTGTCGTGGGCCCAGGTCAAGCATGGCTTCGAGCGCGGGTGAGCCTGGGGCCGAGGCCCTGGCGCTCAGTCGAAACTCGACTCCCTCATCCCCCGGGTTGGCCACCGCGATACCGGTGGTCCCGGTTTCGTCGTTCTGGATGGGAAGGAGCGCCCCTCGAGTCGGCGGGCCGGCCAGCACCGAGACGGTGGTGACCAGTTGCCCCTGGACTCTGTAGTCGTAATTGGCCACACCTTCGACGTGGCCGAAACCTTCGAGAATGGCCCATCCTGCTTCAGCGAAGAAATCGTTCCCTGTCTGGAGGTGGGCGCTTCCGTCCCCGGCCAGTTGGATCGGGAACTGCGAGTCAAATATACCGTCAAGGGTCAGGCTTCGCAGCGTTCCCGACGAACGGTAAAACTGAAGGGTTCCCTGCGCGGCCTCGGAGGACTGTTCCATCAGAGCCAGGTTGGTGGAGAGGCCGCCCCCATCTCCAATCTGTGGAAAAATGAGCCGAAGAGGATCAGGGTTTGGGCCTGGAAAGATCAGAAGCTGATCGATACTGTTGCTACCCCCTCGACCATCGGACACCAGAACCGTCACGGCAGCCGTGCCCTGGGTGCTCGGATCGACATCGAGTGTGGCGAGCCCATCTGCGGTGATCTCGAACTGGGCGGATCCGGTAATAAAGTCGGTCTCCACCTGCCAGTCGAACTCAAAAGTGTCGTCTTCCGGATCGCTGCTTCCCGTGGCGTCAAGATGAAGCCGGGCCGGGGACGGCAGCTCGATGGGGTTACCTGACGCCTGGCCCGAAAGGGTCGTCCCCTCGAGACTGTACGACAGTTGAGCCAGGGGATCGGAGTTCTGGTAAGAGTCCAGGACCACGAGATCGATCGGATACACCGTCCCGCATCCCATAGGGTCTGAGACGAAAACCTGAAGGTTGATGACGGTGTCGGAAAAAACCTCGGGAGCCGTGAACGACACCGCTGCGGTGGAGGCCCCCTCAAGGTCTTCTGTAGACATCATCCCCTGTCCATGGATGACCGCCCACTCGAAGGTCAGGCCCGCGTCCGGATCGGCGGTGTTATCGGGATCGGCGCTGAGCAGCGCTCGAATAGAATCCCGGGTCTTTTCTGCGACCACAAAGGTCGCCGGCAACTCGGACCCGGCAGGCTGATTGTCGGCCCTGCATCCCAGCACGGCTCCGGAGGCACTCCCCTCTCCGCCGGGTTCGGTGCAACCCGTCAACGAAGCAGCGTAGCCCGGGATAGATTCTTCCAGAATATACATCTGATCAACGATCCGATAAAAGAAGTTGATCTCCATGGGGCGTTCCGGCAGGGCCGTTACCAGAGGCAGGGGAACACTGGGAATACTGGTCTCCTTCCCGAAGAGGACCAGGATTTTGCCGGGACAGATAAATCCCCCGGAGATCGCTCCCAGCTTCCAGGCAAAACGCAGGGCGCCATCCGGATTGAAGCTCTGTCCGGCTGTCAGGCTGAGGGCCTGAGGTGGACTCTTGGGGTTGGATCGAGTGCCCATCCCGGCGGCGTTCACGGCGACAATCGGTTTTTCATTGAGGCCGATGACCGAAACCTGTCTGGTTCGGACAACCGTATCAACCCCGTCGGAAACCGACACCTTGACCTTGAAGTTCTTGCCCTGGAGTGAGGGGTTTGGAGGATCAGGCCCCGGCTCCCCGGCACCAATGCCAACGAAGTTTCCGGAGAGGGTCTTGCTGAAGGCGCCGGAAGTGGAGTTGAAGAAGTAAGCCTGTCCTGTGGGGTCGGGATCAAAGGTCCAGTTCACCGTCAGGGGATCCCCATCGGGATCAGAGGTGCTCACGCTGGCAAATACCAACCCCATCTCCTTGACCGATGCCGGGACGGACAAAGAATTAATCTTGGGTGGTGACTGGCCAAAAGCGAAAGCAACTGCTCCCGCCAGGGCCAGGCAGGCAGGTATCGAGCGCCAGCTGAATCGTAAAGCCATGAGGGGAACCGGGTTGGTTTCTCGGTTTTTATACCTTGTTCACGGGCGATATTCGCCAGCACGATCAGGCTGCGCGGGCAGACAGTGTACTCTGATTGGCCTTCAATTGCATCCAATCCGCTTTGAACGGTCGGAAACAGATGCTGCGAAGGTGTGGAGCAACTCGAGAAAAATCGGGCGCCGACCCAGAAGGGCTGCTAAGCCCTGTCCTGGGCCTCCCTCCCGTGATTCCACTCTCGGAAGGGGAGCAGCGAGGGGTAGCGGGGAGAGTCTTTCAGTGGGTCCTGCCCGTTCGAAACGCTGCCTTCAATTTCAAACCCGGCCTCTACCACGAGCTTGCGGGCGTCACCGGCAGCCTGTCCCGATGTCGTCAGGTAGCCCTCGACAAACATCGAGTTGGCCGGATACAGGGCCAGACCGGCAGCCGGACCCAGGTAAAGTTCCCGTCCCGCCGCCATGCGGATCTCGCTGGAGGGGTTGAGCAACCGCATCAGGCAGAGTGCCTTGAGTCCCCGGATCGGGTCGAAGCGGGTGCGATTCTCCAGCGGCGTGCCCTTTACGGGGTGCAAGAAATTGACGGGAATGGAGTCGACCTCGAGTTCGCGCAGTGTAAACGCGAGTTCTACGAAATCGGCACTGCTCTCGCCCATGCCCACGATGCCTCCGCTGCAGGTGGACAACCCCGCCCGCTTAACGTTTTCCACGGTTCGAATTCGATCATCGTAGGTGTGGGTCGAACAGATCTCCGGATAGAAGCGGCGACTCGTGTTGAGATTGTGGTTGATCCACCCGACCCCGGCCTTTTTCAACTGACCAGCCTGCTGTTCGCTCATGAGTCCCAGCGACAGACAGATCTCGAGAGCAGGGAACTCGCGCTTGATCTCCTCGACGGCCGTAGACAGGTGCTTCAAATCCTTCTTCCCGGGACCGCGGCCGCTGGTGACCATGCAGTAGCGCCTGGCCCCGGCCGAGACAGCCCTGCGGGCCCCGGCCACCAGTTCCCGGCGTGAGAGCAGGCCGTATTTCTCGATCTCTGCGCTGGAAACCGCCGACTGTGAGCAATAGTGGCAATCTTCGGGACACAGTCCGCTGCGGGCATTCCGGAGCACACAGAGCTTCACTTTCGTTCCCCAGAACTTTCGCCGTACACGAAATGCCGCCCAGAGGAGGGCTGGCAGGTGTTTTTCCGGAGTTTGGAGCAGATCGAGCGCCTCTGCTCGGGAGGGGGCCGATCCGGCCAGGGATCTGCTGGTCAGATCTGAGAAATGATTCTTTTCGTTCATGCTCGACAGTCCGCGGACCGTCAGGTCAGCAGGCCTTCCACATCGACCCGGCGGCTGAATGTCTCCAGCAGCATTCTTCTGACTCGATCCTGATCGGTACCCAAGGGGAGATGAGGGATGCATCCCAGGCAGGGCACATCGGTCAGTTTCCCGAGGGTCTCCGCATTCGTTCGGGTGGCGTCGTCCAAAGCCGCCACCGGATGGTTCAGTATATAGCCTTTTACCGGAAGTGCAGAGGCCTGCGCATGACCCAGGGTCAAGAGAGCGTGGTTGAGGGCTCCCAGCCTGGATCCCACGACGACCAGAACCGGCACTTCCAGATCGCGCGCCAGATCAGCGAATGTGTAGCGGCCTGCCAGCGGGACAAGTAGCCCTCCCGCGCCCTCGATCAGGACCACATCATGTTGATCAGAAATCCGACGGAAACCCGACACGATCTTTTCCGGTCGAATGGAGACTCCCGCCAGTTCGGCTGCCACACTCGGGGCCAGCGGGGGAGCAAAACGATAGGGGCAGAGTTCGCTCAGAGGCAGGGAGCAGTTGGCAAAGAAGGCAAGGAGGGAAGCGTCCGCAGGGTGTAGGCCGCCGTCCCGCTCCCGGCAGCCTGTCTCGACGGGTTTCATGACACCCACGCGGCTTCCCCGGGCCACCAGGGTTGCCGCCAGACCGCAGGTCACCACGGTCTTACCTACTCCGGTATCCGTGCCGGTGATCAGGACCTGCATGTCACACTCGAGATGGCTGAGCTCACGACGGAAATCAGTTGGTCCAGTTCATCCAGGGTGATCGACAGGGGCGGCATCAGGACAATCACGTTCCCCAGCGGACGGAGAATGACGCCTCGTTTACGTGCTTCCAGAATGACTCGAACTCCCACTTTCTCGGAAGGATCGTAAGGGATTCCACGGTCGGGCTCGCGCATGAGTTCGATGCCCACCATGATCCCCCGGCTCCGGACATCTGCGACCCTCGGCAGGGGAGCGACGTCCGCGACCAATCTTTCTTCCAGCCGTTTGATCTTGGGCTGCAGCGAGGCCAGCACGCTCTCCTGCTCGAAGATCTCCAGGCTGGCCAGCGCGGCCGCGCACCCGAGTGGATTTCCGGTGAAAGTGTGGCCGTGAAAAAAGGTCTTGAACTCGTGATAGGGGCCCAGAAAGGCCGAGAATATTTCCTCGCTGGCGAGGGTCGCGGCCACGGGCAGGTAGCCGGCGGTCAGGCCCTTGCCCAGGCACAAAAGGTCGGGAGCTATTGCTGCGTGGTCGCAGGCGAACATTCTTCCGGTGCGGCCGAAGCCCGTCGCAACTTCGTCGCAGATCAGGAGGAGTCCGAGTTCCCGCGTGATGCGCCGCAGCTCCCTGACGTATTCGACCGGCTGTGCCCACATGCCGGCTGCACCCTGCATCAGGGGCTCGACGATGACCCCTGCCAGCTCGTTACGGTGGCGGCCGAGTTTCTCTTGTGCTTCCACCAGGGCCGCCTCCAGAGCGGACCCGGCGCTGAGGCCGTCTCGAAACCGAAACAGGTGCGGTGGGGCCAGGCGAACGCTCTCGGCCAGGAGCGGTCGGAAAAAGTGATGAAAGAGCTCGGAATACCCGACGCTCATCGAACCCAGCGTGTCTCCGTGGTAGGCCTCCAGGAGAGAGGCAAACCTGGTCTTTCCGGTTTGCCCCCGAAGTTGCCAGTACTGGAAGGCGAGCTTCAGGGCCACCTCGACAGCGGTCGACCCCGAGTCAGAGTAGAAGACGCGAGTCAAACCCTCCGGAGCGATCGCAACGAGTCTGCGGGCCAGAGAAATCGAGGGAATGTTTGAGAGTCCGAGGAGAGTCGAGTGGGCAATTTCTTTCAGTTGGGAACGGACCGCTTCATTCAGTTGGGGGTGGTTGTGCCCGTGGACATTGCACCAGAGTGAAGAAACTCCATCGAGATAGCGATTTCCCCGGGTATCGTAGAGGTGGTTCCCCTCTCCTCGGGCGATGATGACGGGGTCCTCAGACACCCAGTCCTGCATCTGAGTAAACGGGTGCCAGACGTGGGCGTGGTCCCAGGCTCTCAGCTCTCGATAAGAACGAGTCATGCAAGGATTCCCAGTTCTCGTCCAGCCTCCCGAAAACCATTCAGAGCCTGCTCGAGCTGACTTCGGGTGTGGCTGGCCATCGGAGCCAGACGCAGCCTCGAGGTTGCCTCGGGCACCGTCGGAGGGCGGACGCCATATGCGAACACACCTCTTTTCAGGAGCGCGGCACTGAGCTGAACCGTCTTTACCGGGTCACCGATCATGACAGGGATTATGGGCGACTCGGAGTGGCCCAGGGTATAGCCCAGATTCCTCAGTCCTCGAGCCAGAAATGCGGCATTTTCCCAGAGCCTGGTGCGCCTCTGGGGCTCCTCGGCCAGGACATCCAGGGCGGCCAGCCCGGTGGCTGCTACATGAGGCGGGAGTGCCGTCGTGTAAATAAAGCCTCGGGCCTTGTTGACGGTCCACTCGACCAACTCCCGGCTGCCGGCCAGGTAAGCGCCGCAGCTCCCCAGCGCCTTGCTCAATGTCCCCATCTGGACTTCGATTTCGTCCTGAAGGCTCAGCTCCTCCACGAGTCCTGCTCCGTTGGGTCCAAAGACCCCCGTGGCATGGGCCTCGTCGACCATGACCCAGGCGCGATGCCGTCGGGCCAGGGCAACGATTCTCTCAAGGGGAGCCAGATCCCCGTCCATGCTGAAGACCGAGTCCGTGACGATCAAACGGTTTCCGGCCGGCCCGTCTGCGCACAACAGTTCCTCCAGATGCTCCATGTCGGCGTGTCTGAACACCTTCACCTTCGAACGGGACAGCCGACATCCGTCGATGATACTGGCGTGGTTCAACTCGTCGCTGAAAATCGTGTCATCGGCTTCCATCAGAGAGGAGAGGATGCCAAGATTGGCCTGATAGCCGGATGGAAAGAGGACGGCGGCTTCGGTGCCCTTGAAATCTGCCAGCCGCTCTTCTAGCCGGCGATGAGGCGCCATGCTTCCCGAAATCAGTCGCGAAGCCCCGGCACCACTGCCGAAGCGCTCCAACGCTGCCTTGCCGGCCTGCTTGAGAGCCGGATGGTTGGCCAGGCCCAGGTAATTGTTGGAGGAGAGTAAAAGGACCTCTCGTCCGTCGAAAGCCGCCACCGGGCCCTGGCTTCCCTGGATGTAGCCGAGCTGCCGGCGAAGGCCGGCTTCCTCCAGTTCCTGCAGTCGAGAGGCAAGGGTATCCGCGAGCATTCACCTAACCATACATCGAAACGGGAATAAGGAGGACTCGAAGGCCAGGCCTTGTTCTCAATATCAGCTGCCGGCCTTCGACTTCACGTATTCAAGGCAGACGGACAATATAGAAGATCAAAAACACCACGAACGCACAGGAAAAAATCAGTGCTGTATCGATTAGGCGGAATTTCAGAGATTCCATGCTGGTCTCCTTTCTGCTATCCGGGCGACGACGAATGATAGCAGGACCAGAGTCTTTTCTTACGGTCAATTGTCACATCAAAACACATCAGATTCAATTGGATTGTTCGAGATTCGACGGGATTGATACGAGGCCGGGTCGCCTCGACAAGCAGCCGGCGTTTCGGCAAAGAGGAGAGCTGTCGGCTAAGAGAACGGCCGAAGTCGCGGCGTCAACTTTCCGGCCCGTGCACTAGAATAGGGGACAACATGATGCCCCCGGTCGCCGGTCAGAGGCGGAGCCTCCTCACATCGGGTTTTCTGCTGGTCCTGATGGTTGCCTGTCAGCCGCTGGCTGCCGAAGACTGGCCCAACTTTCTGGGGCCCCGCTTCGACGGCACTTCGGTTGAGAAAGGCCTGATTCAGAACTGGCCCTCCGCGGGGCCGCCCGTTCTCTGGTCGCGTGCTCTGGGAGCTTCCTACAGCGCTCCCGTCACCTCCCGGGGTCGCCTCATCCTGTTCCACCGCCTCCAGGATCAGGAGGTGGTCGAAGCCGTGGATGCGAGTACCGGAGCGGCCATCTGGACGCAGTCTTACCCGACGGCTTATGTGGATCGGTTCGGCTACAATGGCGGTCCCCGCTCCTCTCCCACCATCGACGGCGAGCGCCTCTATACGTTTGGAGCCGAAGGGAAACTCACCTGTATGGACTTCGAGACCGGGGAAGTCATCTGGCAGCGGTGGATCAACCGGGATTTTCAGGTGCCGCAGAATTTCTTTGGCGTTGGAAGCGCGCCCGTCATCGAGGGCGATCGAATCTTGTTGAACGCCGGTGGGGCCCAGGGGGCCGGGATCGTGGCTATCGATAAGAAGACGGGTCAGGACCTGTGGAAGACCGGAGAAGACGAGGCCAGTTATTCGACCCCGGTGATCCGGTCGATCAACGGGACAAGGCTGGGTGTCTTCTTCACGCGCCGGGGGCTGAGCGTCATAGAACCGGGCACCGGGAAGGAGCGCTACCGATATCCTTTCCGCTCCCGAAATCACTTCTCCGTCAACGCGGCTTCACCATTGGTCATCGACGACCATGTCTTCCTGTCCGCCTCCTATCGAACCGGAGCCGTGCTGCTCAGATTGGACCCGGAGGGTCTGCAGGTCGTATGGAAGGACCCGCAGACCATGAGCAATCACTGGGCCACCAGCATTTATCACGCAGGCTACCTCTATGGCATGGACGGGCGCCACGAAGGAGGATCCAGGTTCCGTTGTGTCGAGTTCATGACGGGCAAAGTCCTCTGGACCGCAGAGCGGGGCCTGGGACGAGCGGCCTTTGTGCTGGCGGAGGGAAGGCTGATCGCCCTGGGCGAGCGGGGCACACTGGCCCTGATTGAGGCCAGCCCCGAGGGGTACC
This sequence comes from Acidobacteriota bacterium, assembly GCA_965205615.1. GTDB lineage: Bacteria > Acidobacteriota > UBA6911 > RPQK01 > CBDAPI01 > CBDAPI01. The sequence goes on along the minus strand of CBDBHK010000019.1, from coordinate 140,838 downwards.
GGGAGAGGGCCCGGGCCCGGGTCCTGGAGTATCCGAGCTGGACGCCTCCGGTCCTGTCCCACGGACTGCTCTACGTCCGGAATGAGACCCGCCTTTTGTGTCTGGATCTGCGCCGGTAACTCCCGGTCCTGGCCGTCCGAGGGCCGAAATCGGGCACCGTCGGCCAGGGAACTGTGTTCGCTGCCGGCTGGCCTTTTGAACCGAATTCAGGTAACATCGGATCGAACTCGAGGGGTTGGGTTTCATGTTTTCTGCCAGCGTACAGAGGAGGCTTATCTCCGTCATAGGTGTGGCCTCCGTCCTGACCGTTGCCCTGTCGGCGGCCAGTCTTACCAGGGGACCCTACCTCCAGCTGGGCACCCCGGTCAGCATGACCATCATGTGGCGAACCGGCGGAAACACTGATTCTGAAGTGCGCTACGGCTCCTCACCAGACAATCTCACCCAGGTCATTGAGTCCACGACGATGACGACCGACCACGAGATGACAGTCGCCGGCCTCCAGGCCGAAACCAAATACTACTATTCGGTGGGCACCACGTCCGAAGTGCTCGCAGGAGGAGACGCTTTACACTATTTTGTCACCTCTCCGCTGGCCGGCACGCCGCGTCCCACTCGAATCTGGGTCCTGGGCGATTCCGGGACCGCTGATGCCAATGCGGTGGCGGTCAAGGAAGCCTTCTACAACTACACCGGGAACCGGCACCCGCAATTGCTGATGATGCTCGGGGACAACGCCTACAACGATGGTACCGATGCCGAGTACCAGGTTGCCGTCTTCGATATGTATCCTTCAACGCTGCGGAACACGCCGACCTGGCCGACTCTGGGGAATCATGAAGGGCACACGGCCGACTCGGCCAGTGAGACAGGACCGTACTATGACGTCTTCAAGCTGCCCATGGCCGCGGAGGCCGGAGGGCTGGCGTCAGGCACGGAAGTCTACTACTCGTTTGACTACGGCAATATTCACTTCATTTGCCTGGAATCCTACGAAACCGATCGCTCTCCCAGCGGGGCCATGCTGACCTGGGCCGAAAACGACATTATGGCGACCACTCGCGAGTGGATCATCGCCTTCTGGCATCATCCGCCTTACACCAAGGGCTCCCACAATTCCGATACTGAGGGCCAGTTGATTGACATGCGTGAGAATGCCTTGCCGATGCTGGAGTCCTGGGGTGTCGACCTCGTCTTGACGGGCCACAGCCACGCCTACGAACGGTCGTTTCTGCTGGATGGGCACTATGGGCTTTCCACGACCCTGACCGCTGCCATGAAGAAAGACGATGGAGACGGTCGTGAGGACGGTGACGGAGCCTACGAGAAGCCCATCGGGTGGGGAGAGGCGAATGAAGGGGCGGTCTACGCGGTGGCCGGGAGTTCCGGAAAGGTCAGCGGCAGCGGCAACCTGGATCATCCCGCCATGTACATCTCCGTGAGGGAACTGGGCTCGATGATTCTGGACGTGTACGGGAACCGCCTGGACGCGACCTTTCTGGACAGTACGGGTACCGTGGAAGACTACTTCACGCTGACGAAGGGCCTGGACACGCTGGCTCCGGTTATTCTCCAGACCGAGGCGGTCGATGCCCTGACCGTTTCGGTGGAGTTTGCGGAGCCGGTCATTCAGGCCGGCGCAGAGAATGCGTCGAACTACGCAATCAACAAAGGGGTGATGGTCACCGGAGCCGCGCTGCAGGGTGACGGGCGGACGGTGCTGCTGAGTACAGATGCTCTGTCCTCCGGCGTGACCTTCCTTCTCACGGCGAACAATATTCTGGACCTGGCAGCCAATGCGATTGCTGCCGACTCCCAGGACAGTTTCCTGTATGAAGAGATCTTCACCGTCCGCTTTCAGGACGGAGTACATCCGTCTCCCAGCTACCTGGGCACCCGGGACACTTACATCTCCGAGAACAATGTGAACTCGAACTATGGGACATCCGGAGTTCTTCTCGCCGACGGCAGTGATCCGAGCGGACTGGACAAGAGAACGCTGCTCTACTGGGATCTGGCAACCCAGCTTCCTCCCAACGCTGTGATCCAGGCCGCCTCGATCACCATCGACGCGACCAATCCGGGAGGAGTCTACCGGATCTACGACGTGTTGCAGCCCTGGGAAGAGGATGAGGCGACCTGGAATATCTACGCCACAAGTTCCTCCTGGGAGACGGCCGGGGTGGATGGGAGCACGGACCGGGGATCCGACGTCCTGGGTGTTGTGAGCACGTCTGGAACGGGTTCTCTGACGGTCCAGTTGAATGCGGCGGGCGTGGCGGTGGTGCAGGGCTGGGTGGCCGGGAGCCAGGCCAACCGGGGGCTCCTGGTAGCCGACGATAGCTCGACCAATGGATTGGATTTTCTTTCCCGCGAGGACGCCACGCCATCGAGCCGGCCGCTTCTGAGAGTGGACTACAGCAGCACCTGTGAGGACAGTTTTCAACTGACGGCGGGAAAATGGAAGCAGATTTCACTGGCCTGCGATCCGGGCGCAGCCGCCTCTTTGGAAGCGGTCTTCGGCGATGATCTCAGCGGCACCTACAAAACGGACTGGTTCGTGTTCAGGCGGGAGCATCATGCCACGGATCCCGGCCTGGACCACCACGTGGCTGTGGAACTGGGAGAAGACCGGGAGGTCGGGGAAGGGTACTGGATCAAGACGGGGCTGGCACAGGTGGCGGGCAGTGAAGGGGTCTACAACGTACCGGTGGAGGTGGAGCTGGCACAAGCGGCGGCAGGTCGTTACAGCCTGGTCGGGCACCCGTTTGAATACGAGGTGTGCTGGAGCGACGTAGAGGTCCTCAAGGGGGCTGCGACGCTGACGCTGGATCAGGCACACGCGCAGGGAGTGATCTCGAGGATCGCCTACAAGTGGACGGGTGCGTCCTATGCAGCCTTTGACGGACAGACTCCGGGGCTGGAAGGGACGCTGGTTCCGTTTGACGGGTTCTGGGTCAAGGCCTATGAAGCGCCGCCTCTCGAAATCGTGAGTCTGCGGATTCCGGCCACCGGAGGCAACTGCGGGGCACCGGCGGAGACGCTCTCTGAGTCTGTGGCGCTGCGCAAGAAGAAGAAAAACAAGAGGAAAACAGACTGGTTCGTACGGCTGATAGCCGAGTCGGGAGGCCTGCGCGATGAGCACAACGTACTGGGTCAGCTTGGGGACAGTGTGAAAGGTCTGGACTCTCACGACCTGCCTGAGTTGAGCGCCTTTTCGGCGCCCTACCTGAGCATCGTGTTTCCGCAGGACGACTGGGGGAGTGAAAGCGGAGACTACACTTCGGATTTTCATGGGCTGAAGAAGAGAGCCAAAGACAGCTGGTACTTTGAGGTCGCGAGCTCTGAGATCGGTGAGACGGTGACGCTCAGGTGGGAGGCCGATGAGGTGCATTTGAAGAGAAGCTTTCTGCTCGATGCCGCGACGGGGAAACGCTTCAAGGTGAAGCCGGGCGGCAGTTACTCCTTCACGGTGGAGAGCGAGCGGGAGGGTTTCTACTGGCTCGTCAAATGACCGGTTTCATTCGACTTTCCTGTGCCATCGCTATCCTTAGCGCTCTTGCCTCGGGTCTGGCGGCTACGCTTTTGGCCCACGGCGACATTCGCGACAGGATCCTGAAGGTCTCTGCCCGGATTGAATCGCAGGGGGCGTCGGCAGAGCTCCACTTGAAGCGCGGTGAGTTGTACCGGCTGCACCACGACTGGGAAAAAGATCTTTCGGACTACGCTGCCGCAGAGAAGCTTTCTCAGGACCTGCCTCAGCTCGCCTACTTCAGGGGAAGACTGTGGCTGGAAGCCGATCGTCCCCACGAGGCCCTTCCTTATCTGGATGATTTTCTCGTGAAGCACCCGCGGCACGTCGACGCTTTGCTCTTGAGAAGGGTCCCACTCTCCACCGCCTGAAGGCGGTGGATTCGACATGCGACTGAAGTCGCCTAAAGACCTCGCTTCGCTCGCAGGCTGACTACTCAGTGACCCGAAAATCGTCGTCTCGGGTCTCGACATCTTGGGTTTCTATATACTCTGCAACCATCGTATCGCTCACATTCCCAGTCGTCGCCACGAAGTACCCTCGTGCCCAAAGATGTCGTCCCCAAAACTCCTTGCGCAACTTGCGGTGATCTTGCAGTAGATGATGCGACGTTTTCCCTTTGATCGCCTGCATCACTCGGCTCGGCGCCAATCTCGGCGGCACATCCAACAACAAATGCACATGATCGGGTCGCACATGCCCCTTCACGATCTCGATATCCAACGATCGGCAAATCTCTCGCGTCAGATCCCGCACCTCTTTCCCGATCTCTCCTCGCAGAGCCGGCTTGCGGTACTTGGTGATGAACACAAAGTGATATCTCAGCCGATACACTGCATGCGAACTTTTCCGATACTCAGACACCTCCGCAGTGTACCCCCAAGCCTCCTGAAGGCTTCGCCTAAAGGCGAGGGGGTTCACCCATCCCAGAGTGGGACCCTAAGATCCCGGGCGTTGGGAAGGGTGGGCCGTCTTGCGCAGGGTGTTGAGGACCTGAACCGCTCGATCCTGCTGCATCCTCGGGCCACGCCCGAGTTCTTCCTGGAACGCGCCGAGCTGCAGAAGCGCATGGGGGACATCACGGGGGCTGTGCGGGGACTCAAAGAAGGTATCGAACTCCTGGGCCCCATCGTGTCCCTGATCGACACGATGGTGAAGCTGGAAGTTTCGCTGGCCGTTACGATTCCGCGCTGCAGCACATCCAGCTGCTGCCCCAACTCCTTCGTGGACAAGCGCCGTGGAGAGCCCGCCGGGCCGGCATCCTGATGCAGGCAGGTCGTCGGGAGGAAGCGGCTCGCGAATATGAATCGGCGCTGCGAGCTATTGACGAGCTTCCCTCCCGCCGGGCGGGCACGCGGGCGATACTCGAACTCGGAGTACAGATTCAGCACCAGTTGACGGTCCTGAACGGGATTTAGAGCGAGTGAGGCCTCAGCCTCCGGCCTCTGAAACACGAGATTTCCAAACGGGGTGATTCCCCAGAGCCTCGGAGAGGCGGGCGTAGCGCAGACCCAGGAAGTGGGCCGCATAGGTGGGGAAGAAGGCCACCGCGGGCGTGCACAGGAAGGCAATCAGGCACACCGTGACGACGAGCGCAGCTCCGCCGAACACGACCGCCAGGGCGATGGTGTAGAAATTCCAGCTCCATTCCGCCCACAGCCCGGCCAGGAAAAGGGTCAGCCCCACCCCCCCCAGGGCCAGCAGGAGGACCAATACCAGCACCAGGCACAGGATGAACGCAACCATGGTGAGAAACATTCGGATCAGCAGATAGACCGCGTAGTTGAGCTTCTCGGACACGAGCATCGGAAGGAGACGGTTCCAGGCCTCCAGCGCGCCCACTCTTTCAAGAGCCATGACCGGGACCAGGAAATCGCGGGCCAGGATCCAAACCACGATCACCGCCGCGATCACCGCCGTCAATCCTACGACCAGCCACAGTCCTGCGATGATCATCAGGGTGATGCTCGGATTCGAATCCCGAGAAACACCGGCCAGAAGAGCCGCCAGGGCCGGAATACCAACGACGATCGCCAGAGCCGCGATCAATACGCCAAGGTAGGCCAGTTGCCAGAAAAAGTAACTGAAGCCAGGCCGCTGCCAGCGCCTGAAGCCATCAATCAGACGGTATCGATCGGTTAGCACGATGTCCAGGAGTACAAAGCGAAGTACGCTGGCCAGGTAGATCCAGCCCAGGATGAGCGTGATGGCCAGGATGGCTCCCACGAAAATCAGTGGAAACAGGAAGGGGAAGTCGGAAGCAAGGGCCAGCAACTGATCACCCTCCCCGGAACCGCCTCCGGCGCCGTTTCCACCCCCGCCCCCTCCGCATCCGGGGATGTCCCCGGTGGCGATGCCCACTAGGGCCAGGCGGGCCCACAGTCCCAACCGAAAGGGTTGGAAGAGCTGGCGCCAGGTGTGACGAAAGGCCGGCTGCAGAGCGGCTAAGGCGAGAATCTGCCGGGGCATGCGTTTAGTCCTCCCGTCCCGGCCACTGAGGTTCGGAGAAAACACTGGCGCCCAGCTCCGCCAGCCGCTGATCCACGCGTTCGTAGCCTCTCCGGATCACTTCGGCGTGTTCAATGTCGGTTGTCCCGTCCGCACAGAGTCCTGCCACCACAAGGGCCATGCCGGCCCGAATATCGGGCGATTCGAGATGGATCCCCCGAAGGCGCCGGGGGCCTGCGACCAGGACGCGGTGGGGATCGCACAGAGTCACGGAGGCACCCATCCTGGCCAGTTTGTCTACGAAAAACATCCTGGCTTCGTACATCCAGTCGTGGATCAGGCAGTGCCCTTCCGACTGCGTGGCCAGGACTATGGCCAGACTCACCAGGTCGGTGGGAAAGGCCGGCCAGGGCCCGGCGGTGATCTTGGGAGGACTGCTCCGGGGTGAAACACTAACCGCCCAGAGCGAGTCCCGGGAGGCCGTCATGTGAACCCCGAATCGGTCCAGCACCGGTCGGATGCCCAGCAGTGCATCAGCCGTAATTCCATCAATGGCCACGTCTCCACCCGTCACGGCGGCGGCGATAGCCAGGGTACCGGCATCGACATAGTCGCCGGGCACCGTGAACTCGGGAGCCGGCTGAGCATTCAACCCGGCCCCGACACGAATCGACAGCGCGTCCACTTCGATCGAGCACCCCAGCTTCCTCAGAAACTCGATGAGACACGCCACATGAGGTTCCCGGGCCGGATTCGCGATGGTGCCGCCGCCCAGGCCGGCAAAGAGGATCAGGGCATTCTCGGTAGCCGTCACCGAGGCCTCCTCGAGGAAGACACGGGGGTTGCGGACTTGCCGCTCCCGGCGAATCACGACCTTTTCGGGATCCTGTTCGATCCGGAAGCCGGCGGCTCTGAACACGGACCAGTGGACCTGAAAGGACCGCTGGCCGATCGGGCATCCTCCCGGAAGGGCACAGGCGAGCGTGTCCATCCGAGGAGCCAGGACGCCGAGCAAGAGAATCGCGCCTCTCAGGCGATGCACGATGTCCGGTGAGAGTTCAGCTTCTCGGAGGCGGCCGGCGTCGATGGACAGGCGGTTCCCCTCCCAGTCTGTCTTGACGTCCAGGGCACCCAGCAAGCGAACCAGGTTCTCAATGTCCACAATACGGGGAACATTGCGCAAAGTGACCGGTTTCCGGGAGAGGAGCGCCGCGGCGACCAGCGGAAGCGCCGCGTTCTTGTTGCCCTGAACCCGGTAGACGCCCTGCAGCGGGCGCCCTCCCTCAATGACGAGCCGTTCGGTCATACTCTGCCCCTGTTTCTGGATTGTTCTCTCTCTGCTCCCCGTCGAGGATGCGGATCTCAGGTTCCAAGACGATGCCGAAGCGTTCCTGAACCCGGACGGCATACTTGCGGGCGAGCCATAAGATATCCCGGGCCGTCGCATTTCCGAGGTTCAGGATGAGGTTGCCATGATAGTCCGCCACCATGGCATCTCCTCTGCGTGCGCCATTGGCTCCAACAGCTTCCAGCAGTTTTCCTGCCGGAATCTTGCCGTGCATGATGAAAGCCGGTGGAATTCGCTCCACCAGACTCTGGTCCAGATACCGCATCTCGACATTCTTGAAAAAGCTCCCGGGGCACTTCAGGGAGGAAGGATACTTCCTGGATCTCTTCTCGAGGATCGAGTCCGATGTTTCCTGGAGACTTTGCCCCCCGGGGGCCAGCCGCAGCCGGCAATCCAGCACCACCAGACTCCGATCTTCTTTGAAACGGCTGTGACGATACTGGAAATGGAGGCCTGCCGCAGGCAGTACCTCGATGGCGCCGTTGCTTCGCAAGACGCTCACGCTGATCAGCGCGTCGCAGATCTCCTGGCCGTAGGCCCCCGCATTTCCGACCACAGCACCCGCCAGGGATCCGGGAATCCCGTACATCCGCTCGATGCCCTGCAAACCCCGACGATTGAGGTGCTCGATGAGGGAGCCCAGGTTTTCTCCAGACCCTGCGACCACTTCATTACCCTCCCTATCGATTCCGGGGATGAGAATCCGAAGCACGATGCCGGGGAAGCCGGAATCGGGGAACAAGAAATTGCTTCCCTCGCCAACAATGAGGGACGGGATCTCCTTTGCCCGGCTCCACTCCAGCAGGGGGGGCAGGTCCGCCTGGTTTCTGACGGTCGCAAGGTAGCGGGCCTCCCCGCCGATCCCCAGGGTCGAGTATTGAGACAGGGGGACGTCGCGCTGTATTGTTCGCGGCCTCACCCCGGGGCGCACTTCAGACATCCCATCTCTTTCCAGTCATCGTCCAGAAACGGATCTGACCTCTCCTGATTGCTTTGTAGGACCATGCCCGGGATCGTTCCCGTTGCCGTGCCCGGTGGTGTTCCTGCTATTCGAAACTGGAGCCTTGAGCCACGGGATTCGAAAGGGTGCCGATTCCGTCAATCGTGACATCTACCCGGTCTCCCGCTTCGAGAGTAAAGTCACTCTCGGGGACGATTCCCGTTCCCGTCATGAGGAACACCTCGTCCGGGAACGAGTTTTCCCGCCACAGCCACTCGGTCAGGTCTTCCGGGGTCCGGGCCATCTGATTGAGGCTGGTTGTGCCTTCGAAAACGACGCCTCCCCGACGGTGGATTGCCACCGCGATGCCGATCTCATGGAGAGGGGGCATAAAGCGGGTCAGCGTAATCCAGGGACCCAGTCCGCAGCTCTGATTGTAGACTTTGGCCTGGGGCAGATAGAGAGGGTTGTCTCCTTCGATCTGTCGCGAGCTCATGTCATTTCCAGCCGTAAATCCGACGATTCGACCCGTGGAATTCATAACCAGAGTCAACTCCGGCTCGGGCACGTTCCAATCTGAATCCGCCCGGATGCGCAGCGGCTGGAGGTGACCCGAGACCCGGTGTGGCGCAGCCTTGAAGAACAGCTCGGGCCGGGGCGAGTCGTAGACCCGATCGTAACAGGATGCTGCCGAGTCCGACTCTTCCATGCGCGCCGTTCGGCTGCGCTTGTAGGTAACGCCGGCCGCCCAGACTTCCTGTCGGTCGATGGGCGGCAAGAGTGACACTTCGGCCAGAGGGGTCGATCTCGCGGAGTGCACTAACTCCCCCACGACTTGCTCGGGATCCGGCTCTTCCAGAATCGAGCTCAGCGAGATGTTCGAGGACTGCTGCAGACCGAGCAGAAAGTCATCGTGCAGGCTACCAACGGCTGCCTCACCTGAAGGCAACCGATACCGGGTCAGTTGCATAGTGTCCATGATAGCTTCTTAGAAGGTCGTTGTCCTCTTCCCCGGGCGCCGGAAACGGACCATCGGGATTCCGGGATATCACTTCTTTCAGGGCTCCTCGAAGCGGGGCAAAAGAGAGTCTCGAGGCCTTCATCAGTCTGGTCCCTATCGCCCCCGCTGGATAGGTCGCCGCAGGCACGCCATAGGGTGCCGGCGGGCACTGATTCGGGCTCCGGAAGCCTGTGATCCACGGCTGGTTAAACCCCTAAGCTTCAACAAATTGAAACATATTGAACCAAACACTTTCAGATCACAAGAAGGGCCAATTTTTATTCAAATCGGGTGACGATTTTAACCACTTTCGGAGCGTTTTCTCGGGTACAATAGTGGCGTGAAACTCCTATGGCTAGGTTCCGCAGCAGTGCTGGTCAGTTTTCTCGGATACCGCCTTGCTCAATCCTACGGACTGAGTGGGCTGACCGGGCTGGGGATTTCGTCTGCGCTGTACTTCTTTTTCGTAACGGACGCCTGGCTTCAGTTCTACAGCTGGTTGGTGATGGGGGACAACCTGCTCAAGGCATTGTCCGGAACCGTCCTCATTTCGTGTGCCATCCTGCTCACTGAAAAGGCCAAGTTCTTTGCTCTGGTGAAGCTGGTCAGCCTGCTGACACCGGTTACCGCTACGTCCGTTACGCTGCCCCAGTACACCTCGGCGCTGGTTCGGGGAGAAGCGGCCCCACCATCCGCTCTCTGGGAACGCCTTCCCGGCCTTGGCCAGAAGGTCGTACCTCCGGTTCCGAAGGGGGTCCCGCCCGAGGCCATTCGAAACGATCTGGTGACCCTGGCTCGGATTTCCGCGGACTCTTCGCTATACGTCTTGAAGGACCAGCGGTTTATTCGCTCCTCGTTCAAGGTGGAGCAAGAGAGCTGGGTGCTGGTGCTTTCCCAGATCGTCGGTAACAATGGGCAGCTTTGGGTGAACGTGATGCTCCCCACCTCGACAGGCGATTTCGTGCTCAATGACAGCGTCAGCGGGTTTGTCGCCCACGAAAGAATCACCGAACAGCTGGCCCTCTCAGCCCCGAAATAAACCGGATCCCTTCTCTTCTGCTTTGGGTCTCCGGGCTTCAGGTCGGCCTATGGCTTTCCGGAGACCGGGAAATTCGAGAAGGTCACCTGCAGGATCAGACGTGCACTTTCCTGGGATTCAGGCCGGACGCTCAGGAGCACTTTTTGAACGTCATGGCCCAGACGAGAGTTTCGATTCTCCGACCACTCGGCCAGAAGCCGGATACCTCCGCTGTACAGATTGGACATCCAGGCCCCGGCGCCCTCCGCGGCCCTTTCGGCCGAAGTGTCGACCAGCCTGTAAGGTCCGAATATTTTGTGGAGCAACGACACGTTGTTGTGAAAGGCGTGTCGAACGGCGCGGCCCTGGGGATCCGTGTGAATCGTCTGACCCACCGCTCTCACTTCGCACAGGCCCGCCGGCTCGGGAATCAGGCCGAGATAGAACTCAAAGTTGGGATTCGGTTCCGGGACACGGGGCAGGAGGTACAATTCCGGGTGGTCCTCGACAGGGACAGGATCCGCCTCGATCCGGGTGGTCACCTCTTCCAGTTCAAGCCCCATGGAAAGGCCGAAAACCGAGGTCACCCCAGGTTGGGTCGAGGCCTCCGGGCCGGTGTCGGGAGCTTCCACGGGTGACGGAGGGGCAGGGAGTGCCGGGGCCGTCTGGGCAGCCACCGGTTCTATCGTTTGCGCTCCATCCGGCTGCTGGTTCCGAACCTGCAGCCGCGGATCCACCAGGGCCAGGGCTCCGCCCGCCCGGCAGGCCTGTCGGAGACTCGAGTAGAGGCGGTCCATATGGCCTAGATCGAAAAGAGCCGTGACCGGTCTTCCCTCGTCATCTTCGAATTCGATTGACGTTTCGGTGTGACCCAGCAATCTCCCAATTCCCCGCTCGGCGTCGTCCTTCCGGGACAGAAACTTGAAGAAATAGAATCCGTGATTATCTTCCAGGGGGCTGAACAGATAACTCTTGGTAACCGCCTCATCAGAGTGACGAAGACGCACGGCGACCAGGTCCTGTTGATCACGTTGGCTGTGCTCGGTGCGGACCGTGGCTGAGGTGCGAATAAAGACATCCAGGCGCCGGCCGCTACAACTGACGTGCAGGCTGGCCGCCCTGGACGAAGGTGTGGTGTCCGCTTTCAGGTACATCGAGTAGAAGGAAGTGTTGGAAGGCGCGTCCAGGCTCTCCCAGAGGAGCCAGGACGAGCCGGGCAGTTCATACTCCGTCTGGTCGGGGCGGAGCGCACCCGTCGACTGCGGGAGCAGGATCAGGCCAACGAGAGCGAAGAGAGCGGATTGGAGCGACACACTAATCCCTGCCGATTGCAATGGGTAAGCGACGGGCTCCCCAGGTACCCGGGCGCTTTTCGAAGGCTCCCGCACAAGGGGCGCCGCACCCCAGGCAGCAGCCGTCCGAGGTCAGGTTCCACTTTCCCAGGACGTACCAGTCGCGCTCGATCAGGAGATCCCCGCACCCGTGGCAATAAGTGCTCTGTCCCTCCGGATCCGAAACGTTGCCGGTATAGCAGTAGTGAACACCGTTTTTCACGGCGATCCGACGAGCCCGCTCCAGGGTGGCGAAAGGAGTCGCGGGCTTGTCGCGCATTTTCCAGTCCGGGTGAAAGGCAGTGAAATGGAGGGGGACGTCCGGTCCGAGGTGCTCGACGATCCAACTGCTCAGCTCCTCGATTTCGGCCGTGGAATCATTCTCATCCGGAATGAGCAGGGTCGTGATTTCAAACCACACGTCCGTTTCCGACTTCAAATAGAGCAGGGTGTCGAGGACCGGTTCGAGGTGCGCCACGGTGACGGCTCCGTAGAACTCCTCGCTGAAAGCCTTCAGATCCACGTTGGCCGCGTCCATGTGCTCAAAAAATCGGTGTCGGGGTTCGGCACATATGTACCCGGCGGTGACCGCCACGGCTTTGATTCCTTTTTCGTGACAGGCCTGGGCCACATCGACCGCGTACTCCAGAAAAATGACCGGATCGTTGTAGGTAAAGGCGACACTCCTGCAGCCGGACTCCTGGGCGGCCCGCGCGATTTGTTCCGGGGAGGCCTGGTCGGCCAGGGTGTCGATCTCGCGCGACTTACTGATATCCCAGTTCTGGCAGAATTTGCACGCCAGGTTGCAGCCGGCGGTTCCGAATGAGAGGACTGGAGTGCCGGGAAGGAAATGATTGAGCGGCTTTTTCTCGATTGGATCGATACAGAATCCGCTGGATCGTCCGTAGCTGGTCAGGACCATTCCATCATTGAGCCTTCCGCGCACGAAACACATGCCCCGCTGCCCCTCCCGGAGCTTGCAAAACCTGGGGCAGAGGTCGCACTGGATGCGGCTGTCCGAGAGCGCGTGCCAGAAGTCGACGGCGACATTAGAAGGGCTGTTCGAGATAAGGTTTCCTGCCATTTCCAGGGCTCTTTTCGTGTTTGCCAGGAAGGCTGAGTCGTCGTAAGGTTAGACTCTAGCAGATTTTCATTATCTCTGATTCTGACCGGATTTCCAGGGAGGCGGTTCATCGGAAGCCTTAGAAAGCCAGCGGTTGCGGGAAGTTTTTACCCTTCGGAGGCGAAGGATCTGGAGGCGATGGTCGAGGGCTTCCTGAGTCGTGTGGAGGACGTCGCCGCGCCTCCCAAGGCCCTGATTGCACCTCATGCCGGGTACATCTATTCGGGTCCCGTGGCGGCCACCGCCTACGCCTCCATCCGGGAGGTACGCAGCACCGTTTCCAGGGTCGTCCTGCTGGGCCCTTCACACTGGTATTCCTTCTCCGGGCTGGCCCTTCCGGAGGCCGATCACTTGATGACACCCCTGGGTCGTGTCCCTCTGGACCGGGAGCGGGTCTCGAAGGCTCTGCATTTCACCCAGGTGCGGGTAAGAGATCATGTTTACGATCGGGAGCACAGCCTGGAAGTCCATATTCCCTTTCTTCAGACCATCCTTGGAGAGTTCGCCGTGACTCCCCTCCTCACCGGCCGGGCCAGTGCTTCAGAGGTCTCACAAGTGCTGGAAGCCGTGTGGGGGGATGATTCCACCCTGCTGGTGATCAGCAGTGACCTGAGCCACTATCACGACTACGAAACGGCTGTCCGGAGAGATCGGGAGACGTCGAGGGCGATCCGGTCGCTCGAACTCGAACGATTAGCGCCTGAAGATGCCTGCGGGTCAGTGCCGATCCGGGGTCTCCTCAAAAGTGCTCGCCTTCGAAAAATGGAAGTCAGAGCCGTTGACCTGCGCAACTCCGGGGACACCGCCGGTCCCAGAGACCAGGTTGTGGGCTATGGATCCTTCGTGTTCTATGAGCGGCGTGAAGCGCCAGGTCCGAGCTAGCAGTCCGTGGTGAAAATCCCACGGGTCGCTAGCGTCAGACGACCCGGACCACGAGCAGGGTGCGATCGTCGACCTGGTCGAGGTTGTCGGCGACAAACCGCTGATTGGCCTGCATCAACTGCTCAACGATGTCCTGGGCCGAATGGGAGGCGACCCGGGCCAGCAGTTCTTTGATCCGTCCCAGCCCGAACTCGGTGCCGTCCCGTCCCGGCGCCTCGATCAAGCCATCCGAGAGCAAGACCAGAACGTCACCACTCTGCAGCTCAACCTCTGTCGAGGTGTAAACGGAGCCGGGCAGAAGTCCCAGCGGTCGACCTGAGGAGTCGATCTCAGTTACTCCGCCGTCTCGTACCAGCAGGGGGAGAGGCAGCCCCGAGTTGGAAAGCGATATCGTGCCTGAGGCAGGGTCAAAAAAGCCCAGAATCATGGCCACGAATCGATTGTCCAGATTCGAGTCGATGAGATGCTCGTCCACCAGGGAGAGAACACTGGCCGGATCGCAGCATTCCTGCAGCATGTGAGCTCTCAGTAGTCCGATAGCGAGGGATCCACAAAGCGCAGCCGGCGTGGCTTTCCCCGCCACGTCTCCAACGGCCAGGGCAAAACTCCCATCTCCCCGAGGAAGAAAATCGTAGAAATCTCCCCCCAGTTGCAAAGCGGGCTCCGCCCCGACTGCAATCTCCAACCCGGGAATGGTGGGAACGTCCGGGAGGAGAGCCTTTTGAACCTCCCGAGCCGTCGTCAGGTCCTTTTCGAGCCGCTTTTCATCCTCGCGAACCATCCCGAAGAGGCGGGCGTTTTCCAGGGCGATCGCTATGTAGGAGCCAAGCGTAACCAGCATGCGCTCCATCTCCTGAGAGAAGGCATTGGTGTGCACGCTCTCAACATCGAGGACTCCAATCAGTCGGTCTTCCAGTAAAAGTGGGACGACCAGCTCGGACCTGACCTTCAACGTTTTGGTCGGAATGGACGTAACGGGGGTCCAGCTCGACATCCGGGACCCGGACGGGCTGGCGCAGGGCCGCCGCAGTGCCACACAGCCCCTGACCCAGGGGCAACCCGGACTTGACACGGAACCTCTTGTCGTAGCTGAGCGAAAACTCATGCTCCAGCTCCTGCGTCTCCTCGTTCCAGAGCAGAAGGCTGAAGATCTGATAGTCGACGACTCTTCGGACCTGCCTGGCGATGTGCTCCAGGAGGGCTTCTTTGTCCAGCACCGAAGAGACTTCTCTGGCCAGCTGGTAGAGCACCGAAAGAGCCTTGGCCTGTTCCCGAACGATCTGGAAGCGTCGAGCATTGTCGATGGCCCGGGCCAGCACCCGGGCCATCGGGGTCAGTCTGGAGATCAGCTCTGGATCAAAGAAGCCCTGACTGTGGCTGCCCAGATCGAGCACCCCGATAAGGCGGTCTGCCGATCCCAGAGGTAGAGCAATCTCGGAGAGAACCCCGGGGGCGGCGGCAATGTAGCGGGGATCCCGGCTCACATTCTCGACCAGCACCGGCTCGCCCGTTCTCACCACGGTGCCCACGATGCCCTGCCCCTGCCCGAACCGCCAGTTGCCGACCTCCTCCTCGTTAAATCCCTCGGCGTAAGAAAAGCGAAGCTCGCCGGTTTCACCGCGCAGCAGAATGGCCAGAGTGTCAAACTCCGTGATCTCCCGGATAACCGCGGCTGCGCTCCGGAAGACTCCCTCGAGTTCCAGCGGCCAGCCTGCGAATCCTGGAGGCTCAGGGGATGCTGCAACAGCCGCCGCCGGATTTCGTGCAGGTTCGGATGGACTGGTTTTTTGTTGCATGGCGACGCTGGTCATCCAGGGATCCTCGTAAGTGGCTTGAAATAGGGCTCCGTCATCCAACAGAGACGCGGTCGGGCCGGATCGGATTCAGTTTTCGGGCCCACAGCCCGGAACCCTCTCTGCAACCCTGAACTTTCAACTTTCCAACGACTGGAGCTTCCGGATCTGACTGACCACGCTGGCCCGGAAACGGTCCAGCAAGAGCGCTTTCTAGTGGAGGGTGGGAAGAATATGGTCCATCCGTTCGGAGATCTCTTTCAGGCGCACGCGGTCCCCGCCGGCAACCTCGGCCGATCCCCATCCGCGGTAACCGATCTCTCGCAGAGCGGTGACGACGGCGGGCCAGTCACAGTCACCCTCTCCCAGAGGGACCCGGAATCCGGCGTGGGGACCTTCCTGATCTCTCTTTTCCCGACTGTACTCTTTGACGTCGAGCTTAATGATCCGCTGACCCAGAATCCGGATCCACTGCTCTGGCCAGCCATAGTTCACAATATTGCCGACATCAAAGTAGGCACCGACCGTGGGGCTTTCCAGCTCGTCAATGTAGCGGGCCATCTCCAGCGGGCTATACAGAAAGTTGTTCCAGACATTCTCAATTGCGATTCGGACTCCTGTTTCACGGGCCAGGGGAAGTGTTTTGCGGATCTCAGCCTGGGAACGGGTGTAGGCATCGTCGTAACCGACCCCTTTTCTGACAACGGCAGGGACCAGTAGAACCGTAGTGGCTCCGTACGCCGCAGCATCACGAAGTGCTGTTTCCAGACCGGCTCGACCCTCTTCACGGATCCCTGGATCCGGATCCGACAGCGACTTCTTCCAGTGCACGGAATCAATGACTCCCGGAATCTCCAAACCTGTGCTGTCCCGGGCGGCGATGACCTCGTCCCGGTTCAAATCGCTGGGGCTGTCCATCTCCACTCCGTCAAAGCCGATCTCCTTCAAGACTTGAAATTTTTCCTCAATCGAGAGCGTATCTTCTCGAAACATCCCGAACTTGAGCGATTTCTTGATAGCCATCGGCCCGCCGGCTGTGGTCGGAGAAGTGCTCCCTCCCGGACGGCTGTCCTGGGCACAACGGGCTCCGGCCAGAGCAAGGGCCGAACCTGCGAGAACCTGGCGTCGATTGAGTTTGATGGACACGGGCGACCTCCTCCCACTCCTCTTGGTGTTTAAGACGGATGTTAAGCCAAGGGTTGAACGAGAGCAAGGGACAGTAGCGCGCGTGACAACAAGCGCGTCGAGCTATGACGCGCCGACCAGGGTGGGCGCCCTTGTGGAGCTATGACGCACGGGCTGCTAGGCTAAGCGAATGGATTCCGTATTGCCGAAAAGCCTGGCAGTGCTTCTGTCGGTGCTTCTCGCGTGCCTTCCGATGGCCTGTGCCGTCGAGAAATCTCCCCGGGAACCGGCTCCCCCGGTGCAGAGCCGGGAGGAGGGATTCGTATCCATCTTCGACGGCAAGACCCTGCAGGGCTGGCGACGACACGACGGGCTGCCCGAGGACAACATCGGGGGTCGCTGGCAGGTCATTGAAGGCGCTATCGCGGGTGACCAGGATCCTCCCGGCAGGGGTGGCCTTTTCATTACCACCGGTAAGTATCGCGACTTCATTCTCAGGCTGGAGGTGAATATCGATTATCCGGTCGACAGCGGGGTTTTTTTGCGGGTTGGAGAAACCGGAAAGAGCCACCAGGTCACTCTGGACAACCGGGAAGGAGGTTCCATCGGCTCGATCTATCTGCCGTGGACCCAGGGCACGGTGAAGAAGAACGAAGTCGGGGCGCAGCACTTTGAGTCCAGCCGGTGGCAAGACGTCGAGATCCAGATCGAGGGTGAGCCCGGCCGCATCCGGTTCTACCTCGACGGGCACCTGGTCACCGATTTTCAGCATTCCGAAGAGACCACCAGAGGAACACCGACACAAGGCTACATTGCGCTCCAGGTCCACCCCGGTGGAGACTGGATCGAGGGAAACAAAGCCCGTTTCCGGAATATTCGGGTCAAGGAGTTGTACAGAACGGCAGGGCGTAAGCCCGCCGTTGAGTTCGGGAAACGGTGAGCTGACGCTCTACCGTTCTGTGCCATCCCCCATGAGCTGCTTGTAGGCCGCCACGGCCAATTCGTCGCAGCGCTCGTTTTCAGGGTGCCCGGCGTGACCCTGCACCCGTTCCAGGACGATCGAATGGATCTGGTCAAGCCGGTCCAGTTCTTGCCACAGATCCAGGTTCTTCACCGGCCCGTAACCACTCGAAGTCTTGCGTCGCCAGTGGTTGTTTTTCCAGCGGTGCATCCACTCCGACATTCCCTTCTCGACGTAGGAGCTGTCGGTCACGACCTTGACCGAGGTGGGTCGGTGGAGTGCATTCAGTCCTTCGATCACCGCCCTCAACTCCATCTGGTTGTTGGTCGTTTCCATGCGTGCGCCCGATTCTTCCCTGGACTTACCGCTCTGCACGTGGCGCAGAATATAGGCCCACCCTCCTGGTCCGGGATTGCCGCTGCACGCGCCATCCGTAAAGAGAACCACTTCAGGTGGGGGCTGAGGTCGAGCAGGAAAGAGTCCCCGGGGTTCGCGATCTCCCACTACTGTTCCGAGGCCGGGTCGAGGATCATCCCCATGGCGTGGTAGCCCGCGTCCACGTAAATGGTTTCTCCCGTGATTCCACTGCCCAGTTCGTCGCTGATCAGGGCCAGGGCCAGGCCGGCCACTTCCCCGTGGTCGATGTTACGCCGGAGCATCGCCACCGAACTGGCCCGCGAAGCCGTCGTCCCGAATCCCGGAATACTGCGGGCGGCAACGGTGCGCAACGGGCCCGCGCTGATGGCGTTCACACGAATCCCCCCGGGCCCCAGTTCGAAGGCCAGGAAGCGGGCTGAAGCCTCGAGAGCTGCCTTGGCAATCCCCATCATGTTGTAGCCGGGGACCACTCGTTCAGCGGCCAGGAAAGTCAGGGTGACAATGCTCCCGCCTTGGGTCATGAGCTCCCCCGCCCGCCGGCCGATCGCAACCAGTGAGTAAGCCGACACATCCATGGTCAGTTTCCAGTCCTCTCTGGAGACGCTGGAAAACGGCTGCAGAAACGTTTCCTTGGGTGCGAAGGCAACGGAGTGGACGACAAAGTCCAGTGAACCCATCTCGCGGCGGGCCTTCTCGAAAACACCGTCGAGCTGTTCATCGTCCGTCACGTCGCAGTCGACCAGGAGCGGATCAACGAAATCCGAAGTCAGTTTCGACAGAGTTCCGCGCAAGCGATCTCCCTGGTAGCTGAACAGCATTCGGGCGCCTGCCCGGTTGAGTTTCTCGGCGATGGCCCAGGCAATGGATCGGCGATTGGCGACGCCGAATACGATGCCGTTTTTTCCCGACAGGTCGACGCTGTACATAGATGAGGCCTCCTTCCTGAACGTGAATCGCTACCTTGAGTTCTTTTCCGTTGCGGGCGCAAGTCCCGGCTGATGGATTTTCTTACCCTCTTCCATCTTTGCCCTGGCCACCAGGCGGGCCACATCCGCCAGCAGGGCCGGGGCATCGAATACGATCCCATCCTTGATGGTGTATCGTACACCGCCCACCCGAACCGGCCGGTTCTCCTGGTCCAGTTTGATGGCCCCCGTGCCATACAGCACCTTCAGGTTTTGCAGAGGATTCTCTGCCACCACGACCAGATCAGCCAGCTTGCCTGCCTCCACACTGCCGATCTCCCGGTCGAGGCCCAGGGCTTCTGCGCCCAGCAGCGTGCCCGCGCGGAGGACTTCCAGGGGATGAAAGCCGGCTTCTCGAAGGAGCTCCAGCTCCCGGACGTAACCGAAGCCGTACAACTCGTAGACAAAGCCCGAATCGGACCCGGCGGCGACGCGGCCTCCGCGATTTTTGTAGTCGTTCAGAAAAGTCATCCAGATCTGGAAGTTTTCTTTCCAGGCCACTTCGTCTTCAGTCGTCCAGTAGAACCAGTAGGACCCGTGAGAGTTCCGGCTGGGGCGGAAGAACTCCCACAGCGAGGGGAGCGTATAGGACTCGTGCCACTCCGCCCGGCGGGCGCGCATGAGATCCCGGTTGGCTTCGTACACAGTCAGCGTGGGCACGAAAGTGAAGTCCAACTCCAGCAGTTCTTCGATGAGGGCATTCCACCGGGCACTGCCTCTGGGTGCGGCCTGTTTCCACAGCCGTCCGGCTTCTCCGAAACGGTGCTGCTCGTTGTTGTAGTTGTAGTCGAGCCGAAAGTCCTGAACGGTCCGGTCGGTGAACAGGGATTCCGGGAGACCGTACCAGTGCTCCTGCGTCGTCAGACCGAGGCGAGCCGCCTTGATCGTATTCATCCAGGCGACTCTCAACTGCGCCAGGTGGGCTGCGGTGCGGATGCCTTCCTGTCCCGCCTGATCGATAAGGGCTGCCATGATGTCGGGTCGGTGGGCACTCAGCTTGAGCCCGTCCGCTCCCCTGGCGGCGACGTCGGATACCCAGGCACGAGCGTCTTCGGGCGTGGTCAAGGATTTGCTTGCGTCGAACCACACATAGGCTTCAATTCGGGGGGCTGTAATGGAATTGTCGGCGCTGCGCTGCTTGTGGTCCAACACCCATTGCAAACCGTTTCCACACCAGGGATCGCGGATGGTCGTGATTCCATGAGCCATCCACAGTTTGAAGACGTATTCCGCGGGCGTCCCCTTCTTCACACCCCCGATGTGGGCGTGCATGTCGACAAAGCCAGGCAGCACATAGTGCCCCTGCAGGTCCATTTCGCGGAAGTCGGCCTCGAGTTCGGGCCGTCGACTCTCGTCGATGGGCATTCCCGGCACTCCCACGCTCCTCACCTCTTCGATCCGGTTGCCCTTGATCACGATATCGACAGGCCCGATGGGCGGAGAGCCGGTTCCGTCAATCAGCGTGACACCCCGCAGAATCAACCCGGTATAAGGGCCACTTCCCTCCCGGCGATCCGGTGCCCCCTCGATGGATCTGGGTGCTTCGCTGTTCTGACTCCAGGTTGGCGGGGCCGCCAACAGCAAGAATGAACCGATCAGAATCAGCCGCATGGGGTTTACTCTTTCAGACAACGGACAGGATGTAAACCCGCACCATTTACAAAAACTCATGAATAATTCGGGTCAAGAGCTGCCCGTCGACGGACCGCTATTGCCGGGGAGTGCCCTCCTGGCTCAGCAACTCATTGAAGCGGGGCAGGTAGCGGACGGCGTCCAGATCCGAGGTCACGTTAAGGAGCTCTTTCTCGATGATCGGCTGGTACTTGGCGCGGTCGAGGTCCAGGGCCCGGGAAAAATGATGGATCGATTCATCCACCCGGTTGCCCTTGGCATAGAGCAAACCCAGCTGGAAGTGCAGGCGGGCAGTGTCCAGTCCGTTGGCGAGCGCCTGCTCATGGTACCGGAGCGCCGTCGCTTCCTCCCCCTGCCTTTCATGGACGATGCCCAGGAAGAAGGAAACTTCTGCCGAGTCCGGTCTGGCCTGGAGGGCTTTTTCAAGGGTGGTGCGAGCGGTCTTGGAATGACCGCTGTTGGCCTGAGCCCTACCCAGCCCCAGGATGGTGTCGAAGTCATCGGCCCCGAGAGCCATCGCCTTTTCGTAGGCTCGACGGGCCTCCAGATGACGGTCTGCCCCGCCAAAAAGATCACCGAGATTGATCCAGATCTTCGGATTATCCGGCTCTCTCAACGCGGCGCGCCGAAAATAAAGCTCAGCGCCCACCAGTCTTCCATCCCTCATAGCGATGGACCCCAGGTTGGAGAGTGTCGTTGCGGAGTCGCCGGCTTCCAGAAAGAGAGTTTCCGCTTCGTCCAGACGATTGAGCCGCAGCAGCACATAGCCGAGATTCTGGTTCAGCTCGAGGTCCGCGGGACGAAGTCGCCTGGTCTTCTCGAGATAGGTCAGGGCCTCCTCGAATTCCCCCCTGTTCATCAGGTTTCGACCCAGCAGGAAGTTGACCTGAGGGTCGTCCGGGAAGTCATTGAGGAAGCTTTTGTAATGGGTCGTTGCGGACTCGGGCTGCCCGCCCTGATCAAGGGCCAGTGCCAGGTCCAGAGAAAGGCCTGGAAGCTCCGGGTCGAGCCGGAAAGCCTTTTCGAAATCGGCAATGGCCGGCGCCATCCGGCCCAGACGATAGTTGAGCCTTCCCGAATCCTGCCAGGTCGAGGACGCTTCCGGGGCCAGCTCCTTGAGTTTCTCGATGTCGACCTCAGCCAGCGACATAGCGCCGGTGTTGAGATGGAGTTCTGCTCTCAACGAGTAGGCGCGCTCGTTTTCCGGCTCGATCCGGATGAGGCGGTCGAGGATCGCCAGAGCTTCCGTCAGTTTTTCGTGGTGAAGGTAAATGAGAGCCAGATTGAAGAGAGCCGGACTGAATTCGGGCTCAATCTCGAGAGCTTTTTCAAAGAACCGGGCCTGCTCTTCGGAGTATTCCTGGTCGGTTCCGATCAGGTTTTCCCCCTTCTGGTACCAGTCAATCGCTTCGGATGATACGGGGCCGGCCTGAAGCGCGAGCACAGGTAGAAGCAGCAGGAACAACATCTTGATCCGGACCTAGGGAGAAGGGAGGGTCTCCGGCGTGAAGCGTTCGAATCGTGTCAATTCCTCGAACTCCCGGTAGCGCACAATGACCTCGGCAAAGGTCAGATCGCGCAGCCGATCGAGGGAAAACTTCTCCACGTTGAAACTGGCCAGCACGGCTCCAAAGACGACGGCCTGGCGCATGGCTTCCGGGTTGGAGCGGCCGGTGCCGGCCAGATATCCCATGAAGCCTCCGGCAAAGGAATCACCGGCGCCGGTTGGATCATGGACGTCCTCCAGCGGATAGGCCGGAATTCCAAAGACCGAGAGTCCTTCTTCATCTCTCTGGTAGAGCGCAGCCCCATATTCCCCCAGCTTGACGACCAGAGTGTGCGGACCCCAGTCGAGGATCTTGCGGGCGGCGCCCGGTAGGCTGGGCTCTCCGGACAGTTGGCGCGTTTCCGCGTCGTTGATGATGAGCACGTCGACGCCCTTCAGTGTTTCCAGAACAGCCTCGAATGACCCTTCGATCCAGAAGTTCATCGTATCGCAGGCCACCAACCGTGGGCGCGTGACCTGGGCCAGGACCCCCCGCTGCAGGATAGGATCGATGTTGCCGAGAAAGACGAACTCGTGTTGGCGGTAATCTTCCGGAATGGTGGGGTTGAAGTCGGCCAGAACGTTGAGATTGGTTTCCAGAGTTCGCGCGGTGTTCAGGTCCTCGCCGTATTCCCCGCTCCAACGAAACGTCTGTCCCGGCTGCTGTTCCAGGCCCGCCAGATCGATCCCTCGAGACTCCAGGAAGACCAGGTCCTCTTTCTTGAAGTCCCGGCCCACACAGGCCACCAGGAACACGTCGGTGAAAAAGCTGGCCGCAACGCTGAAGTAGGTGGCCGACCCCCCCAGGATTTCTTCAGCCGTTCCGAAAGGCGTTTTCACCGAGTCGTAAGCGACGGTTCCGACTACCAGTATCGACGGCATGCAACTTTCCTCGGGTGGGGACTGGATCCTGGTAGTACTAAGTCAATCGAGATACTTGGCGACGATGGGGGCCAGGTCTCGTCGGGTTTGTTCGGGGATGACGTCGGGGGAGGTGATAATCGCGTTCTCCAGGGCACTCTGGCAGCGGCAGGTCAACCCGGGAGGAAGTTCTCGAACGGTCTGTCGGATCAAACGCCTTGCATTCCCGGCGTTGCGCTGCAGGTATTCGATCAGCATCTCGACGGTGACATCTTCTTCTTCTTCGTGCCAGCAGTCATAGTCGGTGACCATGGCGATCGTGGCGTAACAGATCTCGGCTTCCCGGGCCAGTTTGGCCTCCTGCAGGTTGGTCATTCCGATCAGCTCGGCGCCCCAGCTGCGATACAGATGGGACTCGGCTCGAGTGGAGAAGGCCGGACCCTCCATGCACACGTACGTGCCGCCCCTCTTGATTGGAAAGTCGAGGCTTCCTGCAGCCTGCTCGACGACATCCGCGAGCGTGCTGCAAAGGGGATCGGCAAAGCCGATGTGGGCCGCGATGCCGTTTCCGAAGAAGGTGGAAATCCTCTGCCTGGTGCGATCGATGAACTGGTCCGGCAGCACGAAATCCATAGGGGCGTGCTCCTTCTTGAGTGAGCCTACGGCGCTGGCTGAAAGAAGATAGCGGACACCGAGCTTTTTAAACCCGAAAATGTTGGCCCGGAAATTCAAATCCGTGGGCAGGATGGAGTGGCCCCGCCCGTGCCGCGCCAGAAAAGCCACGCCGCGTCCTTCCAGCGTCCCCGTAATGTAATGGTCGCTGGGGGCTCCGAAAGGAGTCTCCACCTCCCTTTCCCCGACGTTTTCGAGACCCGACATTTCATAGAGACCGCTGCCCCCGATGATTCCGATTTCCACTGCGTCCATTGTCAAGCCCACCTGGTTTTCAAAACTTTGCCATTTCGGCTCTGGAACGATGCCGTACCTTATACTGTGCGTCTTCCTCGATCAAGGCGCCCCTGACGAACCCCTGGCCCCCTGGCTGCCGGATGCCCCTTCTCCCGACTCGGTCAATTCGATCAGGACGCCACCCGTGGAGGAGGGATGGACAAAGGCGATCAGGCGGCCTTCCGCACCCACCCTCGGCTTCTCATCAATGAGGCGTACCCCGGCGGTCTTGAGCTCTTCCAGCCGGGCTGCCAGATCTTCGACTTCCAGAGAAACATGATGAATTCCTCGGCCGCGCCGGGCCAGGAATCGGGAAATCGGGGAGTCGGCTTCAACCGGCTCAATGAATTCAAGGGCCGAGTCCCCGATTCTCATAACGGCGACCTTGACGTTCTGATCGGAGACGACCTCCTGGTGGTCCACCCGCAGGCCCAGTCTACGGTAGAACTTTGAGGTTTCTGCGATGGAGTCGGTTGCGACGGCCACATGAGCGATTCTCTTAATCATGGAGGTTTCCCCTGTCTAGCTCGGCAAGCATGTCTGTGACGAGGGTGTAGGGATCCGTCTCTCTCTCTCGCACCTTCACGGCAAGAGCCTCCAACCGGGCGTCGCTCCACCGCGAGTGGATCATCTCCTCCAGCCGGGCCTTGAGCAGTTCGGTGAGTCGGTGCCGATGAACCGCCAGTTGGGACTTCGGGTCGCTCTGGTTCCGGAACCAGTCCCGATAACCGGCGACCCGGGCAACGAGATCCTGGATACCTTCCCCGTCGCTGGCGATGGTCTTGACGAGGCTCAGTGGGTGGTCCCGCTTCTCGTCCCCCAGTTCCAGCATGGCCAGGACGTCCTTTTCGCTCCGGTCGGCGCCGGCCAGATCCGCTTTGTTGAGCACAAAAAGGTCAGCGATCTCCATGAGTCCTGCCTTGATGGTCTGGACGTCATCCCCCAGACCCGGGGCCAGCACCACCAGCACCATGTGGGCCGCAAAAACGACACCCACTTCATCCTGTCCCACCCCGACCGTTTCGAGCAGGATGTCGTCATACCCGGCGGCATCGAGCACAATCAGGGCCTCTTGAACGGCCGGGGCCAGGCCACCCAGCCTGCCCCGGGTCGCCATGCTTCGGATGAAGACGCCGGAGTCGGTGGAGTGACGCTGCATGCGGATCCGGTCGCCCAGCACCGCACCGCCACTGAACGGGGAACTGGGATCAATGGCCAGAACGGCAACCCGGCGTCCCTGGGAGCGGAGCTGCCCGGTCAACCCGTCCACCAGCGTGCTCTTCCCGACCCCCGGGCTGCCGGTGACGCCAACCACAAAAGCCTTGCCCGTATTCGGGAAGAGCGCCCGCAGAAGCTGCAGGGATTCCTCGGACCAGAAGCCGGCTTCCAGCTTCGTAATCGATCGAGCAACCGCACGGACGTCGCCTTTCAGGATGTCCTGCACGACTTGCTCAATGCTTGCCGTCATGCCGATATTATGGGCCAAAGTGGCGGGGTTCCAAAGCTCCCGGCCGGGATACCCTGCGCGATTCCCATCCCCTGGTGTCAGGCCAGGATCACTGGAAACGAACCGGCTGGGGCAAGAAAATGTCTAAGAAGTCGTCATGTCGATCGTTAACACGGTGAGGACCAGGGATTTTCCGAGGACTCAATGAGGTCAACCGCAGAGCTGGAGACGGACTGGATCCGGGACGCACTGGTTGAACACCAGGCGGCTCTGACCCGTTATGCCATGCGCATCACGGGAGACCTCGAGAAGGCGCGAGACGTGGTTCAGGATACCTTCCTGCAGCTTTGCAGGCAGGAACAGGCCCGGATCAGAGGACATCTGGCCCAGTGGCTCTATACGGTGTGCCGGAACCGGGCTCTGGACGTGCAGAGAAAGGAGAGTCGCATGACGGTCTTGCAGCAAGTGGATGGCACTGTCGGTGTTGACCCGACGGAGAGTCCTGCCGAGCAGGTGGAGACGCAGGAAAGGGTGGCCGAGGTGCTGGGTGCCCTGAACCAGCTCACCCCCAACCAGCAGGAAGTCATCCGGCTCAAGTTCCAGGACGGCCTCAGCTACAGGGAGATCAGCCAGATCACCGGGCTGAGCACGTCCAACGTCGGCTTTCTGATCCACACAGGAATCAAGAAACTTCGGCAGAAGATCGTGTCGCGAGAAGACCGATCTCCAGCCATCAGGAGGGTCAAGTAATGACGATCGACCGGAATGACCCCAGATTAACCGCATTTGTGTTGAATGAACTCGAGGACCGGGAAAAGGCGGAGGTCGAAGCCGCACTTCAGAGCTCGGACGAACTTCGTAGTGAAATAGAGAAGATCCGTGAGGCCTGCGCCCAACTCACTGGTGCTCTGGGGCAGGAACCCACCGTAGGACTCAGGCCCGAGCAGATCGAGGAGATTGAAAGGGCGGTCGGGCCTCAAACGAGGACCTCGACGCGGCCCTGGTGGTGGCGGCCGGGACTTCCGATAGCGGCTTCAGTCTTGCTGGCAGCGGTTCTCTTTGGACCGGGCTGGGTAGAGAGGCTCCAACCCGCCAAACAGGTAGCCCTTCAGCAGAGGGAAGCCGTGGTTGGAGGGATCAGAGAGGCTGCCGGACAGGAAGTCGACAGCCTGAGCAAGGCCGAGTCTGCCCTCAAGAAGAACAAGCAGGACCTGGCCGATGCATCCGAGGTGTTCGAACAGAACCGGCAGCTTCCCGAGGGACGGAAAGAGCCCTCCGGCAGTGTCGTTGAACCCGCCGTCAGTTCGAATGAGCCGCAGAGCGGGCAACGGTCCAACCACGCCCGGGCCGATCAGGACGCGGAAAAAGTGCAACGCTGGCTGGCCCCGGAAAAGGAAGAGGGCCGATCTTCTCAGGTTAAGGACGGGTTCGCCGTTTCTCTGGAGCAGGGAACGGACACGAAACAGATGGCCGAGGGGAAGGCCGGGGATCAATGCAGAGGCGCCACGGACTCTGCCGGGCCGGCTCCGGCAGCCCCCGCCCTTGAGCCACCGCTAGAAGCGAAGGCAACCAACTTCGAGGCTCGTCTGTCCGGTCGGCGTCAGGCCGAGTCCACGGATGGGCGCCTCAGAGAAGAGGATTTCCAGGGGGCCGGTGACACAATCGGCCGCTCCAAGATAGTCTCCGGCGCCGAGGCCGACACGGAACGGACCCGCGGGGTCTCGACTCGAAACGTGGTGGACCAGCTAGAAGAGCCGACCTTTGCCGACAAGGGGGCTGGGCTGGATGAGGCCACGCGGAGTGAGGGTGAACTTCGAGCCGGCGCTGCCGGACTCCCAGGATCTGCTCCCGCTCCCGTCGGGGGCCAGGGTCGGGGTGAGCTGGCCCGGCGTGATCTCGGGCAGGCACAGGTTGCCGGCAATGTAAGAGTCACAGGCCAGAAGACTGACTATGAAGTTTCGGCAGCGAGACGGGCTCCTGTGCCGACTGCCGAGGGTGAGGCCGGAGAGTATTACGGCAACGAGCCTCGAGAGGAGGCCGCGGTCAGGGGATATCACTTCGGGGACCGCTACTGGCACCGCCACCCCTATCCCGATCCTGATCCCCATCCTCAGCCAAAACCTGATTTGAACACGGAGTCCTATGATCGAATCGTCGAGAATCCCTTTGTCCGGGTCGAAAACGATCCCCGTTCCACCTTTTCAATCGACGTGGACACGGCCTCGTACGCGAACGTGCGGCGGTTTCTGACCCAGGGAACCCGCCCACCGCGGGATGCCGTGCGCATCGAGGAGTTGATCAACTACTTCTCCTATGACTACCCGCAGCCGGGGGGAGGGCAGCCCTTCTCCATTTCCCTGGAAATGGCCGCAGCGCCCTGGCGTCCGCAGCACCGGCTGGTGCGGGTGGGTTTGAAGGGAAGGGAGATCCGCGAAGGCAAGCGTCCTTCCAGCAACCTGGTCTTCCTGATCGATGTCTCAGGGTCGATGCGGCCTGCCAACAAGCTTCCCCTCCTGAAGCAGTCCATGCGCCTGCTCGTCGACCGCCTGACCGAGAACGACACGGTGGCCATGGTTGTCTATGCAGGGGCGTCGGGGCTCGTCCTTCCTCCCACGACAGGGGATCGGAAGAGCACCATTCTGCATGCCCTCGAAAACCTCCATGCCGGAGGTTCGACCAACGGGGGAGCCGGAATCGAACTGGCCTACAAATGTGCCGTCGACGGCTTTATTCGAGGCGGGGTCAATCGGGTCATTCTGGCCACGGACGGAGATTTCAACGTCGGGGTCACGAACCAGGGCGATCTTGTCCGTCTGATTGAAAGGAAACGGCAGAGCGGCGTTTTTTTGAGCGTGCTCGGGTTTGGCATGGGTAATTTGAAGGACGCCAACCTGGAAAAGCTGGCCGACAAGGGTAACGGCAACTACTCCTACATCGATTCGGACAGAGAGGCGCGTAAGGTACTGGTCGAGCAGATGAACTCGACGCTGGTGACGATCGCCAGAGATGTGAAAATTCAGATCGAGTTCAATCCGGCCCGGGTGCAGGCCTACCGGTTGATCGGCTACGAGAACCGGGTGATGGCCCATCAGGACTTCAATGACGACCGCAAGGATGCCGGGGAGATCGGGGCGGGACACACCGTCACGGCTCTCTACGAGGTGGTCCCCAGCGGTATCGACATGAACGGTCCCGGCGTTGACCCGTTGCGCTATCAGCCGGCGACACAACCCGAAAACGCGGGATCCGACCGGATGGGCGAACCGCCTCATGGAAATGAGCTGATGTTCGTGCGCCTGCGTTACAAGAAGCCGGACGGTGGAGCGAGCCGTCTCGTTGAGAGGCCCCTGCCAGACGGGAATCAGAGCTTTGCGGCCGCATCGCCGGACTTCAGGTTTGCGGCTGCAGTGGCGTCTTTTGGGATGTTGCTTCGGGACTCAGCCTACCGTGGCGATGCCTCCTTTGACCAGGTCCTGAACTGGGCTCTGGCGGGCAGGGGCGAAGATGCTCATGGTCACCGGCAGGATTTCCTGAGACTGGTCATTCAGGCTCAAGGGCTGGACTGAGCCCCTTGTGGACCTCCGGGGGCCGTCAGGCTATGCCCGACGCGCTTATTCCGTACGCGCTATCGTATCCAGCCCGGCGGGGAGATCTCGGTACTGCTCTACGTCAGTAGCGCGCGTGCAACAAGCGCGTCGGTACACCTTAGCCCGGATTATGCAAGAACCGTAGTTCGGTGTTGAAAAACGACTCGAGAAGTGGCCCAACTCGGAAGCGGGCAGGTGTGACAGGCGGATTTGCGAAGAATATGGGTTGGCGAGGCGTTTGAGTGGTTTGGGGAGTGAATTTCAGACAGATCTGGGCCTGGATGAGTGTCGGAAGCGGTTTTTCGGGGGAGCTGGGAAAAGCTAACTGGAGTTGAGGCGACTCAAGACGAGGTGGAAGAGGGGTTGTTCGGGAAAGGCTGAGGAAAGATGGACCCAGATGCGTCGAGTGGTTTGTCGGATCCGGGCCCCAATCTTGAGGACCCGACGACGTAAGGTTTCGATTTCGAGCTTGTGCCAGGGGGTTCCGTGAAGATAGTCGCGCAGGCGAACGAACATCTGGTAAGCCAGTGCATGCAGGAGGAGTCGAAACTGATTGGCCAGGAATCGATGACAGCTGAGTCGGTCCATGCTCAGATGATTCTTGAAGGCCTTGATGAAGTTCTCGGTCTGCCCTCGGTTTGTGTAGTGGTCATAAAGTGATTGGGAGCAGAGATCGTCCCGGTTGGTAACTACAAAGCGACGATTGATCCCACGCTGATCGACCTCCACTTTGACAATGACGCGACGGGATCGATCCCAGCTGTGGGCTCGATAAAGAAACTCGTCAAACTGACGCTGTTTTTCCTCCAGCTCAAGGAACCTTTCCCGAGTCGAATCCAGCAGGGGCTCGACCACTCGCTGCAGGCGAGGGTTTCGGCTTAACCCGATGACATATTGGAGTTTATTCTCTTCACATTCACAGAACTCGTAGAGCCGAGGCGTGGCAAAGCCGCTGTCGGCCCGAATCTCAATCTCGACATCCGTCCCCACTGCTTGTCGGATGGCCTCCACGACTCGCTTCAGAATGGGCACGATGTGAGAGGCAGCCCCCTTGTTGCCAGGTCTCAACAGGGCACAGACCAGGTCTCCCGTGTCGGCATCGAAGATCAGCAAAGGATGCAAAATGTGGTTTCGGTAATACCCGTGGTAGAAGGAGAACTCCTGTTGGCCGTGAGTGTGGTCGTCGGTACTGTCCAGATCCAGGATGATCTTGCTGGGACGTCTCTTCTTCAGGGAGCGCACATAACGGCCTAGCAGCCACCGGCTCAGACGCATCAGATCCTTCTTGGTGACGGAGTTCTCCAGGCGGGAGAAAGTCGGCTGGGTGGCCAAATCGGGATCGCTCTCTGGCAACTGATCACAGACTGTCTTGAGCATCGGATCCGAGCGCAGCGTATCGGCGTCGTTACAGTCTTCGTAGCCGGCCACGATCTGCAAGACTCGTTGTCGGATCAACTTCAACAGGTCATGACGAATGTAGCGTTGGTCTCGACTTTCCGAAATACAGGAACTGCAGCCCTCGCACAATCGATGTTGACGATCCAGCGATCCAAACAACAACCATCCTGCGTCGGAAGTGAGGCTCCCCCCATCAAAACGAGCCGTGATGTTTCTGTGGCTATGAAATGGCAGGGTATTCTGGCAGACTGTTTTTGACATTGCCGTAGCTCCTGTTTAGGGTCTTTGTTTCTCTAAACCCTTTTATATCAGAGAGCTACGGCCTTTTTTCTGGGCCCACATCTCACTTGAATTTAGATCTCTTGCATAATCCGGGTTAGGAGTCAGGAATCTTCGGCAGTTCGAAGGTCAGAGTAGCCCAGAAGCTTTCCCATTCAAACTCCTGGTTGCTCTCGGCCTCGATCATGTGGACGGTTCGGATCACCCAGATCCCAGGTTCCGGAAGCTGGAACACGGCCCGGCCCTTTTCGTCACTTCGTTGATTGACCGTCAAGGTGGGGTCCGACTCCCAGACCGCCCGCAACGGGTGATCGGCCAGCGGAAGGCCGCGGTAGAGGATCTTGACCGGCAGAGCGGACCCGGGCGTCAGACCTGCCGGATGCTCCTCGGCCACCAGCTCCAGTTCAAGGCCCAGGACCCGGTCTTGCGGTGGCTCTTCAGGGTTGCCGCAAACCACCAGCGCCTTAACGCTCCTGGAGAAGGCCTCCACTCCTTCGGTGTCGCTGAGCCCCTGCCTGGCACGCAGTGCCTGAATTCCCGTAAGGCCTTCCTCTGCCAGATAGCTTTCGAAAGCCTTGCCCGGAAGGCGCGATGTGCTCCGGTGACTGCGGTAACCGATCACATAGGACCCGGGATCCGAAGGGCGTAGAAAACCGGCCGGGTCCGTGCCGTTGCGACCGGGCACGTCCTTCCGTCCTCCGGGTCCGACCACCAGGAACTGCTGGATGTGGGACGGATCCCGCCGGAAAGGGCTTCCCTGCACGTGATCTCCCACCAGCAGGCGCACGCTCAGGAGTGTGTCGGGTTCTACCAGAAACCGGGAGGGCCGAATCCAGAAGTCGTGCCCGTACAAAGACGCCGTGGCGGGCAGGATCAGCAGCGCCGCCGTCAGAACAGGTCCTCCGCTCGTTTTCATTTCAATCAGAAGATACGAAGCAAGCGCACCAGGTGGATTGGTTTTTTTCGAGCTCCCCGGAACTCAGTCAGGGCCCCGCCAGGACCATGGAGCCGGTGGGCTGGGGGCTGCCTCCCGTGGGCTCGATGGTCACGGCCAGGACCTTGACGCGGGCCGCGTCGACGGGAAGGGCCACTTCCACTTCAGTGACGGCTCCCGCCGCATCGAAAGCCTCGGAAGGATGGGGCGGCTGCCCCTCTTCAATGACCCAGAGCTGGAAGTCCTGCTTCGCTTCGATAGCGGGGAGTTCGTGCAAGAAGAACGAGATCCTCCCCTCTTCCGGTCGCACGAAAGCGCTGGCGGAGGATCCCTCGAAGCCGGTCAATCCGGCCAGATTGAAGAATCGCACTGTTGGCCGGCTCAAGCTGTCGACCTTCAGGATGAGGGACTCATTGGCGTTTCTAAGCTCGTCGATTTCCGCCAGCAGGGAGGCGATGTGAAGGTCCTTCTCCCGGCTGATCCGGCGCCCCTGAAAGACCAGGCCTGCCAGCAGCGCTACAAGGATTCCCGCAGCAATGGCTGCATAGCGCCGGCGTTTCACCCTCGACTTCCCCGAAATCGCTGGTTGAGGCTGATCCCCGGGCGAAACCTCCGCCAGCAGGCGGTCCTTGAGCTCCGGAGCCGGTGTGACCGGCTCGAGTGCCAGGGGCAGGGAATGAAGGATCTCTCCCAGTTCTCTCAACTCGGACCGGCAGTCCTGACACTCTTCCCCGTGATGTCGCAACCGCTCCGACGACACTTCATCCAGAGAACCGAGAAGATATTCGATATATTGGTCTTGAAACTCGGCTCTACTCATTGGACTAATCGGGGTCTGAGTTTCCTTCTAAGCTTGTCCATACCCAGTTGGATCCTGGTTTTGACTGTTCCCAGGGGTGTTTCCAGATGTTGAGCGATCTGGCTGTGGCTAAGCCCGGAGAAGTAAGCCAGAAGCAGGGGCTGCTTCTGCTCCCGGGCCAGCGAATCCAGGGCCTCACGCACCAGCGTAGAACGCTCTTGTCTGATTCCTTCAGACAGCGGGTCGGGTTTGACTGTGTCGGCCAGGTTCAGTCGATCGAGTTCCTGGGTCTGGAGCCGGCCCTTCTGACGTCTCCACTCATCGATGGCCTGGTTGCGGGCAATGGTGATGATCCAGGTTTTGGCAGAAGCGCGGCTGGCATCGTAGAGCGGAGCTTTCTTCCAGATCGTCAGAAACACTCTCTGGACCGTGTTCTCAGCCCGGGCAGGATCGCCCACGACCCTCAGAGCGAGGGCATTGACGATGCCGGCCAGCCGATCGTAAAGCTCCGACAGGGCTTTGGTATCCTCTTTAGAAACCTCGAGTAGAAGGTCTTCCAAGTCGGCCATCAGAAACCGACCGGATTGTAGACGCTTTTCGTGGTTCCGGGCAATAGGCCTCGTCTCAACCCTGTTGCAGTTCACACTATGCATTTCCATTTTCAGACTGACCCGGGTGTACGGCTTGGAGCAACGACCCCGATCCCCGGATGGCGAGATGGTCAGAGCCGCCTGCAGGTGGAACGGGAGCAGAGGTTGCAGCTCCCGAAAGCCAGGTTGAGGGAATACTGTAGGGGTCGCTTCGAGGCGGGTGGTCACATCTGCCGGCCTCGAGTGGGGCGACCACGAGAGTCGCCCCACGATTTCCCTTGAGGCTGCGGTGTCCAGTGCTGGTGGAGCCTCGTTAGCTACAGCTGCAGCTAGTCAATGCGCTCGATTTCCACCCAGGTCACGGGATCCACCCACCCATGCGTGCCCGGCAGCAGATCATCACCACCCAGGATACCGGGATGGCTCATGATGATACCGCCCTCGGCAAGTGTCGGGTCACTGGCACCGGTGCCTGCATCCGCGGACGACACACCGATCAGGCCCTGACAGGGTGGCACGATGTCGGCAAAGTCTTCAGTATTCATCTCGCTTCCCGCATCGTAAGCATTCGTGAACACACCCACACTGTCACCTACCTTCTTGGGGAGATGAATGGAGTCGATGCCTGTGAAGCCGTCATTGGTACAGATCAGCATGGCGGCAAAGGACAGGTAAGATGCTGCTTGATTGGTTGTGATCATGAAGGTAACGGAGTCCGGAAAACCGGTGCCACCTGGATCCGCGGAGGGGACCAGGGACGGAGGGCCGGCCTGCACGACCTCGGAGACCTGGCTTGAAGCATCCAGTAGATCGAGGAGCGGGGCATTGTTTCCGTTCTCCGCGATCTCCTTCAACTCCTCGCTGGCTGCTTGGCCGACATTGAAGAAGCTCAGAGGCCGGGCGTGGGTCGCGACCACGGCGGGCGGCAGCGGCTGTCCCGGCGTCAGATTCGTGATGGTCACCTCGTAGGTGAGAAGCGGAAGCGCACCGGCATGGGGTGCCGCCAGGTACGGAAACCGGTCGAGGTAGGGGACGTCGTTGGCGTCCACACCGTCTCCCAGCCCGGCGCCGGTCCCGTCCACCAGGAGTCCCGCAGCTGCCTGAACCACGATATCCAGAACATCATCTCCTACACGCCGGCCGTTGGGGAAGCCGGCCAGGTCTCCCGCGAGGACTCCCATGCGATTGATCTGATCGGCCGGAGTGGGAGGAATGGCCATGTTGAGCCGCAACATTTCGGCCGGCCGCACGTTGGGAGGTTGATTCAGTCCGGCGATTCCGGTCAGGAAGACCTCCACCAGGTCGTTACGAGGAGCGGGCGGCACCTCCAGGCCAAAGAGAAGATTGAGAAGGCGGGGAACTTCCGGATCCAGGACAAAGTCCAGAAACTGAATGTCCCGAAGGGGATGCGAGGCATTGAACCGGTCCTTGTGACTCAGCGGGATCACCACTTCGTTCACGAGCGGCATGCCCAGGCGCGAAACCTGCTGGGAAACTGGAAAGCTAAAGATGGGAACCCCGATGGGCGCGCCTCCTCTGGTGGGTAGAAAAGAGAAAACGGGACGGGACGCCGAGGACCAGACACCGATCACGGCTGCGTCGTCGCCTGGATCCATGGGAGTACTGCCGTCTCTCGTCAATTCGGCGATCGGAACCTCGATGGCTATGGTATGAACATTCTTGCCCGCCGTCCCGTCCACGCCGGGACTG
The DNA here is from genome assembly GCA_965205615.1 of Acidobacteriota bacterium. Lineage (GTDB taxonomy): Bacteria > Acidobacteriota > UBA6911 > RPQK01 > CBDAPI01 > CBDAPI01. Next base: position 106,263 of record CBDBHK010000019.1, on the reverse strand, counting down.
CGCAGCTGCAGCAGGTCAAAGATGGCTCCCAGGTCGACGTAAAACCCTTCGTCGCGTGGACCCGCGAAGACGCGGCTCCCATCGGGCAGGTCGTGGATTGCCGCATCGGCCAGGGCGCTGTAGTCGGGTGTGGTCGCCGCCCCTATGTTGGGAGGCGGAACCGCCAGGTCTTCCCCCAGAACCTCCCGGGGCGAGCGGCGAGAGCGCCGGCTGCCCTCGACGCGGGTCACCGAGTAGGACTGCCTCACGTTGAAGGTGGCGTCGTCGAGTGCAGTGATGGGACCGGTCGCGTTCAGAAAGGTTCCATTCTCGAGAACCCGGGTTCTGAATCGAAACTGATAGACGATGTCTTCGAGGGCGTCTCCGTCATTGTCAATCATGATCTCGTAGAGGACGCTGGGATTGAATTTGTGAAAATTGGGACCCGCAGCGGCGTCTTGCAGAGGGATGAAATTGGCGATCAGGGTTACGAACTCCTGCTGACCCTCCTCGAAGCTGACAAAAGCGTAGACATCCGTGTTGTCGGCCGTAGGATCGAGTGTAATGGCCGGAGCCTCACGGTGACTCGAAGCCTCGGACGTTGCCGACGGCAGGGTCAGCAGGCCGGTCGCGAGCAGAATTGCAGCCAGACATCTGTAGAGAGTGAATTGGGTTGTTGATCTCATTTCCAGTGATTCTCCTTTCAATTGGCCCGGAATGAATTGGTGAACGGTTTTCTCAAGGGGATACGACCCGGGAGAGCCAACCGGATTGGGTTTTTTTGAATGGGTTCCTGGTTTGAGCAGAGCTGGAAGAAACGGCAGGCTCACGCCTTGCCGTTCTGTCTTGCTGTTTTGGACGAGGCGAGGCACAGAACGGTAGAGCGTCAGCTCACCGTTGAGCCCCGGCCCCGGCATGACCGGCGTCTTGACGAGTCCCCCGGGAGAGTGGGAAGCTGATTCCCATGAAAAAGCTCGACGTAGAAGGCTGTGTGCAGTTCCTCCAGCGACTGATCCAGACCAGGAGTCTGCCCGGCCGTGAGGAAGAGATCGCCGGGATCGTGCAGCGCGAGATGAAGAAGATTGGAATCAGGGAAGTGTTCCAGGACGAAGCCGGGAATGTGATCGGCCGCATACAGGGCCTGGGGGAAGCGCCGGCCGTCATGCTGAACACTCACCTCGACCACGTGGACGTGGGAGATGAGTCGCGCTGGCCCTTTCCTCCTTTTGGTGGCGAGATTCACGAGGGCAAGGTGTGGGGTCGAGGAGCGATGGACATCAAGGGTCCGCTGGCGGCCCAGGTTTACGGAGTCGCTCCGCTGACCGTCGAGCCGCCGCCTGGTGACGTTTATGTGAGCTCGGTGGTTCAGGAAGAGGTGGGAGGACTGGGTGCCCGCCACCTTGCGACTCACCTGGAAGTGCCACTGGTCGTCATCGGGGAGGCCTCGCAGAACCGTTTGCGAAGAGGCCACAGGGGCCGCACTGAGTTGAATCTGCACGTGGAGGGACGGAGTGTCCACGCCAGCATTCCTGAAACCGGGGTGAATCCCCTCTTCGTTGTGGCCCGATTCTTGAATGAACTGGCTTCTCTAGAAATGAGAGTCGATCCTGAGCTGGGTCCTTCCAGTCTCGCTGCGACGCTGATCCGGACCGACCAGACGAGTTCCAATGTGATTCCAGGTGAAGCCTGGCTGACCGTAGACTGGCGAAACGTCCCGGGGGAGAGCGGGGAGGATGTGCGCCGGCGTCTGGCCGAGATTGCCAAGAGCTGTCTGATTGACGAAGCTTCGGCTGATGTAGAGCTGGTGAAGCTCCACATGAAGAGCTTTACGGGAGTCGAGATGGAGTACTCGAGTTACCAGCCGGCCTTTGTGATCGAGGAGTCCCACCCGGCCCTTGCCGGCGCCAAACAGGCTCTGACGGGAGTGACCGAGGTTCGGGAGGAGACGGAGCTGTGGAGGTTTGCCACCGACGCAGGCCATTTTGCCGACGCCGGAAGCCTGGTGATCGGATTCGGCCCGGGTCATGAGGGGCTGGCTCACCGGGTCGACGAGTCGATTTCGATCGCCGATCTGGAACTGGGATTACGGGCGAATCTGGCCCTGGCCCGGGACTGGCCGAAGCTGGCCAGGCCGGAAGCGTTTTCCTGAAGGGTTCCACCACGGACTGCTAGTGGTTGCCCGGTCACGCGGGCCGGCACAAGGCCGGCCCCTACAGTCGCCGCTGGTACTGTTGCCGGTTTCTTGTTCCCGGTAACTAGCAACCGGCAGCCTCGCCCTTGACCGGTTGAAAGGCTTGTTTCTATGATGGCAGAGGGATGGCAATGAACACGCTACTGGCCTGCTCCCTGGCCTGGTTGATTCCAGGAGGTGGTCACCTGTTCCTGAAACGGTGGAAAAGAGGACTGACCTTTCTGGGCGTTGTCCTCGGCCTCTTTGGCTATGGTCTGACAATGGACGGACGTCTGTTCGGTCTCACTCCGGGATTCTTCGGCCTTCTCAAGCTCATCGCCGGGCTGGCCCTCGGTTTGCCCTACTTTGCCGGTCAGTTCCTGAGCCTTGGACAGGGAAACATTACAGCCCTCGGATACGAGTATGGCAACACGTACCTCTACACGGCCGGGCTCCTGAACATGTTGCTGGTGGTCGATACCTTTGACATTGCGCGGGGACGGAAACCATGAACCACTTCAGTGGTCTGATCATTCTGGCTCTCGGCGTGGCCACGGTATTCGCCCTGATCGCCAAAGAGAATCGCCGCGAACAGTGGCGATATTTCTTCAAACTGCTGGCCTACATGATTCTTGGCTCTCTGGCCGGCGCCTGGGTCATGTCGGCTATTCCCTGGTAACCTCCCATCTCCATCAGAACGCGCTACCTCACCTGGATTCACTGGCTTCCGGCACTGGGCTGTGCAGGACTTATTTTCTGGTTCTCTCATCAGAGTCGGGTGCCCCTGGTGGGTCGAGGAGTCCCCGACGTCGTGGCCCATTCGGTGGCGTTTTTTGTCCTCAGTGTAACGCTGGTGTGGGGTTGGACTTCCGGCTTCAAGCGAGCGATCAATATCCGGGACGCTGGCTGGCTCTGGGTGATCGCTGTGCTCTATGGACTGTCGGACGAATACCATCAGAGCTTTATTGCCGGACGCAGTCCAGCCATCGAGGACGCCGTGTCGGACGGACTGGGCTCGCTGGTCGGCTTGCTCGCAAGCTGGCTGGCACTGCGCTGGTCCCACCGCCAGCCCTGACAATTGCCGGTTGAATCAGAGCCCCCGGCGGAAGCCGGGGGAAGGACAGAAACGGTCTGTAACCTTGCCTCCCGGCCGCTTCCGCAGCCGGCTCTGATCACCTCTTGGAACCTGGAACCTGGAACTATCCCTCAACCCACATCCGGCCGAAATCGATCACCCGGTTCTCGGCCCAGTTACGGTCGATGTCCACACGCTCCCGCTCGACAAACCCGACGTGCCCTCCCTGGCGGGGCAGCCACAGCAGGAGATGCGGGTTCTCCAGCAGTCCGGGGGCCAACAGCGGTTTCCAGGGAAGGACCGGATCGCGCCGCGAGTGAACGAGAAAGGTCGGCACGTGAATCTTGCGAAGCCAGGGAAGGGCACTGGCTCGACGATAGTAGTCAAAGGCGTCGTCGAAGCCTCCGAGTACGCTTGTAAAGAGCTCATCGAACTCCCGGATGGTCTTGATTTTGCGTATGCCCTGGACATCAATGAATTGGCCAAGGGCCCGCTCTCTCTTGCGAATCACGTGTTTCAGGCCTTCCACGAAATGCCACCGGAAGTGACGATTCGTCGGGCGGTCGAGGGTGTCCCAACTGGCCATCAGGTCGACCAGTGGAGAGATGGTGGCGGCGGCTCGAACCCGCTCCGGAAAGTCTTGTCCCCACTCTCCCAGCAGTTTGAGGAGCATGTTTCCTCCCATTGAAACCGCCACCAGGATCAGATCTCCACACTGTTCCAGATCCAGTACCCTGGAGACAACTGCCTCCAGTTCCCGGCTGGATCCCGAGTGAAAAATGACCGGTCGGCGCCCCGTCAGGTTAAGGTCGTAAAGGTTGAGAAGAACCGCGTTCCACCCCTGCAGGTACGCCTTGTGCAGGAAGCCCTGCATATAGGGGGACTGGCTGGAGCCTCCCACACCATGGATGGCCAGCAAGGTAGGCGCTCCGTTTTTCGCGAAGCAGCATTCGGCCCGGACGCGGGCCTGCCCCGAAATTTCCAGCATCAGCGTCCCGACCTCCGGCGCTCCCCAGCGAAAATGCCGCTTTGCGAGCGCGGCCGCAACCGTCTGAAGGTGCGGGTGCAGGATGGCCCGGTGGGGGTAAAAGGGTCGGCCCAGGAGGTGTCTTCGAAAGTTCTGAAGCAGCGCCGGCGAAGGCTCTTTAGCCTGTTTCATGTGGAATCGTCGAAGAGCAGCGCGAGATTCTGGAGCGCCTGCCGGAGGGACTGTTTGTCTTCCAGAACCGGCCGGAAGAGGTCTCCCTTGCTCTTCAGCCTGCGGAAGACACTGCGGATGTTGAAAGCCCGGGGCCGGATGTTGGAGGACACCTCGTTCCAGGTGAGAGGGGTTGAAACGGGCGTCCCCGGAAGGGGCCTCAGGCAATAGGGGCTTACGACGGTTTTGCCGAAGCCGTTCTGAAGATAGTCGATGTAAATCTTCCCCTTGCGCTTTTCCATGCTCCGTTCAAGGGTCGCCACGTCCTCCATTCCATGGACGGCAAGTCGGCCAATGACCTCGGCGAATCGGCGGACCGACGGGTAATCGTGACTCGGGTCAAGGGGCACGATGATATGCAGACCCTTTGATCCGGAGGTTTTCGGATACCCGTTTAGCCCCAGCTGGTCCAGAATTTCCTTCACTTTGATTGCCAGCCGGCAGACGGTTGGAAAGGGTACACCCTGGCCGGGATCCAGGTCGACGATCATGAAGTCCGGGAAATCAATCGACCCGGCCCGACTGCTCCAGGGGTGCAGCGGTATGCAGGCCAGGTTGGCAAGGTAGACGAGGGTGCGTCGATCATTGCAGAGAATATGACGGTTGGATTTCCCCTTCGACTCGGACAGTACGACCGTAGTGGCAATCCAGTCGGGCAGAAATCCCGGTGCATCTTTCTGGTAGAAGCTCTTCCCGTCATGGCCGTCCGGGTATCGCTCCAGATTCATGGGACGATCCTTGAGGTAGGGTAGAAGCAGGGGAGCAATTCGATGGTAGTAGTCCACGAGATCGCGCTTTGTGTACCCCTCTTCGGGCCAGAAGGGCTTGTCCAGGTTGCTCAGGAAAGGGTACCGGTCCAGGCCTTCATCCTCCCCTGCATCCTCGACTTCTCCGGGCGAATCCGCTTCAAAGGTGCAATCGCCTGGCTCCAGGTCCGCTCTGATCCTCAAGAAAACTGGAGCCCTCAGGATCCAGTCACGCGTCCACTCGTTGAACTTGACGTCACACACCAGCTTCGGCTCTACCCAGGTGGCGCCCGCAAGCTCTTTAGGAACTTCGTGAAAGGGAACATGGGTCGTCTGCAGGGCCCCCAGTTGCTCGTGTATGGTCATCAGTTTCTGCTCGTCGAATCCTGCGCCCACCCTTCCCACGAAGCGGAGTCGATTCCCTTCAAAGAGACCTACTGCCAGAGCGCCGAAGTATTTTCGGCTCCCGGAAGGCGCCGAAAAGCCACCAATCACAAAGCTTTGCTCGTGGGTGGCTTTGATCTTCAGCCAGGAAGAAGTCCTTCCGGACCGGTACGGACTGGCTGCCTGCTTTGCCACGATGCCCTCCAGCCCCTGCTCTGCCGCGAGGTCGAAGAACTTCTGACCGTGTTCAGAAATGACATCGACCTTTTTGATCAGGTCGGACTGCGGAACCAGTGCCTCGAGGATGTGCCTGCGCTCCGACAGGGTGGCACTGCGCAGGTCGAAACCGTCGCAGGACAACAGGTCGAAGACGAGATAGCAGGCCGGTCCGGTTTCCTCAGCCCTCTGGGCGCGGGTGCCCATGCCCAGTCTTGACTGCAGCAGCTGGAAATGCGAGCGGCCGGCGTCGTCGAATATGACGATTTCACCGTCGAGAAGAAAATCTTCTGCCGGGGAGCCAGCAGTGGAGCAGCCAGTTCCTCGAAGTGGCGATCGAGCCTTTTCAGAGCTCGAGAATGGAGGCCGATTTTGCCGTTTTTTTCCGCCAGGCAGCGAAATCCGTCGTACTTGAGTTCGTACACCCATCCCACGCCCTCGGGTACTTCAGGAACCAGACTGGGGAGCATGGGCCTGGGAACCTGGTCGAGCGGGGACGGATCCAACTGCAACTCAGAAAGGAGTCTCTGATAGCGGTACTGATGGGGGACGGTCGTCCCTTCCACCAGTTCACCCACCTCCAGTCCGGAGAGCACCGATTCGGGCATCTGTTGCAGCAGGTCGCGGCGGGCATCAGCATACTGATCGTCTTTCTTGATCAACAGCCAGTCCGCGGCAGACCCTTTGATCTTGACCAGAACCCAGTGACCGAAAAGCTTCTCACCGTGAAGTCGCAGATCAAGGGTGCCGCTGTGCCAGGCACGCACCGGATTCGTCTCTTTGCCAATGCATTCGTAGGTGCCCTGGTCCCACACAATCATGCTTCCGGCGCCATATTCGCCTCTGGGGATCACGCCTTCGAAGTGCAGGTACTCGAGCGGATGATCCTCGGTGCCGACAGCAAGGCGCTTTTCGGCCGGATCGAGGGATGGACCTCTGGGAACGGCCCAGGATCGCAAAACGTCCTCCATTTCGAGGCGGAGATCATAGTGTAGACGCCGGGCCGCATGCTTCTGGACCACGAAACGCAGAGATTTCCCAGCAGGAGCGCTGTGACTCCCCTCCGGTTCTCCCGTTTTCTGAAAGTCTCTCTTTTCCCGGTACTTCTTCAGCTCTGACACGGTTACCAATACTCCGAGAATATTCTAACCGCTCCGCGTTCAGGATCTGTAATCAGAGCCCCCGGCGGAAGCCGGGGGGATTAATTGTGAGTCCTGCAGCCATTCCGTCCGGGCGCTTCCGGACCCGGCTCTGATCGGCGCCCAGTTCCAGGTTCCTTCAACCGGTAACCGGTAACCGATAACCAGCAACCGGCACCCCCCCTTTCGCCCATCCGGGCCCGGTGGCGTTAGTAATATTGTGGGCAAACGAAGTTTCATCGATTTCCCGGAGCGCTGGTTCTGCTCGGGAGTGGAAGAGATGTCGGATCTGGAGCTGGCGGCCACCTTCCTTGGCGGCACCTGCAGGGCCGGTCCTGAACTCGGGCAGGCTCGCACTTTGCTCCGACTCCTGGAGAATACGTCGGACGCCGATCTGCTTTTCCGGGAACTCCGGATCCGAGGGCTTGCCGATCGACAGGCCCGCAGCATAGTTGCGGGCCTTCATCTTCTGAGCCGGCTCAAGTGGCCATCCTTGAGCCCGGGTCAGAGGTTCTCCTGCAGCGCCGAGATCTTTCGCCACTTCCGCCCACGGCTGGCACCGTTGAAGAAGGAGTGCTTCTGGTCCGTACTCCTCAACGGTAAGAATCGGATTTTGAAGCTGGCGAGAATCTCGGAAGGCTCTCTGACCGCGTCGCTGGTTCATCCCCGAGAAGTGTTCCGACCGGCCATTCTGCAGGGTGCGGCAGGTATTCTTTGTGTCCACAATCATCCCAGCGGCGACCCGGCCCCGAGTCAGGAGGACGTGCAGATTACACGCCGCCTGGTCGAGACCGGAAGGCTGGTCGGGATTCAGGTTCTGGATCACGTCATCATATCGGAGGCCCGCTACTTCAGCTTTGCCGACCAGGGAATGATTTGAAGGTTGCAGCGGCTGGAGACTATCCTGGGAGGCTCGCTTGGGCCCCGCGGGGCCCGTTTGCCATGGGCTGCCGAAGGTTCTGTGAGGAAGGCATGCACCCACTGGAAGATATCCATTTTGACCTGCCGAAGAAAGAGGACCAGGAGTTCGACGTTGTCGGAATGGGTCTCAATGCGGTCGACTGGGTGGTCCAGGTGCCGTACTTTCCAGAACGCAACTCCAAGACCCGGATTGAGGATCTGAAGCGGCTGGCCGGCGGCCAGGTGGCTACGGCAATGGCGCTGTGCGGCCGCTACGGGCTCGGAGCGCGCTACATCGGGCGGGTGGGGGATGATGATCTCGGTCGGTTTTCCCTGTCCTCGTTGAGGACCGAGCCGATGGACATCGAGTTGGTGGAAGTCGTTGCCGAAGCCGCCAGCCAGTACGCCATCATTCTGGTTGACCCCGACGGTCAGAGAACCGTCCTGTGGGACCGGGATCCGAGGCTGACGTACGCCGCCGATGACATATCGCTCGAATGGATTTCCGGCGGGCGGATCCTCCATCTGGACGGGCACGACGAAGAGGCAGCCATCCGCTGTGCCGAATATGCAAGGGAAGCGGGGGTGAGGACGTGTCTGGATGTCGACAAGGTTCAATCGAAGACCGGCGACTTGCTCGCCCTGACGGATTTCGCCCTGCCCAGCGAAAACTTCGTGCGGCAGTTCACGGGCAAGGAGGACTGGAGGTGTGCGCTTCTGGAAGTATCCAGGTCAGTGCGCGGTTTTACCGCCGCCACTCGGGACGAGCGGGGATGCGCGGCGGTGTGGGAGGGTGAGATTCATGAGATTCCCAGCTTTCAGGTCAAGGCGGTTGACGGCACCGGGGCCGGTGATGTATTTCACGGTGCCTTTATTTATGCGCTGTGCCGAGGATGGAACCTGTGGCGCTGTTTGCGCTTCTCCAATGCGGCCGGGGCCCTGTCCTGCACGCGAGTCGGAGCCCGGGCCGGGATCCCGAGCCTCGAAGAAGTCGAGGACCTTTTGAATGAGAAATGAAGGAGATCCGGTGCCACACTACAGAGTTTTTGAGAACCGAAAGAGCCTTTTTCGCATCTACATTGTTGTGAAGCCAATCATCCTCAGCGCCGCGATCGCCTTCCTGTCTGTGCCTCTCCCGGGGCAGGGGCTCGAGCCCAGCGAGGTTATGGAGCGTTTTCTGGACGCGGAGACCCGGCTCCGGGGCGAGTTCGAGCAGTACACGTACTCTCAGAGCGTTCTCTTCCAGGAGTTGAGCGACGAAGGCCGTGTCCTGGGTGAACGCCAGGTGGAATTCGACATTTACTTTGACACTTCGGGAAGGCGTCAGATTAAGAAGACTTACGACTGGGGCAAGCTGGCTACGATCGGGGTATCTCAAGAAGATCTGGACGACGCGGTTGCCAGGCAGCCCTTCGCGCTCACCCGCAAAACCGTGTCCCGGTATCAGATTGACTACGTCGGCAGAGAGCTGGTCGACGACCTGGATACTTATGTCTTTGATGTCGAGCCGAAGAAGATGGAGAAAAAAAGGCGCTACTTCCAGGGCCGCATCTATGTCGATGATGAGGATTATCTGATCGTCATGACGAGCGGCAAGATCGTCCCGGACTACAAAGACAACAAGTTTCCGGCTTTCGAAACGGTTCGCGAGGAAATCGAGGAAGGAATCTGGTTCCCCACCTGGACGGGAGCGGACGACTACCTCAGGTTTGGTCGTCGCCGCGTCCGAGTCAAGATGGTGATCACCTACGAGAACTTCCAGCGCTTTGAAGTAGACACCAGCATCGAGTTCGACACCGAGGAGCCGGTCCCGCCCAAGTGACCATCAGAGCCGGCCGCGGGAGCGGTCGGACCCCCGGCTCCCACCGGGGGCTCTGATTTACCGTCAGCCCCGCAGCTACCCCTCCCCGATCTCTGAGGCGCTGATGATGATCTCGACCCGGCGGTTCTTCTGCCTGCCCTCCCGCGTACCGTTGTCTGCTATGGGGCGGCTCAGCCCGTAGCCGACGGCTTTCATACGCCCCTCCGCGATGCCTTCTGCCTCCAGAAAGGTGAGCACGCTCCGGGACCTTTCCGTGGAGAGCTTGAGGTTGTGTTCTGGGGAACCCGTGGAATCGGTGTGTCCTTCGATGCGCACCTGGAGTTCCGACATGATCAGGAGGATGCCGGCCAGCTTGGCTATTGAGGTCTTCAAATCAGACTTCAGTGTCGCTTTGTCCACGTCGAAGAGAATGTCCGGGAGGTTCAGGATGATGCCCCGCGCCGATTCCCTGGTGTCGGCTACCTGGGAGAGAGCCGACTGCAGGCGCTCTTCGGTTTTTGCCTTCTCCAGCCGGATCTGATTGCGCTCCTGACGGAGCCGCTCGCTGTCGGCTTCCAGACTGGCGATCGAAAGTGTCAGAGCCTCTCTTTGACTCCTGAGCTCCACGGTGGCCTGGTTGAGCGCGTCTCTCTCGGCGCTGATTTCGGTCAAGTGGGAGCGTGCACTGGCAATCTGGTCCTGAGCTTCCTTTTTCTGCCTTTCAAGGTCCCCGATCTGCCGGTCTGCTTCCTCGCGGATTTCGCTGGCTTCTGCTTCGGCCTGCCGGGCCCGCGTCTCCAGTTGTTCGATTTCGGCCCGCCTCTGCAGGATCTGCGCTTCGAGTTGTTCGGCCTCCATGCGGCGCAGAGTAATCCGGATCGCCTCATTGCTGGAGGCTACAGACCGGCGGGCGAAGTCCTGAGCTTCCCTTGCGCGACGCGCCACTCCGCGCCATCTGGCGGGATTGCTGCAGTGTCGTCAGGGCGTCCTTCATGAGGGCGGACGCGTAGTCCTCGGCCTCCATCCGCTGGGCCGTCGCATAGGTCTGTTCCGCCTGCAGGACATCTACCGGAGTCTTCCCGTCGTACTTAACGAAGTCCAGTCGCTCGATGGCCATCTGAGAAGCCTCTCCCAGATCGGTAAAGGCGAGAGGTGAACTCGGCGCCCGGGGATCCCCACTGGCGGCGTTCCAGAATATGAGCTCATCCGAAGGCTTATCTATCTGGTAGTAAGGCTCTGCGGTCACCATGAGGGCGAAAGTGCGTTGTCCCGTAGAGAAGCGCAGAGTGTCCTCCGCTCGCTCCGGTCTGACCCACAGCTCGCCGAGGTTTTCTGCTTTTCCGTCGCGGCTGACGGCCCACAGCACGAAAGACGTGATTTCACCACCAAACAGGACCGCCGGCTTCATCTTTGTGTAGGAGATGTCGATGCGCATCTGTCCTTCCTGGTAGCGGCACTTGGCCTTCATGGTGGCCGAGGGGACTCGTCGCGAATGAATCATTCGAAGTTCGACGTTGCGTTTTTCCGGAAAGCGGACGACCTCGAGTGTCGTCTCTGCCGCGGCCAGCCAGCGACCGGATAGTGCACTGACACACAGGACCATGACCGATAATAAACTGAGCTTCCTCATCGGCTCCTCCATCGTAATTCGGGTTTTCCGCCCGGGAATCGGGCTCGTTTGATTACCATTTGCTATTGTAACCCAAGAACCGGCAGAGCCCCAGCCTGGAGCTGGGCAGGCCGGGGGCTCGGCACGGGCCGTTAGGAATGTTGAAGAGACTGCTCCACCATCAAAGTCTCGAAGGCCCCCTGGAAGCCGTGGAGGCTCCGGTCTTCGTAGTCGGTGCGGTACGAACCGGCACGACTTATCTGACTCAATTGTTGAATGGTCATCCTCACCTGGTTCTGGGCACTGAAGACCGCCTTCCTCGACTCCTCCTGGACGTTCTGGACATCATTGACACGCCCCCCGGCTCGGTTCGCTATCGGGACCTTTCGACGGACCCGGAGAAGGTTCGTCAGATGGGGCACGAGGGAGTGCTTGGTTTCCATGAGCAGCCGGATCTGCACCAGGCCTTTCGGAAACTCTTCGAATCCAGTTTTAAGAAGCTGATCAGGGATTTCTACACGGGTCCTCGGGCCCGGGCCCTGCAGCAGCAGCTGGGGGTCGACAAAACAGAGGCTCGAAGGTGGGGAGACAAGCTGGGAACCTTCTGGCCGGGTGATCTTGTCGAACGGCATTTTGGAGGGAGCCAGTTCGTCCACATCATCCGGGATGGGAGGGACGTCGTGGTCTCCATGCGGTCCTTCGCCGCGAAACGCCCTGCCGCGCCCTGGCGCGAGTTCAGTTTTGAACAGTTGTGCCGGTCCTGGATGGAAACGACTTCCAGACTGAGAACCCAGGGTGGCAGAATTAGCGAACTCCGTTACCGGGAAGTTCGCTACGAAGACCTCATTGCCAACGAACAGAACGCTCTTCTCTCTGTTTTTGACTTTCTTGGGGAGGACGTCGAAGGCCTCATTCGTCGCAATCAGCGAATGCGAAGCCGCCGGACCAGGGAGCTCTTTGAGGTTCACGGAACTTCTGCGAGTCCCGTCCGGTCGGTTGGAAAATGGGAAAAGGAACTGACGGATGAGGAGCGAGCCATTGCTGAGAAGATCATGGGAGAACTCCTGGAAGAACTAGGCTACCAGTGCAGCTCGCCATAAGTTCTGAGCCAGGGTCAGCGCGTCAATCGTCACCATGATGAGATGGACTCCTCCTTTAGGCTTAGACGGCATCTAAAGTGCCAGAGCCAAAGTTTTTAACTGTATCAGGAGGAGTCTGAAATGAAGCATAGAACAATCGCAGTGGATTTGGCAAAGTCGGTCTTTGAGATTGGGATTTCCGAGCAGCCTGGTCGGATGGAGAAGACGCATCGCCTGGGTCGAGCTCGGTTGTTGAGGTTCATGGCCAAGCAACAACGGGCAACGATTCTGATGGAAGCCTGCGGTTCGGCTCACTACTGGGGCCGGCGATTCCGGGAACTGGGGCACGAAGTTGTGCTGCTGCCGCCAGCCTACGTCCGGCCGTACGTGTTACGCAACAAGACGGATCGCAGTGATGTGAAAGGGTTGTTGGAAGCCCACCGCAACAGTGCCATTCGACCGGTTCCGATCAAAAATGAATCGCAGCAGCAGTTGACCGCCTTACATCGGGTGCGGACGGCATGGATGCGCACCCGCACGGCACGGATCAATACGATGCGGGGCATTCTACGGGAATTCGGTTTGACGATTCCCGTTGGAGCCTGCCAGGCCGTGGAGCGGGTGCGAGGATGGATCGAAGATGCAGAAGTGGAGATTCCGAATGGGATCCGATCGGTGCTGGAGGAGATCTGTCTGGAAGTCAGAGAGCTGGAGGGGCGAATCGATCGGATCGAAAGGAAACTGAAAGCGCTATCGCGACAGAGTGTTGCGATTGAACAACTGCAGTCGATCCCCGGGGTGGGATTGCTGACAGCCACAGCGGTGGCCGGTTTTGTGGGAGATCTGAGGCGCTTTGATTCGGGACGACACTTTGCCAGTTATCTGGGCTTGACACCGCGGGAGCACTCCAGCGGTCTGCGGCGTCGACTCGGGTGCATCAGCAAGCAAGGGGACATCTATTTGCGCACTCTCTTGATCCACGGTGGGCGATCGGTCTTGTGGACGGCCAAGTCCAAGCAGCGGCCAGACCGTTTGCACAGGTGGGGTTTGGAGATTGAAAAACGACGGGGGCACAACAAAGCGGCAGTGGCTGTGGCCAATAAGCTGGCCCGTCTACTCTGGGCCGTTTCCACCCGTGACGCCGCCTATGAACCCCAGCGAGCTTAAGCGATAAAAGATTTGTCAAGATCTTTCCCTGGGAACTGCATGAGAGGATTCGAACTGATGGCGAACCGGTCAGACCGGCGCGGGGAACACGCCGATAGCAGCCTTGGCCACTCGATGGCCGTCACCACGATAGGCGCCCCACGCGCGCATATTCATCATGGCCCGGAGCCAGAACACAGCTCCACTAAGAGGCCGGAGATACGACTGCAGTCCACACTGAATCGCAAAAAGTCGATGCTTTCATGCCAGAGACCCAAGGAGGAGAAGATGATCCGATAGCGATTCTGGACCTGCAGCGAAACTCCTGGCTTCAACCCAGCATCCGAGTTTCGTCGCCAGGGCCCAGATCAGCTGAATTCGAAAAAATGAACAGGACCCTTGACAGGAGGAGTCCAGATACGGACTGCTAGAGCCGCAGGAGCAGAAAAAGTCCTGCGACGGTGCCCACGATCGCCGCTGTGTAGCACCCCACCGGCAGGACCACACCCAGGCCCTTCAGGCCGATGTCAGCCGCTGCATAACGAAAACGGTGGGCCCAGTGGAAGAGCGGAAGTGAAATGAGAACGAACAGATACAATCGTGTCAGGGGATGTCGGATCAAGGACAGCAGCTCGTCTTCGGGGATCCAGCCGGCCGGCACAGCCAAACCGGTGAGGAAAAGGTTGACAGGGACGAAGAGGGCGGCCACGACCCCTCCGGCGGAGAACAACGACCAGAAGGCCGGTTCGTTTGATTTGGCCATTGGCTTTACCCCAGCACAATCCAGGCGATCAGCAGCGATACAACCAGCCACGCGACATAGTTCGAGCCGGCGATCAGGAGTGGACTCACACGTTCTTCCCCTCGCCAGACGACCATGGCTTTGGGCGTAAGATTGAACCAGGTGACGCTGTGATACACGACCATCGGCAATGCGACCGCGTGCAGCATGAGAGCGAGCCGAGATTTCTGCAGCCACACAAAAAGGGCGTGGAACGAATCACGGTCGTGGGCTGAAGCCGCCAGAATCAGGAGCAATACAGCGTAGCCTCCAACCGCCACACAAGTCAGCTCACGAACCATGAAGAGGAAGTAGGTCCTGCGCCTGAGCCACCAGGTAGCGGGCATGGGGCGCAGGTATTCCTTCGTTTGCTTACCTGGCACTAGCCCTTTCCCCACGGCATCAAGACTTCCTTCATCCATTGCCTGGTGTGGGTGACTTTGGCCTGCTGGATGGCCCCGGCCGGATCGACGTTTTTCGGACAGACCCGGGTACAGTCGCCCACAAAGGTGCATTCCCAGATGCCCTTGTCCTGAAAGATCACCTCGGCTCTACTCTCAGCGCCGCCGTCCCGCGAGTCCAGATTGTAGCGCTGCGCCAGAGCGATAGCAGCCGGTCCCAGAAACTCCGGACTCATCCCGTACACGGGACAGGCGGCGTAGCAGAGCATGCAGTTGATACACATGCTGAATTGTTTGTAGCGGGCCAGTTCAGCAGGTGTCTGGGTGTGCTCACCCTCCTCAATCGCCTTTTCTTCTTTGGGGATCAACCACGCCTGCACCTCGCCGAGCTTGTGCAGGAAGTCCTCCATGTTGATGATGAGATCCCGGATCACGGGGAAGTAGTTGAGCGGTTCAACACGAATCGGGTGCGGATAATAGTCACGCAGAAAAGTGGCACAGGTGAGCTTGGGGTCGCCATTGACCATCATGCCGCAGCTTCCACAAACACCCATCCGGCAGGACCAGCGATAGGACAGCGTTCCGTCGATCTGGTCCTTAATGTGATTCAACGCGTCGAGCACGACCCAGTCCTTTTGGAAGGGAACCTCGTACTTCTGGTAACGGGGACGGTCCTCCACTTCAGGTTGATAGCGAAAGACTTCGAGAGTCACTGTCTTTTCTGGCATAAGCTCACCGGGTGGTCTGCACCCCTCCTTCCACTACTTCGCTTCCGGCCCCTCCCCACCGGCTGGACTGCCGTACTTTCGTTCTCCGGGAGGCCAGCGAGTCACGACCACGTCCAGATATTCGATACGCGGATCGCTCTGGGTCTGATACGCCAATGAGTGCTTGAGAAAGTTCTCGTCATCCCGCCGGGGACAATCCGTTCGCTGGTGGGAGCCTCTCGATTCGGTCCGTTGGAGGGCACTGTGGGCCACTGCTTCGGCGACGTCAAGCATGTACTCCAGTTCCAGGGCGGCCGTCAACTCTGTGTTGAAAGTCAAACTGTGGTCGGCCAGTTCGACCTGCCGGAATCGCTCATGCAGTTCCCGAAGCTGATTGCAGGTATCTCGCAGCGAACCCTCGGTTCGATAGATACCGGCGCCACTTTCCATGGTCTGGTTCAGTTCCGCACGCAGTCCGGCAATGGTTTCATTTCCCCGCCCGGGTTGAAAAAACTGTTCTCGAAGTCGTCCCTGTTCGGTCTCGGCCTGAATGCGCAGTTCCTGGGCTGCGACGCTCTCGTGCGCGGCAGCGAAGCGCACGGCCGCGCGCGCTGCACGCGCCCCGAAAACCAGGAGTTCCGTGAGCGAGTTGGAACCGAGTCGGTTGGCCCCATTGATACTGACACAGGCACATTCGCCGGCCGCAAACAGTCCGGAGAGTGGAGTCTCTCCGTCGGTGTTGGTGTGCACACCACCCATCATGTAGTGAACGACGGGGCGCACCGGGATCAACTCGTCTACAGGGTCGATCCCTACATAGTTACGGCACAATTCACGCACGAAGGGAATCTTCTTGTTGATTTTCTTCTCGCCCATGTGACGGATGTCCAGATGCACATAGTCGCCGTAGGGACCTTCAATCGTGTGGCCCTGCTCCCGTTCCTTGACGAAGGCTTGAGAGAGGCGGTCGCGGGGCCCCAGCTCCATAGACCTCTTGCGGGGATGTTCCGGATCGCTGACGTCAAGCGGCTGCCCCAGGTCGTAGTCCTGAAGATAACGGTATCCGTCCTTGTTGACCAGAATGCCCCCTTCACCGCGTGAGGCCTCGGTAATGAGGATTCCCGTCCCCGGCAGGCCGGTGGGGTGGTACTGGACAAACTCCATATCCTTGAGGGGAACGCCGGCCCGGTAGGCCAGCGCCATTCCGTCGCCGGACTTGATGGCCGCGTTGGTCGTAAAGGGGAATATGCGTCCTCCTCCCCCGGTGCAGAGAATGACCGCCCTGCCGGCGATCGGCCGAATCTGCCCGCTGCGCAGTTCCAGAGCCGCCACGCCCTGACAGCGCCCGTCGTGAGTCAGCAGCCGGGTCACGAACCACTCGTCGTAGCGGGTCACGTTGTTAAACTTCAGCGCCGTCTGGAAGAGCGCATGGAGCATGTGGAACCCTGTCTTGTCGGCGGCGAACCAGGTTCGCTCGATCTTCATGCCGCCGAAGGGCCGTACCGCCACACTGCCGTCCGGCTCCCGGCTCCAGGGGCATCCCCAGTGTTCCAGCTGAATCATCTCTGCGGGCGCTTCGTTGACAAAAGCCTCAACCGCGTCCTGGTCGGCCATCCAATCGGCCCCGGATATGGTGTCGTAGGCGTGCTCGTCCAGGCTGTCGTTGGGTTTGATGACCGCCGCCGCCCCTCCTTCTGCCGAGACCGTGTGCGAGCGCATCGGGTACACTTTTGAAACGACGCCGACGCTCAGGTTCGGGTTCTCCTCACCAATCGCGATCGCTGCCCGCAAACCGGCGCCGCCACCCCCCACGATCAGAATGTTGTGGCTCAGTAATTCCATTATTACCAGTGGTTTACCGCGGAAGAACCTGATCTTCATCTGTCCTGGTCGCCTCCGGAACCGCGGCCCTGCCGAAGAGCGAGACAATGATCTGAGAGATTCTGCCTAAAGTCAAATGACGACTAAGCCAGGGAGAGCGTCCAGTCCTCGGAAGTTCGCCTTATGTGACCAGCCGGTGAGGGAGTCAAACTCGATGTGCTGGGAGACCCGGATGCTGCCTCAAGTGGCTGTCAGGTGCTGGAGAGACAATAGAAAAAAGCGCCTCTTGCAGATTCCGGGTGGCCTTCTGAGAGGAGGCGGCCCCGGCATTCCCCCCGGAACGCACGGGGCGCCTGCTGAAAAGACCCAGCCGCGTGGGCCTGGGCTTTCCGCACTCATTAATACATCCAGGTCGTTATAGAAAGCAGTGTCCGCGGTCACAACCCTCAGGGGCTTCGGCGTTCCCGTTCACGGGCCTCCGGCCTGGAAACGCCCGGATGATATCCTGTTGCCATGGATTCCCCGCGTCACAAATGTTCTCCCTGGTCGTGCGGGGTGTGGGTCGGCTCCTTGTGCCTGCTTGCGAGCTGGTGCGCGACGCCCCTGTGGGGAGAGAAGGAGGAGAGCGGCGCTCGAACTCACGTTTTAATGATCAACGGCGGCGGCAGTCCACGGTTGAACTATCAGTCCCACCTGCTGCACCTCAGGCAGTTAAATGAACTCCTGCTCGAGAGGGGTGTTCAGAACAGCCACATCACAATCCTGAGTGCGGACGGGTCCGACCCTGGTGCCGACCTGGCCATCAGGGAAGTCCAGGCGGAGCGCGAGTTCTGGCGACTGTCCGGGACTCGTCTGGAAAGGCCCTTGCGTAACCGGATCAGGTACGAGAACTCGGAGATCAGCGGCGCCACGCTGCGACCGGCGACACAAGCAAGCGTCCTGCGCTGGTTTCGGACGAAAGGTAGCCGATTGCGCCGGGGTGACACCCTGGTCCTCTACGTCACTGACCACGGAAGGAAAGGCAAAAACGGTCCATCGGATAACACGATCACTCTGTGGGGAAAAGAGGAAGATCTGACGGTGGCGGAGCTGACAGAGCTGATGGCCATGCTGGATCCTAATGTGAGCGTCGTAGCGTTGATGTCCCAGTGCTATTCCGGTGCTTTCGCCAACCTGATGTATGGGCCCGGGGACGACTTGCCCCGTGGCAACATCTGTGGCTTTTTTTCCACCACGGCGGACCGACGCGCCTACGGATGTTACGCCGAGAATCGCGACAAGGATAACGTGGGCCACTCCTTTCGATTCCTCCAGGCACTGGGAACGGCCCCGGGTTTTGACGAAGCGCACAGTCGGGTGCTGGTCACGGACCACGCGCCTGATGTCCCGCTCAAGACATCCGATCTTTATCTGGAGGCGATCCTGAGGGCTGAGGCGGGCCGGCTCAGTGAGGAGTTCGAGTCGCTGGTGGACCGGCTTCTGCACCAGGCCTGGCAGAACAAGGGCGCCTGGGAGCCTGAGATCCGCCTGTTGGATCGGATGGGAACCGCTTTCGGCGATTTCAGTCCCCGTTTCCTTTCCGAGCTGGACCGGCAGCCGGAGACCTTGTCGCAGGTGGGCCAGCAGTTCGAGGCATACAGCAAAGCGTGAAAGGCGGCCCAACGAGCTCTCAACCGCGAGAATCTGCGCCGTTTCCTCCTCTACAACCCGCACCGGGATGCTCAATTCGACCAGGCTGCCCTGGCGGCCGGAGAAGCTCAACCGCTGGCGGGAGAGCTGCTGGTGGAGCTTGCAGATCACACTCGAAACGACACCGAAACGGCAGCCCGGATGGACCTGCTCCGGGAGAAGGCCGAGGCGACTCAAAAGGCGAGCTACAGGATGGAAGTGCGCCAGGGGGTGATAGTTCGCATGCGTTTCACTCTCATCGGGATCGCCGGGCGGGTCCATCTCGCCCGACAGGCCGCGGCCTCCCAGCGCCAGGCCTACGAAGCCCTGGTTGCCTGCGAAGAGTTCACACTGACCCGGTCGCAGGAGCTGCCGGCTTCTTCTCTCGACACCGAGCCCTTTCCTTCTTATAAGGAAGAGCTCAAGCTCGCCGAGGCAGCCCTGCCCGGTTGGATGGGCATCCGATTCAGGGCGGTCAGCCCGGACCTCCGAGACACGTTGTCGCTGCAGACCGGGGCCGTCTCGGTGATCGGAGTTTATGAGGACTCTGCTGCGCAGGAAGCGGGCCTGGTTCAGGGCGACATCATTCTCGGCCCTCCAGGTGAACCTTTCACCGAGGCCCAGCGGATTCGGGAATGGGTCATGATAGCGCCCATCGGAAAGCCACAGACTCTCGTGGTGCGGCGAGACGACGAGCGGATTCAGGTCAGCCTCACGCCCAGGCCTTACCCCCGCCAGATGCCTGAATTGCCGGGCCCGCCCAAGGAGGGCAGCGCAGCGCCACTCTTAGACAAATTGCAGTCGTTTCGAGGCACTTTGCCGGCGGAGCCCACAAAGGGTGGTCCGGCCCTTCTGTTTTTCTGGGCAACGTGGTGCGGTCCCTGCAAGGCCGCCCTACCCGAGATCAGCGCCTTTGAAAAGGCGCGAGACATGCCGGTCATCGCCATCGCAGATGAGCCGGCTGAAAAGCTCGAGGCCTTCTTCCAGAAATACCAGGGGCCATTCCCCGGACTTGTGGCAACAGACGAGTTTCGCCATTCGTTCGTCGCTTACGGGGTGAGCGGGACCCCCACCTTCGTGCTGATCGACAACGAGGGAAAGATCGAAAGCATTTCGAAGGGATACCGCAAGAGAGACGGACTTCCAGTTGCCGGCTGGTCCTGGGCCGGACCGGAAAAAGATTCGGGGGAGGATTAGAGAGTCGGCCGGTGCGCCTTGTCCACCCAGAGTTGGTGATGATTGCGCCAAATTGACTAAAATGACCTCATGCGACGATGGTGGCTGCTCACGGCCCTTTGCTCTGGAGCACTGCTGATCTTTCTTTTCCAGGGACGAGGCTGTGATCCCGGTGGAGGCAACCTGGTTAAGGAATCGAACGTCGAGCGACCAGTCGGAGGAAACCCCGTTGCGCGACGGCCACCGCCTGCTGCCCGCCGGTCAAGCCTGGGCGACCTCGCGGATAGGGACCCGTCACGTCTCGCACTCAGGAAGCATTCCTGGTCAGATGAAGTCAAACTTGAGATCGTGGTCACCGATCGCTCCGACGGCACGGCAGTAGAGCATGCTGAGGTTCGTGTGAGCCAGCCAACAATGGACTTTCTTTCCGAGGGGTTCACCGACCTCTCCGGCGTGGCTACGTCGCGCCTGATGGCTGGTGTGTACCGGGTCGAGATCGACAAGTCCGGCTTCCTGCCGGAAGCTTTCGATCTCCAGGTCCCTGCCGGGAGGGCGCAGCTGAGAACACAGGTGGAGTTGACGGAGGCGGCCGTGCTCGAAGGGTCAGTTGTCAACCAGCACGGCAGGCCGGTTGCCGGTGCCCAGATTTCTGTCGGCCTGCCTCAGGGTGGGGATCATCGGCGGGCTAGGCGGAATCCGCTCCCGTCGGCTCAAAGCCAGGCCGACGGCTCCTTTTTGAGACTGCTCGAACCAGGATCTTATACCCTTAAGGCGGTAAAAAGACCCCATTCTCCCGGCACGACTCCCTTACTGACGCTCGTGCCCGGCACAAACCCCCCGGTGCAGCTCCAGATCGAGGAAGTGGATCAGGTCGTGGATTTTTGGGGCATGGTCGTAGACCAGGACGAACGGCCCGTGGCCGGGGCCCTCGTCCGCATTGGTTCTGAAAGAATCCTCAACAGCGTCAAGACCGACGACCAGGGGAGCTTCCGTATGCAGACCACGCCCATGCCTTGGGCCTATGTTGATGTCAGAGCTTCCGGTTACCGAAGGGAAAGTCGGCGGATTCAGCTGCAACGGGGAACCTCTGCCCGGTTCACGCTCAAAGGCGACCAGTTCTTTTCGGTTCGGGTCCTGGACCGGAGCGGCCGTGAGATCGAGGATGCTCGTGTTCATGGGGAGTCGATGGAGCACCGAGCACACTGGGTGCTGAGGACGGAAGACGGTCGCTTTTATGCCAAACAGTATCCTTTCTGGATCTACGCCGACGCCTTTCGAAGTGGTCAAGGCATGACCGAGTTGCGCCTGGTAGAGAGCTACCAGCCGGAAATCCACCTTTTCATTGAAACTGGCGGCGGGCTGCAGGGCAGAGTTACGGATGCGAACGGCCTGCCTGTGACCTCCTTCACCTTGTCCCTGCAATTTTCGGGGCGCCGACCTGTGCTCTCCCAGTCGGTACAGTCTCAAGACGGTTCCTTTCAATTCCGAGACCTCTGGCCAGGCCCTGTCACTCTTTCTATCAAGGCTCCTGGCCGGCAGAAGACCAACCGTCGGGTCTCGCTCCGGGCAGGTCAGATGGAATGGGTCGAAATCGTCATGGAACCCCCACCCCCAAACAAAGAGTAGGCGGAGGGTGGAAGCTGAGCGCCAGCGAGGGCTGAGTGGTGCATCGATTCCACAACCCAGCCGCGGCCTGCGCCCGCGGTTCTGTTTTCCAGCCCGGCGGAAATTTGACTCAGGTTTCCTCCCAGTCGGAGACCTGGTTCGTTTCTATTCGATCTAATTCGATTGTATTTGATATGAAAAAGCGCAGAGAATATCTTTTCGCTTCAATTTGATGCTTTTCTATTGTGGTCCCTGTCACAGTTGGCTAGCATTTTAACCCTTAAGGGATTGGTTGAAGAGGCTTAGAGAGGCATCCTTCAGGAATTCAGCTGTTTAGAGTCTTCTTATCCCCCCGCCAGATCCAGAGAGGCAATTTCTCAGGACAAGTTTAGTCGAGCAGGAAAGAAATAGGAGCCGAGGCATTTCCTAGAAATCTTCCTTTGTACCTGTTTCGTCCAGGGAGAGTTCAGACCATGATTGACTGTAGCGGGACCGTCGCTGACTGTATCTGTAGGATTCTCAATGTTCGCGCTATGCGATCGATTCTCAAGGCGTCGGCACTGGCAATTGTGCTACTGGGCTTCGCCTCGGTGTCGCCGGCGTATGGTCAGCAATGTGACGGCGAAATCTCCCCTAACCCGCATAGATCACCGATTTGGAAATGAAGGTGATTTTGGCAGGCCGGAACGGTTTTCTGAGAGTTTCGCTATCGATCCGGTCCAGGTCGAGTGATGCGGTGGTGTGGATGGTCGTGAATGGAGCGTTTTTCGGGTTCGGAAGAGCGTGACGGAATGTATTCAGGCAGAGCTCGGCCGGAGCGATGGAACGATTTCGTTTTTGGGGGCGTTTGATCGGGACAGACCTCAGCAGCGCAGAGGAATGGCCTGGAGGTTTCGAACGACGGCAGCGAAGACCTCGCTGTAGGGATAGGCTTCCGACATGGAGATCCAGACGTGGCGGACCGTGAGGCGGACCTGGGCGCCGATCTTCAGGAGCTTCAAGCGAATCGTCTGACACTGAGCACGAGCCAGGGGGGTCTGCTTCAGTCCGAGACGACGCAAGGCGTGCATGAGCATGTAGGCGGCGGAGGACAGATACAGCCGGAGTTGATTGGCGCGCATCGTTGCCGCGCTGGTCCGGTCGGCGAACAGACCCAACTGCTGTTCTTTTATGCGGTTCTCCATGTCGCCCCGCGCACAGTAGAAGTCTTCGTAGAGCGCGCGGGCCCCCAGGCGTTCCGGCGACAGGGAGGTGACGACGAATCGGGGATTGGCGCCTTTGTCCAGGAACTCGGCCTTGCCGACGACGCGTCGCTCCGAGGTCCAACTGTGGCGAGTCCGGTAGCGGAAATCCTTGAACACCCGCGACGGTCGCCCGGTGGCGTTGAACTCGGCTTCGGCCTGAGTCATCGCTTCGGCGCTCTCTGACTTGAGCCGATCATTGTTGGCCAACCCCATCACGTAATCCACGTGATGGTCTTCACACCAGCGGAGCAAGTCATCCCGGCAAAAGCCCGAGTCGGCCCGGATGACGATCGAGACCTCCGGCCAGCTCTGCCGAATCCGGCCGACGATCCGTTCCAGTTCCTCCACCGATCCCGCGGCCCCATCGATATTGGAACACCGCAACCGGGCGCACAGCAGATGCTCCCCCGAGAAGATGTACAGCGGGAGATAACAGTAGTGGCGGTAGTAACCGTGAAAGAACCGGCCTTCCTGCTGGCCATGGATCGGGTCGTCGGTCGCATCCAGATCCAGCACCATCTCCTCGGGCGCCGATTCGTGGGACTCCACGAAGGCATCCACCATCCAGCCGTCGATCCGGTCCGGGTCCATCGCGATCTTCTTGTACCGCTCCTGCTCATCGACCTCGGCGCCGGTCAACTCCAACCGGTTCAGCGTACACCTGCCCGCCAGCGCCTTCCCCCGATCTGAGGCCTGCCGCCGCCTCTCCCCCAACGGATCGGCCTTATTCACCGCCACCGCCAGCATCGGATCGGTGCGCAACTGATCATGATCGTTCAGATCCTCGTACCCCAGACAGAGTCCGTAGATGCGCTGCCCCAACAACTCCTCGACCGTGTGTTCGATCAACCGCGGATCCCGGTGATCCCTGAAACACTCAGCCAGTCCGGCGATCAGACCCGTCCCCCTCTCGACCTCTCGCAACAGCAGCACCCCTGCATCGGAGGTGATCTTCCCGCCGTCGAACCGCGCCTGCACTTTGCGTTGAAATAGTCCGTGAAATTCGAACCTGGCTTGTTTACACTCTGTTCTCATAAGGGCCGCCTCCGTTTGGCTTTGAAGTCGTTCTCGTCAAACGCTTTATACCAAACAGGGCGGCCTTTTCAGGTCCCATCGGTGAGAAATGGCGGCTAACTTTCCAAACGATGATTCCCAACACCGAATACCACTTGATGTCGTGGCCTACGAGATCATTCTGAGGAATGGCCCCTTAACGGAGGACGAATTCGGCGGCCCGGATCAGATGTTGACCGATACGGTGTTTTTGTCCCCGGCCTGTGAAAGCATTACATTCGGTTCGTGCACCGGCGACGTGGGTGCTGGCGGCACTCCCCAGCCGGTAATCTACCAGGTCTCCTCGGCGGCGCTCGGTGCAGATTGCACCCTCAGCGATTCCTCCGGTACCCTCGAAGTACTTCAGGAAGCGAATGCGTCGTGTACGGCGGCGACGACGCCGTTTAGCTGTTGCACGGGCGCCGGCACCGGCACGTGTGTTGTTGACCCTTTCAACATCGAGTTCCATTTCATAGGGGGTAGTGGGCCGAGCGGGGAGCTCGAGCTGGAAGTGAACGAAACGTGCACCGTGGAATTGAACCTCGTCGTGCAAAACCAGGGCGCCGGCGCTACTCCACTCAATACCGATCAGTCGATCAGGATGACTGGTACCTGCGAGGAAAGCGGACTTAATAGTGATAACTTGGATGAGTCGAGGGTTACCTTCTGTCCGACTTGTGTCCAAGAGGAGTGTTTCTCCCAAGCCTGTGACCAAGTTTCGCTGGATAATTCGGCGTGTACCGGGCCGGGGACGCCGGATCCCTGTTGCACGGGCGCCGGCACCGGCAACTGTCCGAACCCAACGGGAGGAACATGTGTGCAAACCAACTTTGGGGACAGCGACACGTGCACCGATACTGACGGAAACGTGTGCACGATTGCGGGTTGTGACGGCGAGGGAGCCTGCGACCAGAACCACATGCTGCCCGACAGTACGCCGTGTGACCCCGCCAATCCGGCGGATCCGCAGTGCGCGACGCCAGGCTGCGACGGCCTGGGAGCCTGCGACCCACTTCACATGACCGCGGCAAACAGTGATCTCTGTGATGATATTGATGGAAACGTGTGCACGATTGCCGGTTGTGACGGTGTGGGAGCCTGCGACCAGGACCACATCTTCGTGGATGGGAGCGAGCCGTGCACGGATGAAGATGGTAACGAGTACACGACAGCCGGTTGTGACGGCTTTGGAAACTGTGAGCAGTTGCACCTCGAGGTGACGTGTGAGGACGAGGTGTGTCAGGAGTGCGATCCGGGTACGGGTGAGTGCGTCGACCGCGCTGACCCACCACCTGAGTGTGAGGGCTGCCTGGTGATTATCGACGAGGAAGGAATCGACAACGACTTCGAGACCATCGAAGATGCGGCTGGCGACCTCGGTCCGTTGCCTGAAAAACTCGTCAACGACCAGGGCGTGGTTAACGGTATTCAGCTGCCCACGGAGGAGGGCAATCCGCCCTTCGTCTGGAACCAGGAGTGCGAAGGTACTCCTGGCAAGGATGGCTGTTTCGTGCTGCTGCCGACTGGCGAGGTGGACGACGAGGGCTGGTTCGCGCTGCCGAGAGTGATCGAGTACAAGGATGGCGCAGGAAAAGGCTGTCCTTCCGGTCCCGGCGCCGGCACTCAGGAATGGTTCGAGCGATTCCATCTCGGTACGCTGCCCCAGGATTGCCTGGATAAGATTATCGGCGTCGTGCCCATGCGCAACGTTGAGCTGAAGCAGATGATCGGTAGGAGGTGCAAGGCGGTCGTTTACGACAGCGATATCAGCATGAACTACGACGACGGCCGGACCAATGCCAACCTGCAGGGTGGCCGTTCCGGTTGTTTCTGGTTCGAAGTGGTGGACTACGAAGTGCCGGGTTCGCTGCAAGAGAACGGTTCTTCCAGCAGCCTTGTGGCCCTGTGGCTGCAGATTCTGGGAGTGGATGCCGTTCCGCCAGTGCCGATCCATTTCCCTGAGCCGGAAGACGAGCCGGATTCGGTTGAAATCAAGCGGGCCCGCTATTCGGACCGACGCGACCGGCTGTACGTCAAGGCCAAATGCGACACCTGTGAGACGATGTGGATTTCGGTAGACGGAAGCGACGCGGGCCTTCTTGAGCCCATTGATCCGTTCGTCGACATGGAGCTGATGGATGAGTATCGTACTCGTCGCTTCCGCTTCATTCTGGATACTCCTGTCGACCTGGACGGACGCCGGGTGGTGGTCTGGTCGGATACCGGTGGTTCCGACACGGTCCACATCGAGTGACGCTGACCGTGCGTCGCCTTAACTGAGCCCATGCCAGGGGCCGGGCGCTTTGTGCGCCCGGCCCCTTTTTTCTGTTTGGCTTCCAGGCTGGTTCAAGGTGGTGGAGAATAATGGATACCGGCAGGTTCAGTTGGGCAATTTGGCTGGCGTTGCTGGGATTGGCTGTGCTGCTGAGAGATCATACCGGGAGCAGATCCGGTCCTTTTACCAGGAGAGAGGCTTTGCCAAGGTCTCAGTCCAGGTCTCGGTGCCTCGAACCGATGTCTCGGAGGGCGAGCCGTGGACCGTGGATGTTTCGGTCGTCGAGGGAGTCCTGTTTCGGATCGGTCAGATCGAGATCCAGGGGAACACCCGGTTCTCGGAGGAAGAGATTGGGGAGCTTTATCCTAAACCTGGAAACCTTGCCCAGTGGGCTCAACTCAAGCGAGCCAATAGCCTTTTGAAAGGAAAATATCGGGATTTGGGTTACCGGGTAGTCAAGATCAAGACGAGGGCCACAACTCAAAAAGCCGACACGAGTCGAAGAACCGAAGGGATCTTCAACTATCGTGTCCAGATCGGGGAAGGGCCGCAATCCTGATAGGTTGTAGGTTCACCCTTTTTCCTTGAATCCGCGCCAAGAACGCCGAAGGTCTTAGTGTCCTCAGCAACCCTCGTCATGTAGATATCGCTGAGTGTCACGGCTCTACGTTGAGGATCTTGCGCGCATGTTCCACGTAGGAGGTCGTTTTGGAATGAAGCTCCCGGACATCAATCTTTGTCGGAAGGGAGCCGCATTCTCCCTCGCGAGAACTCAAATCCTGTTGGAAGCTCCGTTGGTACTCGGCAAGAGACTTGTGATGCTGCGTTTGAAAAAGGTCTGCGGTCAACTGTTGTTCTGAGCTGAGGAAGCAGTTCCCCTCCGATAAGTAGCCAGCACCACGAGCCCCCACTAAGAGCTGATATTTCGTGTTGTTCACAACTGTATTCCCAGAAAGAACAGCATAGGCACCGCTTTCAACTGCGATACCGGCTTCGTGGTTGTCAAAAATCAGGTTGTTGATGGACAATCCGTTCACCGAATCGCTACTCCAGCGGACACCCTTAATGTTCTCGTACAAGATGTTTCCAATGGCCCAACCTTGTGTGGATCCTCTTGCGAAGTAGACACCGCAGTTGTCATTCCGAAAAAGCGTGTTTCCCATGACCAGGACATTGGGCGCATCGTAGACTCGAATGCCCTGACGATTTCCGTATGATGTGTTGTTGATTGCGATTCCGTCTCCAGAGCCTCTGAAGAAGTTGATTCCGGCATCGCCCATGTGGCGGAAGGTAAACCCAATCACCGAAACAAAGTGCGGGCCTGACATCGAGATCCCGGCGCCCCGGTGCATGAACTCAATCTCGTGCTCCATGGGCGACTTGCCGTCGCTCGTGTGAATAAAAACCGCTCGACCCTCTTTGTCGTAAAAGAAACTCGAGGGTGTACGGAAAACAACCTCCAGTTCCGAGAGTTTTTCGATCAAGTGCAGTCTCGTGTCCCGCGCCCGCGTATAGCGATACTGTTCTCCGTCCATTTCTACGACACTGAGAACGTGTCGTCTTGGATCAGAAAGCTTGAAAACATAGACGCCTGGCTCAGAATGAGCTTCAAAAAGGCGCTCATCCACGGGATCCGCACCCGTGATCATTACAATCCCTGGAGGGTCTCCGGTATAACGGCCCGCGCTGTCCGCAATGAATCGAATCCGTGCTTCGGCCGTCCCACTGTTTCGTACCAGGACCATTTCTCTGTAGAGACCAGGCCCGACAATTGCGGTGTCGCCGGCTTCTAGCGTCGACAGTTTCGAGATGCTCCCCCAAGCGGTTTGCGCTGACCGTCCGTCATTTGTGTCGTGACCAACCGTCTGCCGCACATAAAAGACCCGTCGTTTCTGGCCGGTCTCAGACTGCATCGCGACAGCAGTTACGGCCACATGTCCGAAGATTGTTGCAAAAAGCAAGACTCCAGGCACGAAATTGAACCTCTTGTGTAGCATTGAACCTCCTCCTCGCAGCTTCAATTGAGCCGACTCAGTGGCTAACCCCATCACCAAAAGTCAGGGCGGCTTGCCCTTAGAAAAGTCGAACCTGAGGCTAGTTCCCCTCGGACTCCAGATTCTCGAACACCGCCTTGAAGTCGTCCAACGACTTCATACCCCTTAGATTGACCAGGAGTTTGGCTTGACTCGGGTCTTTTTCATCCCGCAAGCCGATCCAGAAATGGGGTGTTCCCGAAGTGCCAACTCGAGCTGCAGTGCGCATGTCGGAGCGGATTTGTTTGGCAATGGCTTCCTCGCCGAGGCACTTATTGAAAGTTTGCATGTCCAAATCGAGTTCCGAGGCATAGGATTGTAGATCCGGGACAGCCAGAGCTTTTTGGTTCTCGAAGAGCTTGCCATGCATTTCCCAGAACCGACCCTGACGCTCGGCGCAGTTAGCTGCAATCGCCGCTGGGAAAGCATTCTTGTGGATCGACGTTAATGGGAGGTCGAAGAAATACTTGGTCACCTTGCCGGTCTTGATGAATTCCTCTTCTAGTTGTGGAGCCGTCTCACGGACGAACTTGGCACAGTACGGTCACTGGTAGTCGGAGAATTCCACCATGACCAGCTTTGCCTTTTCAGAGCCCTTAAAGGGCTGCCCCTTCAGACTCACGGTTGGTTGTCGGGGTGCGGCCGCTCGAGTCCGGGTTGAACTCAGCAGCTTCTTGATGTCCCCAAGCTCTTTTCTGATTGCGGCCTGGCCTTCTCTCAAACTCCCCACTTCCTGCGGCTGTTGTTGGGCCGTTGGAGCTCCGGATGAACTCAGCTGCTTCCTCATTTCCTGGAGATCTCTCGCAAGGATCCCGACCCGGGTCTTGATGGCCTCCTGCTGCTCTTTCAGAGTTGCCATTTCCTTCTTAAGGGCCGCGACTTCATCGGTGGGCTGGGCTGTGAGGACAGCCGGGGAAACCAGCATGATACTCATGGCCAGGATCAAGGTCTGAATCCTGAACATTCCTCTGGACCTCCTTGACTGTCAGACTTCCTTCACATCGGTGATCTGGCAAAGTCCAGGGACACCGGACTTGCGCCGGTCACCATAAGAGCACAATCTCAATTCGGGCGAGTTGGCCTTGAAACGCATTCGCAGGCGGCGCATGGGCAAAGAATAGCGCTATCAAATCCTGGTTGGATCCTCAACCCCTCCCGGTAGGCGTCACATTCTAACATCAGTAACCGTTAAACAACGTATTTTCTGAGGCTTACTGGAAGCCTTGAAAGGGGGGGTGTTTTTTGTCGACTCAGGCCTGGGCGGCGAAAAGCTTACGGAAACGGGCATTTCTTCCCGATCCATCAAACTCTACCCCGAACCTCCCGGGAGCCCCGGTGGCTTCATCAGCCGGAACACAATAGGGTACGCAGCCGATGAGACGTTGTGCGCCGTTCCAGAGAAGCGTGAGCTGAACCCTGGCCCCCTGGGGAGGAAGCGTCAACGTTCGAGCGATGCAGGCTCCTCCCTGCGAGAGATTGCTGGTTCGTCCGTTGAGGCTCTGGCCCTCCCAGGTCAGCAGACACGGCACACTCATGTTGACCCTGCTTTCTTTACGCCTTTCGCCATTTTGTTGGAACATCTCTGCTTTCCGCCCAGCCTTGAAAAGCCGAGTCGCCGCGGCCCGCCCGCCCGCCGATCGTTAAGGGTCGATCAGGGAATTTGATACGTCGACAGAAATTGTAGCAAAAGCGTACAGCGCTTGCGAGGTGGCTCGACCTATCTGGAGCTGCGTCAGACGGATGCCGATACTCCGGAAGGTTCCATCGAGGGGCCAGAATCGTCGCCTGGGGCTCGTCCGGCAGATGTCGCAGGTTCCCATACAGCACAAATCGTTGAATAGAAGGTTGGCATCCTTCAGATGAGAGAAATCCCTGGAAATTCAGAACGACGATTGGCGACAATGAAATCAGAAACTGACAATCGACGTGCAAAGGAGGTTTTCATGGCAGCCAGTCTCGATAACCGAATTGCCCTGGTGACCGGCGGTGCTTCGGGGATGGGCCGGGCAACCTGCCAGCTGCTGGCTCGGGAGGGAGCCAGGGTAGTCGTGGCAGATGTGCAGGAGGAGCAGGCAGGCGAGACCGTCAATCTGGTCGAGGCCGCTGGTGGCGAGGCCATTTCCGTCCGCTGTGACGTGTCCAGAGCCGCCGAAGTTGAGGCATTGGTCCAACGATGCGTGAACGAGTACGGCCGGCTGGATTGTGCCGTCAATGTGGCCGGAATCCTGGGAGAGATGGGCAAGATCCATGAGTGTACGGAAGCCAACTACGATCGCGTGATGGCAACCAACGCCAGGGGCACATGGCTGTGTATGAAATATGAAATCATCCAGATGCTCCAGCAGGGGTCGGGATCGATCGTCAACATCTCTTCTGTAGCGGGCGAGGCAGGAACTCCGGACCTGCCGGTTTACGGAGCATCCAAAGCGGCTGTCACGATGCTGACACGAGCGGCGGCGGTTGACCTGGTGGCCAGAAATATCCGCGTCAACGCTATCAACCCTGGATATGTTCAGACTGCGATGGTGGACAAACAGCAGGCGCTCTATCCGGAGAAGGCCAAGGAGTACAAGGCAGCTCTCAGGATCGGTCGCATGGGACGACCCGAGGAAGTTGCTGAGGCGGCCGTGTGGTTGTGTTCGGACAAAGCCTCGTTCGTGGCCGGGCATGCCATGTTTGTCGACGGGGCGGGGCTGGCCTGACGGCTCCCGGGGATTCCTCCCTCTTCGAATCGATTCAGACCAATCCGTTTCGAAAGGCACCGGATTCCGACCGGAAACAGCACCAACCGCAGGAAACTTGTGACCGGGAAAGCTCATTTTGGTATCGATCGTCACAATATTTCCACTCGTTGTGAGCTACGCTACTGGATCTAGCCTTTCATCGGGTCGGGGGATCAGAGTCGGGAGGTTGAAGATGAAGGTGAATCGAAGTGAAATCCGCCAGGATTCAGGGGTTGTGGCAGTCCTTGTTGCCCTCCTGCTCCCAGCTCTCATCGGGATGCTGGGTCTGGTCCTCGACCTTGGCTTCGCTTTCCAGTACCGGCGGGTGATGCAAACGGCCGCCGATGCGGGAGCTTACGGTGGAGCCTACGCCATCCAAAGGAAGGATTTCGACGAGGTCACGAAAGACGCTCTCTACGACGCCTCCAAGAACGGCTTCAATGGAAGCAGGGGCGAAACCCGCACCGTCAACAATCCTCCCTCCAGAGGCAAGTACTCGGGTGATGGCAATTTCGTGGAAATGATCATCACCGAGGAGATGCCCACTTATTTCATGCCGGTTCTGGGAATCCCCAGGATGACGGTCAGCGCCCGGGCAGTCGCCGGGGTGATGTCGGCCGGGGCCTGCGTGCACGTATTGGACGGAACGTCAGAAAAGTCCTTTGAAGTGAGCAGCGGTTCTGAGCTTTATGCGCCCAACTGTATTGTCAAGGTCCACTCCTGCGACAGCGAGGCGCTCTCCGTGACCAGCGGATCCTCGATGACGGCGCACAAGATACAGGTGTGCGGAAAGGCGAATCTCAGCGGAGCCACAGTTATCCCGGATCCCAATCTGGGTGTGTGTGACGGTACGCCCTGCCAGAAGGGCGCCGATCCGCTGGCCTACCTCCCCGATCCGGTGGTGCCGGCCGGGTGTGACTTCACCGATTTCAAGACCAGCAGCAAGGGAAAGCCCAAGGACCCGGTACCCGTCGATCCCGGGACCTACTGTAACGGGATCAGCATCGAGAGCGGGTCCCATGTTTTCTTCAGGCCCGGCCACTACTGGTTGAAGGGTGGAGGTCTGAATATCGACAGCGGGTCCTCGGCTCTGGGATCAGATCTGACCTTTTACAATACCGTGGGAGAGGGATACTCCTACAAGCCTTTTGAGATTCAGAGCGGCAGCAAGGTGTATCTGAAAGCCATGCAGGGAGCGGATAAAGGAATCTTCGACGGGATGCTCTTCTGGGTGGATCGAAACGTGGTAGGAGACTACGACAACAAGATCGAGAGCAATACCCAGTCTTATTTCGAGGGGACCTTTCTTTTGGGGATTATAAAGAAACATTGGCATGATTGCCAGTCCGCTATACCATGCTTAGCATGGGAGGTCCCAACTGGTACTTCAGCCTCTTGAAAAGAGGTGTCAATGGGGTTTATCATCACGTCAGTAAACATCATCTCCAAAGATACTTGGCTGAATTTGACTTCAGATATAACGCTCGGCAATTGACCGATTCTCAGCGCACCTTATTGGCAATTCTCGGAGTTGGTGGAAAAAGGTTGGCATATCGGGACTCATGATCGGTGATGGCATGACAAGTTTACGAGATCGTCTACGCTTATCCAAAATGTACAGGCCCGTAGAGGCTGCTCGTATTGTGGGTACATCTGCGTCTAACGTGCGAAGGTGGGTTCTTGGATATACAGATCGCACTGGGAAAATGAAACCAGTCTTAGGAAAGAAAGCTTTAGATGAATTTCGTCTCTCTTTCATGGACCTTTGTGAATTGGTAGTTGTCTCTGGGTTCCGTAAGGAGGGGGTCAAATTGGATGTAATCCGGCGGGCCCACACTTACACCAGGAATCGATTCAATCTTAGTTACCCCTTTGCCAGTTTAGAACTAAAAAAGCATGGCGATAACATGCTGCACGAGTTTGAGAAGGGGGAAGGCGTCGAACAGGGTTTAGTTGTTAGCCTTGACGGTCAAATCACATTACCTGGATTCGTTAAAGCGCAGATTGTTCATTTTGATTTCGACAACCTAGATAATCTCGCCTTTCGATGGTTTCCCTACGGGCGTGAGATTTGTGTAGTTGTAGATCCCCGCTTTGGCTCGGGATTACCAACTGTCTCTGGGAGAAATTTAAGGATAGAGATTCTGGTGCGTCGTTTTCATGGTGGTCAAGACGTACAGTCTCTGGCAGATGATTTTCAGTTAAGCATGACTCAGGTGGAAGAAGTATTGCAGCATGCAGCGTGAAACTCTTTTGTGATGAGGACTTCGGAAAAGGCGTTCCAGGGGCTCTGCGCCTAGTATGCAGAAGCAGGAGAATATATGTCGATTATACGGGTCGGACAAACAAAGCGAGGCGAAGAGCACAACGTCTTGGCGCTACAGATCAGCAATGGATAACACATGTAGGTAGGGGGAAACTTCTTGGGCTGTCATGCAATACCAAGATTCTAGAAAACCCAGAAGAAAGAGACACCATCTTCAGGGAAAAGGCGGGAATCGTGTTTATCACAACCGGACAAGAGGATGCGGTAAACCTTCTTCTACTTCTACTCAAGGAACTAGACTGGTTGCTCGAAATACATGAAAACACACCGAGCCCGGATTATGCAAGAGATCTAAATTCAAGTGAGATGTGGCCCCAGACAAAAGGCCGTAGCTCTCTGATATAAAAGGGTTTAGAGAAACAAAGACCCTAAACAGGAGCTACGGCAATGTCAAAAACAGTCTGCCAGAATACCCTGCCATTTCATAGCCACAGAAACATCACGGCTCGTTTTGATGGGGGGAGCCTCACTTCCGACGCAGGATGGTTGTTGTTTGGATCGCTGGATCGTCAACATCGATTGTGCGAGGGCTTCAGTTCCTGTATTTCGGAAAGTCGAGACCAACGCTACATTCGTCATGACCTGTTGAAGTTGATCCGACAACGAGTCTTGCAGATCGTGGCCGGCTACGAAGACTGTAACGACGCCGATACGCTGCGCTCGGATCCGATGCTCAAGACAGTCTGTGATCAGTTGCCAGAGAGCGATCCCGATTTGGCCACCCAGCCGACTTTCTCCCGCCTGGAGAACTCCGTCACCAAGAAGGATCTGATGCGTCTGAGCCGGTGGCTGCTAGGCCGTTATGTGCGCTCCCTGAAGAAGAGACGTCCCAGCAAGATCATCCTGGATCTGGACAGTACCGACGACCACACTCACGGCCAACAGGAGTTCTCCTTCTACCACGGGTATTACCGAAACCACATTTTGCATCCTTTGCTGATCTTCGATGCCGACACGGGAGACCTGGTCTGTGCCGTGTTGAGACCTGGCAACAAGGGGGCTGCCTCTCACATCGTGCCCATTCTGAAGCGAGTCGTGGAGGCCATCCGACAAGCAGTGGGGACGGATGTCGAGATTGAGATTCGGGCCGACAGCGGCTTTGCCACGCCTCGGCTCTACGAGTTCTGTGAATGTGAAGAGAATAAACTCCAATATGTCATCGGGTTAAGCCGAAACCCTCGCCTGCAGCGAGTGGTCGAGCCCCTGCTGGATTCGACTCGGGAAAGGTTCCTTGAGCTGGAGGAAAAACAGCGTCAGTTTGACGAGTTTCTTTATCGAGCCCACAGCTGGGATCGATCCCGTCGCGTCATTGTCAAAGTGGAGGTCGATCAGCGTGGGATCAATCGTCGCTTTGTAGTTACCAACCGGGACGATCTCTGCTCCCAATCA
The DNA here is from genome assembly GCA_965205615.1 of Acidobacteriota bacterium. GTDB lineage: Bacteria > Acidobacteriota > UBA6911 > RPQK01 > CBDAPI01 > CBDAPI01. The sequence continues at coordinate 71,619 of CBDBHK010000019.1, read as the reverse complement.
CTTTATGACCACTACACAAACCGAGGGCAGACCGAGAACTTCATCAAGGCCTTCAAGAATCATCTGAGCATGGACCGACTCAGCTGTCATCGATTCCTGGCCAATCAGTTTCGACTCCTCCTGCATGCACTGGCTTACCAGATGTTCGTTCGCCTGCGCGACTATCTTCACGGAACCCCCTGGCACAAGCTCGAAATCGAAACCTTACGTCGTCGGATCCTCAAGATTGGGGCCCGGATCCGACAAACCACTCGACGCATCTGGGTCCATCTTTCCTCAGCCTTTCCCGAACAACCCCTCTTCCACCTCGTCTTGAGTCGCCTCAACTCCAGTTAGCTTTTCCCAGCTCCCCCGAAAAACCGCTTCCGACACTCATCCAGGCCCAGATCTGTCTGAAATTCACTCCCCAAACCACTCAGACGCCTCGCCAACCCATATTCTTCGCAAATCCGCCTGTCACACCTGCCCGCTTCCGAGTTGGGCCACTTCTCGAGTCGTTTTTCAACACCGAACTACGGTTCTTGCATAATCCGGGCTAGGATCCTGACCGAACCACTGAGGATCCGCACGAGATCACCCTCGGAAAGAATCTCTTGAGCCTGGAACTTGAGAGCGCGGACCCTGGTCCCTTTCCAGGCCGTGATCCAGGCCTCGAGCCTACGGCTGATCCAACGGTTGATCCTGAGGAGAAGGATCAGGGCCAGTGTCGCCAGCACTGCCAGCCCCAGCCGGATCAGGACGGCTTGCCAGTCCAGACCCGCAAGCTGGGCGAAGTAGTCCGGGATCTCCTGGAAGAACGAACGCAGGGCCTGGGCCATCGAGAACCTCCTGTCCGCCCGCAACCCGAAGGGCGCCAGGGGGTTGCGCCCGCTGGCGGCGTTTCTCGTCGTCTCCGATGAACCAGCATCGGTTTCCTCCTCCTGCCTTGCCAGCGAACGCAAATCCCTGGCGCGCGACCCGCGCGATTTCCACCAAGGACTGCTAGTGGCCGCATGGCGGGTCGTCAAGGTGGAGGCCCGCACCCCTCCGGGTTATGACTGTCCCGCCTCATCGAGAACAACGTCGTGTTTGTCATTTCCGGGAAACAAGATGGTAGAATCCCGCCATTGACCGCGGCGCGACGACTTTTTTGTCGAAAGCCGTGAACCGATGGAGTCGTATTCTTGAGTCCCGATGCTGCCCCCACAATCATCAGTGACCCCAGCGCCGGCTCCTTCCACCCGGAGCTGGTCAAGGGTAGTGGGCCCAGGCTGGCGACGGAAACACAGGCACTTCTGCGCGGCCGCCTCAGGGCTGCCGGAACCGTCCTCACCGGCACCTGGCTGCTGGCTCTTTTTCGCACCCTGCTAGTCCCCGGAGTCGGGGTGGCGCCGGGCCAACTGCTCGGTCTGGTGCTGGCAGGAAGACTGACGGCCCTGATCCACCTGAAACCGGTCTTTTCGCTGCGTCAACTTCGGTCTCTGGAACTGGGACTCATCTTTTCCTCGGCCATCACGGGCGGTTTTCTCCAGTTCTCGGATCTGGCGCGACTGGGGGACGCGGGAAAAGTGGAGCTCCTCACGGCCCATCTGGGTCAGAGTGCCGTTTTGTATATCTGGCTGATGCTTCTTTACGGCATGTTCATCCCCAACACCTGGCAACGTGCCGCCAGAGTGGTCGGCGCCATCGCTCTGGTACCAGTGGGGGTGCGGCTGGCGCTGCGATTGCACAATCCTGCCCTGTCGGAACTCTTCAGTGCCGATCAGGTGAGTTTCAACGTACTGGTGCTGGTGGTGAGCGGGGTCTCTGCCATATATGGTACGCATGACATCAATTCGTTGCGTCAAGAGGCCCATCAGGCCAGGAAGCTGGGTCAGTATCACCTCGTGGCACGGATTGGTAAAGGGGGCATGGGTGAGGTGTGGCGAGCCAGCCACAAGATGCTGGCCCGGCCGGCCGCCGTGAAGTTGATCCGGCCCGAGATGCTGGGCGGTCAAGACAGCAGCGAAGACGCGACCACATTGCGGCGATTCGAGCGGGAGGCGAGAGCGACGGCTGGGCTCAAGTCCCCGCACTCGATCGTGATTTACGACTTTGGTATTACCGACGAAGGAATCTTTTATTACGTCATGGAATTGCTCGAAGGGCTGGATCTGGAGTCCTTCGTGTCCCGCTTTGGTCCGGTCTCCCCGGCCAGAGCGATTCACATTCTTGCGCAGTCCTGTGATTCCCTGGGGGACGCGCATGCGGCGGGGCTGATTCACCGCGACGTCAAGCCTGCCAACCTGTATCTGTGCCGCCTGGGCCTGGTTTCGGATTTTGTCAAGGTTCTTGATTTCGGTCTGGTCAAGGTGCAGGACGAAAAAGAGCTGGACGAAACCCGGCTCACAAAGGTTGGAATGACGACTGGGACACCCTCGTACATGTCGCCTCAGCAGGTCCTCGGCGAGGCGGTTGACCAACGTTCTGACATCTACTCCCTGGGGTGCGTCGCGTACTGGCTGGTGACAGGGGGAACCGTCTTCGAGGGAAACAGCAGCGTGGGGGTCGTCATCGACCATGTCAAGACCACACCGGAACCCCCTTCTACGCGTGCCGATCAGGATACCCCGGCCGACCTGGAGGGGGTTATCCTGGATTGTCTAAAAAAGGAACCCGACGAGCGCCCGGCCACCGCCCTGGAACTCAAGGAGCGTCTGATGGCCTGCCAGGACTCGAGTGGTTGGAATCAGGAGACGGCTGCTGACTGGTGGGCACGGCACATGGGAGAAAGCGGGGCCGCTCCTTAGAGTGCTAATATCTCGCCGGGATGTCCGAACAAATCGTCGTAGTCGGGGGCAACGCCGCTGGAATGACGGCAGCCAGCCGGGCCGGGAGGCTCAACCCGGATCTGGACATCCGGATCCTGGAGGCCAGCCGTTTCATCTCCTACAGTATCTGCGGCCTGCCCTACTACGTGGCACAGCTGGTGGGACGGCATTCGGACCTGGTGCAGTTCACGCCCCGGACGCTGCAGGAAGAGAGGGGCATCCGCGCGCTCACCGGGGCGCGAGTCCTGGAGGTACTGCCGGGACGCCGCCGGTTGCGCTATCGCGAGCTGGAGAGCGGGCGCGACTCTTTCATTCACTATGACAGGCTGGTCATAGCCACCGGGTACAAGCCACGGCTGCCTCAATTCATCCCGGAAAATGAGATCCGTGGCCTGCTCACCATGAGCCGGCTCGAGGATGGAATGCGACTGCACGACCTTGCGTCGTCGTGCCGAAGGGCCACCGTAGTCGGGGGTGGCTATATCGGTTTAATGATGGCCGAGGCTCTGGCCGCCCGAGGTCTGGAAGTCAGGCTCCTCGAGCAGCAGCGCCAGCTTTTCGGCCAGCTCGACCCGGACATGGCGAAGATCGTCCAGGCGGAGCTGGAAAACGGCGGTGTCGACGTGCTGCTGGATGCCGGGGTGAACGGGATCGTAGAGGAGGGAGGACGCTTGCGGGCGGTGCAGGTGGGAGGAAAGACGTTGCCCTGCGACCTGGCCCTGGTGGATGTCGGCGTGCGGCCCAACACGGACCTGGCCGAGCAGGCCGGGATACCTCTGGGGATGAGCGGTGCCATCCGGGTCGACAGGCGAGGCCAGACAGAGATTCCGGGGATCTACGCAGCAGGGAACTGCGCCGAAACGGTCCACCTCGTGACGGGCAAGCCGGTTGCTCCGGGCCTTGGAACTTCAGCCGCCAAACAGGGCCGTGTGGTGGGCGAGAATCTGGCCGGCAGGCGCTCCGAATTTCCCGGAACCCTGGAGACCTCCGTCGAGAAGGTCTTCGGCCTCGGAGTGGCCCGGACCGGCCTGACTCACCTGCAGGCTCTCGCCGCCGGCTTCGAGGCGGACTCTGTTCGCATCAAGGCGCGCGATCGAGCCGCCTACGACCCCGAATCAAAGACGCTCCATGTGAAGCTGATCTTTGAGCGCGGGAGGCTGCGTCTGCTGGGGGGCCAGATGATCGGGAGCGGCGCCTCGGCCAAGCGGATCGATACCCTGGTGGCGGCCCTCACCGCGCGCATGACGCTGCGCGACCTGAGCCAGCTGGATCTCGCCTATGCACCGCCCTTCGGGACCCTCTGGGATCCCTTGCAAATCGCGGCCAACGTGGCCCTGCGCAAGGCGGGTCACGCCGGGTTCTAGATCAGAGCCGGCCGCGGGAGCGGCCGGGATGCAAGGTCACAGACCGTCTCTGTCCTTCCCCCGGCTTCCGCCGGGGCTCTGACCCTTTGAATATTTGAATAAAAGGGACAGTCTACTCTGCCCCCTATTAACTCAAAGCCAATTCCAGGTGTTTCAAAAGTGTCAGGGCCCTCGAGGCAGCGACCGTTTAAATCCCCCCGGTCGAGGCCTCGAGGGCCCTGACACTCTTTGAAACACTTTCTCCTGGGACGAGATCGGATCGCCGCAGGGAAGCGGCTCCTACTCTTTGCCAATCCGACCGAGCGCCGCCGCGATTTCCTCTTCCTCTCCTTCCAGAACAGTACGCAGGTCGATGGAGAGGCGGTCGTTGGCTATGCGGACCAGAATAGGGGGCTGGTGAAGTCGAAGCTGCTTTTCGAGTTGATTTGCGCTAAGGCCCGGGGAGCTGAGGCTGAGCACCGGTCCGGGAATCGTCTGACCGGGAGCCGATCCCCCCCCCACCACCGACTCTGCCTCCACGATGTCGACGTCCAGGCCCCCGTCCCGGATACCGGCGGCGAGTCGCTCTACCCGCTTCCGCAACTCGGCACCGGAGGTCAAAATCATCCTTCGTACCTCGACCTCACGGGTTGCCGGATTCTTCTCGTGCTCGAGAAGAGTGTGCTCGAGCAGGGAAGAGGTCATCTTGTCGATTCTGAGGGCGCGCATCATCGGGTTCGTACGCAGTGCTCCGATGAGTTCCCCTGTTCCAAGAATAATGCCTGCCTGAGGGCCCCCGAGCAGCTTGTCACCGCTGAAACAAACCAGGTCTGCGCCTTGCTCCAGAGATGACCTGGCACTTGGCTCCTCCCGCAGGGCCGGATGCGCGGAGTCGAAGAGCAGACCGCTTCCCACGTCATGGGCCAGGGGGATGGATGTTCTCTCCGAGAGTGCGACCAGTTCCTCCAGGGTGGGAGACTGGGTAAAACCAACGATTCGATAGTTGCTGGGATGGACCGACAGAATCAGCCCCGTCTCCTCATCTACCGCCTCGGCGAAGTCCTCTTTCCGTGTCTTGTTCGTGGTCCCCACTTCCTGCAGCCGGGCGCCACTTCTTTGCATGATGTCCGGAATCCGAAAAGACCCCCCGATTTCAACCAGCTCTCCCCTCGAGACCAGGACCTTTTTGCCCAGAGCAAATGTGTTCAAGATGAGCAAGAGAGCAGCCGCGTTGTTGTTGCAGACCGTAGCGGCCCCGCAGCCGAGCAGTCGCGTCAGGAGTGCTTCCAGGTGTCGATCCCGATGGCCTCGTTTTCCCTGCTCCAGATCGAGTTCCAGGTTGGAGTAACCGGAGGCGAGATCGAGTACCTTCGTGGCTACCCTGCGGGAGATCGGGGCCCGGCCCAGGTTGGTGTGAATGATCACTCCCGTGGCGTTGATGACCTTCCTCAGCGAAGGCGAGAGGCGTCGTTGCAAAGACTTGCCGATGGAGGCGGGCAACTGTTCGATTCGGGCCCCCAGCCCCTGGGAATCGAGCTGACCGGAGCGGGTGGCCTCGCGCAGCCCGTCCAGGTGGGTGCGAATCTCATCCAGGACCAGGTCCCTTGAGTATTTCTCGAGGAGCCCCGCGATGACCGGATCCTCACACAACTGGTCGATGGCCGGAATGAGACGTAAGGAAGCCGATTCGCTCACCCGGTCATTATACGGTGCGGGCGTTCTTCAACCCCCTTCAACCTTTAACTGGTAACCGGTAACCGCTAACCTGTCTGGCAGAGAATGAAGATCAAAACCGCCCTCATCAGCGTCTCCAACAAAAAGGGTGCAGCCCGCTTTGCCGCCGCCCTCAGCGAACTGGGAGTCCAACTGATCTCCACGGGGGGTACAGCCAGAACGCTCCAGGAGGCTGGACTCGAGGTCATCCGGGTTTCGGAGCATACGGGTTTTCCCGAGATCCTGGACGGCCGGGTCAAAACTCTGCATCCGCGGATCCATGCCGGAATCCTGGCGCGGCACTCGGAGGCAGATCATCTCCGAACGCTGCAGGAACACGACATCGATCCCATCCAGCTGGTGGTCGTCAACCTGTACCCCTTTTCCCGGACCATCGCGATTTCGGATGTCACCCGTGAACAGGTCATCGAGGAGATTGACATCGGAGGCCCTACTCTGGTGCGCGCGGCCGCCAAGAATTCCGATTCCGTGGCCGTGGTCGTGGATCCGGAAGACTACCCGCGAGTGATCGCCGAGATGAAAGCGAGTGGGGGAAGCGTGCCCCTGGCCATCCGTCAGGACCTGGCAGCTAAAGCTTTTCAGCACACCGCGACCTACGACGCGGCCATAGCCGCCTGGCTGGAGAGCAGCGAAAGGCCGCGACGGGACGAGCTTCCACCGCGGGTTTCCCTGAACCTGGGAAGGATCGACAGCCTGCGCTACGGAGAAAACCCCCATCAACGAGCCGCCCTTTACTCCTCCGGGAAATCGGCGGGACTCGTGGCTTCTGAACAGTATCAGGGAAAAGAACTTTCCTTCAACAACCTGCTCGACATGAGCTCAGCCTGGCAGCTGTGCCGAGAGTTCGATCGAACCGCCTGCTGCATCATCAAACACAACAATCCCTGCGGGGTGGCCCTGGCAGATTCTCCCGCGGCAGCGTTCGAGAGGGCCCTGGAGTGCGATCCCATCTCGGCCTTTGGTTCAGTGATCGCTTTCAACCGCAGCGTTGACGGACCGACCGCCGAGAAGATGAGCCAGCTGTTCGTCGAAGTCGTGATCGCTCCGGGTTTCGGTCCCGATGCGCTGAAACTTCTCTCCCGAAAGAAAAAGCTGCGCGTCGTCGAGATGCGCCCCGACTCCGACCCCGCCGGCCAGCTGGATATCCGTTCCATCGAAGGCGGATTTCTGATCCAGGATTCTGATTCTTTCTTTGTCAAGGCCGAGGACCTTCAAGTGGTCAGCAAGGCCAGGCCGAGCAGTGATCAGGTTCGGGATCTTCTGTTTGCGTGGACTGTCTGCAAGCACGTCAAGTCCAATGCCATCGTGCTGGCCGGAAACGAGCAGACACTGGGCGTGGGCGCAGGGCAGATGAGCCGGGTGGACTCGGTGGAATTGTCGGTGGGAAAGTCGAAGCTTCCGCTCACCGGTTCGGTGATGGCCAGTGATGCCTTTTTTCCCTTTCCGGACTCGATCGAGGCTGCCGCGCGGGTCGGGGTCAGGGCGGTGATCCAGCCTGGAGGCTCGGTCCGCGACGGGGAGGTCGTTGAAACGGCCGATCGGCACGGCATGAGTATGGTCCTGACCGGAGTCCGGCATTTCCGCCACTGACTAAAAAAGGGGACAGCGTAGACTGTCCTTTTTTTCAGTATCATTAGGGGACGTGCTTCTTGTCATCGATATAGGCAACACGAACATCGTGGCCGGGGTTTTTCAGGCTTCGGAACTCGCCTGCTCCTGGAGGATCGCGACCCGTCCGGACCGGACGGCCGATGAGTACAGCGTTCTGTTTGCGGATCTCTTTGACCGACACGACATTTCGCAGCAGGACATTGAATCCATTGTCATCTCGTCGGTTGTTCCACCCCTCAATGACTGCTTCCTGGAGTTGTCGGAAAAATTCTTCGACAGCAGCCCGACCTTCGTAGATCCGGCCTCCCAGAGGGTCCTCGAGATTCGCTACGAGCCCCTGTCCGATGTCGGGGCGGACCGAATCGTCAATGCCGTCGCCGCTCTCACAATTGTCGAACCCCCTCTCATTGTCGTCGATTTCGGGACTGCCACTACTTTTGACGCGGTCGATGCCTCCCGGGCCTATGTGGGAGGAGTCATTGCACCGGGGGCGGGAATCTCGGCCGAGGCGCTTTTCCTGAGGGCCTCGAGGCTGCCGCGCATCGAAATCCACAAGCCCGAGGCGATCCTGGGAACCTCAACGGTGAAAAGCATGCAGTCCGGACTCTACTATGGGTATGTCGGGCTGGTTGACGGCATCATCGAGCGCATGAAGAGGGAACTCGGTGAAGCCGCCGTAATCGCTACCGGCGGGCTGGCTCCACTGATCTCCCAGGAGTCTGTTCATATCCAGAGCATCGAAGAGGACCTGACTCTTTTAGGGTTGAGAGAATTTCATTTACAAAGTGTTTAGATAGTATTATTTGAGAAACTACTTTAACTATTTCACAGAGGTTGAAGAGCACTTCTCACGACTTCGCGGGCGCCACCTCTTTGTTTCTCCGATGGACTGGTGTCTGATTGACTTGTGGAAGGAAAGCCGGATCCCCCTGCATGTTGTGCTGCGAGGAATCGACCGCAGTTTCGAGGGGGCTGCCTCGCGGGGGAAGAAGCTTCCCCGGACGCTCTATTACTGTCATCCAGCGGTGACGGAAGCGTTTGAGCAACACCAGGCCGCTCATGTGGGTGCCGGGGAAGAGGATCGCCGGGCCCAGCCCGCGGCCTTTACGAGGGAACAGGTGGAGAGACTCCTGGAGGACCTGGCGAGGGCGCTGAGCGGCGAGGAAGGAGAGGGGTTCGAGCGCGCCAGATCCAGGTTAGCCACCCTGGCGGAGGAATTGCACGATCAGTCCCAGCCCGACTACGAGGAGGTCGATCGGTCGTTGAGTCACATCGGCGGACTGGTCGCCGGGGCCCTCCTGGAACGACAGGACCCGGACTCTCTCAAGGATCTGAGAAAGCAAATTCGTAAGGACCTCCGGGTCTATAGGAAGCACCTTGCCAGGGAAGCCTATGCGGAGCTGTTCGAGAATTATCTGAAGCGTCGTGTCATAGAGGATCGCGGGCTTCCAGGCTTCAGTCTTTTCGACCTGGAGTCCAGCCTCTGATCGGCTGCGGCCTGTGGCGCGGGCCGGCACGAGACGGGCCCCTACGAACAGGTCTGATCGGACATCGCAGGGGCGACCCTGGTGGTCGCCCGTCACCCGGGCCGGCACAAGGCCGGCCCCTACGAACGGGTCTGATCGGACATCGTAGGGGCGACCCTGGTGGTCGCCCGTCATCCCGTCACCCTGTCAGCCGTTACGGCCCTGGAGATCGAGAAAAATGGTCCGCCGCCGGCGTCCGAAACCTGGGAACGCATTTATCACCACAACCCTCAGAAACCCTGCAGTCAGCCCCAGCCCCAGGACCACCAGCATAAAGGCGCCCGTGCCAACAATGGATCCCGTCACTAGACCGAAGAATGTGACGATTTCTCCCCGCTCTCTCTCCAGTTGGCGCAGGAGCGCATCCTTTTCATGGACCCACTGCACGGTGGCCGTGTATTGAAGGTCTCCCAGGACTTTCTCGGCGTCTGGCAAGGGTCCAAGGAAGAGGCCAAGCAGGGGGCCCGAGCGCTTCATATAGATGCCATCTCTGGAGATCACGGACTGGAGCGCGTCCTGAATTCTGGCGGCGTACGCGTCCGCGACCGATGCTGTAGGGTAGGCCAGCAGCAGAAGCGGAGAGCCGTGGGGTTCGTAACCGGCCAGCGCGGCCTCGACCTCGTCCTCGAATCCCAGGTGAGAGATCAGCTGGGAGGGGATGATCGGGTTTCGAGACATGGCTTCCCGGCCCAGGTAGAAACGGATCGAGGGCCGAATCAGGTCACGTGCCGGTAGCTGGAAAACACTGACCGGGTGCAGATTCCGTTCGTCGATGGCCTTCTTCAGCCGCGGGGGAAAGACTGAAAACAGATCGGAGCCGGCGGAGGCGGAACTCAGGACGAAAAAGTAGTGCCCACGCCAGAAAGCCACGCGATCACCCAGGCGCAGGTTTTCGATGCCGATGGGGAGAGCACTTCCCTGATCCCTCCGCTCATCTCCCCAGATTGAAAAGACACCGAAGGCACCCTGGGTGTCGGCCATTTCGTAGACTTTCAGGACGGCATCTCCGGGCCGGATACGCCACCGCGAAAAGGAAAGCAGGCCATATTCTTCGAGGATAGGGGCATCGAGCTCAACGGGCGGTGCCTCGCGACCAGCTCCGAGTCGGACGATTTCGTAATCAGCAAGATCGGGAATGACGCGGCCGAATTCGGCTTGTGTGAATGGCGTCAGAACGGCAATAAGCGCGCAGACCCCGAGCCAGCCCTTCAACATGTGATGCAGCAAACGAATCCCATCTTCAAGTGGGGGACAGTCTATTCCGTCCCGGACTGACTTCTCACGGTTTAGAGAATTGGGGACAGAGTAGACTGTCCCTTTTTTTAATTGCTGGCCACGACCCAGGGTGTGTTCGTGAAGACAATACGGCCGTCCTCGGTTTCGATACGGTGGATCTGGCGCGAGGGCGGACGCACATGTTTGCGGGTCAGGGGGTACAGGTGGCTGACCTTTTTAAGGTAAGCGCGTGTCTCCCGGTAGGGGGGCACCCCATCGTATTTCAGGACGGCGTTTTCACCGGCGTTGTAGGCGGCCACAGCCCTGGTGAGATCTTCATCGAAATGGTCGAGCAGCCATCGCAGGTAGGTGACTCCGCCGCGAATGTTCTGCTCGGGGTCAAAAACGTCGGTAACTCCGAAGCGTCTGGCTGTGTCGGGGTGAAGCTGCATCAGTCCTTTACAGTCCTTCACCGATACGGCTTTTGCATTGAAAGCACTCTCCACCTGGATGATGGCCTCTACCAGTTTGACATCGACACCCTGTTCCGTGGAGATCCTGGCGATCAAGGGCTGAAACCGCTTTTGCCGGTCCGTCGGAGCCGGCTTCCTGCCCCCGGTCGGTGGGGTGCGGGTCAGGAGCTCCAGGGATGGTTCGGAGGGCACATTCGTGAGCACACGGGTCCCTGTCGCATCCACGTAGGACCGAATACTCTCGGCGCCCAGTGAAGAGCAGCAGAGGAGCAAAACCAGACTGATGCCTCGCATAGTCACCTATATAGGATGCCACAAAGGGGTGGAAAGTCGGGAGAAATATGTTCCAGGTTTCAAGTTCCAAGTTCCACGAAAAACCGGCACCTGGAACTTGGAGCCTGGAACCTGGAACCTCGACAGAGACTCATTTGAGCGTCGCCTCCACTTCAGCGTAGGCCTCTTCAAGGGCCAGATCGAGCCGGGAGGGGTCGCTGCCGCCGGCTTCCGCCATGTCTGGCCGGCCCCCGCCTCCCCCTTTTACGACACGGGCAATACTGGAAACGAGTTCGTTCGCTTTCACGCGTTCGGTTAGATCGGGGCTGACCACGGCGATCAGGCTGACTTTGCCGTTGGACGGAGTTCCCAGCACCACGACGCCCGACTTCAGTTTGTTTTTCAACTGGTCCGCGAGGGATCGCAGTCCAGCCCTGTCCAGATCGTCCACCCGCTTTGCCAGCACTTTGACCCCCAGCACGTCACGAGCCTCTGAGAGGAAGTCGGCGGCTTGTTGCTGGGCTAGCCTGAACTGAAGATTCTCCAGTTGCTTCTGGGTCGCCTTGAGCTGACCGGAGAGTCGACTGACGGTTGCCTCAACATCATCCCGTCCCACCTTGAGGCCCACAGAAAGCCGGTCCAGGGCCCCCTCTGCGGCCAGGAAGCGCTGGATAGCACCCAGGCCGGTGAGGGCCTCGACGCGGCGAACGCCGGCCGAAATGCTGCTTTCATGAATCAGCTTGAAGAGGGCAATCTCACCGGTCGATTCAACGTGGGTTCCTCCACACAGTTCCAGGCTGTAGCCCGGAATGGCAACGATCCGCACCCGGTCCCCATACTTCTCTCCGAAAAGGGCCATCGCACCTGCCTCGATAGCCTCCTCCAGACCTCGAACCGAGATCTCGAGTGCAATGTTTTCCCGAATTTTGTCGTTCACCAGCTCCTCGATTAAACGTATCTCGGGGCCACCTACTGCCTGAAAGTGGCTGAAGTCAAAGCGGAGCCGGTCTGGGGCCACCAGGGAACCTGCCTGTTTCACGTGCTCGCCCAGGACCTCGCGGAGAGCGGCTTGCAGCAGGTGGGTGGCCGTGTGATTGCGGGCCGTGTGCCGGCGCCGCTCAACGTCCACGCTGGATCGAACTTCGTCTCCCACCGAGAAAGTGCCCTGCCGGGCGCGAACACGAAGCACGCTTAGCCCTGCCACGGGCTGGCAGGTATCACTGACCTCCATCAGGCCGGTCTCTGACTCTATGCTTCCCCGGTCCCCGACCTGGCCGCCCGCCTCTGCGTAGAAGGGTGTTCGATCGAGCAGAAGTTTGCCGCTTTCGCCTTCTTCGAGCCTGTCGCGTCGTTCTCCTTCCTGCAGCAGTGCGACAATCCTGCCGGGGACATCTTCCAGTTCGGCGTATCCGGTGAACTCCGTCCCTCCAAGTTCTTCGATCAGTTCCTGATAAGTGGTAGAGCCGGCCTTCTTGTTTTCCTTCCAGCTGGCCCGAGCCCGCTCCCTCTGTTTCTGCATTTCCCGGTAAAACCCCTTCTCATCAACGACGAAGCCCCTCTCGCCTCCGACTTCCCGGGCCAGATCCAAGGGGAACCCATAAGTATCGTAGAGTCGGAACAACTCATCACCGGGGAGTTCAACGTGACCCTTTTTCTTCGAAGTCTCAAATAGCTCTTCGAGAAGTTGCAGACCGTAGTTGAGGGTCGAGCTAAACTTTTCTTCTTCAGCTCTGACCAGCCGCGAAGCGTACTCCCGGCTCGATTCCAACTCCGGGTAGGACGACTTCATGAGGTTGGCCACCAGGGCTACGAGAGTGAAAAGAAAGGGCTCCTTGCGCCCCAGCATCTTGCCGTTTCGGATGGCCCGGCGCAGGATCTTGCGCAGGACGTAGCCCCGTCCTTCGTTGCTCGGCACGACGCCATCGTCGATGAGAAAGGCACAGGCCCGGCTGTGATCGGCCAGGATTCGCAGGCTGACGTCGCTCTCCGCATCTTCCCCATAGGTGGTACCGGTCAGGCGGGAAGCCTCGTGGATGATGGGGACGAACAGGTCCGTCTCGTAGTTGCTCTTCACGCCCTGGAGCACGCAGGCCAGCCTTTCCAGGCCCATTCCGGTGTCAATTGAGGGAGACGGCAGGGGAGTCTGCGTTCCTGATTCGTCCTTGTCGAATTGCATAAAAACCAGGTTCCAGATCTCTAGAAAACGGGCGGGAACAAGCTCCTCCGCATCTTCGTCCCGGGTGCCGCCGGTGCCAATGTCGTAGTGAAGTTCCGAGCACGGTCCGCGGGGCCCGGTGTCGCCCATGGACCAGAAGTTTTCAGAGGCGCCCAGGCGGTAGATGCGGGATTCCGGAATGCCTATGCGGGTTTTCCACAGATCGTAGGCTTCCTCATCGCCTTCGAAGACGCTGGCTGCCAGGCGCTCTTCGGGAAGGCCGTATACCTGCGTACAGAGCTCCCAGGCAAAATCGATGGCTTCTTCCTTGAAGTAGTCGCCGAAAGAGAAGTTGCCCAGCATCTCGAAGAAGGTGTGGTGCCGGGGTGTCCGGCCAACCTCTTCAAGGTCGTTGTGCTTGCCGCTGACCCGCATGCACTTCTGGCTGGTCGTCGCCCGTTGATAACTTGGACGCTCCCTGCCCAGAAAGATATTCTTGAACTGGTTCATTCCAGCGTTTGTGAACAGCAGGGTCGGGTCGCCGTGGGGAACCAGGGAACTGCTCTTGAGGCGCCTGTGCCGGCGGGCTTGGAAGAAGCTCAGGAACTCTTCCCGAATTTCGTTGGCGGTCTTCATAAGGAATGCGACTCAGTCGTGAGACGGCTGGATGAAGTTCACTCGTTTAGGCGACTCCAGAAAGGGTCGAGCAGATCCCGAACCAGCTGGGCCGGAAATCCTCGACGGCTGCAGTGGTCAAAAAGTCTCTTGATGTGGGCGACCGATGCCGGTGCCCCGTTCTTCCGAGTCCAGCTTTCGATAACCCGCTCCAGGGTGTCCCGGGACGGGAATGCCGACTCGGACCGGTCTAGTGCACGAGCCACTATCTTAGCACTGATACCCAGCCTTCTTAAGTCACTGTCGATGCGCCGAGGTCCCCACTGCCGGCGGCTGCGCAGCATCACGGCGCGCTCCTCAGCGAAGCTCGCGTCGTCCAGAAAGTTCTGTTTCTTCAGCTCCTCGATCACACTCGTCACCGGCTCCGGGCTGTAGTGTCGCAGGAGTTTGTGCTTGATCTCGTGCTCGCTGTGGGCCCGCCTGGAAAGGAGTCGCAACGCCTGCCCGCGGATTTTTGAGAGATCGGATACCGGGGAGGTCAAGGGCCCACGGTTGTTTCGACGGAGGGGGAGCTCACAACAGGCGTCATCCACCCGAACCGGTCATCCACCTCGCCCTTGACGTAGGCGAAAAAGTCCTTTTGCACCTGATGCGTCACCGGTCCACGGCTGCCGGCTCCGATCGAGATCTTGTCGATGGACCGCACCGGTGTCACTTCGGCAGCTGTTCCGGTCAGGAAAACTTCTTCGGCCAGATAGAGCATTTCGCGGGGCATCTGCTGCTCAATGACTTCGACACCCCGCTCCTGGAGGAGACGAATCACGCTGTTTCGGGTAATTCCGGGCAGGATGGCGCTGGCGGCAGGCGACGTGATCACTTTGTCTTCCCACAAAAGAAACAGGTTTTCCCCGCTCCCTTCGCTCACATAACCCTGGACATCGAGAGCAATTCCCTCGGAATAGCCCTGTGCCATCGCTTCCATCTTGATCAAAACGCTGTTCAGGTAGTTGCCCCCCGCTTTCGCCATAGTCGGAAAAGTGTCCGGAGCCGCCCGCCTCCAGCTGGAGGTCATCACGTCGACTCCGTTCTCGAGGGCTTCGGCACCCAGATAGGCTCCCCACTCCCAGACAATAATGTACGTTTCCACCGATGCGGGCACGGGATCAACACCCATGGTGCCCATCCCGCGGAAAACGATCGGTCGAATGTAACAGGCCTCCAGTTCGTTGGCGCCGATGGTGTCCATGATGCCCGTGACCACCTCGTCCCGTGAGAAGGGGATGTCGGTGCGGTAGATCTTGGCCGAGTTGAAGAGCCGGTCAACATGTTCCTGGAGCCGAAAGATCTCGGGTCCTCTCAGGGTCTCGTAACAACGGATGCCTTCGAACCACGAAGTACCATAGTGAAGGACGTGAGACAGGACATGGACCTTTGCGTCGTCCCAGTCAATGAGTTGTCCGTTGTGCCAGATTTTCTGCGCTCTTATTTCAGACATGATTTAGTACTCCCTATCCTATTTATGAAAGTGAGTACTTAGCATCATAATAACAGCCCGCGGTGGGCACGAGAGTCAATGATCTGTGTCACGCGAGGTCTTCGTGTAATAGCCGGTCCGGGCCCGCACCCGCAGACCTTTCTCCCGGGCGTTGGCGACGCGGACCCGAAGAGTCCGCCAGCCCTCCTCGTTCGCCTCTTCCACGATGTTGGAAACGAAAGCCAGCCGATACTGATTCCTCAGCTCGTAACCGATCTGCTTGAAGACGCCCTGGAGTTCTGAGGCTTTCTGGGGAAAGTAAGCCTTGCCCCCGGTCGACTCGGCGATACTGGACATGGCTTTCGATACCTTCTCTCGCTGAGATTTAAAGACTCCGAAGAACCCCTCGTCGTCAGAAAGGTCCTCACTCAGCAGGGCAATCAGGTAAACCTGGACAGCCGACTCCTCGACCTTTTCAACCACTTCTTCCAGGGTGTAGTAGCTGTCCTTGTCCTCGCCGTCCGTAAACACGATCACGACTCTTTTGGGTTCGCTCCCCTGGGAGGCGTGATCCACCGCCAGGAAAATGGCGTCGTAGAGAGCCGTCCCTCCACTGACGATCTGATTGAAAAGGGCATCTCGAATGTCCTCAAAGTCCCGCGTAAAGTCTTCGGCAATTTTCACTTCCGAATTAAAAGCCAGAAGAAACAGTTCGTTGGAGGGGTTGTTGGTCTCCAGGAAAAGCTCGGTGGCCCGATCCACCAGATCTTTTTTGCCCCGCATGCTACCGCTGTTATCCATCACGATGCCGATCGTGGACGGTATGTCGTCAAGGCCAAAGTAGTTGACCTCCTGCAGAATCTTGTTCTCGTACACCTCGAAATCATCCTTGTTCAGGGTGGAGACAAGCTGTCCATGCTCATCGTAGACGGCGACATAGACGACAATCTGGTCGACGTCGGCCCGAAACCTTGGGGTCTGAGCGCACAGGGGAGCGAGCACAGGACACAGGAGGCCTGACATGAAGACGGATCTGATGGTCACCCAGCTAATCACGGTGCTACCTGACATTTTAGACGCAAGAAAGGAAGAGTTAGTTCTGTGGGGCGTAGTAGCCCTGGCGAGCACGAACGGTGAGGGTGGGTAAACCGTCGGGCGGTGTCAGTCGAACCTTGATTCGGCGCCATTTTCCGTCGGGTTCCTTGTCGCTGGGTGCGTAACCGATCACGTACTGGTTGCGCAGCTCTGTGTGAATCAGGTCGACGAAGTAGTCCAGCTGTTTGAAATTGTTGGGGAAGAAAGGCCTCCCGCCGGTGAGGCGTGTAATCTCGGCGACGATGGCGGTTCCGTAACCCAGTTTACCGCGTTCTCCAATCACGTAAATCTGAACATCCGACTCTTTGGCGAACCGTTTGACTTCGCTGAAGGTGTAGCGACTCCGGTTGTCCTCGCCGTCGGTAATGATGATCAGAGCCTTTTTGTCGTGGCGGCCTTCGCGAATCTTCTCGAGGCCCAGGTAAACACTGTCATAGAGAGCGGTCCGGCCTTTGGGGTTGGCGATAGAGATCTCACCCTGGAGGTTTTCGCGGCGCGACGTGAAATCATACGCTATCTTGGTGCGATCGTTGAAAGTGATCAGAAAGTACTCGTCCAGTTCGTGGCCCTGCTCGAGGAAGCGGACAACCGAGTTTCGCGCGCTGATGATATCGTCTTCCATCGACCCGCTGATATCGAGAATGATTCCTACGGAGACCGGGGAGCGATCATTCGAGAAGTGAATGATCGCCTGTTCAACCTTGCCTTCAAAGACGCGGAAGTGACCCTCTTCGAGCCCGATGACGTAACGGTTGAGGGGGTCTGTGACGCTGATGCGAACCACGACCATGTCCACGTCGACGCGAACACGGGCGGGGTTCTGCAGGGCAAATCCAGTCTGTCCGCTGAGAATCGCGATCAGAACCATTGCCCCTGCAAAAAAACGCATCTCAAAAATTCAGTTTAGTCCAACCCGACCCGAATGTGAAGCGGAGCCGGTTTGTTGGTCAGCTCGTCAACAGTTCAGGGAGCCGTCAGGACCTATCCGGGCAGTTCACTAATTCCCCTCCACTTCCTCAAAGTAACTGGGCGGCACCAGGACCTTACGGGCTTTGGTCCCGTCCGGTGGACCGATAAGGCTTTCATGTTCCATCATGTCCAGGAGCCTCGCTGCCCGTCCGTAGCCGATACGAAGACGGCGCTGCAGCAGGGAAGTCGAGGCCCTTCCTGTTTCCACGACGAAGCGTGCGGCATCGTCGTAAAGTGAATCCTGCAGGTGCCCAACATCGCCCAGGCCGGCCTCCTGCTCCTCTTCCGCCTCCAGGATGT
This sequence comes from Acidobacteriota bacterium, assembly GCA_965205615.1. Classification (GTDB taxonomy): domain Bacteria; phylum Acidobacteriota; class UBA6911; order RPQK01; family CBDAPI01; genus CBDAPI01. The sequence goes on along the minus strand of CBDBHK010000019.1, from coordinate 54,047 downwards.
CCTCCTGATAAGCGGGCTTTCCCTGTGATCTCAAGAAGGTAGCAATGCGTTCCGTTTCCTTCTCCGTGACCAGACAGCCGTGGACGCGGACGGGCCTGGCGGTCAGGGGGGAAAGAAAGAGCATGTCTCCCTGACCCAGCAGCTGCTCGGCGCCATTCATGTCGATAACGGTGCGCGAGTCGATCTTGGAGGAAACGCGGAAAGATATCCGGCACGGGAAGTTGGCCTTGATCAGGCCGGTCAGGACGTCTACAGACGGCCGCTGAGTCGCGAGTATCAGATGGATTCCGATGGCCCGGGCCATCTGGGCCAGACGGGTCAGCGATGCTTCGACTTCCTTCCCACCGGTCATCATCAGATCTGCCAGTTCGTCGACGATCACCACGATGAGAGGCAGTCGCTCCAGACCTTCCTCATTTTCGTCCAAGGGCAGTGAATCGACATACTTGTTGTACTGGGCCAGGTTGCGGACACCTGCCCGCGCCAGGAGCTTGTAGCGCCGTTCCATCTCTTTGACCGCCCACCTCAGGGCATTGGCGGCCTTTTTAGGGCTGGTGACAATGGGAGTCAGGAGGTGAGGAATGTCTTCGTACAACCCGAGCTCGAGGCGCTTTGGATCGATGAGAATGAACTTCACCTCCTCAGGAGATGCCCGGTACAGGATCGAACTGACAATGCAGTTGGCGGCCACGCTCTTGCCGGAGCCCGTGGCACCGGCAATGAGCAGATGGGGCATCTGGCAAAGGTCGGAGGAAAAGGTGTTCCCGTTGATCAGCTTGCCGAGCCCCAGAGAAAGGAGCGACGGACTCTGCTGAAAGCCCGTGGAGGCCAGGACTTCCCGGAGGTAAATCGTCTGGCACTGCTTATTGGGGACTTCGATTCCTACTGTGTTTTTTCCGGGTATGCGGTCTATACGAATGGCCTCGGCCCGCAAAGCCAGACATAGATCGTCGACAAGGCTGGTGATGCGGCTGTATTTGACTCCAGGGTCCGGCCTGAATTCGAAAGTCGTGACGACCGGTCCAGGGTGGATTTGCAGGACGCTTCCCCTCACGTCAAACTCGGCGAACCTGGAGGTGAGCACCCGAGCTCGTTCCATCAGTTCCTTTTCATCGACGGCCACGCTCCCCCCCGGCTCGCTCAAGATCTCAAGGGGAGGCGGTTTGTAGGTCGAGGCATCGAGCCGGGTGGCCCGAAGGGCCGCGGGCTCACTCTCGATCGAGAGCGGCTGTTGAACCCGGACAGGCGAGCCCGAGCCGGCGCTTTCGGGGAGATCTCCAAGACTGATTCGCTGGGTTGGAGGGTGGTTGAGAACCCCCCGTGGCCGGTCTTTCACCAGCTTCAGAGTGCGACGGTCCTGGCGGCGTTTCTGCCAGGCCGCAAAGCTCTCGCGAAAGCTGGCAACCGGATTCCAGTTTTGCAAGCTCAGCCAGCCGATAACGGCTTCAAAAGAAAAGCGGGTGGTGAGGACCAGGGCGAAAAGCAGAGCAAAGAAAACGACAATCAAGGCCCCGACCCGGTTGAACGCCGACTCCAGCACCGAAGCGACGAGGATCCCCGTGACGCCCCCCGTCGCATAGACGGTGTAGTCGCCCAGGGTGGGCCTAAAGATGGCGAATCCGGCCGCGCTCGTGATCAACATCCCCACCGCTCCGCAGGTCTTGATGATCGGGTACTCCAGGGACAGACCCCGCAATTGTCGAAACCCGGCGGAGAAGAAAACCACGGGGATCAGAAAAGACGCCAGCCCAAAGAGCTGGAACAGGAAATCGGCAAGCCAGGCTCCAGTACGCCCGATGTAGTTGAGGTATTCACTGCTGCCCGAAGAAACGTTCCAGGACCCGTCCCTGGGGCTGTAGCTGTACAGCGCCAGAATCAGGAGCAGGCCCGACATGAGACAGGCCAGCCCGATCAACTCGGTGGTTTTCTGCTTCGGATAAACCGACATCGAGCAATACCCTTTGTCTTAGTACTCCCGTCCGGGAGTACCTACATCCTTTGGAAAACGGGCACGATCAAAGGACGCTTTCCGGTCTTCTTCTTGAGAAATCTCTTGAGACGCTGAACCACGCGCTCTCCGCACACTTCCTCATCCTGCCGTTCGGAGGCCGGCATGTCTGCCGTGGCCAGGAAGGCCTCTCGGCTCAGGTCCTCCGCCAGAGCAGTCGCCGCCGTTCCGGAAAGGACGCCCCGAAGAATCACCTCCGGAACGATCTTCTTCTTCTTGAGCCGGTCTGCAGGAAAGACAATCGCGACGATGCCGTCGCCGGCCATGTAGCGTCGGTCGCGAATCACGTCGATCCCAATCTCTTCCCGGTTGCCGGCGTCGATGTAGCGGTAACCGACCGGCACCTCCTCCTGGAGTTGAGCGCGGTCCTGGGAAACCTCCAGCACCTGGCCGCTCTCCAGGATGTGGACCTGATCAGCGCTCAAGCCCAGATCCGCGGCCAGGCCGGCATGCTTGGCGAGTTGTCGGTACTCGCCGTGAATCGGAACAAAGTAGCGGGGGCGGGTCAGGTTGAGCAGGATCTTCAGGTCCGCTTGAAAACCATGGCCGGAAGAGTGCACGAGGGTCGTGCGGGAATCATAGACGAAAGCTCCGCGGCGGTAGAAATGGTTGATCATCCCGGCCACACTGCGCTCGTTGCCCGGAATGATGCGGGCCGACAGTATGACCGTATCCCCGTCTCGAATCCTGATCTTGCGATACTGATCGTAAGCCAGGCGGTTCATGGCCGAGCGGGGCTCACCCTGACTTCCGGTTGCAAGAAAGACAATCTTTTCGGGGGCTATGTGGTTGTGCTCGGAGAGCGGCTGGAGGACACCGGGGGGGGCCTCTAAGTACCCCAGATCCTGGGCAATCTCGAGGTTCGTGACCATGCTTCGGCCCAAGGCTATCACCTTCCTGCCAAACTCCCTGGCGAGATTCATCATGATCTGCATCCGGTGAATGCTGCTCGCAAAGCAGCCGACGAAGATGCGGCTCTCAGCCTTCCGGAAAACGGCTCGAAGGGGCTCATGGATCGAATGCTCGGAGGGTGTCAGCCCCGCCATGGCCGCGTTGGTACTGTCCGAACAGAGGAGCAGGACCCCCTCGTCGCCGTATTCGGCGAGTCGTCCCATATCGCTGAGCCTGCCGTCAATCGGACTCTGATCAAACTTGAAGTCCCCCGACCAGATCACGACTCCCGCAGGAGTACTGACGGCGAAACAGTAGGAGTCCGGCATGGAGTGGGTCATACGCAGAGGTTCGACCTGGAAAGCGCCGAACTGAAGCTTCTGTCGTGGCTCGATCGGGTGCAGGGACACCGTGTCGTGCAGGTTTCGCTCCAAGAGACGGTTTCGTACCAGCCCCAGGGCCAGTGGACTTCCGTAGATCGGCAGCGGCACTTCGTTGACGAGAAAGGGGAGGCCACCAATGTGATCTTCATGCCCGTGGGTGAGCAGGATACAGTGCAGGTGTTTTCTGTTCTCCTTCAAGAAGGTGATATCAGGGACGATCAGGTCCAGCCCCAGTCCACGCAGGGATGCGTTCGGAAACATGACCCCGGCATCAATCAGGATCATTTCGTCTCCGTAGCGCAAGACGGCGCAATTCATGCCGAATTCGCCAAGTCCGCCAAGGGGAATCATTTCCAGAGAACTGCCCATAAACCCGTGGAATTATAGCATTCGAACCAGACAGCAGAACTCTTTCAGACTGACCTGATGAGGTCTCCGTGAAGGCTCAATTCCGCAGGCCGACAGGGCCTCGCGAAGTCGGGCACCGGAAATCGAAAAGAACTTCAAGTTATTGAGCAGTGTCTTGCGCGGATGCCGGAAGGCGCAGCTCACAATCGGGTCCAGGTCGCTCCACGGGACCTTTCCGGAGTCGCTCCCGCGGGGCGTCATCTTCACGACCGTGGAGGTGACCGCGGGACGGGGAGAAAACGCCCCCGGCCGGACCTGGAATCCTTTTTCCAAGCGGTAGTGAAACTGTGCAAAGAGCGAAAAGTATCCGTACCTGCGGTCGAGGCAGGGTGCCAGGATACGGCTCGCCACTTCCCGCTGGACCATCACGGTGAGGCTGTGAAACCAATCGCTGACTTCCGTCATCTTCTTAATGATGGGAGTGGCAATGTTGTAAGGAAGGTTGGCGACCATCCGGATTCCCCTGCGGGGAAGCACATCCTCGAGAGGAACTTTCAGGACGTCACCTTCGAGAATGCGAAGCCGCTCGGCTGTGGCATCGTCCCAGCGATCACGCAGAAGCGGGATCAATTTGTGGTCGACTTCGATGACGATCACCTGGGCGGCCGTTGCCAGCAGCTCGTTGGTGAGCTGTCCAGTGCCGGGTCCGACTTCGAGGACGATGTCATCGGAGGAGACCCCGGCAAAGTGAACGATGCGTCGGCAGATGGCGCGGTCAACCAGGAAGTGCTGACCAAGGTCCTTCTTGGGCTCGATTCGTTCAGTCAACCGGACAGCCATGGTAGCATAAGCGAAATCTGAGAAACGACCCGCAGGGGTCCTTGGATGGAAGAACGGATGGAGGAGCAATGAGCCAGGTAAACGAAGTTACAGACGATAATTTCCAGCAGGAAGTTCTGGACTCGGGGCGACCGGTTCTGGTCGATTTCTGGGCAAGCTGGTGTGCTCCCTGCCGCATGCTTGCCCCAACCATAGACGAGGTGGCGGAGGACTTCGGAGAACGCGCCAAGGTGGTCAAGCTCAACGTGGATGAGAACGGCGCGACTTCCATGAAATACAATATCAAGGGAATTCCCACGCTGCTTCTGTTCAAAGACGGAGTCATCAAGGATCAGATCGTGGGGGCGACGTCCAAAGACAACATTGCCCGCATGATCGAATCCCAGATCTAGTCCTGGAGTCACTTTAGTCAAGGTCCTGTTGAGGCCGGGCAACCGGCCTTTTTTTCTGGACAGAAAGTCAACATGCCGAATGTAGTCGTTGTGGGGACACAGTGGGGCGATGAAGGCAAGGGAAAAATCGTCGACCTGATGACCGACCACTTCGACATTGTGGCCCGCTTCCAGGGGGGCAACAACGCGGGGCACACGGTGATCACCGAGGGCGAGAAATTTGTTCTCCATCTCATCCCCTCCGGAATCCTTCATCCCGGGAAAACTTGCGTGATCGGCAACGGCGTGGTGGTTGATCCGGAGGCCCTGTTCGAGGAGATCGACGAGCTCCGTGAGGGACCGGGCATCGGGCTGGAGGGCCGGCTTTACGTCAGCAATCGGGCGCACGCAATCCTGCCCTACCACAAGGCTCTGGAGATTGCCGACGAAGGCTCCCGCGGAGATGAAAAGATCGGCACGACCTTTCGAGGGATCGGACCCTGCTACGAGGACAAGATGGCTCGCCGCGGCATCCGCATGGGAGATCTGATCGACCCGACGCTGCTCGAGGAGAAGCTCCTCCCCAATCTGGACTTCAAGAACGCTCTCCTGGAGAAGGTATACGGAGCTGAGAAACTGGATGCCGGCCGGGTCCTCGAGCAGTGTCTCGGTTACGGTGAAAGGTTGAAACCGTTTGTTACCGACACAGTCGAGTTTCTGAACGAGGCCGTTTCCCTGGGGCAGAGTATTCTGCTGGAAGGAGCGCAGGGCACCCAGTTGGATGTTGACCACGGGACCTATCCCTTCGTCACTTCTTCCAATGCCAGCGCAGGCGGTGCCTGCAGCGGAACAGGGCTGGGTCCGTCGGTCATCGATGGTGTCGTGGGGGTTACGAAGGCCTACACCACCCGTGTGGGAAGCGGCCCGTTTCCGACCGAGCTCGAGGATGAAATCGGAGAACACATTCGCAGCCGCGGGGTGGAGTTCGGAGCCACCACGGGGCGGCCCCGGCGCTGCGGCTGGTTCGATGCAGTGGTCGGTCGCTATGCCAGGCTGGTCAACGGGCTGACCACACTGGTGGTGACTAAACTGGACTGTCTGGACGAGCTGGACGAGGTCAAGATCTGTACCGGATACCGGATCCAGGGAGAAACCGTGCACCATTTTCCGGCCCGGATCGAAAGGCTGGCACAGGCTGAGCCGGTTTACGAGAGCTGCCAGGGGTGGCGCCGGGACACCTCGGGTGCCACCCGCCAGGAGCAGCTGCCCCGGCTGGCACGTGCTTATCTGGACCGTCTTTCTGAGCTGGTCGGCACCGACATTTCCATCATCTCGCTGGGTCCCGACCGCAAGTCGACCATCCTGCTGGAAGAGAGCTCCCGTTTACGTGAGCTGCTGGCGTGAGGGGTTCCAGGTTCATGTTTCACGTTCCAGCTAAGAGCTCAGCCAGAGGAGAGAATCGTGCCCCACTTCGAACAGGACTTCATCGAGTTCTTCAAGGAACTGGCCGGCAATAACAACAGGGAATGGTTTCACGCCCATAAGCCGAGGTACGAGGAACAGGTCAAGGAACCCTTTCATGCGTTCGTCGCTGAAATGATCAGGCGAATTGAAAAGGAAGACCCGCGCATCAAGACGGACGTCAGGAACTCAGTTTTTCGGTTCTACCGCGATATACGTTTCAGCGCGGACAAGTCTCCCTACAAACTTCACGTGGCCGCTGCCATTTCCCGGAGAGGACGTCGCCACACCATGGGTGAACCAGGCTACTACTTTCATTTCTCTCCGGAAGCGGTGATGGTCTGCGGAGGGCTCTACAGGCCGGACAAGCAGACGCTGGCGAAGATCCGTCGCCATCTGGTCGGGCATCCCCACGAGCTGCCCGGGATTCTCGAGGATCGCGGTTTCACATCGAAATGGGGAGAGCTACAGGGGGAGAAGAACAAGATCCTGCCAAAGGAGTTCAAGGAGGCCGCCAGGGCGACCCCCCTGCTCTTCAACAAAGGGTTTTACGGCCTGGCGGAGCTGCCCGCGGAAACGGTTCTTCGACGAGATCTGGCGGCGCTTCTCATGCGCTATTTCCGTTCCGTGAGACCCCTGAACGAGTTTCTCTGGAAAGCCTTGAAGTCGCCCCCCGCACTCTGACTATTTGTCTGCACCTCTTCCGGACTTCGTCGGAAGACGACCCTTGCCCTGTCCGCCTGAATAGGAGTTAACACTCCTTTTTTCAGTCACTTGACGCACCGGTGGAGAGTTCTGGAACGGCTCTTGCATTAGATGGAACAGGGCAGGCGAGGGAAGAATCCTTGAGGAAAGGAGGATGGCCTTGGGATGGCAGGGAAGCTGAGGCTGTTTTCCCCGCCTGCCGGTTTGCCGCCTCTGGCAGTCCCCCGGACAGCCAGGCGTGCGAGGTCAGCGCCCCCGGTGAACACAACGGGCACATCGGGGGCAGCGCCTCCTGTAGAATGGGGTCAATGGTCATCGGTGCCGACCTCGGATTGCTTGTAACCCTGGTTTCTTTCTCGCTACAGCCTGTCTGCGCTCCTAACCTCCAGCTCGATGAAGTCCTTTTTCTTTACGGAGTCGAGTCACAGGTGGAACAGATTCCTGAGCAGATCCGGAGTCAACTGGACAGCTACGAAGACGCCCGGAACGCCGGAGTCTTCGAGATTCTCAAGGATGTTCTACCCCGAGCCTACGCCAAGGAAAACCTGATGGCTTCGGTGCGTAGCGTCTTCTACCGTGAGGCCGAGGGGCGGGACCTGAGCCCGGCGCTGGAGTGGCTGCAGAGCCCCCTGGCCGTTCGTATCGCGCAGCTGGAAGCGGAAGCCTCCAGGCCTGAAGCCTGGGAGGAGATGCGGAAGTTTGCCGGGGAGTCCCAGGACCTGGATCCCGAGTCACCGAGGCTGCAGTTATTTCTGGAACTTGACGAAGCGGCGGGCGTGACCGAATCAGGGATCCGTGTGCTGCTCGAGATGGCTCGCTCTACGGCTCGCGGACTCAACCACCTGGAGCCTGAGGGACAGCAGAAGTCGGAGGAGACCCTGGCCAGCGAGATCCGGCAGATTGAGTCCCAGGTCCGCCCTGCATTCCAGGAAAGTACCCCGTTGCTGTTGCGCTTCAAGTTCCGGACCCTGGGGGACGAGGAGATCCGTCAGTACCTGGAGTTTGTTCGCTCCTCCGAGGGGCAGTGGCTCCAGGAAGCAGTCATCGTCTCTCTGATCCAGGCCCTGCGTGAGGCAGGGGACCGCACCGGTCATCTCATCGACGAACGAATCAAGGAATCCGGTTTCTAGCCGCCATTTCTCACCGATGGGACCTCAAAAGGCCGCCCTGTTTGGTATAAAGCGTTTTGAATGAACGTTTTCACACGCAAACGGAGGCGGCCCTTATGAGAACAGAGTGTAAACAAGCCAGGTTCGAATTTCACGGACTATTTCAACGCAAAGTGAAGGCGCGGTTCGACGGCGGGAAGATCACCTCCGATGCAGGGGTGCTGCTGTTGCGAGAGGTCGAGAGGGGGACGGGTCTGATCGCCGGACTGGCTGAGTGTTTCAGGGATCACCGGGATCCGCGGTTGATCGAACACACGGTCGAGGAGTTGTTGGGGCAGCGCATCTACGGACTCTGTCTGGGGTACGAGGATCTGAACGATCATGATCAGTTGCGCACCGATCCGATGCTGGCGGTGGCGGTGAATACGGCCGATCCGTTGGGGGAGAGGCGGCGGCAGGCCTCAGATCGGGGGAAGGCGCTGGCGGGCAGGTGTACGCTGAACCGGTTGGAGTTGACCGGCGCCGAGGTCGATGAGCAGGAGCGGTACAAGAAGATCGCGATGGACCCGGACCGGATCGACGGCTGGATGGTGGATGCCTTCGTGGAGTCCCACGAATCGGCGCCCGAGGAGATGGTGCTGGATCTGGATGCGACCGACGACCCGATCCATGGCCAGCAGGAAGGCCGGTTCTTTCACGGTTACTACCGCCACTACTGTTATCTCCCGCTGTACATCTTCTCGGGGGAGCATCTGCTGTGCGCCCGGTTGCGGTGTTCCAATATCGATGGGGCCGCGGGATCGGTGGAGGAACTGGAACGGATCGTCGGCCGGATGCGGCAGAGCTGGCCGGAGGTCTCGATCGTCATCCGGGCCGACTCGGGCTTTTGCCGGGATGACTTGCTCCGCTGGTGTGAAGACCATCACGTGGATTACGTGATGGGGTTGGCCAACAATGATCGGCTCAAGTCAGAGAGCGCCGAAGCGATGACTCAGGCCGAAGCCGAGTTCAACGCCACCGGGCGACCGGCGCGGGTGTTCAAGGATTTCCGCTACCGGACTCGCCACAGTTAGACCTCGGAGCGACGCGTCGTCGGCAAGGCCGAGTTCCTGGACAAAGGCGCCAATCCCCGATTCGTCGTCACCTCCCTGTCGCCGGAACGCCTGGGGGCCCGCGCGCTCTACGAAGACTTCTACTGTGCGCGGGGCGACATGGAGAACCGCATAAAAGAACAGCAGTTGGGTCTGTTCGCCGACCGGACCAGCGCGCCAATCAACTCCGGCTGTATCTGTCCTCCGCCGCCTACATGCTCATGCACGCCTTGCGTCGTCTCGGACTGAAGCAGACCCCCCTGGCTCGCGCTCAGTGTCAGACGATTCGCTTGAAGCTCCTCAAGATCGGCGCCCAGGTCCGCCTCACGGTCCGCCACGTCTGGATCTCCATGTCGGAAGCCTATCCCTACAGCGAGGTCTTCGCTGCCGTCGTTCGAAACCTCCAGGCCATTCCTCTGCGCTGCTGAGGTCTGTCCCGATCAAACGCCCCCAAAAACGAAATCGTTCCATCGCTCAGGCCGAGCTCTGCCTGAATACATTCCGTCACGCTCTTCCGAACCCGAAAAACGCTCCATTCACGACCATCCACACCACCGCATCACTCGACCTGGACCGGATCGATAGCGAAACTCTCAGAAAACCGTTCCGGCCTGCCAAAATCACCTTCATTTCCAAATCGGTGATCTATGCGGGCTAAGGGCCGATTTACAGATTGACGCTTTTGTGATCTGATGCTCTTGCAGGTGTGGTTCCCCACCCCTGGCTGGACCCTCTTTAAAAGGAGCGAGAAATGCTTAAACCCAGAATCGTTTTCGCCGTATCGTGCTTTGTTCTCTTGCTCTCGGGAGTACTATTCCTGCCCCCAAGCACTGCGGCTCAGGAAGCGTCTCCCAAGTTGAGCTTTGATTCCTCCGGCCGCCTCCTCAGGCCGGACCCCGAGCTCTATCGATCCTGGGTCTACATTGGGACTCCCCTGACTCCGAACGAATTGAACCCACCCGAAGCGTCGTTTCCAGAGTTTCACAATGTCTACATCCATCCGGGGGATTACCATCATTACAGGTCATACGGGACCTTCCGTGATGGAACCGTTCTCATTAAAGAACTTGTCACTGTGGGTTCCAAGGCGGCCGTTAGCGGAAACGGCTATTTCATGGGGGAGTTTACGGGTCTGGAAGCGACCATTAAGGACTCGCAGCGTTTTCCGAATGAGCCCGGATACTGGGCCTACTTCAGCTTTGGGCACAGCTATCCGCTGGCAGAGACCGCTGAAGCCTTTCCAACAGCTGCCTGCAACTCGTGTCATGACGCGTCTGCAGCGGACGACTTCGTGTTCACACAGTACTATCCGGTCTTGCGCGCGGCCAAGGCGAGTCGGGCTTCCAGTGCTGGTGGTCAAATGGCAGCGGGCCACGACTCGGTTCAGGAGACGGCTGAAGCAACGAGCGCTGGGAGTGTCTCAGGGGGCATTCCGACAGGGCGGGACGAACTCTTCGAGTATCTGACATCAGGTGGGTACAAACGGTTTCCAGCTCGAGAGTCCCGGAACCATCCCACGACGGGTCCCCACACCAAACGGGGCTGGCCCGTTCGAGTCTTTGTCAACCAGACTCTGGACGCCTCGATGAAGGCGGGGAACGACGCTCATCCAGTCGGCTCCGGATCCGTCAAGGAAATGTATAACGCGGATGGGAACCTGCAGGGCTGGGCCGTCATGCTCAAGACCCAGGCCGAAAGTGATCGAGGCAAAGGGTGGTTCTGGTACGAGGTGACCAGCACCACGGACGGCTCTTCGCCCGTCGGGATCGGAAACGGACTCCCGCTGTGCTTCGGTTGTCACGCGAGCGGCAAAGACTACGTTTTGACCGGCTACCCTCTCAAGTAGAAAAATCAGGCCCGGTCGCCGGTCTTTCGTACACCAGTCCAGCCACCTTGGCGGGCTTCCCGGAAGCCAGGTTGGCTCAGGACATCCCCAGGGCTGTTCCGTCCACCGGCCCTTCGTGGTGTCCAGCCCTACTCCTGCCTGCACCGAATCTCGCACTTCCGACGCCGGGCGACGTAAGGATGGATGGAGGTCGGGATGCTAACGTTGCAGCCGGAGTGCAAGCACGGAAGCCCGATCGGCGCCAGGAAATTGAAAACTGAATCTCCGAGCCCCATAATAATGCCCCCGCGACATGACCCAGACCACCCATCAGCCTGACGCCGAGTTGGCCGGCCGCGCCCGGGAGATTCTGGGGTCTGTTTTCGGCTTCCAGTCGTTCCGGGGCAGCCAGCAGGAAATCGTCGAGGAGGTCACTTCGGGCCGGGATGCCCTGGTCTTGATGCCCACAGGGGGCGGCAAGTCGCTTTGCTACCAGCTCCCTGCCCTGCTTCTCCCCGGCACCGGGGTCATCATTTCGCCACTCATCGCTTTGATGAAAGACCAGGTGGCTGCGCTCCGGGCCATGGGAGTGCGGGCTGCCTACCTGAATTCGAGCCTTACTCCGCAGATGGCCCGGGATGTAGAGCAGGAACTGCGAAGCGGCGACTTTGACCTGGTTTACGTGGCCCCGGAGCGACTGCTCACCGAGCGCTTCCTGGAATTGCTGGACAGGATTCCCTTGGCCCTTTTCGCTATTGATGAGGCCCATTGTGTCTCTCATTGGGGCCACGACTTCCGCCCCGAGTACCTCCAGCTGGACGTCTTGAAAGAACGCTTCCCCGGTATTCCACGCATCGCCACCACCGCCACCGCGGACGGCCCCACCCGGCGCGAGATCCTGACCCGCCTGAAGCTGGACGAAGCCCGTGTTTTCACGGCCGGATTCGACCGGCCAAACATTCGATACAGCGTCGTGCTCAAGCGCAGCCCCCGCCGGCAACTGCTCGATTTCCTGAAGCGTGAGCACGCCGGAGACGCAGGAATCGTCTATTGCCTCTCGCGCAAGTCCGTCGACGCGACGTCTGGCTGGCTGCGCGAAAAGGGCCTGCAGGCGCTTCCCTACCACGCCGGGATGGGTCAGCCGGAGCGTCAGCGACACCAGGAAATTTTCCAGAACCAGGACGGGATCATCATCGTGGCCACTATCGCCTTCGGAATGGGGATCGACAAGTCCAACGTCCGCTTCGTGGCCCATCTCGATCTTCCCAAGAGTCTAGAGGCTTACTACCAGGAAACCGGTCGGGCCGGGCGTGACGGGCTGTCCGCCAATGCCTGGATGGCTTACGGGATGGCCGACGCCGTGCGCATCCGCAGGCTGGTAGAAGCTTCCGAGGCGGGCGAAGACCACAAGCGGCGCGGCTACCAGCGCCTCCATGCCTTGCTGGCATTTTGCGAAACCAGCCATTGCCGGCGTCAGGTTCTGCTCCGGTACTTTGACGAGGAGTTACCGGGACCCTGTAATAACTGCGACACGTGCCTGGTGCCCGTCGAGACCTACGACGGCACCGAAGAAGCCCAAAAAGCGCTTTCCTGCGTCTACCGTACCGGGCAACGCTTCGGAGTCGCCTACCTGACCGATGTCCTGACGGGTTCCGAGAACGAGCGCATTTCGAACTTCGGCCATGATCGCCTCTCGACCTACGGAGCCGGCGGGGATCTCAAGAAAACGCAGTGGGCATCGATCTTCCGACAGCTGGTGTCCGGCGGGCTGGTACGGGTGGATCTGGAGAGGTACGGTGCCCTGCAACTGACCGAGAAGAGTAGCTCGGTTCTCAAGGGGCAAGAGAAAGTGCGCCTGCGCCGGGCCCCCAGCGGCACTCCCGGGCGAAGCCGCAGCAAGCGCGCCGGCAGCGTGGTTCCTGCCTTCGAGCCCACTCCCCGGAACCAGCGCCTCTGGGACGCCCTGCGGGCGCTGCGCCTGAAGATCGCAAAACAACGGGAAATCCCCCCCTACGTCATTTTCCACGATGCGACTCTAACCGAAATGGTGATGCGGCGCCCCCACACCCGCGAAGCCCTTCTCGCCGTCAATGGCGTGGGCCAATCGAAGCTCTCCGACTACGGCGATTCCTTCCTGGAGATCATCCGCCACGAGTCCTCTGAGCCTGACAGCGAGATCAGGCCGTGAACTTGCGGAGGGTCGTAGTGTTGCGTAGCCTTCCCACGGAGTCAATAGTCCCTCGGTGAGCAACGAACCGCGACCTGGCTTCCCCACGGAGAAACATCTAGTGAAAAGCAAGTTCGTTTTCGCAACCTTCATTCTCTGTATGTTGGCCCAGCCGCTCGTCGCCGGCAAACGCCGTGGGGGTACTGGCGTGGGGGTACGTGGGGGTACTGGGGTCGTGCGTGGGGGTACTGGGGTCGGACCACGTTTTCTCTCATGGATTCAACAACTTGCCCTGATTTCGGGGGCAACAAAGGCTCTTATAGGCGTTTTTTGACCAAGAAAATCGCTTCTAAGGTCTCCGCCGGGCCTGTGATAGCCTTTTCTTCCCATGCCTCGGGCCAACCGATACATTCAGCCAGGGTGTCTCTATCATCTGACCCATCGCTGCCACGATAGACGTTTTCTGTTTCGATTCGCCAGGGATCGCGATGAGTATCGGAAGCGCCTCCGGGGCAGCCTGAAGCAGTCTCAGGTTTCCCTGCTTGCCTACTGCATCACTTCCAACCACACCCATGTTCTAGTGGAGGCGGGGGCGCCCGACGCAATCAGCCGGATGATGCAGAAGCTCGAAGGGCAATTCGCCGAGTGGTACAACTGGCGCAAGCGCCGAAGCGGTGCCTTTTGGGAGGATCGATTTCACTGCACCATGGTCGAGGGCAATCCTCATCTGCTGAATTGCAGTGTGTACATCGACCTGAATATGGTCCGAGCGGGCGTCGTTGAACACCCGAAAGACTGGCGCTGGTGCGGGTTCGACGAAGTCACCGGACAGCGAAAGCGCTATCGAATGCTGGATCTGGAGTGCGTACTGAAGTGGAACGACGGAATGTGCCGACAGGAGTTCGCTCATGTCTACAAACTGGCCATCGAGGAAGCGCTCGACCGTCGCGAGCTTCAGCGCAATTCGATTTGGACGGAGAGCATTGCGGTCGGCAGCCAGCCCTTCGTCTCGGCCCTCTCGAAAAAGCTGTTGAATCGGACCCGCTTGGAGGAATCCGAAGTGGACACCGGCCAATGGATCGTCCGAGAGCCGTCTGCTCTTTATGGCGGAAGCCTCTAGATCATGAGTACCAGAACGGTCCCACCAAGACTTGGATCAGCCCTTGTAATTACCGGTCACAATGAGGCTTACGGAGTTGTAGATCCCCCGCGTTACCCCCTGGCTGCCGAAACCCCTTAAAGCCAGTTTTCGACCCCCCGAATCGCCTCTAAGGGCCTTTTTCGACACTAGAATCAGCGCAAATCATTGAAACTACGAGAGAAAGCGTGGTCCGACCCTAGCCCGCATAGATCACCGATTTGGAAATGAAGGTGATTTTGGCAGGCCGGAACGGTTTTCTGAGAGTTTCGCTATCGATCCGGTCCAGGTCGAGTGATGCGGTGGTGTGGATGGTCGTGAATGGAGCGTTTTTCGGGTTCGGAAGAGCGTGACGGAATGTATTCAGGCAGAGCTCGGCCTGAGCGATGGAACGATTTCGTTTTTGGGGGCGTTTGATCGGGACAGACCTCAGCAGCGCAGAGGAATGGCCTGGAGGTTTCGAACGACGGCAGCGAAGACCTCGCTGTAGGGATAGGCTTCCGACATGGAGATCCAGACGTGGCGGACCGTGAGGCGGACTTGGGCGCCGATCTTGAGGAGCTTCAAGCGAATCGTCTGACACTGAGCGCGAGCCAGGGGGGTCTGCTTCAGTCCGAGACGACGCAAGGCGTGCATGAGCATGTAGGCGGCGGAGGACAGATACAGCCGGAGTTAATTGGCGCGCATCGTTGCCGCGCTGGTCCGGTCGGCGAACAGACCCAACTGCTGTTCTTTTATGCGGTTCTCCATGTCGCCCCGCGCACAGTAGAAGTCTTCGTAGAGCGCGCGGGCCCCCAGGCGTTCCGGCGACAGGGAGGTGACGACGAATCGGGGATTGGCGCCTTTGTCCAGGAACTCGGCCTTGCCGACGACGCGTCGCTCCGAGGTCCAACTGTGGCGAGTCCGGTAGCGGAAATCCTTGAACACCCGCGCCGGTCGCCCGGTGGCGTTGAACTCGGCTTCGGCCTGAGTCATCGCTTCGGCGCTCTCTGACTTGAGCCGATCATTGTTGGCCAACCCCATCACGTAATCCACGTGATGGTCTTCACACCAGCGGAGCAAGTCATCCCGGCAAAAGCCCGAGTCGGCCCGGATGACGATCGAGACCTCCGGCCAGCTCTGCCGAATCCGGCCGACGATCCATTCCAGTTCCTCCTCCGATCCCGCGGCCCCATCGATATTGGAACACCGCAACCGGGCGCACAGCAGATGCTCCCCCGAGAAGATGTACAGCGGGAGATAACAGTAGTGGCGGTAGTAACCGTGAAAGAACCGGCCTTCCTGCTGGCCATGGATCGGGTCGTCGGTCGCATCCAGATCCAGCACCATCTCCTCGGGCGCCGATTCGTGGGACTCCACGAAGGCATCCACCATCCAGCCGTCGATCCGGTCCGGGTCCATCGCGATCTTCTTGTACCGCTCCTGCTCATCGACCTCGGCGCCGGTCAACTCCAACCGGTTCAGCGTACACCTGCCCGCCAGCGCCTTCCCCCGATCTGAGGCCTGCCGCCGCCTCTCCCCCAACGGATCGGCCTTATTCACCGCCACCGCCAGCATCGGATCGGTGCGCAACTGATCATGATCGTTCAGATCCTCGTACCCCAGACAGAGTGCGCTGCCCCAACAACTCCTCGACCGTGTGTTCGATCACCCGCGGATCCCGGTGATCCCTGAAACACTCAGCCAGTCCGGCGATCAGACCCGTCCCCCTCTCGACCTCTCGCAACAGCAGCACCCCTGCATCGGAGGTGATCTTCCCGCCGTCGAACCGCGCCTTCACTTTGCGTTGAAATAGTTGGTGAAATTCGAACCTGGCTTGTTTACACTCTGTTCTCATAAGGGCCGCCTCCGTTTGGCTTTGAAGTCTTTCATTCAAAACGCTTTATACCAAACAGGGCGGCCTTTTGAGGTCCTATCGGTGATCTATGCGGGCTAGAGCCAACCCTAGAGTAGAGCCGCCTAGAGACCCTAGAGCCACCTAGAGCCGACCCCCAGGATCATGAGTGCCAGAACGGTCCCACCAAGACTTGGATCAGCCCTTGTAGTTACAGAGCCGACCCCCAGGTCAGGACACAATCGGACAAATAAACAATCGGGTCGATTCGCGGTTCATTGCACGAAACTGAGATGCATCCAGCAACCTCCTTCTAGTAAAACGAGCTCTTGACGAGATGCGCCACGGTTGATACACATGGCGCAACTCCCTTGGTATGGAACAAAGCACGAATTCCCTTTCCTCCCTAACCCGCCGCGCGTTCGTGCATCGAAGCGCCGCCGCTCTCGGTCTTGTCGTCCTGGGCCTCGACACGGAAGCACTGGCTCAGACCTCGACCCGCCATCGGTTTCTTTGTTGCGATTATCAAGGCAACAAGGTTGCCATCATTGGGAAAGATGGATCGGTCGAGTGGGAATTTGCGGCGCAGACTCCGCAAGACTGCTGGATGTTGCCCAATGGAAATGTGCTCGTTTGCTACCGCAACGGGGCCCAGGAGATCTCCCGGGCAAAGGAGGTGGTCTGGGAGTACCGAGCCCCCAAGGAGGCCCAGTGCCATTCCTGCCAGCCCTTGCCTGGCGGACATGTGCTGGTGGCGGAGTGCGGGATGAGCCGGTTGGTCGAGGTGGGACGCAACGGCCATGTGGCGAAGGAAATCAAGGTCGCCTCCCAAGCCAAGAACATGGGCCATCAGTTTCGCGGAACACGACAGACGACCGACGGCCACTACTGGGTCTGCCTGATGGACGAGCAGAAGATTGTTGAGCTCTCCCCCCAGGGCGCTCTGCTTCAGGAAATCCCGGTGGACGGTTTCCCTCACGCGGCCATCAAGCTGCCGGATGGACATCTGCTCGTCACCCTGGGCAGCACCGGCAGGGTCATCGAACTCGACCAGCATCTGAAAATCGTCTGGCAAATCGACCAAAAGGAGTTGCCACGAAATCCGCTCCGATTGCCCGCGGGGTGCCAGCGTCTGCCGAACGGGAACACCATCGTCTGCAATTACCTTCCCGGTGACTTCATGGGCAAACAACCGCAAGCCTTTGAAGTCACCCGCGACAAACGGGTCGTCTGGGAATTCACCGACCACGAACGATTCAAAACGATGAACCCAATCTATCTTCTGGACCTGCCCGGAAATGGGAAAGGGAGCGGAGTGTTCCGGTGAGAGATCGTGCATCTAACTTGGGCTTGATCGTGAAGGCGTGAACCGCCTATGCGAGAAAACGCAGCGAGTGAAGTGAACAATTCGAACCTGCGATCTACGGATTAGAAGTCCCAAGGTCAAACCCGTGAAAAACTACGAAAACCTAACAAACACCACCACTTGTCTGGATTCTTTGCCAACCAAGAAAGTGATTCATTGACATAAGTTGAGTTTTGAACCGGGCGAAAAGCGGGCGAAAGAAATCTATCCGCCGCTCTTTTCGTTCAGAACTGCCCTGAGGATGCCAAGCACTGCCCGGTCCTTCTCGTGACCAGTTTCTTCCTTCAGCTGAATGAGAGTTTCAAGATTCAGGACGTGAACCCGAAGATCGTCCAACTCGAAGACTTCCGATTCGTCGATCAGTTCCGGGTAGCTCCGCTCTGCCCCGGCTGAGCCCAGAACATCCAGGGGTCCGAACTCGGTCATCAACAATTGATGTCCAGACGTCTTCAGATGCGAGCGGGTGGGACGGAGCTCACGTCGGCTGGACGAGCGATAGACTGATCTCAGCTCCTGAAGAGCGGTCAACAGCCGATCCAGATTCTCTTCGCTACGGGCGTGAACAATGTCCAGGTCAAAGGTCGCAATTGGCGCTCCCTGCAGCACCGCTCCCACGCCTCCAATCACGACGAACTCGACGCCGTGCGCGACAAGAACCGTTAGAATCTCTTTGAAATCAGGAGTCGATTCGCCCACGTCTTAATTGTTGGATGGAGCCGATCGTGTTCTCAAGGACCTGTAAACGCCTCCCAGGGGAAAGGGAAAGCATCCAGCGAATCAGTGTCAAATCAACCCCGCGGGCGTCAAAGGCTGTATTTACCGATGTTCGTCTATCGCTCATTCTCTTGTTGGAGGCATACACCTTGCAGCCAGATTACCACACGTCTTTGACCCTGCTACCTGGGTAGACGAGTCTTAACGAGTCAACGAGTCCAGAGTTGGATCCGTTCTCGTCGCCACAACGAGGACCAATGGAGAGCTCAGTGAGGAAGGAAGGCTGTGGAAACTGTCAGAAAACCCCACGGTGTAGGAACGGGTTCCATCTCGCGATCAGATGGGACCACACTACGAGAGAAAGCGTGGTCCGACCCCAGAACCCACAAACAACGCCTTGATTGCCTGGCCCAGAGCGCTCCGCTATAATTTGGCCCGATCCTACGATCGGAAAGGTTCTCCCAGTGTTTCGCCGATTCTGCTTCGTGGCGGTGCTCGCCTGGGCTTGGGGACAGGGCCTGAGTTCTCAAGATCTCACTCCTCCTACAGATACCATTGTCGATTTTGCTCGAGATATCGATCCTATTCTCAGGACTTATTGCTATGGGTGCCACGGTCCCACGGTCCAGATGCATGGCTTACGCCTGGACAACCGGCCGGGTGCCTTGAGTGGAGGAGAATCCGGCTCACCTGCGCTGCTTCCCGGAAATAGCGCCGAAAGTCGCCTCGTCGCTTACGTGGCAGGGCTAGACCCGGACGTGGTGATGCCCCCTAGTGGAGAGCGTTTGATTGAAGAACAGATCGCTCTGCTGAGGGCATGGATTGATCAGGGAGCTCAGTATTCCAAGCAAGAATCTGGGACTGTTGCCCAGAAACATCAGCCCGGCTCCAACCACTGGTCTTTCCGTGCGATAGTTCGTCCACCCGTTCCGATTGTCGAGAACGCCAGCTGGGTTCGCAATCCGATCGATGCCTTTGTTCTGCAAAAACTGGAAGCGCGTGGCTGGAAGCCGTCTCCCCCGGCCGAGCCTCACTCCCTCTTACGCCGCATGTACCTCGATCTCATTGGTTTGCCTCCCACCTTGGAGGAGCAGGATGCTCTCTTAAGGGATCCGTCCCCAAAGCATTTCGATCGGCTCGTGTCCGACCTGCTGGCACGTCCAGGGTACGGAGAACGCTGGGGCCGTCACTGGCTGGATCTGGTTCGGTACGCAGAGAGCAACGGCTATGAACGTGATGCCACCAAGCCCGACGTCTGGAAGTACCGCGACTATGTGATCCGTTCATTCAACCAAGACAAGCCCTACGACCGTTTTGTTCTAGAGCAACTGGCAGGAGATGAACTTCCGAACGTCTCCGCGGAAACGCTGATCGCTTTGGGATACACGCGCCTCGGTCCCTGGGATGATGAGCCGGCCGATTTCGAACAAGATCGCTTTGACCAGCTTGACGATATCGTACGCACTACCTCCGAGGTCTTTTTGGGCGTGACTCTGGGTTGCGCGCGGTGTCACGACCACAAGTTCGACCCGCTGACACAGCGCGATTACTACAGTATGGCGGCCACTTTCAACGGCCTCCAACGCCACCAAAATGGGAAGCGGGAGTTGAGTTTGCCGGTTGGAAACAAAGAGGAGTTGGACCGACTGGCCGCCAGGGATGCCGAAATTGAACCACTGGAGAAGCGCATTGCCAATCTTCGCGACTCCTTCCGGGTTCAATTCCTGGAGTCTGGAGAAAGTAAGCTTCCCAGTCAGGCAATAGAGGCGTTCCTGGCAGAGGAGAAAAGGCGCACGGATGCGCAGGAAGAATTGATAGAAGAGTATCGAGCTCAACTTGCCCAGGAGGTCTCTGCAACGCTGCCCTCGGATATCATCGCCGAGATTGCCCGCATCGATAGGGAAATCGTCTCGCTTCGCGAGGCCGTCCCTGATCTTCCTCGTGGCTACTTCCTTCACGAACCCCAGCCTCTCCCCGGGCCCATGCACCTGCTCCTGCGGGGCAGGGCATCCTCACCGGGACCTCAAGTTCCACCAGGAGTTCCGGCGGTGCTGGTAAAGTCTCAACCTGCACTTCCCAAACCCCAGCGAACCAGTTTTCGACGACTGACTCTAGCGCGCTGGCTGGTGAGCCGTGAAAATCCCTTGACCCCACGCGTGATCGTGAACAGGGTCTGGCAGTTTCATTTCGGGGAGGGCCTGGTTCGTACACCGAGTGATTTCGGAACAATGGGTGAGAAACCGACTCACCCGGAACTTCTGGACTGGCTGGCCACGCGCTTCATGGATGACGGTTGGTCCCTTAAACGTCTCCACTACCTGATCATGACCAGCAATACCTACCGCATGAGCAAAGCATGGAACCAGCAGTACGGAGAGCAGGACCCGGAAACCCGCCTCCTGTGGCGCGCACCCTATACGAGGCTACAAGTGGAGGCGATCCGAGACTCCATGCTGGCCGTCAGCGGAAAACTGAACCGGGAAATGTTTGGCCCCAGCATGCTTCCTGAGATTCCCAAAGGAGCGCTGGAAGGTCACAGTGACCCGGACACGATCTGGCAACCATCCGAGGCGGCGGAAGCGTCGCGAAGGACGGTTTACAGCTTCATCAAACGAACCATGATCATTCCGATGCTTGAAGTACTCGATTTCTGTGACACGACGCGGAGTTCTGCCGAACGCGCGGTGACCAGTGTCGCTCCTCAGGCGCTGACGCTTTTTAACGGGAAGTTCGTGAACCTCCAGGCTCGCTTTTTCGCGCAGCGACTCATGCAGGAAGCGGGACCCGGCTTCGAGGAGCAAGTTGATCGGGCCTACCTGCTCGCCCTATCGCGCCATCCGTCCCCCGGCGAGCTTACCAGCGTGCTGGACTTCTTGCATCGTGAGACTGAGGCAGTTCTCTGGGAAGAAGGAAGCGGAATTGGGGATCGGCCCGGAGCTCGCCGCCGGGCTCTTGAACAGGCTTGCCGAGCGATTTTCAATCTCAATGAATTCGTCTACGCCGATTGACTGTCAGGAGATCCATGGCTGAAGAAGTTCGACGCTATTCTCTGAACCGCACACCGTGCGGCCGCACCCGCCGGGAGTTTCTGTGGGAAGTTGGCGGAGGCTTTGCAGGGTTGGCGCTCATCGATCTGCTTTCACGCGACGGTTTTTTTTCTACACAAGTGCGGGCTGCCTCAACCGGTAAAGCCACCCGTTTGCTCTCTCCAAAGGCGCCCCATTTTCCAACCAGGGCCAAACATGTTGTGTTCCTTTTCATGAATGGTGGCCCCAGTCATGTGGATTTGTTCGACCCCAAGCCGACGCTGTCAAAGTACCATGGACAACCTTACCAGGGAGAATTAGCGGTAGGTTCCAATAGCCGACCGGTCGGTTACCTGATGCAGTCGCCCTTCGAGTTCAGGAAGTACGGGCAGAGCGGCCTGGAAATCAGCAGCATTTATCCCCATCTTTCCAGATTCGCCGACGATCTCTGCGTCATCCGGTCCCTTTATACAGACACAGCCGCCCACGCCTCCGGATGCCTGCAAATGAACACGGGAAGCGTCAGCATTGGTAAACCCAGCCTGGGTTCCTGGCTGAGTTACGGTTTAGGGACCCTCAGCAGCGACCTGCCCAGTTTCGTCGTCATGACCGATCCCCGCGGCGGACCCATTGCGGGTCCTTCGAACTGGACGGCGGGGTTCATGCCGGCAGCCTACCAGGGAACTTTGTTCCGCAGCAAAGGTAGCCCTCTGTTGAACCTGATGACTCCCCCGGATGTTAGCGATCGCACCCAACGCCATTCCCTCGACTTACTGAAAGAATTAAACGAAGAGCATCTCAAATCGCGCCGGAGCGAATCCGAGCTGGCCGCTCGAATCTATTCTTACGAACTCGCTTACCGAATGCAGACGGCTGCGACCGAAGTGGTCGATCTCAACAAGGAAGACGACAAAACCAAGGAGATGTACGGTCTGAACAACAAGCTGACCAGCGACTTCGGTCGAAAATGTTTGATTACACGCCGGCTGCTTGAAAAGGGTGTCCGATTCATTCAACTCTATGCCGGCGGGGGTCATATAGAAGATACCTGGGACGGTCACAACGACTGCATCTCAAATCACAAGCTTCACGGCTACGAGACAGACCAGCCTATTGCCGCCTTGATCGCGGATCTGAAGCGAACCGGTTTGTGGGAGGAAACCCTGCTGATATGGGGTGGCGAGTTTGGACGAACCCCGACCAGCGAGGGAATCGGCAAGCCGGGGCGTGACCACAACTGGCACGGGTTTACGATGTGGCTGGCCGGTGCTGGAGTCAAAGGCGGCCAAACCATCGGTGCGACCGACGAGCTTGGCTTCAAGGCCGTGGAGGATCCTTACCATGTTTCCGACCTCCACGCCACAGTACTTCATCTGATGGGCATGGATCACAAGAAACTGACGTATTTTTTCCACGGTCTTGAGGAGCGCCTGACGGGTCAGCGTGGAGAGGTCATCAAAAAGGCGCTGGCCTGATAGTGGCAACTGGTCTTCCTTTCGCGGATCATGGTGAGGTCGATGGGATTGGAGTGGGGTTGGTTTGGCGCGGTTACATCTCTAAGAACGCGGGGCGCGTCAAGCGAAAAAGAGACAGACTCGTCCCAGTCGGCCCGAAAGGCCGCGGGTGCGGATCGGGTGTGGATTCGCAATCAGAATCTGGCCTTTCTCCGGGGAATCTTCCCGGACTCCTCAAACCGGCGCCAGCCATCCCCCGTCCACAGGCAGGGCGGCTCCGGTAATCCACTCCGCGTCGTCCGATGCAAGGAAAACCGCAGCGCGACCGATGTCCCTGGGCGTTCCGAACCGGGGTAAGGGTGTGCGCTCCAGGGCGCCTGCAATCTGCTCTTCCGTGAGATAATCCTGAAGTGCGGTTTCGATGTATCCGGGACAGATCACGTTCACCGTGATGTTGTCCGGCCCCAGCTCGAGCGCCGAATCGCGGGTCAGGTTCACCACACCCGCCTTTGCCGGCGCGTAGGCCGGTCCCGCTCCTCCCCCGAAAGCGTGCACGGATGCCACGTGGATGATCCTTCCCGCGCCTGATTTCTTCAGATGCGGAACGACCCGCTTCGTAGCGATGAAGAGGCCCCGCAAGTTAACCGCCACGACCCGGTCCCAGTCTTTGATCGTCAGGTCCCGGACCCCGCCCGGAACATAGATGCCTGCGTTGTTCACGAGGATGTCGAGCCCGCCGAACGTTTCGACCGTCTTCTCGACCATGCGCCCGATCTGCCCCTCGTCTGCCATATCCGTCTGGACGAACAAGCCTTCACTGCCTGACCGTTCGATCTCCTCGACCGTTGGCGTGGACACATCCGTCTCGTGGTATTTGCCGCGCTTCGGATTTTCTTGAACATCCGCGACGGTTACCTTCGCTCCCTCCCGGGCAAACTCCAGCGCCACCCCTCGTCCGATACCCGAGCTTGCGCCCGTTACAATTGCTATTCGATCCCGCAAGACCATTTGGCCATCTCCCTCTTCAAATCAGTCTCTCTACTCTCTTCTCCCCGATCATCCCGAGTAGCCCTCCGGAGCGCTTCCCGCGAAGAGCCTGCCCTGCGAGGTGATGTAGAGGGAGTGCCGAATGATGTTGCCTTTGCCGGGATGAGGTACGGCCAGATCTCGGTCGAACTCGGCAAGCATGGCCTTTCGATCAGCTTCCAGAATCTCTTCAATTCGACGGGACATGATCTCTTATTATCAACCAAGCCTCTTCGTAACACTCGGGTTGCTGGTTATTTGCCCAGCAGTCTCGGCTCGATAAAAGAAAAGTCCTGCGGGCACATGAAGATGACGAACCGTCAGAGAATCGACCGCATCTTTCTGAGAGATACCCGGTGAGATCAGCCCAGACGCTCGATCACGGCGTCTGTGAACGTTGCTGTGGTCAAGTTACCGCCCAGATCTTGCGTCTTCTGACCATCGACCCATGCTTGCCGATATCCCGACTGGATGCGGCTTGCCACCTCTCGGCAGGACTCGTCCTTTCCTGTGTCGGCGAGATAGTCCAGCATCATCACGGCTGACATGAGGAGCGCCAGCGGGTTGGCCACGCCCTTTCCCGCAATAGCCGGCGCCGAGCCGTGCACTGCCTCGAATACGGCCCGAGCATCCCCGATGTTGGCGCCCGGGACCACACCCAGACCGCCGACCAGCCCCGCGCACAGATCGCTCGCCACGTCGCCGTAAAGATTCTCCAAAAGAAGCACGTCGAACTGGGTCGGATCCTGCACCAGCTTCATGCATCCGGCATCCACGATCACTTCCTCGTAGTCGATATTGGGGTAGTCGCGCTCGTGGACTTCCCTGGCACAGGACAGAAACAGCCCATCTGTGAGCTTCATGATGTTGGCCTTGTGAAAGACGGTGATCTTGCGCCGTTGGCGCTGTGTGGCGAAGCGGAAAGCCCACTGGGCGATGCGCCTGCAGGCGGTCTCGGTGGCGA
This sequence comes from Acidobacteriota bacterium, assembly GCA_965205615.1. Classification (GTDB taxonomy): domain Bacteria; phylum Acidobacteriota; class UBA6911; order RPQK01; family CBDAPI01; genus CBDAPI01. Next base: position 29,326 of record CBDBHK010000019.1, on the reverse strand, counting down.
CCTTCATGCTCATGACAACATCATCGGTCACCTGGTTCTCCACGCCGCTATACAGCCCTTCGGTGTTCTCTCGGATGATGATTAGATCGATCTCTTCGTAGCGGGTCGCAACGCCTTCCAGGCTGCGGACAGGACGGACCGCTGCGTAGAGCTTCAGTCTCTGTCGCAGCTGAACATTGACCGACATAAAACCCTCACCGATGGGAGTCGTGCACGGCCCTTTGAGGGCCACCTGGTGCTTTTCGATCGCTTCGACGGTTTCTTCGGGGAGGGTTTCTCCATACGAGTCGAGCGCAGCGATGCCGGCCTGTCGCTCCTGCCATTCCAGGGGAGCGCCAGCCGCCTCCAGGACACGCTTTACAGCCCGCGTCACTTCCGGGCCGATTCCGTCCCCCGGTATCAAAACTACTTTGTGGGTATTCATCACCTGAGCCTCTGAAGCGGCATTCCAGACTCCCTCTACGTTAGTAATCACAGATTTCCCGGTCGTTGAGACCCGCACTCACCTCCCCGACCAGTTTCCTGTGAAGATCGCTCTTTTGTCTGTCAAGAGCTTCCAGCGACTTCTTCAGGATTTGCGCTTTCGAGGCCAGGGCCGCCACACTTTCCTCGTCGGCCGGAACAGGCAAAGCGGCATCTTCCGACCAGTAGCGCCCTAATATCCTGCTTTCTGATCGGTAACGGGGGTAGGTCAAGATGCCTTCCTCTACTAACTGCTGCCTGACGAAGCCAACCACCCATTTCCAGGGATCATCACGCTTCGGCCCGATCACACTCATCACGACGGTCTTGACGCGTTCGTCCGTCGGGGAACTGGCGATGCATGACCCACCGCCAAATCCGGCCTCGGCTGTTACACTCCACCAGGAACAGTCCATAATCTCCCTTTCCAGGCTGGCGGGCAAATCGTCACCTCTCCTTTTGCTCGTGATCGTGAGGACGTCCCACATAAAGAACAGCCACTTCCTCTCTTTAACTTCCAGAGAGATGTATCCCTGCCCCTCAAGAAAGACAAACGCCGCTTCGAAAAGCCTTTCCGCCAGAGTCCTCTCGAATGATCCAAGGAATCGAGACCCGGCAAACTCGCTGCTGAAGAGGTACACCAGTCCACTCGCTGTCACAATGCCCGCCTCCATTTGCCTTAGCCTCCAGGCTCCGGTGGTCCGGATAATAAGTCAGGTAGCTCCCGGCCGGTTTCCAAAGAAGTGTCTCGTGCGCGCAGATTTCGTTTGGAGGTCAGGACGGAAACCAGAACATAGGCCACGAGGGTCACCCCCAATCCCACGTACACTTCGTGGTAAGTCGTCCAGCCGGCGAGCTTGGCGAAGTACCAGGCAGTGACGGTGGTTGAGCCGAGGAGTACACAGACAACGGCACCTGCAGCGGTGCCCCGTGCCCAATAGAGTCCGACCACCAGCGTGGGGAAAAAACAGGCCGCGTAGAGGGATCCCGAAAAGGCTGTGATCCCAACAATGTCTCCGAAGGGATTCAGGGCCAGCAGCATTCCGAGCGATGAAATCACCAGCACCCAGAGGCGGGTTCGAGTGAGGACTCTGGGATCTTTGTCTCCGATAATAAGAATGTCTCGGCCCACTGAAGAAGCTGCCACCAGCAACACGAAATCCAGCGAGGACATGGCTGCTGCCAGCAAGACCAAGAGCATGAATGAACTCAGGACAGGGCCAAGAACCTCAACCGTGCCCAACAGGTATGGCATGACCAGATCAGAGTCGTTTATCGCATCAGCAGGGATCAGTGCATGGGCCAATGCCCCTATGGGCAGAAGACACAGATAGGTAACTAGCATCAGCAGCGGCGCTACAATTCGTGCGACTCCCAGCGCCTTCTTGTCCCTTAGACCATAGATCCTGGAAATCTGGCGTGGATCCACCAGCATCTTCATGCCACCCGCCAGCGCAAGGCCGAGGATGGCCAGGATCGGCATCTTCCCTTGCCAGGAAACCAAGTCGGGGTCCTGTGAGTGGATTTTCCCCAGGATCGCTGTTACTCCGCCCCCTTGGTAAAGAACAGCAATGATCAGAACCACGGCACCGATGGCCATGAGCAGACCCTGTACGGCGTCGGTGAGTACTACTGAACGGAAGCCGCCAGCCAGTGTGTAGGTGGTCACCACCAGAAAGATGGCCACCGCTGCGGCGTGGTAGTTCAGCCCCAGGAACTGCTGCAGGGCCAATGCCGATCCCTTGTAGACGGCGACCAGGTAGACGACGGCCGCCATGAAGATAACAATGGCGGAAAGCCTGCGCAGGGCCGGCGAATCGTAGCGGCGGCCCAGGAAATCAGGCACGGTCAGTGATTTGTACTCCAGTGCCCTGGTGAAGAATCTGGGTGCTACCAGGTACCAGGCCAGATAACAGCACAAGACAATGACCACGCCCTTCACGTACCAGATCAGTCCTGCGTCCCAACTCTTTCCGGCATGGCCGACAAAACTGTTGGTGCTGACGAAGGTCGCATAGAAAGACAGGCCGATCACCCAGCCGCCCAGTCTGCGCCCGCCGATCAAGTAATCGTCCAAGCCGTGTGTCTCTCGCTTGGCTGTCCAGCAGTGATAGGCAAGAAGTGATAGGTAGGCGGCCATAAAGAGCAAGCGCAGCCAGTGTTCTTCTAACCAGTTCATGACTCAAGCCTCCGAGTTCAAGTTTCGGTATGTTTGAAGAAAGTCTCGTTTGGTCATGAGTAGAAGGACGACAAAGCCGGAGAAATCGACCGTGAAGGAGGAAGTGTGGAGACTACTCGAGGTCGAGCGAACTCAAAATGGAAATCAGGGGTGTACCGTTTTTTCTGTAATTTCCCAGAGGTGAGCTAAAGGATCAGAGGTCGTACTGCATGAAGCTGACGAGCCAGATTCTGTCGCTAACCTGTTTGACGCCGACCTTCTGGCCGGCGGCTCCCATCGAGCAGGCGGGCAATGAATCGGAGACGCTCTTGCACGGTATAACACTCCTTCCAGGGCATGGCTTCCTCCCCAAAAGGGAGAAAGTGTTACCCATGTCTCCGGAATAAAATGTAAACCATGTGTCCGGAATGGACCGGGATAAACTGGCACGCCCGGCAGGATTCGAACCTGCGACCTACGGATTAGAAGTCCAATTGTCCCACCTCTCTAAGAACTTTCCTATCCTACTCTAAAGTAAACACTTGCAAGAAGTTACCCTGGAACGACCAGATGCCTGCCAGTTGGCTGGAGTCGGCTGGAATCGGGTGGAATCGTCTCGTGATGGGCACAGTTTTGGGCACAGCATCTCGGGGAGAATATCGTTGGGTTATGAGTTCAACGTAGTTGTTGCTCGTCTTTGCTGTTCAAGCCTCTACGTTCCTCTTGTTGTCTGATATTGCCTGGTATTCGGGCGGTTTTGCCCACCTTGTTGCCCACCCGCAAGGCTCCTCTTACAATCTGCCCTCTCCGGTCGTTGGGCATTGAGGAGCTGGGACCGTCAAGGGCTTCGACGTGGAGAGGACCCCCCGGATCGGGTAGTGGCAGTCTTCTCGTCCGAGCTGCGGATCGAGTTTTTTGGCGGCGTTGGAATGAGCGTCACCTCCACTCCCAGGGTTTCCCCGAGGTGAATCAAAAGCGGCCGCTGCGTCTCTTCAAAGCCCGGAGCCCTCACTTTGACCACCAGCCGGCCTTCGGGTAGATCGGCCAGCCGGAAGCTCCCGTCCTCGCTGTGGAACTGTCGACCGAAGGGGCTCAGGCCGTGGTGATCCACAGTGACTGAGAATGCCTTGACGGGCGCACCCTCCCGGTCGGCCACTGAGCCATGCAGATTGCCCCCGGGGGGTATGTGCAGTCGTATCTCGGGCTGGAACTCCGCCACTGTGACCACCTCAGTCACCCCCAGGTTCTGCTCCAGTCCATCGGCGAAAATCTGAAAAGGGTAGGTTCGCGAGTAGTAGCGCCCGTCGGCTCGGCGGCCCAGTACGTTGGTCCCTTCCGGGGACCTTCCATGCACCCTGGCTCGCTCTATGACTCGCCCGCCGCTGCCAACAACCTGAACCGAGAACGCCTGGAAGCCTTCCAGCACGAAACGCATGCTCGCGTCTTTTGTCAGGTCCACCTGCCGCCTGCTGCCACGAAAACCCCCGGCACTGATCTCCACCTGTACCGCGGGCCTCGGGGGAAGCTCCAGACGAACCCCCCCCTCAGCATCGGTCCGGGTCGAGTTGAGGACCCTGGTCTGGTTGGTCACACGCTGCCCGATTCTCACCAGAGCTCCCCCCACAGCCTCACCTCCGAGCTCTTCCACGATGCCCTCCAGAACTACGACTTGGTCCAGTTCTGCAATCTGGAGCTCCAGCGGGAGATTCTCCCCGGCAACCAGCTCCAGATTGGCAAGCCGGCCCGGCAGATGAGGCCGCTTGACGACTTGAGCCCGGTAATGTCCGGGAACAAGCCGCATCGAAAAAGAGCCGTCGGCAAGAGTCCTGGCTTGAAAGGTAGTCGTTTCCTTCCTCGTTTGCTCCGTGCTCCGGGGTTCCGATAGCTCCAAGGACACTCTGGCGCCGGCAACTGCCTGGTCGTGCTGGTTGGTGACCGATCCGTGGACCAGAGCAGCCCTGCTCAGCTCAACCTCCCTTCTCGCCACCAGCATTCCGGGAGGGAGACCGAGGTCCAGTTCCTCGGCCAGGTAATCCGGCTTTTCAATCCGAATCTTATACTCGTCCTCAACCAGCCGGACAACGGCCAGGCCTGTCGAATCGGTGGAAGCTCCGACTTGAAAGGACGAAAGCCTACCTGAAGCCCGTATCGCGGCGCTCTCGATCGGATCACCGGTGCTGCGATCCGACACCCTTATTTCCAGCACAGGGCGATCCGGGGAGGAGTCTCGGCGCAGGAGAAAACGGTCCGACAGATTCCCTTTCGGCAGACTACCCTCGGCCGAAGGCAAGAGCTGTGTCCCGTCGTCGGGTTGGATCGGCTTCAAAGAGTGGGGGCCTGTGGAAAGGGAACGATCAGGGAATCGGTGCGATCCGCCCCGGAAGAAGAAAAGAAGGACGAGAACCCCGACCAGTACCAGAACAGTCCACCAACCACGCATGATCTTCATGTTACGCCCGGGTCGAAGCCGGGGGCAAGAATCGAAACCCCGTACTGGCATCGTCCCCTCAGACCGCTCCTCCGGCAACCGAACCGTCAGCACTCAGATCCAGCGTGAACTGAGCTGGTCGCCCGGGACGAAAAAGGCGCAGGTCGCGAAATTCGCGCAGTGAACTTGACATTGCACCCCCGGGGGACATCCTCCAAGGAGTTGGGCCCAGGGATCTTTCACACTTTTTCGACCTTGCTGCGGCGCTCTGTGGAATGGTTCCGGGTACTCGGGAGGCGGTCCTTGACAAGACGAAGCGGGTTTTCAGCATCGAAGACAGGGTCTTCGAGTCCTGCCGACTCATACACTCTCCAATTCCCGGGAAGTTCTTTCACAACGGGAGAACGGCTAGATACTTCTTTTGTGGTTTGAGTGGCTTGGAGGGAGAAGAGAGAGTATGTGTGACCTGAGAATTGTAGTGAAAGTCTTGCTTTTCTGTGCCTGTTTTCTGGCCGTGACACAATCTGCCAGTGCCCAGGGCGACTGTTGTTCAGACAACGGTTCCCCGGAGTGTGAGGATGAAGTTACCCCACTTTTGTGGACAGTTTACGGCTTTCGAATCAAGCCACATCTGAGTGCCTCGATTCATAGTTGATCGGCGACAGATAGTCCAGTGACGAGTGCCGCCTGTGAGGGTTGTAAAAGCCCTCGATGTAGTCGAAGACAGCAAGCCTGGCCTGCAGCTTGCTGCGGAAGCTGTGCCGGTCGATCAGTTCACACTCCAGAGAGGCAAAAAAGCTCTCACACAGCGCGTTGTCATAACAGTCACCGACCGAGCCCATGGAGGGTCTGATGCCGGCTCTCTTGCAGCGCAGCCCGAACTCGATCGACGTGTATTGCGTCCCCTGGTCCGAGTGATGGATCACCCCGTCGGATTCACGCTCTTGAAGTGCCATTTGCAGGGCATCGGTCACTAGCCGGGTCTTGAGATCATTTCTGAGCGACCAGCCGACCACTCGACGACTGAAAGCGTCGACCACTACGGCCAGGTAGACGAAACCTGCCCAACTCGGCACGTACGGTTGAGTAGGCCGGGGGAGTCTCACCCCCAGCCCCTCCAAGAACCGGACGTGAACCTCTCAGCTCATCCGGCTCCTATCACTCAAGCCACAAAATGGCTTTGCTACTTTCAAGGGCTCCTCCTGCCTAGCAGTTGGCCGCTTGTCTGTAGCCGAGTGACCAAGCCCCTTCGCTCCGCTGCCATTACGACAGCCTCATCGCTACTACGAGCTTGTCCGCCCCTGGGCAACGCTTCGATACTGTCGGCCTCGCAGGTTCTCTGCTTGTGCCTTTCTCTTAGCATCGTTGCTCCAGGTTCCCGCAGTTCAACATGAGAGCCCAGATCAAGCTCACGCCACCTCTATGCCGGGTGCCACCTGGCCAGTAGACAGGTTTCCGCCAGATTCGTCCCGGGGCAACATCAACTCCCCGGTTTCGACACCATCTCGTCCTTTCGGCACTTGAACGGTGGTTCACTTGTGTTCGTCTTCCTGATCCACACCTGATGCTTCTAGAGCACCTTTTCCGTAACGCTCACGACCGCGGCTTTTGACCACAGCCACTTACGGTGGTTTGCAACCTGCTCCTGCAAGCCGGTTGCGGGAGGCCTACTCCCATCTCTCACGCCGCTTGCTGCGGCACACTGATGTCTGCAACCCACAGTCGGTTGGGGCGGCTGACCTGGAAGTTTCGCTCCACCAGATCCGGAGCCGGACGGCTGTCTTGGCCTCTCAGGGTCGTGCGTGTCTTGCGTCTGCGGCTAACGCCTTCAATGCCGGCGACTTTCATCAGTCGGGCCACCCGGTTTTTGCCCACCAGGTGACCTTCCTCTCGAAGTTCCGCCGTAATGCGGGGAGCTCCATAGGTCCGACGACTTTGCTGGTGGATCCCGTTGATTGTTTCCAGAAGACGAGCATTCGCTTCATCTCGAGTCGAAGGTCCGCGATCGACCCACGCGTAGTAGCCACTGGTGGAGACACCCAGCAAACGGCACATGGTGGTGATTGGATAGTCGGCCTGATTCACTTTCACGAACCTGAAGACTTCTTGGAAATCGGATCGCTCTCCCGTGCGAACCAGGCCGCGGCTTTTGCCAATATTTCCCGCTCAACCCTCAGCTGCCTATTTTCTTTGCGCAACTTCCGCAGCTCGGCTCGTTCTACCGTCGTCAGGCCGTCTCTACGACGGCCTTCATCCAGGTCTGCCTGGGCGATCCAGTTGCGGATCGTCTGTTCGTTGGGTTCAAACTCTCGGGCCAGCTCACCGGGGCTGCGCCCGGCTCGATGAAGCTCGACTATCTGCTGGCGAAACTCGGGTGGATAAGCTCGTCTTGTTCTTGGCATCGTGTCCTCCATTCTCCCAAAGGATTAGGTGTCCACGAAACCGGGGGAACTCCAGGATGCGACCTGCACTGCCGATATCTGCGCTTTTGATTCATACTGCTGTGACACTGAGTGGGACGGCATTTGTGCGGATGAAGCCTCACAGTTTTGCACCGTCTGTGGCGGCACCCCTCCTCCTGAATCAGGGCCCAACGATGCCTGCGTCGATGCGACAAAGATTGAATCGAAGTGCGGAGAGCAATCGGTCCCATTCTCGAATGTTTCGGCGACTTCCGGAGCTACATCCGCCTGCGGGTTGATGGGAAGTGACATCTGGTACTTATATGAAGCCGGAGAAGGAAGCCAGGTCACGGTCAGCACATGCGGTAATGCGAATTACGACACTGTGCTGACGGCTTTCGGCGACTTTCCGGACTGCGCCACCGCCCTCGGCAACTGTGAGCCGACCAACGATGTCGACTGCAACGACGACAACCCTGGGTGCGGGCTCCAGTCAGAGATCGAGTTTGAGGCTTCGAGCGGGGGCGCTTATTTCATCCAGGTGGGTGGTTTTGCCGGTTCCCAGGGAACCGGCAACCTCGTCATCACCGAGGATTGCACTCCTGTAGTGCAAATCGAGAGAGCCAGGGACGACTGCCAGGCAGTGGTCGAGGCCGATCCCGGATCGGATGCAGCGGACAAGCTGGAAGATGTCGTTGGCAAGCTGGATGATGTTCTGAAAGAGCTGGACAAGGATCCCCCGGACCAGCAGGCGGCCGTCGGGAACCTGGAAGGGGCTGTCGGAGATCTGGAAGCCGCCGTCAAAGACGGTTATCTGGATCTGGCCACGGGGATCGCGAAGAAGGATCAGCTGGCTGGGGCAGCCCGGGAGATGGCCGCGGATGCCATTGCGGAAGCCTTTGCTCAGGGCGGCGACCCCGACGTAATCGAAGAGGCGGAGGACTACCTGGCTGAGGGAGACGAACTGCGGGCCTCAGGCAATGGCGGGAAATGTGAGGACTTCAAGCCGGCCGTGGCCAAGTACAAGGATGCCCTGTCCAAGGCTGAGGGCGAGATCTCTTGACACGGATCGAGGGGTGACATCGGTTTCGGGACTGGGGGAGCAGGCGCTCTATTGCTCAACCTGGCGGTTGTGGCCGGGTTGGCGGTTGCCTGCCGCCAGACCGGAACCGCTCCTCCCCCGGTTGTTGTGGTGGCGAATCTGGACGCGCTGGACGCGCAGGTTCGAGCTCACATCACAGAATACATCAGCGCCGCTGAAGAGAACCCGCAGCGAGCGGCTGCTCACTCCGATCTGGGGTTGGCATATGCGGGAAACAAGCTCTGGGAGGCAGCCGCTGCCTGTTTCGCCAACGCTTCCCAACTATCCCGCGACGAGGCTTTACCTGGCTACTATCACGCTATAGCGCTGGGCCATCTCGGCAAGCCCCGGCAAGCCTTGAGTCGGCTACGAGGCACGACGCTCGAGTTCCCCGATTTTGCCCCGGCACACCATCGACTCGGTGTCCGACTCCTCTACCGGGGAAGCGTTTCTGAAGCCTCGGCGGCCTTCGAAAGGGTGATTGCCCTCGCTCCCGGGGCAGCCGAAGGCTACGCCGGGCTGGGAGAATGCCTGTTGCTGAGTGAAGACTACTCGAAATCCATCGCGCTGCTGGAAAAGGCCCTCCAGCTGAACCCGCGAGTTCGGAAAACGCGCTACCTGCTTGGGCGCGCTTATCTCAAGACGGGCCGCCAGGCCAAAGCCCAACACCACTTGACTGCTGGTGCCGGCAGCCAGGTCCGGTATATGGCCGACCCCTGGTCGGCGCAATTGCAGAGCCACATGAAGATCCTCGCAGACCAAATCAAGAACGCTGCTGCTTATCTGGAATCGGGGAATTCCGCCGAAGGGGCAAGGATCCTGGAGGCAGCCCTCCACTGGCATCCCGATCGCGTTGACGTGATGAGTAACTTGGCGGCCTGTTACTTAAAAATGGGGCGACCGGAGAAAGCGCGGAACCTTTTGCTGAAGGCCGTAGAGAAAGACGATACACGTTTTGAGACTTACATCAACCTGGCGATGGTTCACCTGGACCGGGGCGAGGCAAATCAATCGCTGGAGGCGGCTGAGCAGGCCGCCGCTCTGGCGCCCCTGTCGGCTGGGTCTCATACAGCTCGCGGGCGGGCGCTGCTGAAACTCGGGAGAAGAGGCGAAGCCAGGCAAGCGTTTCGTCAGGCCCTGGAATACGACCCCGGGAAGCTTCCCGTCAGGGCCGATCTGGCCAAGCTGTGCTTCGGGATGCGACGCTATGAGGAAGCAAGGGAGCAGTACCTGGCTATCCTCCGGCAGGTTCCCGATCACTTCGCGACACAGATCTGGCTTTGCGAGACGGCCATTCGCCTGGGCCGGCTGAACGAGGCCGGCGACGTCCTGGAGGGCGCCCGCGGGCTGCAGCCTGACCACCCCGATGTCGTTACCCTGGAGAGGAGGCTCCGCGCGCAGTCAGGTCATGATTAGCAAGGAAGGCAAAGAAGGATCAGGCATCCGTCGGCCACCTCAGAGGGCTCTCGGCGCCTGGGCGACGCTGCTTGTGCTAGCCGTGCTCCACTTGTTCTCGGGCTGCCGGAACGGCCGGCAGACTCAAGCTCTGAACGACGCCAACGAACCCTGGTTTGAGGAGGTTGCGAAGCGGGCGGGAATCGACCTGATCCAACACTCTGGTCGGAAGGGGCAGTACCTCTTTCCTGAGATTTCTTTCGGCGGCCTTGGATTGTGCGACTTCGACGGAGATGGCTTTCTCGACATCTATTTCTTGCAGGGTCATCCGCTTCACGAGAAGACGGCCGAGGGCGACACCAATCAACTCTACCGCAATCGGGGCGACGGAACCTTCGAGGATGTGACGACTGCAGCGCGCGTGGGCGACAGTGGCTACGGGATGGGTTGTGCCTGCGGCGACTACGACAATGACGGCGACGTTGACCTGTACGTCACGAACCTGGGACCGAACGTGCTCTACGAGAATCAGGGGGACGGAACTTTTTCCGAGGTCACAAAAGCAGCAGGAGTCGGGGATTCCTCCTGGGGAGCCAGCGCCGCCTTTGTCGACTATGACCAAGACCAGGATCTCGACCTTTTCGTCGTCAACTACGTCAACTGGCTGCCGGAGCACGAATTGCAGTGTGTTTCCACAGGGGGCCTTCCCGATTACTGCAGCCCCAACAACTACCAGGCGCACGCGCGTGACACGCTGTACCGGAACAACGGAGACGGTGCTTTCACCGACGTCAGTCGGCAGGCTGGTCTGAGCACGGCCTTCGGAAACGGTTTCGGGATCGCCCCGGGAGACTACAACGGCGACACTCTGATGGACTTCTACGTAGCCAACGATGGAATGCCCAACCAACTCTGGATCAACCAGGGAGACGGCACCTTCACCGAAGAGGCCTTGATGTCCGGATGCGCAGTCAGCCGGGACGGTATCGCTGAGGCAGGAATGGGAGTCACCGGAGTGGATATCGAAAGCGATGGTGATCTGGACCTGTTCATGACCCATCTTCACACCGAAACCAACACCTTTTATCGCAACGGGGAATTCGGTTTTGAAGACTCAACAGCCCTGATGGGTCTGGCTGAGCCCAGCCTTTCCTTCACTGGTTTTGGAGTCGGTTTCGCGGACTTCGACCAGGATGGCTATCTGGACGTCTATGTGGCCAACGGACGTGTGGAGCGGCATGATCCAACGCTGAGTGCCGAGGAACCATATGCCGAGCCCAATCAGCTCTTTGTGGGGCCAGCCTCCAGGTGAGCGTTTTGAAGAGTCCGAACCGCGGGGTGGGACGGCCAGGCTGCTGCTGCACACCAGCAGGGCGGCGGCGCTGGGCGATCTGGACAACGACGGCGACATCGACATCGTGGTCGCCAACAAAGACTCGTCCCCATATCTGCTGCGGAACAGGATACAAGACAAGGGCAATTGGATCATGCTCCGGCTACTCCAGCGTCACGGCCGGGATGCCATCGGGGCGCTGGTCCGGGCAGATGCCGGGAGTATGTCTCGCTGGAGGACAGTCCATCCGGCCTACGGGTATTGTTCCAGCAGCGATCCACGCGTCCACTTCGGACTTGGAGAGACAGAGCAGGTCGATTCCGTGCTGGTACGATGGCCAGACGGCCAGGAAGAATCCTTCGGCCCGTTCCTATCGGACCAGACTTACACTGTGCGGCAAGGGACAGGTCATTAAGATGGAATCTACACCCCGTGACGGCCCTGAAGTAGGAGGACCCTCCGTGGTCCGATCAGATCGCCGCGCGGAGGCGGGCTCCCACGTTCTGGACCCCGGGCTTCCGCCCGGGGCTCCGATACAGTCACCCCAAAAGAGAAAGGCCCCTTGCGGGGCCTTGGTGTTTGTTCAAGAAGATCGAAAAATCGTGGTTGCGGGGGGGGGAACCCCCGACCTTTGGGTTATGAGTTCAACGCAGTTGTTGCTCGTCTTTGCTGTTCAAGCATTTAGGTTCCTTTGTTGTCTGGTATTGCCTGGTATTCGGGCGCTTTTGCCCACCTTGTTGCCCACTAGTGTGCTGTCCGAGAAATTCCTGTTGTTAACATTGATCGATGGATCTTTGAGCTCTTTCGACCTTGTCTAAGATCGAAGTAGCGTTGGCCCGCCACTTAAAGGGCTTGGCCAGGTGTTGGTTATGCACTCGAATATATCTTCGTATTTCGTTCCTCAACTCTTGAACACTAGTGAAAGAGTTGCGGTAAAGGGAACGCCGCTCAAGCTGTGAAAACCAGGTTTCGACAGCGTTTAACCAGGAAGCACTGGTAGGAGTAAAGTGGAGATGAAAACGTGGGCGTCGTAGGAACCAGTTTCGGATTTTCTGGGTCTTGTGAGTGCTCGAGTCTGTATGCTATTGTTGTCTGGTATTGCCTGGTATTCGGGCGCTTTTGCCCACCTTGTTGCCCACTAGGAAGGGTGCTGGACGAGTCACCCCGCCCTATAACGCCGCCACCGGCATCGCCGCAAACTGCCCCGGCCGGGTCTGTACAACCCTGGCGGCGATTCTGCCGGAGGGCTTTACTCGGATCAGCTCCATCCATAGAAGGGGGAATGAGTTCTCACGTTTCGGCGCTTAGCCCGCATAGATCACCGATTTGGAAATGAAGGTGATTTTGGCAGGCCGGAACGGTTTTCTGAGAGTTTCGCTATCGATCCGGTCCAGGTCGAGTGATGCGGTGGTGTGGAGGGTCGTGAATGGAGCGTTTTTCGGGTTCGGAAGAGCGTGACGGAATGTATTCAGGCAGAGCTCGGCCTGAGCGATGGAACGATTTCGTTTTTGGGGGCGTTTGATCGGGACAGACCTCAGCAGCGCAGAGGAATGGCCTGGAGGTTTCGAACGACGGCAGCGAAGACCTCGCTGTAGGGATAGGCTTCCGACATGGAGATCCAGACGTGGCGGACCGTGAGGCGGACTTGGGCGCCGATCTTGAGGAGCTTCAAGCGAATCGTCTGACACTGAGCGCGAGCCAGGGGGGTCTGCTTCAGTCCGAGACGACGCAAGGCGTGCATGAGCATGTAGGCGGCGGAGGACAGATACAGCCGGAGTTGATTGGCGCGCATCGTTGCCGCGCTGGTCCGGTCGGCGAACAGACCCAACTGCTGTTCTTTTATGCGGTTCTCCATGTCGCCCCGCGCACAGTAGAAGTCTTCGTAGAGCGCGCGGGCCCCCAGGCGTTCCGGCGACAGGGAGGTGACGACGAATCGGGGATTGGCGCCTTTGTCCAGGAACTCGGCCTTGCCGACGACGCGTCGCTCCGAGGTCCAACTGTGGCGAGTCCGGTAGCGGAAATCCTTGAACACCCGCGCCGGTCGCCCGGTGGCGTTGAACTCGGCTTCGGCCTGAGTCATCGCTTCGGCGCTCTCTGACTTGAGCCGATCATTGTTGGCCAACCCCATCACGTAATCCACGTGATGGTCTGCACACCAGCGGAGCAAGTCATCCCGGCAAAAGCCCGAGTCGGCCCGGATGACGATCGAGACCTCCGGCCAGCTCTGCCGAATCCGGCCGACGATCCGTTCCAGTTCCTCCACCGATCCCGCGGCCCCATCGATATTGGAACACCGCAACCGGGCGCACAGCAGATGCTCCCCCGAGAAGATGTACAGCGGGAGATAACAGTAGTGGCGGTAGTAACCGTGAAAGAACCGGCCTTCCTGCTGGCCATGGATCGGGTCGTCGGTCGCATCCAGATCCAGCACCATCTCCTCGGGCGCCGATTCGTGGGACTCCACGAAGGCATCCACCATCCAGCCGTCGATCCGGTCCGGGTCCATCGCGATCTTCTTGTACCGCTCCTGCTCATCGACCTCGGCGCCGGTCAACTCCAACCGGTTCAGCGTACACCTGCCCGCCAGCGCCTTCCCCCGATCTGAGGCCTGCCGCCGCCTCTCCCCCAACGGATCGGCCTTATTCACCGCCACCGCCAGCATCGGATCGGTGCGCAACTGATCATGATCGTTCAGATCCTCGTACCCCAGACAGAGTCCGTAGATGCGCTGCCCCAACAACTCCTCGACCGTGTGTTCGATCAACCGCGGATCCCGGTGATCCCTGAAACACTCAGCCAGTCCGGCGATCAGACCCGTCCCCCTCTCGACCTCTCGCAACAGCAGCACCCCTGCATCGGAGGTGATCTTCCCGCCGTCGAACCGCGCCTTCACTTTGCGTTGAAATAGTCCGTGAAATTCGAACCTGGCTTGTTTACACTCTGTTCTCATAAGGGCCGCCTCCGTTTGCGTGTGAAAACGTTCATTCAAAACGCTTTATACCAAACAGGGCGGCCTTTTGAGGTCCTATCGGTGATCTATGCGGGTTAGGGCCCACCGGTCTCCTGGCGAAAAGGCGGTTCGTCGGGCCGACTCGGAGGACGGAATTCCATCTGCGTCCTCGTCTAAGACGAGGATCTGCATCCGTTTACCGTCGATGTGAATCGGGACGCGCCAGGCGAAATCCGGAGTGATGCTAATCGAGTCGGGAAAAGGGCCGCTAGCCCAATTGCGGCCGAGGCTGAAGCGGAGACCCTCCCCACCCAGTCCCACATCGCTCCAGCGCACGTGACGGCGAAGCTCCTTGAAATAGTCGCTGAACCGAACATGGGTTTGAGTAGGGATTCCCGTATCGTTCAGCGGATCACCATCTCCGTCCCGATCGACGTAGAGTACCATCGTCGCGCTGTCTTGGTCCTTGAGTGCCAGGGCAATATCTTTATCCCCTATGCGGATCGATCCCCTTCCATCCTCGAGAGGAATCTCATTGGGCCGGAAAAAGTGCTTGGGTGGCATCGGTGAGGGAGTCAGTAAAAGGGGTATCGGGGGAGCGGGAGGGGCCAACTGCTCATGGCCGCCCCGCGGCGACCACACGGGATCATGATCGAGAGCCGGATTAGTGGTCAGCCTGGTCAGATTCGAGCCGTCAACCCTGACGACATAGATGTCGTAGTTAGCACTGCCTCCTCGGAAGGCGTCTTCGAAGGGTACGCCGCCTCGCGTAAAACAAATGCTGGTTCCATCTGGTGACCATGAGGGTGGCTCTAATTGGTGCATATTTAACATGAGCTGATCAGCGAGCCGTCTCTTGTTTGATCCGTCAGCATTCATTACCCACAACTCACCGGCGAAAGTCTTGAAGGCAATCTGGGAGCCGTCCGGCGACCAAGAAGGGAGTATTCCGCCACTATCTGCAGTCAGGTTCTGTAGTTTAGAGCCATCCGGATTGATCGAATAGATGTGAACCCCCCCTTCCATCCGTCCAAAGGCAATCTTTGAGCCATCGGGGACCAGACGGGGCGCATTCCTGTTCCTGCTGCGAGCTTCATCAGATTCCTGCCATCCAAATTCATAACGTAGATTCCTCGCCCTTGCTCCCTTTGGGACGACTCAAACAGTATCTTTGAGCCATCGTTCGACCAGGACGGATGGTAGCCTTGTCTAACCCTGCTGTTCAGAAAAGTCAGCCCGTCCGGGCCGACAACGAAGATGCCACGGTCGAGGTGGGGGAAGCCGGTTACGCTGGAAGCAAACACCAGTTTTGAACTATCGGGAGACCAGTGAGAGGTAAGGTCAAACTCTGGGTTGTCTCCCCTATTTTTGACTACCATCCTTTGATCGGAGCCGTCTGCTTTCATTACATAAAAATCAAATTCTCTCCTGAAGGCGATTCGGGAGCCATCCGGTGACCAGGACGGATAAGCATCTGAGCTTGGGTGCCTAGCCCGCATAGATCACCGATTTGGAAATGAAGGTGATTTTGGCAGGCCGGAACGGTTTTCTGAGAGTTTCGCTATCGATCCGGTCCAGGTCGAGTGATGCGGTGGTGTGGATGGTCGTGAATGGAGCGTTTTTCGGGTTCGGAAGAGCGTGACGGAATGTATTCAGGCAGAGCTCGGCCTGAGCGATGGAACGATTTCGTTTTTGGGGGCGTTTGATCGGGACAGACCTCAGCAGCGCAGAGGAATGGCCTGGAGGTTTCGAACGACGGCAGCGAAGACCTCGCTGTAGGGATAGGCTTCCGACATGGAGATCCAGACGTGGCGGACCGTGAGGCGGGCCTGGGCGCCGATCTTGAGGAGCTTCAAGCGAATCGTCTGACACTGAGCGCGAGCCAGGGGGGTCTGCTTCAGTCCGAGACGACGCAAGGCGTGCATGAGCATGTAGGCGGCGGAGGACAGATACAGCCGGAGTTGATTGGCGCGCATCGTTGCCGCGCTGGTCCGGTCGGCGAACAGACCCAACTGCTGTTTTTTTATGCGGTTCTCCATGTCGCCCCGCGCACAGTAGAAGTCTTCGTAGAGCGCGCGGGCCCCCAGGCGTTCCGGCGACAGGGAGGTGACGACGAATCGGGGATTGGCGCCTTTGTCCAGGAACTCGGCCTTGCCGACGACGCGTCGCTCCGAGGTCCAACTGTGGCGAGTCCGGTAGCGGAAATCCTTGAACACCCGCGCCGGTCGCCCGGTGGCGTTGAACTCGGCTTCGGCCTGAGTCATCGCTTCGGCGCTCTCTGACTTGAGCCGATCATTGTTGGCCAACCCCATCACGTAATCCACGTGATGGTCTTCACACCAGCGGAGCAAGTCATCCCGGCAAAAGCCCGAGTCGGCCCGGATGACGATCGAGACCTCCGGCCAGCTCTGCCGAATCCGGCCGACGATCCGTTCCAGTTCCTCCACCGATCCCGCGGCCCCATCGATATTGGAACACCGCAACCGGGCGCACAGCAGATGCTCCCCCGAGAAGATGTACAGCGGGAGATAACAGTAGTGGCGGTAGTAACCGTGAAAGAACCGGCCTTCCTGCTGGCCATGGATCGGGTCGTCGGTCGCATCCAGATCCAGCACCATCTCCTCGGGCGCCGATTCGTGGGACTCCACGAAGGCATCCACCATCCAGCCGTCGATCCGGTCCGGGTCCATCGCGATCTTCTTGTACCGCTCCTGCTCATCGACCTCGGCGCCGGTCAACTCCAACCGGTTCAGCGTACACCTGCCCGCCAGCGCCTTCCCCCGATCTGAGGCCTGCCGCCGCCTCTCCCCCAACGGATCGGCCTTATTCACCGCCACCGCCAGCATCGGATCGGTGCGCAACTGATCATGATCGTTCAGATCCTCGTACCCCAGACAGAGTCCGTAGATGCGCTGCCCCAACAACTCCTCGACCGTGTGTTCGATCAACCGCGGATCCCGGTGATCCCTGAAACACTCAGCCAGTCCGGCGATCAGACCCGTCCCCCTCTCGACCTCTCGCAACAGCAGCACCCCTGCATCGGAGGTGATCTTCCCGCCGTCGAACCGCGCCTTCACTTTGCGTTGAAATAGTCCGTGAAATTCGAACCTGGCTTGTTTACACTCTGTTCTCATAAGGGCCGCCTCCGTTTGCGTGTGAAAACGTTCATTCAAAACGCTTTATACCAAACAGGGCGGCCTTTTCAGGTCCCATCGGTGAGAAATGGCGGCTAGTTAGATTCGTAAGCCCAGTGCCATCCGGATTGATGCTGTAAAGGTCGGCCTTTCCGTTCCGCATGGACACAAAGGCAATCCTCGGGCTGTGGGCCTGCTCGGAGGTGTAAGGAGGCCTTTCCAATTTGATGTCAAACACGTGGAGAGTCTTGAGGGGAGGCACCACCCTTCTTTTTCGGCTTCGAGGTGACCTCTTAGGGTCCCACTCTGGGATGGGTGAACCCCCTCGCCTTTAGGCGAAGCCTTCAGGAGGCTTGGGGGTACACTGCGGAGGTGTCTGAGTATCGGAAAAGTTCGCATGCAGTGTATCGGCTGAGATATCACTTTGTGTTCATCACCAAGTACCGCAAGCCGGCTCTGCGAGGAGAGATCGGGAAAGAGGTGCGGGATCTGACGCGAGAGATTTGCCGATCGTTGGATATCGAGATCGTGAAGGGGCATGTGCGACCCGATCATGTGCATTTGTTGTTGGATGTGCCGCCGAGATTGGCGCCGAGCCGAGTGATGCAGGCGATCAAAGGGAAAACGTCGCATCATCTACTGCAAGATCACCGCAAGTTGCGCAAGGAGTTTTGGGGACGACATCTTTGGGCACGAGGGTACTTCGTGGCGACGACTGGGAATGTGAGCGATACGATGGTTGCAGAGTATATAGAAACCCAAGATGTCGAGACCCGAGACGACGATTTTCGGGTCACTGAGTAGTCAGCCTGCGAGCGAAGCGAGGTCTTTAGGCGACTTCAGTCGCATGTCGAATCCACCGCCTTCAGGCGGTGGAGAGTGGGACCCTTCTCAAGGGGCAGATTCCTCTGGAAGTCTCCCTGCTCTTTTGCCTCTCTGTTTAATTGAAAACCGTGTCGACGGGCTCGAGCAGATAGTCTTTGTTCCCACCGTTCGCCACGACATAGCCACTGTCCGAGAGCGCGGATACTGAGTTCAGTTGCTGCACGCCGCTCGGGTTGACGATTAGATCGTTCAGGAAAAACGTCGTCCCGTTGATCCAGAGCGCGGCTCCACCCCTCTGCGTGGCTACCCAACCCAGGTCGTTGAGAGCTACGGCACCCGGCACCGTAATCGATTGGCCACCCTCCCACAATACCCCCGACTCCATCAGCACCTGGCCTTTGTCGTTGATCCAGAGCGCCTGGCCGTCGGAGATGACCTGCCCCGAATCGGGACCGCTCAACCAGGCAACTGCCTTGATACCTTCCTGCCCCACTGCCCAACCCGCAACCTGGCCCAGATCATTGATCGCCCAGCCGCCTGATCTCTCGAAACTATCAGGAGGAGGGGCAAACCTGGTTGCCTGTCCTGGGAAAGTCAGCCTGAAGGCCTGAAAGTCGCAGTCCTGATCAAAGCACGCGCCACCGGTGATTTGACTGTTGTTGTTAATGTCAAGAGGCTCCATTAAATCGACCGGAAAGAAGGGACTTAAACTGCTGAAACTTCCGTCCTGCCAGATCCATCCCGGCTCCCCGCCGCCGCCGATCTGGCCCAAATCGTTGATCGAAAATGCCCCGTTGTCGCCCTCGAATTCGCCAAGATCGTTCCACCCTGCGGGTAAATTGTAGGCCGGTTCGGGAAGCCACAGGACAACGCTTCCGGGCCGCCTGCCCAACACCTGTCCGAGATCGTTGACGCCGATGATCGCCGTTGGGATTTCGGCATTGTCGCCAATCTCCAGCGCCGTGAACGCCAACTCCTCCTGCTCCTGCACCTCTCCTTCCCAGGCCACACCGACCCGGATTTGATCCTGCCCGGCAGTGGCCGTGGCGCCGAAATCGATCCTGCACTGGTCGTCTGAGATCTCAAAGAAGTCCCCTTGAGCCGATTCCCCGCCTCGGGTGACCGTTCCGCTGTAGTCCGTGGCCGGTGATCCGAGCAGGGCATCAGTGGCGTCCAGACTTTCCGTCTCGAAACCCACCCCCAGAATCCGGTCATCGAAGCGCACAAAGCCCGATTCCAGCACTCCTCCTGCTGTCCCCGGCGGATCGTAGTGGAAAAAGTAACTGCGGATCGTCGTCCCCGCCGGGATCAACTCTCCCGTGTCCGGAACCACGTCCTCCGTCAGTTTTGTGACACTCTCCAAAAACACATGCACCCGGTCCGGATCCGTCAGATCCTCGTCTCCCACGCCTGCAGGCGGTGTCTCGAGCAACCTCACATTCGACGAGAACCCCACGATCCCGGTCAGCAACTGATTGCCCGCCACCGGGTTGATGGCACTCCCCTCGTACACATCCACCGGCACCAGCGACACCTGTCCCACTTCCTGGGCAAACCCTCCCAGCAAAACCCCAGGATCGTTCGGCACCAGACTCGCCGGTGCCGGTCCGTCCGAGACCTCCTTCAAGGCCAGATCCCGGATCCCCGGAGACACGACCCACTCGTCCGGCCCGATTCTCGAGGTCAAAAGCAAAACCCGGTTCGCTCCCCTCTCCGTGATCAGTAAATGAACACTCTCCACACAACTGATCCCGCTTCTGTACAACCCCAGTAACTGTCCCGGGTCCGCCAGATCCTCAGACACCGTGACTTCCGCTCCCGACAGTCGTTCCACCTCCCGGACTTCTCCTCTCGCCGAGTCACTGACATAAATGTCTCCCGTACACCGGTCCACCGCCATTCCCGCCGGCGTCAATCCTTCGATCACTTCACCCAGGGGTCTGCGGGCTACTCCCGCCACTGTGCCGGCCAGTCCCTGGTTCAATTGATTCGCCGCCACTCTCGTGACTTTGTCTCTCTCCGCCACCAGCAGATCTCCATTCACCGGATCCCGTACCAGCGACACCGGCTTATCCAGCCCCTCCACCACCGTCGCCGGCCCCTGCGTCTGGGGATCCAGCCGGATCACTCTCCCCGTCGTCTTGGCCGCCAGCAGCAGATACTCCCTGCCGTCACTTCCCACATAGGGAATCATCTTCGGGATGTCTTCTCCTGCAAACTCGGCCACCTGCGACGGCAGTCCCGTCGTCACATCGAAGATCCTCGAACTCTCACTCACTCCCGCCACACTCTTTTTCGGCCCCGCTCCCAGTGTCAACTCCGCCGTATACACTCTCGCCAGACCACTCAGATACGCCACCGACTGCACAATCCCCAGATCTCCCGCCAGCACTTCTCTGCTCAACACATCCGTAGAGGCCCCGGCCGTGTCCTCTCCTATCCTGGCCGTCACCACCACCGGCAGCGCTCCGGGAATCTGGGCCGGTGCCGTGTAGCGCCCTGCTCCGTCTACCGTCCCCTGCAGGGCTCCTCCCCCCTCTTCTCCGTTCACACTCCAGGTTGCCTCCCCATCCGGTCCCATCACCTCGAACTGCTGCATCCCCGCCACCGGCACGATCGCCAGCGGTGGACTCACCTCGATGGGCTCGGTCTCCGTCTCGACTTCAAACTCCTCCGGAGCCGGCTGGGGAGGTACATTCGAGAGCACTCCACTGACCAGGTTTCCGAACACATTCGTCAGGTACACCGGAACATCGCTCTTGATCAGAATGAACCCTCCCGCCTGATCGGCTGCCGCCGGGATCATCTCCGTCAGTGTCCGGCTCAGCCTCTGTCCCGGCGCCAGGGTGGTTCGAAAGCTACCCAGCAGGGTCCCGTCCTGTTTGACCGCCACCACCTTGACATTCGCCACCAGCTTCCCACCGTTGAGAATCGCCACGCCCGTAAAGAACTCAAACGTCGTCGCAATGTGCGAAAATACTGCCGAGCGCGTCCCCGACGCCACGCTCGCTACCGACGCGATCGACCCCAGTGCCGGAATCGAGTAACTGATCGCTCCATGAATCGCCGCCGCCGTCGATTCCACCCGCAACCAGCCGTCCAGCGTCGTCTCTCCTGCAAACCCGAACATCTGCTCCAGATCCTCGCGCAGGACTTTCCCTGCCTCGAGCACCCGCGTCACCGGATTCGTCTGCACGTGTGCCGCTCCAAACGGCACTCCATCCGGCTGATAAGCTGTGATCGTCAGAATCACCGGCTCTTCTTCCGCCAGACTCACCACCATCAACTCCGTCTCGAACAGCCCCAGTACCGCCAGTTGGGGCAAAAACAGACCGTTCAGCAACTCTGCTGCCGGCCGGGCGTTCAAGCCCAGTAGATCCGTCCCCGGCTGCACGAACTCAAACCCCGCCAGTTCCTGATCCGACTCCACCACTACGTAAACCGGAGCATCGGTCAGCACTCCGGCCGGCGACGCCTGGTCGGAAAACACCTCCTCCACGTCCAGCCGAGCCGCTCCCAGCGACGAAAGGTTGACGATTCTCGAGGCCGAATCCTGGTTCGACACCAGTCTCACTTCCGCCGTGGCCGCCTGCCCCGTCGGGTTGATCAGGTTCAGTTCAGTCCTCTCTCCTTCTCCCACCCGCACGTCGCTGAAGACCAGTTATGAAGAGAGTGACGGCAGATCCGCCCCATCCAGAAAGCTGGAGGTGGTATCCAGGTACAGGAAAAATCCCGTCAGCCCATCCGTCTCACTCACCGCTTGAAACCAGGCCGCTTCTCCCAGTTCCTGCCCCAACCCAAACAGCGAAACGGTGATGGTTCCACTCTGTGTCCCCGCCTTAACCTCCAGTTGCACCGGGTTGGTGATCCCCTGTCCCTCGAGCAGTTGACCTCCGGAGACATAGGCGGTCACCTCCAGGTGGGCATCTTCCTCCCCCAGGTTTACGATGGCCACTCCTGTGATCGTGTCCTGCTGAAATGTCAGAAAGGGAAAGTTGAGGATGCTGCGGGCTTCGAGCGGTCCCGAGACCAGGGTCATAAAGAGGGAGAATCTGCAGACGCGAAGCAAGTCATTCCATCGATACATTGATTTCCTTCCACCAGTTCGAACCTCCATCCACTCTAGAGTGCGCGGCCAAGAGTTGCAAAGTGCAAGGGGAGATGTTTTCGAAGATGACAGGTACTGAGATGAAATGAGAGAAAGTGAGCTAACAACCTCTGAGTCTTATCTCCGGAACCAGAGGCCGCAGGTTCGAATTCTTCACTCCGCTCAGGGCCATTCCGCTGAGAGATGATTCAACAGGTTCAGCTAATTCCCGGGGCTGAAGCACCATAAGAGGTGCTGGACCTGCCCTGGATACTTGTGCTCTCCGTTTGTCTTCCCGTTACTCGATCAGGCGGTCGCCTGCCCAGCTATCAGCTATCATTGGTGCAGCGCCCGATGTACGGTGGGAAGGGCGGTTTCTTGCGTTTGAGAACATATCATGACCGACGACGTGTTTGATTCCTTGCAGCAGTCCCTCGAATCCGGCGGCGCGACGGCCGCGTTCGATTTCCTGGTCGAGAAGTTCAGAGACGAGAAAGAGTACGCGACCCTGTTTGAAGCCCGAATGATGAAGACCCGTCACGAGTTCGGGCTCCCCCTGGTTCAGACTGAGCCCCCGGCCGACCTGCCCGCCGAAAAGCGCAAAGCTTACGAACAGGCAACCATCCTGGCAGCACGAGAAGTGGGTAGCCTGTTCCTCGGGAACGGCGACATCCCGAGGGCCTGGCCCTATTTTCGGGCCATCGGCGAGCCCGGTCCCGTAGCGGACGCCATCGAGCGACTCGAGGCCGAAGGAGAAGACCTGGACCGGGTCATCGAGATCGCCTATCATGAGCGCGTCCATCCGAAAAAGGGCCTGGAGCTCATCCTGGCCAACCACGGCATCTGCCGGGCCCTTACCTTTTTCGGCCAGTACCCCGGTCCGGAGGGGCGCGAGGAAAGTGCCGCTCTGCTGGTGAACAACCTCCACGAGGAACTCGCTGACAAGCTGAGGAGAGTGATCGCCGGGCAAGAAGGGCAAGCCCCCGAGACCGACAACGTGTCGGAGCTTGTAACCGGCCGCGAGTGGCTCTTCGGAGGGAACAACTACTACATCGATACATCCCACGTCTCATCAGTGGTTCAGATGAGTCCGGAGCTGACCAACCCGCAGACCTTGAAGCGAGTCGTTGAGCTGACCGACTACGGCAAGCGCCTCTCTTCCATGTTTCAGTCCCAGGGGCACCCGCCGTTTGAGGACGTCTATGTCGACCACGGCATCTATCTGCGCGCTCTCCTGGGCGAAGACGTTGAAGCCGGTATCGCACACTTCCTAGACAAGGTCGCCTCCAGCGATCCACACGAGGTCGGCTCCGCTCCCGCACAGGTTCTCGTTAAGCTCCTGGTCCGCCTCGAGCGCTATCGCGAAGCCGTGGATGTGTCCCGCCAGTACTTGCGCGACGCCAATCCCAACGAGCTGAGTTGCCCCTCGACCGTCCAGTTATGCCAGCTTGCCGGAGATTACCAGCAGCTGGGTGAGCTCGCCCGCGAAAAAGGCGACTTGTTGAGTTTCACGGCCGCGGCCCTGCAGACCTGGCGGGCTGAGGATCGTTCACAAACTCGGCGTGATCGACGGCAGGTTCGCGGCGATTGACATGTCTCAGCCCGGCCGCTTAGACTTTGCCGCGATGAAGGATTCAGTCTTCCCTCTGATGGACTCCAGGATATCCTTCTTTCCTCCACTCCTCTGCCTCTTACTGGGTACGACAGTCTTGCTGGGCCAGGATGGGAGTACGGGTCGGGACTGGCCGCACTACGGAGGCTCCTATCAGTTTTGGCGCTACAGTGGCTTGGACCAGATCAACCGGGCCAACATCAAGAAGCTGGCTCCGGTCTGGGCATTTCAAACCGGTAAGCAAGACGGAGGACTGGAGGCGACCCCGATCGTGGTGGACGGGATCATGTACCTCTCGTCTTCCTGGAATCGTGTCTTCGCCATTGACGCAGCGACAGGCCGGGAAATCTGGCACTACTATTACGAGAATCCCCGCCAGATTGGGGTTATCTACAGCCCCTATAACCGTGGCGTCGCGGTCTCCGGTGGCCGTGTTTTCATGGGAACCCTGGACAACCATGTGGTCGCCCTTGACCAGAAGACAGGTCGTGAGCTGTGGAAGGTCAATGTTGAAGATTTACGTCAGTGTGGCTGCAACATCACCGCGGCACCCCTGGTCGTGCGCGACAAGGTCATCGTTGGTGTCACCGGGGGAGATTCGGCCCATCGCGGCTACCTGAGTGCATTCGACACGGAGACGGGACGCATGGTCTGGCGTTTCTACACCATCCCCGGGCCCGGTGAGAAGGGGCACGAAACCTGGGAGGGGGACAGTTGGAAGTATGGGGGAGGAGCCACCTGGATGACGGGATCCTATGACCCCGACCTCGACCTGGTCTACTGGGGAGTCGGCAATCCGGCAGCCGACTTCTATGGAGGCGCACGCAGGGGGGACAACCTGTACACCGACTGTGTGGTGGCCTTGAACCCGGACACCGGAGAGCTCAAGTGGTACTTTCAGCAAGTGCCCCATGACGTGTGGGATTGGGATGCCGCCTACGAGTCGGTGCTGCTGGATCTGGTAGTGGAGGGCAGGAAGCGGAAACTTCTGCTCAATACCAACAAAGGAGGCTACACCTTCGTCGTGGACCGCACCGACGGGAGCTTCGTATCGGCCTGGCCGGTGGCAGAGAATATCAACTGGATCACCGGTGTAGACGAGGAAGGCCGGCTGGTCGGCCGCAATGAGCCCATAGTCGGTGAGCCGACCTTCATTTGTCCCAGCATCGGCGGTGGGAGACAGTGGAATCAGGGGACGTATTCACCCCGCACCGGCTGGTACTACACGACCGGCATTGAGTGGTGCCAGGAGGTGGTCGCCAGAGAAGAGGAACCGGTCGAAGGGGTCAACTTTTTCGGCGGGACTTTCGAGATGAGGCCACCCCCGAAGGGAGAGTCCTATGGGCACCTGGACGCCTATGACCCGGTGACCGGAGAAAAACACTGGAGTTACCGTTCCAAGTATCCTCTTCTGGCCTCGCTGCTGGCAACGGCCGGTGACGTTGTCTTTACCGGGGACCCCGAAGGCTACTTCTTTGCCCTGGATGTGAAAACGGGCGAGAAGGTCTGGAGTTTTCAAACCGGGTCTGGTCACCGCGGTTCGGCCATCAGCTACGCGGTCAACGGAAGGCAGTACATCGCGACGCCTTCGGGCTGGGGATCGGCCGTAGCTGGACTCTTTCCTCAAATCTGGCCCGAAGCGGAAGACTTTCGCGTGGGTTCAACCCTGTTTGTTTTCGCGCTCCCGGAGGAGAAATGATCTGGCTTTCTCTGCTCTTACTTCAAGCGGTCGGCGCTCAGGAAGTGCTGGAGCGTGGAGTGGTTGTTTTTGCTCAAAGCTGCGCCACAGGCTATTGTCACGGGGCTGCCGGAGCAGCGGGGAGCGCGCCCAGGCTCAGAGGCCGGAGTCTTGGCCTCAATCGTGTCTCCGCGGCCGTTCGCGACGGTATCCCGCAATCGGCCATGCCGGGCTGGAAGGATCTTCTCTCGGAAGGAGACCTTTCAGCCGTGATCGCCTATGTCATGAGCCTGGAGCATGCCGACGAAGCCGGCTTTGCGGAGGTTCCAATGCCTCCGGGTGTAGGCCCAGCCGCCTACGTGGACTTTCCCGGCCCTGCGCAGGCCAGGCGGGGGCGTGACTTGTTCTTCGACGCGACCCGGGGGATTCAATGCTCTACTTGCCACTCAGCCGGTGGACGAGGTATTGCCGTGGGTCCGGACCTGGCCGGCCCGACCGTTGCAGATCAAGATCGCTTTCTGTCCCTGGTTCGGGCTTCCCGCTCCCGGCATGTACTCACCGCGACCCTGAAAGATCAAGGTGTTTTTCCCGCCCTGCGGTTCGAGCAGCACAAGGGTTGGATCAAGCTATATGACTTGACTTCAGCCCCGCCCGTTCTACGCACCTTTGCGGCATCAACCATCGTCTCACTTGTGAACACTCAGGCCTGGTCCCACGAATCGATGGCCCGGGACTACAAGGACGAGGAACTCAAAGCGATCGTCGAATTCCTGGATTGGCTGGGTTCCCAGGAGTAGCAGGCCAAAAAAGGAGGGATCGGAGTTGAGTCCCAAACATCCTCCAGCAGTCACGGAAAAAGAAACAACGAAAGCGGGCCGCCTCAACCGGCGCCAGCTCCTGCAGGCCAGCGGCGGCGCGGCGGGCTTGGGTGTTTTCAGCCAGCAGGGCTGCGAGACCCGGGAAGAGCCTCAGAGACCGCTGATTCTCTCTGCCACGATCTTGGCCGGCACACCCATCACCTTCGTCCGGGGTGGAACATCCCTGGTGACAACCGACCCCGCGGCCACGATCGTTCGTTCTCCCCGTTTGAGGGTCTGGAGCACGATGGCCCCCATTCCCACATAAGCCTGGCTTCCGATCTCAACAGACGCAGCCAGGTTCGCGCCCGGCGAAATCGTCACGTAATCACCGATTTTGATGTGGTGGCCGACCATGGCGCCCCGGTTGATAATCACATGGCGGCCTATTTCTGTGTGGCTGGCGATGAGAGCTCCCGCATTGATGATCGAGCCGGCCCCGACAGTTGCTGTCCGCGAGACTCGGGCTGTGGGGTGGATGATGGTTGCGAAACCGAATCCCATTTCCTCAACCTTTTGCGTGAAGTTGTTTCGCCTCGTACTCCCAAGCGCGCACACCGCAAGGCAGGAATCGCTGAACTGGTCTAGCCCGGATTATGCAAGAACCGTAGTTCGGTGTTGAAAAACGACTCGAGAAGTGGCCCAACTCGGAAGCGGGCAGGTGTGACAGGCGGATTTGCGAAGAATATGGGTTGGCGAGGCGTCTGAGTGGTTTGGGGAGTGAATTTCAGACAGATCTGGGCCTGGATGAGTGTCGGAAGCGGTTTTTCGGGGGAGCTGGGAAAAGCTAACTGGAGTTCAGGCGACTCAAGACGAGGTGGAAGAGGGGTTGTTCGGGAAAGGCTGAGGAAAGATGGACCCAGATGCGTCGAGTGGTTTGTCGGATCCGGGCCCCAATCTTGAGGATCCGACGACGTAAGGTTTCGATTTCGAGCTTGTGCCAGGGGGTTCCGTGAAGATAGTCGCGCAGGCGAACGAACATCTGGTAAGCCAGTGCATGCAGGAGGAGTCGAAACTGATTGGCCAGGAATCGATGACAGCTGAGTCGGTCCATGCTCAGATGATTCTTGAAGGCCTTGATGAAGTTCTCGGTCTGCCCTCGGTTTGTGTAGTGGTCATAAAGTGATTGGGAGCAGAGATCGTCCCGGTTGGTAACTACAAAGCGACGATTGATCCCACGCTGATCGACCTCCACTTTGACAATGACGCGACGGGATCGATCCCAGCTGTGGGCTCGATAAAGAAACTCGTCAAACTGACGCTGTTTTTCCTCCAGCTCAAGGAACCTTTCCCGAGTCGAATCCAGCAGGGGCTCGACCACTCGCTGCAGGCGAGGGTTTCGGCTTAACCCGATGACATATTGGAGTTTATTCTCTTCACATTCACAGAACTCGTAGAGCCGAGGCGTGGCAAAGCCGCTGTCGGCCCGAATCTCAATCTCGACATCCGTCCCCACTGCTTGTCGGATGGCCTCCACGACTCGCTTCAGAATGGGCACGATGTGAGAGGCAGCCCCCTTGTTGCCAGGTCTCAACACGGCACAGACCAGGTCTCCCGTGTCGGCATCGAAGATCAGCAAAGGATGCAAAATGTGGTTTCGGTAATACCCGTGGTAGAAGGAGAACTCCTGTTGGCCGTGAGTGTGGTCGTCGGTACTGTCCAGATCCAGGATGATCTTGCTGGGACGTCTCTTCTTCAGGGAGCGCACATAACGGCCTAGCAGCCACCGGCTCAGACGCATCAGATCCTTCTTGGTGACGGAGTTCTCCAGGCGGGAGAAAGTCGGCTGGGTGGCCAAATCGGGATCGCTCTCTGGCAACTGATCACAGACTGTCTTGAGCATCGGATCCGAGCGCAGCGTATCGGCGTCGTTACAGTCTTCGTAGCCGGCCACGATCTGCAAGACTCGTTGTCGGATCAACTTCAACAGGTCATGACGAATGTAGCGTTGGTCTCGACTTTCCGAAATACAGGAACTGAAGCCCTCGCACAATCGATGTTGACGATCCAGCGATCCAAACAACAACCATCCTGCGTCGGAAGTGAGGCTCCCCCCATCAAAACGAGCCGTGATGTTTCTGTGGCTATGAAATGGCAGGGTATTCTGGCAGACTGTTTTTGACATTGCCGTAGCTCCTGTTTAGGGTCTTTGTTTCTCTAAACCCTTTTATATCAGAGAGCTACGGCCTTTTTTCTGGGCCCACATCTCACTTGAATTTAGATCTCTTGCATAATCCGGGCTAGATCGTCCACCCAGTACACAGGCTTACCCAGAAGAGTGGTTTGCGGCGTGAACGGGCGTTCACTCCGCACGTAACCCACGACGTCATGGACAGGGCTCAGGATGTCACTGACAAGGTCGGCCACCTCCATCGCGTACGGCCCGTCGCCGAGAATCAGGAGCTTGATGCTTTTTTCCAAAATCTCGCCTCTCTTTCAAGCAGGGTTGTTCGGCAAGAGATGAGGACCAGACACCCCCCTCGTCGTCTTGAACTCATGCCGCGCGCCTTTGAATCGCTTCAGCCACCCTCCTGCATATCCGTACCAGGGGCGGAAACGGGTCGGAGAAAAACCCGCGGTTGAGCGGGCTGGTTACTCTGTCTGTCTTCCTGAAATAGTCTGACCTGTAATCCTTGAGCAGTTGGTATATAATTCCCTTTCGAAAGGGCCACTGGTGGGTTCGGCGCCTCTAATTTTCGCTCGAAAAAAGGCAATGGTCTGATCTATTGCCTGGCCCAGGAGGTGGAAGAGATCCGACGGCGGGTCCAGCAAGAGCACACCCCCGCGAAACCCGGAAACGTCTCCCGGGTCCTCCCCTTTTGCCAGGCGCAGAAATATCAAAGGTGCATTAACGCCGAGCTCGGTCTGGTACCACAGGTTGTGTCCCAACCGGGGGTTGATTTCCATCAACTTCGGCTTGCCGT
>CBDBHK010000018.1:0-336141 GCA_965205615.1 Acidobacteriota bacterium | reverse complement strand
GAACGTGCGGTGGCCGCAAACCCGCATGGCACGAACTAGCGGAGATTATCCCCTGCTGTCCAGCGGCGACATGAACCTCTATTCGCTCTTTGTCGAGCGTGCTATGACCATCGTAAAACCCGACGGTATGGTCGGGCTTCTCACCCCCTCCGGAATCGCCTCCGACAAGACATCGGCGCGGTTCTTCAAGGGTGTTTCGACCCAAGGAAGGCTGCGGGCGCTCTACGACTTCGAGAATAAGAAGGTTTTCTTTCCCGACGTCCATGCGTCATTAAAATTCTGTATCTTTGTCGCAAGCCCGTCACCAGTTAAAGATCCGGCAAGATGCGCATTCTATCTTCACAGTGTTACAGCGCTTGACGACCCCGAACGCTGTTTCCCACTAACGGCTGAGGACTTTGCCCGCGTCAATCCGAATACCGGAACAGCGCCGATCTTCCGCACCCGCCGGGATGCCGAGCTGACGACCGCGATCTACGGTCGCCTGACGGTACTGGTCGATCGGTCATCGGGTGGGGAAGTGAAGGCATGGCCGGTGAAATACTCGACCATGTTCCATATGACCAATGACTCGGGCCTGTTCCGCACGCGGGAGGAGCTTGAGGAAAAGGAAGGCGCGTATCCCATCGGCGGTAACCGCTTCGCCAGTCCGTCCGGAGACTGGGTGCCGCTCTACGAAGGCAAGATGGTGCAGGCGTTCGATCATCGCGCCGCCAACATCATCATCAAACCCGAGAACCAGCACCGGCCCGCTCAGCCCGTACCGGCTACCCTAGGGCAGCACCGAAATGCAGATTGGTTTCCCGATCCGCAGTTCTGGGTTCCTGCCTCAGAATGTGGCTGGACCGCCGGGCCAGATTGGGTTCTCGGCTTCAAGGAGATTACTGCACCTACAAACGTCAGAACATTTATCGCATCTCTCTTGCCGACTGTCGGCTTCGGCAATAAAGTCCCTATTCTCAAGCCAGAAGCAGGCAGTCGCGCCGAATGGCTATTGGCTGCGAATCTTAACGCGATAATTCTGGACTTTGTGGCGCGCCAGAAAGTCCAGGGGCAGACTCTGAATCTCTTCATCGTCGAGCAACTTCCCGTCGTCCCGCCTTCCCGCTACGAGGCCGTCAGCTTCGGCCCAAAGACAGCCGGTGAGATTCTCCGAGAGGCCGTCCTTGAATTGACCTACACCGCTCATGACATGGCGCCTTTCGCCCGCGACATGGGCTATGTCGATGAGTTGGGCGAGGTAAAGGCTCCCTTCACCTGGGACGAAGACCGCCGTCTGATCCTGCGCTCCAAGCTTGACGCCGTGTTCTTCCATCTCTACGGCGTCACAGACCGCGACGACATCCGCTATATCTACTCGACCTTTCCCATCGTCGAACGTGAAGAAAAGGCCGTCTATGGAGGCGTGTACCGTTCCTGCGAGCTTTGTCTCGCCTACATGAACGCACTTGCTGATGGAAATCCCGACGCGGAGGTCAGGCTTTGACGGGCCAATTTCAAGAGCCGCTATCTTTTGCCCGGCGAACAGCGTGACTAGGGGTAGCAAGCAGCAACGTTAAATCGTATAAGGGGTTCCGACAGTAACGGAGCAAAAGCGCACGCTAAGCGTCGTTTCCCGGACTCCTTAGCCCGGATAATTCATGAGTTGTCTGCTGCAGCGTGGGAATCTCCCGCCCTGACTGCGTTACGCTCCGTTGGCCTCCTCGACGTACTGCACGAGTACGCCTGCGGGGGCCTCGGTCGCAAGCCTTGTCAGAACGGGTCTTCCCCCGCTTCGCTACGAAAACTCATGAATAATCCGGGTTAGGGGTCGGAGACTTGGCGCTCGACCCAGTAGTGTAACTTTTTTTCTGTAATTTCTGGTCAGGACTTGGGTCGGAAAGACAGAGGTCTGGGACAGGATTCTCCAAAAACAGAAACGAGAATCTGGCAAGGAGAATCAAATGAACCCAGACCTGGAAAAGAGAGTACCACGGGAGATTCTGGAGGAGTTGATCGAGGAAGGAACAGAAGCCTTTCGAGGGATCCTGGAGAAGTTGTTCAACGTGGCGATGCAGTTGGAAAGAAGCGAGTTTCTGGGAGCGGAAGCGTACGAGAGAACCGCCAGTCGGCGAGGCTATCGAAACGGATTCAAAGAGAAGCGGATTCAGACTCGAGTGGGAGAGCTGCACTTGGAGATTCCACAGGTGCGCGGTTTGAGGTTTTATCCCAAGTCGCTGGAAAGGGGTTGCCGTTCGGAGAAGGCCCTGAAGCTGGCCATTGCCGAGATGTATGTGATGGGAGTCTCGACGAGAAAAGTCACCGAGATCACGGAGCAGCTGTGTGGGTTGGAGATCTCGGCCACCCAAGTCTCGAGAGTGGCCGGGATGCTGGACGAAGAGCTGGAGCAGTTTCGAAGCCGGGAGCTGGGAGAGTATCCGATCGTGTATCTAGATGCCCACTACGAGAAGGTTCGAAGAGGTGGCAGGGTGTAGGACGTGGCGATCCTGAAAGCCATAGGAGGCAATCGTTTCGGGACGCGGGAGGTGTTGGGTCTGAGCGCCAGGATCAGTGAAGCGGAGGTGCATTGGCGAGGGTTTCTGGGAGATCTGCACAAGCGTGGATTGAGAGGGATCGAGCTGTTTGTCAGTGACGATCACGAAGGACTGAAGGCGGCCAGGCGGGCAGTTTATCCGTCGGTGCCCTGGAACCGTTGTCAGTTTCACCTGAGTAAAAACGCCCAACAATATGCTCGCCGCAAACGGGACAAGCCCCGGATCGCCCAGGCCATGCGGGACATTTTCGATGCCCCCTCTCGAGAGGATGCCGAGGAGCTCAAGGGTAAAGTCGTCAAGAAGTTCGAAAAGATTGCACCGGAGTTCGTGAGCTGGCTGGAAGAGAACGTGGATGAAGGGCTGACAGTGTTTGATTTTCCGAGGAGCTGGTGGCGAAGGATCCGAACCATCAACGGACTGGAGAGACTGCACCGGGAGATCCGGAGACGAACCCGGGTGGTGGGAATCTTTCCCCACGAAGCGTCGGCGCTGCGGCTCATCTCGGCTGTGCTTGCAGAGATACACGAGGAGTGGTTAACCGGCCGGCAATACCTGAACCTGGCCGGCTGGAAAACACAAGTGGAGCAATTCTTCCCTACAGGCCCTAAAGAAAATTACAGAAAAACGGTTGCTTAACCTGAGGGGGCCACACTTAGTGTCGCCATTGCACGGCTGCAGCTTCTTGCATAGTCCTTAGCTGGGCAGTAGTGCTATCAATAGTCACCGGTGCAGAATGGATAGAACATGAAATACCGAGTGGTTTTTAAGGAATCGGAAGAAGGCTACAGCATTTCATGCCCTGGACTGCCCGGGTGCTGGTCGCAGGGTAAAACAGAAGCGGAAGCCCTTGAAAATATTAGGTCAGCGATCCAGGAGTACCTGACGGCCGTTAAGAAAGTCTCTGAGGGCCAGCAGACCCGAGAAGTCGAAGTCACCGTCTAGCGTGCCAAAGATTCCAGGGATTAATCATCTTCGGGCGGTTCGCGCCCTTGAGAAGGCTGGTTTCCGGATCGTGAATCAAGGTAAGCACGTGGTCATGTGCGATGGCAGGCGAATACTCACAATTCCTCGCCACAATCCAGTTAATGCTTATACGATGGGTGGCATCGTTCACGATGCTGGTTTGACAGTCGAGCAATTCAAGAATCTCCTTTAGCAAGAGGCCCGTGAGCGTGGATTCTGCCGTTCATGGTTAGGCTGCTGCCCGGCGTGATGGTATCCAGTGCAGCAATGTAGCCGGTCTTCGAATGGCCCAAAGGGGCACCGCTCACGCGCCAACCCAAGATGCCCACGACCCGCATCACTGAGATTCTGAATAGGGGTGTACCGTTCTTTCTGTAATTTGAGGAAGGTGAGCTAAAAGGATCAGAGGTCTGGGGCAGGATTTCTCCAAAAACTCAAGACAAGAGCAAGGAGGATCCGAATGACCCCAGACCCAGAACAGAGGCTACCACGAGAATTGTTGAAAGAACTGATCGAAGAAGGCAGCGACGCGTTTCGAGGAGTGTTGGAGAAACTGCTCAACACCGCCATGCAGATGGAACGAGAAGAGTTTCTGGGAGCTCGACGCTGGGAGCGGAGCGAGCAGCGTCGAGACCACGCCAACGGGTACAAGGCCAAGACGC
This sequence comes from Acidobacteriota bacterium, assembly GCA_965205615.1. GTDB lineage: Bacteria > Acidobacteriota > UBA6911 > RPQK01 > CBDAPI01 > CBDAPI01. Next base: position 331,982 of record CBDBHK010000018.1, on the reverse strand, counting down.
TGTCAACTCGAGTGGGACAGCTTCAAATCCGGATTCCACAAGTACGTCACCTGGACTTCTATCCCCGATCCCTGGAGCGAGGGTGCCGCTCGGAGAAAGCCCTGAAGCTGGCCATCGCCGAGATGTACGTGATGGGCGTGTCGACGCGCAAGGTCACTGAGATTACCGAGCAGCTGTGCGGCACCGAGATCTCCGCCAGCCAGGTCTCAAGAATCTCCAAGCTGCTGGACGACGAACTCGAGCAGTTTCGCAACCGCCCTTTGGGCAGCTATCCAGTTGTGTACCTGGATGCCCACTACGAGAAGGTCCGTCGCCAGGGCAGCATTCAGGATGTGGCCGTCTTGAAAGCGACCGGAGTCAACTGCTGGGGCAAGCGGGAGGTGATTGGGGTCAGCTGCCGACTCAGCGAGGCGGAGGTCCACTGGCGAGAGTTTCTGCAGCAGCTTCAAAAGCGTGGTCTGGAGGGTGTGCAGCTGATTGTCAGCGATGACCACTCAGGACTACGAGCTGCCAGAAGAGCTGTCTTTCCTTCAGTGCCCTGGCAACGCTGTCAGTTTCACCTGAGCCAGAATGCTCAGCGATACGCCCGCCGATCCGACCAACGTGCCGCCATCGCCACTGACATTCGAGACATCTTCAATGCCCCGTCTGGAGGCGAAGCTGAGGCGATGCTTCGGGCCAGAGTCGAGCAATACCACGACCGCAACCCGGAGCTGGCCGATTGGATGGAGACCAATCTGCCGGAAGGCTTTACGGTCTTTCGTTTTGCACGTTCTACCTGGCGGCGCATTCGCACCAACAACGGGCTGGAGAACCTAAACCGTCAGATTCGCCGGCGTACCCGGGTCGTCGGTATCTTTCCAAACACCGAGTCCGCACTACGACTCATCACCGCTGTCGTCGAGGAGATTCACGAAGACTGGCTGATCGGGAAACAGTACCTCAGCCTGGTCGATTTCAAACCACAGGAGAATCCGATCTCAGATCACTCTCAGTCAAATTACAGAAAAACAGTTGCTTAGCCTTCTGAATCTCCAGCAGGCCATCACTGGCGATACGTTCCTACGCCTGGGGATCCACGTGCTCGAAGCAGAAAAACTGGAAGAGCAGCAGCGGAAAACCCAAAAGGAAACCAATTAATAGCCTTGGGTGTGTTGCAACTTTCAAAAAGCGGCAAGAGAGCGATTAGTCGCGTCGGGAGAAAAACCGACTCATCTTCTATGTCCAGGTCTCCGGACCGGAGCCGGTCGAGCTTTCCTACGATGAAGCATTGGACCTCTACCGCGAGACGGACGGAAGCAGCCATGCATGATGACATTTTGGTCTTGGAAAGGCTAAGATTTGGAAAAAAGGTATATTTTCTATACTACAACACCTTATGCTATTCGAGTATGATCCCGCCAAAAGCACCACAAACAAGGCCAAGCATGGCATCGACTTCGAAGAAGCCCAGGTGCTTTGGAAAGATGGCCGGATGCTGGAAGCTCCGGCAAAAACCGATGACGAGCCGCGCTTTTTGGTGATCGGAAAGATTGGCGAAAACCACTGGGCTGCCGTCTGCGCTCACCGTGAGGACAATGTGCGTATCATCTCGGTGCGGCGCGCCCGGAGACAGGAGATCGATCACTATGAAAGCATCTGAGTTTGACCGAAAATTTGATGCAGGAGAGGATGTAATCGGCCATGTTGACTGGTCGAAAGCAAAGCGCCCAAACGAGCAGATAAAACGGGTGAATGTGGACTTTCCGGCATGGGTTGTGGCCGGGCTGGACCGTCAGGCGCGGCACCTTGGCGTGACCCGCCAGGCGCTCATCAAGTTTTGGATCGCGGAACGGCTACAGTGAAGCGGCAACCGAACCTGAAGGCGAACTCGGGCCCGGCGTCCTGATGCCGTTAACGTTGTCTGGGAACATGCGGCCCGATTCGGCGCGGAATGCCCCCACCCACATACCAAAGAGCCCGACCGAAGGAACGCGGTTGTCGGGATGGTGACAAGTCGAGATCGCATTGCTTCAGGCCACGGAGTGGACTCTCCAGGGAGCGCATCGGGTTTTCGAATATGAACGGGGAACAGGAGCAGAGCACGAAACTGGAAGATCTCCAGGCCAACGCTGCGGTGCGCGGCATCCTGTCCGACGGTCTTGTCACGGTGGTCAGCGTGCAGTGGTTTGGCTCTGAAGCGCTCGAGCTGACATACAAGACCCCTACTGGAAAGGTCGCCAATGAGCTTCTGTACCGTCATGACGAACCCCGGCTCGAGATCGTCGAGGCCGGCCGGCCATGGAGCTTCGACGGAGATGGCGCATTGTTCCGCCTGGTCTCCGAAGCACAGCGGATCCGCCTCGCGCATCTCTTCGATCCGGTGCTTGCCGTACACACCTCGGTCGTCGAGCCGTTGCCCCATCAGATTACCGCGGTCTACGAATCCATGCTGCCCCGTCAACCCCTTCGCTTTCTTCTCGCCGATGACCCGGGCGCCGGCAAGACGATCATGGCGGGGCTACTCATCAAGGAGTTGATCGCTCGCGGTGATCTGCAGCGGTGTCTGGTCGTCTGTCCCGGTAGTCTCGCGGAGCAATGGCAGGATGAGCTCTACCGTCGGTTCCATCTGCCCTTCGACATTCTGACGAACGACAAGCTCGAAGCAGCGCGCACAGGAAACTGGTTCCTGGAAGCCAATCTCGTCATTGCCCGGCTGGATAAGCTCTCTCGCAACGAGGACGTTCAGCAGAAGCTGCAAGCCCCGGATTGCCGCTGGCCCGCCGCGCTGTGCTTCTTGCTCTGTCCAGTTGAAGTATACCCTAGCCTAACGTCAGAGACGGGGCGCTAAAGCGTCAGAATAGAGTCCTTATTTGAATTGATAGACACATTCCGTCCAGGGTCATAGAGTTTTCCTGACAGATTGGATGCCCGGTCACCGCCTTGGCTAGGTCCGGGTGAGCAGCTTCGACCAAAACCCGGAACGCCAAGTGGTGGTGCAAGCTTTGCGGGAAGCTGGAAACGCGGACGACAGCCTGCTGCCCCACCTGCCGCCACTGGGCTGGGAGCACATCAACCTGACGGGAGACTACAACTGGCTGTCTGCTAATCAATGGTTAAGGCCACACGGAGAAATCGCCGCATGACAATTGTCGTCGAAGAAGAGTCTCTGTTCCAATCTTGGCGAGAAACCCGGCCAAGATTAGTGGAGGATGGCGTCGTCTCTGAGCAAGACTATCTTACGTCTTCTCCCTCGATAGTTGTCATTCTTAAGGAAGTGAACGATTCCGATGGTGGTGGCTGGGACCTACGCCAGTTCCTACGGAATAATGGCGGCCGCCCTCAGACGTGGAACAATGTCGCGCGGTGGGTACACGGGATTCGCAACCGTGGGCAAGGCGACGACTGGCCAAACCAATACGAGAAAAGGCTAAGCAACTATTTTTCTGTAATTTGACTGAGAGTGATCTGAGATCGGATTCTCCTGTGGTTTGAAATCGACCAGGCTGAGGTACTGTTTCCCGATCAGCCAGTCTTCGTGAATCTCCTCGACGACAGCGGTGATGAGTCGTAGTGCGGACTCGGTGTTTGGAAAGATACCGACGACCCGGGTACGCCGGCGAATCTGACGGTTTAGGTTCTCCAGCCCGTTGTTGGTGCGAATGCGCCGCCAGGTAGAACGTGCAAAACGAAAGACCGTAAAGCCTTCCGGCAGATTGGTCTCCATCCAATCGGCCAGCTCCGGGTTGCGGTCGTAGTATTGCTCGACTCTGGCCCGAAGCATCGCCTCAGCTTCGCCTCCAGACGGGGCATTGAAGATGTCTCGAATGTCAGTGGCGATGGCGGCACGTTGGTCGGATCGGCGGGCGTATCGCTGAGCATTCTGGCTCAGGTGAAACTGACAGCGTTGCCAGGGCACTGAAGGAAAGACAGCTCTTCTGGCAGCTCGTAGTCCTGAGTGGTCATCGCTGACAATCAGCTGCACACCCTCCAGACCACGCTTTTGAAGCTGCTGCAGAAACTCTCGCCAGTGGACCTCCGCCTCGCTGAGTCGGCAGCTGACCCCAATCACCTCCCGCTTGCCCCAGCAGTTGACTCCGGTCGCTTTCAAGACGGCCACATCCTGAATGCTGCCCTGGCGACGGACCTTCTCGTAGTGGGCATCCAGGTACACAACTGGATAGCTGCCCAAAGGGCGGTTGCGAAACTGCTCGAGTTCGTCGTCCAGCAGCTTGGAGATTCTTGAGACCTGGCTGGCGGAGATCTCGGTGCCGCACAGCTGCTCGGTAATCTCAGTGACCTTGCGCGTCGACACGCCCATCACGTACATCTCGGCGATGGCCAGCTTCAGGGCTTTCTCCGAGCGGCACCCTCGCTCCAGGGATCGGGGATAGAAGTCCAGGTGACGTACTTGTGGAATCCGGATTTGAAGCTGTCCCACTCGAGTTGACAGCGTCTTGGCCTTGTACCCGTTGGCGTGGTCTCGACGCTGCTCGCTCCGCTCCCAGCGTCGAGCTCCCAGAAACTCTTCTCGTTCCATCTGCATGGCGGTGTTGAGCAGTTTCTCCAACACTCCTCGAAACGCGTCGCTGCCTTCTTCGATCAGTTCTTTCAACAATTCTCGTGGTAGCCTCTGTTCTGGGTCTGGGGTCATTCGGATCCTCCTTGCTCTTGTCTTGAGTTTTTGGAGAAATCCTGCCCCAGACCTCTGATCCTTTTAGCTCACCTTCCTCAAATTACAGAAAGAACGGTACACCCCTTCAAGGCATTGCTCCGATCGAGTTTGTGGAGGGACACCACCAGCGGTCGGAGGTCTTGGAGAGACCGGGAGATCGGGCGACTGCTCGAGACGGCCGATGCGGGTGACGTGCTGGTCGCAGCCGAGGTCTCTCGTTTAGCGCGATCCACTCTCCAAGTGCTGGAGTTGCTGCAGGCGGCCGCAGATCGAGGCGTGACGGTGCACATCGCCAAGCATCGGATGGTGCTCGACCAATCGTTGCCGGCCACGATAACCGCAACCATCCTTGGGCTCGCGGCGCAGATCGAGCGGGAATTTATCTCGGCCAGGACGAAAGAGGCGCTTGAGCGCCGCAAAGCAGCGGGACTGCCCGTCGGTCGACCGAAAGGCCGAGCCACCAAGCTGATGCTCGACGATCGCCGTGCCCAGATCGTCGACTACTTGAATAAAGGGGTCAGCAAACGCTCCGTGGCAAAGATTCTCGGCTGTTCACCCACCACACTCTACTCCTGGATCCGGCGCAGACGCATTTCCGGAAGATAGCGATCCACGCCCTTAGCGTACATTTCTGTTCCATTGCTACTCAGACCCCAAGATGGGGCGATCAACTCGCTGCAGCCATCCTTCGATGTCTGTCTCGGAGACCGCACATGCGTGAAGCACGATCTCTGCGGCTACTCTGGCGTCTTCCAGCGCATCGTGATGCTTGAATGAAATGCCGAGATTCTTCGCAATGTTCTTGAGACCCCAGCCACGGCTTCCGTAGCTGTCGGGCCATGCGAGACGGGCGATTCTGGCACTATCGAGCCAAGTAACCTGAAGCTGTTCGAGGTCGTACCGCGTCATGGCGCGTTCGAACGCGACACGATCAAACGAAGTATGGCTTACCAGAACCGATCCACGCAGACCACGCCGTAACTCATCGCGCACTTCGGGAAGAGTGGGGCTGTTTCTGACGTCATTCTCGTCAATTCCGTGAATTGAGACATTCCACGGATCGAACCAGTCCTCCGGGTTAATCAAAGTTTGCCACTGATCTTCGATTTGACCATCCTGAACATGAACGATGCCAATCTGGCAGATGCTCACACGATCAGCATTGGCCGTTTCCACATCGATTGAATTAAACGTCAACATCCGTCTATTCTCTCGTGTCACACGAATGACCAGTTTGCTACTTCCGCCAGACAACGCCGTGCCAACTTGTGCGATCAGCGTGCGGCACGAAGAAATTTCCGTGTTCAAAAGAGCTTACACGCGACCCTATGTCGCACTACACACCTTGGTTGGAATCGAACCGATGTGATGTTGGCAGTTGATCGGATCCCACCAGAATGATACTTACGGGTTGCCTCCACCTGCAGGCCCATTCAATCCTGCAGGTGGATATTTCCACGGGGTGTCGTTCCCTAGGCCCGGCGGGCCGCAACGTTTCAGAAACTTTGCGATGTCCTCAATCTCCAGAAACGCCACCGTTGCCTGTGGTTGCCCGTGTAGGTGGAATATCTGCCTCTTGACCACGTCATTGCTTGGCCAGTAGGCGTTGCTGCCGCCGTACTGACCGTTGTTGGCAACTACTACGAGCTGGAACATATGATAGTGGAGGGCGAGTGCCATCTGGTCAAACGTCTTCACGTCCTTATTGAGTGCCGGGATCGCGAATACATCCGACTCGTCTCGGAGGTCCGCGACCATGTTCAGGTCGGTCGCGTCGTAGCAAACAGACGCTGTAAGCCACATCGGCCGGGCCGAGGGATCGTCAGACCACGGGTAGCCCACTAGCCACTGGCAAGGACGGAATCCTTTTATGCGTGTGGACCCTTCATTAAATTTCAGTTCGCCCGGCGCAAGATGAAGCTTGCCTTGTCTAAGAGTTCGCATTTGTAGGCCGTGGTTTTTGGACCACTCGGGAATAATCCAGAGAGCGGAGTTAACCAGCGTCTGGCGAAACGGGAGGTTTTCGTAGACCAGGCCTGCCAAAACTATGGTTCGATGGGCGCGCGCGAAAGGGATCAGATGCGTGCGGATGTCCTGCCGGTGGACCGCGAGTTCCGGAAGGATCAACCAATCCAGGCGGAACTTGTTCCCGCTGTGCGTCTCCCGCAGGACGAGCATACGCTCCACGGCGGCAAGAGCTGCCGATAGATGGTTTCGATGTTGGCGTCGAATAGCGGGCTCGGAGAGCATGAGATCGGCTTTTTCAAAGTCCTCTTCCCTCGGGATAGCCGTCTGGACTATGCAGGCCCGCAAGGGACGAGTCGGTTTGGACGCGGTTGGCCACTTCGCGATCATGGGCAGCAGGAGCGTCTTGGTGGAGCTTCCAACTTTGCTCTCAAGCAATGAAATCCGCTCACTGATCCTGAGTAAAGTCTCTTGGATTCCGTGTTCGACCCAGTCGAAATCTTCAGGAATTCGGCACCCGGGCCAACGGAGCAAAGCCGATAAGAATTGCTCCACCCAGTCTGTGATTGGCAACCAATCGTCGCCGAAAGCTAGTTGGCCATTGAACAGTCCGTAAAGCCGCTGGTACCAATGGCTTTCCCCTGCCCGGTACACCGCCGCAGTCTCCTTCCAGTGCGGCGGGCGTACGGTCCTGGTGAAGTCCTGCCGCCTTGCCAGTATAAACCGCAGCAGAAAACCTAGGTGGAATCGCCACCGATCGGTTTCGACGCACCAGTCAGGCGGTCTATAGAGCGAGCCAGTCGGTGCTGCTCGACCTGCCGAAATCGTCAATTCCTCCACATTGGCAATCCCATTTTTCAACCCCAGCTTCAACTGCATCTGCATCGGCGTAATTGTCTCGATTACTTTGGCCGCTTCCTGCAATTTCTCCAAGAATGAACTCGCGAAGCGCAGCAAGGCGAGTTCGTTCCTGAGTGAACGGGTCGGCCTGTCTTGCATCACAATCTCGAAAAGACTCCGCCGATCATCGCCCTTTGTACTGGCTTCAAGACAGAGGTCCTCCCGGACACGTGCCGGAAGATCATGGAAGGGGAAGAGAAAATTGTCGGTTTCAGTCTCAATTAGTTCGAGTACGAACGATGGGTCTCTTTCCGCGATTTCTCGTTTTCGAGGAGGTGTTAGAGCTTGTAGCGTCAACGCGATCGATTGTTTCCTGTCAGAAAAGGTGCGTCTCGATAGCACCGCGAGTGTTGCAAACTCCGAAGCTTTTATTCTTAGTTGCCCGCCCTCACCGCGCAGGAATCTGATCATTTCTCGGTAGTGTTTAGTCTCGGCACTTCGGCCCGTGCGGACGACTGGTGCGGCGGTCGGATCGTAAGTGGCGAGGAACAACAGAGCTTGTTGCCGGAGATACCATGGGATCGTTGCGTGCGGCAGCGGCACCAGCCGTGCTGCTTCTTCGCGAAGGACCGTGCGATAGGCCGTCAGATCAACAGCTGTGGGCAGGCACTCGTCGTCTTCGACCAGACCGGTCTCCGTCGCGCCTGCGCGAAGAATTTCGGAGAGACAGTACCAGGCGACTCGCCGGGGGGCCTTCCGCCGCCCGCCCTTTTCAGTAAAGGGCCGGAGCAGGCCCAGCACTGCCCGCAAGAGCTCGGTATCCGGCCAGAGGTCGAGTCCAATTCGCAGCAGTCTGACGTTTGAAGGGTCTTCGACCCACCGCTCGATCAGGCCGAGCGCGAACGCCCGAACATCTTCATCAAGTTCATGCTGGTTGCGTCCGGGTCGAGTGAGGGTGGAGCCTGCTGCCTCGCTCTCCCCTGCATTTGTAGCAAGGGGTGTGGAGTCTTCCAAAAGAGGCCTAATGGAGCGGAAGGTCGTGCGAAAGCGTGCCGCTGCGAACCTGGCGACTGTCTCGTCCCGAACATCCGGAAGTGGCGAGAAGCGCCAGCCGCTCTTCTCTGGTTGATCGCTCAGCGCCTGCTGAGATCGCATCAGGCCCTGGATCGAATCCAGGATCTCTTCGCCCCCGATCGCGTCGAACCCGCCGGACACAGCCGACTGAATTCGGCTCATCTTCATGCTCTGGAAGACCAGAGGGCGTTCGCCGCCAAATTTGACTACCTTGGTCTTTTCGCCGGCGAACTCGAGCCCCGGTGCCTCGTCCTCCAAAAGTCCCTGGAGCCATTCGACGACGGCATTCTTGACCCGGTCCAAGTCGTCCTCGCCATACTGATCTGCCGTGACGACGAGACGGAAATCGTCGACATATCGGCATGCATCGTCTAAGCGGATGTCCTCCCCAATCTCCTCGCCGATAGCACCGCCCAACCTGCTATCGAAATCAAGGAGTGCGATGTTTGCAAAGAAGCCGGCGGCCACGAGGCCCTGCGGCAAAGCCACCCGTGAGAAGTCTTCGAGACCTGCTTGTTTCACATAGATTGCAACCTCGCGCGCGGCGTCCCGGGTATGCCAGCCCCAATCCAGCACGCGCGCTGCAAATCCGAAGAAGTCGAGATCGTCGTGGTCACGCTGGATCCTGCGGAGTGCGTTCGCGAGGCGAGTTGGGTGAACACGGTCGTAGAACTGCCGAAGGTCCGAATGGACAATGAACACCCGCTGTCCGGAATCTGCTGCTTCCGCGACTACTTTGGGCCGACTCAGAAACTTCCGGTAGTCCTCGTAGTAGGCGCGGTAAAGTTTCACCGAACCCCAACGGTGGAATAGCTCGCCGCCATCGGCATCGCAGAAAAGCCTATTCCCGTAGGAGACGACTCGCTTGCGAGAAGCTATGTCTTGCACTGATCCGCGTGGATCGCCCTGCCTCGTCTCAACTCGATTGGCGAGGCATAGCATGAGAGCTGTTGCCACGACCTGGTCCCTGAGACTCACGTGCGCAAGTGGCCGTAGTCGGGCTGCCTTTGCGCCCTTCTCTCTTGGTTCCCAAGCACCCGATGTCGGTGAAACACGCCAGCGTTGGCTCTTCGGCGCCAGTACGATGCGCAGGACATCGTTTTTCCACTGATCGGGAGATTGAAGACGCTCCGCAATCTCAGCGATGAAGGTGGGAAGGTTTACCGCAGCTCGATCGAGTTCGAGCGTATCGGAGAACCAGTTGTGGTACCGGATATAAGACGCGGTCTTCTTCCACGCCTGAACGAGCACGTACTCCTGCTGGAGGAGATCCATGCGTGGCTCGAGGACATCTGTCGTCACTCCGTAGCCCTCAGCACGCTGACCCGTTCCGCCCCGACCTGTAACCCGCCTTCATCAGTGAATGTAATCTCCTACTCTTTCTCTTTGTCGTCCGTCCCTCGGAAGCCGATCGCGGGCTTTTTAGGCAGCTTGGCCGGTTCCATCAGCCCTTGGATGTGCTCGAAGAGAATGCCGATTTCCTGGTCGTGCTGGGCCACCCTGCGGGCCAGGTCTTCGTTGGTAGCCAGCACTTGGCGCAAACGGATGAAGGTGCGCACGATAGCAATGTTGACCTCGATTGCCCGTTTACTGCGCAGCACCGACGCCGTCATCGCCACTCCGTGCTCTGTGAAGGCGTAGGGACGCCGCCGTAAGCTCATCTTGGCGTTCGGATTGGACATCACAATTTGTGATCTCCAATTCTTCAGCTCTTCTTTTGAGAGCTGAAACATGAAATCCTCGGGAAAACGGTCTATGTTCCGCTTGACGGCTTGAAACCAGGACGCGTGTTTCAACACCGTACAACCCGGCTAGGTCCGCATCAAGCATGACGCTCTGCCTGCGGATCATGTAGATCTGCGCGGCGATGCGTTCAATTGGGACAATGCCCTGTAGTTTCCCTTTGTTGGGCATTCAGCCACTGTGGTGCAAGCATGAATTCATTGTCAATAGCGGGCTGCTGCCCTCTCCTTTCACGTCTGGTTGTTGAACGCTCACAGGGGTGATGTCAGAGACCGTAGGCAATGCTTGATCGAGGTTCTCCAGCCAACATCCGGTCATTACATGTTGAAGAATTCACCTTGTCGAAATCTGGCCCGAAGACCATCACCGCCCCGGTTGCACAAAGGAGCGATTCTGCAACACCCCGGCCCCGGACGGGCTTGAGGACACCGTACTCCAATGTGTGCATGCGAAGCCTAAGTGCTCGGAATTGATGATTGCTGTCCTGCGACACTTCTGTGGCGGGGAAGAGCGATGTACTCGTTGCCCAACTACTTTTTGGAAAGGGTGATTCTCGGGCTGTCATACCGCCGCCGCACGCAACTGGATCACTCCAACAACAGCGGCTGACCATCAATCAAACCAGTGGCATCTTTCGTGAGTTTTTCGATCACCGTAGCTGCTGTCTTGCTCAGCTTCGGTCCCTCATCGGTGGTCAGCAACTGCCCCGGAAACCAGCGCTCGTACCACACGCGCTTCTTCTCCCATTCCTTCGCATAGTCCGTGAGGTCCAAGAGCCCGAGGTGTTCCCAAAAGAACGTCTGGCCGCGCCAGATAACGGTGAAGTCCGGCAGCCTGAGAGTGCCGTCTCCCGCAAACAGGGGTTCTTCATACCGAAAAGGAATCTCTCTCTCATGGAGTAGATTAGCGATGATTACCTCGGACTTGGAACGGAGCATATCGCCACTCAATGCCTCGTGGATCTTGCCTGCCTCGTACCAGCCGCGCCGGTCTCTCAACGCGGATTGGGCCACGTGCAGCACGAAGAGCGACGAGATAGGAAGCGGCGCAGTGTGTGGAGGGTAGCCAACTCAGTCTCTGAGAAAATAGATGCCGGCACTGATGTCTCTTCCGATTGGAGCCGAGGGTTTCCGAGTCTTAGTTTAAGATACCGATTGTGAGACCGCCTAAGGCACGGATTTCGCTCCCTTCTCAGGGGTCACAGAAACGGTCGTTTTGGAGACGCCAGTGCTGATCGGCTACGCGCGGATATCGAAGGCGAACGGTTCCCATCGGGGAAGCCTTGGCCGATCTGCCCGGCCCGATCCAGGCGATCCGCAAAACCCCACCACCGGCGCGGCGGGGCTTCACCGTTGCCGATCAGGTAAACCAATTGGTCGGGGCCAGCGAAGCGGACCCCAATCTGGGCTTCATGGGCCGCACGATGGCGCTGTGCTCGTTGCCTCGAAGCAACCCCGGCAACCGGCATCAGTACAAGCGCGTCAACGGCCCTTACAAGCTCATCATGATTGCCGGTGGAGACAACAAGCTCCCCTTCGGAACCAACCCGCGTTTGATCCTGGCCTGGCTCTGTACCGAAGCGGTACGGACGGGAAGCCGCGATATCGTGCTAGGCCGGTCGCTCTCCGAGTTCATGAGGAAGCTCGGTATCTCTAGTACCGATGGGCGCGGGCAAGCCCGCCTCCGCAACCAAATGGAGCGGCTGTTCGGTTGCACCGTCTCAATGATCTACAAAGATGACAACCGCCGATCCAGCGCCAACGCTGTGATCGCGGATCTCACCGATTTCTGGTGGAATCCACAGCGGCCCAACGAGCGGGTGCTGTGGGAGAGCAAGGTGCGCCTGAGCGAGTCATTCTTCAACGAGATTGTGAGCCATCCGGTGCCACTCGATCTCACCACCCTCAAGGCCCTCAAACGCTCTCCGTTGGGACTCGATCTATAGCTATGGTTGGTCTACCGGACCTTCCCGCTCCACACCGCGCAAAAGATCACCTGGAAGCAGGTGTACCGTCAGTTCGGCGCAAACCCGGCCCAGGCCCACGATAAAGAAACCATCCAAAACTTCCGGCGCAATGTTCTGCGCGAGTTAAAGAAGATCAAGCTGGCCTGGCCGGACCTGAACTACACGACGGCTCCGGGCATGTTGATCCTCTTGCCATCTGTCCCGCACATTTCCCCGATCCCTGAGCCGGGACCGGCTTTGATCTCATCCTAAGACGCGCATGAACGCCCGGCGCGGCGCTGATAAGTTTCGACCATTCATCATAGGTAGGTCGGCGGAACTCGGATCCGAAGTTGATATGAGGAATGTCGGCTAGAGCATCAAAGAACTCATCCAGTGCAGCCTCTCGCTCCTGGGTCAGGGGTGGGAACAGTAGTCTTCTTCCTCCCATACGGCATAGCCGTCCTCCCGAAACCTGGCGTGGTTCAGGGAGTAGGTCAGAGACCTCCCGAAGGGCCGCATGGTGGCGTACCTCTCCTCCTGGAGGTTGCTGTAAAGCTCCGCATAGACGGTCAACTCCAATCCAAGGCCTCTTGATCACTTGCGGCTGACTGATGCTTCCATCAACTTCACTAAGACCTCTGCTTTCGCCCCAAAGCGGACACTGGTGACCGGCTACCGATCTACCATCCAGCTGCTATACTTAGGTCGGAAAAATGAACGGGCTTAACGAGAAACGCAAGATCGTATGCGTACTCTATGATGACCCTGTAGAAGGTTACCCGCCGAAATATGCGCGCGATAGCATTCCAACGCTGACGGCGTATCCAGACGGACAGTCGTTGCCTTCGCCAAGTGCTATCGATTTTTTCCCTGGCGACCTCCTCGGTTGTGTCTCAGGGGAGCTTGGGTTGCGAAGCTTTCTGGAAGATCGTGGTCACACGTTCGTGGTGATGTCTGACAAAGCCGGCCCGGATTCAGTGTTCGAGAAGGAACTGGTTGACGCTGATGTCGTGATTTCTCAGCCATTCTGGCCCGCGTACCTTACGGCCGAACGGATTGCGAAGGCTACCAACCTCAAGTTGGCGATCACGGCCGGGATCGGCTCGGACCATGTTGATCTGCAGGCAGCTATCGACAAAAACATAACGGTGTGCGAAGTCACCTTTTGCAATAGCACCAGTGTTTCGGAGCACGCCGTCATGATGATTCTGGCGCTTGTGCGTGACTACATCCCCCAGTACAACTGGGTAATAAAGGGTGGATGGAACATAGCCGACGCAGTGGCCAGGTCGTACGATGTCGAAGGAATGAGTATCGGCATCCTCGGTGCCGGGCGCATTGGCTTGGCAGTGCTCAAGCGCATGAAGCCATTTGACGTGGAACTTCACTACACTGATCGACACAGGCTACCGGCCGAGGTCGAGAAAGAGCTCGAGCTCACGTATCACGAGGATGTGGAGTCGTTGGTGCAGGCTTGCGACGTTGTGAGCATTCACTGCCCACTTCATCCAGAGACAGAACACCTTTTTGACGAGAAATTGATAAGCAGGATGAAGCGTGGTTCCTATATCGTAAATACGGCCCGAGGAAAAATCTGTGATCGGGACGCCGTTGCAAAAGCGCTGGAGAGGGGTCACCTGGCGGGCTATGCTGGCGATGTCTGGTTCCCGCAGCCAGCGCCCCAGGACCATCCGTGGAGGCGTATGCCCCACCACGCGATGACACCACACACGTCTGGAACGTCGCTTTCGGCTCAGGCACGATACGCTGCAGGTGTAAGGGAGATTCTGGAGTGCTGGTTTGATGGTAAACCGATAAGGGATGAATATCTGATCGTTCAAGGCGGAAAACTAGCTGGCACGGGCGCACATTCATACAGTGAGGGAGACGCCACTGGCGGATCGGATGAGGCCGTCCAGTTTAAGACTGGGGATTAAAGACGGAGCCACCAGGAGGAAGACCTGCGGCGAGGCCTCGAATGATGTCCGCTTTCGGCCAAAACCAGATGAGAATGGCGCATAGCACTTCCTTCTCAGACGACAAGTTCCACGACGAATGTGGAGTTTTTGCGATTTCCCATCATCCCGAGGCTGCACGGATGACGTATCTGGGTTGATATGTATAGCCCCTCATACCGGGTCCGCAAACCGGGTTGCCCGGTACGTCGAAAATTCGTCAATCTTAACCCCATCCTCAAGGTTCGCCTCCGGGAGTTTGTGAAGCTCCACGTACCGCTGTCCGGCCTCGCCCATCCCTCCATACGTCGCCAAAAATTCCCGGTCCCTCCGGTGGATTGCATCCTTAATCGCCGCCATCTCCTGCTTCACCGTGGGGCCGGTTGCATCCTTCCCTGGTGCCGCCGCCCATGCCTGTAGCACCCGATCCGCCCGCAAAACCGTCCGTATCCCCTTGGCACGGATCGCATCCCAAAGCGGAACATGCGCGGATCCCCATGTGTTGAGTTCGCCGGTGCTCTCCCGGCCTGGATCGACGTAGGCAAAGGTGACGGTATCAGCTCCCCCGGCGATGGGGGGCTTGAGCGCAAAGTAGCGTTTCTTCGCGCCCTCGTCTCCGTAGTAAATCCGGCGGGGAACCAAGCGGGAACGAATACCGAGCCCTTCAAAAAACTCGACCTTCTCCGGCTCGGTGGGAAGCCAGTTCAACCCCGGATGTTCCAGAACAAAATCGAGCGACATAAGCCGTCGCATTAGAACAGAGGGCCGGGCCTTTCGCCGGTGGCGGATGTTCTCGACTCCGAGCGCCCGGTAGATCGCCATGCTCGAAATCCGGCACAATCGAGCGCCGCCTAGAAACATCATCGAATCCCCTTCGATGGCCGCCCCAAGTACTCGATGTTGGAGGAGCGGCTGGAGCAGGTGCGGGAGATCGACGGAGAGCTGGCTTACGAGAAGATGAGGCGGGCAGTGGAGAAGGCCAGCCAAGAGAAGGCCAGCCAAGAGAAGGCTAGGCAAGAGAAGGCTAGGCAAGTGGAGAGGGCAAGGCAAGTGGAGAGATCCTCGAAGCTTCCGGCGCGCAAAAGGCAGGATCGCCGTGGACCGGAACGCGGCGGACCGGAGCGGGACTATGGCCCCAGCCGCTGAGGGGGCCGCATGTTCCATTAGGGTTTTGTGGCATCCACAAAAGAGGGAAGAACCCGGGAAGGGGTGACGCATGAAGATTTTGGAGGTATTCGATAAATCCGGATCGGGTCACGAACTGAAGAAGCCGACGCGATGGCATTCCTCAATCAGACGAAGGGGCAAACTGATGGAGCTTCCCACTAATGTCGCCGCCCGGGATGAGCCGGGCCGAGATCGAGGGTCGAGCGCCAAGTCTCCGATCCCTCAGGAGTCCGGGAAACGACGCTTAGGACAGTGACGGAAATTAACTTGCCGTCTTCTGGGTTTTGTTGTTTATTTCGGTGGCATGAAGCACAACGTGGAATTGGAAGCCAGCATCGTCGCGAAGTATACGGCAGTTTCGCCCGTGTTGGATGAGCGCAGTCGCCGCCGGTGGGCGGCCGCCGAGTCTCTGTCCATCGGCTATGGCGGGGATGCGCTGGTGTCGTCGGCCACGGGTCTGGCCCGGGAGACGATTCGGAAGGGTCGCCGGGAGATCTCGCAAGGCGAAGCGCCGACAGACCGGGTACGGCGTCCGGGTGCCGGACGGCCCCGTCTCGAACAGAGCCAGCCCGGTCTGCTGGCGGCACTGGAAGGTCTGGTGGACCCGCTGACACGCGGAGACCCGACCTCGCCGCTACGCTGGACATGCAAGAGTCGGGCGAAGCTGGCCGCGGTGCTGGCACAACAGGGGTGGCGAGTGAGTTCGACCACCGTCGGCCGGATGCTGCATCAACTGGGCTACCGGCTGCAATCGGTCCGCAAGCGTCAGGAGGGAGCGAGCCACCCGGACCGTAACGCGCAGTTCGAGTACATCAACGCGACCGCGGACGCGTTTTTGGCCGACGGGCAGCCGGTGATCTCGGTCGACACAAAGAAGAAGGAGATGGTCGGGAACTTCAAGAACGGCGGGCGGGAATGGCAGCCGAAGGGGACGCCGGCGGCGGTGTTGGTCCATGATTTCCCAAGCGACGCGGAGGGCAATGCGATTCCGTACGGTGTCTACGACATGGCGCGCAACGAAGCCTGGGTGAGCGTGGGATGGGACCATGACACACCGATGTTCGCGGTGGCGTCGATTCGCCACTGGTGGCACCAGATGGGCTGCGGCGCCTACCCCGATGCCACAGCCCTGTTCATCACGGCCGATTCGGGCGGGAGCAACGGATATCGGTATCGCGCCTGGAAGCATGAGCTCCAACAGTTGGCCGACGAGACCGGACTGACCATCCAGGGGAGCCATTTTCCACCCGGCACCAGCAAGTGGAACAAGATCGAGCACCGGCTCTTCTGTCACATCACGGCGAACTGGCGCGGTACCCCGCTGACGACGTATGAGACTATCGTCGACCGTATCGGGAACACCCGGACGGCGACCGGGCTCCGGGTCCTGGCCGAACTCGACGCCGGTCAGTATCCCACGGGAGTCAAGGTGACCCAGGAACAGATGGACGCAATCGCGCTGGTCCGCGATGCGTTCCATGGGGAATGGAATTACAAACTGTTACCCCGATCAAGTTGACAGCTTTATATCGATCACTGTCCTTAGCGTGCGCTTTTGCTCCGTTACTGTCGGAACCCCTATAAGCGCTCGTTGTCCGCAATGATGTCTCGCGCCAGCTTGGTGAGGTGTTCCTGCCCGGAGCGTGTAAAACCTATATTCCCGATGACCCATCTACCCTGTTTGACTTCGAGTTGGGTGACGTGCACCGTCTCAGAGATCCAGCGGGCCACAGGGTCAGGTCCAGGCCCAGCGAAGAGATCGCCACGGATCGGCTGGGGGAGGCCGCCCGCAATCTCAATCGCTCTTCGGCAATCCCAGATGGATATCTTTGATTTCATCTCGCTCTTTTCGTGGCAGCTACTCGGCGGATTGTTCAACAGGGTAATGGCATGTTTGCGACCGTAGCCGGTTGCCGCAACCAACTGATCCACGATCTGGCTCTTGATTCCTTTGCGGGCCGATGCGTAATCCTCGGCGGTGCGTGTCAACAACTCCCGGCGCAACTCCAAACTCAACTTCTTTCTCAATTCGTCGCCTCCTCATCAAGTTTTCGGTTCGATTCTTGATGAGGCAACGGTCTGACATCAGTTCGATTTTGGATGAGTCAATGCGCCGGTACCCCGGTGGAAAACCGGCTATCGGATCTGTGGTCGATCTTCGACTTCGTCAACCCCGGCCTGCTGGGGTCCGCCAGGACGTTCAAGACCTTTTCGAAACGGCTCGACCAGAGGGAGAAGTCGCGGTACGCGCCGCTACGCAAACTGATTCGCCCCTACATCCTGCGTCGGCTCAAGACCGATCGCAACGTCATTGCGGATCTGCCTGAGAAGACCGAAGTGGTCGCCTACTGCACATTGACCAAGATACAGGCGGCCCTCTATGAGGAATCGGTGAATCTGCTCTCCGAGCAACTTACTCGCCTGGACGGCATCGAACGCCGTGGCGTGGTGCTGGCGTTTCTGACCCGCTTCAAGCAGATCTGCAACCATCCGTCGCAATGGCTTGGCGATAACGGATACCGGCCCGGGGACAGCGGCAAGTTCCACAGGATTGGCGAACTGTGCGAGACCATGGCCGCGCGGCAGGAAAAGGTCCTGGTATTCACGCAGTATCGCGAGATGACCGGACCGCTGGCGCGCTTCCTAGCCGGAGTGTTCGGTCGTCCAGGCGTGACCCTTGACGGACAGACGCCGGTAAGGAAACGTGCCGCGTTGGTGCGGCGCTTCCAGGAAGACGACGACGTGGGGTTCTTTGTTCTCTCGCTCAGGGCCGCGGGCACCGGACTCAATCTGACCGCCGCTTCGCATGTCATTCATTTCGATCGCTGGTGGAACCCGGCAGTCGAGAACCAGGCCACGGACCGGGCATTTCGAATCGGCCAGACAAAGAATGTGATGGTGCATCCTTTCGTATGCCGCGGGACCGTGGAAGAAAAGATAGAATTGCTGATAGCGGGCAAGAAACAAATGTCCACCGAACTGCTGGAAGGCGGCGGCGACAAACTGTTGACCGAACTGGACGACAAGCAACTTCTCGACCTGGTTTCCCTGGACATCCACACCACGCTCGAAGAAATGTAATGCTTCGGGAAAGGAAACATGGGCTACGACGACCACGGTGGATGGCGTCCCTACATCACTGTTGCCCAGCGCCGACGGCAGGCGGCTCGCGAGGTCGCCGCGCTCCGGAAGAAGGGCCGATCGGTCGATCCGGTGAACATCGGCGGACAAAAGATCGCACGGACGTTCTGGGGTCAGGCATGGTGTGGCAACCTTGAGTCCTATAGTGACTATGCCAACCGCTTGCCGCGCGGCCGCACCTATGTCC
Organism: Acidobacteriota bacterium; assembly: GCA_965205615.1. GTDB lineage: Bacteria > Acidobacteriota > UBA6911 > RPQK01 > CBDAPI01 > CBDAPI01. Next base: position 313,308 of record CBDBHK010000018.1, on the reverse strand, counting down.
GAAACGGTTCGGTCATCGACTTGAGAATCGACAAGGGACAGGTTGCGGCGCTCGTCAGCGGGTCGTCCATTTATGCAGTCGACATCTCGATTCGACCGGCCAAGAAAGCCCGCTGGAAAGATCTGATAGGCCAGTGCGCGGGCAAGATCGACTCGGTGGTGGAGCTGTTACAGGGGAGGTTCTCGAAGGGGGTGATGAAAATTTTGGCGCGGCGCGATACGGGCCTTTTCCCGTCACCCCGCGAAATCAAGCTGACCTGTTCGTGTCCGGACTGGGCGGCAATGTGCAAGCACGTGGCGGCTGTGTTGTACGGAATCGGAGCCCGTCTCGATCAAGCGCCGGAGATGTTATTCGTGTTGCGTGGTGTGGATCCGATGGACCTGGTGGCCCAAGCTGGCCGCGGCGGGGCATTGAGTGAACTCACCGAAGGTTTGAAGGTGCAGATCTTGGATGCCGGCTCTCTGTCCAGTATTTTCGGGATCGACATTGCCGATTCCGACGACGAGGGGATCCGTGAGATGCCACGTTCCGGCCCGAAGGCCGGCGGCTCTTCCTCCCGGCCGGATAAGGATTCGAAAAAAGCGGGCAGGTCGGCGAAGCGTTCCGTGGCCGGGAGTCGCCGGCAAACAAAGAGTGGTCTGAAGACTGCAATGACGCGGCAAGCGAAATCGCCGCCGCGGAAACTGAAACGACGGCCCCGCCGGATCACCGCCCGGGAGCTCATCGAGCACGGCATACCGCGATCCACGTTCCAAAATTGGATCGCTTCGGGAGTGTTGAAACGGACCCCGGAGCGAGGCGCTTACCGGACCACTCCCACGGCGGAAGAACGGATTCAGGCTAAAAGGGCCAAGTAGGCTCATAGCCCTTTTTACTGGTACTGGTTTTGTGGGTGGTGCCTGCGATCGTCACTGATCGGCTGAGGTCTTACCGAGCGGCGTTGCGCGAACTGGGCGGATCCGGTCTGCAACAAGCCGGCCGCTGGCTGAACAATCGTGCGGAGAATTCACACCTGCCGTTGCGGCGACGAGAACACGCCATGATCCGTTTCAGGCGGATGCAAAGCCTCCAGAAATTCGCCACCGTTCATTCTTCCGTTTACAATCACTTCAACCAGGAACGACACCTCTGCTCACGAGACAATTTCAAGCTCAACCGCGCCGCCGCACTCGCCCAGTGGCGTCAGCTCGGGGCGGCCTAATTCCCTGTCGTCGGTGGAGAACTCAGTCCTTGCGACTTTCCTCTGAACAGTGCCACTGCGTGTCCTATTTTTAACCCGTTATTTACAGACTTTCAGACTTTTGGATTTTCAGAATTCGTAAAGACCCATTGGCTGACTAGGTCCTCGACAAGTTGGCTGAACTCCCTACCCTCGTCTAAGAGACGCTTCTTAGCGGCGAGATGCGTCTGTTTGCGCAAATAGACGGTTACCTGAGTGTAGTCCGGGTTGCTCTTCTTGCCGGGCGGTCGCCCCACTTTGCGGGGAGCGGCTGCACGGGCGGTGGCTTTATGCGTGGAGGTTTGGGGTTTTTCTCCGGCAGGTAGCTTTCCGAAGTTCTCTAACACCTTTCCGAATGGAGTGCTCACGGCAGAATCTCCTTTCCCAGCTTGAGGTAGTCTTGCCAGGCTTCCTGTGCTCGGCGGTCTTTAGCGTCGTAGACAGTGGTCCCCGCCAAGGCGGCTTTCTGATAACAAATAAACCGGCGGATGCCGGTCGTGAAAAGGGGAATCTGCCTTCCCTGGAGTTCCCGGCGCATCGTCTCGCCGTCTCGGTTCGGCTTGGGTGGGATGATCGTCAATAGAATCCTATAATTCCCCTCCCCAACGTTCTCGATTTCCGACGTGGTCATCAAGAGCGCCTGGAGGCTGAGGGCATCCGGGGTCGAGGGGATGACAAGGAGGTCGCAGCCTTCGACCAGCTCCTTGATTTCTTCGGGCTCCAAGCGTGCACTGGTGTCAATAACGGCGTGTTCATAGTTGCGAGCGAGTTTCGTGGCTTGGTGGAGGTGGATAACTTCAAAAGGGAGATTGCCGTTGATAGCCCAGCCGCAGACTGAGCGGTTAGGGTCACCGTCAATCAGAACAGTAGGAGATTTCTTTTGCAGGTAAGCGGCAAGGTGGATGGCAGTGGTGGACTTGCCCACGCCGCCCTTGTAGGAGGCCACAGTGATGACCATAACTTTCGAGTGTACTCAACATATCCGACACTCAAAATTCTGGACGTCTGAAATTTTGAATTTTTGGAAGTTTGAAGTTAGAGCAAAACGGGCGGCTTTCCAGTATGACCTGCCAGTAGTTATGTTAACGATCACCAGGATGTGCGTATTTTTGAACACTCGCTGTTAGGGTCCCACTCTGGGATGGGTGAACCCCCTCGCCTTTAGGCGAAGCCTTCAGGAGGCTTGGGGGTACACTGCGGAGGTGTCTGAGTATCGGAAAAGTTCACATGCAGTGTATCGGCTGAGATATCACTTTGTGTTCATCACCAAGTACCGCAAGCCGGCTCTGCGAGGAGAGATCGGGAAAGAGGTGCGGGATCTGACGCGAGAGATTTGCCGATCGTTGGATATCGAGATCGTGAAGGGGCATGTGCGACCCGATCATGTGCATTTGTTGTTGGATGTGCCGCCGAGATTGGCGCCGAGCCGAGTGATGCAGGCGATCAAAGGGGAAACGTCGCATCATCTACTGCAAGATCACCGCAAGTTGCGCAAGGAGTTTTGGGGACGACATCTTTGGGCACGAGGGTACTTCGTGGCGACGACTGGGAATGTGAGCGATACGATGGTTGCAGAGTATATAGAAACCCAAGATGTCGAGACCCGAGACGACGATTTTCGGGTCACTGAGTAGTCAGCCTGCGAGCGAAGCGAGGTCTTTAGGCGACTTCAGTCGCATGTCGAATCCACCGCCTTCAGGCGGTGGAGAGTGGGACCCTTCTCAAGATAGAATTTCAACATCATCCGCACCGCAGGTGCGTCCAAGCCTTCATCTCGCGATTTCTGCCGAGGTGGAGTTTCCCCTTCGAGAGTGTATTGTTTGCAGTCCAGGAAGAGGGAGGACCTCGACCTGTAACCCGGTCGAGGTCCGATTGTGGCAGCTCTGTACAAAGCGGAGACCCACCACAAACAGATTGTAACCTGCCACGATCCTGGGCTGTTGTCCGGTCCCCGCCGGGACTGCGCCGCCGCCGATTCATATTCAGCGTGACCTGAAGCAGACTCTGTTCCACCTTCAAAACGCCTTCAGTTCCTTGTCGAAGGATCGCGGCATCGAACCGGCTCGATTGAAGACCGAATCTGCGATCTTTGCCGATCTTAGGCTGAGCCTGGTTAATACTAAAACCCGTGGGCAGTTTCAAACACTTGCAACGGGGGCCTCAGGCTCCCCGTATCGTACGACTGGTTCCTCAAATGATCGAGAAGGATATTCTCAATCTCAGAAGCTTTCGGAGGCTCGCTGCAAGTATCCGTATGATCTGGAATTGTGTAGTGAGTGATAGTGCCGCTCTCCAGGTGCAGCTGGTAGGCATACTTGCATACGATGACGCTGATCCGGCCCAGAGAATAAAAAGGTGGTCTGATTTCGCTCAACTTCAACTCTCGGCCCCGTTCCGTTTTGGTTGTGGGGGTTCCGCCCCGATTGGCCGCCAGTATCGGATAGTGGGACTCCAGCCGGTCGCTTAACAGCGACCGGCCTACCATCCATGGCAGAGTCGGCGTTCTCAGATAGTCCAGCAGGGTTGGCGCAATGTCCAGATTCTGAACGTTGGGTGTCAGCCTCCCGGAATGGTGCCCCTCGGGGAACCGGATGAGCAGGGGAATCCGATCGGCGGTCCGAGCCCTCTGGCCATGGTCGGAACCAACCACCAGAACCGTTCGTTGTAAAAGATTTTGCTCTTCAAGAAAATCGGCGAGCTGTCTGACATAGGAGTCAAAGTCCAGTATTGCATCATCATAAAACTCGACCATCCAGTCCCGATCCTGATCGAGACCGGCAGAAAAGACCCGATGGTGGGTTCGGAACCGTGATCCGTGGGTTCCCATCAGGTGAACGTGAGCGAAGAATGGCTCCGGGTGGGACTCAATGAAGGTGAAGAGCTGCTCCATACGCTTTGGATCTCGCTTGTAGGAGCGGTCGCCCTCCGTAACCTCTTCGAAAGCATCGTTCATGGGCAGGTTGAAAAAGATCTTTTGGAGCCGCGAGAAGAGCCGGTCTTGAAGCTGGGCGAGAAAGTAGGACGCGTCCAGGGGTATCCAGTTCGCCGCATAGATGGCCTGCCTCTTGACCGGCCTGAAGTTGATCATGTCGAAGGCTTCGCGAAAGTTCAGGTCTGCGGAGTCGGCGTAGTGTCGGATGCTCAGGTCAAGCGCTGTATAGCCCATCCGCCGGAGGACTCCGGGCAGGTGCTGGTAGGAATCGGTTCCCCGCAAAATGTCCGGAGGATAGATCACCCGGGTCTGGGTCGGCCACTTTCCAGTCAGGCGGGAGGTAATGGAAGCGGCAGTGGGTCCTCCGTTCGTAAAGCAGTTCTCGGCCACCAGGGAACTTTTTGCCAGGATCTCGAGAAAGGGAGTCGTGGCACGGTCGTAGCCGTATAGGGACAGGTGAGAGGCGTTGAGACCGTCGGAAGAGAGAATCACAATATTGGGTAGCGTTTTTTGCCAGGATCCGCTACGCCCTTCACCGAGGACCACACCGGGGTCATCCCACCAGTGGCTGAATAGGGACAGGGCGGCCACCAGGACGGCTACTAGTCCAGCCGCCCAGGAGTAGGCGGAGGGAGCGCTCCGGCCACACCTGTTCAAGACGCGCCGGAAGACAATGGTGGCTGCCGTCAGCAGGAGGAGAAGGTAAATAATCCTCCATCGTCCTTCGATGGTCTTCACCCCGACGCCGAAGAGAGTGTAGGTGAAGTTGTCTACGAGCAGGAGGGCGGTGAAGGAAAGGGTGACCGTCGGAATCAGGGCTGCGGTCCAGCGCCAGGGCGGCCAGGGCACCAGCCTCGACACCGGTACCAACAGAATGAACAGGCACAGAATGGGAACCAGTAAGACTCCCAGGGATGAGAAGAGGACTCGAAGGGCTTCGAGCCAGCTCAGGGCCGAAAAAAACGACGGCTTGGTCACCAGAAAAAGCCATTCCAGAGAGAGAAAAAGGGAAAAACCAAGGAGCGACTGGCGGGCGAGCGCCAGCAGTTTTCGGCTCTCCTGCAGGCCCTTCGTGCGACGTGCTGTCTTTTTCATGGACGGGTCCCCCACAGCCCGAGGTAGCTCTGGCAAGGTTACCTATCAGACGATTACACTGTTACTGATGACGGGTCAGCCAGGCGGCGCAGTGATTTTGGTAGTTCACATCGCGCTTAACCGGTCGTTTTCTCCCGTTCAATCCACGGATCTCGTGCCGCCAGCGTCGTCTCCAGGGCGGCTCAAAAACGAGCGTTTAACGAGACGCTTTCCAAGGGTGCGGTTTCCGGGTCGAACGCCGACCGAAACCGTCCTGTTTTGCTGTCTCACAAAACTGTGTCTCATGCCGCCGCTGCACTTTGCTAAAAATGAGACTGTCGGGGTTCGCCGGTGAAAAGCGAAGCGGCAAAGCGATGAGCTCAGCCGCCTCGGATGAGAGTTAATCGAAGAAAGCAATCTTGACGAGCAAGGCCGTGATGATCGGCCCGTAGGCGAACTTGAGGACCGCCATTCCCCGATCTAGCGCCGCGATCCTGTCATTGACCCCAGCGATGGCTTGCAGCAAGTCTTCCTTGGTGGCGAGGTTCTGCCCAACGGGAATATCGGCGGCGGCGATCCGCGCCTTTTCCTCGCTGGCTCCAGCTTCCCGGAGCGCGTCGTACAGTCCGATGTGAACGTGGCTGCTCATGATGTTATTGTCCTCCAATTCGTCTCGCAGTGAAAGGTTGAGTTTGTCATTGTGTGTTTCCTTCTTCTGAAATTAACGGTTTGATCTTTGTCGCTCACCCATGAAAGGCGGCAAAGGCAAACCCTGAGCGAAGGGGGAATAACGCGGGCCGCGGCGCCGCCGGCCAAACCGCCAGCGGGGGAAGGCAAGCGGCCAATGGCAACCCGTACACCGCTAGAGTTGGAGGGATAAATCAAGTACAGCGGAAGCGCGTCGGCGACGAGCCGGAAGGTCGCCGTAAAGCGCCCGGCCCATATGGGGAAGCGTTGGGAAGGAAAAGAGCGAGCGCGGCGAAGCGAATGGCTCCGCCGCTCTCGAATGAGGGGTGTTCCCGCTAGGACTCGGCCTCGGCTTCCGGCTCTTCTTCCTGCGGAAGCGCGAAGATGCGCGAATGGGCTTGGGCGGCCACTTTCGCAAGCACCAACAAATCGTTGCGCCCGAAGCTCTGCGTGGTCTTCCACTGATCGGCTTCTTTGTAGAGGCGTCCGAAGGTGACGTTGTGCCTGGGCTGCTCATCGGTGCCATTGCGCCATATCGTAGCTTTGACGCGACCGATCCGGATTTCATCAACGGGTTTCTGGTTAGCCATTTTGTGTTTCCTCCTAACCCGGATAATTCATAAATTTTCTACTGCAGCGTGGGAATTGCCCGCCCCGACTGCGTTACGCTCGGTCGGCCTCCTTGACGTACTGCACGAGTACGCCTCCGGGGGCCTCGGTCGCAAGCCTTGTCAGAACGGGCCTTCCCCCGCTTCGCTACGAAAACTTATGAATAATCCGGGCTAAGAAGTTAAGGGTTTGTGAGCGTTTGCCGCTCACTTGTGGATAGGCGGCAACGGCCAAACCCTGACACGGGAGGGAAAGCGACAGCCGCAGCCGGGGACGGGCAGGACCGACTTAAAGCAAGGTGCGTGACAGACGCCGAAGGTGAGGGCTTGCCCGGTCTGGCGCGGGTTTTGCGTCGGGGCAAACCGGACCCGGCGAAGGCAAGCGGTACATGGCGACACCCGCGCCCGTTATCCGGTCGGCGCAAGTCTCGATTCCGGCGCATCGAGCGGCCCGCAACGTCTCCGCCTCGCCGGGCTCCGGTCAGTGGATCACAGAGAGAAGGGCCGTCACCCGGAAGTGGCGTTAGGATCTCCCCGCGAAGGTACGCCGGGACACCGGTCCGGGGCGAGTCCTGGCCGGTTGGATTCAAGGCGGGGACCATAGGCCCTTTCCCAGCCGCTTCGCTGCTTCTTCGAGCCGTATGAACGCGGCCCGCTTCGAGTATCGAAAGCCCCGGATGGCGTGAGCGTATCCCTCACTGATGAGCCGGGCGTTGAAGTTCTGGCCGTCCAGGTAGACGTAGCGAAGCCAGCGCCCATAGCGGTCCACGGTGTCTCCGGTGCGGTCGGTCTCTAGCTGCACTGTGCGGCCTTCGAGCGCCGCCTTGGTAAAGGCGCTGGCCTCCTGGCCGCACCGCCTCGGTCGGGTGCTTCGTCTCTGGCGTGTCTGCTCCGATCAAGCGCACGGTGTACTGTCTTCCATCGCTCAATACTTGGATTGTGTCACCGTCAGTGACGCGAGCCACCTTCACCGTCCGGGGTTCAAATTGCGCTTCCGTGATGAGCGCAAGCATCCCCCCTATCAGGATCAAAACGCCGATCCTGGCGGATCGCTTCGATTTCAGCTTGTGAGTGAGATTCGTTCGAGTTTTCGAATGTCCCATTGGTTCTCCTTCGCGTCGTAACCCTTGACGTATGCCGCTTCTTCCACGAAACGCCGTCCCTCGCTCCGCGTCATGTGAATCACCATCGCAATCCCATCCACCACGCCTCGGCAAGTGACCTCCCACGGCAACTCCCCGCCGCCTTGCATGGCGCAACTGGCGATCCTCGATAGGGCACTCTCGGCGTTGTTGGCGTGTACGGTCGTCAGTGACCCGCCGTGTCCAGTGTTGAGAGCTTGCAGGAGGTCCGCCGCCTCACCGCCTCGAACCTCTCCCACCACGATATGATCCGGTCGATGCCTCAAGGCATGGCGTACTAGATCGCGGATCGTCACCGCGCCCTCTTGTAGACCCCTGGCCTCAAACCGGACACAATTCGAGTGGTCAATGCGAAGCTCTAACGTGTCCTCGATTGCCACAATGCGCTCGTCACCGGGTAGCAGTTCTATGAGGGCATTGAGCAAGGTGGTCTTGCCTGATCCGGTGCCACCTGAAACCAGAATGTTGCGCCGGGTCAACAACACTTGCGCCGCCGCTTCCAAGACGTTTCCCGGTAGGGATTTCTGCTCGACCAGATCCGCCGCGCTAAACGTCCGCTTGCCGAATCGCCGGATGGTGATCGCAACGTGGGGACTGGCCGGGGGAACACAGATCGCCACGCGGGAACCATCATCAAGCCGGGCGTCGATGATGGGCGTGGTGGCCGGGTCCAGGCCCAAAGGTCGGGCGATGTGAATAGCGGCCCGTAACAAGGCCGATTCGTCCAACCCCGGCGCGGCATGAGCCGTTAACCGGCCTCCCGCTTCGATCCAAACATTACCGGGACCGTTAATCATGATCTCGGACACTTCCGCGTCTTCTAGCAGCGGCCCAAGCCCTGGCAAAAAAGGTTTCAGGTGTGCAAGCCCGCTGGCCGCGTTGCTCATATTTGCCCGGCCTCCTTTGCTCTCCAATAAGAATGATCCAGGGGAAGGTAATGAGGTTTGAGATAGACCCTCCGGGGTTCGAGCGATTGCGCTCCGTCATAAGGCAAGCAAATGGCTTGACAGTTTCCAAGCAAGGCGAAGTCTCGCGGGTGAAAGACGGCCTCCCGGCGCTCCTGGAAAGACTTGGTTGCGCCGATGCTCCCGCCGCCCGATCCACCGGCCCGGCCCGATAGCGGGGACACGCCCGCCCGCTTCGAGGTCTCGCTGATCGTGTACGATCCTTTGATCTTGGCAACCTGCCCGCACAATTCCGATGCTATCTTGGCGCTGGCGTCGTCGCTCAAGGATAGGAAAATCCGGGTGCGGAGTGTCTGTAGCAGCGCCCGCCACGCCTCCGAACTGCCCAGCACGGCCCGCAATGAGGATATGGATTGGGTCGCAACAATCGGGATGCACCGGCATTGCCGCGTTAGTGCAAAGGATTTCTCATCGCCGGTTGGATCGTCCTCGCCTACCGACGCGAACGCTTGGTACTCGTCGCAAATAAAGACAGCGGGCCGGAAGTAAGTGCTTGGGGATTCCTTCATCTGGGCGGGACGCATGAGCAGGGCTTGAAGCCATGCGTTTTTGAGCATCACGCCGATGGCGCGGGCCAGCGCCGGGTTGCTCCCGGCTGGCATGTTCAAGGCCAGCACCTTGCCGTCCTCGATCAATTCATAGAGCGGGGGTAAATAGCGCGGCCTTCCGGCAATGGTATCGCCGGGCCATTGCCGGGACTCTTGCACCTTCACCCCGCCGCTGTCCTCGGCGCGGATCGCGCCGGGCTCCGGGTCCGCGTCCTCCCCCTGGCCCTCGGCCTGGGCGTCCGCCTGGGCCATCTTCTCGGCCAGCATCGCGGCCCTGGCCTTCGGGCCAATGCGCCGGGGATCGTCGGACACTTCCGGGGGCGGGGGACAGAAGACCGCCGCCACGTCCAGCATATCGAACATCGACAGGAATACGGAAACGCCTTCGACAATCGAGGATTTGATTTTGTTGTCCAGCTTTTGCCAGTCATTATCAAACCACCGCTTCACAGCGGCCACCCGCTCTCTCACATCGTCACCGGCTCCGGGCTCCCAAACGATACGAGGCTTGATCCCTAATTCCTTTAGCTTATGCTCCAATTCCGGGCTCCATTTGGCCCGCGTTTCATCGCCCCCCGGCATCTCCATCCACGCCCATTCCCCAACCTCTACCATTTTCTCGTCCCACTTCTCGACCGGAATGAAAACCTCCCCGGTGTTAAGCTCCGCGCTCCACGCCTCGGCCTGTTTGATCTTGGCCGCGAAAAGATCCGGGTCAATCGCGCATTGATAGACCTGCTGCAATGTCACCCACTGCTCCGGTAGCACCCGGTGAAGCTCGATAATCCAGCGCACCAGATTGGTGTAGGCTTGCTGCCAGAACGGTTCCTTGCCCTTGCCGAAAAGTTGATTGAGAAGGCTGGCAACGGTGTAGGCCAGCGAGTACGAATCGAGCCACCAAGCGGAGAGAGGATTCCATTTCCAGAGGCCGCCCATTCCGATCTCCAGGTAGTCGTCTCCCCGGCCCGCGTCATCCAGGATCGAGCGAATATCATGGCAAAAATCCCCCTTCACTTCGAGCAGGAGCGCCGCCGCCCTCCGCTCTGGATTGTTCGCTTGCCAGGAGAGTAGCTGCTTGGCGAAGGGGTGCATACAGGCCGAAGTTTTACCGCTCCCCACCGCTCCAAAAATAGCAACGCCAGTGTACAGTCCACGCTCCGGGATGGTGAGCCATTCGGGGTTGAAAATCTCCCTGGGTTCGACCGGATGATGCACTTCCCCGATGACGATTTCCGGGCCGTGCTGCTTCGGAAAAAGCGGCCAAGCGGGGAGCGCCCCGAAGGGAATTAAATCGCGTTTGCGCGCCTCAAGCCAAACCTTCCAAATGGACAGGATAATAGACCCGGCCAGCATCACCGCCACCAGCGGAGAAAGGTAGTACCAAACCACAACGGCGCTATAGAAAGTCGGGTTGTGATACTCCAAAAGATCGAGCAATGGGACCGTCTCAAGCGCCGGAAAAGGACGCCGGACAAAGCTCCAAACGGCGAACCAACCCCCCCCGCAAAAGAGGATCACGGTGGGGGGAATTGCCAGGAGAATCTGCCCGGCCCGGACGCCGTACCGGACCCATTCACCCACTAAAAAGGCCACCCCGTTGAAAATTCCCCAGCCGATATAGGCCGTCACACGGACGGGGTTGTTCCAGTTCATCGGCCCGGCCTCCCGGTGCCAAAACCGGCTCAAGGCCGTGGTCAGTTTCCGATAGTTGTTCCGCAATTCCATAGACCCATTCTCCGCTTAATTCACGCCGCTCCGGGGCGTCTTTTCCGAGCCTTCCCGCAGGGATAAATACCGACGATAGCGACCCCCTGGGGGCCGGATAGAGGCATGGAACACAGTGCCGCTATCGGGGCCGGTCGGAACCCCCCTTTTTGGGGGGGTCGCTATCGTCTTCCCTGATTTTCCTGTATCGTCATTATGGAATCCGAATATCAGGAGGCAAATCACTGAAAACAAAGTAGTTCAAGGAATGTGGGGCTGGAACACCCCCACTCTTTTTTCTGGAACACCCCCCCTTTTGTCCCTGTTCCAAAAAGCATGCGGTTCTAAGTTCCACGAAAAACACCCCAAATTCGCTCGTCAAATAGGATCGGCAAATCGGGTTGCCCGGTACGTCGAATAGTCGTCAATCGAGATCCCTTCCGCAAGCTCCGCTTCGGGAAGTTTCAGGAGTTCCTTGTACCTCTCCCCGGCCTGAATCAGCCCACCGTAGTTCCCCAAAAATTCCCGGTCGCGCTTGCCGATTGCCTCCTTAATCGCCCGCATTTCCTGCTTCACCGTCAACCCCGTTGCCACCTTCCCCGGCTCCGCCGCCGCCCATGCCTGTAGCACCCGATCCGCCCGCAAAACCGTATCCAGTTCCGCGCCGATGGCGACGACCTCCACCCGCCGCCCCTTGGCGCGGATCGCATCCCAAAGCTGTCCATGTGCCGCGCCCCATGAGTGCAATTCCACGGCGGTCGCATGGCCCGGATCGACATAGGCGAGGGTGACGGTTTTATCGCCACCGGCAACGGGCAGCTTGAGCGCGAAATAGCGTTTCTGAGCGCGAACCGCGCCGTAGTAAATCCGCCGGGTAATGAGGTTGGAATGGACACCTAGCCCTTCAATAAATTCGACCTTTTCCCCCTCGGTTGGAAGCCAGTTCAACCCCGGATGTTCCAGGACAAAATCAAGCGAGAGAAGCCGCCGCATCACAACGCTCCGGTTAGCCTTTCGCCGGTGGCGGATGTTCTCGACTCCGAGCGCCCGATAAATCGCCTTCCCGGAAATCCGGCACGTTCGCCCGCCTCCGTTAAATGTCACATGATCGCTTTCAACAGCCGCCCGGCGTTCCACCAATGTCCGTACAATCCGGAGGGCCGCGTTGCGCCGGGCCTCGAAGTAATGACAAAACTGAGCGCGGGTGAAAACTCCACTGTGGAGACAGACCAGGGCGATCCATTCCGCGTCGGGTCCGGTCCAGCCGAGCGGTTCCAGCTTGCGCTCTCTTCCCCGCAAGTGCTCGATCATTACTGCCCGCCGGTGACGGTGGCCCGGTCGCCTTGCAGGTAGCTGATGATGATTCCCATGGGGTTGAACACGATCAAGTCCGGGGGGATTTCTTCGAGGAACAGGAATTGCAGCGAGAGCGTCCAGCGCTCCCGGCCCACTTCGTTTGCCATCTCCATCCGCACGAGGTCAAAATAGGCCGTGGCGCGGTGCGGCTGCAAAGCTGAAAGCGCGGCTGGACGAGAGGATCAATGGGCTGGAGTCCCAGATCAGCGAGCTGCGCGAACGCATGGCGCACCTGAAAGGCTTGCGCGAGGCCATCAGCGGGCGGGCGGCGGCCAGCTAGGGACGAGAAGCGGCCTGAAGCCTGTGTGAAAAGCAGTCGTTTCCCAGGCCGCTCGTTACCATGCAACAAGGTTGAGTAGCTCGAACAATGGAAGCCCTCGCCCTCCTTGCCATCGCGGTAATCTACTTTCTCTTTCTCTTCAAGGGTCTGTTCAAGAAACGGCCCGGGGGGACGATCACCGGCAAGGCATATGTGACCGATGGCGACGGGATAAGGGTATCCGGGTACACCATACGCCTTGCCAACCTCGACGCGCCCGAGTGGGGTCAGTTGGGGAAACACCAACACGGCTACTGGTTTAATCACGGAAAGCGCGTCAAGAGTTCATTGATCCAAGCGATCGGCGGCAAATACGTTCGAGTCACGGTCGAGGGATACGACAAGTATGGCCGCGTAGTGGGCAGCGTAACGTGCAACGGCAAAGACGTTGGGACATGGCTCGTCCGAAACGGACACGCAATCTCTGCATACGGAGACAAGTACAAACACATCGAACGCGCGGCCCGCAAGGCAAGGCGTGGGATGTGGGGTCTTGCCGAAGCCTACGACCCAAGGACATGGCGGCATAGGAATGTAACGAAGGGTTGATACCAGTTAGGGGTACCGCTTGCGCACCATCATCGCGGCGAGGGAGCGGGGAAGCTGGAACATCCGCCCAGGACCGCCCTTTTGAGCCGCCTAGATTCCAGTTATCAATAGGTGCCAGACTTCCCCATAATGAGCTCAGTATAAATTTTTTGAAGTTCCTTTTCGTTCTGGTCGCTTGTCTCTTTCTGGGACTTGTTCTCCTCGCGCTCGTGGCTACATATCTCCGGCTCGCGTTTGAGTTCAGCGTTTTCTAAACACCTTCCATTTGGAAGCTGGTGTCCCTGTCTTGTCTGGGGAACATGGGAAAATAAAGCCATGGCTCACAAACGAAACGGCTTGGTTCCCGTTGCCGAAGCCACAGCTGATCTGCCCGGCTCGGCCCTGGCGATCCGCGAAGCCACGCCCCAGGCGTTACACCACCACTACACCCGCTTCGACCAGGTGAACGCGCTTGTCGGGGCCAGCGAAGCGGACGCCGATCTGGGCTTCATGGCGCGGCTCCTGGCGCTGTGCAGCTTGCCCCGCACCAACCCCGGCGACCGTTGGCGTTATATCCGCCGCAACGGGCCATACAAGCTGATCATGATCTCAGGCGGTGATACCAAGCTCCCCTTCGGCAATCTGCCCCGATTGCTGCTGGCCTGGGTGTGCACCGAAGCCGTGCGCACGCAATCCCGCGAGCTGGTTCTGGGTTCTTCGCTTTCCGAGTTCATGCGCAAGCTGGACGTCTTGAGCAGCGACAGCGGGGGCGCCACCGGCGTTCGCACGCGGCTCCGCAACCAGATGCGGCGGCTCTTTCAATGTCATGTCCAGTTGATCCACGAGGATGAGCGCGGCGAGCAGTTCGTTTCCTCGGCCATCGCCGACCGAGGCGAGTTCTGGTGGAACGAGCGCAAGCCTGACGAGCAGACGCTATGGGACAGCAAGATCCGACTCGGCGAGGACTTCTTCAACGAGATAATCCGACACCCCGTGCCGATCGACATGAATACCCTGAAGGCCCTCAAGCGGTCCTCGCTGGGCCTCGATCTCTACCTATGGACGGCCTACCGCACCTTTGCGCTCACGCGCCCGCTGCGGCTCTCCTGGCGGCATCTCTACCGCCAGTTCGGAGCGGAACCCACCAAGGAGGACGACAAGAACACAGTAAACCGCTTCCGCACGCACGCCCTGCGCGAGTTGAAGAAGATCCGAATCGCCTGGCCGGATCTGAACTACTCGACGGCCAAGGGGGTGCTGATCCTCTCGCCTTCGTCGCCTGCCATCCCTCCGGCTCAAGGCTCGCCCCTGAATGGTCCCGCGAGGAACAATATCCCGTAGGGGAGTGGCCATTTTGACCGGAGACTTATCCACAAGATCCTGATGATCTAGAGGATTTATCCTCGCATAAACGGGTATACTTTTAGGCCTGTCTCTCCGCATAAACAGGTATACTCCTGGCAAATTCCGCCGCATAAACAGGTACACACTCAAGTAATAAGAACAAGTAGTAAGAGCGACTACTTCTGTGAATAAACCAGACCGGATCAAAACCAAATCACAGAAGAGAATCCCCCAGCTGGAAGGATTGTACAAAAGAGCGGTTTTGCAACGATCTCAAAATGACAAGAGACAGTTACCGAAAGATCCCCTGGTAGTAGGCAAAGGCTCGCATGTGGGCGTCAAAGAACATCTCCTGACGCTCCCACGGATAGACTCTCACGAAGGCCTTGCCCGAGTAGCGTGAGCACATCACGAACAACTTGACCCGACCAGAACGCGATGTGGGTTTCGCCTCCGTGACCAGAGAGCCGGAACAAGGCGCTCCGGTCGGGACTTGGCTTCATTTCCGGTCCTTCGATTTGGAGGGTAACCCGACCGGCAATCCGCCCAGCTTGGAGATTTCCGGGGGCCATAACGCCTCCTTCCCCTGGAGCTTCGAAGAACCCACCATCATCGAGATGTGCCTGGAGGTTCCAGAGACCGACAGCGGCTTTTACCTCTCCACCCTCGCCATCGGAGTCACGCAAACGGGAAACAGACAGCAGTGGAGTGACGAAATCTTCGTGGATGCCTTCCCGTCGGAGCAGCCTTCCGCCTGGTCCGACCCCGTCCCTTGAGTGTAGGACAGGGTGGCTAAGCAACTATTTTTCTGTAATTTGACTGAGAGTGATCTGAGATCGGATTCTCCTGTGGTTTGAAATCGACCAGGCTGAGGTACTGTTTCCCGATCAGCCAGTCTTCGTGAATCTCCTCGACGACAGCGGTGATGAGTCGTAGTGCGGACTCGGTGTTTGGAAAGATACCGACGACCCGGGTACGCCGGCGAATCTGACGGTTTAGGTTCTCCAGCCCGTTGTTGGTGCGAATGCGCCGCCAGGTAGAACGTGCAAAACGAAAGACCGTAAAGCCTTCCGGCAGATTGGTCTCCATCCAATCGGCCAGCTCCGGGTTGCGGTCGTAGTATTGCTCGACTCTGGCCCGAAGCATCGCCTCAGCTTCGCCTCCAGACGGGGCATTGAAGATGTCTCGAATGTCAGTGGCGATGGCGGCACGTTGGTCGGATCGGCGGGCGTATCGCTGAGCATTCTGGCTCAGGTGAAACTGACAGCGTTGCCAGGGCACTGAAGGAAAGACAGCTCTTCTGGCAGCTCGTAGTCCTGAGTGGTCATCGCTGACAATCAGCTGCACACCCTCCAGACCACGCTTTTGAAGCTGCTGCAGAAACTCTCGCCAGTGGACCTCCGCCTCGCTGAGTCGGCAGCTGACCCCAATCACCTCCCGCTTGCCCCAGCAGTTGACTCCGGTCGCTTTCAAGACGGCCACATCCTGAATGCTGCCCTGGCGACGGACCTTCTCGTAGTGGGCATCCAGGTACACAACTGGATAGCTGCCCAAAGGGCGGTTGCGAAACTGCTCGAGTTCGTCGTCCAGCAGCTTGGAGATTCTTGAGACCTGGCTGGCGGAGATCTCGGTGCCGCACAGCTGCTCGGTAATCTCAGTGACCTTGCGCGTCGACACGCCCATCACGTACATCTCGGCGATGGCCAGCTTCAGGGCTTTCTCCGAGCGGCACCCTCGCTCCAGGGATCGGGGATAGAAGTCCAGGTGACGTACTTGTGGAATCCGGATTTGAAGCTGTCCCACTCGAGTTGACAGCGTCTTGGCCTTGTACCCGTTGGCGTGGTCTCGACGCTGCTCGCTCCGCTCCCAGCGTCGAGCTCCCAGAAACTCTTCTCGTTCCATCTGCATGGCGGTGTTGAGCAGTTTCTCCAACACTCCTCGAAACGCGTCGCTGCCTTCTTCGATCAGTTCTTTCAACAATTCTCGTGGTAGCCTCTGTTCTGGGTCTGGGGTCATTCGGATCCTCCTTGCTCTTGTCTTGAGTTTTTGGAGAAATCCTGCCCCAGACCTCTGATCCTTTTAGCTCACCTTCCTCAAATTACAGAAAGAACGGTACACCCCTGACAGGGTCCCCCCTCGCCCCACAGAAGACACCACTGCCCGATTGCCGCCCTACCGCCAACCCTGGTATCCATATGTAGGCAAATCAACCAGTATCAGTGGACGAGTTGCAGAAAGAATCCTTTGGGCAAGCCCGGCCACGGCGCCCAACAGCAGCCAGACACCGGGTCCGGTGCGGGCCAGTAACGGTAGTGTGGAGCGCGCCCAAGGGCCTCGAAAGTTAGGGACGGATTTGAAGGGTTTTTAATGGAACGCTTGCCGTTTCAGCCTGGAACAGAGTTAGATGGGAATGTATTTTGTGGAGGAAGCCGCTGAAAACCGCCTCGGGACTAACGGAGATCGCGCGAAAGGAAGAGGCCGAAACAAATGGGCAGGTGAATTGATGACCGAAGAAGAGAAAAGGCTAACTGATCGAGTGTCCATCCTGCAAGGAATCCTTTCGCCGTTTGTCTGTGCAATCTACAACGGGCAAGCTCCCGACTGGGACCGCGAGGCCGTTTTTTCGATGCTCACTGGCAAAGATAATCTGAAAGGTGAGGACCTACCGGATCGATTAACGAAAGATGGCGTGATGGCTTACATCGACAAGCTGTTTGCTCAACACGAATCAAAAACCCACACCTAAACCCTTTGCCTTCCCGCCGTCCTTTGGAAGAACCGTTTCTCGTTGCGCCCATGGGCTGACCTGGGGCCCGTCGCCACCGCAAAGCGACGAGGGGGAAACACGATCACGATGTCCTCGGTGCCGGCCGCGCCGACCCGAGAGTAGATCGACCTGTGGTCGTCCACCGTGAAACGCCGAATGGAAATCTCTATCTGGTCGAGAAGATTCGAGAGGGTGGAGTCGGCGTGCTCGCTGCTCACCGTGAGTTCGGCTGCCACAATGAACCCCTCGTCATTTGGTACCTTGGCATTGTCAGAGGAAAGGTTCCCTTATCTTTTGTGGGGGTGGCGGTTCCAAGATCGGAGCTCGCGGACGGCGCGATGAATGATTATACGTTCACTTTGGGTTGATGCTCGAAAGCAAAATCCCGGATGTTGGCAAGCTCCCCAGCATGCTCAATCGTCATGGAGACGAGGTTTCCACTCTCGTCTAAATCCAGGTAGATATTCTCAGACACCTCTCGGGTCTCGGCGACCCGCTCCGAGGTGAACTCAATAAGAGCGGTGTCGGTATCTTCAAAGTAATTGATCTTCATTCGCTTTCCTTTCTTGGATACCTCCGGTCGAAGAATGCATTGTGAACCGTTTCCCCATCTTTAAGCAGAATAATGCGTAGAAAAGCTCTCTTTTCTTCCACCCAGATCCACTTTCTGATTCTTCCGTCAGCCTGGATTTCCTCCTCTGCCGGATCGCGGATGCCGGCGATAATCCATTCATCTCGAATCTCCTGACGATCCGGTCGACTCCGACTGTGGGTGAAATAGCGGGTAGTTTTCATTTATTCATTTCCTGCATGCCTGCCGGGCCGCCCGATTCATCTTCGATCATTTCGAGCGGCAGCGCCACGAAATTCTTTTCGGCATATCGGGAGAAAGGGCGACAGGTCCGAGTGATCGCCATTGGAGTCGAACATGAAACCGTCGAGCGGGCGTATAGGGTGTTACGGGTTTGAGCTGCGCCCGCACCCATGAAGCCAAGCGAAGGACTGACAGTAAAGCAGGAAATCAAGTTGATTGACGACGCGAGGACCCGCAGGTGACGAGAACTTTCTAGCGCAGTACGGCGGATTCAATGCAGCCTTGCAGCGGAGCGCGAAGCTGCAAGATCTCCCTGAGTCGCAGGTAACGGATGGCGTCTCGATTAACGGCTTCGCCACATGGCGGGCGGGCCGTTTTGCGGTGATTGGAAACGGATTTGTGCGCGACGCGGAGGACTCTAGCCCGGATTATTTAGTGCGCCGTGGAAAGGCGGCGATTTTCAGTGGGTGCGAAACCCACCCGGCAACTGTCGCTCCAGCCGGTAGCAATCGGAGGAGTAGAGGAGGTAACGAATCTGCTGAAGCCTTCGGTGTAGAGGGTCGCGTTAGGCGACTTGGCGAAGGTGCAGGCCGTAACGAGTAGTGAACGCTGAGCAAGCCTCGAAAAGGGCAATGCGGAAGCCGACCTGGCTGTATTTCAGGGAAGGCCGCCGTCAGCGGGGAAGTCGTTCCCGTGATTTGTTATATGGGCTTCAAGATCGTCCATGAGCTATGTTTGCTTAGCCCAACTCCGCCGCAATTGTCTTGAACTGCTCCAGCGCGGCCTCCAGGGCTTCGGAGATCTCGCCGGCGATAATATCGGGCGGGAGCAACGAGTCCGTTTCGTGAGGTGCCCCCAGGTTTCGCACTTGATAAACTACCCGACTGTAGCGAACGTCCTTGGCATCGTTGTTGCCAAGGCCCCGAATTGGCACCTGGAGATAAGGAGGCACCCCGATGAGATCCGGGATCATGGTTTTCACAGTTTTTTTGATTTGCACGATTGGATGGACGCCCCCGATGGCGGCCCAGAAGAGTGATTCCCAGACGAGTAAGGCCCTGAGGCGACAGTCCGAACGAGAGCGGAAGGCAGCGCAACAGCGCGAAAAGGAAGATCAAGCGCTCGACGAACTTCGGATTGAGATGCAGCCCGAGGCCGACCGAGTGGCCCGACGGATGTTGGAGCATAGCCATGCGGACCCGCTAGTCAACGGCTACATCAACGCGATCGGCCAGAGCCTAGTGCCCGAGGAGTCCTCCTCGGGCCTGTCCTTCTCGTTTCGCGTCCTGGAGGACCATCGGACGAATGCCTTCGCATTGCCCGACGGTCGCATATTCGTCACCTCCGGGTTGCTTTCCTTCGTCGAGAACGAAGCCCAGCTAGCCATCGTGCTCGGACACGAGATCGCTCATGTCGTCGAAGGGCATACGTTGGATTCGATTCGCAAGCAACGCAGTACCGCGAAGCGCAACAAGATCATCGGTGCCGCGACGGGCGCGGCGCTGGGAGGTTTTCTGGGAGGCAAGAAGGGCGGCGCTGCTAAGGCCGCCGCAGGTGCCGCGATCGGCGCGTCGGCAGGTGCGATGATCGCCATCGCGGTCAACACGGTCCTGCGGGGCAACTACAACAAGAAGCAAGAGAAGGAAGCCGACTTGATCGGCGCCGAAATCGCGATGGCCAACGGCTTCGATCCCCGGGCAGGTGTGGGCTTCTTTGAAAAGCTGCACCGACTCTACGGCCGTCGGCAACGGGGCATTGGAAACGACGGTCCGGGCGGGTCCGTGATGAGTGTTAACTCCCCCTTGCAGGTTTCGATGGCGCTCAACAGCCATCCGAGGGCGGATGCCCGAGCTGCGGGCATCAAGGCTCTGATTTCCGGCGACCTGAGCGGCCGCTTCACCAGCATGCAGGCCTCCGGCGAACTCTCCACAGGCAGCGGCCGCTTCGCACGCGTGACTTCCGGGATGCGGCGGGACGCCAGCATCCTGCTCGCCGAGCGAATCGACCGCTACGACCTGGCGCTGGAAGGACTCGAATCCGTCCAGAAGGTTCGCCCGAACGACCCGAAGCTTCTTTGGGCGATGGGGAGGATCTATCGCCTGGCCGGGCGCACCCCGGAGCACCTCGACAAGGCGCGCGAGCTGCTCATGCAGGCAGTCGAAGCGGATCGCCGACAGCTCTTCCCCGCAATCCACCGGGGCTTGGCGTACCTCCACGCGACCCGTGCAGACGATTTCGAGGCGGCGGCGGAGAGCCTGAAGACGTACGTGCTCGGCTACATCCGGAAACACGGATCCTATCCGGAAGATCTCGAGGTCACCTACGATCACCTCTCGCTGTTCGGAGATCCCGAATGGACCGCTCCGGCTCCGGACGCCGGGGAAGCGGACCCGCTCATCCAGAAGCGAGCCTATGTCGCCCCGGTATGGCGAACGCCTGGAGGCGCGTCCGCTACGGACGCGTCCTGGATTGGCGCCGTGGCCGGCGAATCCCAGCAGGCGTTTGACGTCCAGCTGGAAGAGTGATGCGCAAGCATGTTGCGGTGGTCCTGGCCGCCTGCTGTGGCCTGGCGGCCTTGGGCGCGGAGCCATTGATCGAACTGCGGCTCGGCGCGGGGCGCACGGTAGCGTCAGGGGCTCTGGTCGAAGCCGGCCAAGAGTCCGTCTCGACTCTCGATCTCGTGCTCTCCGATGCGCTTGCGGAAGTCAACGTGGACACGGTCGAGCTCACTCTCAACGGGTATTCGATCGTCGGATTCGCGCGGAAGAGCAAAACTCCGAGCGGGATACGACTCGTCGTCGAACGCGGGAGCACCCGCCACTCGCACCTTGCGATGGCGGGTGAGAATCATCTGCGGTTCTCGGCCGAGGATGTCGATGGCAACCGCTATCGGGGGGAATTCGTCGTCCGTGTCTCCGAAGACGTTCGAGGCGTGCAGCTCTTGTCCGGTCCGGATCCCCCCCCCGCTGCTCTGGAAGCCTCCGAGCCGAAGGCCTCTCCACCTGTGATCGCGTTCACGACGGATTCCGACGTGTCGCGCGATCAGCGCACTTGGCGGCTTTTCGCGGAAGTGCAGGACGAGAGCGGGATCCGATCAGTCGTCGTGGAGCTGAACTGGCAGGAATTCGAGCGGATTCAAATGCGGAACGGATTTCCGTCGCGACAGCGCGGCGAATTCCGAAAGGCCCGCAGATTGCCCGGTAGCGTGACCGGCGACAGCCGTCGCCTGGTGCTCGATATTCCAGTGCCTTTGCGGAAGCGCGAGACCCAAGTTGGACTGAGAGCGACGAATTCGCACGGTCTCGAAGCGTCGAAGATCGTCACGATCCGACGCCCCCGGTAGGCCATTTAGGAGGTTACGATAGCAAAGCAGAAACGTACAATTGTATACGGTAGCTCCTGCTACGGATCGTGAGTACACAGAGCCCACTGAGTCCCTAGCATCGAGGTGAGTTGACGACTTCGCAGAAGGCCCAGAGAGCGAAATTAGAGGCCTTTAGAGAGCCTGACCGAGGTTGTTCGCCGCATCGTAGCGCCTATAATTGCGCGGTAGGATGGGAAAAGCGAAAACGAGACTGGCTATGTGACCGTAACACCCAATCTCAATTTCGAGGTCAGCCGACGTATTCGGGAAGAGTTCGAGAACGGCCGGCACTACTATGCCCTTCATGGAAGGCGAATTGCCGCCCCCGAGCAGCTCAATGAACGTCCTGATCCCGGCGCTTTGGCTTGGCACAATGAGCATTGTTTCAGGGGATGAACGGTGGTCTCAATGACCGATAACGACCGGGACGCCCGGATGCGAATGGCAGCCTTCGCGCATGTTCGCGGGCTGCACGAAGTGTACGATCATCTAACCACCAACGAGCTACTGCTCCTCTGAGAGAGAACTTGTCCCTCTCTCCCCTGAAAACTTCGGTTAAGCAACTGTTTTCCTGTAATTTCCTTGAGGGCCTGTAGGGAAGGATTGCTCCACTTGTTTTTTCCAGCCGGCCAGGTTCAGGTATTGCCGGCCGGTCAACCACTCCTCGTGTATCTCCGCAAGCACAGCCGAGATGAGCCGCAGCGCCGATGCTTCGTGGGGAAAGATTCCCACCTCCCGGGTTCGTCTCCGGAAACCTGGCCTTTGCCGAATGGATCCGGGTCTTTGGCGAGGCTTCCCTGACAGCAGCCCTGCTGGACCGGCTTACCCATCGCTGCCAGATCTACGAGTTCGACTGGGAGAGCATCCACCTGGCTGAGAGTCTGAAACGGCAAAAGAAGGTGCGTCGGCAAAGAGCCAAGTCGCCGTCAAAATAGTCCTCTGGAAGTGTCTTCTGACGGCCACACAGTAATGTGGCCCCGACCCTTGGGCCGTAGATCTCCACCAGCAGGGACTTCAAAAGGGGCTTCACGGGGACCTTGTTGCATGGATCATCCCGAAGGATGCCTTATCATCGTGTTTTTCAACACCGGGGATAACCTAGATGCCACATAAGTTCAACGCAGCCCGACGGCACAAGTTTGATAAGGCGCAGTATCGGGTGATCAACTGGGCGGAATATAACGAGAGCCTGCGCCAGCGGGGTGATCTGACGATTTGGGTCAGTGATGAGGCTCAAAGTGTGTGGCGCGCGCCGCGCCGCACGTCACGGGGTGGCCAGCGGAGATACTCGAATCTGGCGATCGAGACATGCCTGACGCTGCGCACGGCGTATCGGCTTGGGTTGCGACAAACGCAGGGGCTGATGGGTTCCATTGGCACGCTCATGGGGCTGGATATACGGGTGCCGGACTTCTCCACACTGTCGCGTCGCGCAAACGGCTTGAGCATCGCGCAGGTGATGAGGCAAGCCGGGTCTGTGCCTGTCCATCTGGTGGTGGACAGTACCGGCCTCAAGATCTTCGGCGAGGGAGAATGGCTCGCGCAGAAGCATAAAACCAGGGGAATACGCCGCCGCTGGCGCAAACTCCACCTCGGACTGGACCTCCATAGCGGTGCGATTGTTTGCGCCAATCTGACTCACGATGACGTTGGAGACAGCACCGCCTTACCCGGGCTCCTGGATCAACTCGATGCCCCGGTCACGGGCTTTCTGGCGGACGGCGCCTATGATGGAGCGTCCACACGGGATCTGCTGAGGGAACGGTATGGGGAGACTCTGGATGTGGTTATACCGCCGCCGAAGAACGCAATGATCCGACCGCAATCGGCGCGGGATCCAACCGTTCGGGATCGCCATATTGCCCAGATCCGCAGCAACGGCCGCATGGCCTGGCAGGCGGCCACAGGGTACAACCAGCGCAGCCGGATAGAAACGCAGATCGGCCGGTGGAAGAGCGTCATCGGCCCCAGACTCAGATCCCGCAGCTTCTCCAGGCAGATCACGGAGATCCAGGTCGGCCAGAAAG
Organism: Acidobacteriota bacterium; assembly: GCA_965205615.1. Taxonomy (GTDB): domain Bacteria; phylum Acidobacteriota; class UBA6911; order RPQK01; family CBDAPI01; genus CBDAPI01. The sequence continues at coordinate 289,910 of CBDBHK010000018.1, read as the reverse complement.
TCCTGAACACAATGACCGCACTCGGACGGCCTGTGTTCGAACGTATCGCCTGACGCTACCGCTTGGGAAAGGGCGAATTCCATCTCCGCCCCGATCCATGCAACAACGCTCATAAAATGGGGTAATGAATGGCTGAACCCAGCGGCGAACTGCGAGCCTTTAGAATTCATGCCCTGGCTCTTTCCTTCGTACTCCTGCTGAGCAGCCTGATCATTCTGCCCTCAGCTTCGTACTTCTTTCAGGGGGACAGCCTCTACTGGCTGGAACATCGCTATCAGAGCTGGTCCGAAGTGGCGCAAGCCTTCGTCTCACTGGACTCACACGGCTGGTACAGGCCTCTTTCGCATCGTTTCATTCCGAGTCTGTTCTTCCCCATATTCGGGATGGATCCAGGTCCCTACCACTTGCCTGTCTTTGGGCTCTTCTTGCTTGTATGTCTGCTCGGGTACCGGGTCTTCCTAAGACTAACGGGAAGCGCTCGCTGTGGCTGCCGATTGGCGCGGCCGTACTTTGTCCACTCTCGGTGGGCGCCGCCACCATCGGCGGTCTGTTTGGACCGCCCGGCATCTGGATCTACGCCGGGATCGTCTCGCTCCCGGCGTGGCTGGTGCTGTGGCGCCTGCGGTGACGCGCCCGCCGTCTGGCGGCGTTGGGCGGCAGCGAGCAAGGCGAGGCCGGGCTTTCGTGATATAGGCCCCGATCCATGCAACAACGCTCTGTTAGTTGAGTTGCGACCGATCCTGCATATCCATCTGGACCCTCAGATCTCGAAGCGCTTCCATCTTCGCTTTCATCTCGGAAGGGCCGATCACTCGGAGCGCGTCAAATAGCTCTCGTAGGCTCTCCGGTCCCAACCCACAAAAGTTCAAGGCATCGCGGACCTGGGCGCAGTTGGGGCAGAGTGTCTGTTCGGTTCCGCTGTCTTTATTCGCGCCGCCGCACAGCGTGATCGACTCGGTGGCCAACTCGCCTACCCAGTCCACGTGCAAGTGGCGATAACGTGCGTGGCCCTTCATGGCCTTACAGATTACCTCAGTTGTGCTTCCCGGTCGGGGTTGCGTAAAGCAACAATCCCACTCCCAACGGGTTTTCAAGGACCTCTGTCTAAAATAGGGACTCTATCGCAATTTCCGCTACGAACAAACGAACCGGATGCGGCACACTCCCCGCGTCTACTCCCGGGAAGTTATCTCTGGACAGGCACTATCGGCAGTGTCGTGAAGATCCGGTTGCCGGCATCGAGCTCCACGGCCACTCCGGTGAACGCCCCCTCGCCGGGCGCGGTGCAGCGCATCAACCCCACGAAATCGGAGGTATCCGTGCCGGGGAACAACTCCTCGATGTACCGGGCCTCCTGCCCGTTGGCCTCCAGGTAAATCTCCACCGCTTCGAGCACGATTCCCCCTTGCATCAATCGGCAGCTCACCCCCATTGCTTCCTCTCCCAGGTTATGGATCGCTGCTGCGGTGCTGATTCCATCCGCCTGGCGGCGGGCGGGGAAGAGGGCATCCCTCACGGGTTGGCTGGCCCCCACCCCGGTGACCCCGATGCCGGGCAGGGCATAGCGCAAGACTCCGCCAATGGGACCTTCGGAGACTACCGTCACCGATCCGCACACGAGCTCCCCCCGGCCATGGGTGGAAATCGTGAGTTCTCCCAGCGGTTCCATTTCCGTCTGGAGGCTCAGGGCACCATCCCCGGTGACCTCCAGATCACCCGTGAGATCCACCACCGATGCCGGGTCCATGAGATTCCCCTCCTGATCGTAAAAGTAGAGGGCGGGCCGGCTCGGAGAGACGGCCGTATGATAGGGGGTGGGGCCCGGGCCGCTCGGCCGGGGGGACACATTCACAAAAACGAGATCGGAGGTGGTGCCGCTCCCATTGGCGAAATGCGCAAAATACAGGACCGTTTCCTGGCCTCCGCCTCCCGCCCGGGCTACCGGCACCACCGGCAGCGTGGTGAAGATGCGGTTGCCCGCATCCAGCTCCACCGCGATTCCGGTGAACAGACCTGGCGCTGTGCAGCGCACCGACCCCACGAAATCGGATGTATCGGTCGCGGTGAACACCTCCTCGATGTACCGGGCCTCCTGCCCGTTAGACTCCAGGTCAATCTCCACCGCTTCGAGTACCATGCCCCCGCTCATCAACCGGCAACTCACCGTGATCGCTTCCTCACCCAGGTTGTGGAGCGCCGCTGCGGTGCGGATCCCTCCGGCCTGGCGACGAGCGGGGAAGAGGGCATCCCTTACGGGTTGGCTGGCTCCCACCCCGGTGACCCCGATGCCGGGCAGGTCAAAGCGCAGGAACCCGCCGATGGGACCATTGGAGACCACCTTCACCGATCCGCTCACCACCTCTCCCTGACCGTGGGTGGAAATCGTGAGTTCTCCGAGCGGTTCCATCTCCGTCCAGATGCTCAAACCTCCGTCTTCGGTGACCTCCAGATCTTCCGTGAGATCCACCACCGATTCCGCAACGATGGGATTGCCCTCCTTATCGTAAAAGTAGAGGGCGGGCCGGATCGGGTGGGTGGCCACGTTCACGAACACTAGATCGGAGATGATGCCCGCCCCATTGGCGAAATGCGCAAAGTCCAGGGCGCCCACTCCCGGAGTGGCCTCGGCACGGTTGGAATAGGGACTACTGCCTGCCGCGTTGACCGCCCGCACCTGGAAGACGTAGGCCGTGCCGTTGGTGAGGCCGGTGACCGTATGGGTCGTATCGGTGGAACCGATGGATATCCAGCTTCCCTTCCCGTCGATCCGGTACTCGTAATCGGTGATCGCGTCGTCGTCGTCGTCCTCGGGCGCGTCCCAGGTCAGCGTCACCTGCTCGTCTCCACCAATAGCCACCAGATTCCTGGGCGCAGACGGCATTGGGTTGGAAGGGGGTGGGAGACCGCCACCGCCGCCGGGCGACGCGGCGGAGGACGCGTCCCTGACCGCGGCGGTCGGCTGGCTGGTCACGGTTTCCTCGGTGCCGATGCCGTCGGTGAAGCTCACCGTGACCGTGATCCGCTTGCCGACCTCATTGTTGGTCAGCGTGTAGCTTGAATCCATTGCCTCGGCGATATTCGTTCCGTCGGCCTTCCACTGATACGCGAAGTCGCCCAGGCCGTCGGCGTCTTGAATGTCGGCCGTCACCGCCGTCAGGGTCTGGCCCACCCGCGCCGTACCGGTAATCCTCGGCTGCCCCGTCGGCGGATTGTTCGGTGTTTCGTTGTCGATGATGGTGAGGGTGGCCGAGTTGACAGTGGTGATGCCCGAGGCGGTGGTGGTTCCGCTCACCGTCACCGTCTCGGAACCTTCCATGGAGGTGTCGTCGTTGGGCGTAAACTGAAAGGTTGCCGCCCCACTACCGGCGCTGGCGGGGATGGTGACGTTGAAGGGCTGCACCGGGGTGAAGTCGGCGGTCTGGGCGGTCGCTGCCGCCAAGGTAACGTTCACCACCGTGGGCGTTGACAGGGTGGCGCTCCCCTGCGGGAAAGCTGCCGTCACCATGATGTCTGTCTCCCCGGCGTTCTCGGCGACGCTGGCGGGACTCACCCTCAGCTCGATGGTGTCCGGCGGGGCGTCGTCGTCTACGATGGTGAGGGTGGCCGGGTTGACAGTGGTGATGCCCGAGGCGGTGGTGGTTCCGCTCACCGTCACCGTCTCGGAACCTTCCATGGAGGTGTCGTCGTTGGGCGTGAACTGAAAGGTTGCCGTCGCACTCGTCAATCCCACGGGAATCATCACCGTCAGGTCATCGACCGTCTCGTAGTCCGTCCCCTCCGTCGCGCTGTCTCCCGTCTTGCCCACCGCCACCTTCACCGGCGTCGATCCCAACCGCGCCGTTCCGTTCAGCGCCGCCCTCACCGTCACCGTCGTTCCGCCCGCCCCTTCGCTCACCGCCATCGGATTCACCGACAACGCCACCCCCGTCGACGCCGTCTCGTCGTCCGTGACTTGCACCTCCACAGGGGCCACACCGTGCAGGGACGGTGGGCAATTGCTGTTCTCGTCCCACACCTCGTGGGTGATGGTCACAAACTCATCATCATCGCCGTCGTCTTGGAGTGCTTCTATCCGAACGCTTCGCCATTGCGTTGGACCCGAGCTGCCCTTCCGATTGAACTCCCAGCCGACGGATGGTACCCAACGAATACCTTTTTCTTCGAGGTGGCCGTCGATGTACACCACTCCGTCGACGTGGATCCGTACCCACCATCCATCGGCGGCCGGTTGCTCACTGAGCCTTATGTTGTAGGTGAGGGCTTCTCCCTCCCTGATCGTCAACGTGGACGTTGACACTTGCACTTCCCCTTGCCAGTTGAAGATCGGGGCGTTGTTCTGGGCGTGGACTTGGTGCATGGCGACGCCGGACAGGAGCGCCGACAGCATGATAGTGGAGGCGACGAGACGTGAGGATCCAAGGACCGCACTCTCTTCCAGTCCAGGAACGGACCTGTAGCAGACAAGTGAGCTAAACATTTTGGTCAGCCGAATCAATGGATTGTAAACGCTGGGCGTAGGCGTCGTTGTGGAAGAGCAGGTGCATGCGTCTCCACGTCAATCGGATGCCGGATCCGCGATAGCGTCGAATGGTCCAGAACATCGCCGTCCAGTCCGACACCCAGAAAGTTCTGCAGTCTTAAGGGTACTGTCAAGTTAACCGATTTGGTGTCTAATCAGCGCCTCGGCCACTCCCTAAGTTGTTGATTCTACATTCGACCGCCGACCGTTTCCGCCTCCAAAACCCGAGAATTCCACTTAACTTGACCGTACCTTTAAACCCAATTGAAGTTGGGACTTCTGGGGACTGTCTTGAAGGAGCGGTAAAGGCTACTGGCACACGCTTTTCTCCGTCCCTGCAAGGGTGCCGACGATCAGATTTGCGGCTAGCGGGGCGAGCAAGAGCAGTCGTCGCCCGATACTCGGGGTTTTCATGATTATTGTTCTGCTTCGACGGGTGGACCTTGGAAGCGTCGAAAGACCTCGCGAAGTTCGAGCCGTGGATTGCCCTCCACATCGTAGAGACCGCCAGTATCTATCCAGGGATACAACAGGACTTCTTTCAATGCTGTGGTCTGCCCTCCCGCATAGGGCCGGAAGGTAACGGTTAGCTGCACGCTGCTCTTGGGTACGGGGACCTTCAGCCGGAACGATTCCATGACGGGGCCGAGCGGGATCGACGTGTTCAGGAACTGATCGGTCCCGAGGAAGTGGATCAGGACGTGCAGTCGGGTGGGGTCGCCAGCCGCTTGTGCGAGGATGTCCAGTGTGTATTCCCTCTCTGCGTACACGGAGATTGTCTGGCGTAGAAACCCGCCTGGCAGGATCTCGGCTATCTCTTCGTGTGAGGAAGGGAGCGACTTCACCTGGACCAGCTCTTCTCCCGGAGGCCTTTCCCACTCCTGCAATCCCAACCGGAAGGCCCCATTCGTAATCACGTTGAGATAGTAGTCCTGGTAGTTCCACAGTGCGAATCCAAGGGAATCCTGGAGCAGCGGTGGAAGAGCGTTTTCGATAAACTCGAGCTGCTCGTTCTCAGAAGAGAGAGCTCCTTCGTTTGGGTGGCCGCCGAAATGCTGGAAGTTGAATTGATCGATGAAAACGGGAAACCCACCACTCAGCTCTTCGGTTCGCTCTAGATGAAGAGGGACGTAACTGGCCGTCCGGGCTCCGTCCAATTTCTTTTCTTCGTCCCCGAACATATAGGACTGGTAGGGCGAGAACCAGGTGGTCACGAAGCTGTAGCAGGAAGGAAGGTCGAACTGAAGCGAGTAATCGTGCTTCCAGTTGATCTCTGCCCGCGGCTGAAAACTGACCACCGCTTTCGGATCTCCCTCCCGGGCAAGAAGTACAGGGATCAGCCAGTCGGCTGGCCAGGAGATCATCAGAGAACTCTAGAAAGCTTCGGAGCTTCACCGGTTTAAGAGGAGGGTTATTCGGGTTGGGTGGCTCCACCGCTTCGTAGCTGCTGTTGTCTTCCCACCAGATAAGGTTCCACCACCATAGTGGGCGGCGGCGCAGCCATTCTCGAAAAGCCTGAGCGTTTTCCGGGTAGCGATGCAGCCATAGGTCGGGAGTGTAGCCGGTGTCTTCGAAGGTCCAGAAGTAGAAAAGCAGATTGGAATGGGATTTCGTTCGGGCTGCCAGCTCACGAAACAAATCGCGGTAGGCCTCCCATTCTTCATCGTCCGTCAACAGGGTCGCTGCCAACCAGTTGTGACCACCTGCATCCTTCGGAATACGTTCGTGCGAGCCCACCCGTAGCGCAACTTTCAGGTCGAAGGATGCCGCTAAACTCAGGATACGGTCTAGATCGGCGAACGACCTCTCATCGTAAGTGATCGGATTGACTATGGTCTGGAACCCCCCCCCAGGGAATCATCAGGATGATTGTGTTGAAGCCATCTTCTTCGCAGCCGCGTGAAGTCCTTCTTGCACTGCTCGAAGTCGAATGACCACCAGAAGTTATTGATGGCCGCCCGAGGCTGGAAGTAGTAGGTCCCCTTGACGCGAAAGTCAGGTGGATCCCACTGAAAGTGAGGTTCCCTTCTACCCTCACATCCCGGAACCGCCAGCAGTAGCAGGACTAGGGCTCCCAGCAGACGAAGTCGGCGACTGGCTTCCGCTTCGTGCTCGTTGGGGACCGACTGATTTCGAATCATTTTTCAATAATCCAACTGCTAGGGGGAGGAAGGGGACGCGGTCGACTGGGCCAGTTCAAGGGAAGAGAAGGCCACGCCCAGGACCCTTCTGTCACCGCTTGCACCGAATTCGACCGGGGCGGCCGAGTCGGGTGTTTCAAAAGTGAGGATCGTCTGGCCAAGATCGGAGAAGAAGTTGGGAGGTATGTCCATGCTCTGTGGTCGATAACCCCTGCGATTGATTGTCCAGCGACCCACTTTTCGCCCGTTCACCAGGATCTCTACGGATTGCCTGTCCAGGGCGCCCGGGTGCAGGAACGGATTCAGGGTGGCGGTAAGTGAGACGACGCTTCTGGGTTTGGAAAGTCTCATGACCAAGGAGGCACGTTTCCCCACGGTCCAGGTAAAGCCCCGCTCGGGATCACTCCAGCCTTCGTCCAAGTACCATCTGGCGTTCCCCTCGTAGCCAAAATGGATGGTGGAGTTCCACTGGTAGTCAGAGGGCTTTTCCCGATTGGACATGGGAGGCGCGAATACCCAGGAGCCCGCCCGTCCTGGATAGTTCAGCTCCGAGGCTCCCTTTCGGTCGGAAACCCCGAAGACCCTGATTCGGGTGGAGGCCAACTCCGCAAAGCTCTCCCGCGAGAACTCGAAGTCGAATCCCGAGGGCAACGAGGAATCGCCGAATCTTCGAGAGACATCTGCCCGCATGATACGAGTCCTGCCGGAATGAAGGAGATCTTCGTCTGCGAAGATCAAAACAGACTGAACCGGTTGCTTTCGTTTCACATCCAGAGCGAAACCCCGAACGTATACCGTGGAACTTTCTTGGTGTATGCCGGAGCGGACCCGTCCGTAGACGTCGCTTCCCACAACCGGTAAGTGATCGCCGTTTGGGGAAAGGAGTGCTTCTTCTTGCCGCCGCGGCGAGGGGATAAGTCGATAGTCTGAGTGGGTTTCAGCGCGGCAGCGCCTCAACCTGGTCCTTCCTCCCAACTCTACTGTGGAGAACACCTCAACGGTGTTGCGCCCCGGTCGGAATGCCTCCCTGGGAGCCAGCGCCGCGAAGTCCCTGCCTTCGTGCAGTAAGGGGGAGGTCTGAGTTACCGCCTGGACGACACCGTTGACAGACACCGCCAGAGTATGAGGGGCAGACGGCGGGGAAGTGAAGAGCCCCGTGATGTTTGTCAGCACAAAGCGAGAGTCGAGTCTGACGTCCTCGAAAAAGTGTGCTCCGTCTAACTCCACCGTTTGCTTCGTACTTCCTGTGACTCCAATCTCGTTGACCCTTTTTCCAATCAGATCAGCGTGCGGACCGATGGCATAGAGATTACTTTCCGAGCCCGAGCCAAAGAGGCTCAGCTTTTCGGCCAAACTCCTGAATCTGATTTCGAATGATCCATCAAATTCATGTTTCTTCCGCGATCCTGCGAAGACGGTCTTGGTCGCTCTCTCGGGTCTGGTGTCTTCGAGCACTGAACTTCCGTCGACGGGCCAGGGCGGGACCACGTCCAGCACGTCCGCAATGGTAGGAAGAATGTCGATCGTCTCTGCTTTCGCTTCCCGCTATCCTGACCGGACGGTATCCAAAGCTGGGACCTCCAAGCCTGCCTACGGCATCGAATTACCCCCAGACTAGTCCTAGCGAAGTCAGCATAACCACCCATCCGCCAGAGTCACCGGGCCTCCTCTCGGCCCAGGATGCCGTCAAGACCCATTCCTGCCTCGCGCCAACGGCGCTCGCCCCTGCGCAGGAAAACCAGCAGCAGCAGAACCAGGATCAAGAAACCAAAGGTCGCCATGGCCACCGGATTTTCAACCAAACCCGCAAGGTACCCCGGCAAGCTCTGTATCTAAAAACCGATGAATACGACACCCAGATAAACAGGAGCCACGTACTTGATGACGAAGCGGAACAGGTGGGGTATTCGGACCGACGCCCCCTGGTGGGCTTCGCGAAAACCGCGGTCCACCCCCATCACCCAACCGAAACAGACGATCTGAACCGCGGCCAACACGAAGATAGCAAACGTGCCGACCCAGAAGTCCATGGTATCCAGCGCGACCAGATTCCCGCTGAAATAAATAACCCACAAGGATCCGGCGCCGAGCCGCGCCTACCAACTGCTCCGCACCGCCCCATCTTCGCCGATTGTCACGGGTGGCACCTGCCTTAACGGAATGGCCAGGTGGTAGCGCATATGCCGACGTTCGCCGACACGGGACAAGGCACCTTTGGCGCACATGTCAGCAAGGTCGCGCGTCGCTGTTGCTGGAGATGTCCCGGTGATACGGATATAGTTGCCCGCGCTCAGACCACCTTTGAATCCTTCCGGCCCTTCACGCAACATCCGCAGCAGTGCCTTCTCTTGCCGTTCATTGAGCTGTCCGCGAAGCCGGTCAAGCAACCGAGTCTTGTCGAGCAGGAATTCGACGCGCGCTGCGGTGCGATGCTGTGCCTCAATTGCGATGCTGGCGAACCACGAGAGCCAGGATGTGGCCTCGGTGTCTTTGTTCGCAGCTTCGAGAGCATCGTAGTAGGCTGTTCGCCTGATCAGGATCGTTGCCGCCAAAGCGGTGAGCGTCGGCTGACCCAGACACTGTGCCAGTGCTTTCTCAGAAATAGCACGGCCGATACGTCCGTTGCCATCCTCGAAAGGATGAATGGACACGAAGTACAAATGTGCAATCCCGGCCCGTGTCAAAGCGGGTAGCGGGTCGGCGCCGTCTGGAGCTGTGCGGTTGAACCAGACCAGGAACTGCATCATTTCTTCCGGCACTCTTGAAGAGGGCGGGGCCTCGAAATGCACCTTAGGCGCATAAGGTGCGCCTGAAACTACCTGCATCGCCTCAGCGCTCTTGCGATAACACCCAAGGTCTTGCAGACCCTCGTGGCCTTTGACTAACATCCGATGCCACGTGAACAACATTTCGTCGGAGAGGGGCTCCGCGAACGATAGGTAGAGATCCACCATCATCTCTGCGATGCCTTGCTCTGCCGCTCCCACCTGCCGGTCATCGGTAGCCACGCCAAGCTGTTTGCGAATCGATGATTGAACGCTGGCCCGGTCCAGAATCTCCCCTTCGATTTCTGAAGTGGTCAGCGCTTCCAGGCTGATCGCCTCAATGGTGAGTTGCTCTTGATCCATCGCGTCGAGGTGCTTGATCGTACCTGAGAACATGCCACTTCCTATCAGGAAGTGCTCTTCCGCCTTTCTCAGGAGGGTCTGATCCCAGGAGAAGCCGGGCCAGTCCGGTTTTTGCCAGTTCCACGTCATGAGCGATAGAAGCCCCTTCTATCGCTCATCAGACATGGATTGCGTCTCATCTGTCACGTCGTCTTCTTTCACACACAATTTTTTGCTCCAGCCGCGCGATGGGAGCTCCCGCGGCACCTCTGATTGGCGATCCTCGAGTTTAGCCAGAAACGCCATTGCACAGTATGGTATGGTATTAGCATCATATCACATTAAGTGATACTAAAGAGTCGTGATGGTTCTTCTGATTGGGGGTGAGAAAGGCGGGACCGGGAAAACCACAATCGCCACGAATCTCGCCGCATTACGGGCGCTTGCGGGGCACGACGTCCTCCTTGTGGACACGGACTCCCAAGGCAGTGCGAGCTATTGGGCGAGATCTCGGGACGAGGAGGGCATCACGCCACGCGTGGCGTGCATTCAGACATTCGGCAAAGGCTTACAGGAAGAGATTCAGGATCTCGATGGCCGGTACCAGGACGTCATTGTAGATGCTGGCGGCCGCGACTCGGTCGAACTCCGCGCCGCGATGGTCGTCTCCCATAAGGCTTTCGTGCCGATTCAAGCCTCGCAATTTGATATCTGGACACTCGGGCGAATGAACGACTTGGTCGTGACGGCGCAGGGGTTTAACCCCGGCCTGCGCGCTTGGGTTGTGATCAACCGTGGCTCGACCAACCCCTCGGTGACTGAGGTCGCCCAGGCAGGAGAGATCCTAAGTGATTTTGAGTATCTCGGTCTGGCTACGAGCGTGATTCGCGATCGTATTGCCTACCGCAAAGCCACCCGCGATGGACTCTCGGTTGCCGAGATGAAGTCTGACCCGAAGGCCATCAACGAAATGAATGCGTTTTACACGGAGGTATTTGCGGATGACAAATAAGCTGCGCAGCCGACCACCCATCGCTAGCGCCGAGGATTTCATCGCTGCTGCTGAACAGCAAACAGCGGCAGGGGAGCAGCCAGCGCAGACTTCGGCGCAGACGAAACGAGAGCTAAAGCTGCGCGGCCCCCAGGGCAGGGGAGCAACGCCCTTGCCTTGGGAAGATCCTCGGGTGCGGGATGACGTGCTTAAAGTTTACAATCTCCGGTTACCAGAGCCGTATCTGCTAAAACTCAAACACATCGCTGCGCACACGCCTGGCAGCATGCATCAGTTCTGCATTGATGTGCTCTTGCCGGAAATTGACAAGAAGGTCAAGGAGTTGGCCTAGCAGCCTGTCGGACTAACACCGAATCAAAAAACTAAGTCATTCATATAACTGTGTTCACCGTTTCGGGCCAAAAAGGCTCATCGTTGAAAACACGGGACTTACGCCGAAAGTCCGACAGGCTCCTAGCGGGTAGCACGATGCCAAACCGGCTGAATGTCCCATTGGTTGTCCCTCGCTTCGTAGCCTTTGACGAAAACCGCTTCTTCCACGAAACGCCGCCCCTCCCGGCGCGTCATGTGAATCACCATAGCGATCCCGTCCACCACCCCTCGACAGGTGACTTCCCAGGGAAGCTCGCCGCCGCCTTGCATGGCGCAACTGGCGATCCGGGATAAGGCGCTCTCGGCGTTGTTGGCATGTACGGTCGTCAGCGACCCGCCGTGTCCGGTGTTGAGGGCTTGGAGCAGATCGGCGGCTTCTCCACCGCGTACCTCGCCTACCACGATGTGATCCGGTCGGTGACGCAGCGCGTGGCGCACGAGATCGCGGATCGTCACCGCTCCTTCCTGCAACCCGCGAGCCTCGAAGCGGACGCAATTCGACCGCTCGATGCGAAGCTCCAGCGTGTCCTCGATGGCAACGATACGCTCGTCATCGGGGAGAAGTTCGATGAGGGCATTGAGCAACGTGGTCTTGCCCGATCCGGTTCCGCCGGAAACCAGGATGTTGCGCCGGGAGTGCAACACCTGTTCGGCTTCTCTTTTCACGGCTTCGGGGAGTGAGCCTAGCTTCACGAGATCATCCGCCGAAAAGGACCGCTTCCCGAAACGGCGAACGGTGATAGCGACTTGAGGACTCGCGGGCGGAACACAGATCGCCATCCGCGAGCCGTCCTCCAGGCGCGCATCGACAATCGGCGAGCTCGCCGGATCCAGTCCCAAAGGACGGGCGATGTGAATAGCCGCCCGTAACAGCGCCGCGCCGTCCAGGTTCGGCGCCTCATAGGCCGCCAAGCGCCCGGCCCGCTCGATCCAAACATTGCCGGGACCGTTAATCATGATCTCGCTGACTTCGGAATCCTCAAGGGCGTTCTCCAAGCCCGGTAGAAACGGTTTGAGATGTTCCAGTCCGCTCGCGGCGCTCATATTTGGCCCGCCTCCTTCGCTCTCCAATAGGAGTGTTCGGCTGGTAGGTAGTGCGGTTTCAGGTAGACGCGGCGCGGCTCAAGCGACTGCGCTCCGTCATAGGGCAAACAGATGGCTTGACAGTTCGAGAGCAAGGCGAAGTCTCGCGGGTGAAACACGGCTTCGCGCTGCTCCCGGAATGATTTGGTCGCGCCGATGCTGCCGCCTCCGCCTCCGGCGCGGCCTGAGAGCGGGGAGACTTCCGCCCGCTTGGAAGTCTCGCTGATCGTGTACGATCCTTTGATCTTGGCAACCTGCCCGCACAATCCCGATGCAATCTTGGCGCTGGCATCGTCGCTCAAGGATAGAAAGATCCGGGTGCGGAGTGTCTGTAGCAGCGCCCGCCACGCCTCCGAACTGCCCAGCACGGCCCTCAATGAGGATATGGATTGGGTCGCAACAATCGGGATGCACCGGCATTGCCGGGTTAAGGCAAAGGATTTCTCATCGCCGGTTGGATCGTCCTCGCCTACCGACGCGAAGGATTGATATTCATCACAGATAAAGACAGCGGGCCGGAAGTAAGTGCTTGGGGATTCTTTCATCTGCGCGGGCCGCATGAGCAAGGCTTGGAGCCATGCGTTTTTGAGCATCACGCCGATGGCGCGGGCCAGCGCCGGGTTGCTCCCGGCTGGCATGTTCAAGGCCAGCACCTTGCCGCCCTCGATCAATTCATAGAGCGGGGGCAAATAGCGCGGCCTCCCGGTAATAGTATCGCCTGGCCATTGCCGGGACTCCTGGGCCTTCTCACCGGCGCTGTCCTCCCCCTGGCCCTCGGCCTGGGCCTTCTTCTCGGCCAGCATCGCGGCCCTGGCCTTCGGGCCAATGCGCTTGGGATCGTCGGATATTTCCGGGGGCGGCGGACAGAACACCGCCGCCACGTCCGGCATATCGAACATTGACAGGAATACGGAAACGCCTTCGACAATCGAGGATTTGATTTTGTTGTCCAGCTTTTGCCAGTCGTTGTCAAACCACCGCTTCACAGCGGCCACGCTCTCTCTCACATCGTCACCGGCTCCGGGCTCCCAAACAATCCGGGGTTGGATCGTCAATTTCTCTAGTTTCTGCTCCAATTCCGGGCTCCATTCGGCCCGCATTTCCATTCCATCCGCCGCCTCCGTCCATTGCCACTCTCCAACCTCCACGGCCCGCTTCGTCCACGTCTCGACCGGAATGAAAACCTCCCCGGTGTTAAGCTCCGCGCTCCACTTCTCGGCCTGTTTGATCTTGGCCGCGAAAAGATCCGGGTCAATCGCACATTGATAGACCTGCTGCAATGTCACCCACTGCTCCGGTAGCACCCGGTGAAGCTCGATAATCCAGCGCACCAGATTGGTGTAGGCTTGCTGCCAGAACGGTTCCTTGCCCTTCCCGAAAAGTTGATTGAGAAGGCTGGCAACGGTGTAGGCCAGCGAGTACGAATCGAGCCACCACGCGGAGAGGGGATTCCATTTCCAGAGGCCCCCCATTCCGATCTCTAGGTAGTCGTCTCCCCTGCCCGCATTATCCAGGATCGAGCGAATGTCATGGCAAAAATCTCCCTTCACTTCGAGCATGAGCGCCGCCGCCCGCTTCTCTGGATCGTCCGCTTGCCAGGAGAGTAGCTGCTTGGCGAAGGGGTGCATGCAAGCCGAAGTTTTACCGCTCCCCACCGCTCCGAAAATGGCAATGCCGGTGTACAGCCCGCGCTCCGGGATGGTGAGCCATCCGGGGTTGAAAATCTCCTTGGGTTCGACCGGATGATGCACTTCCCCGATGACGATTTCCGGGCCGGGCTGCTCCGGCGAAAGCGGCCAAGCGGGAAGCGCCCCGAAGGGCAAAAGATCCCGCCTCCGCGCCTCAAGCCAAACCTTCCAAACGGACAGGGCAATAGACCCGGCCAGCATTACGACCACCAGCGGAGAAAGGTAGTACCAAACCACAACGGCCCTGTAAAAATTCGGGTTGTGATACTCCAAAAGATCGAGCAACGGCACTGTCTCAAGCGCCGGAAAAGGACGCCGGACAAAGCTCCAAACGGCGAACCAACCCCCCCCGCAAAAGAGGATCACGGTGGGGGGAATTGCCAGGACAATCTGACTGGCCCGGACGCCGTACCGGACCCATTCACCCACCAAAAAGGCCACGCCGTTGAAAACTTCCCAGCCGATATAGGCCACCACGCGGACGGGGTTTTTCCAGTTCATCGGTCCGGCCTCCCGGTGCCAAAACCGGCTCAAGGCCGTGGTCAGTGTCCGCCAGTTCTTCCGCAATTCCATAGGGCCATTCTCCGCTTAATCCACGCCGCTCCGGGGCGTCTTTCCCGAGCCTTCCGTCGCGGTAGGGACGATCCTTTCGGATCGCCCCCCGCACAGATCCCAGCGAGCGGAACTACCGCACTGGGCTCTTACCTCAGGTAATAACGCGCAGTCGCTGTTCGGGATAAGGGTGTAGCTCCTTATCCCGGCAGGCTACCTGCCGTATCCGTTCCAGCGCACTTTGCAAGTCCTCGGTTTCGACGTAGGTGCGGTCTCTTGGCTGTGTCCGCGATTTCCCGCTTGGTGCCCGTTTAGAGTCCTCCATATCGATTCCTCTCCCGGCTCTGTGTCCGGCACTTGTTTTGCTAGGACGAATTCCCTTTGGCCAGGCCGCTTGGCTCCACCCTCTCCGCCGACCGCGGCGCACCGCCGTCTTTGTTCGAGCGCTTCTCAGCTACTATCAGCCTGTCCGACTTCCCGCCTCCGTGCATCGCTGTCGTGCTCCTTTCGGATTCACAGCGCGGACCTTGGGGCCATCCCCCTGGGGTCAGAGGCGGGATCTCCCGGCTCCCGTGTAAGCAACTTCCGTACGTGCACAGGGTCTCGGGACCACGCGGGGGCGGAATCGTTCTCGCGATTAGCGAACGGTTCCATGTTGCCTTCCGATCCTACGACTACGTCGGCCTCCCGAAGTCATTTTCCTTCCGCGGCTCAATACCTGGCCCGCACGTGCCCCTGTCAATGCTTCGCCTGCACTCTTACGAGTGCACACGCATGACTCGGGGTCAGCATGGTTCGCTACTCCTTTCCTGTGAGAGACTCTCGCTCTCTGCTACTCACCGGTTTGCGCCGGCGCACCGCAGGGATAAATACCGACGATAGCGACCCCCTGGGGCCGGGGTAAGGGCCTGTCCCACAGGGCAGCTACACGGGGCCGCATGCCCCCCCTTTTTTGGGGGGGGTCGCTATCGTCCTCCCAAATTTCTGCCGTTCGGCACGGGGAAGGCCGATTACCAGGGGATAAATCCACCGGAATGAGATAGATAGGGGAATAAAGTAGTGTCCCATCTCTCGCCCGGATCGTGTCCCACCCCCCCCTTTGTCCCTGGGGCAAAAACCATGCGGTCTTTTGGGACACGAAAATCGCCCTCGATTCGACCCTCTCATACCGGGTCGGCAAAGCGGCTTGCCCGGTACGTCGAGTAGTCGTCAATCGAGACCCCTTCCGCAAGCTCCGCTTCGGGAAGTGTCAGGAGTTCCTTGTACCGCTCCGCCGCTTGATTCATCCCTCCGTACTGCCCCAAAAATTTCCGGTCACGCTTGTGAAGTGCCTCTCTAATCGCGCTAATCTCCTGCTTCACCGTCAACCCCTCGATCACCTTTCCCGGCTTCGCCGCCGCCCAAAGCTGTAGCACTCGATCCGCCCGCAGCACCGCATCCAGTTCCGCGCCGATAGCGATCACCTCCACTCGCCGCCCCTTGGCGCGAAGCGCATCCCAAAGCTGTCCATGCGCCGCTCCCCATGAGTGCAATTCCACGACGGTCGCATGGCCGGGATCGACATAGGCGAAGGTGACGGTTTTATTGCCTCCGGCGACGGGAAGTTTGAGCGCGAAATAGCGTTTCTGAGCGCGAACCGCGCCGTAGTAAATCCGCCGGGGAATGAGGTTGGAATGGACACCTAGCCCTTCAATAAATTTGACCTTTTCTCCCTCGGTCGGAAGCCAGTTCAACCCCGGATGTTCCAGGACAAAATCAAGCGAGAGAAGCCGCCGCCTCAGAACGGACACGGTAGCTTTTCTCCGGTGACGGATATTCTCGATTTCCATCGCCCGATAGATCGGCTTGCTCGATATCCGGCATGTCTTCCCTCCCCCATTGAACACCGCGCCCTCGATCTCGACGCCCGCCCGCCGATCAACCAAAGTCTTGACGAATCGGTAAGCTCGTTTTCTCCCCGCATCGAAGTAGCGGCAAAACTGAGCGCGGGTGAAAACGCCGCTGTGGAGACAGACCAGGGCAATCCATTCCGCCTCCCGCCCGGTCCATCCTAGCGGCGCAAGCGCCTGTTCCCGGCCCTTCAAATGCTCGATCATCGTTCGCCCGTCACCACAGCCCGGTCTCCTTGCAGGTAGGTGATAACGATCCCCATAGGATTGTGAACAATCAGATCGGGGGGGATCTCATCGAGGAACAGGAATTGAAGCGATAAGCTCCACCGCTCCCGGTCCACTTCGCCCTCGGCGACAAGGCGCACGAGGTCAAAATCGGCCGAGGCGCTGTGGGGCTCCTGGGGGTTGGCCTGAATCCTCAAAACGACACGATCCACCTGCAACTCATCGCGGGCCGCGCCCGCCGCTAGAAGGGCGATATTCTGACTCTCGGCCCGGAAGGATGCGTTGGCTAGATCGGTCGTGAGAAACCGCAGACTACGGGACCAGTTTTCTTCCACCGTCGCCCGGCGACGGGAATAGAAGTCATAGACGAAACGATTGAGAAAGTATTTAGTCGTCGGGTCCAGCGGATCGGCCTGGGCCTCCATCACGTCATAGGCGACGGCCTCCGCCCGGCCTATTTCATCCACCCTCACCACGATGGGCCGGGGGGGATCGACTGAGGCAATCCGAATGACCACGATAATCAACAAAATTACCGCAATGCCAAGCCCCACCGTGATGGTCCGAAGGTGACGGTTGGTGTGGACCGCCTCGCCCCATATCTCGGCGTACTCCGCGCCCGCGTCTTTCGCCGGGGGCGTCTTATCTTGGCTCACTTGATCCCTCCTGATGCTGCTGTCTTGGCCGCTGCCGCTCCCCCGCTGGCCGCTGCCATCCCTGCCGTTGTCGCCATACCCATGAGTCCGCTTCCAGCCGCTCCGCCTCCGGTAACGAGCATCGCGGCCAGTTCGCCGCATTTGAGCGATGAGAGAAGCCCGGCAATGAAAAGCGGAATGACGGCCAGCGTCCATAGGCCCACTTGCGTCATAGATTGGGTGTCAAGGTTCGCGCCGCCCAGCGTCGTGATATACGCAATTCCCACGGCGGAGAACACCCGCAACACACACCCGGCGATCACGGCATAGAGCGAATAGGTGAGCATCCCTTTGAACCAGCCCCAAAAGAGAAAGGCCAGCGGCTCGAACACGAGAAACGGAATGAAGATCGGCCCTAGAATGATGAGGATTGCCAGGGCGATTTGAGCCCAGATCACCTGAGCGTAAGTGACAGCGAATAACACGATGAGCATGAGAATGAGAAGGGCGAGAATGATACTCCCGGCCACGGCGGTAATGAAGGCGTGGACGCCGCCCGTTAAGATCCCGATCACGTTCCCCTGGGCCGCTTGCGTTTGCATGTTCGCGGCTATGGCCCTCACCATGTCTCCGAGTTCGGTTTGCATCGAGCTAATGATGTCGCCTAGCAACATTTCGTGTAGAAAGTTGCCCCCCTCGGCAATCATCCCCGGAAAGGTTTGGCTCATGCCGGGAATCGTGGTCGTGTAGAACTGCATCATCACCCACGGAATCCATATCCCGATGACGAGCCGCACCAGCTCCCACGGCTGAATGTTCCCGCTAAACGCGATCTTGACTCCGGCAATTACCACCACAATCAACGCAAGCCCGGTAAAAAGGCCCGTCCCAAGGGCCAGAACATCGCCGCCCGCCGATGCCGTAAGGCCGTCAAGGGCGGTCTGAATGAAGGATTGGAAATCCCTTATTTCCTCCGGGGGGAGATTGGCGGGGATATTCGGGTCAATCTGAATCTGCATCGGCGCGGCCTACTGGCCGGTTCCGCCGTAGAGCGCCGGGACTCTGAAAAGTAATCCCTCGCGCATCGAATCCACCCGCGCCGCGATCCCGGCTTGCTGCGCGTCAAAAGCAATCTGCGCTTCGCGCTCTGCCTCCACGAAACGGGCCAGTTCTTCGCGCCGCGCTATCTCCTGTTCGTACTCTCTCGCAGACTCCTGGGACGCCTGATAAACCATCAACTGCGCCATAGCAGCGGTAAGGTTGCCCTGGGTCACGGTCCCGGCAACCATCGCTTGCTGTAGCGCGGTGTTGCTCGTGTTCGTGTTGTTTCGCAGTCCTTCATAGGACGAAACGGCTTCCTTCGCGGCCACCATCAGATTCTTGGCCGCGTCACTTTGGGCGTTCGCCATGACGAGCTTCTTATCCCCGGCCTCTGCTGCCGCAAGGTAGACCCGTGACGCTGCCGCTCCTACCTCCGGGCTCTGGCCCGCGTAGAGGCTCAGAAAATCGCTCTCCGATATGGTGTTACTGGCCGTCAAGCGGTCCCTCCATGCGTCGGTGAAACTGGTTCCCGATTCTCCTAGCTGCTCCACCGCTCCGGCCAACTCCCCGGCCACGCCGGTAAAATCGTTCTTCCAGGAAAGCCCACGCCGATAAATTCAGTCGGGATCGAGCTAAGATCGGTGAAAGGCGCGGTAAGCGCCCCGACCGTGCCAAGGGCTTGCTCTTTTAGGTGCGAGAATTGATCGGTCAGTTCCGTTAGCTGCCCGTTCATCGTGATCTTCTCCATTGCATCGTTGTAGATTTGGACCCCCTGATTGACGATCATCTGCGCCCGCTGGATCGCCGCAAGGATCGAGCCAAAGATGGCGTAGGCGGGCGTGGTGCTCAGTACGATCATGAGGGGAACTAAGACAAGGCCGCTCACGATTCGGTGTTTCATTTTCATTCTCCTTTTAGGTTTCGCGGGACCAGTACATCGGACGTAAACCAGATACGGAGCCGATGCCCGGCCCGGATGGTGATGGTGGGTAAACGGTTCAAGAAACGCTGCAAGATTTGCTCCGCCGCTTGGCCGAGCCCTTGCCCGGCTCCGGCCCGGAACGCCTGAGCTCCGCCGCCGTAAGGGTTCGAGTTCTGCAAGGTGAGGCCGCTAATGATGCCAACCGCTCCGACAGCGGCAAACATCGAGAAATAGTGACGGTTCACCTGATCTTTCAACGCGCCTTCCCCCACTTGATTGAGGCCGTGAAAATCGAGTGTCACCCATCGCCCGTCCGGGTAGATCAACCGATGGAAAGACACGGCCAGGCGCTCTTGGTCTTGCCCCTGAACTGCCGACGCGGTTCCGATCACCCGCGCTCCACGCGGGACTAAAACCCGCTGGCGGCCGGCGGAGTAAAACGGCACGGCAACCTGGGCCAGGACCGGGCCGGGAAAGTCACCCGACAGTTGGGTGACAAGGACGGCCTCAAGGAACGCTCCCTCATAGATCCGTTCCCACCCTGGCGGATCGCTGCCGCCCTCAAGCCGCGAAGGGTTGGCATAGTCGCGGGCTGGTTGCGCCGCCGCTCCGGGGAATCCTAGCGAATTAGGCGCGGGCGCTGCCGGTCCAGGAGGAACGGCCAGGGCCGGGTCCGGTCCACCGCCCCGCTGTGCTCCGGTGAGCGCCGCAAGGAAAGCCCGATCCGCGTCCGCCTCCGCCGCAATGTCATCTTCCAGGCTTCCCGTCACACCCTGGAACGTCCCAAGGGCCTGAGAAAGCGCCGCCGCTCCCTCGGCGCGGATCGCTTCGACCGGGCCGGGCTCCGCGTCCGCCTCTTTCGGTGATCTGGCGCGGTCCAGTTGCCGGTAAGTCTGAGCCACCGGCGAACTGCGAAGCGACCGGCTGCGCCGTTCCAGGGCTTCCAGGCGCAAGCGTTCCCGGAGTTCAAATTCCTGCTGTGTGTACGCTCTGCCGGTTTCAGGACTCGGCCCGGCCAGTAGTAGCGCCTCGTCCATCGTCACCTGCCCGCCTCCGATCGCGCCCGTTGCGACTTCCCGCGCCTCCTGGCGCTGCTGCGCCTGTAGGGTCCGATCCGCCGCCGCCCGGCGCGTCTCGGCCCGTAGCGCCTCGGCTTCGACCTGCGCGGCCATCTGCCCGGCGAAGCTCCGGGACGGGCCGGTGACTTCTCCCCCTATGGAGTCGATCCCCGCTGGCGACGATCCGCCCGTGGCAAGCCATATCGCCACAAACACAAGGATCAACACGGTAATAAGCGCCACGCCCCATTGAGTGACAATGCCTCCCGGCAAGCTGCCCGCTGGTTTGGGGTACAGGCGCTTCCATCCAATCACGGTGCCACCTTTGGCGCGGTGAAGCGCCACTTGGCTTTTTCTTTGCCGATCTGCAACCAGCCGTTGCCTAAAACATGGCGGGCGATATACAGGCCGTCTTCTTCAAGATCGTAGGCAACCAGGGCCGGTTTCCCGTCCTTTTCTTCGTACAGCGCGGGCGTCTCCTGGGCGTTCGATCGAAGGTAGGTAAACTGGCCGTCATTCCACATTCCCTCGACCAGGAACGGCCATTTGATCGCCTTGTCCTCCAGGCGATAAGGGAAGTTCAACCGGGTTGGATAGTCCGACCGGAAAGCCTCAGTCTCACCCTCGGCCTGGGCCGCCGCCGCCGCCACGCGGGCCTCGGCTTCCTCCTGAACCGTGGCGACGGTCTGCATGGCGGTTTCCGCCATTTCCTGATAGGCCGTGACCTGGGAGCGCCGGACAAAGGCCGGGGTGTTGACTCCCGGCGAGATGCGGGGATCGTCAATCTCCGGGTACTCCACCCGGACGATTAAGATGCGGCTCCCCGGCGCTACCTTCCGTCACCAGGAACGAATAGATCCGCCCGGACGCGCAGACCAGCGCCACGTTCGTTGTGACACCTTCCGCAATCGGTTTGAGGAAAGCGAGATTGGCCGCGCCGGTCAGGTGCCAATACTCGGAATCCCCCACCACGAAATCAAGAATATCCTCGGACGCGGGCAGCACGATAACGGTGGTGTGCCTCGTCTTGGCCTGAATCCTCACAATTTGATCTTGGGCCTCGATAACCCGCAACACCGCCCCGGCATTTTGAGCAAGTAGCGGGACCGGCAAGGCGAGAAGCGCCGCCGCGATCAGGGGAAAGATTTTCAACATTTGAATTACCTCCGTTTGGATAAATGTTCCAGGGCTTCTTCTAAGCCGTGTTCTTCGACGGCTGCGGCCCGTTTGGCCGCGTCCACCGGCGACGACGTGTCAAGCCAGTAGCTCGCCGGATCGACTTCAAGGCGTAAGATCCCCGCCGCATCGGTGCGGCGTAGGTAAAGCTCGCGTTTGGGGATCAAGCCGCGAACAGTGTTCATTTCGGAAGGATTCAACCGGAAGGTTTCTGCGGCTTTATCAGGCAGGTCCGGGTTGGCAAGGAATAGCTTGTCGGCATGGATTCAAGCAACGCCTCAGCACCCGCCGTTCCTGTCACGTCCACGGCGCTTTGAGTCGCCACGATCAGCGCTGCGTTCTTCTTGCGCCATGTCTTCGCGGCTTCCGCGAGATAGGAAAGGACGGCGGGATCTTGCAAGTACCTCCATGCCTCGTCAACCACCATCAGCTTCACCCTGGCCGTCTCGTCGGGATTTTCCAGGGCCAGCCGCAACCGTTCCAAAAGGTAGAACAGCGCCGCCTCGCATAAGTCGTCATGCTCCGCGGCGCCGGCCATGTCGATCACCTGCCAGTCTTGAAATTGCAGGTCGTCACCATCAGCCGGGTTATCGAAGTAGCGGCCCCATGCGCCGTCACCGTGCCAGCGGCCAAGCGCGGGCCACATCTTTGCGGGCAAGGAGTGGACCAGTGTTCCAAGGGTCCGCTCCGCTGGCGCGAAAGCGTAGAGGTCTTCCACGCGGGCGCGGATCTCGCTCGGATCGGACCCGCTCAAGCTCCATCCGCCGATGCGTAGCAACCGGGAAATCCAGCCCGTCAGGAATTGGTAGGTCCGCTCTCCTGCCGGTAAAGAGAAGGGCCGTAGCTGGAAACCTGCGGACCCCGTTCCTGCGGGGGACAGTTCCATGTATCCGCCGCCCAAGAATTGGGTGAGCCAGCGATAGGAACCGCCTAGATCGAGAATCAGGATGCGGGGATCGTATTGGAGGGCTTGGACCAAAAGGAAATTGAGCGCGAAACTTTTGCCCGCGCCGGTTGCACCCAACACCAGCGTATGGCCTACGTCGCCCTGAAATAGATCGTAGTGGTAAGGGGTCCGCCACCCGGTCTCAAGAATTGCCAGGGCTGCGGCCCGCAAGTGGCGCTTTGGGGAGTTCCGACAGGAGGCCCAAAGATCGGGGCCATGCAAGCGGCGACACCTGCCGATACAAACACGGATCGCACTTGCCGCCTCCGGGGTTGCCCTGGCATCCGCGAAAACCAAGCGGGGAGTTGGCCGTATCCCTCGCGGATCACCTTCGCATCATGGCTAGCGAAGATGCGCCGGATATCCCCGTCCAGGCTCTCGGAGTGTTCAATCGGGCCGTGGATCGCAATCGTGACGGCAAGGTCGCCGTAAGCAACGCCGTCCGTCTCAAGCTCCACGAGAGCATCCCCTAAACGGTCAGACTCCGCCGCTGCCGCCGTGTCCACCATCGCCGCCGCGCTCCCCTCCGTCTCCTGAACGTGGGCGCTCATCGAGTACCGCTTTGAGAAGTAATGGCGCTGTGCTCCCCGGATCTTTCGCCGGGCAGAATCGAGCCGCTGAGGACGCCATTCGAGCGTGACCGTCAGGGTCGCATCGAGGCGGTAAAGGCCCGCTAACAGATTCGAGCGGGCCGCGCCTGGGGGAGATAGCAGCGAGTACAGCACGACGGGCTCCCCGTCCAGGCGAAGGTTGCGCCGCTCCGCTTCGAGTTCCGACACGGCCAACCTCCAATTCATGCCGCTGCCGGTCGCACCGTCCCACGGTGTTCCGGGTCGGTTGGTCAGTTCGCTCAAAACCACACTGGCCTCGTGCGCTTTGAGCAACCGCAAAGGCGTGAGGTCATCCACCAGCGCCCGGCTTGCGTCGACCGTCTGCCGGAAGGCCGCGCTTGCCGCCTCAATCGAGGAATGGAGGTAAACGGACCTCTGCGCGTTCCGCCGACGCGCCATCCAGTTCTTCGCGTAGGTCATCCACCACGGCCCGCCGGCCCGCTCGGATGCCACGGTGGATAGGCCCGGATCGTAAGCCCATGCAACGTAGGCCGACACGTCCTGCACCCGCTTTGCGAGAAATTCCCGGCGCTTTCGCCGACCGAGTGTCACCACCTTGGAAGCGCCGCTAGCCCGGATTATGCAAGAAGCGTAATCCGCTGTTGAAAAAAGGCTCGAGAAGTGGCCCAACTCGGAAGCGGGCAGGTGTGACAGGCGGATTTGCGAAGAATATGGGTTGGCGAGGCGTTTGAGTGGTTTGGGGAGTGAATTTCAGACAGATCTGGGCCTGGATGAGTGTCGGAAGCGGTTTTTCGGGGGAGCTGGGAAAAGCTAACTGGAGTTGAGGCGACTCAAGACGAGGTGGAAGAGGGGTTGTTCGGGAAAGGCTGAGGAAAGATGGACCCAGATGCGTCGAGTGGTTTGTCGGATCCGGGCCCCAATCTTGAGGACCCGACGACGTAAGGTTTCGATTTCGAGCTTGTGCCAGGGGGTTCCGTGAAGATAGTCGCGCAGGCGAACGAACATCTGGTAAGCCAGTGCATGCAGGAGGAGTCGAAACTGATTGGCCAGGAATCGATGACAGCTGAGTCGGTCCATGCTCAGATGATTCTTGAAGGCCTTGATGAAGTTCTCGGTCTGCCCTCGGTTTGTGTAGTGGTCATAAAGTGATTGGGAGCAGAGATCGTCCCGGTTGGTAACTACAAAGCGACGATTGATCCCACGCTGATCGACCTCCACTTTGACAATGACGCGACGGGATCGCTCCCAGCTGTGGGCTCGATAAAGAAACTCGTCAAACTGACGCTGTTTTTCCTCCAGCTCAAGGAACCTTTCCCGAGTCGAATCCAGCAGGGGCTCGACCACTCGCTGCAGGCGAGGGTTTCGGCTTAACCCGATGACATATTGGAGTTTATTCTCTTCACATTCACAGAACTCGTAGAGCCGAGGCGTGGCAAAGCCGCTGTCGGCCCGAATCTCAATCTCGACATCCGTCCCCACTGCTTGTCGGATGGCCTCCACGACTCGCTTCAGAATGGGCACGATGTGAGAGGCAGCCCCCTTGTTGCCAGGTCTCAACACGGCACAGACCAGGTCTCCCGTGTCGGCATCGAAGATCAGCAAAGGATGCAAAATGTGGTTTCGGTAATACCCGTGGTAGAAGGAGAACTCCTGTTGGCCGTGAGTGTGGTCGTCGGTACTGTCCAGATCCAGGATGATCTTGCTGGGACGTCTCTTCTTCAGGGAGCGCACATAACGGCCTAGCAGCCACCGGCTCAGACGCATCAGATCCTTCTTGGTGACGGAGTTCTCCAGGCGGGAGAAAGTCGGCTGGGTGGCCAAATCGGGATCGCTCTCTGGCAACTGATCACAGACTGTCTTGAGCATCGGATCCGAGCGCAGCGTATCGGCGTCGTTACAGTCTTCGTAGCCGGCCACGATCTGCAAGACTCGTTGTCGGATCAACTTCAACAGGTCATGACGAATGTAGCGTTGGTCTCGACTTTCCGAAATACAGGAACTGAAGCCCTCGCACAATCGATGTTGACGATCCAGCGATCCAAACAACAACCATCCTGCGTCGGAAGTGAGGCTCCCCCCATCAAAACGAGCCGTGATGTTTCTGTGGCTATGAAATGGCAGGGTATTCTGGCAGACTGTTTTTGACATTGCCGTAGCTCCTGTTTAGGGTCTTTGTTTCTCTAAACCCTTTTATATCAGAGAGCTACGGCCTTTTTTCTGGGCCCACATCTCACTCGGATTTAGATCTCTTGCATAATCCGGGCTAGCATCGGTCGGTGGATTGAAGAGTACCGTCGGCTCATAGATGGAATCACTGATCCTCCTGCCCCCCGTCAACAATCCGGCCCCGCGCTCGACGGCTTCCTGCACCCATGAGTCCACTCTGTCCACCTCACGGGGAAGAATGAGTGGCCCGACCTCCGTCTCTTCGCTGGTGGGGTCGCCTACCTTCAATCCGGCTGCACCGTCAGCCAGTTTCCGGGCTAGTTCTCTGGCTGTCGATTCGGGCGCGAAGACACGCTGGACGGAGACACAGACCTGGCCAGCGTGGTAGAACCCTCCCTTCAGCAGGGAGGGAATGGCCTTGTCCAAATCGGCCGATTCATCGACGATAACGGGTGCGGCTCCTCCGTGCTCGAGTGCACAGCGCACCCCCGGCGCCAATTTGCTGCGCAGCCCCCAACCCACCCTGGCCGAGCCGATGAAGGTGAAGAAGCCGATGCGCGAATCGGTCACCAGCCTTTCCGCCACCTCGTTGTCGGTGACGATGCATTGACACCACTCCTCCGGGAGTCCCGCCTCATGGACCAGATCGACGAAACGAATACAGTTCAAAGGAGTGGTTGCAGCAGGTTTGACAATGACGGGGCACCCCACGGCGATGGCCGGGACGACCTGGTGAACAATCAAATTCAATGGATGGTTAAAGGCGCTGACCGCTACCACCACGCCAATGGGCTCGAAAGTCGTAAACGCGACCCGCCCCGCGGCCGCGGGCGTATGTCCCATGGGAATTTCTTCTCCGCGCATGACGTGCGCAAGCTCCTTGATCGCCAACCCGATTCCGTCGATGGCCCGGGCCACCTCCACCCTGGCGTCCAGCAACGGTTTCCCGCCCTCCCTGGCGATGAGCAGCGCAACCTGAGCGGCTTCAGCCTCAATCAACCGGGCTAGTTTTTTCAAGACGGCGATACGCTCGTGATGATCCAGCCAGGCAGCCCGATCGCCGTAGCAGGCAAGCGCCTTTTTCAGCATTGCCTCGGCGTCCTCGGCACCATGCATCGGGATGGACTTGATCAGCGAGCCATCGAATGGCGATGTAACCTCGAGCTTCATGTTTTCTTGCCCCTGCTCTTGCGCCGTTATGACATGTACACCGTCTCTGTGAGCGAGCCGACCACCTGGATGAGTTAGCTCTCCGGACTGATCACGGCGCGCTTCAACTTCTCCGGGGAGCCCTCGACCAGGTTTGACTCGGCGCGGAGCGCTTCATGAAATCCGGTTCGCCACGACGAGAATCGCGGAGACCAACCGAGTTCCCTCTTCGCCCTGGCGTTGGAGGCACCACGCTGTTCGGTCATGAAATATAGACCGTATCTGCCGGCAAGCAGCCTGGCCAGGAACGCAAACACTCTCCTTGGCTCTGGAGCCTCCAGGGCCTGTGCGTAGATGGGCAGCCATTCCCGAAGCGAACCTGGCTCATCGTCCACGACGTTGTAGATTGCGGGCCGGCCATCCTCCAGTGCCGTAATCGTGGCGGACACAGCGTCATCCACATGGACAAAAGAGAACACACCCGAGCCTCGCCCCGCGACGGGGAATCTGCGTTTTCGAACCCGATACGCCACCGACCCGTCGGCGGCATAGGCGGTACCGGGTCCGTACAGATAGCCGTACCGAAGCACCAGTCCTTCAACGCCGTTTGTCGACGTTACCTGTCGCTCTAGCCGCCATTTCTCACCGATGGGACCTGAAAAGGCCGCCCTGTTTGGTATAAAGCGTTTTGAATGAACGTTTTCACACGCAAACGGAGGCGGCCCTTATGAGAACAGAGTGTAAACAAGCCAGGTTCGAATTTCACGGACTATTTCAACGCAAAGTGAAGGCGCGGTTCGACGGCGGGAAGATCACCTCCGATGCAGGGGTGCTGCTGTTGCGAGAGGTCGAGAGGGGGACGGGTCTGATCGCCGGACTGGCTGAGTGTTTCAGGGATCACCGGGATCCGCGGTTGATCGAACACACGGTCGAGGAGTTGTTGGGGCAGCGCATCTACGGACTCTGTCTGGGGTACGAGGATCTGAACGATCATGATCAGTTGCGCACCGATCCGATGCTGGCGGTGGCGGTGAATAAGGCCGATCCGTTGGGGGAGAGGCGGCGGCAGGCCTCAGATCGGGGGAAGGCGCTGGCGGGCAGGTGTACGCTGAACCGGTTGGAGTTGACCGGCGCCGAGGTCGATGAGCAGGAGCGGTACAAGAAGATCGCGATGGACCCGGACCGGATCGACGGCTGGATGGTGGATGCCTTCGTGGAGTCCCACGAATCGGCGCCCGAGGAGATGGTGCTGGATCTGGATGCGACCGACGACCCGATCCATGGCCAGCAGGAAGGCCGGTTCTTTCACGGTTACTACCGCCACTACTGTTATCTCCCGCTGTACATCTTCTCGGGGGAGCATCTGCTGTGCGCCCGGTTGCGGTGTTCCAATATCGATGGGGCCGCGGGATCGGTGGAGGAACTGGAACGGATCGTCGGCCGGATTCGGCAGAGCTGGCCGGAGGTCTCGATCGTCATCCGGGCCGACTCGGGCTTTTGCCGGGATGACTTGCTCCGCTGGTGTGAAGACCATCACGTGGATTACGTGATGGGGTTGGCCAACAATGATCGGCTCAAGTCAGAGAGCGCCGAAGCGATGACTCAGGCCGAAGCCGAGTTCAACGCCACCGGGCGACCGGCGCGGGTGTTCAAGGATTTCCGCTACCGGACTCGCCACAGTTGGACCTCGGAGCGACGCGTCGTCGGCAAGGCCGAGTTCCTGGACAAAGGCGCCAATCCCCGATTCGTCGTCACCTCCCTGTCGCCGGAACGCCTGGGGGCCCGCGCGCTCTACGAAGACTTCTACTGTGCGCGGGGCGACATGGAGAACCGCATAAAAGAACAGCAGTTGGGTCTGTTCGCCGACCGGACCAGCGCGGCAACGATGCGCGCCAATCAACTCCGGCTGTATCTGTCCTCCGCCGCCTACATGCTCATGCACGCCTTGCGTCGTCTCGGACTGAAGCAGACCCCCCTGGCTCGCGCTCAGTGTCAGACGATTCGCTTGAAGCTCCTCAAGATCGGCGCCCAGGTCCGCCTCACGGTCCGCCACGTCTGGATCTCCATGTCTGAAGCCTATCCCTACAGCGAGGTCTTCGCTGCCGTCGTTCGAAACCTCCAGGCCATTCCTCTGCGCTGCTGAGGTCTGTCCCGATCAAACGCCCCCAAAAACGAAATCGTTCCATCGCTCAGGCCGAGCTCTGCCTGAATACATTCCGTCACGCTCTTCCGAACCCGAAAAACGCTCCATTCACGACCCTCCACACCACCGCATCACTCGACCTGGACCGGATCGATAGCGAAACTCTCAGAAAACCGTTCCGGCCTGCCAAAATTACCTTCATTTCCAAATCGGTGATCTATGCGGGCTAGTTCAGCCACGGCTTCCACGCTGCGTCGCCACGGCCATGGGGCGTCCAGCCAGAGCGGCGCGTCCTCGCTCTTCACTGGACCACCCTCCGGAGCGTAGGCGAACGAAATACTCTGGGCCACGATCCGGTTCGCACCTGCACGGGCCGCCGCCCGGACCAGGTTGCTCGTGCCCTCCACTCGGATCCGGTCGTTTTCAGCAAACTGCCTTTCGATCCTCCGGGGGTCGATAGCCCGAGGCAGCGCTGTGAGCTGGTGAGCCACCGCGTCCGGCTCGGCTCGTTTTACCGCTTCTTCGAGACTATGAGTATCATAGACATCACATACAACCGGCCTGGCACCCAGCGATTCCAGGCGTTTAGCTCGTTTGAGGCTGCGGGTCATGGCAGTGACGATGTGGCCCCTCTCGATCAGACTGGGTACGAGGGATTGCCCGATCACTCCCGTCGCCCCTGCAACAAACTCTCTCAGGATTGTTCTGTGCCGGGCCTCTCGGTGGGAGTCGAATTCCCTACTCCCGGCAGGACCGTTTTTCTTCCACCGGCTGCTTCTTCATTGAGCAGAGCTTCTTCATGCGGATACGGGTAGATCGTCGGGGCCTGGTGCTGCATGAGCCCGCCCGTGTCGGCTGTCGGCCCATAGGTGCTGTGCAGGTCATGGTTGAACATGCGCAGCATCGTCGTCTGCTGGCCACGATGGTGAGCCGTATGTGCGATTCGCCGTACCATGACCCACGCTCTGGTGCGCCTCACATTGAAAAACTGAACTTCCTTCTCCCACCAGGATTCGTCCTTATGGCTCAGTTCATCCAGCCGTCTCGAGGAGTCCTTTGCATATCTGCGAATGAACTCGATTCGAGTCTCATTCTCCGGAAGTGGTGGAGCACCGACGTCAACACCCAGGATTTCCTTGAACCAGAAGTTTTCACTCACACACTGGTGAACCATTTGTTCGAGGATGCTCCGCCCCCGGGGGTCCTCGGGGTGAGGGCGCACAGAGAGTTCCTTGTCCCTGAACATACTCCAGACACTCAGCACCTTGATGCGCTCTGTTTCGTAGGTGTCCACGATAAAGCGATAGGTCATACCCTCCTCCACTTGTTAAACCTGATGGGGGTCCGCCGGTGTACGGACTGCCGGTTGAGTCAAGCCCGGGAACGACTCTGCACCATGACGCAGGCATTCGCCATGTAATTGAAATCGTGGCGCTGCAGGAAGGTCATCACGGCCGTACTCTCCGCTCCCGGTTGGAGCCAGACATTGACAAGACCCAGACTCCGGCACTGTTGCAGAATGTCCAATGTCACTTCAGGCGGCACCACGATATTGACGATGGTTGGCGTTTCGGGGAGGTCGGCGAGCCGGGGAAATGTTTGATCCCCATCAACCTGAGACCGATTCGGATTGACCGGGTGGACGACGAATCCCTTCTTCTTCAGGTCCCGATAGATAACGTTCCCGTACTTGGACGGATCGTCCGTTGCTCCCACCACAGCGATGGTGGCATCGGGCTGCTCGAGCAGTTCCGTTATATCTTTCATTGTGGTTCCTTTCCCCGCACTTGCCCCCCTGGAATCCCGTAGCAGTCCTGGCTTCGAGTCTCCAGGAACTCTTTGAGAACAGCCGCGTTGTTGAGTTCTGTTTCCCTGGAGCTGAAGACCAGCGTGACCGTGCCCTCACCGAGGCCGGCCCACAGCTCACTCAGGGGCTTCTCCTTGGCTTCCAGCTCGGCGAAGTATCGACGCCGGAACTCAGGCCATTTCTGAGAGTCGTGTTGATACCAGCGCCGGAGCTCATGAGAAGGGGCTATTTCCTTCGCCCACACATCGATCGATGCGCTTGATTTCGACACGCCTCGGGGCCACAGACGGTCGACCAGGATTCTACGCCCATCAGACGGGGCTGGCGGTTCATAGACTCGCTTGGTTCGAAGTGTCATCAGCTGTCGTCCAACGGTTTCAGCTCGCCCAGCATGGTGGGGATCAACTCGCTGACGGTCGGATGCACGTGCACGGCCCGCTGAATCACCGTATAGGGCGCCTTCGCGTACATGATGTCAAGGATGGAGTGGATGCCTTCGTCACCCCCCGTGCCCAGCACTGCGGCCCCCATAATCTCCCGGCTTTCGGCATCAACAAGTACCTTCATGAAACCCTGGGTTTCTCCCTTTTCAATGGCTCTACCAATTCGACTCATGGGACGTTTCCCAATCAGCGCCTTGCGACCGGAGGCCAGGACCTCTGCCTCCGTCAGGCCCGGCCGGCCCAGAGGCGGGTCGATATAAAGTCCATAGGTGAGGATTCGGTCGCTGACTCTGCGTGGATCGTCATCCAATAGATTGGCCGCCACAATCTCGTAATCGTTGTAAGAGGTGTGCGTAAAAGCTCCCTCTCCGTTGCAGTCTCCCACAGCCCAGATACCCGGAACGCTGGTCCTGAGCTGGTCGTCGACCTGGATGTAGCCCCTCTTGTTGACCTCGACTCCGGCCCGTTCCAGGCCCAGGTCATCCGTGTTGGGCCGGCGGCCCGTGGCCAACAAGACATGAGAGCCCTCCACGACCTTCTCAGGGTCCTCGCAATCAAGCTGAACAGCGATTTTGCTTCCCTCCCTCTCAAGAGTGATGCACTCGGAGTTGAGCCGTATCTCGACCCCTTCGTTCTCCAGGATCTCCCTGACCGCATCGGACACATCCTCGTCGTCCCGGCCGATCAG
The DNA here is from genome assembly GCA_965205615.1 of Acidobacteriota bacterium. GTDB lineage: Bacteria > Acidobacteriota > UBA6911 > RPQK01 > CBDAPI01 > CBDAPI01. Next base: position 258,573 of record CBDBHK010000018.1, on the reverse strand, counting down.
GCGGTCACCCATCTCCACGATCGTCACCCGGCTACCGAAGCGCCGGTACATCTGGCCGAACTCCAGGCCTATATAGCTCCCTCCGACGATCACCAGATGTTCGGGAACAAAGTCGATCTCCATCATGCTCGAGTTGGTGAGATAGTCGACTCCGTCAACCCCGGTAAGGGGAGGAATGTAGGCCCGCGCGCCGACGTTGATGAAAATTTTGTCGGCGCTGAGGACATGATCTCCCACCCGTACGAGGTCGCGGTCAGTGAAGCGGGCGTGGCCTTCGTAGACGGTGCAGTTCTCCAGCCCTTTGAGCCACTGCTCGAGCCCCTCCCTGGACGACTTCCGAACAATAGCGTCCTTGCGCTCCTTAACCGTTCTCATGTCGACTGAAACGGGGCCTCCAACCTGTACTCCATAGTCCGCCCCCCTGCCGGCCACGTGGGCTGCTCGCGCGCTGGCAACCAGCGCCTTGGTCGGGATGCACCCCGTGTTCACACAGGTCCCCCCGAAGCGTTTTCGCTCGATGATGGCGGTTTTCATTCCCGCCCCGGACAGTCGGGCGGCCAGGGAAGGGCCGGCCTGTCCGGATCCAATGATGATGGCGTCGAATCGAGAGGTGCTCACGACATGGTCCTTAAGACTCCTCGTGGGTCTCGATGCCGGCGACACCTCCATACCGGATCCCGATCAGACTTGCCATCTCCCGTTTCCAGGTTGTCAGGTCTTCCGTTGTGAACTGGCAGAGGTGGCTGTGACCGCAGGCTCGAGCCAGAACCTGCATCAACTCAACCGAGGCCCGAAAAAACCGGTTCAGCCGTGCAGCCGACTCGCCCACCAGGAGTCTGGCCCTCAAATCCTTCCGCTGGGTAGCGATTCCGACCGGGCAGTTATTGGTATGGCAGGCCCGCATCCCCAGGCAGCCGATGGCCTGGATTGCGGCGTTCGAAACGGCCACTGCGTCGGCTCCCAGAGCCAGCGCCTTAGCGAAATCCGCGGGCGTCCTCAGTCCACCGGTGATGACCAGGGTCACGTCGCTGCAGCCGCTTTGATCCAGATGGCGTCGCGCCCGCGCCAGGGCAGGGATAGTGGGGACCGAGATGTTGTCCCGAAAGATGAGCGGAGCCGCTCCGGTCCCGCCGCCGCGGCCGTCCAGGATAATGTAATCGACTCCGACTTCCAGGGCGGCATCGATGTCTTGCTCGATGTGCTGGGCCGAGAGCTTGAAGCCGACCGGGATGCCTCCCGTGCGCTCTCTGACCTCGGAGGCAAAGTCTCGAAAGTCATCCAGTCCTTCCCAATCCGGAAAGCGCGAGGGCGAGATGGCGGGCTGGCCTTCCTGAAGCCCCCTGACCTGCGCAATTTTGGCTGTCACTTTCCGGCCGGGAAGGTGCCCTCCGGTGCCGGTCTTGGCACCTTGCCACCCCTTGAAGTGAAACGACTGAACCCGGTCCAGTTTGTCCCAGCTGAACCCGAAGCGGGCCGATGCCAGTTCGTAAAAGTAGCGTCGGTTCGCCGCCTGCTCCTCCGGCAGCATTCCGCCTTCGCCGGAGCAAATGCCGGTCCCCGCCAGCTGGGCACCCCGCGACAAGGCCACCTTGGCCTCCTGGGACAAAGCACCGAAGCTCATGTCGGAAACAAACAGAGGAATCTCCAGCTTCAACGGCTTGAGCGCCTGGGGCCCGATCACGACCTCCGTCCCCACCGGCTCGTCGTCCAGCAGGGGCAACCTGGCCAGCTGCGCTACCACGAACTGGATGTCTTCCCAGCCGGGCAATTGTTGTCGGGGAACACCCATGGCGGCTGCCGTGCCGTGGTGGCCCGTCTTGCTGAGTCCATCCCTGGCCAACTGCTGGATGTAGCCGGCATAGGGTTCCTCCTCGGCTCCGTGAGGATCTGCGTAGAGCCCCTGGTACTCGTCACGCTTGTAGGGTTGTGGGTTCTCCCTTTCCCAGGCTTCGATCTCCTCGACGTCCACCCAGACCCGGCCGTCTTCCACCCATGATCGAAACTTGTGGAGAGCCTCCTCGTTGTTGTAGGCGCTGACCCCGGTGTCATAGCGGTAGTCCCACTGATGTACCCCACAGATGAGATCCGGCCCCTCGATGGCGCCGTCGGCCAGCAGAGCCCCGCGGTGAAGGCAGCGTCCGTACAGAACCGAGATGTCTTCGTCGTAGCGCACCACTACAAGATCGACGTTCGACACCAGGGCGTAGGCCGGCTTTCGATCCTTCAGCTCATCCCAGTTGGCTATCTGCTCTTTTCCCATAAGGCTCCCCGTTCCCTTCTTCCCGGCCGTGATCAGGCTCAAGCTCGGTCCCTACAAGCCCGTGGCAAAAGTCATACAGTCCACAAGCCTTTCCAGTAGTATAGTCAGGTCTCGGCAGCTCAAGTTGATCATTCACTCTAATACGAGGTGTAACAGATGTCTAAAGAAGAGCCGGCACCGCCGCCCTAGGGCGTCGTCATGCAGATGGTGATGGGCGCCTGGGCGTCGCAGACGATTTCATCGATCAGTTGCCTGAACGTTCCCGATCTGGTGCAGCAGCACGGCCCCCTGACTGCTGCCGAGCTGACCTCTGAACACGGTGTCGATGCCAGGCCCGACTGTCTGGAGCGGGCCCTGAGAGCCTGCGCCGCACTGGGAATCTTCAGCGAAGATGCGCAAGGCCGCTTCGCCGCCACGCCCCTGTCGGAAGTACTCACGACCACCTCGCCCGTGTCCGTGAAGAAGCTCGCCGAGATGTTTGGTGGAACCTGGTGGAAGGTCTGGGCAGGACTGCCGGACACCCTTCGCACCGGCGAACCCCAGCCCCGCACCGTTTTGGGGATGGAGTACTGGGATTACTGCAACGCCAATCCACAGGAAATGGAGGACTTTGCCGAGGCCATGAAGTCCAACAGCCTGAATTCGATGCGGGGCGTGCTGGAGCACTGCGATTTCTCGGACGTTACCACCATCGTGGATGTTGCGGGAGGCCTGGGGCACATGGTGGTCGCTCTTCTCTCCCACCATCTACACCTGTCCGGAGTCGTGATGGATCTTCCCGACCTGGAATCGCTGGTCCGTCAGCACGCCGCCTCCCAGCCGGCCGGCGTGCAGTCGCGGATGCGTTTCGAGGGCGGCGACATGTTCGAAGACGTTCCCGGCGGCCAGGTGTACATTCTCAAACACATCATTCACGACTGGGACGATGCCCGCTGTACCCGGCTCCTGCAGAACTGCAGAGCGCGAATGCAGAAACCCGGGCGCCTGCTCTGTGTGGATGTCGTCCTTCCTCCCATGGGAGACACGGGGAGCGCCCCGGCGAAACTGCTCGACCTCAACATGATGGTTTTTATTCCCGGCAAGGAACGAACCGAGGCCCAGTGGCAAGCCCTGTACCGCGAGGCGGGCTTCCGCATCACCTCCATCACTCCCCTGAACGACAACTTCGGGACCAGTATCGTCGAAGGTGTGAAGGCGTAAGAGAGTCGTTTGTACCTCGTCTCAAGCCGAGAGTTCGTGGGCTTCGCCGGCCCCCCTGGGCACTCGGATCGCCTCCACCAGACGCTGGACATGGGCGGGTGGCGCTGGAGTCAGCCAGGAAACGACGACCGTAACCAGGAAGTTGATCACCATTCCCACCGTACCAATACCTTCGGGCGAGATCCCCAGCCACCAGTACTCGGCCGAGTTCATGGCCGGAAAAGAGAACTTGAAATAGATGATATAGCCGGCCGTCACAGAGAGGCCCACCACCATTCCCAGGATGGCCCCGTACTTGTTGACCCTCCTGGAAAAGATTCCCAGCACGATGATGGGGAAGAACGAGGCGGCGGCCAGCCCGAACGCGAAGGCCACCACCTCGGCAACAAAGCCGGGGGGGTTGACCCCAAAGTATCCGGTCACGCAGACGGCCAGTCCGGCCGTCACCCGGGCGGCGCGCAGCTCTCCTCTCTCGCTGATGTCGGGTTTGAGCCATTTCTTGAGCAAGTCGTGAGAGACCGAGGCCGACAGCACCAGCAGAAGTCCGGCAGCCGTTGAAAGGGCAGCCGCCAGCCCGCCTGCGGCAACCAGTCCCACGACCCAGGCCGGTAATCGGGCAATCTCCGGGTTGGCCAGGACCATGATGTCGGGGTCGATCGTCAGTTCGTTCCGATCGCTGGAAGCCGGGCCCACGTATTGGATGACGCCATCGTTGTTGTGGTCCTGGAACGAAATCAGGCCGGTAGTCTCCCATTTTTCAAACCACTCGGGAACGTCTTCGTACCGGGTGTTGGAGACGGTCTCGAGCAGGTTGGTACGGGCAAAGGCAGCGACCGCCGGAGCGGCTGTGTAGAGGAGGGCGATGAAAACCAGGGCCCAGCCGGCCGAACTGCGGGCGGCCGACACCCTCGCTACGGTGTAGAACCTCACAATCACATGCGGCAGGCCGGCAGTGCCGGCCATCAATGCCAGCGTGATGAAAAGGATATCCAGTGTCCCTTTTTGTCCCGCAGTGTAAGTGGCAAACCCCAGTTCGCGGCTGAGCTGATCCAGTCGGTCCAACAGGAACCGGCCCGACCCGTCATCCAGAAGGCTGCCGAATCCGAGTTGGGGAACCGCGGTCCCGGTCATCAGGAGCGAGATGAAGATGGCAGGAACCAGATAGGCGAAGATCAGGACGCAGTATTGCACCACCTGGGTGTAGGTGATTCCCTTCATTCCTCCCAGAACGGCGTAGAAGAAGACAATGCCCATGCCGACCATCACGCCGTGGCTGATGTCAACATCCAGAAAGCGGGAAAAAACGATGCCCACGCCGCGCATCTGGCCTGCCACATAGGTGAAAGAGACGAAAATGGCACAGATCACGGCGACCACCCGCGCCACCTGCGAGTCGTAGCGGTCGCCCACGAAATCCGGGACGGTGTACTTGCCGAACTTCCGCAGGTAGGGAGCCAGCAGCAGCGCCAGCAGGACGTAGCCTCCGGTCCAGCCCATGAGGTAGACCGACCCGTCGCGCCCCAGAAAAGAGATGACGCCTGCCATGGAGATGAATGACGCCGCCGACATCCAGTCCGCGGCCGTAGCCATGCCGTTGACTACCGCGGGAACCTGATTGCCTGCGACGTAAAAATCGCTGGTAGAGCGGGCCTTCGACCAGATCGCCACACCGATATAAAGGGCAAAAGAGACACCCACCATGACGAAGGTCCAGGCCTGCACGTTCATCTCGGGCCTTCCTGGCGCTCGTGCACGTCATGCCGCCGGTCGAGTCGATTCATCAAGCTGACGTAGACAAAGATGAGAATCACAAAGACGAGAATGGAACCCTGCTGGGAGAACCAGAAACCCAGCTTGAATCCTCCCAGCCGAAACCGATCCAGCCAGTCGGCGAGAATGATGCTCAGTCCGGCCGAGACGGCGAACCAGATGGTCAGCAGCACAAAAAGGTACTTGAGATTGGTTCTCCAATAACGGTTGTGTGAGCTCGAAGACATTCCTTATTCCCTTCTCGGTTTGAACAGTTGACCCGGCCGCCGGGTGGTCTAGCAGCCCGTATCTGGACTCCTCCTGTCAAGGGTCCTGTTCATTTTTTCGAATTCAGCTGATCTGGGCCCTGGCGACGAAACTCGGATGCTGGGTTGAAGCCAGGAGTTTCGCTGCAGGTCCAGAATCGCTATCGGATCATCTTCTCCTCCTTGGGTCTCTGGCATGAAAGCATCGACTTTTTTCGATTCGGTGTGGACTGCAGTCGTATCTCCGGCCTCTTAGCCCACATAGATCACCGATAGGACCTCAAAAGGCCGCCCTGTTTGGTATAAAGCGTTTTGAATGAACGTTTTCACACGCAAACGGAGGCGGCCCTTATGAGAACAGAGTGTAAACAAGCCAGGTTCGAATTTCACGGACTATTTCAACGCAAAGTGAAGGCGCGGTTCGACGGCGGGAAGATCACCTCCGATGCAGGGGTGCTGCTGTTGCGAGAGGTCGAGAGGGGGACGGGTCTGATCGCCGGACTGGCTGAGTGTTTCAGGGATCACCGGGATCCGCGGTTGATCGAACACACGGTCGAGGAGTTGTTGGGGCAGCGCATCTACGGACTCTGTCTGGGGTACGAGGATCTGAACGATCATGATCAGTTGCGCACCGATCCGATGCTGGCGGTGGCGGTGAATAAGGCCGATCCGTTGGGGGAGAGGCGGCGGCAGGCCTCAGATCGGGGGAAGGCGCTGGCGGGCAGGTGTACGCTGAACCGGTTGGAGTTGACCGGCGCCGAGGTCGATGAGCAGGAGCGGTACAAGAAGATCGCGATGGACCCGGACCGGATCGACGGCTGGATGGTGGATGCCTTCGTGGAGTCCCACGAATCGGCGCCCGAGGAGATGGTGCTGGATCTGGATGCGACCGACGACCCGATCCATGGCCAGCAGGAAGGCCGGTTCTTTCACGGTTACTACCGCCACTACTGTTATCTCCCGCTGTACATCTTCTCGGGGGAGCATCTGCTGTGCGCCCGGTTGCGGTGTTCCAATATCGATGGGGCCGCGGGATCGGTGGAGGAACTGGAACGGATCGTCGGCCGGATTCGGCAGAGCTGGCCGGAGGTCTCGATCGTCATCCGGGCCGACTCGGGCTTTTGCCGGGATGACTTGCTCCGCTGGTGTGAAGACCATCACGTGGATTACGTGATGGGGTTGGCCAACAATGATCGGCTCAAGTCAGAGAGAGCCGAAGCGATGACTCAGGCCGAAGCCGAGTTCAACGCCACCGGGCGACCGGCGCGGGTGTTCAAGGATTTCCGCTACCGGACTCGCCACAGTTGGACCTCGGAGCGACGCGTCGTCGGCAAGGCCGAGTTCCTGGACAAAGGCGCCAATCCCCGATTCGTCGTCACCTCCCTGTCGCCGGAACGCCTGGGGGCCCGCGCGCTCTACGAAGACTTCTACTGTGCGCGGGGCGACATGGAGAACCGCATAAAAGAACAGCAGTTGGATCTGTTCGCCGACCGGACCAGCGCGGCAACGATGCGCGCCAATCAACTCCGGCTGTATCTGTCCTCCGCCGCCTACATGCTCATGCACGCCTTGCGTCGTCTCGGACTGAAGCAGACCCCCCTGGCTCGCGCTCAGTGTCAGACGATTCGCTTGAAGCTCCTCAAGATCGGCGCCCAGGTCCGCCTCACGGTCCGCCACGTCTGGATCTCCATGTCGGAAGCCTATCCCTACAGCGAGGTCTTCGCTGCCGTCGTTCGAAACCTCCAGGCCATTCCTCTGCGCTGCTGAGGTCTGTCCCGATCAAACGCCCCCAAAAACGAAATCGTTCCATCGCTCAGGCCGAGCTCTGCCTGAATGCATTCCGTCACGCTCTTCCGAACCCGAAAAACGCTCCATTCACGACCATCCACACCACCGCATCACTCGACCTGGACCGGATCGATAGCGAAACTCTCAGAAAACCGTTCCGGCCTGCCAAAATCACCTTCATTTCCAAATCGGTGATCTATGCGGGTTAGTGGAGCTGTGTTCTGGCTCCGGGCCATGATGAATATTCGCGCGTGGGGCGCCTATCGTGGTGACGGCCATCGAGTGGCCAAGGCTGCTATCGGCGTGTTCCCCGCGCCGGTCTGACCGGTTCGCCATCAGTTCGAATCCTCTCATGCAGTTCCCAGGGAAAGATCTTGACAAATCTTTTATCGCTTAAGCTCGCTGGGGTTCATAGGCGGCGTCACGGGTGGAAACGGCCCAGAGTAGACGGGCCAGCTTATTGGCCACAGCCACTGCCGCTTTGTTGTGCCCCCGTCGTTTTTCAATCTCCAAACCCCACCTGTGCAAACGGTCTGGCCGCTGCTTGGACTTGGCCGTCCACAAGACCGATCGCCCACCGTGGATCAAGAGAGTGCGCAAATAGATGTCCCCTTGCTTGCTGATGCACCCGAGTCGACGCCGCAGACCGCTGGAGTGCTCCCGCGGTGTCAAGCCCAGATAACTGGCAAAGTGTCGTCCCGAATCAAAGCGCCTCAGATCTCCCACAAAACCGGCCACCGCTGTGGCTGTCAGCAATCCCACCCCGGGGATCGACTGCAGTTGTTCAATCGCAACACTCTGTCGCGATAGCGCTTTCAGTTTCCTTTCGATCCGATCGATTCGCCCCTCCAGCTCTCTGACTTCCAGACAGATCTCCTCCAGCACCGATCGGATCCCATTCGGAATCTCCACTTCTGCATCTTCGATCCATCCTCGCACCCGCTCCACGGCCTGGCAGGCTCCAACGGGAATCGTCAAACCGAATTCCCGTAGAATGCCCCGCATCGTATTGATCCGTGCCGTGCGGGTGCGCATCCATGCCGTCCGCACCCGATGTAAGGCGGTCAACTGCTGCTGCGATTCATTTTTGATCGGAACCGGTCGAATGGCACTGTTGCGGTGGGCTTCCAACAACCCTTTCACATCACTGCGATCCGTCTTGTTGCGTAACACGTACGGCCGGACGTAGGCTGGCGGCAGCAGCACAACTTCGTGCCCCAGTTCCCGGAATCGCCGGCCCCAGTAGTGAGCCGAACCGCAGGCTTCCATCAGAATCGTTGCCCGTTGTTGCTTGGCCATGAACCTCAACAACCGAGCTCGACCCAGGCGATGCGTCTTCTCCATCCGACCAGGCTGCTCGGAAATCCCAATCTCAAAGACCGACTTTGCCAAATCCACTGCGATTGTTCTATGCTTCATTTCAGACTCCTCCTGATACAGTTAAAAACTTTGGCTCTGGCACTTTAGATGCCGTCTAAGCCTAAAGGAGGAGTCCATCTCATCATGGTGGAGGTCCCGGTTAGCGGCTTTTTGCTGTCACAGAACGGTAGAGCGTAAGCTCACCGTTATTCGGCTCAACGGTAGGCTCACGCCTTGCCGTTCTGTGACGGCGTAGGCTCACGCCTTGCCGTTCTGTCCTCGGTTCGACACGTGGATCAAATGACCGCGAAGCTGGCACCCCATACAAACATCGCAAAGGCGATAAAGAGGGCATAAACAAGAAGGATGGCGCAGGCGATCAACCGAACGGAACGGTCCTTCCAGGTCGTGATCAGGAGAACACTCCCCACAAGTACAAACAAGAGTTCGAGAGGAGCAAAGAATGAGCCGTAGTGCCGAGGATCCCAGTACGAAACGGGACTCCGAAAGCGCCAGTCCGAGAACGGAAAGAAGTGGCGATGAGCATCGTGGTGGTGAAGCACCAGATCGACGAGGGAGTGGACAATCATACTGCCAAACAACGCCGCGGCCCTGCGCCGGCCGCGCCACCAGGCGACTGTGGCAGCCAGGCCCAGCAGGGGGACGGCATTGAAGAGATCGAAGAAGAACTGCCAGCCGGGGTCATGATAGGCAGTTGACCAGATCCATCCCTCGGGTTTACCCAATACCCGCTTCTGCCAAAAATAGAAGAAGAACATTGGTACGTCCGGAAGCACCGATCCCAGGGCGATGGGTAGAACCAGCCGAGGCCGGCCGGGCCTTCCCAGGACGAGCAGGTTGAAGACGGCGTGGGCGGGCGTGTGCATCGCTTCAGGCGAGGTCGTCGGAATCGATCTTTATGCGGCGCAGCTGAGATCTCAACCGGGCAGCCCGTGGTGTCGTCTCACTGGCTGTTGTCAAGAAGTTTCTCAGCGATCTGAACGGCGTTGAGGGCCGCTCCTTTTCTGAGTTGATCACCGGCCAGGAAAAGGGCCAGGCCCCGGCCGTCCGAGCGGGAGGTGTCCTGCCGGATGCGGCCCACCAGAACGGGGTCGCCATGGCTGGCCAGGATGGGTTCCGGATGGCGGTTTGCCTCTCGGTCGTCGAGCAGTTCGACTCCTTCGGCCCGGGCCAGGATCGACCGGGCGTCCTCGACCGAAAGAGGCTTCTCAAATGTGAGATAAACCGCTTCGCTGTGTGCTCTAAGGACCGGAACCCTCACACAGGTAGCCGCGATCTGCAGGCTGTCATCACCGAAGATCTTGCGTGTTTCTTCGGCCATTTTGAGTTCTTCGGTGTTGTACCCGGAGTCAGGATCCATCTTCGACTCATGACAAAAAACGTTGAAGATGTATTGCCGATCGAAGAACTCACGGGTGATTGGGGCTCCCGCCGTCCAGTCGCGTGCCTGCTGTTCCAGCTCGGCCATGGCGATAGCTCCGGCTCCCGAGGCTGCCTGGTACGTGCTGACGACAATTCGCCTGATTCTGGCCCGTTGATGCAGCGGCCAGATGGCTACACACATCAGGATCGCCGAACAGTTGGGAACGGAGATCACCCCCAAGTGGTGAGCCAGATCCTGCGGATTCACCTCCGGCACTACCAGAGGCGTTCCCGGGTCCATGCGAAAAGCCGAGGAGTTGTCCACGACCAGACAACCCCTGGAGGTGGCAACAGGCGCGTATTGCTGGCTGACGGAAGCGCCAGCCGAGAAAAAGGCAATGTCGACTCCGTCAAAAGAGTCCTCAGTCAGCACCTCGACTTCACAGGTCCTGCCTTCGTAAGAGAGGTTCGTCCCTCCCGATCGATGACTGGCCAGCAGTCGCAGACCACTGAGTGGAAACTGGCGCTGGGAAAGGACCTTTATGATTTCGCGTCCCACCGCCCCGGTGGCTCCTGCAATGGCGACAAAAGGTGTTTTTGACATGCTTCAAACGCGAATGCTGTGGTTTTTCAGCCGTTCCTGGAAGGCAATCGCCAGCGGTGGGAGGAAGGATCGTGGGTTGGAACCTGGAACAAACTCAGGCTAGTTCGTCGATCTTAGCGGCCAGAATGAAGTCACTCTCTGTCAACCCGTCGATCTTGTGGGTCCAGATCTTGATCCCGGCTTTTCCCCAGCTCAAAAAAATATCCGGATGATGACCTTGTTCCTCGGCAATTCCACCGGCCTGGTTCACGAAATCCAGCGCGGTCTGAAAATCTGGAAAAGCGTAATCCTTCTCCAGATGATGTTCATCGACCACCCTCCACCCCGAGACCTGGGTCAACAGGGGCTCAATCTCTTCTCCCCGAAGAGGAGGAACACCGCCCCGGCAGGGAACGCAGTTCTTTCCGGCCAGTTGGGACATGCTGCAACGCGAAGGAGAGGTCAGGAAGTCGAGATCCGGACCAGAGTTTCCGTCTCCTCTTTCTTTCCCATCACCTGTTCTTCGTAGTACTTCTTTACCTGGGCCGCCTGCCTGGCTGCTTTGCGTCGTGCCATCTTCTCATCACGAGCTGTCTGAGGCAGGGAACTCTTTTTGCGCTCGGCTGCGACATCGCCGGCGTTGAGTTTCAGAGAGTGTTCGTAACTCTGCAGGTCCACGTCCTTACCGCCGGCAAAGATCTCGTGTCTTCCATGTTCCTCGTACCACTTCGCAACCGTTGCATTTTGATGCATGTGCTCAATGATGTTGCGCCATCCATGTCCGGTGTTGTAGGCGCAGAAAGAGATCTCACCTTCCTGAGTTGCGTAGGGGATAATACACATTTCGGTACGGCGGAAATCGTAGTTGAAAAGATCCTGAAACCACATGCCGGCAACAAAGAGAAAATTCCAGCGGTCGTCCCTGCGCTCCTTGCCGTCTCCATAGTCGTGGCCGGTCAGGCCGAAGCTCTTATCGAACTTCTTGAGAACCGACCACAGAGTCAACTTTGAAGGAGCGGAAAAGGGTCGGTAGTTCTTGAGCAGTGCCAGCCCCATCATGAAGTTCGAGAAGTTCTTTCCACGCCCTGAATCCGTGATGCCCTGCATATCCCGGACCAGACCAGGAATACTCAGAAACTGGGGTACAGGGGCAAACTCGTTGGTTTCCTTGTCAATCATCACCGCAGTGCCCACCCCGCAATTCGGATGGCAGCCGCAACTGACCTGGCCCCAGTCGGCCTCGGGACCGTGGACAAGATCAGCAAAGTCGGCAAACGCTCCCATCAGGGAAAGCGGAAACCAGTCACGCGTAGGCTCCGTCATACCGGTTTGCTTCTTCACGTCGTGGGCAAGATGAGAGAGTGTGTAACGCTGGCGCAGCCGGCGTTCGTCCGTGACGGCTTCATCCCTGCCTGTGAAGGAAACCGGCTGAAAGGCAATGAAGGCAATCCTTTTCGGATTGTCCATGGCAAAACGAATGATGGGGCCCACCTGATCGTTGTTGACATCGTTGACCAGGGTCGTAACGAGAACGATCTCAATGCCGGCGTCATGGGCATTCTCAATTCCCCGAAGCTTAATGTCGAAGAGGTTGCCGATGTGGCGATGACTGTTGGCTTCGTTGCCGACACCATCGAATTGATAGTAGAGAAAACGCAGACCCGACTCGGCAGCTCTGCGGCTGAAGTTTTTGCTTTTGGCAAATTCGATCCCGTTGGTCGCCGCCTGAATGCTGTTGTACCCGATCTTGCGGGCATATTTGACAGCCCGGAAAAAGTGCGGCGAAATGGTTGGCTCTCCGCCCGAAAACTGAACCGACATCTGGCGGCGGGGCTTGATCCTTAGAGCATTGTCCAGGATTTCTTTTATTTCCTGCCACTCCAGCTGGTGTACGAAACCAACCTGGTTGGCGTCCATAAAGCAAGGGTCGCACATCATATTGCAGCGATTGGTCAGGTCGACCGTCAGAACCGAGCCGCGGCCGTGGCGGATGGTACTCGACCCGTGGTTGTGCAGGTCCTCGTCGTTATGGGCCCGGATGTCGCGACCGGGGAAATTGCACTCGATCCAACGCAGGAAGTTGGCATCGATGGACATGATGTCTTCGATCTTGCCGTGAATCGGACACTCTTTCACCATCCAGACTTCGTTGTCCTTCTCAATGACCCTGGCCTTGATCTCACCTACCTTCTGGTCGATGAGAATACGATGGTCCTCTTCACCACTCAGGATCCTCTCCCGAGCCTCCACGACACACTTGGGACAAAGAGAATCGGTTTCTCGAGGCCATCCCAGATTGGGTTTGGTCTTCTGCCAGGATTTCAGCAATGGCTTCTCGGACCATTTAGGAGTGAAGCTGGGTCTCTGCCGCTGTTTGTTAAAAAACTGGATAAAATCAAATGTCTTGGCCGCGGTAAAGCAGAGGGCACTGTCGGCATACTTCCATGCACTTGAACCTGCTCTTGCCATGAGTTCTCACCCTTTCTTTCAGCTTTTCATGAAAACCAGTCGTCCCTGAGGCACTTCGTTCTGCCACCCTCCGCAGGTACAACCAGTCGCACACGACACCGCCCGAAAAGTTGCGAGGTCGCTCAATTTCAAAGAAACAAGTATCTGTACCCCCCCCGCTCCCGTCAATAGTGGATCGAACACCCGGATGGCACGGTTCGCTTTTTCCTGAGGAATTGATCCGTCCCGCCTGAAGTCAAATTTGATAAGATTTTACCGCAGACTGAGGATTGTAGAGATGCCGGATGTGAAAGTAACCGATGAAGCCCGTAGTCAGATTCTGACTGTCCTGGAACAGCAGCAACCCGAGAAGACCGCTTTGCGAATCGAGGCAACAACCGACGGAACTGCTGAATTCGCATATGGCCTGCGGCTGGTTGGAGACGATGATCTCCGCGACGGCGACGAGATCGTGGAAAGCAATGGGGTGAAGCTGCTGGTGGACCCTGCCAGCGCGCGAAACCTCGAGGGCGCAATCGTTGACTATGAAGATGGGATCCTGCGCAGCGGATTCCGCTTCGACAACCCCAATAAGCCGAAGATCCCGGAATTGGGAGAGGGCCCGAGGGCGGATTTGAGGGGACAGGCCGCCGAAAAAGTAGAACACCTGATCAACACGGAGATCAATAGCGCTGTGGCGGCCCATGGTGGCGTAGTCAATTTCGTGGGTGTCAAGGAGAATCGCGCCTATCTGAGTTTCGGGGGTGGATGCCACGGCTGCGGCATGGTGGATGTCACGCTCAAGCAGGGAATCGAAGCGCGAATCAAAGAACTTGTGCCGGAGATCGAGGAGGTCGTCGACGTAACCGATCACTCGGCCGGGGAGAACCCGTTCTATCGCTAGTGCGCCCGCCGTCGAGGTGGCAGCAGCCCGTTTTCCTCCTTGCCAAAAGCCATCCTGGAGTTCTATTTTGTTAGGTCACAGGGCCACCGGCAGGGGTTTCTATCAGACCAGGTCAACGAGTTGAGCGACTACCGTATGGTCGAAAACCGAGAGGAAGATCCCGGGTCATGAGTCTGAGCGCAACCATAGTCAATCTTTACGCAAAGAGAGGTCGTCTGCTCCTGGGATTGGCCGTTGGAATTGGTGCCGGCTGTTCCGGGACCGAGCAGGCGCCCACCCTGCGACAGGTGGAAAAGGAAGGCTACACGTACTTTGGGGCCGTACCTTTTGAAGCTCCCCTCCTTCACCAGGTCGAAACCCGGTTCGTGGGTCCGGAGCCCGCACTGGCTCAACAGATTTCTCAGAGGATTGGAGCAGAGTTGCAGAAGGCGGACGTGGAGCCCTTCTGGATCCAGCGAGGCTACCGCGGGCTCGTCGCGGCCCTGCTTAATGATGAAGTGGATTTTGTGATTTCCGTCTTTGGGAAGACGCCTGAGCGCGAGAAACAGGTCGCCTTTTCTGAGACGTACTACATATCCGAGCTGGTGGCCGTGATCAACCCGGTTCGCAACGACAACATCCGGCCTGGCAACCTGGGCCAGGCTAGAATCAGCGTCCGTGGAGGGACAGCGGCTGAGCAAGTCGTGCGCAACAAGTACCCCGACGCCGACATCGTTCCCATCGACACTCTGGACGAAAGTATTCTTCAGCTTCGAAGTGGAGATGTCGAGGCCGTGATCGACGACCGCGTTATGGCAGCCTACTCTCTGGCGACCATGACCGGAGTGTCGCACCTTGAAATCCTGCCCGACTTCATTATCGGGAGCGTTGAAGTCGGTGTGGCCGTCAGAAAAGGCGAGGATGAACTGCTGCAGCTCGTCAACGAGGCGATCCGGGAGTCCCGCGAGAACTACCAGGCCTGGATCGACGAGCAGTTCAACCCGAGGCAATTGCGCGAGGTGATGGCCCGTTTCCAGACACGACACGAACTGCTTAGACGCGCCAACAAGCCCCGGCAGGTTGCGATCAGGATTTCCAAGAGCCGCTCCTCCGATTTCGACATTTACCGCGTTGCCAATCTGGCCTACATCCTGCGCGGAGCTGACGGCCGGGAGCACACGACTTCGAAGATCAGTTTCCAGGGCAGGACCGGAGTCAGTTCGGTAACCGTCCCTCCCGGAACCTACAGCGTCACCATCACCAAGTTCAATACCACCTTCGGTACGTTCATGATTCGGCCGGAGGATCCAATCCGGATCACAGTGAACATCAGGCTGCAGGCCAGTGGTCAGTTCACGATGACCCGGGACTCCTGATCCGCATCTGCCGGCCTTTTGGGGCTGTCGGGAGTCAACCTTCCCACGCGCTTGTTCCACGCGCGCTACTGACGTCTTGCGCCCTTCCTGGTTCAACGTTGAAAGCTCGTGGAACCTGAAACGTGGAACCTGGAACAAAGGACAACACAACGAAGGTGCCAACCCCCCACCCACGACTAGCGCCCACCCGGCTACCGCCCACCCGGCAACACCCCACGACGATAGCGCGCACGCACAGTAGCGCGCACGAAGTAAGCGCGTGAATCCCCCGCCGCGTAAATCCCCACCGCGTAGGTGCGGAGCTACACCTCCGGCCCATGACCATCCAGCCTCCATGTCCTCCCAAAAAGAAAAATCCGGAACTCAAATGACCTGAAACGACTCTAAGTAAGATAAGAGTCAATCGAAATGACCCAGCTAACCCGGATTATGCAAGAACCGTAGTTCGGTGTTGAAAAACGACTCGAGAAGTGGCCCAACTCGGAAGCGGGCAGGTGTGACAGGCGGATTTGCGAAGAATATGGGTTGGCGAGGCGTCTGAGTGGTTTGGGGAGTGAATTTCAGACAGATCTGGGCCTGGATGAGTGTCGGAAGCGGTTTTTCGGGGGAGCTGGGAAAAGCTAACTGGAGTTGAGGCGACTCAAGACGAGGTGGAAGAGGGGTTGTTCGGGAAAGGCTGAGGAAAGATGGACCCAGATGCGTCGAGTGGTTTGTCGGATCCGGGCCCCAATCTTGAGGACCCGACGACGTAAGGTTTCGATTTCGAGCTTGTGCCAGGGGGTTCCGTGAAGATAGTCGCGCAGGCGAACGAACATCTGGTAAGCCAGTGCATGCAGAAGGAGTCGAAACTGATTGGCCAGGAATCGATGACAGCTGAGTCGGTCCATGCTCAGATGATTCTTGAAGGCCTTGATGAAGTTCTCGGTCTGCCCTCGGTTTGTGTAGTGGTCATAAAGTGATTGGGAGCAGAGATCGTCCCGGTTGGTAACTACAAAGCGACGATTGATCCCACGCTGATCGACCTCCACTTTGACAATGACGCGACGGGATCGATCCCAGCTGTGGGCTCGATAAAGAAACTCGTCAAACTGACGTTGTTTTTCCTCCAGCTCAAGGAACCTTTCCCGAGTCGAATCCAGCAGGGGCTCGACCACTCGCTGCAGGCGAGGGTTTCGGCTTAACCCGATGACATATTGGAGTTTATTCTCTTCACATTCACAGAACTCGTAGAGCCGAGGCGTGGCAAAGCCGCTGTCGGCCCGAATCTCAATCTCGACATCCGTCCCCACTGCTTGTCGGATGGCCTCCACGACTCGCTTCAGAATGGGCACGATGTGAGAGGCAGCCCCCTTGTTGCCAGGTCTCAACACGGCACAGACCAGGTCTCCCGTGTCGGCATCGAAGATCAGCAAAGGATGCAAAATGTGGTTTCGGTAATACCCGTGGTAGAAGGAGAACTCCTGTTGGCCGTGAGTGTGGTCGTCGGTACTGTCCAGATCCAGGATGATCTTGCTGGGACGTCTCTTCTTCAGGGAGCGCACATAACGGCCTAGCCCGGATTATGCAAGAACCGTAGTTCGGTGTTGAAAAACGACTCGAGAAGTGGCCCAACTCGGAAGCGGGCAGGTGTGACAGGCGGATTTGCGAAGAATATGGGTTGGCGAGGCGTCTGAGTGGTTTGGGGAGTGAATTTCAGACAGATCTGGGCCTGGATGAGTGTCGGAAGCGGTTTTTCGGGGGAGCTGGGAAAAGCTAACTGGAGTTGAGGCGACTCAAGACGAGGTGGAAGAGGGGTTGTTCGGGAAAGGCTGAGGAAAGATGGACCCAGATGCGTCGAGTGGTTTGTCGGATCCGGGCCCCAATCTTGAGGACCCGACGACGTAAGGTTTCGATTTCGAGCTTGTGCCAGGGGGTTCCGTGAAGATAGTCGCGCAGGCGAACGAACATCTGGTAAGCCAGTGCATGCAGAAGGAGTCGAAACTGATTGGCCAGGAATCGATGACAGCTGAGTCGGTCCATGCTCAGATGATTCTTGAAGGCCTTGATGAAGTTCTCGGTCTGCCCTCGGTTTGTGTAGTGGTCATAAAGTGATTGGGAGCAGAGATCGTCCCGGTTGGTAACTACAAAGCGACGATTGATCCCACGCTGATCGACCTCCACTTTGACAATGACGCGACGGGATCGATCCCAGCTGTGGGCTCGATAAAGAAACTCGTCAAACTGACGCTGTTTTTCCTCCAGCTCAAGGAACCTTTCCCGAGTCGAATCCAGCAGGGGCTCGACCACTCGCTGCAGGCGAGGGTTTCGGCTTAACCCGATGACATATTGGAGTTTATTCTCTTCACATTCACAGAACTCGTAGAGCCGAGGCGTGGCAAAGCCGCTGTCGGCCCGAATCTCAATCTCGACATCCGTCCCCACTGCTTGTCGGATGGCCTCCACGACTCGCTTCAGAATGGGCACGATGTGAGAGGCAGCCCCCTTGTTGCCAGGTCTCAACACGGCACAGACCAGGTCTCCCGTGTCGGCATCGAAGATCAGCAAAGGATGCAAAATGTGGTTTCGGTAATACCCGTGGTAGAAGGAGAACTCCTGTTGGCCGTGAGTGTGGTCGTCGGTACTGTCCAGATCCAGGATGATCTTGCTGGGACGTCTCTTCTTCAGGGAGCGCACATAACGGCCTAGCAGCCACCGGCTCAGACGCATCAGATCCTTCTTGGTGACGGAGTTCTCCAGGCGGGAGAAAGTCGGCTGGGTGGCCAAATCGGGATCGCTCTCTGGCAACTGATCACAGACTGTCTTGAGCATCGGATCCGAGCGCAGCGTATCGGCGTCGTTACAGTCTTCGTAGCCGGCCACGATCTGCAAGACTCGTTGTCGGATCAACTTCAACAGGTCATGACGAATGTAGCGTTGGTCTCGACTTTCCGAAATACAGGAACTGAAGCCCTCGCACAATCGATGTTGACGATCCAGCGATCCAAACAACAACCATCCTGCGTCGGAAGTGAGGCTCCCCCCATCAAAACGAGCCGTGATGTTTCTGTGGCTATGAAATGGCAGGGTATTCTGGCAGACTGTTTTTGACATTGCCGTAGCTCCTGTTTAGGGTCTTTGTTTCTCTAAACCCTTTTATATCAGAGAGCTACGGCCTTTTTTCTGGGCCCACATCTCACTTGAATTTAGATCTCTTGCATAATCCGGGCTAGCCATTCTGCTGTCCGACAGGATCCGGTCATGGACCTGGATTCCGGCCCAGGACCTACAGCCGGTTGGCGTTCTCCCACAGGATCGCCCGCTTGACGTCGTCCCCCACGTCCAGTCCCTCCACCTTGCCGATCTCGGACGGGAAGGTCCCCCAGGGCGAATCCGTAGCGAACAGAACCCGGTCGACGCCCAATCCGCCAGCCAGGAGTTCACCGACCAGCCAGCGCGGCGCGAAGCCGGGCACGATCGAGGTGTCGGTGTACACATCGTAGCCCTTCTCGATCCACTCGATGAACCTGGGAACAAACCGGAACGCCGGGGCGATCGCTTCCCCCATGTGCACCAACTGGTAGGTGGCCGCCTCGCCATACTCGGACAGGAAAGCGTCGAAGTGGAGGGGATCAGCTTCGGGCAGGTACCCCGTGTGGAAGTGGACGACCAGGTGGTGGGTGCGGGCCGCCACCAGGATCCGTTCCATCGTGGCTCTGATCTCAGGCGACCACGTTCGGGGGGCGACGGAGACGCCCTCCCAGGTGTTCGAAGCCATCTTGAGCGCCCGGATCCCGCTGCGTGGTAGCAGGGAGAGGACGGCTTCCGTACGCGCACGGTTCTCGGAGAGTGGCGAGACCCAGAGCGCCCCGTACAGCTTGCGAGTGGGGTCGACCGTCCGGAGCACGAGATCGTTGGTTCCGAAGGCCGCCGCCTGGTCCTCGAGATAGGTGGGGATGATCACGCCCCCGTCGAGGCCATAGTGAGAAAGGTAGGCCCTGCAGGCCACCCCATCTGCGTGGTCTGCGTTCTCAGGTACCGGGGTGATCGTCCTGCCGGCAAACGACCGGGTCGCGGCGGCGCCGATATGGAAGTGTGCGTCGAAGATCGGTGATTTCATGGCACTGCACCCGGACCTGGTGTGCATCCGGGGCCGCCATTCTACCGGATCGGTTGCAGAGGCTTCTTCATGCACCGCAGGTCGGAAGGAAGGGACGAGGATCTCTCATCTCCCCCGGCCCCTTCCGTTTAAAGGCACGTGGTAGAATCAGGGCTGCGAGTGATCTGTTACTTTTCCGCTCGGATCCAATCGACCGGGACGGATCTCAGGTGACGATTCTCCTGTAGTCAGTGGCCTCTACCTTAGAAGGAGGGTACCATGTCCACCCTATCCGCGATCCCGTCTGCACGCCCCCCGGCGAAAACCAAGCATAAGAAAGTGACCCTGCCCAGGTTGCTCCAGAAGAAAAAGGCAGGTGAAGCCATCAGTATGCTGACCGCCTATGATTACCCCACCTCGCAGGCAGTGGATGCAGCCGGAGTGGATATCGTGCTGGTTGGCGACTCGCTGGCCATGGTGGTGCTGGGCCATCCCAACACTCTCTCGGTCACCATGGACGAGATGCTGCATCATTGCCGCGCGGTTTCACGAGGCGCGCGCTTGGCCCTGCTGGTCGGTGACATGCCTTTCATGTCCTATCAGGTATCGGTTCCCGAGGCTGTGCGCAATGCCGGTCGCTTTTTGAAAGAAGCCGCCATGGAAGCCGTTAAGCTCGAGGGAGGCCGCGAGCGCCTGGAGACGATCAGGGCCATCGTGGCTGCGGGGATACCGGTCATGGGCCATTTGGGACTGCGGCCTCAAAGCATCCATCAGTTTGGCGGGTTTCGTCCTCAGGGTCGGGATGCAGACGGAGCCGTTGAGCTGGCAAGGGATGCGATGCTCTTACAAGAGGCCGGCTGCTTCTCGATGGTGCTCGAATCCGTCCCGGCTCGATTGGCGGAATGGATTTCAAGAAAGCTAGAAATTCCAACAATCGGCATCGGGGCAGGCATCGGCTGTGATGGTCAGGTGCTCGTAAGTCATGACCTGCTGGGCCTGTTTGACGGCTTCACGCCTCGCTTCGTAAGACGATATGCGGATCTTCACGGTGAAACGCTGAGAGCGTTCGCCGAATATGTTGCTACTGTCGAGCAGCGATCTTTCCCGTCCGAGGAACACTCAGTCGAAATGCCGGATGAGGAATGGGCTGCCTTTCTTCGGGCCATCGAATCTGTCTGATTCAGACCTGAAAAAAGGTAGCTCCATGAATGAGCAGGAGCCCATCCTGATTATGGGAACCGGGGCGCTGGCCGGGCTTTTCGCCGCGCGCCTGGCCGGTGCCGGCCGGGATGTCACTATCCTCGGAAGCTGGCCTGCCGGCCTGCGGGCACTCCGTAAGCATGGGATTCGTCTGCGCGAAGCGGATGGGCGAGAATGCAGTTATCCGATAGGGGCCACGGAGAGTCCAGGACAAGTAGGCTCGGTGCGCTACGCCCTGGTGCTGGTGAAGTCCTGGCAAACAGCGCGTGCAGCAGAGCAATTGACCGGCTGCCTGGCACCGGACGGGCTGGCGCTCACTTTGCAAAACGGAGCTGGCAACCGGGAGGCTCTGGTCCGGGCACTGGGGGCAACCCGGGTTGCTGCCGGCGCCACCACCACCGGCGCTCATCTACTGGCCCCGGGGCTCGTGCAGGCGGCCGGCTCCGGGGTTCTCTCTTTGGGAGCACATCCCGGGTTGGGGCCGCTGGAGGACGCGTTGCACGAGGCTGGCTTTGTGATGGAATCATCCGGGGATGTCGAAGCTCTCGTGTGGGGCAAGATCGTGATTAACGCAGCTATCAACCCGATAACTGCCTTACTCAACATCTCGAATGGGCAGCTACTGGAGATTCAGCCAGCCCGCAATCTGGCCGCAGGTATCGTCCGAGAGGCTGTTGCAGTGGTCGTCGCGTTGGGGATCCAGCTTCCCTATCCCGACCCTCAAGTCGCCATGGAAGCCGTTGCCCGTCGAACTGCCGCCAACCGTTCTTCCATGCTGCAGGACATCCAGCGCGGCGCGCCGACCGAAATCGATGCGATTTGTGGGGCCATCGTACGCACCGGCGAACAAACCGGCGTTCCCACGCCGCTCAACCGGGCCCTCTGGCAACTGGTGAAAGCTCGAGTTGAAGGGGCCTTCGAATCAAACTGATGCAGACCGCCACTCGTCCCGATGAACTGCGTCAGGCATTGAACGTTCTTCCCCGGCCAATCGGATTGGTGCCCACCATGGGTTCCCTGCATGAAGGGCATCTCTCGCTGGTGCGAGCCGGCCGGCTGGAATGCGCCAGCCTCGTCGTCAGCATCTTCGTGAATCCCACGCAGTTTGGGTCCACAGAAGACTTTTCCGACTACCCGCACGACTTGAAGCGCGATCAGTCTATATTGGAGAAGGAAGCAGTGGAGGTACTCTGGGCCCCCACTCGAGAACTCATGTACCCGCCGGGCTACCAGACCTGGGTTAACGTACAGGAAATCACGCAGCCGCTGGAGGGCCACTTTCGCCCGGGCCATTTCCAGGGCGTGGCGACAATAGTCACGAAGTTGTTTAATGCCGTGCAGCCGCAGAAAGCCTACTTTGGTCAGAAGGACATACAACAGGCGATGGTCATTCGCCGGATGACAACGGATTTGGACTACCCTGTAGAGATCGTTATCTGCCCTACCGTTCGCGAAGCGGACGGATTGGCCATATCGAGCCGCAACCTGTACCTCAGACCAGAGGAAAGACAGGCTGCCACGGTACTGCACCGCGCTCTTTCCAGGACCAGCCAGGCCTTTGAGAAGGGCGAGCGAGACGCGCACCGGTTGCGGAGGACTGTGATCGATGCCGTAGGGCAAGAGTCCCTTACCCGCCTCCAATACGTGTCGTGCGCTGATCCCGTCACACTGAACGAACTGGAAGGCCCCGTAAAGGGCAAAGTGCTGCTCTCGCTGGCTGTGTACCTCGGAAGAACCCGCCTGATCGACAACCAGATATTAGGATAACCCGCCATGGTGCTTACCATCGATATCGGCAACACGAACATAACCCTGGGTGTTTATACCGGTGAGGAATTAGGCCCTCGCTGGCGGCTGGCCACCAATCTCAAAGCCATGCCGGACGAATATGGGCTGACGTTCATCGAACTGATCAATCACGCCCGTTTGAAACCAGCCGATGTAACAGGCGTCTGCCTGGCTTCAGTCGTTCCTCCAGTCACCGGAAGAATCGTTGAAGCCTGCCTTAAGTACCTGGGCCAAGAGCCGCTGGTCGTCGACGCCGGTGTCAAGACGGGGGTTCGCATTCGGTATGAAGACCCACGTGCAGTCGGTGCAGACCGAATTGTAGATGCCGCGGCTGTTCAGCAACTGTACGGGGGTCCCGCATGTTTGGTCGACTTCGGAACAGCCACAACATTCGATGCCATCTCCGCTGACGGGGACTACCTGGGTGGTGCCATCTCTCCCGGCGTTCGGATCGCAGCCGAGGCTCTTTCTCTGCAGACGGCCAAGCTGCCCAGCGTGGATTTACAGCGCCCCCCCACAGCCATCGGACGCAATACCACTCAAGCGATGCAATCGGGGCTGCTGTTTGGCTTCGTGGCGCTGGTCGAAGGCATGGTTGATCGATTCCGGAAGGAGCTTGGCCCGGAGATGAAAGTCATCGCGACTGGAGATCTGGCCGAGACCTTCTCAAGAGAGACACCAGTGATCCAGACCGTCGCTCCCTGGTTGACCCTCGAGGGTCTGCGAATCATTTGGCACTTGAACCAGAAAAACTGAGGTCGATTGTTCTGGCCCCTTTTCTGGCAGCCTTCCGAAACAGGTCCTGATAGACTAGCTTAAGGCCCATGGCGAGACAGATTTCGGCATTGTCCCTGGCCCCGCAGTTCGGTGGTGTCGCTCTGCGTCCTCGGCGTTTCGGTGGAATCCTGGGGGTGGCAATCTTCCTTCTCTGTAGCTCCACCGCCGGTCAGACAGATGTGGAAGGCGTGCAGTTTTTCGAGCAAAAGATCCGCCCGGTCCTGGTCGAACGTTGCTACAAGTGTCACTCGAGGGTCGCAAAGAAGGTCCAGGCCGGTCTGTTGCTGGATACTCGTCAGGGAGGACGTGCCGGGGGTAAGAGGGGGCCGGCAGTCGTCCCCGGCAACCCGGCAGGCAGCTTGATGATCGAAGCGATTCGGCATGAGTCCCTTCAAATGCCACCCGATGGCAAGCTGTCCGATTCGGTAATCGCTGATTTTGTCCGCTGGATAGAAATCGGAGCGCCGGATCCTCGAGACGGTGCCGAAACACCGAGGGCCGTGGACAACGCTGCCGGCGGCCGGTTCTGGTCATTTCTGCCTTTGGAAGACTACGAATCTCCCCAGGTTCTGGAGATTGGGTGGGCCCTCACTCCGATCGATCGCTTCATTCTGGCACGTCAGTACGCCGCCGGAGTTGAACCGGGTCCTGTTGCTGACCGTCGCACTCTGTTGCGGCGGGCGCACTTCGGGCTGACGGGTCTCCCACCCTCGCCGGACGAAACCGAGGCCTTCCTGTCCGATTCTTCTCCACAGGCGTATGAACGCCTGGTCGATGCCCTGCTGGAGAGTCAGCACTACGGTGAGCGCTGGGCTCGCTATTGGCTCGACGTGGTCCGGTTTGCCGAGAGCAACGGTTTTGAAAAAGACGAAGATCGGCCTCGGGCCTATCACTATCGCGACTTCGTGATTCGAGCTCTCAACCAGGATATGCCCTACGACCGGTTCGTGCGCTGGCAGATCGCGGGCGACCTGCTTGCACCGGGTTCGCAGTCGGCCCGGGCGGCCACCGGCTTTCTCGTGGCCGGGGTTGAGAACGTTATTCAGACAGAAAAAGAGTTCGAGCGCGATCGCTATGACAAGCTGGATGACATGGCTTCCACCATCGGCACGGCCATGCTGGGACTGACGATCGGCTGTGCACGCTGTCACGACCACAAGTTTGATCCCATATTGCAGCGTGATTACTACCGTTTCGTTTCGACGTTCGGCAAGACGATGAGCGCAGAGTTGCCACTGGGAGAGGAGGGGAAATCGCCTGTCGCGTATGTTGCCGTTGATGTCGAGTCGGAGCTAACCGCCGACGGCAGGGAAGGGGTCGTATTCGGCGAGAAGAAGGACTTCGTGTTGAAATCCGACGTGTATTTCCTGTCTCGCGGCGACGTCAAACAAAAGCAGGCGGTCGTCACGCAGAGCTTCCCGCAAGTCCTCATGCGCACCGATTTGCAAGAGGCACGCTGGCAAAACGACGGCCGGAAGAAACGAGCGCCGCGGGTCGCGCTGGCGCACTGGATCACCGACGTCGAAAAAGGCGCCGGCCATCTGTTGGCTCGCGTCATCGCGAATCGTCTGTGGCAGCACCACATGGGGAAGGGCCTGGTCGCCACTCCCAGCGATTTCGGCGCGCAGGGGGAGCCACCGACCCACCCTGAACTGTTGGACTGGTTGGCCAACAAATTGATCCAGGGTGACTGGCGTCTCAAGCCGATGCACCGATTGATCATGACCAGCGCCGTGTACCGGCAGAGCCATCGGTCCGATGCCAGAAGCGAGCGGGTCGATCCTCAGAACCGTCTGCTCTGGCACCGCCAACTCAGACGCCTCGATGCGGAGGGCATTCGTGACGCCATGCTCGCGGTCACTGGCCGACTGGACCGCACCATGTGGGGCCCCGGAACCCTCGACGAAAGCAGCAGGCGACGCAGCATCTACCTGACGGTCAAACGCAGCCAGAGTATTCCGATTCTGCGATCGTTTGACATGCCGGACGCATTCCAGGGCATTGGCCGCCGGCCAACCACGACGGTCGCCTCACAAGCACTGTTGATGATGAACAATCCACATGTCCACGCGTATGCTCAAGCTCTCGCGCGTCACATTCACACCGGCAGCGACCAGGACCCGGACCAGCTGATCCAGACCGGCTTCGTCACCGCACTTGCGCGGCCGGCCAACTCCCAGGAGCTTCAACAGATGCAGGAGTTTCTCGAGCAGCAGACTGCAACGTACCAGGAATCTGGTTACGCCGATGCATCGCGTCTGCGTGCCGTCAAAGACTTCTGCCAGACGCTGATGGCTTCTAGCGATTTCATTTATGTCGAGTGAGTAGTGCTCACCTGACAACAGTGAGGTAAGACATGTATCGACCACCGCTCTCGCGACGCGAGATCCTTCGGCGTACCGGCATGGGCTGCGGCGCGCTCGCTCTGGGCGCTCTTCTCGACCAGGCCGGCCTGCTGATGCCGTCCCTGCACGCCGCGAACATCAACCCTTCAAAACCGCTCGCACCAAGGCCGCCCCATTTCGAATCCCGAGTGAAGTCGATCATCTGGATCTTGCTCAATGGCGGTCCCGGACAGATGGACACCTGGGATTACAAACCCGAGTTGCAGAAACGCGACGGCCAACCGTTGGCCGGCGCCGACACCAAGACGGGCTTCTTCCTGACCACCGGCAAGCTCATGGCTTCGCCGTTTCGATTCAGCCAGCATGGCAAGTCCGGCACCTGGGTATCGGAGATCTTTCCGAGACTGGCAGGGCACGTCGACGAGATGGCTTTCGTGCACTCATGCTATACGGAGTCGAACAACCATACGCCTGCCCTGTTCCAGATCAACACCGGTCTGAATCGCATGGGTTTCCCCGGCGTCGGCTCGTGGGTCACATACGGGCTGGGAACGGAAAACGAAAACCTGCCCGGATTTGTCGTGATGACCGATGCCCGGGGGCGGGGTCTTCCCAAGGGCCACGCGCAGAATTGGGGCGCAGGCTTTCTGCCAAGCGTCTACCAGGGCATGAGAATCAACGATAATGGCCCACCGATCGACAATGTCTTTCGATTTCGTGATCAGACACCGAAACTACAGCGGAGGATGCTCGACACCCTGCAACAGTTGAACCACAAACACCAGGAACGCTATGCCGGTGAAAGCGAGCTGGCCGCCCGGATCGAATCGTTCGAGCTGGCGTTCCGTATGCAGGTCTCGGCGCCGGAAACGTTTGACATCAGCCGGGAGTCGCCGGAGACGCATCGTCTCTACGGATTGGATAGCGATCACTGCGCACACTTCGGGCGGCAGTGTCTGATCGCCAGGAGGCTGGTTGAGCGGGGGGTCAGGTTCGTACAGATTTACAGTGGCGGCACCGCGAATGCGAAGAGCTGGGACGCCCACCACGACGTTCGGGGCAATCACTCCGGTTTCGCTGCCGAGGTGGATCAGCCCATCGGGGCGCTGTTGACCGACCTCGCGAGTCACGGCCTGCTCGATTCGACGCTGATCGTCTGCGGCGGCGAGTTCGGCCGTACCTCGGATTCACAAGGTTCAGCGGGCCGCGACCATAACCCAAACGCCTTTACGACCTGGTTCGCCGGAGGCGGTATCCGCGGCGGTGCGCATTACGGCGCGACGGATGAGTTCGGTTACAAAGCGGTCCAGAACCGCGTTAGCGTGCACGACCTGCACGCAACGATCCTGCATCTGCTGGGCATCGATCACGAGCGCCTGACCTACCGCTTCAACGGTCGTGACTACCGCTTGACCGACGTTTACGGCAAGGTCATCCAGCCGATTCTCGCCTGAGCAGGTCGGCTGTCAGCCGTCGTCCGCCCTCGCCCGCCGGTGAGCCTGGATGGGAAATGAATCATGGAGATCTTTCAGATTGCATCGATCCTGGCTACATTCTTGTGTTCCCTGGTGGCGGGCTTCCTGTTTGCTTTTGTGTTAGTGGTGATGCCGGGCATAAGAAGTCTGAATGACCCGGAGTTTCTCCGAGCTTTTCAGGTGATGGATCGCGTTATCCAGAACAATCAGCCGATTTTTATGCTGGTCTGGATCGGTTCAGTTGTGGCGCTGGTGACTTCGACGGTGCTTGGCATCGGCGGATTGGATGGAGCCGGGCGTCTACTCCTGGTCCTGGCCTCACTTGCCTATCTTCTCGGCGTCCAATTGCCGACCATCACTATTAACATACCGCTGAATAACAGACTGCAAACTCTGGACGTCGACACTATGAATACAACGACGCAAGAAACAGCTCGCAAAGACTTCGAAACGCGCTGGAACCGATGGAACTCAATCAGGACGGCCTTTGCGAGCCTGGCATCCGCTCTGTTAATAATTCTACTGTTCAGACTTTGAAGAGCGCGGCAGTGTATAGCCGCGGTGTAGTCACTCTTAGCATTCTCGAAAGGGGGTCATGACATGATCTGCGTCACCGGAGCCGGTGGGACCGTCAGCAGCGAAGTCATCAAACAGCTTGAATCAGCAGGTGCGCCGTTCAGAGCGGCCCACTTCTCGAAGGAGAAAGCGGAAGCCGCACGTGCACGAGGGATCGACGCCGTCATCATTGACTACAACCGCCCGGAGTCGCTTGGTGCGGCTTTCCAGGGATGTGACAAACTTTTCCTGCTCGCGCCAAACGTGCTGAACCCGACGCAGTTGGAACTCAACGCCGTCGAAGCGGCGCAGATGGTCGGAGTAGGGCACGTCGTGAAGCAGTCCGTCTTGGGATCCGACGATGAGGCCTACAGCCTCGCCCTGGTTCATCGGCCCGTCGAGAAGGCGATTGAATCGAGCAACCTGGCATGGACGTTTCTCCGCCCCAACGCCTTTATGCAGAACGTCGTAACGTACATGGGCGGGACGATCAGGGCTGAAGCAGCCTTCTACAGCGCCAGCGGCGAGGCGAAGATCAGCCATGTGGATGTGCGTGACATCGCCGCGGTGGCGGTGAAAGCGCTGACCGAACCTTCCCACGCTGGAAAGGCCTACACATGGACGGGGCCCGAGGCGCTGACCTATGGCGAGCTTGCGGACGAGCTGTCGAAGGTGCTTGGGCGTCCGATCAGCCACATCAGCCTTCCTCCTTCAGACTTGAAGCAGGGTATGCTTGCGGAGGGCATGCCCGAGGCGATCGCGGATCGGATGCTCGACCTGGAGCGGTACTTTCGCGAGGACCAGGCGAGCCACATCACAAACGACATCGAACAGGTGACCGGGCGCGATCCAAGGCGCTTTGCGCAATACGCCCGTGACTGTGTATCGTCCCTGCAGTCAGTGTAGTCGGTGAGGGCGGCCTTCGAGGCTGCGCGGGTGGCCTCTCTGGGCGGCGTCATTGCAGCGGGTCCGATCACTTATCTGAGCCGGGGAAAGCAACAGGTCGCGATCGCAGCAGGAAACGGTCTCTTCGTCTTCGAGCTTCCCTGAAGGAGACCCCCGCACAAGCCGGGGAGTGCGACCAGAATCACGGGGACACGTAGATTTCCAGATCGTCCATTTTCCAGGTATTCTTTTCAAAAAGCCCCACTCCCATGACGCTGAGGAAGGCCCCCTCCCGGACAGACTCAGGGCTGGAGCTGAAGTACCCGGTGATATCGATACTGTCCATCACCTGACCGTTCAGTGTCCAGTAGACGATGTTGGCGTCATCCGTCAGGTAAAGGCCCCAGCGGCTGTGCCCGAGAATCGCGTTCATCTCCGGCTCAGAACGATAGACCCTGGAAGCCAGGGCGAGACAGTCAAATCTGGCGAAGACTCCTCCCTGTTCTACGGCATCCTCGTGCAGTTGTCTGAGCTCTCTCTCGCTCAAACCTTTGGGCCCTTGCGGCCCATAGCCATCCTTCGGATACCTGTCAAGGCTCGGGGGCCTCACTCCGGGTCCTCGATTCTGTACCGAGTGTCGAGAGCTTTGACTTTCAACTTTCCGCTCTTGCGCCTTTCAACTATCATTCTTCACAGCTGCAGCCGATCGTGGGCAGCCCGCTGCCGCAGAGGAACCCGAAATCATGAAAGCCTGTTTGAAGATAGCCGTCGTCCTGCTGGTCACCACCGTGGTGACGGCAGGCTCCACCAAATTCGTCTCCACCTGGAGGCACCCTCTCGGAGGCCTCGACTTCGCCGACATGAAGGTGGCGACCTTCCTGATCGATCCCGAGCTGACGCTGCGGATGGGCCCGGAAGAGACCCTGGCTGCTGAACTACGCCGCCGTGGCCTGGATACTATCGCCGGATACACGGTACTGCCGTCGGAGCTGGCCAAGGACCGCGAAAAAGCCAAGGAGTTCCTGAAGAATGCCGGGATCACGGGCGCGGTCGTGTTGAGGGTGGTTGGGAGGGATAAGGTGAAGCGTCCCAAGGTGACGTATTCGGAGGGTTATTACTCCAGCTTCTGGGGCTACTGGGACTACGGTTGGTCGGCCACCTACCACGTCGGCTCGACGAAAGCGGGCAGAGTGTACTGGATCGAAACGCTGGTCTACTCGATCGAACTCGACAGGCTGCTCTGGGCTGGAGAAAGCCAAACCGTCAATCCCAAAAACGTCAGGAAGTTTGTCGAGGACCTCGTGGATGCCGCAGGTGAAGAGATGCGGAAGGCCGGTCTCGTCAAGAAGTAGAATTCAGCACAAGAGGGAGTACTCAGGGGCGGGGACCACGCATCGCATCAAGGAATCCTTTGTACTCCTTACCGAGGTGCAGTTCAAGTCGTTGACCTTCCCTGTTCTCATCAATGAGTTCCAGAAAACCGGTACAGATCGCATTGGCGACGTTAGATTCGTCATGAGGGTCGGCTGCCACAATAGCCTCTATTCTAGTGGCAAACATCTTCACCTTTTCCTCGGGAACCTTGTCGTGTTCGTCCTGGTAAAAATGAAAAAAGGAAGAAAGCAAGCCATGCGCCGTGTAAGAACCGTCGGTCTCCTTATGAATATCCTCCTCAGACCAATAGTCCTCAAACCCGGGAAACAGGGCAATCAATTCGGCTAGAAATTCCATTCTATCCATTAGTCGGTCACCAATAACTTGAGAAGGGTCCCACTCTCCACCGCCTGAAGGCGGTGGATTCGACATGCGACTGAAGTCGCCTAACCCGGATTATGCAAGAACCGTAGTTCGGTGTTGAAAAACGACTCGAGAAGTGGCCCAACTCGGAAGCGGGCAGGTGTGACAGGCGGATTTGCGAAGAATATGGGTTGGCGAGGCGTTTGAGTGGTTTGGGGAGTGAATTTCAGACAGATCTGGGCCTGGATGAGTGTCGGAAGCGGTTTTTCGGGGGAGCTGGGAAAAGCTAACTGGAGTTGAGGCGACTCAAGACGAGGTGGAAGAGGGGTTGTTCGGGAAAGGCTGAGGAAAGATGGACCCAGATGCGTCGAGTGGTTTGTCGGATCCGGGCCCCAATCTTGAGGACCCGACGACGTAAGGTTTCGATTTCGAGCTTGTGCCAGGGGGTTCCGTGAAGATAGTCGCGCAGGCGAACGAACATCTGGTAAGCCAGTGCATGCAGGAGGAGTCGAAACTGATTGGCCAGGAATCGATGACAGCTGAGTCGGTCCATGCTCAGATGATTCTTGAAGGCCTTGATGAAGTTCTCGGTCTGCCCTCGGTTTGTGTAGTGGTCATAAAGTGATTGGGAGCAGAGATCGTCCCGGTTGGTAACTACAAAGCGACGATTGATCCCACGCTGATCGACCTCCACTTTGACAATGACGCGACGGGATCGCTCCCAGCTGTGGGCTCGATAAAGAAACTCGTCAAACTGACGCTGTTTTTCCTCCAGCTCAAGGAACCTTTCCCGAGTCGAATCCAGCAGGGCTCGACCACTCGCTGCAGGCGAGGGTTTCGGCTTAACCCGATGACATATTGGAGTTTATTCTCTTCACATTCACAGAACTCGTAGAGCCGAGGCGTGGCAAAGCCGCTGTCGGCCCGAATCTCAATCTCGACATCCGTCCCCACTGCTTGTCGGATGGCCTCCACGACTCGCTTCAGAATGGGCACGATGTGAGAGGCAGCCCCCTTGTTGCCAGGTCTCAACACGGCACAGACCAGGTCTCCCGTGTCGGCATCGAAGATCAGCAAAGGATGCAAAATGTGGTTTCGGTAATACCCGTGGTAGAAGGAGAACTCCTGTTGGCCGTGAGTGTGGTCGTCGGTACTGTCCAGATCCAGGATGATCTTGCTGGGACGTCTCTTCTTCAGGGAGCGCACATAACGGCCTAGCAGCCACCGGCTCAGACGCATCAGATCCTTCTTGGTGACGGAGTTCTCCAGGCGGGAGAAAGTCGGCTGGGTGGCCAAATCGGGATCGCTCTCTGGCAACTGATCACAGACTGTCTTGAGCATCGGATCCGAGCGCAGCGTATCGGCGTCGTTACAGTCTTCGTAGCCGGCCACGATCTGCAAGACTCGTTGTCGGATCAACTTCAACAGGTCATGACGAATGTAGCGTTGGTCTCGACTTTCCGAAATACAGGAACTGAAGCCCTCGCACAATCGATGTTGACGATCCAGCGATCCAAACAACAACCATCCTGCGTCGGAAGTGAGGCTCCCCCCATCAAAACGAGCCGTGATGTTTCTGTGGCTATGAAATGGCAGGGTATTCTGGCAGACTGTTTTTGACATTGCCGTAGCTCCTGTTTAGGGTCTTTGTTTCTCTAAACCCTTTTATATCAGAGAGCTACGGCCTTTTTTCTGGGCCCACACCTCACTTGAATTTAGATCTCTTGCATAATCCGGGCTAAAGACCTCGCTTCGCTCGCAGGCTGACTACTCAGTGACCCGAAAATCGTCGTCTCGGGTCTCGACATCTTGGGTTTCTATATACTCTGCAACCATCGTATCGCTCACATTCCCAGTCGTCGCCACGAAGTACCCTCGTGCCCAAAGATGTCGTCCCCAAAACTCCTTGCGCAACTTGCGGTGATCTTGCAGTAGATGATGCGACGTTTTCCCTTTGATCGCCTGCATCACTCGGCTCGGCGCCAATCTCGGCGGCACATCCAACAACAAATGCACATGATCGGGTCGCACATGCCCCTTCACGATCTCGATATCCAACGATCGGCAAATCTCTCGCGTCAGATCCCGCACCTCTTTCCCGATCTCTCCTCGCAGAGCCGGCTTGCGGTACTTGGTGATGAACACAAAGTGATATCTCAGCCGATACACTGCATGCGAACTTTTCCGATACTCAGACACCTCCGCAGTGTACCCCCAAGCCTCCTGAAGGCTTCGCCTAAAGGCGAGGGGGTTCACCCATCCCAGAGTGGGACCCTAAGCCATAATCTGAACTTTTTCCCGGCTTGTCCAGGGCCAGCGAATGTAACAGAGTGAGCCCTCAATCTGATTTCGTTAGTCTTCCAAGGAGGGTCTTATGAAGTGCCTCGTATTTGGGGTTTTCTGTGTGACGGTAGCCTGCAGTGCACAGGCGGGGAAAGGCAAAGCTGAGCTCATTGCCGACGCTGAGACTGCAGCTCCCCCTGTGATTTCGAAACAAGCGGCTGTCAAGACTATGGACGGCACGGTGCTCAGAGAGGGGACCAACGGCTGGACCTGCTACCCGGGTTCGACCGTCATAGGGCCGATGTGCAACCGTCCCCAGTGGGACGCTCTGCTCTCTGCCATGATGAATAAGCAGCCCATCGATGTCGAGGAATTCAGTATCTCCTACATGCTTGCCGGGGAGGGTGAGGCCATCGGCGTCAGCAATACCGATCCCTACGCCACCGAGCCCACTGATGACAACGACTGGATCCAGGAAGGGCCGCACCTGATGATCCTGGTGCCGGACGCCGCCGCCCTGGAAGGGCTTTCCACCGATCCGAGCGATCCGGTCTACGTGATGTGGAAGGGAACGCCCTACGCCCACATCATGGTCAGGATCGCAGCCGAGGACGAGTAGGAGATCGACCGATGAGTCAGGGTTTCCTCGTCAGCCTTTCGATGATCTGTCGATGTTGCGGGTACTGTTCCAGGAGCTCGTCACGAGTTGGCAGCTCGAAGTCGGCAAAGTCGAAACCAGGGGCCACGGTACAGCCGACCAGCGCATAGGAACAGGCGGCCTTAACTGTCGCACCGAACAGACAGCAGGCAGGCACGCTGGCCATCGGCTGTTCGTTGGCATACGGGTCCCTACCCAGACTGATCGTGGAGTAATCGCCGCCGGAATCGATCATGTGAATCGTCAGCGAGGTGCCATCGTAGAAATGCCACAGCTCGTCCTGCCGTATCCGATGGAACGCCGAAAAGTCCGACCCATCCAGCAGGAAATAGATCGCCGTACAAAATGCCCGGTCACCCGTGAAGCGACCAGGCAGGCAGTGTTGTGAAACTGTCTCGTGGGAACGGTAGACTTCCCGAAACCAACCACCCTCGGGGTGCGGCTGCATTTCCCGTGATTCAATCCAGGCTTTGCCATCGTTCATTGTGAATTGGGTCCTCCATTAGGGTCGCCCGTTAATCTACTCCACTAATTTACTTCACGCACACCGTGAAGGACGGTCGAGGCGCAGAGCCTCGAAGGCAGCGTCTGGTCGGTCCGACACTGACTCGGCTGAATTTTCGGATCGGACGGCGCACACTTCACAGCCAATATCTGAGATAATCAGACCTTCGCATGCTTAGAACGGCTCTTTAATGATCGAAGAAACCATCGCCCAGGCTCAGGCCTACATATCCCAACGCTACCTGCCCTGGAGTCTGGCAGCCATCGGCCTTTTGGTTGGGATTATTCTTATTTGGGTGGTGGATCACAATCTGGGAAAATTTTTCTCTAAGGTGGAGTATGACCGCCCCCTGGAAATTCTTTGCCAGCGCAGCGTCAGGTGGTTCCTGTGGGTGCTTTTGATCAGCCTGATTGCCGGGAACCTTGGCTTCAATGTGTCGGGATTTATCGCCGGGCTGAGTGTCACCGGCTTCGTGGTGGGGTTTGCGGTTAAAGACGTGCTGGCAAATTTCGCAGCGGGAATGTTCATTCTTATCAAACGGCCCTTTGTGGTTGGCGAAACCGTCAACGTGGCCGGCATTACCGGGAAAGTGATCGAAGTCAACCTGGCCGCCTGCGTCCTGTTTGCAAACGATGACGAAACTGTGACCATCCCCAACGCCAAGGTCTGGGGCAATCCTATTAGAAACGCTAGCCGCAACACCTTTCAGGTTTAAGGAACGTCTGATGCCTCACCGAAACCCGCGAATGAGGCTGACCCCTCCGAAGAGTAGTGCGACTCCGAGTGCTCGATATACGGTGATTCTCTGAATATCGAGGCCAAAGGCACCGACGTGGTCGAGCAGTACGGAGCCAGTCATCTGGCCGGCGATGACGGCGCTCAAGAACAGTCCTACTCCGAGCCGCGGCGCGAGAAATCCAGCTCCGATCAAGAAGGGAACGGCCAGCAGTCCAGTGAGGGCAAAGTAGGGCGCGATGCCTCTCATCGCCAGGGCCAGCGATACTGCGAAGAGTGTGCCGGCGATGGCGAATACCCACCACCGCTCGAATGGCACCGGGAGATGGAGTCCACGTTGTTGCAAGGCCTGGCATCCGAGAAGAATAACCATGCCGAGCAGGCTTGCCAGCATAGACACCCACGATGCTTCCAGTGGGCCGCGCATCCGGCCCATGGCCGAGATCATGGAGACCTGAAGAGAACTCCCCAGGCCGATAAGGACGGCGAGTGCGATAAAGAGAATCTGGGTGCTGAGGGTGGTTGTCACGTCAAATCGACTCCGACTTAACCGGGAACGTGGCTGCTAGTCAGATGGATTCATTGCAGACATCGACACGTCCGGTTTAGTTACCGTTGAGGTCCTCTCAGGAATCCAGGAAGCGAACTCCGCGAGATGCAGGTCCACGATCTCGGCGCGGTCAACAGCGGCCTTCGTCCGACACACTGGCAGCGGGAATCCTGCCCTTCAATTCGAGGGGGAAAAGAACCAGGTAAGGTTGGCCCGGGGGCTCGAACTCCCCAGTATATTCGACTAGCTCATAAAAGCCCTGGCACCGGCGAGTGGCGTCTTCCTTGATTTCGAGATAGCCGTAATCGTCGGGCAGGACCGACATCAGATCTTCTTCGTTCTGGAACCCGGTGTTCTTACCCGGCGTCACTTCCACAACGATCACCGGCCGGCTCGAGATCAGTGTTTGACGGAGCCCCTTAAGGGCTGGCTTCTCAAATCCTTCCACATCCATTTTGATCAGTTCGAAGCCAGGGCTGTCGCATTCGGCCAGCCAATTGTCTCCTGGCACGATCTGAAGCTCACCGCTGCTGTACTCGAGCTCATAGGCAAAGCCTTCGACGAAAGAGCCCATTCCGAGGTTGTACCCGGGCGGCTCAAAAAAGGGAAGACTCTCCCGCCGCTCGCCCAGACCAACCGGATGGACGACAATGTTCTTGACCCCGTTGATCTCGATCATCCGCTCAAAACGTCGCAGGACCGGCTTCCACGGCTCAAAGGCATGAATCCGGGCCACATAGGGGGACATGAACAGGGAATGCTGACCGGTGTTGGCGCCGGCATCCATGAAGGTTCCGCCGTCGGGGGCAAGCGCCCTCATCGTATCTCGCATGAAGTACAGGATCCCTTTTTCGTAGGCACCCGAAACGAGCATGGTGCGATCTGTATAGCTGCGAGAATTCCCCTCGAAGGTCATTCCGTGAAAATCGAGAGAAAAATTCACACCCTCGGGGAAAAGCGGTATGAGGTAGATGAGGGAATACCCGAAAGGGTTGCCCGAGTTGCCACTGAGTCGCCGCCCGCCAACCTCGAGCGTGAAATCATAAGGACGATCAAGGTCGCGAAAAAAGCGATCGCAGGGCGGGAGGACGCCGTGGCCGATGACGAGCATCAGAACCAGAACTATGGCCAGCAGCAGAAGCTCCTTCTTGAACAGGGCAGAGCTTTTCATTGAATGTCATGCTAGCAGGGCACACCGATCAACCCGGTGAGATGGATCGCGCACCACGAAGGCCGGCAACCTTGCAGTGCGGGACTAGCAAGATGTTCCTCATGGTGTTGCTACTTGGAGACCGCTGCGTCATATTGGGGCCGATGGGGGTTGTCCCGCTTCAGATGAGACATGCCGTTTAAGCCGTCTGTTTGCATCGACGCTGTCTTCGAGGGCCAACCTGTATCCGACGCGCTCGAGCAGGTCAGGTCGGCCGGCATCGATACGTTTGAGTTCTGGAGCTGGTGGGACAAGGATCTCAACACCCTGATCCTGGCGAGGGACGAGCACGGCCTGGCGGTGGCCGCCTGCTGCACCAGGTTCATCAGCCTGGTGCGGCCGGAACTCCGCACCGATTACATTACCGGCCTGCGCGAGTCGATCGCCGTGGCCACCGAGCTGGATTGTCAGACCCTCATTTCGCAGGTTGGGGACGAAGTCGCAGGCGTCCCTCGCGCAGGGCAGCATGCCAGCCTGGTCGATGGTCTCAAGGAATCGGCGCCGTTCCTGGAGGAGGCGGGGATCACCCTGGTCATCGAGCCTCTGAACCTGCAGGTTGATCATGCCGGCTATTACCTGGTCCACTCACAGGAAGCGTTCGAAATCATAGATGAAGTCAGGAGCCCCAATGTGCAGGTGATCTTCGACATTTATCACCAGCAGATCAGTGAAGGCCACCTGATCGCCAATATTGCGAAAGGTATTGACAAGATTGGTCATTTCCACGCGGCAGGGAATCCGGGCCGGCACGAGCTGACCAATGGAGAAATCAACTATCCGCCCATAGTCAGCGCCATCCGAAGCGCGGGCTTTGACGGTTATCTAGGCTTGGAGTACTGGCCCACCGGCGACCCTGTTGCGGGGTTGCGGGAGGTGGCAAGCTGGTTTTCGTGACGATTTCAGGACGACCACAACGCGGGAGCCGCTTCCTTGCGGCGACCAACAGAACGGTAGAGCGTGAGCTCACCGTCAGCGGCCGGCTTATGCCGCGCCGTTGTGTTTCGGGCCATGGAAGGCCCTCCTACGCTGAGGATGCTGGAGGACGGGCACAGTGTAGGAGCCGCTTCCACGCGGCGATCTGATCGGGCCATAGAAGGGAGAGGATGAATGGCGCAACTGCAGGTTATTTATCTGAAACAGGCCAAGGGAAATGCCCTGTGGGATGAAGGCATTACTGCGCTGATCGCTGAGCGGCACACTGTCCGCATTTTCGACCCGACCAGGGAGGTCGCAGGGCAGTTTTCAGACATCGACGCGGTGGTGGACATGGGCGGAGCTTCGGCTACCCAGGAACTGGTGGATGCCGGCGGTCAGGCACGGCTCTGGCAAATCGTGACTGTCGGTTACGACCACTTCGACATGGACATGCTGCGCCGGGCCGGTATCCCGGTTTGCAACTGCCCGGGAAGCACCAGTGCCCTGGGTCTGGCGGAAGCGGCCGTCATGTTCATGCTCATGATCGTGCACCGCTACAACGAAGCCCAGCAGGTCCTCCAGCGAGGTGAACTGTACCTTCCCATGGGAGAGGAACTTGAGGGGAAAGTACTGGGCCTGATTGGTTTCGGGGCCAGCGGGCGGGAACTGGCCCGTCTGACCCGGCCACTTGGATTGCGGCTGATGATCATCGAGCCATTGGAGATCGACGCCACCACGCTGAATGAGTATCAGCCCCAGTTCGTGGGCAAGCCCGAGGACACGGACCGCGTTTTCGCTGAGGCGGACTTTGTTTCCCTGCACCTGCCGCTTTCCCCCGAAACCCGGGGCATCATCAGTGCGTCCAGAATCGGATTGATGAAGCCGACGGCCAGTTTCATCAACACCGCCAGGGGTGACCTCGTCGACCAGGAAGCCTTGTACCAGGCGCTGTTGGACGATCGGATCGCCGCCATCGGCACCGACGTTCACGCGGGGGTTCGTCCCCAGCCGGACCATCCGGTCTACAAACACCCGAACTTTTACGCGCTGCCCCACATCGCCGGGACCACCCACGGCACCGTTCGCCTGCGGGGGGAAGTCTGCGTGGAGAATCTGGACCGACTGGCGGCCGGAGAGGAGCTGAAATATCGAGTGGATTTCTCATAGGCCATGTTCCTCTCATTGGAAACTGTTCCCGAAACAATCGTTGAAACCAAACGGATGCTGCGCCGGCAGTTGCCGAACCTGGACCACGTCCTGAAGGAAGTCGAGGCTCATATTCAGGAGGAAGTGGCCGACATTCGCGAGCGCCAGGAACGCGGCGAACCGGTCATTCCGGAACTGGATTACCCGACTATTGCCGCCGCTGAAGTCGAACCGGCCGTGATCGACGATATCCGGCGCCGCGGGGCCGTCGTGATCCGCCAGGTGATCCAGCGCGAGCAGGCCGAAACATGGAATGACGAACTGGGCGCGTACATCACCGAAAACGGATACTACGAAACCGAGGTCGACCCTTCGCTGGACCAGTACTTCAGCGACCTGAAATCGGGTCGCCCGCAGATTTTCGGGGTCTACTGGTCTCGCCCCCAGGTCCATTGCCGGCAAGCCGAAACCATGGCCCGGACCACCGCTTTTCTGAACCGGTTGTGGATCAGCCGCCGCGGCAATGAAGTCTATTTCCACCCGGACCGGCAGTGCGTTTACGCCGACCGCATCCGACGGCGGGAACCGGGCGACGACAGCCTGGGCCTGTCGCCACACATGGATGCGGGGTCGGTGGAGCGGTGGATCGATCCCACTTATCGGAAGGTCTACCGCCACGTGTTCTCGGGAAACTGGCGAAAGTACGATCCGTTCGACGGCGCCTATCGTGTCGCGGCAAAGGAGATTCCGTCTCCCGCGGTGTGCAGCGCCTTTCGGACCTATCAGGGTTGGACCGCCCTGACGCCCCAGGGCCCCGGTGACGGAACCCTGCAGTTGATCCCGATTATTCGGGGGATCGCGTATCACCTGCTGCGCGGGCTCTGCGATGACGTTCCGGAAGATGAAGTGGCGGGTGCCACGCCTTGCCGCCCGTTATCGGTCACGGAGCAATGGCACGCCCCGCTGATGGCCGGTCTGGTTTCTATTCCCGCAGTTGCACCGGGCGACGCGGTCTTTTGGCATACCGATGTGGCACATGCCGTTGAAGACGTCAACCGCGGTTCCGGATACGCCAACGTCATATACGTGGGAGCGGCCCCTGATTGTGCCAAGAACGCAGCGTATCTACAGAAACAGAAAGCCTCCTTTTTCAGCGGCGAAAGTCCACCCGATTTCGCGGCTGAAAACTACGAGGTGAACTACCAGGGTCGGGCGACACCCCACGACCTGACCGAACTGGGCAAATGTCAACTGGGCCTCCTGGACTGGTAGATGTCTATTCAGGACAGGAAGCGGGGTTCTTGGAGGATCGTCTAATGAAACCTATTCTGCAACGTTCTTTTCGACAGGTACACAACGCAGCCGGTCTCCTCATTCTCACCATCGGTCTGGCTCCCTTTTTGGGCGCCACGGCGCAGGAGCATTTTCCAATCCCCTTCGAGTACACCGGCGATCTTTATCTCATGGATTCCAATTGCGGCTGCATCCTGTAGGCCAGTCCCGGGGCCGAGATCAGCATTGCCGTCACCAGAGCGGAGATCCTGGCCGTAACCGGCCGAGCCGAAGTTGATCTGTCACAACGCGGTCTGGCCTTTGACTACCTGGGCAATCTGTTCTTCACCGAAGCTGAGTCCGACACGATTCTCAAAAGAACCACCGAAGGGAACCTGAGCATCCTCATCTCGCGAGATTCCATTCTTGCGGCCATGGGTGTGGCCGACGTCGATCTGATGGGTATGACGTTTGCTACCAGCGGTTTCCTCTACGTGGTGGATGGAGAGAGCCAGAGTGTCCTGGGCGTCGATCCGGCCGCCGGCACGGCCTGGCTGGCCGTAAGGCGAGCCGATCTGGCGGCTGTGGGTGCCCGCCGGATATCGGCAAGGGCATCGTGGGGGGGCAGGACGGTCTCATTTACCTGGTCTCTGCGGGCAACCTGGATCTCGTCTACTCGATTTGCTCCGACGGGACCATCGGAATCCTCACCTTTGGCAATCCGCTGAACCAGCCCGAGGGCTTTGCCACACGAGCGCCTGCCGGGGACCTTCTGACTGTAGAAGCAGCCGGCCGGATCGTCCGAATCACAAGCGCCGGCCAGGTCAGCACCTTTCTGACCAAAGCCCAGATCGAAGGCGTTTTAGGAGGGCCCATCGATGCCGGCGGGGCGATCGCCTTCGATGGGTATGGAGCCTTTTACTTCGCCGACCCAACGGGGGGAGTGGTTCTGCAATTCGACGAGGCGCTGGCCGGCCAGGTCTGGGCGACGGACGAGGCCATAACCGCCGTCACCGGGATGGTCCCCCATCTCGATGGCGGCATCGCGTTTGCGCCCCAATACAAGCTCTACTTCGCACAGTTTGGGGACGGGCTGGGCCTGCTGGCGAGCGAGATCATCCTGGTCTCACTGGACCCGCAAATGGAGACCCGGGCCGATGTGATCCTGAAGGGTCAGGACGGCGGTCCACTCCCGGTTGATCTCAATGGGGCGGTCGTGAACGGGCTTCTGCAGAACGTGGTTGTTCCGGCTCAAGGCAAACTCATCTTGACCACGGATGGCGAGGGCGACCTGGTCGTCGGCTCCGTAACGATTTGCTCCAACAAACCCCTGGCGGGCGTCATTGTCTTCAGTGGAGCAGTAGGCCTGGCCGGGGTGCAGAGCAGTGAAGCCCAGCGGGGTTTCGTGGCTCCCATCAGGGCCGTCGGAGTACAGATACGAACCGGTATCGCGGTCGTGAATCTGGAAGAGATCGCGGTCAGACTGACCCTCGAGCTGGTGGGTGATAACGGTGAAGTCCTGGCCACAGCCGAGGTTGTTCTGGCTGCCATGGGCCAGTTGTCTGCGTTCGTGGATGAGGCGCAACAATTCCCCTGGGATCAAGCAGTCGACTTCTCGGACTTCGACGGAACCATGAGAGCATCGGCGGACGGATGGGTGGCGGCCACCGTGGTTCAGACCCGTCCGGATCAGTTTGCCACCCAGCCGGTGGCTCCCAATGACTTCCGGGTGCCCCTGCGGGAACTGCTCCTGCCCTTTCGCAACACCGGTGACCTGATCGCTCTCGACGATGGGTGTGAATGCGTGCTGCGGATTACGAAAGAGGGGGACGTCAGTGTCGAAATCACCAGGGCCGAAATCCTGGCCGTGATTAACGGCTCGGATGTGGAACTCGATAATGAAGGTATTGCCTTCGACACCCAGGGTGCGCTGTATTTCATTGAATCGGAAACGGAGACGATTCTGAAGCGCCCACCCGGCGGGCAGCTTTTCGTGCTCACCACGGAACAAATGATTGTTCGAGCGCTGGGCGTCCCGGCCACGGAGGTTGATCTTGACGGCATGGTCTTCGGGTCCGATGGCTTTCTCTACGTGACCGATGACCGGGACGAGAACGAGGCGGTTCTGAAGATCGACCCCCAAACCGGCGCGGTCACCGTCGCGGCCAGAAAGGCAGATTTTCTCGCCTTGTTGCCCGGTGGATCCCAGGTCGACGTGGAGAAAGGCATTGCGGCGGGCCCGGATCGAGATATCTGGGTCTTCTCCGACGGCACTCCGGACGCGGTGTTCCGGATCTGCGCAAACGGGGAGATTGCCCTGGTCCGATCCGGCTTTCCCTTTCAGGATCCCGATCAGTTTGCCACCCGGGCGCCCAATGGCGACATCCTGATCGTCGACGACGGTACTGGCGATAATCCAAGTGTCCGAATCTTGCGGATTTCTCAAACTGGTGAGATCGAGACGTTTTTGAGCCATGCCCAGCTTCAGCAGACCTTAGGGTCCCACTCTGGGATGGGTGAACCCCCTCGCCTTTAGGCGAAGCCTTCAGGAGGCTTGGGGGTACACTGCGGAGGTGTCTGAGTATCGGAAAAGTTCGCATGCAGTGTATCGGCTGAGATATCACTTTGTGTTCATCACCAAGTACCGCAAGCCGGCTCTGCGAGGAGAGATCGGGAAAGAGGTGCGGGATCTGACGCGAGAGATTTGCCGATCGTTGGATATCGAGATCGTGAAGGGGCATGTGCGACCCGATCATGTGCATTTGTTGTTGGATGTGCCGCCGAGATTGGCGCCGAGCCGAGTGATGCAGGCGATCAAAGGGAAAACGTCGCATCATCTACTGCAAGATCACCGCAAGTTGCGCAAGGAGTTTTGGGGACGACATCTTTGGGCACGAGGGTACTTCGTGGCGACGACTGGGAATGTGAGCGATACGATGGTTGCAGAGTATATAGAAACCCAAGATGTCGAGACCCGAGACGACGATTTTCGGGTCACTGAGTAGTCAGCCTGCGAGCGAAGCGAGGTCTTTAGGCGACTTCAGTCGCATGTCGAATCCACCGCCTTCAGGCGGTGGAGAGTGGGACCCTTCTCAAGTGCCACTCCAGACGGGGACGGAGGAATCGCCTTCGATTCCAAGGGGAACTTCTTTGATGCCGCGCCGGTCTTTGGAGTTTTCAGGTTCGACCAGGAAAAATCGTCCAGCACTTTTGTGTCGGTATCGGCGATCCGAAACCTGACGGGCGTAACACCTGTGTTCGGGGGCATCGCCTTTGAGCCCGAGTACAAACTCTATTTCGCCCAGTTCGGTGACGGCCTGGGAGTCCTGGCCAGCGAGATTATCCTGGTCTCCCTGGACGGAGAAAACCCCACCACGGCGGATGTCATCCTGAAAGGGCAGGACGGATTGCCACTCTCGGTCGATCTCAACGGCACCGAGGTCGACGGGTTGCTCGAGGACGTCGTCATTCCCGCCGACGGGAAAGTCGCGCTCGAAACCGACGGAGAGGGCGATCTGGTCGTCGGCTCGGTGACGATTTGCTCCAATCGTCCGCTGGCAGGAGTCATCGTCTTCAGCGGCGCCGTGGGGCTGGCAGGCGTGCAGAACAGTGAGGCTCTGGCGCACTTCGTGGCTCCCATCAAGGCTCTGGGAAATGCAGTCAAAACGGGGCTCGCTGTCATGAACCTGGAAGAAGTCCCGGTGCGGCTCACACTGGAACTGGTGGGCGATGGGGGTGAGCAGGTGGCCACGGCCGAGATTGTTCTGGATCCGATGGGCCAGCTCTCGGCCTTCGTGGACGAGACCGACAAGTTCCCCTGGAGTGCAGCCGTCGACTTTTCGAACTTCGAAGGAACGCTCAAGGCCTGGGCAGAAGGATGGGTCGGGGCCACGGTGGTTCAGACTCGCCCGGACCAGTTCGCCACCCAGCCCGTGGCGGGGCTCAAGGAAGAGAATATGCCGTGACCGCACCCCGGGCTCTTCTCGCTTTTCTCTGCCTCATCCCGGCCTGGACGCTCGCCGAAACCACAGGCCGGGCCGATCGCCGGCCCAACGTGATCCTGATCATGACCGACGATCAGGGGTACGGCGACGTGGGCGCCCACGGCAACCCCAGGATAAAGACTCCCCACATGGACCAGCTCGCCCGGGAAGGGGTGCGCTTCCAATCCTTCTACCCCGGATTATGCAAGAGATCTAAATTCAAGTGAGATGTGGGCCCAGTAAAAAAGGCCGTAGCTCTCTGATATAAAAGGGTTTAGAGAAACAAAGACCCTAAACAGGAGCTACGGCAATGTCAAAAACAGTCTGCCAGAATACCCTGCCATTTCATAGCCACAGAAACATCACGGCTCGTTTTGATGGGGGGAGCCTCACTTCCGACGCAGGATGGTTGTTGTTTGGATCGCTGGATCGTCAACATCGATTGTGCGAGGGCTTCAGTTCCTGTATTTCGGAAAGTCGAGACCAACGCTACATTCGTCATGACCTGTTGAAGTTGATCCGACAACGAGTCTTGCAGATCGTGGCCGGCTACGAAGACTGTAACGACGCCGATACGCTGCGCTCGGATCCGATGCTCAAGACAGTCTGTGATCAGTTGCCAGAGAGCGATCCCGATTTGGCCACCCAGCCGACTTTCTCCCGCCTGGAGAACTCCGTCACCAAGAAGGATCTGATGCGTCTGAGCCGGTGGCTGCTAGGCCGTTATGTGCGCTCCCTGAAGAAGAGACGTCCCAGCAAGATCATCCTGGATCTGGACAGTACCGACGACCACACTCACGGCCAACAGGAGTTCTCCTTCTACCACGGGTATTACCGAAACCACATTTTGCATCCTTTGCTGATCTTCGATGCCGACACGGGAGACCTGGTCTGTGCCGTGTTGAGACCTGGCAACAAGG
Source organism: Acidobacteriota bacterium (assembly GCA_965205615.1). Lineage (GTDB taxonomy): Bacteria > Acidobacteriota > UBA6911 > RPQK01 > CBDAPI01 > CBDAPI01. The sequence goes on along the minus strand of CBDBHK010000018.1, from coordinate 214,264 downwards.
GGGCTGCCTCTCACATCGTGCCCATTCTGAAGCGAGTCGTGGAGGCCATCCGACAAGCAGTGGGGACGGATGTCGAGATTGAGATTCGGGCCGACAGCGGCTTTGCCACGCCTCGGCTCTACGAGTTCTGTGAATGTGAAGAGAATAAACTCCAATATGTCATCGGGTTAAGCCGAAACCCTCGCCTGCAGCGAGTGGTCGAGCCCCTGCTGGATTCGACTCGGGAAAGGTTCCTTGAGCTGGAGGAAAAACAACGTCAGTTTGACGAGTTTCTTTATCGAGCCCACAGCTGGGATCGATCCCGTCGCGTCATTGTCAAAGTGGAGGTCGATCAGCGTGGGATCAATCGTCGCTTTGTAGTTACCAACCGGGACGATCTCTGCTCCCAATCACTTTATGACCACTACACAAACCGAGGGCAGACCGAGAACTTCATCAAGGCCTTCAAGAATCATCTGAGCATGGACCGACTCAGCTGTCATCGATTCCTGGCCAATCAGTTTCGACTCCTCCTGCATGCACTGGCTTACCAGATGTTCGTTCGCCTGCGCGACTATCTTCACGGAACCCCCTGGCACAAGCTCGAAATCGAAACCTTACGTCGTCGGATCCTCAAGATTGGGGCCCGGATCCGACAAACCACTCGACGCATCTGGGTCCATCTTTCCTCAGCCTTTCCCGAACAACCCCTCTTCCACCTCGTCTTGAGTCGCCTCAACTCCAGTTAGCTTTTCCCAGCTCCCCCGAAAAACCGCTTCCGACACTCATCCAGGCCCAGATCTGTCTGAAATTCACTCCCCAAACCACTCAGACGCCTCGCCAACCCATATTCTTCGCAAATCCGCCTGTCACACCTGCCCGCTTCCGAGTTGGGCCACTTCTCGAGTCGTTTTTCAACACCGAACTACGGTTCTTGCATAATCCGGGCTACGTGAGTCCGCTTTGCTTCCCCACCCGGGCGTCGCTTATGACCGGCCGCGATCAGTACCGGAGCGGGATGTTCAGCGGCGCCTTTGGCCACGCCATGATCCACACCGACGAGGTGACGATCGCCGAACCGCTGCGGGCCGCCGGGTACAGGACCGCGGTCTTCGGAAAGTGGCAACTGGGCGACAACTATCCGATGCGGCCGATGGATCAGGGTTTCGAGATGTCGCTGGTGCACCGCGGGGGTGCGGTCGGCAGCGAGTTTTACCCGGCACCCACGAACTACTTCGACCCGCTGCTGGAGCGCAACGGGAAGCTGGTCCGCAGGAAGGACTACATCACCGACATCCTGACGGATGCGGCGATCGCGTTCATCGAAAAGCACCGCACTGAACCTTTCTTTGTCTATGTGCCGTACAACGTCCCTCACACCCCCCTCCTCGTGCCCGAGAAGTACCTGACGCCTTACCGCGAGATGAAACTGAAGCCCGGTGACTTTCCCGCCGTGGGGTGGCCTCTCGAGAATCTAGCCTGGGACACCGAGTTGCGCTACGCGATGATCACCAATGCCGACGAGAACATCGGGCGAATCCTGGCGCGGCTCGACGAACTGGCCCTGAGTGAGAACACCATGGTGATGTTCCTCAGCGACAACGGCGTCGTGGGGAAGCCCTGGACCGAGGGCAATCCTCCGCCGCGTTACAACGCGGGGATGAGAGGCGTCAAGACGCGGCTTTACGAAGGCGGAATCCGGTCGTCGTTGTTCGTGCGCTGGCCGGCCCGGATCAAGGCCGGCCGGACAGTGGACCGGATCGCTGCCCACATCGACCTTCTGCCCACCATCCTCGAAGCCTGCGGGGTAGCACTCCCCGGGGGACTCGAGGTCGATGGCCTGAGCCTGCTGCCGCTTCTAACCGGCCAGGCTCCTGAATGGCCTGACCGGACCCTCCATATCCAGTGGGACCCCCGTCCCCAACCGGTCCGACGCCAGGCCTTCTCTGCCCGCTCGCAGAACTATAAGCTGGTCCGCTCCCACCAGGTCCGTCCCCGGCCGGCGGCGGATCCGGACAAAGCGCCGCTGGAACTCTACGACATGCGAACCGACCCGCTGGAGATGAAAGACATCGCTGGCCGGCACCCGGAGATCGTCGAGGCGATGCTTGCGAGCTACGACACCTGGTTTGAGGACGTGACCTCCGAGCGGGACGGCTCCAACATCCGGATCGTAGTGGGCACGCCTCATCAGAATCCCGCCATGCTCACCTTTCACGACCATCGCAAAGCGGAGACTCACCCCTGGAATAACTGGGGAGAAGCCGGCCACTGGCCGCTGGCCGTGGGAGTCGAAGGAGTGTACCGGATCTCGCTCCGCTTCTTCGAGAAAGCCGGGACAGGACGCGTCGCCGTCCTGAAGCTCCAGGGTGGGGAGCATCGGATCGACGTGTCACCCGGGACTGACCGCTGCGCTTTTCTACTTGTGTCGCTCAGGACGAGCCCCGCGGAGGACCTCGAGGCGTGGACGGAAAACGCTGACGGCACGGCCCGGAAGGACGCCCGACTGGTGTTCGTCGAGCGGGTCCAGGAGTGACTAAGCCCAGAGCGCAGGACTTCACCACCGGCCGTCAGAAGTCGGAAGCTCCCCGTGCACATTTGGGCCGGCGAGTGTCATATGATGGCGGTACCTGAAGCCACTCATTGTCTGAACGACAATGATCCGGCACACGAGATCAGGGAAACCGAATGGACCCGCGCCAACTGCGAAAGCTCCTGGAAGACCATTACTTCGCGAGCTATGGCTGGGCCGTCCATTGCTGCCGCGGAGATCGCGAAGAAGCCGCCGAGGTCGTCCAGACTGCCTTCCTGAAGGTGCTGGAAGGGAGGGCCCGGTTTGGCGGACGATCCGACTTCAAGACCTGGATCTTCGGAGTGATTCGAAACACGGCTGCAAGTCTCAGACGGCGTTTATTGCGGCGCCTTCAGGGGCCGGCGTCGGGGGCTCCGGTGGAAACCGCAAACCCGGAACCTGTTGCCGAAACGCAGCTCTATCAGGCCCAGTTGGCCCGACTTCTGAGCGGATTTTTGGCGCAGCTTTCTCCACGCCAGCGAGATTTGCTGCACCTGGTCTTTTACCAGGAGATGACGGTGGATGAGGCAGCCGCCACACTGGGCATCAGCGTGGGAAGCGCTCGCGTCCACTATCAGCGGGGAAAAGAGCGATTGAAACGTCATTTGGAAGAATCGGAAGCAAACCATGAAAGCATCTGGCCACGACAAGATCAAAGAGCTGTTTGAGGCCCAGAAGTCGGGAGACCGGTCGGAGGCCCCAGGGCTGCACAGCCTGCTGCAATCCGCACCCCGAGCGGGTTTGCAATGGCGGCGCTCCTGGCTGCCCGCAGGAGCCATGTTCGTCCTGCTCCTCATCGCTTCGGCGGTTCTGGTGATCCGCCTCGGCTTCCCGCCGGGGGTTCCGCCTTCGTTATCAGAGTGGCGCTCGCCGACGGGATTCCTGCTCGGGGCCGGGGGCGGCGATGTCATGGGCCGGGCTCCACGGCTGGGCGACTCCGGCTATCCGACCTCTGCGCTTTCCGTTTTTGCCCCATCGATAGCGCCAAGACCGGTCGACCGGGACTCACACTCTCAGAAGAGAGAATCCAGAGAGGACAGATAAATGAAGAAAGCCACTACTATTCTGATGTTTGGCCTGATCGCCCTGGTTCCACTCGGTGCCCAGCAGATGGATCCCCTGCAGCGTCATCTGTTTCCGCCCGAGCTGGTCATGCAGCACCAAGGGGCCCTGCGACTGTCCGTTGAGCAACAGGATTACATCATTGCTCAGGTCCAGCAGGCCCAGTCCCAGTTCACCGGCTTTCAGTGGAGGCTGCAGCGGGAAGTAGAGAGCCTTTCCGAACTCTTGCGCCAGTCCAGCTCGGATGAGAGCCAGGCCCTGGAGCAGCTCGAGAAGGTGCTCGAACTGGAGAAACAGATCAAACGCACTCACATGACCCTGGCCGTGCGCATCAAGAACACCCTCAGTGAGGAACAGCAGGAGCACTTGCGCCGCCTGAGGCCTCCTTCGAACCCGCGCCGAACCGGGCCGGGCCAGCCTGCTGGAGAGGCGCCTCGCAGCGGGCCGCCCTAAAACTCGTTTACCCCGGGGCCGTCGCCCGGGGTTTCATTCCAATAATTGTGTCTTTTTCACAAACCGGTGAGGTGGGCCCAGACGAGGTGCGCCTTCATCAAAGAGCAACCAAACAAGAAGGAGAGCCAAGCATGAGAAATCCGTCGATCACTATCGGAAACTGGTCCTGGATCCTGCTGGTGGGTGTGAGTTTGAGCTTCGGCCCGCTCGTGGCCCAGGAGCCCCCCGCCCAACTGGAGAGTCCCGAACCGGGCCTTCCGGAGCCGCTGGTCATCGTCTCCGGCTTTCTGGGGCTGTCTGACATGCAGGTCGAGCAGTTCATCGGGCTGCGCCAGGCAGTTGAACCCCGGTTTCAGGAAATCCACCTGGAGATCAGAATGCGGGAAGAGCGTTTGAGCCAGGAAGTCGAGTCGGAGGATCCCGAAATCCTGCTCATCGGAGGTCTGGTCCTGGAAATCCGGAGCCTGCGTGAAGCGGCAGGTCACCTCCAGGCGGAGTTTGTTGAGACTCTTGCCGAGGGCCTCGACGATGAGCAGAGAGGCCGACTGCATCTCATTCTGCAGGCCTCGCACCTGCAGCACGTCCTTCCCGCCTTCCATGCGGTCGGGCGGATTCGCTAAGAGGGGTCGCGAGGGGCGGGGCGCTGTAGACCAGGGGCTGTTGTCCATCTGGTGCCCCTCCCCGCGTGATTTGACTCTTGAGAGAGGCTATGCTTTTCCTTGTACCGCTCCCCGGTGGAAACTCGTAGTCCAATGAATCGCTTATCGCTGCTGACGATCCAGGTTCTATTACTGAACGGCATCCCGTACGGCCATGACCTGCCGGCTGATGGTTTTGATGCGCCCACCTTCCGGATCCAGGCCCCCACGGTTCTGAAACCGGGTACACCGCTTCTACGCCTGCGCGTAGTGGATGCGCAGACGGGGAAGGATATTCCGGCGCGCTTTTCTCTGGAATGGAACGGCGGTCTCTACTCGCCCGACTATCTGGACGAAAACGGCATTCACTTCACCTCCAGCCACACCGGGAAGAAACAACACGGGACCGTTCTTTACGCTCGAGGGCGCGGACCCGTTGGGATTCCCCTGCCCGACGATTCAGCCGATCGCGGCAGGGTGTGGGTGACCAAAGGGTACCGGTATCTGTCGACTTCGGCCGACTTTCGGGAAGGCGACGAAGTCACGGTCCGACTAGAGCGCTGGAGCGACCTTTCGGACCGAGGCTGGTTTGCCATGGACGAACATCTGCACTTCGAGCGGACCGAAAGCGGGATGGATCCCATCTGGCTCGAAATGATCCAGGCCGATGGATTGGAGCTGGCCCACTTCATGGTTCTGAAAGGAGGGAACTTTGTCGGTCGCTGGGGGCAACAGCGTGCCTACGACGAAACCGGGGTCGGTAAAAGTGAGAAAGCGTTGCTGATCCCCGGCGAGGAGTTCCGCGGCACCTATCAGGGACACAACAACCTTTTTTTGCCGGGGAGTCTGATCGAACCGATCTCCGTGGGAGGGCTGGGTAAGCCCCCACACCCCCATCACTGGCCGACCTCCTACAGCGTACTCAACAAGACCCGTGAGGCGGGCGGGATTGGAGGTGCGGCCCATGGCGGCACCTTTGGCCGGGCCTCAACCGCGACCCTGGACGCCCTGCTGGGGGCCAGTGGATTCATAGAACTGGCCAACACTCACCTTTATCGCGTGAATGTCTGGTATCGACTGCTCAACTGCGGGGTTGTCCTGCCGCCGGTAGCGGGAACGGATCTGCCCAACTTCCCTTATCGCGAATCCTGGCAACCATTTTTTGGTGAAACCCGGACCTATGTCCAGGCCGAGGATCCCACTGACTACGAACGCTGGAAGAGTGCTCTGGAGAGCGGGAGGGTCTTTGTCTCGAGCGGGCCGATGATTGACCTCAAGGTCAATGGCCAGGGTCTTGGTTCGACAATCGAGCTGCCCGCGGGGGGCTCAACCGTGGAGATTGAGGCTGAAATCGCGAGTCCACAGCCGATCCGCCTGCTGGAGATCGTTCACAACGGCAGCGCCCTGAAGGTCGAATCGTTCGGCGAGCGGGGTGACAACGGGGTTTACCGGCATTCGATCCGTCATCGCCTGCAGGTCGACAGGAGTTGCTGGCTGGCGGCCCGGGGAGAAGGCAGCCGTAAGAATCTGCTCTGGGCCAGGACGGGGATCCTGCAATACCACATGGCCCACACGGCGGCCATTCCGGTGATTGTGGGCGACGAGCCTGTTCGTGTCTCCAGCGACATCGAAGCTGTGCGGGCGGAGCTGAAGGAGCGCCAGGAGAAGTATCGGACCGAGGGGAGTTACCCTTCCGACGCAGAGCGAAACCACGTACTGGAACTCTTCGATCGCGGCCCTTGAAAAGCTACCGGACTTCTAACGAAATACGTGGATCCAAAGTCCGGAGCCGAAGGGATCGCCCTTCAGGGCGTCGAGCTCGTCTTCAGCTGGAGAATTCTCGACTTCGCAGGTACCGTGGGGCAACCTTCTCGGCAGGAATTCCGACGCTCGATTTTTCCATGTATCCTTATGAGACACAACGACTGATCTCAAGACGGAAAGAGAAGGAAACAGGCCATGAACTACCCGATGACCACCCTGGATGGGGGTGAAACCCTGATCACGGAGGAAGAGTTCCATTTCTCGGCGCTAGCGGGCGGCGTCCGAGGTGAACTGGTCACTCCTGAGAGTCCCGACTACGACGAGGTGCGGTCCATCTGGAATGCCATGATCGACCGGCGTCCAGGGTTGATTCTTCGCTGTGCCGAAGCCGGTGACGTCGTCCAGGCGGTGAATTTCGCTCGAAAACATGGTGTTCTCCTGGCCGTGCGGGGAGCCGGGCACAATATCGCGGGAAAGGCAGTCTGTGACGGAGGCCTCCTGGTGGATCTGTCCGCCCTGAAATCGGTGTCGGTAGAACCCGAGAGCCGCACGGCCCGGGTCGAACCCGGCGTTACGCTGGGGGAGTTGGACGCCGCGGCCCAGGCTTTCGGCCTGGCAACCCCGGTTGGAATCAATTCCACGACCGGCGTGGCGGGATTGACTCTGGGCGGCGGTTTCGGCTGGCTCAGCCGAAAGTACGGGATGACGATCGACAACCTGCTGGCCGCTGACGTCGTCACCGCCGACGGAGAACTCGTCTCGGCCAGTGCCGAAGACCATACGGACCTGTTCTGGGGAATCCGGGGAGGAGGTGGCAACTTCGGTGTTGTGACCTCTTTCGAGTTTCAACTCCACAAAGTAGGCCCTGAAGTGCTTTCGGGCCTGATCGTCCACCCCTTCAGCGCAGCGACGGTAGCCCTCGAGTTCTACCGTGACTTTACAGCCGGGACCTCAGATAACCTGACCGTCTGGGTGGTGCTGCGAAAAGCCCCGCCCCTCCCCTTCCTGCCTGAGGAGGTGCACGGGACGGACATTCTCGTATTCGCGCTGCTGTATGCTGGCGACATGGAAGAAGGGGCGAAAGAGATGGAACCCCTGCGGCGCTTCGGAGACCCGATCGCCGACGCCGTCACGCCTCACGAATTCACAGGCTTTCAAGCCGCCTTTGATCCTCTGTTGACACCGGGCGCCAGAAATTACTGGAAGTCTCACAACTTCGCCGCCCTCACTGACGACGCAATCGAGACGATGCTGGATTACGCTGGCAATCTTCCTTCCCCGCACTCCGAGATCTTTATCGCCCAGATGGGTGGTGCTCAAAGCCGGGTCGCTCCAACCGATACGGCCTACTGGGCCCGGGATGCCGCCTACGTCATGAACGTTCACACCCGCTGGGAGGACGCAGAAGACGACGGCCGGTGCATCGCCTGGGCAAGGGAGTTCTTCGATGCGACCGCTCCCCACGCGACCGGCGGCGTGTACGTGAACTTCATGCCCGACGACGAGCAGGACCGCGTCGGAGCGGCCTATGGCGGGAACTTCGAGCGTCTTGTGGCGCTCAAAAAGAAATACGATCCGGGCAACCTCTTCCGGCTCAATCAAAACATCGACCCGGGGGGCCTATAGAGGCGGAGGCCTGCAGACTGCGTCACACGGCATCCATAGGTGCAGAGAGGAGGATCCAGGGGGATTGAGAAGAGGGCTGGCCACACCGCGCGATCGGTTGCGGCTGTGGCACTGATCGGAGTATCCGGACTGCTGGCTACCCTGCTCCATGGTCAGGAACTCCCCGCCGGGATGGACCGGCAACAGCAACCGAGGCGCAGCACACAAATCAAATACATCGACCCCGAAGTGCCGGAAGTCGAGTTGCCGGCCTACGGCGGAAAGCGCTACCAGGCTTCGGTACCCGACACTCTGGATCTGGCTGAACGGGCGAAGCTGGCGGTCAACGGCCTGACCGGCCCAACCGATGCGCAGGCGGACTACGAGCTTTACTTTATCCTGGTGCTGGGCAACAACCCGCCCTACATGTACCACGACTTCAATGATCACGTGCAGATGAAGCTGTACGAGGCCCTGCCCCTGATACGACTGGCCAGCGGCAGCCGCCAGAACCTGCACGTGGAGCAGCGTCTGATGGAGGTCCTCGTGCAGATGCAGGGCCCGGACGGGCTGCTCTACTACCCTCGGGTGGGCCGTTCCTGGGCACACAAAGGTTTCTCCGAATCCCAGTTCACCGCGATGCCGGAAGGGGATCACTACACCGAGCCGTACGCCAATGGCCGGTTCCTGGGAGCCCTGGGTGTCTACTACCAGGCGAGCGGGGACCCCCGCTGGAAGGAAGTGGGAAAGAGGATCGTGGACGGCCTCACCCGCCAGGCCGTGCACCGGGGAGATTATGCCTATTTTACGCAAGGGGTCTTCGGGGTGAACGGGATATCGGATCCCGAAGTGGGCCACGGGACCATTGGCCCCTGGAGCAACATGCCCTTCGGCTGGATTGCCATGGGTCTGGCCCAGTTCTACAGGTCCACGGGCTACGAACCGGCGCTGAGCCTCTCCGGCAAGCTGGCCCGCTATATCCGTTACCACGGAGGGCTGTTCGAGGCGAACGGTCACTTCACGGGCGCGGCTATGCATTTTCACGGCCATCTTTACTCGCTGTTGGGAATGCTGGAGTACGGCATGGCTGCCGGCGACTGGGAGATGATCCAGTTCGTCAAGAAGGGTTACGAGTTTGGAACCGCCAACATGGAACCGCTGGTGGGCTACGTGGGGGAGTATATCAATCCGGAGGAGTACAACACGTCGGAGATCTGCGGTGTGGCGGACATGATCGCCCTGGCATTGAAACTGACCAGGGCCGGCGCCGGCGACTACTGGGACGATGTAGACCGCTGGACCCGCAACCAGTTTGCCGAGGGCCAGTTAACCAGCGCCGACTGGGTGGACAAGATGGTCAGGGACAAGCCCGTGAAGAAACCCTTGAAGAACGAGTACTTTCCGGATCTCTTTGACCCCGTAGACTACACGACCGAGAACGTGGGTGCACGAAGTGTCGGCGCCTTTGCCGGGTGGCCCTCGGTCAATGACTGGCAGGGCCACGAAAATAGGAGCATCATGCACTGCTGTACGGGCAATGGCACTAGAGCAATCTACTATATCTGGGAGCACATCCTCACTCACGGGAACGGCAAGTTGAAGGTGAACCTGCTGCTCAACCGGGCCTCCTCCTGGGCCGATGTCAACAGCCACATTCCCTATCAGGGCCGCGTGGACGTCCGGGGCAAGAAGGCTTCAGAGCTGTCGATCCGGATTCCGGAGTGGGTGAAAGCCGACGACACCCGCTGCCTGGTCAATGGCAAAGAGCGATCGCTCACCTGGGAGGGCCGGTACGCCGTGGTGGGCCGCGTAAACACCAAAGATGACGTGACACTGAACTTCCCCATCGGGGAGAGGATCGACAAGATTCGAGTCGAGGGTCACGACTACACCCTGGTTCGCAAGGGAAACGAGGTGGTCAGCGTCAATCCGCCCGGTAAGCACCACCCGCTATACCAGCGCGGCCGTTACCGGGAAAACGAAACGCGCTTTCGGACCGTCGAGCGCTTTGTTCCCGAACGGAACGTGGACTGGTAAAGAAAGCGTATCTACGATTCCCCGACAGACCCCGAGCAGATCGCAGGGGCCGGCCTTGTGCCGGCCCGCGTGAGGCGCCACCAGGAGGATCACCCCTGGCGAGGGTCACCGCTTGAATGATCTCAGCTCCCGGAGCGTATTGATCCTGGGAGAACAGAATTGCACAAAACTGAAGACAAAGACTACAAAAGGAATCATCTCGGCCCTGGTCTCGCCCTGGGCGTGGCAGTAGGAGTGGCTATCGGAGCCGGCATGGGAGCAGCCACCGGAGAGATGGGGGTCTGGACCGCCGTGGGGACGAGTGTGGGTGCAGCCCTGGGGATGGCTATCGGCGGCCGCCGCCGTTGTTGCCCCGCGGAACGCCCGCGCCCGGATTGACTTGAACTGGAGAAACTGATCTTCAGGTCTTGCTTTCCGGGAATGAACGGCCCAGGCTTCAGAAGGATGGACCCTGAAACCTCGCTAGTTCAGAAAAGACAGACCCCGGCCGGAGAGCTTCCCTCTCGCGGCGAGTCAGCCCGCGTCTCGCGATTCCCTGACCGCCTGATACAGGACACTCCACGGCGTCTGGGGTGGATCGCTCTCATTTACGCCGGCTGTTACGCGCTCGCCCACACGGTTGGCTCCACCTCGGGCTTCTACCAGGCGTTGGGATTCAGTCCGGCTCACGGCACGGCGGCCGCCGCGATACTGGTTTCGTTGCTCGTTTTCTGGATTTCGCGAAGCCAGCGGCTAAGCCCCCAGAGCACGAACGACCTGGGTCTGCTGTATCAGGTTGTCGGGGCTTTTGGCATTGATGCCTATTTGACCTGGATACTTATCGATCAGTCGTTTCTCCCGGTTGGAATCTCCTGGGTAGGCGTCTGGATCGTCTCCTTTGTCGTGATCGTGCCCAGCACACCGGGAAAAACCTTGCTCGCCTCCCTGGCGGCGGCTTCTGCAACTCCGTTGCTGTTGCTGGTGGGTATGGCGCGCGGTACGGCAGACCCGTCGGTCACGGCGATCGTCCAGTTGTGCTTTCCTAATTATGTCTGTGCCCTTGTTGCCGTAGCCGGGTCCCATATCATCTACCAACTCCGCAGCGAGGTGGCCGAAGCCAGACAGTTGGGCAGCTACAAGCTCACCGAATTGCTCGGACACGGCGACATGGGCGAAGTCTGGCGGGCCACACATCGGATGCTGGCCCGACCGGCTGCCATCAAGCTGATCAGCCCTGAGCTGATCGGACAGTCCCGGGCAGCTTCGTCAACGCTGTTTCGGCGCTTCCGGCAGGAGGCCAAGGCTACCGCCAATCTCAATTCGATTCACACGATCACTGTCTACGACTACGGCGTCAGCGACCAGGGCAAGTTTTTCTACGTCATGGAGCTTCTCAACGGGCTGGATCTCGAGCAGCTGGTTAAACGTTTCGGGGCGCTCCCCACCAGCAGAGCCGTTTATCTACTTCACCAGATTTGTCACTCGCTCAGTGACGCTCACGAACACGGGCTGATTCATCGAGATGTAAAACCCGCCAACGTCTACTGTTGTCGGATCGGGTCTGACTACGATTTCATCAAAGTTCTGGATTTCGGGCTCCTCAAACATGACAGCTCCCAGCAGCACGACATGACCCAGCTCACGCAAGTTGGGGTTGCCACTGGAACTCCCAGCTACATGTCTCCGGAGACCGCCCGCGGCAGCGAGCTGGATGCCCGCTCGGACATCTATAGTCTGGGGTGTGTTGCAGTCTGGCTGCTGGCGGGAAAGCCGCTGTTTCAGGCCAGCAGCCCTGTTGAAATGATGATGCACCATATGCAGACGGAGCCTCCCAGGGTTAGCGAACTGGCCGAGCAGGAGATCCCCGGAACCCTGGAGAGTATCGTTCTGGATTGTCTCAGCAAAGAGCCTGATCGGCGTCCCGCCACCATGCAGGATCTGGGAAGAAGACTTGAGCGGGTCGAGCCGGGGGACTCATGGGATCCTTCGCAAGCTCGAGAGTGGTGGTCGACTCACCTTCCGGAGCTCGCGGGCTGAGATTCTCAACTTAAAAATGGCCCCAGGAGGGTGCAAGGGAGAGGTCAGTAACCATGCAATTGTCAGTATTGCCCGTTTTCGTTGCTTTCGTTCTTATCTTTTGCCTGGCGATCACTCGTCGGGCAAAATCGAATGCATCAATTACAGCCGGCCAGGCGCTTCGCGTTTATGGGCTGCTCTTGACCTTCTTTGTGTGGACGCTGTTCGCTGTTGTACTGGGAGTCCAGGGGCGGCACGTCGAGCTGATGGCACACATACCACTGTTGTGGCAGTCCTTCGTCCCCGTCCTGCTCTGGAGTACCGCTTTCATCTTCTCCAGTACGCTCCGAAGTGGCCTGCGCGGCATTGCCACGACCACCCCGGCGCATTGGCTGGTCTTTGTCCAGGCTCTCCGTATCGGTGCTCTGGGGGGCATTGTGAAAGGGATCCGCGGTGAAGTGACATCCAGTTTCGTATTCTGGATCGGCATACCAGACTTTCTCTTTGGTCTCTCTGCGATCGGCGTGGGGTGGTTGGCGTTGCGAAGGACCGTCGGCCCTCGATTCCTGATTGCATGGAACCTCCTGGGCTTCGCGCTAATCATTCTTCCCACCTTTGTTCCCATGAACTACTGGATGAACGATCCGGGGTTCACCTTCATCTTTGAGTGCCCGATGGTTCTCGCCCCCAGCGTCGTCGTACCCATGTTTATTTCCCTGAACCTGTTACACGCCTGGGGTGTTTTTGAAACGGAGAAAGATAGGAGAGGGTAAGCGGTTCCAGGCAACTGCCCAAACAAAGCAACCGAGAATCGGACTGGCTCCGAGGGTGTCCGGATGAGAGCGATCCTACTGATCCCAATCCTACTATTACCTGCCTGTCTTCCGCCCGCCCAGGATCTCACCGCCGAATGCATCGGTGTCACAGACGGAGATACGATTATCGTTCTCTCAGGCACCGAGCAGATCAAGATTCGCCTGGAAGGCATCGACGCCCCGGAAAGGGGCCAGGACTTCTCCAACAGGGCCCGACAGCTCACATCCAGCCTGGTCTATGGAAAGCAGGTCCAGATTCTGCCCAAGGAGAAGGACCGATACGGCCGCCTGGTAGCCAGGGTCAGAGCTGATGGCAAGGATGTCTCCCTGGAGTTAATCAAGGCCGGTCTGGCCTGGCATTACAAGAGATACTCCAGTGATCCCGAGCTGGCAATGGCACAGCAACAGGCCAAGAGAGAAGGTGTGGGCGTGTGGTCCCTGGCAGACCCGATACCGCCCTGGGAATTAAAACGGCGTGGAAATCAGCGATAAAACGGCTGACGCTCGAGCCAGCGGGGGCCGTAGTGGGGTTCGGGCCGGCCCACTTCAAGCGCCCCCAGGTCGGGGGCGTCGCCGGTGAAATCGTCGTTTACCGTGGGGATGCGATCCCCGGCGTCCACGGCCTTGCTGTTGGGCTTCAAGCGAAAGCTGAGGTCCGCGGCGTGATAAACCGCGTGACGCCTGGAAGGATCGGGTGGGACCATCTTCTCAAAGATGTCGAAGTCCAGTGCCAGGCCGTGATACTCCTGGCCGGTCGCCGCCCGCAACTCATCCAATGTTGAGAAAGTCCTCCAGTCGGAGGGCCGCGGTTCGACCATCAACCGCCCGCGTCCTGGAGCGAGCCAGCGGTACTGCTCCGCGACACCCTTGTTGGGTCGGTAACCGTTATAATCCGAGCTGTAGACTTCGGTCGCATTCCCCCAGGTCATCACACCCCTACCCGGGGTATCCCCTCCCAGGAACAGGTTGTTGCGGTAGTGCATGTTGGAGGTCGGGCCGGTCGCCGCCTGCTCGCTGACGATGGTGTTGTGGTAGGCGAACAGGCCGGCCGCCCGGGCATAGAACTTGAACGCGACCCCGCTGGGGACATGGTAGAGGATGTTGCGGATGAAATAGGCCGGGCCGCCGAAGACCGGTTGGGAGCTGTAGCCTCCGTGGGCCGCATTGACGCCCCGGTTCCGGTAGACGCGGATGTTGTGCACGCCGCCGTCGGCCTCGATGAAGTCGTCGCCCGACATGTGGATGTCGTTGTTGTAGATGTCAATCGATGACGCCTGCCGCTCGGGGTCCTGCTCGGGGGTGCCGTAGGTCGAGATGCCGATGCCATCGTGGAAGTAGGCGATGGCGTTGTGGGCGATCACGTGGCCGGGCCCATAGACCTTGACGGCATAATAGCTCCGGACTTCGTGGGAGCCGTAGGGGCCGGCACTGGCCCAGAGCCGGCCGGTCCACCCCACCAGCAGGTTGCGCTGTTCGCCGCGGCCGAGAAAGATGTTATCGGCAATATAGAAGTCGCTCGAGCCGGCGTACTCGGTCCAGACTCCGGCACCGACATCCTCGAAGCGACAGTTCTTGACGGCCAGTCCCACTGCGCCCAGCACCTCTTTCTGGCCGGCGAAGATGGCGACATCGGTATTGCGGAAAGTCAGCCCGTCGAAGATGTGGTAGGCCGAAGCCATCACGTCGAACAGCCGGTGGTTGCCCGCGCCGTCAAAGACGACTTCACCGTCCCCGGCTGCCTTGATCGTAATGGGTCTCTCCAGCGTGCCCTTGAGAGTCAGGGACATGGTCCCGTCAAAGGGCGTCATCATCGGGTCGACGTAGTTGAGACGTTCGTTTTTGTAAAGGCCGGCGTGGACGAGGATGGTGTCGCCGGCTTGGGCCCGTCGCTCCCACACGACGCTCCAGTCGCCCAGCCCGGCGCCGTAGTAGGCCTGGAGCAGGCTGCTGAAGTGGGGTTCCAGCCGGTCCCCCTCATGGTAGGGCGGATAGACGTGCAGGACTCGCCCCCCTCGAAAGGGCTGCGGCTCGGTTCGAGTCCTGACATGCACGCTTTCAGTTGTTTTGCCCGTCGTGCCGTCCGGGTCGGTGAGATCGAGCCGACACTCGTATTCCGTGCCGGCCTCGAGGTTGAGGATGCTTCCCGCGAAACCGTCGGGGACGGTGTAGTCAAGATGCTCTCGCTTGCGGAAGACGTGCTCGCCACCGACCCGCACCAGCGGCAGGGCCCGGCGCCACCGGGATTCACCGCGACGCCGAAACTGGACCGAAACAGAAGCGTTGCGGTTGGCGTCACCGCTGATCGCCCATTCGAAGCCGAGATTGTGCAGGGTCGGATGCTCGACCGTGAAACGGCCGGCCTGCGTGCTGTTCTGAGCCTGTGCGGAGGCGGCGAAGAGGAGAAATAGGAACAGTCGTGCAAGGCCCATGAATCCTGGCAGCCCCGGGGGGTGATAGTCCCAAGACCGCCAGACTTAGACTAGTACACTCACTGTATATTCAACAAATAGAGCTCACCCCGGCCAGGCCGGAGCGTATCCCGTCACGGGCTGCTAAACTACTCCGAACGAATTCCCACCCTGGAGGCATCATGGACACTTTTCGACACGCGTTGATCCTGCTCTTGCTGTTTGCTCTGGCACACATGGGTGCGATGGCCCAGCCCCAGCTTCTTTTCGGCCAGGTCGCCATCGGGTCGCAGGACGATCTGGAGATCCAGTCGGTCATCTCGGCCACTAATTCCGGCTCCATCACTTACGAGGGCGACTTCTCCTTCTTTACTGGAGACGGCACCGTCTGGAACCCGATGGTGGACGGAGTTGAAATCAGCAACGGTCAACACTCGATTTCGATCCCACCTCTGGAGACGATATCCATGACACTGAGCGGCGCGGGGATCGAGGCAGGCTCCGCGGTCCTGCGCGGTACGGGGTCTCCGGATACGGCCATCGACGGAAACCTGACCTACTTTTTTCGGACGGCCGGAAAACTGACGGACAGCATCGGCGTCGGGCCCTCCACCGAAATCTACCGGTCCACGATTCCCTTTCAGGACTTTTAGGCCATCGCGCTGGCCCTGGCCAACCAGGATCTGACCGTGAAAGACGTTGTGCTCAAGCTCCGTCAGGCGGATGGTACCCTGGAGGAAACCCAGAACGTCGAGTTGGCGGGAAACGCGCATGACCCCCGCTTCCTGGACCAGATCTTTGATGCGACGACAGTGACCGGTGGGCGCGTTGACATCTACTCGGACGAGCTGATCTTTGGAACGGCTGTGACGTTTGTTGACGGCCAGATTTCGACTCTTCCCATGCAACCGGCTCGAATCGAATACGACTTTCGCGCCGAGTCCGACCAGGACGGGCCCGTAACCACCGGCAAGATCACCCTGTGGGCCGAGGGGAACCTGGTCACCGGCTATCTGGAGTCAAGAGAACAGGACGGCGTGCCCTTCGATAATATCGACACGATGCCGATCGCGGGTCACGTGGAAAACGGGGAACTTCGAGTGACTTTTTCCCTTGGCAGCCTCCTGAACGACGATGCCCAGGTGGCGGGCTTTGCGGGGGCCGGTTTCTCATTCGACCAGGTGGTGGTGGAGGCCGAATTCGTGATAGTCGCCCTGGACGCTCTGGAAACGAGCACCGGGACCTTTAGACTCACCCGGGTGGCTGTCCCCTGAGGAAAGGTTCGAACAACGTCAGCACCTCCGACGAAGGAGTCTGACGTTCACACTAGCCGCCATTTCTCACCGATGGGACCTCAAAAGGCCGCCCTGTTTGGTATAAAGCGTTTTGAATGAACGTTTTCACACGCAAACGGAGGCGGCCCTTATGAGAACAGAGTGTAAACAAGCCAGGTTCGAATTTCACGGACTATTTCAACGCAAAGTGAAGGCGCGGTTCGACGGCGGGAAGATCACCTCCGATGCAGGGGTGCTGCTGTTGCGAGAGGTCGAGAGGGGGACGGGTCTGATCGCCGGACTGGCTGAGTGTTTCAGGGATCACCGGGATCCGCGGTTGATCGAACACACGGTCGAGGAGTTGTTGGGGCAGCGCATCTACGGACTCTGTCTGGGGTACGAGGATCTGAACGATCATGATCAGTTGCGCACCGATCCGATGCTGGCGGTGGCGGTGAATAAGGCCGATCCGTTGGGGGAGAGGCGGCGGCAGGCCTCAGATCGGGGGAAGGCGCTGGCGGGCAGGTGTACGCTGAACCGGTTGGAGTTGACCGGCGCCGAGGTCGATGAGCAGGAGCGGTACAAGAAGATCGCGATGGACCCGGACCGGATCGACGGCTGGATGGTGGATGCCTTCGTGGAGTCCCACGAATCGGCGCCCGAGGAGATGGTGCTGGATCTGGATGCGACCGACGACCCGATCCATGGCCAGCAGGAAGGCCGGTTCTTTCACGGTTACTACCGCCACTACTGTTATCTCCCGCTGTACATCTTCTCGGGGGAGCATCTGCTGTGCGCCCGGTTGCGGTGTTCCAATATCGATGGGGCCGCGGGATCGGTGGAGGAACTGGAACGGATCGTCGGCCGGATTCGGCAGAGCTGGCCGGAGGTCTCGATCGTCATCCGGGCCGACTCGGGCTTTTGCCGGGATGACTTGCTCCGCTGGTGTGAAGACCATCACGTGGATTACGTGATGGGGTTGGCCAACAATGATCGGCTCAAGTCAGAGAGCGCCGAAGCGATGACTCAGGCCGAAGCCGAGTTCAACGCCACCGGGCGACCGGCGCGGGTGTTCAAGGATTTCCGCTACCGGACTCGCCACAGTTGGACCTCGGAGCGACGCGTCGTCGGCAAGGCCGAGTTCCTGGACAAAGGCGCCAATCCCCGATTCGTCGTCACCTCCCTGTCGCCGGAACGCCTGGGGGCCCGCGCGCTCTACGAAGACTTCTACTGTGCGCGGGGCGACATGGAGAACCGCATAAAAGAACAGCAGTTGGGTCTGTTCGCCGACCGGACCAGCGCGGCAACGATGCGCGCCAATCAACTCCGGCTGTATCTGTCCTCCGCCGCCTACATGCTCATGCACGCCTTGCGTCGTCTCGGACTGAAGCAGACCCCCCTGGCTCGCGCTCAGTGTCAGACGATTCGCTTGAAGCTCCTCAAGATCGGCGCCCAGGTCCGCCTCACGGTCCGCCACGTCTGGATCTCCATGTCGGAAGCCTATCCCTACAGCGAGGTCTTCGCTGCCGTCGTTCGAAACCTCCAGGCCATTCCTCTGCGCTGCTGAGGTCTGTCCCGATCAAACGCCCCCAAAAACGAAATCGTTCCATCGCTCAGGCCGAGCTCTGCCTGAATACATTCCGTCACGCTCTTCCGAACCCGAAAAACGCTTCATTCACGACCATCCACACCACCGCATCACTCGACCTGGACCGGATCGATAGCGAAACTCTCAGAAAACCGTTCCGGCCTGCCAAAATCACCTTCATTTCCAAATCGGTGATCTATGCGGGCTAGGAAGTGTCCCGGCCGTTACCGGTTGGAGATTGAGGGTTGAGGGTTGAAGGTTGAAGGTTGAAACTGGAAAGTGGGAGGAGCCTTGGGTGCCGGGGCCGTTTAAATCCCTCCGGCCCCGGCACCCGAGGCTCTTCCCACTTTCAACGCCCCTGCCCACCAACGGTGCAGGGGCCGTTTAAATCCTTCCGGCCCCTGCACCCGAGGCTCCTCCCACTTTCAACGCCCCTGCCCACCAAAGTGTTCACTCGCTTTAACCCGGATTATGCAAGAGATCTAAATTCAAGTGAGATGTGGGCCCAGTAAAAAAGGCCGTAGCTCTCTGATATAAAAGGGTTTAGAGAAACAAAGACCCTAAACAGGAGCTACGGCAATGTCAAAAACAGTCTGCCAGAATACCCTGCCATTTCATAGCCACAGAAACATCACGGCTCGTTTTGATGGGGGGAGCCTCACTTCCGACGCAGGATGGTTGTTGTTTGGATCGCTGGATCGTCAACATCGATTGTGCGAGGGCTTCAGTTCCTGTATTTCGGAAAGTCGAGACCAACGCTACATTCGTCATGACCTGTTGAAGTTGATCCGACAACGAGTCTTGCAGATCGTGGCCGGCTACGAAGACTGTAACGACGCCGATACGCTGCGCTCGGATCCGATGCTCAAGACAGTCTGTGATCAGTTGCCAGAGAGCGATCCCGATTTGGCCACCCAGCCGACTTTCTCCCGCCTGGAGAACTCCGTCACCAAGAAGGATCTGATGCGTCTGAGCCGGTGGCTGCTAGGCCGTTATGTGCGCTCCCTGAAGAAGAGACGTCCCAGCAAGATCATCCTGGATCTGGACAGTACCGACGACCACACTCACGGCCAACAGGAGTTCTCCTTCTACCACGGGTATTACCGAAACCACATTTTGCATCCTTTGCTGATCTTCGATGCCGACACGGGAGACCTGGTCTGTGCCGTGTTGAGACCTGGCAACAAGGGGGCTGCCTCTCACATCGTGCCCATTCTGAAGCGAGTCGTGGAGGCCATCCGACAAGCAGTGGGGACGGATGTCGAGATTGAGATTCGGGCCGACAGCGGCTTTGCCACGCCTCGGCTCTACGAGTTCTGTGAATGTGAAGAGAATAAACTCCAATATGTCATCGGGTTAAGCCGAAACCCTCGCCTGCAGCGAGTGGTCGAGCCCCTGCTGGATTCGACTCGGGAAAGGTTCCTTGAGCTGGAGGAAAAACAGCGTCAGTTTGACGAGTTTCTTTATCGAGCCCACAGCTGGGATCGATCCCGTCGCGTCATTGTCAAAGTGGAGGTCGATCAGCGTGGGATCAATCGTCGCTTTGTAGTTACCAACCGGGACGATCTCTGCTCCCAATCACTTTATGACCACTACACAAACCGAGGGCAGACCGAGAACTTCATCAAGGCCTTCAAGAATCATCTGAGCATGGACCGACTCAGCTGTCATCGATTCCTGGCCAATCAGTTTCGACTCCTCCTGCATGCACTGGCTTACCAGATGTTCGTTCGCCTGCGCGACTATCTTCACGGAACCCCCTGGCACAAGCTCGAAATCGAAACCTTACGTCGTCGGGTCCTCAAGATTGGGGCCCGGATCCGACAAACCACTCGACGCATCTGGGTCCATCTTTCCTCAGCCTTTCCCGAACAACCCCTCTTCCACCTCGTCTTGAGTCGCCTCAACTCCAGTTAGCTTTTCCCAGCTCCCCCGAAAAACCGCTTCCGACACTCATCCAGGCCCAGATCTGTCTGAAATTCACTCCCCAAACCACTCAGACGCCTCGCCAACCCATATCCTTCGCAAATCCGCCTGTCACACCTGCCCGCTTCCGAGTTGGGCCACTTCTCGAGTCGTTTTTCAACACCGAACTACGGTTCTTGCATAATCCGGGCTAGGTCAAATGCCGACGTTCCCGCTGGTTACCGGTAGGCGGATCCACGATGTGACGCCGCGATCATGAAGACGATTCGCTCGTCGTCGTCGATCTCGTAGAAAAACCGCCAGGCGCCGATCCTGTGACGCCACGTCTCAGGCGAGTAGTTCCTGAGCTTCCGGACATGAGTTCCAAAGTGTGGGCTGTCGCGCAACTGCGGATAGACGATCTGCCTTAGCTTCTTGAGCACTGATGGGTGTCCTGCGCGGGCTACTTGTCGCAGGTCCTTTTCAAACTGCTGGGCCTCGAAGATTGCGTACCTACTCAACCAGGCGGCCTCTCCGCCGGCGGGCGTCCCGGGATCCGGCCTTCAGGCTCTCCACCAGCCGTTCGTTGGCCAGGATCTCAGCCATCTCGGCGTCGTCGACGAACTGCATCTCACGGATTTTCAGCAGCGCAGCCGTTTCGATCAGGTTGGAGAGGGGGCGGCGCTGGGCCTTGGCAGCCTCACGGAATTCTTCGTAGGTTTCTTCGTCAAGTCGCAGTGTTACCGTCTTGGACATATGACTCCTTTTGTATTCAATTGTGTCTTATGTATTCTAGCATGCTGATGGGTCAGGGAGCTGTTTGGATCGATTAAACGGAAGGGACAGGATGCCTGACGCGGCTCCACCCCGAATCCTACTCCACGACTTCGACCGCCAGGATCGAAATGTCGTCGTCGCAAGAGGGTCCGCCACACCAGGTCTCCAGTGACCCGGTGAACACCGACAGGCTGTCTTCGAGAGACTTGCCCCGAGCCCCTCGCAACGTCTCCAGCCATCTTTCTTGACCGAACATCTCCTCTTGCGGGTTCATGGCCTCAGTCACTCCATCCGAGTAAAAGTACAACCTGTCGCCTCCCTGCAGGGAGATAACGTGGTCCTGGTAAGTGGCATCCTCAAGCAAGCCGATGGGAAAACCACTGACATCAAGGATCCTCGCATCATCGTTGGCAGGGAGATAGACGGGAGGAGGATGGCCGGCACAAGTAAAGCGAAATTCCAGGGTCTCGGTATTCAACAAGCCGTACAGCAGAGTGAAGTATTGACCCCCCTCGGGCGCCATAGGGAATCGTGCGTTCAATTTACGCGCAACTTCTGCGGGCGGCACGGGACGAAGGCCTGTTCCATCGGCGTCCGTCAGCACCACGGAAGACCCGTCGGGCCTCGGGGATAACACACGATGGAGCGTCACCGAGAGAAGCCCGGCCGACACGCCGTGGCCGCTCACGTCCAGCATATATAGAACCAGTTGATCGTGGGCCAACGAGAAGACATTCAGGGTGTCCCCGGCAAGTTCATCGCTCGGCCTGAAGGACCAGTGGAACTTGACTCTGGAGGACACAGGAGGGCTATGGGGGAGAAGGGAGCGTTGAATTCTGGCTGCAGCCTCCAGGTCTCCCTTCATTCGCCTGTTGGACTCGTCCAGTTCCTTCTGGATGCGCAGGCGTGTGCTCATGCGGCGACCCAAAACGGACATCAGTATCCCGACACCCAGGGAGGTTGCCAGGGTGGAAGGGCCATATTCGAGAAGGAGTCCCTGCATACAATTGCAGGCCCCGTGCAGTTGAGCGTGGATAAAACGACCGAGGAAGAGAAGGCTGATGATGGAAAGCGCCCCTGCGCCGAGGATGATCGCCTCCCTGATGACAACGCTGCGTATTTCAGGGTCTGCTGTTTCTCTTTTCATCCCGAAGTCCGGGCCCAGGGAGTCGCTGTTCCGGGTGCATTAGAACACACTCGGCCCGGTCAAGGCATCTTCCTTCCATCCCCTGGTTTCTGAATTCGAGAAGCAACAAGACCGCGCACGGGGGACGCTGGAAGCCCGTGGTGAAAGTCCCGGGCTGCTAGGCCAGGAGCTCTGGGACTACCTTGCCCGCGATGTCGGTCAAGCGGAAGTCGCGGCCCATATGTCGGTATGTCAGGCGGGTGTGGTCGATGCCCAGGCAGTGGAGGATGGTCGCCTGCAGGTCGTGAACGTGGACAGGGTCTTCAGCAACGTGAAGGCACAGGTCGTCGGTCTTTCCGTGAACGTAGCCGCCTCGAACGCCGCCGCCTGCCATCCACATACTGAAAGCGTTGGGATGGTGGTCTCGACCAGCGTTGGAGGCATCTTCCGGCTTTCGGATCTCGACCATCGGTGTCCGGCCAAACTCGCCCCCCCAGATAACGAGTGTCTCGTCGAGCAGGCCTCGCTGTTTGAGGTCATTGATCAACGCCGCCGTGGGCTGATCGGTTTCCTCCATCCGCTGCGGGAGGTTCTTGTTGATTTCGGTGTGGTCGTCCCAGGAGGCATCCATCATCAGCACGAAGCGCACCCCACGCTCGACCAGCCGGCGCGCCAACAGACAATTGGTCGCATACTGACGCCGATGCTCGTTCTCGGATTCGATTCCATACATTTGGATGGTTTCCTGCGACTCGTCGGAGAAGTCCATCAGCTCGGGCGCCTCCGTTTGCATGCGGAATGCCAGTTCATAGGAGGCGATGCGCGACACGATTTCCATGTCGGCGGTATCGGCCTGATGCATGCGGTTGAGATCCGAGACCAGATCAAGCGTTGCCCGCTGCGTCTGCTGATTGATGCCCGCCGGGCTGGAAAGGTAGAGAATCGGATCGCCTTGATTGCGGAAGAGGGTGCCCTGGTAGTGGGAGGGCAGAAAACCCGGCGAGAAATTACTGGCGCCACCGCTTGTTCCCTTGCCCGAGGAGAGCACCACGAATCCGGGCAGGTTCCGGGATTCGCTCCCCAGCCCGTAAAGTGTCCACGCCCCTATCGTGGGCCGCCCGAATTGGATACTGCCGGTGAAAAGCAGCAGCAGCCCCGGGTGATGATTGAACGCGTCGGTATGCAACGAGCGAACGAGAGTGATCTCATCCGCCACCGAGCCGAGATGTGGTGCCAGCTCGGATAACTCCATTCCGGATTGCCCGTAGCGGTGGAACTTGTAACGGCTCGCCATGACCTTCGCGGTGGGTTTAATAAAGGCCAGCTTGAGGTCCTTCGTCATCGAAGGCGGGAGAGATTGCCCGTCGTACTTTTCAAGTGCTGGTTTGGGATCGAACAGCTCGTACTGACTCGGCCCGCCCTCCATGAACATATAGATGGCATGCTTGGCTTTCGGCGCGAAGTGTGGCGCTTTGGGAGAGAGAGGGTTGACATTCTGCAGGCTGGCCGCCGTCAAGCCATCTGCCGTGAGCAGGTTGCCGAGAGCCGCCATGCCGATACCACCGGCTACGCCACGCAGGAACTCACGGCGCCTCAAAGCGAATTGGAAATCCCTCTCGTCCATGTTCATCCTCCTCCGAGAGACCGCACTCTCTTACTCTCTCGTCATGAATTCGTCGAGGTTCATCAGCCCGCGCGCCACACCGGTCCATGCTGCAAGCTCGAGGCGCTCCGTGCCGGGTGGGACATAAGGGGCGACGCTCGTAATTCCTGCAATGTCTTTCTCGAAGATCGCTTCCTGCCGCCCGAAATACGTCCCGATGCGCTCCTCTTCCCTGGCCCCGGGCGCGCGGCTCAGGCACAAGCGGAACATTCTTTGCAGCCGATCGCCAAAGGTGCCTTTTTCTTTCACCACGCGGACCGCGAGCGCCTGGGCTGCTTCGAAAAAGACAGGGTCGTTGAGGAGGTTCAGCGCCTGGAGAGGAGAGTTGGAAGCCCCACGCTGCACCGACGAAACCAGAGTGGTCGGCGCGTCGAAATTCAACAGCATGGGGTACGGCGAGGTGCGCCGGAAGAAAATGTAGAGGCCCCGGCGATACCGTTCGGGCCCGGCATCCTCCACCCAGGCCTGGTTGTTGTAGCTGAGCTCAGCGACGCCGGCCGGTTGTGGCGGTCGCACGCTTTTCCCGCCGACCTTCGGATACAGGAGGCCGCTCACACTCAACGCATGGTCCCGCAAAAGCTCTGCGGACAGCCGCAGGCGGTTCTGTCGCGCCAGCCATCTGTTGTCGGGGTCTCGTTCTGCCTGTTCCGGCCGTCCTCTGGAAGACTGCCGGTAGGTGGCCGAGGTCACGATCAGACGAATGATGTGTTTGCGGCTCCAGCCGCTCCTGACGAAGTCGGAAGCCAGCCAGTCGAGTAGCGCGGGGTGGGAGGGCCTTTCCCCTCGCGTACCGAAGTCGTCGGAGGTGCGCACTAATCCGCGGCCGAAAAGCTCTTGCCACATACGATTCACGGTGACGCGCGGCGTCAGAGGGTTTTCATGACTGACGAGCCACTGCGCAAATGCCAACCGTGCCGGTTTCCGATCCGGTCTGAGGTCGGGTAGAAACCCCGGCACACCCGGCTCGACTTCCTTGCCCGGGGACCGCCAGTCTCCGCGCAGAGCAATGTGGGTCGCGACGGGCTGCCTGCGCTCGATCATTGTGTAGGCGCAGGTCATTGACGGGAGCTGCTGCTGGAGCTCTTCCAGTTGCTCCCTTACCTTCTTGACGCGTTCGGTGAGCTCCTCGTTCTTGTCGACTTCCGGCCCCGGCCTGCCCAGGAACGAGTCCGTCATCTCATCGCGCTCGATCTGCGTGAGCTCTGAGGGACCAGCCCGCATCTTCCAGTCGGAACGATCGTGGGCAGCCCGCCAGACGGTCGTCCGAAAGTCCCAGTCCAGACTCACTCCCGGGTTGTCCATGGCCTCGATGATGTTTCGCTGCCAGCGAGTCTGTAGTCCGTATATTCCGTTTTCGCGCAGGATCTCTTCCCGTTTCGCGCGGTATTGCGGATAGGCGCGCAGAACAGGGCCGGCCTCGCCGGGCAGGGGAGCTTCGATATCGCGCTCGACTGCATTGTTGAGTAGGGCGAACATCGAGTAGAAGTCTTCTTGCGTCACCGGATCGTACTTGTGGTCGTGACACTGGCTGCAGCCCACCGTGAGGCCCAGCCAGACGGTGCCGACGGTGTTGATTCGGTCGATGACTTCTTCAAACCAGTTTTCCTCGTTTGCGACACCGGCCTCGCGGTTCTTGATCCCATTACGCAGAAATCCGGTGGCCACCCGATCTTCAACCTTCGCCTCCGGCAGCAGGTCTCCGGCAATCTGTCGGATCGTGAACCGGTCGAAGGGCATGTCCTCGTTCAGTGCATCGATCACGCCGTGGCGCCACCGCCACGCGTGGGGACGCAACGGATCACGCTCGTGCCCGTCAGAGTCCGCGTAGCGTGCAGCGTCGAGCCAGTGGATCGCCTGCTTCTCTCCATAGTGCGGCGAGCGGAGAAGCTCTTCGACCAGCTCATCATAGGCCTGGGGACGTCCGTCGGCGAGAAACCGGTCAACCCGTTCGGGACTCGGTGGAAGTCCGAGAAGATCGAAGTACACCCGGCGGATCAGCGTGATCCCGGGGGCTTCGAGGGAGGCCGCGACACCTTCGGTTTCCAGTTTGGACAGGATGAAACGATCGATCGGATTTCGGACCCAGGAATCCTGTTCTACTTCGGGCGGTCGGGGACGGCGGATCGGCTGAAACGACCAATGAGATGCCTTCTCAGATTCCCCCGGCCCGCCGGCTTCCGCACGCTCGGGCCACGGCGCTCCTCCGTCAATCCAGCTTTTCAGGGCGTCGATGTCACCCGGTTTCAGCGCGGGCCCGGAGAGCGGCATCCTGAAACCCTCCCAGCTGCTGGTCACGCGTTGGATGAGACCGCTGCCGGCGCTGTCGCCGGGAACGATCGCCGGGCCCGAATGCCCGCCCTGGAGTGCTGCCTTCCTGGTGTCCAGTCGCAGCCCATTCATCTGTTGCGACGGGCCATGGCAGATGTAACAGCTCTGGTGGAAGATCGGCTCAATACGGCTCTCGAAGTCGGGAGCAGTGATCTTCTGCGCAAGGGTTGGGGCCGGCGAGACGGACAGAATTAGGAAGCTCAGGATGACTACCCCAAGAGTATCCATACGAGTACCCTCACGATTGTCGGCGCCGGCGTATGGATCTGTCAATTGGGGTTGAGCGAAGGGTCAGCCTGCGGTCCGGCCGAAGGCGATGGCCAACTATCACTTACGTTACAGTCCATCTCGCCAGGCAATCGCCTCGAGTTCCACGCGGACAGCGTCTTCGACGGCAATCACGGGTCGTGCCTGGAATTCGAAAGCAGGCCAGGTCGAACAAACTTTGTGAACGGCCAGCGGATCGTCGCAGTCTACCAGCATGTGCCCACCCCACTCGCCGACTCGCACGACGAACAACTCGATCTTGAAATTGGCGGGCGGCTTCCATTGACCGAATACCTCGAGTATTCGCTTCTGGGCATTCTCGTACTCTGCAGGCGAACCCTGCGGGCGTTCGAACCAGCTGATCATGTACTTCACCGGCATCCTCCTCGATTGGGTTGAAATCCTTGGAACAATTGCTGTTTGGATAGGCTAAAAATCGTTATCCAGTCTGTATTATATCGACTCGAGTGTCAGGTCCAGCCTGTCGACTTGAACGACGGTGCGACACCTCGAGAATGCCGTTCCCGCCAGCGCGGCCAGCAACGATGCCAGGACACCAACTCTGCCCATTCACTCTTCTCATCGTTGTTATCAATACCAGGAAACTCTTTCTTTTCAAGCTGTCTTTAAGACCGCAGGCTCAATGTGTGTCATTGATGCCGTCCTATCCGAGAACTCGCGCGCGACCGTCGGGGACTGCCGTGTGTATGGTACAGTCAATCTCGAATTACTCCGGTACTCCGCACCGTGGCGCCCCGCTAGCCCGCATAGATCACCGATTTGGAAATGAAGGTGATTTTGGCAGGCCGGAACGGTTTTCTGAGAGTTTCGCTATCGATCCGGTCCAGGTCGAGTGATGCGGTGGTGTGGATGGTCGTGAATGGAGCGTTTTTCGGGTTCGGAAGAGCGTGACGGAATGCATTCAGGCAGAGCTCGGCCTGAGCGATGGAACGATTTCGTTTTTGGGGGCGTTTGATCGGGACAGACCTCAGCAGCGCAGAGGAATGGCCTGGAGGTTTCGAACGACGGCAGCGAAGACCTCGCTGTAGGGATAGGCTTCCGACATGGAGATCCAGACGTGGCGGACCGTGAGGCGGACTTGGGCGCCGATCTTGAGGAGCTTCAAGCGAATCGTCTGACACTGAGCGCGAGCCAGGGGGGTCTGCTTCAGTCCGAGACGACGCAAGGCGTGCATGAGCATGTAGGCGGCGGAGGACAGATACAGCCGGAGTTGATTGGCGCGCATCGTTGCCGCGCTGGTCCGGTCGGCGAACAGACCCAACTGCTGTTCTTTTATGCGGTTCTCCATGTCGCCCCGCGCACAGTAGAAGTCTTCGTAGAGCGCGCGGGCCCCCAGGCGTTCCGGCGACAGGGAGGTGACGACGAATCGGGGATTGGCGCCTTTGTCCAGGAACTCGGCCTTGCCGACGACGCGTCGCTCCGAGGTCCAACTGTGGCGAGTCCGGTAGCGGAAATCCTTGAACACCCGCGCCGGTCGCCCGGTGGCGTTGAACTCGGCTTCGGCCTGAGTCATCGCTTCGGCGCTCTCTGACTTGAGCCGATCATTGTTGGCCAACCCCATCACGTAATCCACGTGATGGTCTTCACACCAGCGGAGCAAGTCATCCCGGCAAAAGCCCGAGTCGGCCCGGATGATGATCGAGACCTCCGGCCAGCTCTGCCGAATCCGGCCGACGATCCGTTCCAGTTCCTCCACCGATCCCGCGGCCCCATCGATATTGGAACACCGCAACCGGGCGCACAGCAGATGCTCCCCCGAGAAAATGTACAGCGGGAGATAACAGTAGTGGCGGTAGTAACCGTGAAAGAACCGGCCTTCCTGCTGGCCATGGATCGGGTCGTCGGTCGCATCCAGATCCAGCACCATCTCCTCGGGCGCCGATTCGTGGGACTCCACGAAGGCATCCACCATCCAGCCGTCGATCCGGTCCGGGTCCATCGCGATCTTCTTGTACCGCTCCTGCTCATCGACCTCGGCGCCGGTCAAC
The DNA here is from genome assembly GCA_965205615.1 of Acidobacteriota bacterium. Taxonomy (GTDB): domain Bacteria; phylum Acidobacteriota; class UBA6911; order RPQK01; family CBDAPI01; genus CBDAPI01. The sequence continues at coordinate 185,999 of CBDBHK010000018.1, read as the reverse complement.
TCCAACCGGTTCAGCGTACACCTGCCCGCCAGCGCCTTCCCCCGATCTGAGGCCTGCCGCCGCCTCTCCCCCAACGGATCGGCCTTATTCACCGCCACCGCCAGCATCGGATCGGTGCGCAACTGATCATGATCGTTCAGATCCTCGTACCCCAGACAGAGTCCGTAGATGCGCTGCCCCAACAACTCCTCGACCGTGTGTTCGATCAACCGCGGATCCCGGTGATCCCTGAAACACTCAGCCAGTCCGGCGATCAGACCCGTCCCCCTCTCGACCTCTCGCAACAGCAGCACCCCTGCATCGGAGGTGATCTTCCCGCCGTCGAACCGCGCCTTCAACTTTGCGTTGAAATAGTCCGTGAAATTCGAACCTGGCTTGTTTACACTCTGTTCTCATAAGGGCCGCCTCCGTTTGGCTTTGAAGTCTTTCATTCAAAACGCTTTATACCAAACAGGGCGGCCTTTTCAGGTCCTATCGGTGATCTATGCGGGCTAGCCGACCGTGGGACTTCCGCCATAGGCCACAATACTTGCTTCGCTCAGGCCCATCCCCTATCTTATAAGGCTCTCGGGCAAGGCGCTGGCCGAAGTGGGTAGGCGCATCTGGAGTGGGTAGGCGCATCTGGAAAGGAGAACGCGATGTCCGGAAAGCTTGATGGCAGAGTAGCCATTATTACCGGTGGAGGAATGGGCCTGGGAGAGTCGACGGCCAAGCTGTTTGCCGGAGAAGGCGCCACGGTTGTCATTGCCGACATCAATGTCGAGGCGGGAGAAAAGATGGTCGCCACTCTCCGGGAGGGCGGCACGGAAGCTCTCTTCGTGGAAGGCAATGTGTCTGTGGCGGCAGACGCTCGGAACTTCGTCGAGGAGGCGGTGCGTCATTTCGGCCGGGTGGATATTCTCATCAACAACGCGGGCGTTCAGGTCGAGAAGAAAGTTCCCGAGACCACCGAGGAGGATTGGGATTTTGTCCTGGGGGTCAATCTGAAAGGGACGTTTCTCTGTTCCAAGTACGCCATCCGTCAAATGCGTAAGCAGCAATCCGGCAACATTGTCTGCATTTCTTCCCTTTCGGGAATCGTGTCCAACCCCAACCAGGCTTCTTACAACGCTTCCAAGCACGGCATGATCGGGCTGGCCAAATGCATGGCCCAGGATCACGCCATGGAGGGAATCCGCGTCAATGTCGTTTGCCCGGGTTCCATGAACACCCCCATGATTGAGGGATTACCTGAAGAGCATCTTGCCCCTTATCGGAAAGCCAACTTTCTTCAGAGGTTCGCTCATCCGGACGAGGTTGCCAATTGCGTTCTCTTTCTGGTAACCGACGACGCTTCGTTTGTGACCGGTGCCGTTCTGATCGCGGATGGAGGCTACACGACCAAGTAACACAAAGGAGTCTTTTAAAATGTACATAAAGAAGTTAGACCACATCGCCGTCATGGTGTCGGACATCGACAAGTCCCTGCACTTTTACCGGGATCTGCTGGGCCTGAAGGTCGTCACCCCCGAGGAACACATTGCGGGCCCGGTCGCCACGATGGTGGACAAACCGGGCTGCCACATGCGGGAGTATCGCTTCACCGCCCCCGAAGGCGTGCAGGGTTACGACAGAAACGACGAGGGGGTCGCGCTGACCTTCGACATCATCCAGTGGTTGAATCCGGAGAGTCCCACCGGAAGAAACGAAATCCACCACGTGCCCAGTGCCCACATCTGTTTCGGCGTGGAAAACCTTCCCGAGATTTACGAACGATTGAAAGCGGAAGGGGTCGAGTTCATTTCACCTCCAGTGCGGTTTTCCGGAGAGGGAGATTGGCACGTGCTGTTCTTTTACGATCCCGACGGGAACCTGCTGGAGCTGAACGAATCAGGCACCGGCGACCAGATCGTCCACGACTTCGAGTGGAGCAAGTAGGGGCAACCCTGGTGGTCGCCCGCCACCCCGGGCCGGCACAAGGCCGGGCCCTACAGCACCTCCGGGTTGACGACGTGCCGGGGTTTTCTTCCCTGCAGCACGTCCAGGACTCCCTGGGCGGCCTGCAGGGAGATGCGGTCCAGGGATTCCGGCGTGGACGAGGCGATGTGGGGCGTGAGCAGCGTGTTGGGCGCCGAGCACAGCGGGTCGTCGGGCTGAAGCGGCTCTTTCTCAAAGACGTCCAGCGCCGCTCCGCCCAGCCTTCCGTCCTCGAGAGCAGCTACCAGGGCGGTCCCGTCGACCACCCCGCCCCTGGATGTGTTGATGATCCTGCAGCCCGGTTTGACCCGTTTCAGAGTTTCCGAATTGATCAGGTGTTTCGTTTCCCCGGTCAGGGGCACATGGACGGTCAGAAAATCCACCTTTTCCAGCAGGGACTCGAGCGAACCCTCCATCCCGGCAGGGCCCGAGTACTGACCCTCGACCAGATAGGGGTCGTAGGCATAAACCTTCATCCCCAATCCCAGAGAGGCCATCTCCGCCACCCGTGAGCCGATCCGACCCAGACCCAAAACCCCCAGGGCTCTGCCGGCCAGTTCAACCCCCAGGAACTGGCGTCGGTCACGAAAGGTCCCCTGCCTGAGGGCAAGGTCAGCAGACGCGATCTGCCGGGAGAGGGCCAGCATCAGCGCCAGGGTATGCTCAGCCACCGGCGTGGTTACGGCTTCGGGCGTATTCACAACCGGGATCCCCCGGGCCGTAGCCGCCCGGCAGTCGATGTTGTCGACACCCGCCCCGTGTTTGGCGATAACCTTCAGTTGCTGCATTTGGGCGATGTCCTCTCCAGTGACCCTGAACATCCGAACCAGAATCGCATCCGCCCTGTAAAGCTCCCGTTGGATCCTCGGGTCGGTGACAGGATTGTCACTCTCTTCCCACGCCATCACACATCGGCAGTGGGCGTGGAGCATGTCCAGCCCTGCCGGGGCGATCGATTCCGGGATAAAAACGGTTGGTTTCACGTTGGAGAATCCTCGCTGGTTTAGATTAGCGGCCATGCTCGCCATTCTCAATCGTCAATTGGAGGGTTCAGAGCCCCCGGCGGAAGCCGGGGGGGGGTCATTGTGAGGTCCTGCAGCGATTCCTTCCGGGCGCTCCCGCACCCGGCTCTGATCGTCGGGCTGCCAGGGCGTGAAGTCCTGACCCTCGACTTTCATAGTATTCTGTTCCACGATGAGATCACTTTCCGCCATTGGCCCGGGCTCCGTCCACGTGTCGTTCCGCCTGGAGCTTTTCGTCCTTCTGCTGCTCATGCCTTCCGCACCTGCCGTCTTGGGATCGCTGTTGCCTCAGGAGTCCGGAACCGGGACGCTGATGCCGGTGCCCCATCCGGATCTGGAAACTGCAGAGCGCCTGATTCAAGAGCAACTGCGACTCGAGCGATCAAAGCTGAGCGCCAGGATCGAGGGCCAGGGAGTTTCGGCTTCGGCCCGGGCCGAAGCCCTGGGTCGGATGGGGATGCTCTACCACACGTATGAATTCTGGGAAGCGGCTGAGGCCTGCTATCGGAACGCGCGCACCCTTATGCCCCGGGAGTTTCGCTGGATCTATCTCCTGGGCCGTCTGTCCGAAGGCCGGGGGCAGCCGCGCGCAGCGGTTGAGTACTACCAGCAGGCTTCAAGCATCGAACCCGATGACCTGGCCACCAGACTGAGGCTGGCCGGGGTCCAGCTGGCCCTCAATCGTCCCGACCTGGCCGAACCGCTCTTCCAGGAGGCTATCTCGCGCGACCCCTATCCGTCGTCGGCGGCAGCACTGGCTGGACTGGGCAAGATCTTTCTCGCCCGAGGTGACCCGGGGCGGGCCGTGGAATACTTTGAATCGGCCCTTGCCATGCAACCCCAGGCAAACAGTATCCACTACCAGTTGGCCATGGCCCACCGGCAACTGGGAGACGTCGAGAAGGCTCGAGAGCATCTGCAGAAACGTGGGTCGCAGCAACCAGACTTTCCCGATCCGATCCTGGAAGAGCTGCGCGAACTCAAGACCGGCAAGCAGTTTTTCTGGAGCCAGGGCACGATTGCACTGAGCGAGGGCCGATTTGGAGAAGCCGCCGAGGCGTTTCGGAAGATGGTGGCGGCTGACCCGGCTGAGCCGATCGCCCACATGGATTTAGGTACGGCGTTACTCCAACTTGGTGATGTGAGCGGGGCCCTCACCGAGTATCATGAAGCCCTCAGACTCTCTTCCCGTAATCCCAGACTTCACTACAATCTGGGGTTGGCTTACACCTTGCAGAAAGCCCATCCAAAGGCTCTGGAACACTACCGGACGGCTGTCAATCTGGACCCCGATCTCGAAAAAGCTCATTTCAACGCGGCCAACCTGCTCATGCGGTTGCAAGACCAGGGACAGGCGGAGCGCCACTATGCCCGGGTCGTTGAACTGAATCCGAGCGACACCTTCTCACGCTTCATGCAGGCCATGGCGTTCATCCGACTGCGCAACTATCAGGAGGCCCGGTCCCTGCTGGAAGAGAGCCACCGGGCATTCCCCGAGGACATCGACATCACCCACGCGCTGGCCCGTCTGCTGGCCGCCTCCCCCGACGACACAGTCCGCGATGGTCGCCTGGCCCTGGAGTTCGTGCGGGAAGTTTTCAACGCCCAGCAGGACATCGCCTTCGAGCATGTCGAGACCCTGGCGATGGCCTTTGCAGAGGCCCGGCAATTCGAGAAGGCCGCACAGGTACAGCTGGAGATGATTCAGGAAGTCAGCCAGGGCGGGCGGGGAGACCTGGCGGCGCTGCTGGAGGATAATCTGAGTCGTTACCAGAAGGGGCAGGCCTGCCGGCAACCCTGGCGGGACGACGATCCAGTGTTTTCGCCCGTTCCGGGAAAGCTGGCGCCACTGGGCTCTAAGCCGTAGGGTTGAAAGTGGGAGGCACTTTGGGGCGGCGACCGTAGGGGCCGGCCTTGTGCCGGCCCGTGGCACGGGCGACCACCAGGGTCGCCCCTACGAATCACCCTCCGCTCTCCGCGGTGAAAGTGGGAGGGGCCCCGGGGCAGCGACCGTTTAAATCCCCCCCGGGAGTCGCACCCGGGGCCCCTCCCACTTTCACCCAACTCCAGATGCGAGACTATTGAACCTTCTCCCCGCTTCCCTCCCGGAGCGTGGTGTAGCGATCCACCCCAAGGCCAGTCCATTCCTCGACCAGGCCTTCCGGCCAGTGAGCCCGCACCTTGGTCACGCCGGTCGAATCGCCCAGGCCCACCAGCACCCGCGGGTCGCTGGCTGAACCATAGCTTCCGTCGGTCCGCACCCGGCGCCACAGGGTAGGCCCGTCCGATCGGAACACCCCGACCCACGTTCCGAGCGCGTCGCGGCCGTTTTGCCTGCCTGCGAATCGCAAACCCAACCAGTGATTCCTGTTGCCCACGTTGTTAATGAGTAGACGGGCTCGTCCACTGTTGTTGAAGAGCAGGACATCCTCGTCCCCATCGTTGTCTACATCTCCAAAGGCCGCGCCTCTGCTGACTTCGGACAACTCGAAGACGGACCCGCCCTGTTCGGTGACTTCCTTAAAGCGTCCCTTTCCAAGGTTGCGAAAAAGCTGATTGGGCTGATGCAGCGGATAAGGGTCACCCTCCCCTGCCAGAGCCTCGATGGATCTCACCTCGCCGTTGGCGACAAACAGGTCCTGCAGGCCATCGTTATCGTAGTCGAAGAAACCTGTACCAAAGGCCGTATAGGGGAGACTGGATGTGGCCAGGTTGGCTTCGAAGGAGTTGTCCTTGAACCACCCCTTCCCGTCGTTGATGTAAAGGGTGTTCTTCTCGCTCTGCAGGTGGGTCATGAACAGATCTTCGTCCCCGTCGTTGTCGAAGTCTGCCGCGTCCACCCCCATGCTCGACTCAGCCATCCCGTCCCGGTTCAGAGCAGCCCCGGCCAGAAGCGCTTCGTTCTGGAAGGTCCCATTTCTCTGATTCATCCACAGGTCGTTGGGTCGCTGGTCGTTGGCGACGTAAATGTCCGGCCAGCCGTCTCCGTCAAAATCGGCGGCAACCACTCCCAGCGCCCCATTGGACTCGAGCGCTATGCGGCTTTGGGCCGAAACGTCCTGGAAGGTCTCGTCGCCCCGGTTTCGAAAAAGGCGGTTGGGAACAGGCTGGTAACCCAGGGGCCCACAATAATCGACCGCGCCGTTGGCAGAGTGACACTCTTTGCTATTGGAGAATCGGAAATCCACATAGTTGCCGAGAAAGAGGTCGAGCCCCCCGTCGCGGTCAAAGTCAAGGAAGGTAGCGCTCACACCCCAGTTCGCGTTACCGGTCCCAGCTTTGCTCGTGATCTCCGTAAAGGTGCCGTCGCCATTGTTCCGGAACATCTGATTGGGGCCAAAGTTGAGGACGTAAAGATCGACCCACCCGTCGTTGTTGAAGTCCGCGGCCGCCGCTCCCATCCCGTACCCGTGTGCCCGGAGGCCGCTGGAACCGGTAACGTCGGAAAAGCGAAGACTGGCTGTCCCGTCGGAGTTCGCCACCAGGTCGTTGCGGTAGAGCCGATCCGTCAGTGACGAAGTGGTCGGAGGGAAAACGGCGTCGGCCAGCGTCTTGCCCGCACCGAGCATAGTGCCCTGAACGATATATGCGTCCAGGTCCCCGTCATTGTCGTAGTCAAAGAGGGCACCCCCGCCACCCACCATTTCACAGTAGTAGAACTCGCCGGACATCCCGTTGAAATGGACGAAGTCGAGACCCACCTCCTCCGCCCGCTCCGAGAAAAAGCCTTCATTCCGGTCAGGGGACTCCGCGGCCCCGGCGGCGATTACAGCCGCAGACATCAGAACGGCAAGGCGTAAGCCTGCCGTTGCTCCCGGGAAACGGTGAGCTGACGCTCTACCGTTCTGCGCGTTCTCCCGCAACCGAAACCCAAGTCTCAAGATCCGCCTATTTTGTCACGAAGCGGACGGCCCCTGTTCGGTGAGCTCCTGGAGAGTCTGAAGAAACTGGGCGGCGACCGCTCCGTCGACAGCCCGATGGTCGGCATTCAGGGTGACGTTCATGAGGGGACGAACCACCACTTCGTTGTCAACGACGACGGGCGTCTGGCGGATCGCCCCAACCGAGAGGATCCCCACTTCGGGCAGATTCAGAATGGATGTGAAGTGGTCGATTCCATACATGCCCAGGTTCGAAACCGTGAAGGTGCTGCCCTGCATATCCTGCAGTTGGAGGCGTCGTTCCCGCGCTCGCGCAACCAGATCTTCCAGTTCACTTTGAACCTGCAGGGCCTCCTTCTGGTCGGCGTTTCGCACAACCGGGACCACGAGTCCCTCCTCGAGGGCAACCGCTATGCCCAGGTGGACCGCCGTGATCTCTCGAATCTCCTCACCCACCAGGTGCGCGTTGAGGCGCGGGTGCTTTTGCAAAGCGGCCGCCACGCGCTTCAGCAGAAGCGGCGTTAACCCCGGTCCCTCCCGATCTCCCGCGGACTGGCTCAGCAACTCACCGGCGTCGAGGACCACGGAGAGGGAAATATGGGGTGCTGTGAGGTAGCTTTTCTGGGTGCGCTGGGCAACGGTCCCGCGCGTCCCCTTCAGGGCCACCACCCGGTACTCCTGCTCTTCGACTCTTTCCGGTGCAGGGCTGGCAGCGGGGGCGGACAAATCACCGGGCAAAATGGCGCCCCCGGGACCGGAGCCGACCACCGTAGACAAGTCGATACCCATTTCCCGCGCCATTCTTCGCGCTCTTGGCGAGGCCCGAACTTTACCCGATCCGGGTGGTGCAGGCACCGGGCGTGGGTCCTTCACTGCGGGCAGATCCGGAGCGGGGCTTTCTGCCGGTTCCGGCTCCTTGGGCGGGGTTCCCGGCTGCTCTGGAGGCTCTTCCCCTTCTTCCAGGAGCCACGCAATAACCTCTCCCACGGGGACTTCGTCTCCCGGCTGGGCCGCTACGGAAAGAATGCCCGAGGCCGACGCCTCGATCTCCATCACCGCCTTGTCGGTCTCGATTTCCATCAGCGGCTCGCCCTGGCTTACAGGCTCACCCTCGGACTTGAGCCACTGCACCAGCAGTCCGCTGTCCTGGGACATCTCCAGGGCGGGCATGATCACTTCCGTGGCCACTGGTACTCCCTTGCGTAAGTGATCGCCATTATCCGAACATCTGGCGCGCGATCTGGACGATTTGTTTCCGGCCGGGGATGGTCAGGTCTTCAAGGGAAGGTGCAAAGGGCACGGGAACATCCATGGCTCCGAGTCGCTGCACCGGAGCTTCCAGATCGTAAAAAGCCTGTTCGGCAATCAATGCCGCAATTTCGGCCCCGGCGCCGAAGCGCCGATACCCCTCGTCGATCACTATACATCGAGAGGTCTTACGGACCGAGTCGATCAGTGCCTGTTCATCGAGCGGCGACAGGGTCCGGGGATCGATGACCTCGGCCTCGATTCCATCTTCCGCCAGTTCCGCGGCCGCTGCCAGCGCCTCCCGGACCATGCTGGAGGTCGCGATCAGGGTCAGGTCCTTCCCCTCGCGCTTGACCTCCGCCTGGCCGAACGGAATGGTGTATTCCTGCTCGGGATCCGGCACCGGCCCCTTCTGATGGATGTCGACCTTATCCTGCATAAAAACGACGGGATTGTTGTCTCGGATCGCCGTCTTCATCAGCCCCTTGGCATCGTAGGGACTCGAGGGCAGCACGACCTTCAAACCGGGAATATGGGCAAACCATGCCTGCAGACTCTGCGAATGCTGAGCCGCCAGACGGCGACCTGCCCCCATGGAAGTCAGGACCACCATGGGCACAGAGGTTTCCCCTCCCGACATGTACAAGGTCTTGGCCGCCTGGTTGACAATCTGATCGGATGCAAGAGGCAGAAAATCACCGAACATGATTTCCACAATGGGTCGAAGGCCGGTCATGGCGGCGCCCACACCCAGACCGGCGATCCCGGCTTCGGAGATGGGCGTGTCGAGAATGCGGTCCGGGCCGAACTTTTCCAGAAGTCCCTCGGTCACCTTCCAGACCCCGCCGGCCACGGCTACGTCTTCACCGAACACAATGACGGTGTTGTCACGCTCCATTTCCTCATCAATCGCTTCGTTGACCGCCCTGGCGAAAGTGATCTCGCGACCGTTAGTCTGCGTAGACATGTCTTGTCACCTCTTCGGGTTCCGGGAAGGGGGCTTCTTTGGCGGCGTTCGCAGCCTCTTCGACTTCCTGAACGACTTCCTGTTCCACTGCTTCCAGCTCCGCCTCACTGAAGTGCCCGGCCTCCAACAACTGCTTTTTCAAGCGTTCAATGGGATCCCGCCGGGCACGCCACTCGTCCTCTTCTTCCCGTGACCGGTACGGGCGTGTCCGATCGCTCATGCCGTGACCCAGGTAGCGGTAAGTATCGAAAACAAAGAAACTGGGTCCCAGGCCCTCTCGGGCGCGCTGAACCGCCGGCTGTGTGGCATCGTACACGGCCAGAACATCCATGCCATCCACTTCCGCAGAGGGTACGCCGAAAGCTTCACCTCTTAACGTGAGCTGGCCGGCCGTGACCTGTTCGGTCGGTGTGTATTCGCCATAGTGATTGTTCTCGCAGGCAAAGAGCACCGGCAGCTTCCAGATAGCCGACAGGTTGATCGATTCCAGAAAAATCCCTTCGTTCAGAGCCCCGTCTCCAAAAAAAGCAACACCGACCTGCTGATTCTTGAGCACCTTTGCGGCAAGAGCCGCACCGGCAGCCAGGGGGATGCCGCCGCCAATGATGGCGTTGGCACCCAGGTGGCCCGTCTCACGATCGGCGATGTGCATGGAACCGCCTTTTCCCCGGCAGTATCCATTTGCCTTCCCCAGGAGTTCTCCAAACATCCTCTCCAAACCGGCTCCCTTGGAAAAACAGTGCCCGTGCCCCCGGTGAGTACTCGTGATGGAGTCGCCCCGATTCAGGTGAGCGCAAAAGCCAACCGCCACTGCCTCCTGTCCAATCGACAGATGGGTGATGCCCGGCATCTCGGCTCTCTCATACAATTCCCCGACACGCGTTTCGAATGCCCGGATCGTGAGCATTTCGCGCAGCATGTCGAAGAGCGCGTCTTTATCCAGTGCTTGCGAGGGAGGGGTTTCGAGTTTTGTGTTCATGACTGTCCTGATAGTCGACCTGGATTCCTGCGGGTTTGCTGGGCAGACGCCCTCCCGCTCAAAGTCTAGGAGGTTAGCAGGAAAGCCGTCCAAAGTCGATGTGGGAGTATTGCTGAATGTCCCCCGATCTGTTATCACCTGAAGGAGGGAAATGCGAACCAACCTGACCAAGGCCAGACTCAAAGCCGAGGAAACCGTTTTCGGCTGTTTCCTGCGGACCACCGACCCCACCATGATTGATTTTCTGGGCTATCAGCCCTGGGATTTCATGGTGTTCGACGGGGAGCACGGGACCCTGGAGCCGCGGGACTGCGAGAACCTGGTCCGAGTTGCCGAATCACACGACGTAACCCCGATCGTCCGGGTCACGACCAACCTGCCTCCCATCATCCTGCGCTTTATGGACTCGGGAGCACAGGGGCTCCTGGTTCCCTGGGTGAATTCCGCAGAGGAGGCGGAACGAGCGGTCCAGGCCGTCAAGTACTACCCCCGGGGCAAACGCGGACTTGCAGGCGTGCGGGCGGCCGATTTCGGCCAGCGCTACAGCCTGGGCGACTATGTCGCACAAGCCAACCGGGAAACGCTGGTTGTGCTTCAGGTCGAGACCATTGAAGCCGTCGAGCAACTGCCCGAAATCGTGGAGGTGGAGGGAGTGGATGTGATCTTCGTTGGTCCCGCCGACCTGTCTCATTCCCTGGGTCTTCCCGGCGAAATCAACCATCCACGGGTCCAGGAAGCTTTCCAGCGGATCGTCGATATCGTCATACCGGCCGGCCTGGCCCTGGGTACGCTGGTGCCGAACGCTGAAGCAGCCCGAAAATGGATGGATTGGGGCGCCCGGTACCTGACCATTTCACTCGAGGCGCTGGTGGCCCCGGCTACACGGGACTTCCTCGAAACCGTCCGCAAATAGTCCGAAGCACCCCGGATAGGGGCGACCGAGGACCATATCCCCGCCGCCGCCGTGACCGGTTCTTCCCGTACCCAAACATGATACAATCAATTTGGAGTGTTTTGATGTTGCCCAGGTTGCCCTTTGCGCTGACCTTGCTTTCGGGCCTGCTGCTACTCGCCCTGGCCGGCATCTCTCAGGCCTCGGAGTCGGATCCTGCTCTGAGCAAAGCGGCGCTGAAACTCCTGGACCGGAACTGTCTTGCCTGTCACGGAGCGATCCTCCAGTCGGGCCTCGATATGCGCCAGCGAGAGACCCTGCTCAAGGGCGGTGACCGGGGTCCGGCGCTGATTCCCGGAAACGCCGAGGAAAGCCGTCTGTTCATGGCGGCCTCTCACGTTGGGGAACTCAAGATGCCGCCCAACGAGCCACCGCTTCCCGATGCCGATCTGGATATCTTGCGCGGCTGGATCAATGCCGGCGCTCCCTGGGACGGCGAGGATGGCCACGCCCCTTCTGAACCTTCCTGGTGGTCCTTCCGCAGGCCTGAACGTCCCGCCCTTCCGCCCACCGCCGGCAGTGACTGGGTGCGCACGCCGATTGACGCCTTTGTCCTGGCCAGGCTGGAAAAAGAAGGCCTGAAGCCGGCACCTCCCGCCGACCGGCAGCAACTGATCCGAAGGGCCTATTTCGATCTCATCGGGCTTCCGCCAACACCGGAACAGGTGCAAAGCTTCCTCGAGGACTCTTCTCCCGATGCCTACCAGCGCATAATCGGGGAACTCCTCGACTCTCCCCGTTACGGAGAGCGCTGGGCTCGTCACTGGTTGGATGTGGTGCGCTACGCGGACAGCAGTGGCTTTGAATCGGATCACTACTATCCCAACGCCTGGCGCTACCGGGACTATGTCATCAAGTCCTTCAACGACGACAAACCTTACGACCGCTTTGTGCAGGAACAAATCGCTGGAGATGAGCTGTGGCCTCAGCGCTTCGAGCTACCGGATAATCGCACCATTCCGCTCAAGAAGATGGAATACCTGGAAGCTCGGGTGGGAACGGGCTTTTACACCTTCGGCCCGGAGACTCTGGAGTCAAGACAGTACGCTGAACAGTTACGCGCCGAGGAGTTGATGGACTGGGCGGACACCACCGGCGCCGCCTTTCTGGGGCTGACAATGGGCTGCGCCCGCTGCCACAACCACAAGTTCGATCCCATTACTCAACGCGATTACTACTCCTTTCAGGCCATCTTCGAGAACAGCCGGCAGGTTGAGATGTCGGTCATGAGCCCCATCCAGGAAGTGTCTCGGAACATCGACTATCCCGCTGTGGTGGCTGTGGAAGAGGCTCGACTCGCCTACCGTCTGTTCGAAAAGAAGGTGAAAGAGAGGATTGAGGAGGAGAAGAAGAAAGAGTTTTCGCCTGAAGTGGTGGAAGCCTATGAGATGGACAAGGACGAGCGAAGCCCCGAACAGGAAGAGCTGGCCAAACCGCTCATCGAAGCCATCCGCTCGGTGAAGTTCGATGAAGCCCTCACCGAACAGGAGAGAGACAAGGAACAAGAACTGCTCAATCGCGTGGCCAGGGCGGTCCTCAAGGTCTCCGAGCAAGAGGGGTCCAACCTGGTGAGGTTTGAGGGCCTGCTGGAGCTGCCGAGGGCATCCGTTCTGGGGCACTTCGAGCCTGAAATCGTCCCTCCTGTCCACCTACTGAACCGTGGCCAATTCGCCGACAAAAGAGAAAAATCCAGCCCTGACCTGCCCCGGGTCGTAAGTCAAACAACGGATCCCGACGGAATCTTTTCCGGGGCGATGGGGGCGCGGCGGCGTAAACAGCTGGCTCTGTGGCTGAGCCGTCCCGATCACCCCCTCACATCCCGTGTGATAGTGAATCGAATCTGGCAATGGCATTTTGGACAGGGCCTGCTGCGAACACCCAATGATTTTGGCCGCCAGGGAGAAGCACCCAGCCACCCGCAGCTTCTGGACTGGCTGGCCACCGAGTTCACCACCCGCGGCTGGAGCATGAAATCGATGCACTGGCTGATCATGAATTCCAGCACCTACCGGATGTCCAGCCTGCGCACCGATCCGCAAGCTGGTGCACTCGATCCCGATAATCGCTTGTTCTGGCGAATGAACAGGACCCGACTGGAGGCCGAAGCGCTGTGGGATTCCATGCTTTCGGCCGCCGGGACCTTGAATCTGGAAATGTACGGACGTCCGGCTATGCCACCACTGGCCGAGGAAGAACTGGGGGCGCAAGCCGCCAGGTGGCCCGTCGTCGCCGTCCCTGAAGACCACTACCGCCGCGGGATTTACATCCTCGCGCAACGTAATCTCACCTTTCCCATGTTCGAGGCCTTTGACAATCCCCAGAGCGCTGTCAGCTGTCCCCGCCGAGACGTCACCACGGTGGCCCCACAGGCCCTCTGGTTTCTGAACAACCGGATCGCCTTCGAACAGGCCGGTGCGTTTGCCGCCCGACTGGTCAGTAGAAACGGAGAGAATCCGGGCGGCTGGGTGGACGACGCCTGGCGCCTGGCCTTGAATCGATCCCCTTCCGATCAGGAAAAGCAGGAGGCTCTGGAACTGCTCTCCACCCGGGCCCGTCGGATAAAGAAAGAGAGATGGACGGAGCTTCCACCCGGGCTCGAAGAGCTTCCATTACCCAAAGCGGCAGCTCTCACCGAGCTCTGCCTGGCGTTGTTCAATTTCAACGAATTCCTTTATATTGACTAAGTACTCACATCCATAAATACGATGATGTTTGTTGGGAGCGCGACGGAGACCAGATTGAGGCGAGACGACGAGCCGATGCAGGGCCATCGGCGAGGAGGAACAACGAAGAGATGGGCCCGTCCCGCCCCAACCCTTCGGGCGGATGGGGGTTGCGGGCGATCTCTTTGTCGTTCGTCGTCAACGATGCCTCTGCATCGCCTCCTCCTCTCTTCGCAATCTCACCTCGCAAGACCCATCCGCAAACATCATCATATTTATGGAAGGGAGTACTAAAGAACCCATGAATCCCTTTTGCTGCCATCGTTACGAAAAAGTCAACTCGCGCCGCGAGTTCCTGGCTAAATGGGCTTTCGGCTTCGGCACGCTGCCGGTGATTCACCTGCTGAGCCGGGAATCTGTCCTGGAAACCGTGTTTGCGGAGGCGACAAAGGATTCTGCCGCCAACCCGCTGGCTCCCAAAGCCCCCGATTTCCCCGCCAAGGGCAAGAACGTAGTTTTCATTTATCTGCAGGGAGGGGCCAGCCATGTGGATACCCTGGATCCCAAACCGGTCCTGAACCGCTACGACGGTCAGGGCCTGCCTGACAGCTTCACATCGAGCGATTTGAACTTTTCTAATATCGCGGCCGAGGAATCGAAACTGATGGGATCGGAGATTCCCTTCCGGAAACACGGGAAATCCGGCCTCGAGCTTTCCGACCTCTTTAAGCATGTATCTGAACACGCCGACGATCTCGCCGTTATCCGCTCCTGCTATCACGAGTCCTTTGTTCACGCAAACGCGGCCAATTATCTTTGCACGGGTTCGGTACTGACCGGGCATCCCAGCGTCGGTGCCTGGGTCCTCTATGGCCTGGGCAGCGAAACGGACAATCTGCCCGCTTTTATGGCCATGACCGACGGAAGCCTGTCGGGAAGGACCAACAAGAATCACATCGGACCGGGCTTTCTGCCCGCCATCTACCAGGGGACCCAGCTCAAACCGGAAGGTACGCTCATCAAAGACTTGAACCTTCCCGGGGAGATACCGCTGGATGAACAACGGGCCCTCCTGGACTGGATCCAGAAGTCCAATGAGAGGCATTACGAAAGCCGTCCGGACGACAGCCGACTGGCGGCCCGCATTGCCAGTTATGAACTGGCGTTTCGGATGCAGACGGCAGCTCCTGAACTCGTCGACATTTCCCAGGAGCCTGAATACATCCGGCGGATGTACGGACTGGACGATGAAAAGAGCGAGAAGTTCGGCCGCATGTGCCTGCTGACACGGCGCATGGTGGAGCGGGGGGTTCGCTTCGTGCAACTGATCAGCACCGACTGGGACGGCCACGAACAGTGCGTGCAGAACCACTGGGAGAACTCCCGAAAAACGGACAAGCCGATTGCCGGGCTGCTGGGAGATCTGAAGCAACGCGGACTGCTGGAGAGCACGCTGGTGGTTTATATCGGAGAATTCGGCCGAACTCCCTTTGTGCAGGGAACCCGGGGACGAGATCACCACCCCTACGGTTTCTCATGTTGGCTGGCGGGGGCCGGAATCCAGGGGGGTAAAGTTATCGGAGCCACGGACGAGTTGGGGATGAGGGCTATCGAAGACAAGGTCCACGTCCACGATCTGCACGCCACCATGATGTCTCTGCTCGGTCTGGATCACAAAGGACACACCTTTTTCTTTCAGGGACGAGACCGCCGTCTCACCGACGTGGGTGGAGACAATGACCTCTCGAAGCGCCTTCTCCAGGCCGGCTGACATTCGGGCCGGCACAAGGCCGTCCCCTACGCCACCACAAGACCGGCCACATTCAACGTTCGTCGTAGGGGCGACCCTGCTGGTCGCCCGCCTTTTCTTGCACGTGAACCTTAAAACTGTACCGCTATTGCTGATCCTGCTGCTTGGGCTGGCTCCCCTGCGGGCGGAGCCGGAAGTCTATGTGACAGAGATCCGGTTACCCCTGGATCTGTATACGGGGGACGGTATCCTGCTGCGCAAGGGTGTCTTCCATCTGGAAGTCCGGCGGGAGAAGGAGCACCATTCTCTGGTCTTCTTGAAGGATCAGAAGATCCTGGCGGTCGTCAACGGAAAGGAAAGCGTGGGAGAGACCGTCGAGACCGTCCTGCCGGTCGTGGGAACACACTACCTCCGCTCGATGGCAATCCCCCTGGGTACCGCAGAGGAAAGGCAGTTGAGCGAGACGGGCCGGCCCCAGTATCAGGACGACGACCGCGACTGGGAAAGCTCCCTGCGAGTCTACCGTGGCTCCGACCATGACGAGGTTCATTTCATTTTTCAAAAGAGGAAGGATTGGGCCAACTGGGAGCCCACGGTTTTTCGGCTCTTCAGCAGCCGGCCGGCAAGAACCCGCTAGCCGAGGACCACGGAATCGGGCCATGGAAGGCCCTCCTACACTGGGGAGAGTCACCAGCTGGCAAAGAGTAGGAGCCGCTTCCATGCGGCGATCGGGCAAATGCTTCAGGGTACCGCATTCTGATCGGACATCGTAGGGGCGACCCTGGTGGTCGCCCGTTACGCGGGCCGGCACAAGGCCGGCCCCTACAGTTGCTCGGGCGGAAGTAGGGTCAGGAAAGAAAACTGCCGGGGGTCTTTGGCCAGGAAGCGTTGCACCCACCATTGACCGGAGGGAGAGGCGGTGACTTCGCCAAAGAGTCGTGCGTCATTCTCGAGGCCCCGGGCGAAACCGTTCTCGTATCCGAAACGGAGGGCGGCAAGAGCCATGCTGGAGGCGAATTCTCTGGAAGCGCGCAGGCTCTGAGTGCCGGCCCCCTCGGGCCTTGCCGATTTCGTGAGTGCCACCACCTCCCGGCTTGCATAGAGTGACTCGATATCCTCCGCTTGATCGGTGGCGAGGGCGTCCCAGTTGACGCGAGGCAACTCCTGCTGCCCGGACAATATGTCCCCGGCCACCTGGAAGGCCCTGGCCAGGGCGGTACAGGAAGAGTGGAACTCGTGGGCAAGCCCGATCCTCACGGCTGTGTTTCCATCCACGGACTCTCCATTGACAGCCATCTCGGCCGCCCTGCGGGGACCGATCAGACGCGGCAGCCTCTGCATGCCTCCATAGCCTGGGATGATGCCGAGTTTGACTTCGGGCTGGCCGAGCACGGCGTTTTCGGTGACGATCCGATAGTGGGTGCTCATCGCCAGCTCGTTGCCGCCCCCCAGGGCGAACCCGTCAACCAGCGAGACAACGGGCAGCGGGAGGTTCTCCAGCCTCGTCAACACAGCCATGTTGTCCGCCGCCAGCTGCCCGAGAGCAGTGTTGCTCTTGCCCACGAATCCCTCGATGTCGGCCCCGGCGACGAACGCTCTGCCGGAGCCTCTTAGAATCAATGCACCGACGCTTTCTCCCCGCAGCGTCCCGTGGGCGTCGACTTCATCGACTAGGGCGGCAAGTTGAGCCAGCAATTCCTCGTTCAGGGCGTTCAAGGAATCAGGCCTGACGAGAGTGATGATTCCCACCCGGTCGAGCAGGCTCAAAGTGATGAAGCGATTGTTTTCAGGGTCCGCATCGAGCAGCGTTTTCCCCAGATACTCCCCTTCGTACTCGGCAAGGGTCCTTCCTGCCGCGTTGGCCTGGACCAGCGCCACACCCTTCGGTTTTGTCATGGAGCCATCCAACATTTTCTGTTGAATGCCAGGCAGTTGCGGCAGATCGACGATCTCCAGGTCCTCCTGACCCATGACGATTCTGTTCTCGGCCAGCAAACGGACCGTCTCCCTGGCTTGAGAGGCCCGATACATGTGTGATCCGAGGATCGACAGATCGGATGACCCGCGAGCGACAATGAACCCGCAGGGCATCTCGTCCCTCTCGTTGTAGTCTCTGAGCAGGAACGTGCTGAAATGCAGGGTACTCCGATCGGGTCGCTCGACAATGAAGTCGGGACTGATCCGAGGGCCAAATACGTCCCAGATAGCTCTCCCCACAGCACGTGCGTTGAGCATGAACTCCGACATGTAGGCCGGATCCGGGGTGCCCTCATTGGTCAAGGGATCAGGCATATCCTCGGACAGATCGAACAAATCGCGATCGATGATCTGCGCTGCTCCGACGCCGAGTCGATCAAGAGCCGCAAGCCCGGCCCCCTCAGTGGAGCGGGAAGCGACGACTACGATCTCGGCCTGTCTGTGCAGGGCAGCCTCCACAAACTCCAACGAATAAGCGTCAGCACCCCAGATGAGCCCCCTTCTTCCAGGCAACAGGCCAATCTCCGAAAAGATATCTGCGGGAGGTTTTCGCCTGAACACAATCTGCTTCTGCCGCATCCACATCCAGCGGGCGTCCATCACGAAGCGTCGTCCCCCATAAAAAAACGTCTGCTTGTACTCGCCCCTGAGTCCCCGACCAGTGGCGCCAAAGAAGGCCAGGCTCCCGTTTTCGGCCAGCGCGGAAACCAGCAGAGGGAAATTGACACCCCCCGTGTGTTCAAAGATCTTGTCCACCGCTCGGCCTTGATTGGCCTCGAGTACAGCCCGGCGAAACGGCTCGGTCCTGGCGTACCAGCGATCGTATTCTTCCCCTTCTTCAATGATCCCGAACACTTGTCCAGGAATCTCCGTTCGGTTGACAAACGCATCGGCAATGCCGCGCCGAATAAGGGAATCGGCCAGAGTCGGATTCGAGCCGACCAGGATGACCCGGGCGCCGAGCGCCTTTCCCAGTTGAGCGCCAGCAAAGCTGGTTCCCTTGCCTCCGCCCATCACCAGCAGGGAGTCTCCGGGACTGACGGCGAGCCTCTCCACTACGGCTCGGTAGGCCGTGCCGTGGGTCAGCAGGATGGCGGCAAGTCTTTCCGGACTGTGAGCGGCCAGACCCGGGGGCGCCGGAATCGCGCGTTCCTCGTCGACCAGGGCGAACTGGGCATTGAAGCCGTCGTGCGTTTCGTAGCCGCGGATGTTCTGCCCGGTCCAGGAATCAAGAATGACCGCCTGCCCGACCTTGACCCGTCGGACCGCCGGACCGGCATCCACGACGATGCCGAGAGCGTCGCTGCCGGGTATGTGCAGTGTGGCGCTATCACCCCTCCCAAAGACCGGAACCGGAAGTCCCAGGGCAGCAAAGTTGGTGTTGAAATTTGGGCCGGTCGCCAGAACGGCAACCAGAACTCCCCTGGCGTCTGCCGGGAGCAGGCGTGGCACGGCAACTTCTTCGAGGCGGACCACCTCTCGCGGCGGACCGTACTCATCCCGGTGCAGGGTCAGCGCATACATCTTCTCAGGGATTGGAGCAGCGAGGTTTGGGCAGGATCCGAGGGGCCACAGCTTCATGAGGCTAGGTTAGCGAGTTGGTGTGGGAAAGCAAGTTGAAAGTTTCAGTTGGGGGGTCGTGGAACAAGTGGAGCGGGCAGGGGCAGTGAGGGCGCAAACGTAGGGGCCGGCCTTGTGCCGGCCCGTTGAGGCGGGCGACCACAAGGGTCGCCCCTACGATTCATGACCAGCGCTCGCGGCCCTGAAGCCCCTCCCACTTAAACCGACATTCCTCATATCAACTTCGGATCCGATTTCCTCTGACCTCCCGGTGATGAATGATCAAAACTTATCAGCCCTCCACCCTCGCGTCAACGATTCCCTCGGCATCTTTCCGCCTGAAAAGGGCCTCTAAGCCCAGAGTTATCCAGGCGCCTTTGCCGAAATCTGATCAGTGGAGACACCTCTCCACCCATTCGATCAGAAACACTTGGTGCTAGGCTCTGATCCATCTCAAGCGGTCAATCCGAGATAACATCTCGGCCCATACCTCCTTGCTGACCGCGACTTCCGCCATCTGAAACGTCACGATTCGACTATGGTGAACCACCTTCGCTCCGATCTTGATCAACTTGGCCAATAGGGTTCGAAGGGACCAGTGTTTGATTCTTCTGGGAAGGACCAGACGGCGCAGAAAATTGCCCAGGTTGTAGGCCAAAACAAACAGAGCCAACCTCACCTGATTCGGGACAAAGTGCTGGCAGGACAACCGCGTCCAGTTCAAGGCATACTTGCCTTCCTTGATCCACTGCTCAGCCGTGCCGCGACCGTTGTAAAAGTGAACCACCCCTTGGGCTCGTGCGCTCCTGTTGGTCACGATGAAACCGACTCTCGGAAAGAGTTCGCCGCGATGCCACTCGACCTTGGCAATCACCCGACGAGGCCGGTCCCAACTGGCGGCTTGATATTTGAAATCGGCCAACCAAACAACGGGTTTTCTGGGTGGGCGCCCCACCGGTCGGGTCAGCAGGTGTTCGATCTTTTCTTGAAGCACCTGGTTGGCGGGAAGCCGGATGGCATACAAAAAGCCCTTCTCCTCCAAGTATTCATAAATCTCTGGCTTGGCGAAGGCTGCATCACCCCGAAAGTATTTGCGGACTTTCTTCTTCTCGTACCGAGCCACGATTGGTTCCAGCATCTCCTTCCAACGGTCCGCACTGTGCACGTTGCCGGGCCGAAGCATGAAACCTTCGCAATCTCCGAACTGGTTGAAGCAAAACAGCGGATGGTAGCAAGTGCATCCGAAATGCCCGTTGTAGGCAGAGGCTTCTTGCTCGCCGTGGACCGGACTAGCTGAACTGTCCATATCCAGAATGATGCGTCGATGAGTTGTTTTCTGCAGCGCTCTTTCCACCCATCGACCATTGACTTCCGAAAGGGCTTGCAGGTTGTTCTCGACGGACAGCATCTGGGTCTCAAATCGACCCATCGTGTTGGCGCTGGCGGCATTCTTATCGTCGAGCTTCTTTCCGGTGATCCTTCGCATCGTCGGATCAACCGATAAGCGATGGGCATCGTTGACATCTTCATAGCCAGCGAGACGGCTGTATACCGATTGACGCATCAAGGCCGTGATGTGGTGCTGGATGTTGCGCCCGGTCCGCGAATCGTGAAACACGAAGGGCACACTATCGAATAAACCCAACGCCTCATCCAGATCACGATAGGCGAGAAGTCCGGCATCCGATGTGACCTTAGCACCATGAAACTCAAGCCTGATACTGCCATCAAAACCGACCTTCACACCTTCACCCTTGGGGTGAGCCATTCCTTGCCCCCTTTATGTTCTATATCTCCTTTAATTATAGTAGTTTACATCGATTCAGACAAGCAATCTTGGGGTCCTATATGGTGAATGTGGGTTAAAACACTACGGCTTCGGTGGAGCCCCATCAAAACACCACCGGCAGAGAGCGGAGGCTGCGAAAGGCCATGTTGTGGTGCCACTCGAGGTCGTCACCACGAAGACTCAGGTTGGGGAGTCGCTGAATCAGAGTGTTCAAGGCGATCTGTCCCTCCAGCCGGGCCAGTGGAGCGCCCAGGCAGTAGTGCGCCCCGTAGCCGAAGGCAACGTGCCGGTTGGGCTGGCGGGTGATTTCGAGCTGGTCGGGATGAGGGATGGGGAATTCGGCCGGGTCGCGATTGGCCACCCCCAGCATCTGCAGGATGAGCTGCCCCTTGCGGATGTGCCGGCGGCTGATCTCCAGGTCCTGACTCGCCAGCCGCCAGTTACGCTGAACCGGCCCGTCGTAGCGCAGCAGTTCCTCCAGGGCGCCGGCAATCAGGGAGGGGTGCCTTCTCAGTTTTTCGAGCTGCTCGGGATTGCGCAACAGTGCCAGCACCGAATTTCCGATCAGATGCGTCGTCGTCTGGTGGCCGGCAATCAGCAGCGAAACACACATACCCAGCAATTCCTCCAGGCTGAGCCGGTCACCCTCGCCTCCGCAAAGGTCGCTCAATAAATCCTCACGCGGGGATTGGCGTCGTTCCGCAATCAGCGGTCGGAAGTACTCGTTCATTTCGAGCAGGCTCTGGCCGGCACGCCGGCTGCTGTCTACCCGGGCACGCCCCGTCCCCAGAAACGCCACGACGTCCTCCGACCAGTTCTTGAATAAATCCTGGTCAGCCGCGGGAACGCCGATCAACCCGCAGATGACCGTCACCGGCAGTGGATAAGCGAAGTCATGGACGATGTCCATCTCACCCTCTGCCTCCACTCGATCAATGAGCGCGTCGACCAGCTCCTGAATGCGCGGGCGCAGATCCTCCGTCACCCGCCTGGTGAATGCCGGGCTGACCAGTCTCCGCAGTCGCGTATGCTGAGGAGGATCAGAAAAACCCATCCACAGGGAGATGTGTTTGACGAGGGGCCGCACCTCTTCCAGAACTTCCCCGGGCAGCGCCTGGACATAGGAGGGCATGCGCGAGTTGGAGAGCCGGGGATCGTGCATCGTTGCGACGACATCCCCGTAGCGGGTCAGTATCCAGCAGTTCCAGGCATCGCTCCAGTGCACCGGATCCCGCTCGCGCAGTTGCCGGTAGGTGGGATAGGGGTCGGTATAAAAGTCCGGTGCCAGCAAGCGCTGATCGAGGGAATCGGCCCTGTTTTCCGGCATTTTGGCGCACTTACCCCCGGGAAGCTGAATGGAGATGGTCTGAAAGGACGCACGTCCCTGTGGGTGGACGTCGCCCGAAGCACACCTGTTCGTCTGCGGCCGGCTACGCACGAGAGCCGGAGCCGCATCTGTCTGCTGCTTGAAACTCAAGCAGTCCGTGGTACGAGTCCCACGGACTGCCAGGGTCGAACCGAGTCTTCTCTAGAGCTGAGCGACCAGGTCTGCCTGCGAATGCTCGCTGGTCACGGCCACCCGTTTGTTCACCAGATCGGCCAGCTCGGCTGCATTGCCGCTGCTATCCTTCACCTTGGTCCCCGGGGTGACCTTGAATGTGGTCTCCTTGCCACTCTTGTCGGTGACCACGAAGGTCTTATTCCCGGAATCCATAGCTGTCAGGGTCCCCTCGTCATTTTGCTTCTTGCCGCAACCGGCCACGGCAAAGCCGGGCACCAGTGCAAACACTAGAATCAAAGAAACTAGAACTTTCATGCGTTTCTCCTCTTAGCTCTGATTTGTCAAGCGAGGCACCGTTTCTGGTAAGATCGCAGACCTGTGTTCTCCGGGGAACGCCCAAGCCGGACTCCCCTGAGACAGGAGCACCTCTGATTACTCTACTGAGTCAATGATTATACATCCTAAGCACGGACGGTCCATGCAACAAAGGAAGCCTGCCGGTTGGATGGCCAGACTTTCCCTTGTTCCGGCCCTGGTCCTGTTGTTCGCCTCGTCTTCCATCACGACCGCGCACCCCGTGCCTGATCTTCGCTTGCGCTCCTTTTTTGAAGGGGACGGCACTGTCCTTATTCAGATCGAGGTGGATCCCCGCTGCTTCGCCGACGACCCCGTAACGGCACCCTATCTGCTTCTGAATGAGTACTTGCGCCTGGGCCAGGCGGAGAAGAACCGCCTCCAGACCGAGGCGGGCGACTACGTCGCCAGAACGGTGGAGATTTCCTTCGAGCCCGGGGGCGGTGTCGAGCCCAATTGGACCTTTGAGTTCACCACGTTTCAGTCCCGGCCACTGACAAGGGCTGATGATCCGGTTCTGTTGACCGGCTCCTGGAGACCCGATCCGGCGGGCCGCACCGGCTACCAGATCCGAGCGTTGCCGGAGGGCGATCTGAGTGTTCTGGTTCTCAATTACTACCGGGGGGAGGTGCTGCGAGGCATTGAGGTGCTCTTCCCGGGTGAGTCCAGTCGGGCTGTCGACCTCACGGCTCTGGCGGATGCGGAAATCGGTGATCCGGCCGGGGAGTTGCTCGAAGGAATCCACACATCCGGGAACTGGACCACTTTCCTGAGCTTCATCAGGGCCGGATTCGTGCACGTCGTGCCCCTGGGCCTCGACCATATTCTTTTCGTGCTGGGTCTGTTCCTGCTGAGCCGAAACTGGAGACCCCTGCTGTGGCAGGTGAGCACCTTCACGGTCGCCCACACGATTACGCTGGGCCTGGCCACGACCGGATTTGTGCAGGTCCCCGCTTCGGTCGTCGAACCGGTCATCGCCGGCAGCATTGTTGTGATCGCGCTGGAGAATGTCTTCTACCCGAAATATTCGCCCTGGAGATTACCAGTGGTCTTTCTCTTCGGTCTCGTGCACGGCCTGGGTTTCGCCGGTGCTCTGAGCAACCTGGAATTACCCGCGACGTCCCTGCTCACCAGCCTGCTGGGTTTTAACGTCGGTGTCGAAGCGGGGCAATTGACCGTGATCGCGCTGGCTTTCCTGGCCACGGTGTGGCTGAGGGACGAGAATCGCTATCGGAAACTCGTGATGTTGCCTGGATCGATCCTTATTGCGCTGATGGGCGCCTACTGGATGTTGGAGAGAATCTTTCTGGGCAGGTGAGGGCACCGTATTTTCTTCAGTTAGTGACCAGATTCAGGGGAGGCCGGCCCTCGGCTATGCGGACCACATTGTCGGCGCAGGCCTGCCCGCGTCGTCGCGAGGTCTCGTAGGTGACACCGGCCACGTGGGGCGTGGCGATAACCTTTTCCGACTGCAGTAAGGGGTGGTCGGGATCCACCGGCTCGTCCGGGAACACGTCCAGCCCGGCACCCCTGATCCGGCCACTGGTCAGGGCCTCCAGGAGGGCTCCCTGGTCGACGATCTCACCCCGAGAGACATTGATGAGAATAGCCGTTGGTTTCATTTGCTGCAGGGCCCGACGACCGATCATGTGACGGGTCTCGGCGGTGAGCGGAACATGCAGCGAAACGTAGTCTGCCTCACCTAGAACTTCATCCAGCCGGGAAGGTGCGCCGAAGAACTCGACACCCAGTCGATCGAGCGTCCCCCTGTCCACCTCGATCTTGTCAACCCCCATGACTCGCATCCCCATCGAGGACGCACGCTGGGCCAGTTCCCGCCCACTGGCTCCCAGACCCACCAGGCCCAGGGTTTTTCCGCCCAGTTCGTCGTTAATCGGGTCGCACAACCGTCGCTCGCTCAGGCTCTCCTGGCCGGCCTGGAAGTTCTTGGCATGGCACAGCATCAGGAACAGCGCGTGCTCTGCCAGGGCCGCCCCACTGTACGGACCCGGCGTATTGGCCAGAGGAATGCCGACCCTCTCAAAATGCCCGACGTGCACCTCATCGAGTCCGGCACCACTGATCTGCCAGAGTTTGACCCCGGCTCGTGCAGCGGCGTCGATCATCTCGTGCGTGGCCAGGTTTCCCCCAAGCTCAACCACGACATCGACACCACCGAACTGTGGCTCCAAAGGCTGGCCGGGATCGAAGAGTTCCACCGGGCAGCGTCCGTCAAGGGCCGCTATGAAATCTTCGTACCAGGGATGCATGATCTCGGGAATGGGGATGTACAGAACTCTCATAGCCAGTGTTGCCCTCTCTCAGTCAGATCTCTCTTCCACCTCAGCCCGGCCACGGCACGACTACCCAGCGACCGGCCGATAACCAGCATAATCGCTGCACAGAAGGCGCAGCGGGAGCTCATCCTCTTCGTGATCCGGGAAACGGACCATCTGCTCGTAAAAGCGATTGTCGTTGACATCATCATTGACCAGGGAGACCTCGCCGGCCAGGACCGGAGCGTCCGTCGCCCAGAACTCGTGGTAGCAACCGGGCCGAAGGGTAATACTCTCGCCGTGGTCCAGCACCACCGTACCACCAGCCTCAACCGTCCGGGTGACACCGTCGACGCTGACGTTGACCTCGGTCTCGGCCAGACCCTCCTCGGCCGTCGAGTTGTAGAGTTTGACGACGAGTCGGCCTCCCCCCCGGTTGATGATGTCTTCCATCTTGTGCCAGTGGAAATGGAGGGGCGTCACCTGATCAGGGCCGACCACCAGGATCTTTTCCGCGTAAAGCTTCCCCCTGCCCTGTTCCAGGTTCTGAGGCGATCCATTGCGGATCGTGAAGAGAAGGAGGCCAAAACGGGCAAAGTCGTTCATCCCGAAGTCCATGATGTCCCATCCCAGTCCGGACTCCACGATCTCTTTGGCCGATTCCCATTTCCCGCGCCAGTCGTCCGGACTCCAGTGGGCAAACGGAGGGAGGTGGAATTTGTGCTCCTCGAGCAAACCGAGACTTTCACGAATCACCGAGTTTATCGCCGAACGCTTCAAGATACCTCCTCTTCAATCCTGGAAGAATGCAATGCTACATCCCGGCCACCGTTTGTAGAACCTCCTGCGCCATTTTGCGGGTTGCCGGCGGGGTGGCTCCAGGCTGGGTAGCGACCCACGATCCCAGCCGATTGCCAACTTCTAAGATGGTTTCCAGCGAGGCTCCACGCAGGTAAAGGCAGGTGAGGGCGGCCGTAAAGGCGTCACCGGACCCCACCGTGTCGGCCACTTCCGCCGCAAATCCGGGGTGCTCGGCCACGTCATCCCCCGATACCAGCCAGCCCCCCCCCGCTCCCCGGGTCACGCACACAAGGCGCAGCCGGAAATCTCGCAGCAGCCTGCGGGCGGCTGCTTCGGGATCCCGGTCGCCGATGTGGAGCATTCTCTGCACCCGCACCAGTTCCTCACTATTCAGCTTCACGACGTTGGCCAGCTCCAGCGACGGCAAAACGACCTCTGGCGAGCAAAAAGGATCTCGCAGATTGACGTCGAAGACTCGCAGGGCCGAATCACGGGTGGAATCGAGGAAAGATCGGATGGTTTCCGATGATCGAGGAGAACGCTGGGCCAGGGATCCGAAGCACACGGCATCAGCCGAGAGCGCCAGTTCATGCCACTCGGGAGTCCATTCCAGAAAGTCCCAGGCGACTTCTTCGGTGATCGTGAAGGTCGGCTGCCCACCGGCGTCCACCTCTACGGGAACGGTTCCGGTTGGGCGCGCAGGCGTCACCTGCAGGTAGTCGAGCGACAGGGGAATTTGACGAAATCGGTCAACCAGTTCACGCCCCAGCCGGTCGTCTCCAACGGCCGATGCCACGAGCCCTCGATCCCCCAGACAGTTGACGTTGTAGACAAAGTTGGCCGGAGCACCACCCAGCTGTCTGCCCGCAGGAAGAAGGTCCCAGAGCACTTCACCCAGACCTACGATGACGCGTCGATTCTGATCCATCACTGGCCCCAGGCCTGTGTTTAAGTTCGCTGCCCTGGCAGCCCCTGGTGAAGTCCAGGCTTCGGGGCTTGTCAGGCGGCACTCAAATGCGAAAGGATTACCGGCGAGAGTGTAGCAGAGCCGAGCTTTTGAGCCGTAGTAGACGGAGGAACAGATGCTTGAGACAATCCCAGATCCGAAAGTCCAACAACACTGGCCCCTACCAGGCACCCCGAAGCCAATCGTGGTTATCGGTGCCGGGGGCATCGTCAGCGGCGCCCATCTGCCGGCCTACGATAAGGTGGGCCTGCCGGTGCACGGGATTCACGACCTGAATATAGACACGGCCCGGGCGACGGCCGCGAAATTTGCTATTCCCAACGTTTTCGAGGTACTCGACGAAGCGACGGCCTGCCGGGATGTCGTGTTCGACATTGCGGTGCCGGCATCGGCCATCCTTTCGATTCTGGAGCGGCTGCCCGGTCAGGCCACCGTGCTGATCCAGAAACCCATGGGAGAGGACCTGGCGATGGCTGGAGCCATCCGTGAGAAGTGCCGGGCCAAGGGCCTGACGGCCGCGATCAACCATCAACTGCGCTTTGCTCCCCAGGTCCTCGCCGCCCGCAGTCTCATCGAGCAGGGAGCTATCGGCGAGATCCTGGCTATGGAAGTCCGCGTCACGGTCTCCACACCCTGGCATCTGTGGGACTTTCTGGAGGACATTCCCCGTGTCGAGATCCTGTACAATTCGGTCCACTATCTGGACCTGATGCGGGCCTTCCTGGGGGAGCCCCGGGGCGCCTACTGCCGGAGCTTGAAGCACCCGAGCTCGCCGAGGCTGGCTCAGGTTCGCTCTTACATCATTCTCGATTACGGTGACGATTTGATGGTGGGGGCCCAGTTGAACCACAATCACGGATTCGGCCTCCGCCATCAGGAGAGCTACATCAAGTGGGAAGGGACGCTGGGGGCAATCAAAAGCACTATAGGTATTCTCATGAACTACCCTGCTGGAGTGCCCGATTCGTTCGAGTACTGCGTCGTCGAGGATGGGGCGGACCCGGTCTGGAACTCCCTCGACCTGGAGGGGACCTGGTTCCCCGATGCCTTCACTGGGGCCATGTCTAATCTGCAGCGCTACGCCGCCGGCGAAGACGAGGTGCTCCACACCTCCGTAGAGGACGTGTATCATACGATGGCGCTGGTTGAAGCCTGCTATCTCTCGAACAGCAGCGGAGCAACCAGAATCCCCGAATAGCCCTTTCGGTGCTCCCGGAGTAAAGCGCTTTGAACATACCCGTCATCGACACACACCAGCACCTCATCTACCCGGGGCGATATCCCTACTCCTGGACCGAAGGAAGCCCTCAGCTCGACGGTCAGGCGTTCCATCTACCGGACTACCTGGATGCCGTCGCCGGGGCCGGGATTGGCGGCACGATCTTCATGGAAGCTGCGGTCGATGACCCCCACTGGCCTTCGGAAGCGGAGTTCGTTTGCGGGCTGACCGAGCAGAAGAACAGCATCGTTCAGGGCGTCATTGCAGGCTGCCGGCCCGAGTCGCAGGACGACTTCGAGGCCTACATCAAGGAAATCCGGCATCCCAGGCTGGTTGGCTTCCGGCGGATCCTGCACCTCGTGCCGGACGAGCTGTCACAGCAACCGAAATTCTCTCAGAACGTCCGGCTGCTGGAGAAGTATGATCTGACCTTCGACCTTTGTGTCCTGGCCCGGCAGCTACCGCTGGGGCTGGACCTGGCCAGGCAATGCCCCAACGTCCGGTTCATCCTGGATCATTGCGGAGTGCCCGATATTGCCGGCCAGGCGCTCGACCCCTGGCGCACCCACATCAGGGCCATGGCCGAAATGCCCAATGTGAGCTGTAAGATCTCGGGAGTGCTGGCCTACTGCTCGCCCGAAAACGCCACCATCGAAGCCGTGCGACCCTATGTGGAGCATTGCCTGGAATGTTTCGGGTGGGAGCGGGTGGTGTGGGGCGGAGACTGGCCGGTCTGCCTCACGGCCACAGACTTGAAGAACTGGCTTGCCGTCACCCGGGAGCTGGTCGCCACCGCAGACCCGAAAGATCAACAGAAGCTGTTCTCGCAAAATGCCGAGAGAATCTACGGGCTGCCTGCATCT
The DNA here is from genome assembly GCA_965205615.1 of Acidobacteriota bacterium. Classification (GTDB taxonomy): domain Bacteria; phylum Acidobacteriota; class UBA6911; order RPQK01; family CBDAPI01; genus CBDAPI01. The sequence goes on along the minus strand of CBDBHK010000018.1, from coordinate 157,274 downwards.
CCCCGCCAGCGGTCTGAAGGGATCGAGCCGGTTAACGACGCGGTGCCGGAGAGCGACTCAGGAGAACCCCCATTTCAGAGCTGAAAGTTCAACGCTACGGCTGGATCATCGGTCTCAGGGAGGAGCACCTGGACGAATACAAGCGTCTGCATGCCAACGTGTGGCCTGGTGTCCAGGCCATGATCGATGCCAGTAGCATCCGCAATTACTCCATTTACCTGCGGCGCCTGCCGGATGGACAATACTACCTCTTCAGCTACCTGGAATATGTCGGCGAAGACTTCGAAGGCGACAGGGCAAAAATGGCCGCCGACCCGGAGACGCAGCGCTGGTGGGATGTGTGCAAACCCTGCCAGGAACCACTGCCTGACCGGGCCGAGGGCGAGTGGTGGGCGGCGATGGAGGAAGTTTTCCACCAGGACTAGCAGTCCTGCGGAGTCAAAATCAGGAAAGAGTATAGTTGGCGTGAACTTCAATCTGAGAGGGCGGCAAAGTGAAAAAAGATAGACGGGGAAGGACGAACCGTCGTGACTTCGTGAAGACCGGGACTGTGGCGGCGGTGGCCGCCGGGGTGGTGGCCGGGTGCTCGTCAGCGCCAGAGGAGCCGGCAGCTCCCACCGCTTCCCGATACCAGGCGGAGGTCCCGGACACCCTGGACCTGGCCGCTCGCGGAGCCCTGGCTCTCCGTTCTCTTACCGACGTCGCCGACCCCAGGTTCTTCTACGAAACCTGCCAGGGAGCTCATCTCGACCACCAGCCTCCCTACATGAGCTGGCGCACGGGCGGAACCTGTCTGCAAAAGCCGATTCACGCCCTGCCCGGTCTGCGCCTCATGAGCGGGAGCACGGTCAATTCCGAAGTGGACGCCAGGATGATGGAATCGGTCATCGGAACGATCGAAGACGACGGGCTGTGGTGGTGGCCTGTGAAGAACCGGCCCTGGCGGTCTTCCTTCGAAGTGGATCAGACCTGGCCCGTGGCTCACGCCCGCCTGATGGTGGCCCTGCTGAACTGGCACAAGTTCGATGGTGACAACAAATGGCTGGACCTGGTGGGCCGCATGTCCGACGGTCTGGCCGGGGTCGCTGAGACCGCCGGGGACCGAGCCTGGTACTACACGCCCGGGCCCGCTCGGGACAGTGGAGGGAACACGTAGACGCCCACACGGGCAGCAAGAAACAACGGGTCGTCGCCGAGCCGGAGACCCGGGCCTTCTATGACATCGGCCTGCCCCTGCGGGCCTTCTCGCGCTGGTATGCCGTGAGCGGCGACCGGAAGGCGCTGGATATGGCTCACCGGCTGGCCGCTTTCATGCTCAAACCCTCCATGTGGAGGGCTCACGGCGAAGAAATGATTGTGTCTGCCGAGCACGGCCGCTGGAGGGGTCATTTTCACACGCACACGATGGGCCTGATCGGGTTGCTGGAGTACGCCATTGCCACCAACGACGCCCGGGTGGCAAGGATTGCCGATGAAGCCTATCGACATGGCCGCAGCGTGGGAATTCCTCGCATGGGGTTCTTTCCGGCCGTGATCCGATCCGTCAGTCAACAATCGGGTCGGAACGCCGGTGCCGGCGGAACTTATCCCCAGACCAGCGAGACCTGCGGGGTGGCGGACATGATCGCTCTGGCGATACGACTCACTCAGAGTGGAATCGGAGACTACTGGGATGACGTCGACCAGTACGTGCGCAACCACCTGGTGGAGTGCCAGATGCTCAGACGTGATCTGCTGGAGGAGATCATCGCAGCCGGTCCGGCCTATGAAGTCGACACTACCACCGAGACCTCCGAGAATGTCCTGGAGCGAAACATCGGGGCTTTTGTCTCGGGTAGTGATCCGGCCTGGCTGTATGCCTGGTACACGATGTGCTGCCAGGGCAACGCCAGTCTGGCGCTTGCCGAGGCCTGGGAGGCCGTCCTGGATCACTCCGAAGGTGTGGTCCAGGTCAATCTGCTCCTGAACCGGGCTTCCCCCTGGCTGGACGTGGACAGCTATCTGCCCTACGAGGGGAAGGTCGTGCTCAAGAACAAGAGTGCCCGAAAAGCCCACGTGCGCATTCCTTCCTGGGTGGACAAGAGGTCGGTGCGCTGTCATGTCGGTGAGCAGGAGGCATCACTTCACTGGTTGGGCAACTACCTGATCCTGGAGGGTCTTCGCGCCTCGGACGTGATCAGGGTGGAGTTTCCAGTCGTGGAGTCGACGGAAAAGCACAGCCTGCCCAGTTACGAGCAGGAGTACACCTGCGACTTCAGGGGCAATACCCTGGTGAACCTTTCCCCGCGCGGGGAGAAACCGGGACTGATCCAGATGGAGTCCGATGACGGCGGAATCTTCCGGGTCAGGAAGGGGTATCCGATCTACCTTCGCGACCACTTGAAGGCAGACAAGGCACCCCTGAAGACAGTGGAGCGTTACGCCCCTCCGCAGGGCAAAGCGTAGGAGCCGCTAATTCAGCCCTTTGATGGTCAGGCGATCAGTGGGGAAGCTGCCGTTGGCGCTGTCCTGGTTCACTGCGACGGCCACGACGGGAGCGTCGCACGATTCAAGGGGCACACTATACCCGATTCGCGATGCCAAGTCCTATACGCGATGGCTCGGGAAGGCAAAGTGTAGGAGCCGCTTCCACGCGGCGACCTGATCGGGCCATGGAAGGCCCTCCTACATTGGGATGTGCCGATGTCGAGTCAGATCGAGACTCTCTACCCGGCGGCCTGCCGCTCGAGGATCGCCTTTTGCAGCGTGGAGGCAAAATCTCCCAACACCTGACCCACCTGGGCCTCGATCAGGTTCTCACCCAGGGAGGCCAGAAGGCCGGTCAAGGTAAAGGTGGCGTTGACGGTGACCGTGGTTCCCGGGTCCCCGTCCTCGTCAAGGCTGAGGGAGATCACCTGCTTGAGCTGGCTCCTCAGCCGACGGTCGTCTCCTGACGCTTCGACACTCAGGTACTCCGGCGCCCTGGTTTCCACGACCGCTATGTCGAGGTCCATTCCGCAAGAGAAGGGGCCGAGTTTTCGCTCCACCCTGGCGCGGTAGGCTTTCCCCTCCTCGAGCGTTTCCACTTGCTTGCAACCGGGGATACAGCGCGCCACGGCCTCTACATCCCAGATAAAAGACCAGACCTGCTGGCGATCCGCATCGACACGGAATGAGTGCTCGAGATCCCTGGTCAATCGTTCACCCGGCCTGGAGAGCCCTGAGGCGGATCAGTTCCGCCACCCGGGCGGCTTCGTGCGAAGCCTGGTAAACGTCGCGCGGCTCTACGGAGTCCCCGATGTTGTAGAGTTCCAGCCGGGGGAATTCTGTCGCCAGCTCCTGGTGAAGGGTGTTGTTGGCGGTGCGCCCGCCGATGATGACGCTGCCGACATCGTCGAGCTGCTGGAAGACACCCTCCTTCTGCAGCGTCACATAGCCTTCTCCGATCTCTTCCACGGTTGTTTCCTCGTGCAGGTGCACCGTAAATAGAGCCTCCAGCGACATCATCAGCAAGTCGCGACCGGGGGAGAGCTTGTCTTCCGAAAAGACATCCGATGGATTGACCACATTGACTTCGGCTCCGCGACCGGCGACATAGAGGGCTATGAAGCAGCTCTCGGAATCGCCGCCGGCGATGACGACCCGGTCTTCCCAATCGTCGTCGGGACGGTCCATGGCGGAAAACAGGTCAAACAGGCGTGGCTGGCCTTTCACCGGCCAGAAGTTGATCCCGGCCTTGGCTCCGGTGGCGACGACCACAGCATCCGGGTCGAAGTCGGTGGTGGCCTTGAGATCCACTTTAGTGTTCAGATGGACATCGACTTTCAGTTTCTTGATCTGGCCCGGAAGATAGGTCGTCAGGTAGCCGTAATCCGGAGCCACGCGGGAGGAGTAGCGCATCTGGCCTCCCAGTTCGTCTGTGGCTTCAAAAAGACCGACCTGGTTCCCCTGCCGGGCGAGTATCCTCGCGACCTGCATTCCGGCCGGTCCGCCTCCCACAACCATGACCTTGCGCGGCCTTGCGACGGGTCGAATCCGGCGCTCCTTCTCGTAGGTCGAGTGGGGGTTGACGGCGCAGCCCACCGGAACGTTGATCTCGAGCAGATTGGTGCAGTGGTGACAGGCGATGCAGTGGAGAATCTCATCCGTGCGTCCCTGCTCGACTTTTCGAACGTAATGAGGATCCGCGTGAAAGGCTCGCGTCAGGGAAATGAAGTCCAGTCCTTCACGCTCCATGAGCTCGTTTGCAAACTCCGGGTCGTTCAGGCGCTGGGCCACGCTCACCGGGACCTTGTCGCCGACGGCCTTCTTGATGGCCACCGCATTGCGGACAAACCCGCCCTTGGGCATTTCCGGCCCTTGAATAATCATCTGGAAGCTCTCGTAGATTCCTCCGGAGATATCGATGAGATCGATACCCGCATCAGCCAGAATATTGGAGAACTCTGCCGTGTCTTCGACCGTCAACCCCCCTTCCACGTACTCCTCGGCCGACATCCGGTAGCCAATCGGGAAGTCCGGTCCAACCACCTCCCGCATGGCCGCCAGAAGCTCCAGATGAAAGCGGGAGCGATTCTCCAGACTGCCCCCGTACTCGTCGGTTCGCTTGTTGCTGTAAGGGGACAGGAAAGAGCACAGCAGGTAGCCGTGGGCCCCATGCAGGTGGATCATGTCCAGCCCCGCTTCCTTGATCCGCCTGGCCGCGTCGGCAAACTTGCCGATCACTTCCTGAATGTCCTCGTGAGTCATTTCGCGCGGCGTGGGCACGGGCTCGAGCTTCTCGCAGCGGAACACGGACGGGCTGATGGGCTGGCGCTGAGACATGTAGGCAGGGGTCTGCCTCCCGCCCATATAGATCTCCAGGCCCGCCCTGGCGCCCTCCGCGTGCACTGCGTCGGCGAGTCGCTTGAGCCCGGGAATCACGTGGTCTCCGTGGCAGCCGAGCTGATAAAGGTGCCCCATGCCCCGCGTGTCGACGTAGGTCGACTCGACCATGAGCAAGCTCGCTCCACCCCGGGCTCTCTCGGTCAGGTAGTCGATATAGCGCGGGGTGAGGCTCCCATCACGGTTCGCCAGGTTCTTCTCCATGGGCCCGGTGATGATGCGATTCCGCAGCCCCATGCTGTTGATGCTTCCTTCCCTGAGTAGGTGATCGAATGCCATGGTGGTTGACTCCCTTAACGGAAAACTGGACCTTCGCGTGCCCGCTGCTCACAAGGTGCCTGCAAAGATTCTATGGTAGTCGAACACCACCACTGTTGAAAGACCGTGTCGGTCTGAAATAGTCTTACGCAGCTATCACGCTTTCGCCTGGTGCGTACAGCCAGTGGCTGCCCTCCCGAGGGACATGCTGGGCGCAAAACCCGAGAACACAATGGCTGAAGGAACGCCAGACGCAGACCAACTGTCCAGCAGGCGGCATTTTCTGGTCGCCACGAGCGCTGCCGTGGCGGCCGGTTCCGCCCCGGCTGCCAGAGGAGCGATAAAGGAGAGCGAGGCGTTTCGAATCGACGTTCAGAGCCACATGTACCCGCCGCCTGTGCTCGAGTTCATGACGACCCGGGACGAGAACCCGCGCGCTTATCGGAAAAACGGTGCCTATTACACGATCACGGGGGAGTGGCACCGGCGCGTGCGTAAGGCCCATATGGACGTCGATGCCAAGCTCGCCGCCATGGACGAAGCGGGCATTGAGATGACGGCACTGAGCATCAACGATCCTGGGCCGGAAAGGTTCGGCGCCGATGGACCGAAGGTCGCCGGCCTGGCGCACGACTTCATTGGCGATGTCATAAGGGCCCACCCGAGCCGCTTCTTCGGGCTCGTCACGCTGCCGCTTCAGGACGAACAGGCGGCCCGGGAGGAACTGGACCGTTGCGTCGACAGGCTGGGCTTCCGGGGCGTCCTGCTCTATTCGAACCTGGCCCGGCACTTCCCCGACGAGCCGCAGTTCCGCTGGCTGTTCGGGCGTGCCGCCGAGATGGACATTCCGGTTCTCCTGCACCCCGCGTATCCAATGACCTACGACGAAGTTAAGGGGTATTCCCTGGTAGGTGGCCTGGGTCTGATGTTCGACACCACGATTGCACTGGCCAGAATCATCCTGGCCGGCATCCTGGATGACGTTCCAAACTTGAAGCTTCTTTGCCCGCACGTGGGTGGCACCCTACCCTATCTTATCGGGCGCATCGACCACCAGACGCAGGTGCTGGGCCGCGGTGCGGACAAGATCAGGAAGCCCCCCAGCGAGTATCTTCGCCAGGTGTACCTGGATGCGGTGTCCCCGATCCCACTGGGAGTCCAGTACGGGCTGGATTTCGTCGGGGCCGACCAGTTGCTTTATGCCAGCGATCATCCCTGGGTCGATCCGAAACTGATCATCAGGAACATCGAGAGTCTCGAGCTCGACGATGAGACCAGGAGGAAGATCTACCGAAACAACGCTCGTCGCCTTTTCAGCTTATGAAGACGCGACGACAGCTCCTGAAAAATCTTGCGGTCGTGCCCGCCGCCGCCGGGGCCCTGGGAGCCCAGGACTACCGTTTTCGCCTCGCCATCTGCAACGAGACGTTCGAAGGCTGGAGCTTTCGCGACGCCTGTGAAGGGGCGATTCGTTTTGGTTACACGGGACTCGAGATCTCGCCCTTCACACTGGCGGATGATCCTTCGACGGTGTCACCGCAGCGACGCAAGGAACTGAAACGCATCATGGCCCTGGCTGGAGTGGGGTACGTGGGATTGCACAATCTGCTGAAGGCCCCGGCGGGTGTGCACGTCACGACTGCCGATGCCGAAAAACGCCGCAGGGGCTGGGAGCTTTTCCGGGACCTGATCGATTTAACCGCCGACCTTGGCGACAACGGGTTGATGATCTTCGGCTCGAGCAAGCAGCGATCCGCAAAGCTCGGAGACACCACCGTCGCCGATGCCAAGAAGCGGCTGGTGGAAGGGCTTGCCGAGGTTGCGCCCCACGCCGAGCAACGCGGGGTCAAGATCCTGATGGAACCCCTGGCTCCTCACCTGTGCGACGTCGTCAACACGATGGCCGAAGCCGTCGAGATTGTAGACCAGGTCAACAGCCCCTCGGTCAGGGCGATGTTCGACACCCACAATGCGGTTGCCGAGTCGCTGCCTCATGACGGGGTGATCAAGAAGTTTCTGCCTTACATCGAACACGTTCACATCAACGAGATGGACGGGCGACATCCCGGCACGGGGGACTACAATTTCGTCCCGGTGCTTCAGGCGCTGAAAGATGTGAGATTCAAGGGCTGGATTTCGCTCGAAGTGTTCAAGTTCAAGCCCGGTCCCGAGCAAATCGCACGCGACTCCGAACGATTTCTTCGTGGAAAAGAAGCCGGGTTGTCCTAGCCTCTACCTGGAAGGCGCTCAGATCAGCTCTTTGATGGGCTGCCCCATGGTGTCGTCAAAGCCGTTGGCGATATAGATGGGACGGCCCACAGGTGACATATAGGTCTTGGTCCAGTCGATACCCAGTGCCTTATAGATAGTTGCGTAGAGGTCGCCGATCGAGATGGGCCGTTCCGCCACATAAGCCGCCCGGTCATCACTCGTGCCAATGATCTGACCGCCCTGGATGCCGCCGCCACCCACCGCCAGAGACCAGCAATGGGGCCAGTGGTCACGCCCATGGCCGGGATTGACCTCGGGGGTGCGTCCAAACTCGCCCGTCACCAGGACCACGGTTGACTCCAGTAAGCCTCTCTGCTCCAGATCCACCAGGAGCGCAGAGAGGGCCTGATCCAGGGGAGGCACCAGGTCTTCCCTGAGCCTCTTGTCATTACCCCCGTGAGTATCCCACTGACCGTGCTTGTAGCCGGCCGCCGTGACGAAGCGGCACCCGGCCTCGACCAGGCGGCGGGCCAGCAGCACACTTTGCCCGACCCGGTTCCGTCCGTAGGCGTCCTTTGTCTTCTCGGATTCCCTGGAAAAGTCAAAAGCCTTCTTGACGTGTGGCGACAGAATCATCTGCAGCGCCTGACTCCGGAAGGCGTCCATTCTGGCAAACTCGGCCATCTTCTCTGTTTCGCGGTAATGCCGGTCCACAATGCTGAGCAGAGTTTTCCGATCTTCAATGGCTTCGGCGGTAATCGATTTGGGCAGGCGGAGATCGGGGACCGCGTAGTCCTCTTCGCTGGGGTCGGGAAGGATCATGGCGTCGTACTCGGCTCCCATGAACGATCCTCTGAAGGCCTCTTCGTAGTTATAGAAGTCGTTTTCCCAGGGCGTGGGAACCGCCGCGAAAGGGGGCAGCTGGTTGCGGGCACCCATCTCTTTCGCGATGATCGATCCCACGCTGGGAAACTTCATAGCGGGACTGGGGCGGTGGCCCGTGAGCGTTTCAATCGTACCCTGCGGATGGTTGGTCTCCTGGGTGCGCATGGAGCGGATTACGGAGAGTTTGTCCATGTGCCGGGCCATACGCGGAAACAGTTCAGAGATCTGGATGCCGGGCACATTGGTCCCGATCGCTTTGAAGCTTGTGTTCCCCTTTGGATCCCAGGTATCCATCTGGCTGGCGCCACCTTCCAGAAAGAGCAGAATGCAGGCCTGAGCCTTACCCGCCGCACGGTCGCGCCCGGCAGCAGCCTGGAGGCTTTCGAGTTGCAGGTATTGGCTGGCGCCCATGCCCAGGAAGCTCAGCGAACCCACGCGGAGAAAGTCGCGCCGGCCCAGATGAGCTTTCTTGCACTGGAAACATCGATATTCCTTCACGACACGATTCCTCCGGTTTTCAGTGATTGTGGGCAAATTCTCGGGAGCTGAGAAGCGCCCACATCAGGCTCGCCAGACGCCCACTGCGTGAGGGTCCCTGGCCGATATAGTCGACAAGCTCCGTTTCTTCTCGCTCGGTCGGGTAGCGCGAAAGGGCTGCCAGATAGAATGCTTCGATGATCTGAGGATCGGAAAGGCCGTCTTTCAGCGCCCGGTCCAGACGTCCTCCTTCCTCAACGATCTTGGTCGTGTAAGTCGGACCTGCCCACATGTGCAAAGCCTGAGTCAGGGTCAAAGATGGCTTACCGGAGGGAAGGGTCTTTCTCATCGACCGCTGGTAAACATCCAGGAAGTGGCAGGGAAAGAGTTCCGGTATCAGGGTGACGGCGCGAGCACCGGGACGAGGTGCTCCTTCGCCCACGGATTTGGGGTGTACTTCAAACTTTTCGGGCACCCCGGTGGCGAAGGAGATGGCATCCAGCAAAACGGCTGCTTCCAGTGGACGCGGCAAGGCGCGAGAGTAATTCAGCTGATCACGCCTGTTCGTGTGGTTGGAGATTCCAGACGACTGGTAGGTTCGTGACCGGGCAATCAGCCGCATCAGGTGCTTCAGATCGTAACCGTTCTCCGCAAAATCCCTGCCCAGTGCCGCCAGCAGCTCCGGGTGCGTCGGCGGGTTGGTGGTTTTGAAATCGTCGACCGGGTCCACGATCCCTCTACTAAAAAAGTAGCCCCAGATTCGGTTCACCGCCGTCTCTGCAAAGGAGGGCTGTGAAATCATCCACTCGGCCAGAGCCATTCGAGGGTCAATTCCCGCCCCGTCAAGAGATGCGCCGTCCATAAATCTCGCCTTAACTTCCTCTTTCCTGCGTGGATGGATAACCTTGGCGCCTTCACGCTTTTCGTCATAAGAGCGCCCGCCGCCGGGGTTGTCGATGACCAGAGAAGCATCCAGGAGTTGGGTGAGATTGCCGAAAAAGGCCGTCAATCCCCAGAACTGATCCTGACTCCAGATCTCGAAGGGATGATTGTGGCACTGGGCGCAGTCCAGCCGACGGCCCATGAACAGACGGACCTGCTCGGACATGAGTTCAGGTGGAACGATGAGTTCCGTGTAGCGGTAAAAATACCGGGACGGTGCCGAGAAACCCTGAGCGGCGATGCGCTCTCTCGCCATCTGATCATAGGGTTTGTTCTGGACGATGCTGTTGCGAACCCAGTCGTCGTAGGCCTTCACAATTTTGAGGCTGGGCTGGGCGGTGAAGGTCACCCGGAGAAGGTCGGCAAAGCGAAAGGACCAGTAGTCCACGTACTGAGGAGAATTCAACAGAATCTCGATCAGCTTTTCCCGCTTTTGGGGATCGCGGCTGGCCAGGAACTCCCGAACTCGATGGGGCGGTGGCAGCATCCCCGTGACGTCCAGACAAACCCGGCGTAAGAACTCCGCGTCCGTGGAAAGCTCGGAGGGCAGGATCTGAAACCTCCGTAACTTCGCAAAGACGTGCTCGTCGATCAGGTTCCGGGGATGAAGCTGCGGGTAGTTGGGGATGACTGCTGCAACGACTCCAATGCGTGCGCTCACGGCGTGGCCGGCCGCCCGCACCAGCACCGAGGTCTCTCCGCTTCCGACGGCACTGACCAGTCCGTCTTCGCTTACTTTCACGACGTGCGGATTCTGGGTGAGGTATCGCACCTCATGGCTGATATCTTCACTGCGGCCGTCGGTGGTGTACGCCGTCACCAGAAGACGCTGCGCTCCCTTCTGATCCAGAACCACTTCGCGGGGAAAGACCTCGACCCGTTCGATTCGCCCAGCGTCTGCACGGGAGCCGTAGCCGGCGCCCCTTTTGACCCAGTTCAAGATGGTCTGGTAATCCGAAGAGTCGGTGTCGAAGCGCAGCCCGCCCCCGTGGCTGACCTGCATGGTGGGCTTGAGCAGCAACTGGCTTTGTTCCGGCTCCTCCAGGCTCACCCGGGGAATCCTGGGACCATCCGATTCCATGGTGAGGACCTGGTAGCCCCCCCCTTGGACGATCCACTCGTAATCTTCCTGCGGGTAGAGGGCATCGAGTGACAGTTTGAATCCCCCCGACCCAATCACGCTTCCGTGACAGTGACTGTCGTTGCAGCCCCGCCTGGTCAAAATCGAAGCGATGTCGCGGTCAAAACGAAAGGGACGCTCCCGCCCGGTGGCTTCGATCCGAATAGAGGCCCGGGCCTCCTGCTCCCCGCTCTCCGCCTGCAGAACAGCTTCACCGTCTGCGATCGCCACGACGGTGCCTGCCTCATCCACAGCGGCCACGTCGGAGTCCGAAAGTTGAAACTTGCTGCTCGAGGTCAGATCCCGCTCCAGCCCATCGGCAAAGGTCCCCAGCACGACGAACCGCTGGGAAGCCTCCTGGCCCCACAGGTTCACCTCCGCAGGGACCAGCCGCAGTGACAGAAGCGTCGGTGCGTGGCTCGGTGCAGGTCCTGTCATCCCGGCCGCAGCGGCTGAAACGAGACTACAGAAAACCAGTCCTGCCAGAAACAACAGAACGGCTCGGCGTGAGCCGGCCGTTTGACGGTGAGCTGACGCTCTACCGTTCTGTGGGTGAGCTGACGCTCTACCGTTCTGTGGGCAGACGGTGAGCTTACGCTCTACCGTTCTGTGCCATTCCTTAGCTCGAATAAGTGACACGAGTTTCAAGGCGCACTCCACAAGATGCCTATTCACCTTCCGTGCCTGCTTTGCTGCGATCCACAGGCTCCGGCTTAACGACCATCAGGCGAATCTCCGCCACCGGCAGGAGCGATCCGATCTTCCCCCCGACAACCGGCCGGGCCTTCAGGCTCAGCCATAAGGGCTTCCGGGTGAGCGGAGCATCCGGGTCTGCCAGCAGGACGAGCGTCGTCTTTTGCACGTCGGGAACGAAAAGTTCCTCTTTCTCACTGACTTCATTGGGCCGTTTCTTCCCATCAACCTCGGCCCCCGGGAAAACGGTCACACCCGGCGGTAAACCAGAGAAGGTAAAGAGTACATCGCCGCTAAAACCCTCCTCCTGGTAGGTGACAATATTCAGTTTCGTGGCTTGTCCAGGGATCAGGTTGATTCGGTCGTGCGGATTCACTTCAAAGGCCCCGACGTGGGGAATCTGGTCTCGGACCACCAGGCGGTAGGCATAGTCTGCATCGCCATACCGAGAGGTCACATCGCGAATCTCGAGGTAGTAGCGCCCTTTTCGCTCAAGCGTGTAAGTCACCTTGGGCTCGACGGCTTTCAAATAGTTGCTCGGCCCGCCACCGCCGTAGCGACTCTTTCTCAGGTGGACACTGGTCAACAATTCGCTGCCATCTTCACCCCTCAGCTCCAGGCGCGGGTTGAAATACGGTGGGGCTGCCTCTGGAGTGGCCACTTCAAAAACCAGTTGCTGTCCTGCTTCACCTTCGAACTGAAAGGTGTCCCGGTCTCCGGGCGTGCCGATCTTCCCGTCGATCATAGTCCCTACCAAAAACTCCAGGGCCTGCTCGGTCCGCTCGTTTGGCTCCTGCTCCTGCACACGGGAAAGCAGCTCGGGAGCTTGAATCATCGCGGATGGAGCCGAATCCGCACCCGTGTCGAAAGCGCCGGTTTGCGTCGCCGGCTTGGAGCCATCAGATTCGGGATCCTCCAGCTTGACGGTTCGGGACCAGAGATCCTGAATCCACCCGGGCTCGATCTTGCGTGTGAAAAGTCGCTCCTGCCACTCCGCTTCCTTCTGTTCAGGATCGGACAGACCGGCAGGCAGGATCCGTAACTGGTATCCGCAGTTGGGGCCGCCCTTGCCGAACAGAGATCCAACCTCAACCAGGTAGCGGCCTGGTTCCACCCGGTACGAGTAGCGGGGACGCAGGGGCATCAGGTCGGTCGCTTTTTCTTCATCGAACAGGAGTCGGGTGGGCCGATCCTGCTCGAGCCAGCTTCCAGTCGGCTGGTAGAGAGCAATGCGGGGTTCAAAGTGCCGGGCGAGATCGATTTCAAAGGCGAGGTCCTGCGTGCTACCGGCTTCAAACACATAGTAGTCCAACTCACCATGCCGGCTGATCGTGCCGTTGAGGATCGCTGGAATCGCTATTTGCTGAGCGTCCATCATCGAGGAATGAGGGGTGTCGGCCTCTGCGGCGACCACGCATTCATCGACCCGGAAACGGAGAGCATTGGATACACCTCGCGGTGAGACGAGCCGAAAGGAATGCACTCCAGCCGGCACTGAGGGGTCAATCGTTATTCGGACAGAAACCTGGAAGATTGGAGGGGGCTTTTCTTCTTCCTCTTTGGCCGGGTCTACAGATGGATCATCGGATCCTTTCACTTCAGGTTCGATCTCTGCGACGTCTCGAACCCGAGCCTCTAACCCTTCGGAATCAAACACAACGGCGTAGGCTCCATCCAGCGCCTCTCCTCGAATCTCGAGCTCAATCTCGGTCCCCTGCTGGGCACCCAGGGGGAAAACGGAGGCAATCACAGGCTCGGGAAAAGGTTCCGAGGCGGGAGTTTCTGCATACAGAAGAGCGTGTTGAGGAGACAGGCCAATCAGGAGCAACACCAGGGGCGACAAGGGCAAAAGCGCAACCCCCCTAGAGGTCGGTTGGCTCGACTGCTTTCGGTTTTCCAAAGCGCGCTCCACTTTTTCAGTTTTTTTAGAAAATTCCCTAACCCACAGTATAGCAGACGGGCAGGCACAGGAAAGCGGACTGTGCAGCGGGCTGCTATGGCTCCCAGGGTTCCGGGCCTGTCACCTTTTCGAACCAGACATATCCGTCCCCACCTTCGGCTCCCGGGTCCGCGGCATGAAGAAAATCGAAGCCCGCAGGAACCGATTCTTTGAGGATTTCCCGAACGGGCCGGGAGTCACCGCTGAGGCGAGCCTGCTGCAAACGTTCTTCGGCTTCGATTGAGGAGTACTCAGCTCCTCCCAGGGTACAAGTGGCCAGGGTGCCGCTGTTCTGATTCGCCGTGTGCCGGAGGCAAAAGACCGTCCCCCTGGGCAGCACACTCATCGCGACTTCCATGGGGTCGTAGTAGTCGTGTCCCCGGTTCTCGTACCAGAAGAAGCCTTCCCCCGCGGTAGCTCCGGAACCGCCTCCGTCCATTCTGGTGAGAAGGCTACAGATCTTCGGGGGAGACTGGCTGCTCGCTTCGTAGCCGTACATGGTGATCCCCTGGCCGTCGTTGCCGGCACTGTGGCGCAATCCCACGGCCACGCCGGCGGGTGGAGCCCAGTACACGTTGCAGGTGTTGTCGGGATCGTAGTCAGCGACCATGTACCAGCTGAACCCCTGGCCGTCGCCGGCCTCGTGGTCCCCGCTGGTGACGAGCCTTGTCGTTGCAGCCGTGACCGGAGGGGGCTTCAAAGGCAGCGCCACCTCGCTGGCCTGAGGTCGGAGGCCCAGAGCCAGACCCGGGTATCGCTCGGCCTGGAGTTCCTGGGCTTCGACAACCTGGAGGCCGACGCCGAGAAAAGCTACAAAAAGCGCAACGGCCAGCAGCTGCCTCGCGAAGCGGTGTCGGGAAAGGTTGGGTTGAACGGACTCTTGCATTGTCTCACTCCTTCTCTGCGTGACGATACTACCTTGGTTGACGGTCTCTCGCAATCCGGCCGGCGGCGGGGGGTCTGGAGTGCGGTTACCGGGTGAGTCGGAGCCCCTGGCGGAAGCCAGGGGGTGAGGGAAACTGAACCGACCTAAACATTTCCTACCCGCTGCTTTCGCAGCGGGCTCTGATGGCCGCCCTGCAGGGAGGAAGTTGGACTCGCGAACTCCAGGGCTAACGCGGGGTGACCTTCTCGAGCCGGTAGAGGTGGGTGTCGCTTCGAATGAGAATCGAGCGGTCGACGATGGCCACGGAGGCCAGGGTACGGCCATCGAGATGATTCTCCGCGATCTTCTCGAAGTGACGTCCCGGCCTGAGAACGGTTGTTTTCCCTTCCTCACTGAGAAAAAAGATCTTGCCGTCGGCGTAGGCAGGCGAGGCCGAGAAATTTCCTCCCAGGCGCGCCCGCCATTGTTCTTTTCCGTCCCTGGCATCCAGACACGTGAGAATCCCCTTGTCGTTCACAAAGTAGATTTCGTTCCCCACGATGAGAGGTGAGGGCGTGATGGGGACCCCGCGGTTCCAGGTCCACACAACATGGGAATCGGTCACGTTTCCTCGTCCCTGGGGACGAACGGCATATAGAACAGGGGGGCCCTCCGCAGCCGGATTGGACAGATAGACCAGTCCGTGCGCGAACAACGGCCGAGGGACCTGGGAAAACCCCCTGTAACGAATCCACCAGAGTTTCTCTCCGCTGCCCAGTTCATAAGAAACGGCCTGGTTGCCGCCCGTGCTGATGACCTGCTGCAGGCCTCCGCTGCGAATGACCAGGGGGGTCGAGTAGGCCATGTCGCCGTCCTCACGAAAGGTCTTCCAGCGCACCTCGCCATTGTGCTTGTCCAGGGCGGCCACAAATTGCTGGTCGGTACCGTCACAGCTCATCACGAGCAAGTCCCCTGCCAGGGCCGGCGTTCCCGCCGGGCCGTACTTCTCCGCGTAACGCAAATGCCGGCCTTTCCAGAGAATCTCCCCATGACTGCTCAGGGCGGCGGTTCCAAAGGTGCCGAAATGTACGTAGACTCTCCCTTCTTCCAGGATTGGAGTCGGTGACGCAGAAGTATTCTTCACATGCAGATCGGGCGGATCCTGCAGCCTGAAGACCTCAACATTGTGGAGGATACGACCCGAATCGAGGTCGATCCCGACGGCCCTGAGCGAGTGCCTGCCCTGGAGTGAGCCGTCTGCAGCGAGGGACGTGGTCAGCCAGATCCGGTTCTCCAACACGACCGGCGATGACCAGCCCCGGCCGGGAATCGGAATTTTCCAGACGACGTTCTCTGTTTCGCTCCAGGTCAGGGGCAGGCCCACCGCTTCGGAGAGCCCCTGGCCCGCAGGGCCTCGAAACTGGGGCCAGTCCTGCGCCCCCAGAGAGTGGGCGCTAACGCTCACCAGCCAAACAAGTGCTGCACGCTGAATCAGGGAAAGCATCGAAGGGCCGTATGGTACCATTTCGTCATCGAGAGTGGGAGGGGCCTGAGGCCGCGAAGCGTAGGCGTGGCCCTTGTGGTCGCTGATTGTGACGGGCTCGCAGTAACCTGCGCCGGGCCGGCACAAGACCGGCCCCTACGACAGGGTACCGTGAACAACCCAAGGATCAGAAAAGTGACTGGGATGCCGATTCGATTCGCTGTCCGTAAGGTTGCCGGTGCTTTCGCCCTCGGAGTGGCTCTCTTCCCTGCGGTTCAACCGCGAGCCCAGACTTCCATTGATCCCCTGGGAGGGCAGCGCGGGACAAGCTTCGAGGTTCAAGTCCACAACTACGGTTGCATCTCCGGGGTCCAGTTTTGCTGCCGCCATCTCCAGGCCGTGGTCAAAGATGCCTGCCAACCATTACTGGAAGTGGAAGTGGATCCGACCGCCGAGATCGGCGTCCATATCCTCCGGCTCTACTCACCCGAAGGGGTCTCCAGACCCTTAACCATACAGGTCGTTGCTGAGGCTACTCTTCTGGAAAGCAAGACCCCACATCAGTCCGCCAGAGAGGCCCAGCCGGTGCGTGTTCCGTCGGTTGTAAACGGGCAGATCAGCCACAGCGGTGAGCTGGACTTCTATGCTTTTGAGGCTGGCGCGGGGAATGTGCTCCAGTTTGAGGTGATCACCGCGAGTGGTCTGATCGCGGGAGCCCCGCACGTCTTCAATAATCCTCACCTCGCTTTGTACGAGCCCACGGGCAGCTGGTTCGACCCTCATCGAGCCAGGAGGCTGGAGGGCCGGGACGAATCCGTTCAGTTCTTCCTGCCCTACTTCACAGGCACCAATGTCTATGACACGTTTCACAAGCTGGCCAGGCTTTCTCACCGTTTTGAAGAGGACGGCTGGTATGTCGTCGAAGTCAGCTCGTCTCATACGGTTGAGAATGGGATCCCGCAGGGTCTGGGCGGGCCCGACTACGGCTACCAGTTGAGAATCGTGCCGGTCTCTGATTCCGGCTCCCCGGCTGAACGGACATGGACCGCGCGGGAACTGGTCCACTCCGATCTCCGGGCAAGGCGAAGCAGAGACTTCGGCCGAGAG
The DNA here is from genome assembly GCA_965205615.1 of Acidobacteriota bacterium. Lineage (GTDB taxonomy): Bacteria > Acidobacteriota > UBA6911 > RPQK01 > CBDAPI01 > CBDAPI01. Next base: position 140,431 of record CBDBHK010000018.1, on the reverse strand, counting down.
CTGGAACTTGATTGGATCACCAGGCTCAGGCCACGAGCGATCCCGATCCCGGGCTCCGACCAGAAAACGGACGGCGTTGCGCCGGGACACGACTCTTCGTCGCCGGCTTCTACCCGGGCTGAGGTCGAGCCCAACGGGGCAACGGCCCAGGCCCAGGCCGTGACCGTTCCCAGTCTGCTGTCTGGTACGATCGAAGCGCCGGGAGACGAGGACTACTTCGGCCTGGAAGTTGAGGCCGGGGAAGCTCTCGCTTTCGAGATCCAGACTCCCCGCGTGAAACCTCCCTACTTCAATCCCTGGCTGAGCGTCTTCGACCAGCAGGGGAATGAGGTCTTGACCAATATCTTCAGGAAAGTGGGAGGCGATGGGGACGACTGGTTGAAGTCGATCGAACCCAAGACGATCTATCGCTTCGAACACACGGGAACCTACTTCCTGCGCATTCGGGACTTGACCTCCCGGTACGGAGGAGCTGATTTCAACTATCGGGTCCTGGTGCGGCCGCAGTTTGCCCACGTGGGCGAGTTGGAGGTCAAAAAAGAGGTTCAGGTCAAGGCCACGGAGGCGCCCGCGACCATCGACGTGAGCGAGATCAATTTGGAACGGGGAAAAGCAAGCAAGTTGCAAGTCGTTGCCAGCTGGGAGGAGGGTTTCGAGGGTGAGATTTCGATTCAGGCAAGAAATCTTCCGACGGGAGTGCAAATCTATCCTGCGGCGGCGGTGAACTCGACCAAAGGACCACCCTGGGAGAAAATTCACCCGGATCGTTTCGCTCCCCGAACTCAGCTCATCACTTTGGTCCTGATGGCCGCAAAGGAGGCCCCCACAACTCCCGTGCCACACACGATTCAGTTGACGGCGATCCCGATCATGGGGGGGAAGACCGGGGCTCCATTCCATTGGCGCGACCTCCCGTTGATGGTGATAGCGCCCCCGCCAGGGCCGACCGGCATGGAGAGCCCCGAAAAGATAGACTAGGGGGTTGAATGTTTTACATGTTGCAACAGCTTCCTTCCCGAAGAGCCCGCGGGCAACGCCTTCTCACTTTTCTGATGGGGACCGTGGGCTTGAGTCTCCTCAGCTTGCCCCTCCTTTTCCCCGCAGCGAATCGTCCGGTCAGGCCAGGATCACACGGCGGGGCCTCGACGGCGGAGGTGGAGGGGGCGGGTACGCTCCGAATCGTGCCCCGGGAGGCGACCATTCGGGGATCGGGGGCCCGGCAGCGATTCCTCGTGATCGCACAGTTCGACGATGGCCTGGAGAGAGACGTGACTTCGGCGGCCCGATTCTCGCTTTCCCCCCCGGAATACGCAGAGGTTGACGAGTCAGGACGTGTGCGGGCCCTGGCGGATGGCGAGGTGACGTTGGAGGCACGAGTCGACGGCCGGATTGCCACAGCCAGTCTTCGTATCGAAGGATCCAGGCCGCCACGACCCTTCAGTTTTCAGCGCGACATCGGTGGGATTCTGACGCGGCGGGGATGCAATACCAGCGAGTGCCATGGAAGTGTCAAGGGAAAAGGCGGATTCAAGCTTTCCTTGAACTCGCTCTTCCCGGCGGACGACTACCGATGGATCGTGAAAGGGGGGATCTACCAGGTTCTCACCGACAAGCCGGCAGGAACCGTTGAGCCGCGGATCAGTCTGGCACAACCGCATCAGAGTTTGTTGTTGGCGAAACCAACCCTTCAAGTGCCCCACCAGGGGGGAAAGCACTTCTCGCGCGATGCCTCGGACTATGGGACGATCGTCAACTGGATTCGCAGCGGCGCGCCCTTCGTCGAAGAGGAGCCGGCGCTTGAGATCGTCGGGTTGGAGGCTTATCCGCAGCTGGCAGTATTGGACCAGGCGGGCAGCCAGCAACTTCTGGTCACCGCGTTGCTGGCCAGCGGCAGGCGCGAAGACGTGACCGATGGGCTGCTCTTTCGATCCAACAACCCGGAAGTGGTGAGCGTCAGCGCCGGTGGCCTGGTCGAGGCAGTCGGAATGGGAGAGACTGCCGTGATGATTCGGGCACCCGGACACGAGGCGAGCGTGCACTTCGGGGTCATCTCCAGGCCTGTGAGGGAGTACCCACCGGTGCCCCATCGAAACTTCATCGACCATCACGTTTTCGGCAAGCTCCGCAAGCTGCACGTCATTCCTTCAGAACTGTCGAGTGACGAGGAGTTCTTGAGACGTGTTTGCCTCGACGTCACAGGGACTCTACCGCCGCCTCACCAGGTCAGGAACTTCCTGGCAGACCGGGATCCAGAAAAACGGGACAGGCTCCTGGAGATCCTGCTGAACTCTCCCGAATATGTCGATTATTGGACCTTCCGTTTTTCGGACCTTTTCCGAGTCACCGGAGATGTCTACTGGGAGTGGGTCCGCAGCAGCATTGCCACCAATAAACCCTACGATCAGATGGCCCGAGAGCGCATCGCCGCTCAGGGATTCGAGGGGCCCTCCCGATTTTACAGTGCCACTTCAAAAACGCGTCCCGTCGAAACCCTGGTGGCGGAAGATGTTCGCGTTTTCATGGGCCGCCGGCTGGATTGCGCCCAGTGTCACAATCATCCCTACAACGCCTGGAGCCAGGATCAGTTCTGGGGCCTGGCGTCTTTCTACGGTCAGCTCACTCTCACGGAGTGGGTCAATCCGATCGACCGCCAGGTGGTTTTTGACGATCCCCGGGGACACGAAGTGGACTACGACGGTGACAGCTCGCTGAAATTCATCCAGGTCATGCATCCCCGCACCAAACAGCAGGTCGCACCGACTTTCTTTGAAGGTACGGGTCTGGACGAGGCGGGCAGCAGGGACCGGCGAGCAGCGCTGGCGAAGTGGATGACTTCTCACCCCTACTTTGCGGAATCCGCGGTCAACCGGATCTGGAGCCACTTTTTCGGAAGAGGCATCGTCGACCCTGTCGACGATTTCGGCTCGGCCAATCCCCCCACCCATCCCGAGTTGCTGGAAGCCCTGGCTCAAGACTTCCGGGAGCACCGGCACGATTTGAAGCACCTGATCCGAACTATTGTCCGCTCGCGTGCTTATCAACTCTCGAGTGAACCCAACCATACGAACCGGGACGATCTGATCAACTACTCTCATGCCCTTCCCCGCGTGCTGGACGCAGAAGTGCTTCTGGACGCCATCTCTTCGGCCGCGGGAGTCCCGGCAGTTTTCGAACAGGGCAGTGGCGCAAGGGCGCCGCCGGGAACTCGGGCCGTCCAACTAAGAGTCCCCGCCAAGTGGGAGTCGAGGTTCATGGAGGTGTTCGGGCGGCCCTTTCGGGAGACCGTGCCGGAGCGCTTTTCCCCGGCCACCCTGGCCCAGGCCCTGCACGCTCTGGTGGGATCCACCTATACAGAGAATCTTTCCGCTGAGGGAGGGCAGATCGACCGCCTTCTCAAGGCAGATGCCGGCAATGAAGAGATGATTGAAGAGCTTTACCTGGGCGCCCTTTCGCGCTTCCCCGACCGGCAGGAGCGCGCCGAGGTGCGCCAATTGGTGAGCCGTCACTCCGGCATTGTGGAACATTCGTTCTTTAAAGAGAGTACGGCGCGCCGTGAGGCCGCTGAGAACCTGCTGTGGGCCCTGATCACTTCCAGGGAGTTTGCGCACAACCACTAGTGGACTGTAAGCAATGGAGTCAAGAGTCATGAAGCGTCCGAACTGCCGGGGCTGCACCGGCAATCATCTGGGTCGTCGCGATTTTCTGAGAGTGGGCTCTTTGACTTTCCTGGGCATCCACCTCAGTCAGTATCTGCGGGTTCAGCAAACTCTCGCCCACGCCGCCGGCAGGCCCGGAGGGAAAGCCCAGGCCTGTATTCTGGTCTGGCTGGACGGCGGGCAGAGCCAGATGGACACCTGGGACCCCAAGCCCATCAGCTCCTTCAAACCCATCTCCACCAACGTTCCCGGAATCCAGATCTCCGAGCTGTTGCCCCGGATGGCCGGGCAAATGGACAAGGTCGCCCTCATCCGTTCGATGCACACCCTGGAAAACAATCACGGGGTGGCGACCCACTACGCCGCGACAGGGCACCGACCCAGCCCGGCTATGAAGTTTCCGGGATTCGGCTCCATCGTCACCAGGGAGATGGGTCCCCGCGGACCCTTCCCGCCCCACGTGATGGTTCCACCCATGCCCAAGGGGAAAAAATTCGACGAGTACTTCAAGGGACACTTCATCGGTCCTCAGTATGATCCCATGATTCTGCCCGACCCCGGTGGCAAGGAATTCGAAGTTCCAGACCTGAGTTTGCCAAAACACCTGGCGTTGAAGACGGTTGAAGATCGGCGCGCCTTCCTCGAGGTCGTGGACCGACACTACCGCCGAAAGGTGGAGACGGCCGAGTTTTCCAACATGGACTCTTTCGTCGAACAAGCCTGGAACATGATCCTTTCCCCGGATGTCCGAGAGGCTTTCGACCTCTCCAGCGAATCGGAGAAAACCAGGGACGTGTACGGCCGGGACGGCTTTGGTCAGAGTCTGCTGATGGCCAGGCGACTGGTCGAAGCCGGCAGCCGGTTCGTAACGGCGGGCGGCTTTCGGGTGCAGGCCTGGGATACCCATAGCAATAACGATCAGGTCACACGTGAGGAACTGGCTCCCACGCTGGATCGAGGTCTTTCGGCACTGCTGGAGGATCTCGACCAGAGAGGACTGCTCGAGTCGACGGTCGTGCTGGTTTTAGGGGAATTTGGCCGGACCCCACACATCAATGCCAACCTGGGGCGTGATCACTGGCCTGAATGCTGGTCGGTGGCTCTAGCGGGCGGAGGGATCCGGGGTGGCCAGGTCGTGGGTGCGAGTGATGAGCGCGGGGCCTACGTAGCCGAGCGCATGGTAACGATGGGAGACCTCTTTGCCACCATCTACAAAGCTTTCGGGATCGACTGGGAGAAAACCTACATGCATCCGATTGGCCGCCCCGTCAAAATTGCCAATTCGATCGACGACGAAACCGGGGAGCCGTTATCCGAACTATTATAGCTGTGAACCCCAGCGAGTGGTTACAGAACGGCGAAGCGTAAGCTCGCCGTTGAGTTACAGAACGGCAGAGCGTAAGCTCGCCGTTGGGCGCGGAAAACGGTGAGCTCACGCTTCACCGTTCTGTAATGGGACGGTGGGCTGACGCCCTACCGTTCTGTATGACCAGATGAGAATCTCTGCTGTCAAAACCTTCATCGTGGACGCCGGTTGGCGCCCCTGGACCTTTGTCAAGATCGAAACCGACCAGGGCGCGACGGGCTACGGAGAAATCAGCGCCGGCCAGAACCCCCACGGGGTAGATGGCGCCATCCAAGACCTGAAGCCCCTCTTGATGGGACGTGATCCCAGACCCTACGAGATGCGGTTCTGGGACCTGATGCGAGCCACCCGAGTGAGTCCCGGCGGCGTGGCCGCCAAGGCCATCGCCGGGATCGAGTGCGCTCTGCTTGATCTCAAGGCCAAGGCCCTGGGGACGTCGGTCGTCGAGCTCTTCGGAGGACCGACTCGCGACCGGGTGAGGCTCTACTGGTCTCACTGTGGGACTTCCAGGGCCAGGCACCACGAGATCCTGGGTACGCCGCCCCTCGAAACCATGCAGGACATTGCCGAACTGGGTAAGGAGGTTGTCGAGCGGGGCTTCACAGCCCTGAAGACCAACATCGTTTTGCCCGGGGACCCGGCTTCGCTGTGGATGCCGGGGTTTGGCCGGGGCCGGGGCACGACGGATCAGATTGTCACTTCGGAGTTACTCGATCACATCGAGGAACTGATCGGAACTTTTCGGGAGGCGGTGGGTTCCCGGGTGGACATCAATCTCGACCTGAACTTCAACTTCAAACCCGAGAGCGTGATCCGAATCGCCCGCGCCGTTGAAAAATTCGACCTGCTGTGGCTGGAACTGGACATGTACGATCCCGAGGCGATCCTGCAGATCAAGCAGTCGACGACCAATGCGATCTGCACCGGCGAATGCCTGATTCACATGCGGGAGTTTCTTCCTTACTTTCAACGGCATGCTGCCGACGTCTTCATGATCGATGTCCCCTGGAACGGCTTCAGCCAGTCCAAGAAGGTGGGTGATCTTGCAGAGGTCTACCAGCTCAATGTGGCTCCCCACAATTACTACAGCCACCTGGCCAGCTTCGTCAGCGCCAGCCTGTGTGCCGTCCTCCCCAATGTTCGGATCATGGAGATCGACATTGATGATGTTCCCTGGAAAGACGAACTGGTCACGAACCGGCCGGAAATCATCGACGGCCACATGACCGTGCCCACCGGACCAGGATGGGGCACCGACCTGAACGAGGAAGTGGCCAGAGCTCATCCCTGGGAAAAAGGGAGAGAGGACTGGTAGAGGGAAACCGTCCGCAACCCGCAGGCCCGGGGTGGTCATCGTCCCCTCGAATCTCCATGAACCGGTTCCGTATCCAAAACAGCCCGGAACGCCTCAGGCAATACCTGCTCAACCAGGGGTATCTGGAAAGGGGCGATGGAGTTGTCATCACCCGGCTGGGAGGAGGAGTGGCCAACGATGTTTTCAAGGTGGAATGGCCCGGAGGAGCTGCCGTCTTCAAGCAGGCCCTGTCCCGAATCAGGGTCGAAAGCGACTGGGTCATCGACGCCCAACGGTCGAACGTGGAAAAGGATGCCCTCAAGCTGATGCGCCGGATTCTGGGACGGGAGTACGTCCCGGAGGTCCTCTTCGAAGACGAAGAGAATTTCATTTTCGGCATTGAGCTGGCTCCGGAAGGCAGCGAAGAGTGGAAGCAGAGGCTCCTGCGGGGAGAGGTGGACTTTGCCATTGCCGAACAGGTGGCCCGCCTGCTGGCCCGGATTCACAACGAGACCTATGAGAGCAAAGAGGTGATGAGTCGCTTTGATCTGCAGCAGCGCTTCCTGGAGTGCCGGGTGGACCCTTATTACGAGACGATTGCCCGTCGTCATCCCGGGCTGGCAGGCCCGATCCGGTCCGAAATAGCCCGGATTCTGACTTTGAGGAAGGTGCTCGTTCATGCCGACTACAGCCCCAAGAACATCCTCATCCTGCCGGGCTCCGGCAGGTTCTGGCTCCTGGATCCGGAAGCGGCCCATCTGGGGGATCCGTCCTTCGATATCGCCTTTCTGCTGAACCACATCCTATTGAAAGCGGTCAAGGTTCGGCAGCACACCGCCACGCTCCTGAAGGCCTTTCATCACATGGCCGAAACCTATGGCCGGACGATCCAGGTTTTTCCGGCCGGCTGGATCGAGGAGCACGCCTGCAGAGAGCTCGGCCTTCTATTGCTGGCTCGCGTGGACGGGAAGTCTCCAGCAGAGTACCTGGGCGAGACGGACCGAGACATTGTGCGGCGGGCAGGAACCCGAATCATCCTGGAGCGCCCCAAACTGTATGGATCGATCACTGAAATTCTAACCGAGGAAACGGCACGCGTTTAGCCGCTCGCTGGCCGGGAAACGACATTGAGAATAGCTGCGATCCGGGCCAGGCAGGTCTTCGACTCCAGGGGAAACCCGACTATCGAGGCGGAGGTCACTCTCGATTCGGGAGCGAAGGGAAGAGCCATTGTTCCCTCGGGAGCTTCCACGGGATCTCACGAGGCCCTGGAACTGCGCGACGGCGATGCCGCCCGGTTCCGGGGTCGATCGGTCGGCAAGGCGATCCGGAACGTCGAAACCATCGTCGCCCCTGCTTTGACAGGGGTCAACCTGCCGGACCTGGCCGCAGCCGACCGAACGTTGATCGACCTCGACGGTACACCTGCTAAGAGCCGGCTGGGGGCGAACGCTGTGCTGGCCGTCTCGGCAGCCCTGGCCCACGCTGCCGCCGCCGAGCGAGGCTGGCCGCTGTATCGCTACCTGGGAGAAGATGAGGGCCGGGAACTGCCGCTTCCCATGATGCAGGTCATTGGAGGCGGCGCTCATGCCAACCGCTCGGTCGACGTTCAGGACTTCTTGGTCATCCCCATCGGAGCGGGATCCTTTTCCGATTGCCTGGAGATGCTTTTCAATATTTACTGGTCTACACGGGACGCCATGGACGCCCGGGGTAAACCATTAGGTGTGGCTGACGAAGGCGGTTTCTGGCCCAGCTTCGAGAGTAACGAGGAGGGCCTGGAGGTCGTCATGGAGGGGCTTGAGCGTGCCGGCTACAGCCCCTGGGAAGACGTTGCCCTCGCCCTGGACATCGGTGCCAATGAGTTTTTCGTGGATGGCCGGTACCGGCTGGATCTGGAAGGCAAGTCTCTGACCTCACCTCAACTTGCGGATCTTCTCGAGTCCTGGACCGACCGCTACCCGATCCTGTCCATCGAGGACGGCATGGCGGAGGATGACTGGAAGGGCTGGGAATTGCTGACCACGAGGCTGGGGGACCGGGTGCAGATCGTGGGTGACGATCTCTTCACCACCGATGTCGAGCGGATCAGGCGAGGGGTGCAACTGGGGGTTGCCAACGCGGCTTTGATCAAAATGAACCAGGTCGGCACGGTCACCGAGACGCTGGACGCGATCCGGTTTTGTCAGGCTGCGGGGTACCTGCCCATCGTGTCCGCCCGTTCAGGCGACTCCGAGGACGTCACCCACGTCCACATTGCCGTGGCCGCCAACGCGGGCCAGATCAAGAACGGGTCCTGGGCCCGCTCCTGCCGCCTCTGCAAGTACAACGAGGAGGCGAGAATCGCGGAAGAGCTGGGAGAAAAAGCCGTCTGGCAGGGGGGTCGCCAGATTTTCTCCCGCTTCCTGCCGTAGGGGCCGGCCTTGTGCCGGCCCGCGTGACGGGCGACCACCAGGGTCGCCCCTACACCCCGTTCGGAATTTGAATCGGCGACTTCTTGCCGTTTTCCCTGCTCAGGAGATCGGGAATATCCAGGCCGGTGGCGTTCTTGACCTCCTCGATGATCGAGACAACGGAACCGGTCAGACCCTTCACCAACTGTGGAACACCGTTGCCGTTTCCGCTGTCAACGACGGTGAGTCTCTCGATATTGAGGTTTTCAGTCACGACCTTGCTCACCTTATCAATGATCTCCGGGAAGAGCTGGATCAAGAAAAGGTCTCTGGCCTGGCCATTCTCCCATTCCTCTCGCATCAATCCCACGGCGTCGGCTGTGGCCTTCCCGTCCTCGAGGATTCTGGCAGCCTCACCCTGGGCACGCAGCTGACTGGCCTCCCTGGCCGCCGCGGCGGGAATCACGACATCGGCATGGTATTTCTTCTGGTTGAGTTCCACTCGCGCTTCCTCGAGCGATCTCTCTTCCTGGACTCTGGCAATCTGACCGGCCACTTGCGATCTGGCCTCAGCCTCATTACTTTTGGACTCCAGATCCGCCGTCTTCACACGCAGTTGGTTCTGGGCCTCTGCGGTCGTCTCTTCTGCCTCCGCTTCGGCAACCTGGCCATCTCTTTTCGCGGCAGCAGCCACCTTTCGCGCCTCGGCCTCCGACTTTGCTTCGGCGATTCGCGCGTTTTTCTGAACCTCGGCGTTCTTCTTTCTTCCAATCGCTTCCAGGTAGTGCTGACTGTCGGAGAGCTCCTGGATCTTAAAGGTGTCCAGAACCAGGCCCAGTCTTCGAAAATCCTCGGATGCCTGACTCAAGACCTGCCGTGCGAACTCGAGACGTTCGGTGTTGGCTTCCTCCGGCGTCAGAGTCGCCAGGACGCCGCGCAGGCTCCCTTCCAGAGTCTCCTGGGCGATGCGGGCGATGCTCTCACTTCTCTTCCCCAGGAATCTTTCGACAGCGTTGGACAAGCCTTGCTCCTGCGATCCGGCAATCTTGATGTTCGCCATTGCGGCGATACTCATGGGAATGATTCCCTTGGCCAGAGCTCCTTTGAGTTCGATTTCAATCGGTATGGTCTCCAGTGACATTCCCTGAACCGTCTCAACGATCGGAAACTTGAAGGCCCTGCCGCCTTTGATGATTCTGTAGCCGACCCTGGTGCCATCCGGGAGCTTTCTCGACCGTCCCGAAAAGATGAGGATCTCGTTGGGGGGGCAGATTTTCAGGAAAGCTTTGATAAAGGCCAGAAGCGCGAAGAAAAGCGCAATCAGCAGCAGCCAATGTCCTGGTGTCATGATTGTATCCTCCCTTTCATTTCCTGCTCTTTCTCACCAGTGAGCAGGACCAATTAGTATCACAAAACTCAGAGATCGAAATAGAGGGCAAACTCAGCCGGATGAGGCCGCAGTCTGACGTGATCAACTTCTTCCTTACGCTTGTAGCCGATCCACATCTCCAAAAGGTCATCCGTAAAAACGTCTCCCTTGAGCAGGTATTCGTGATCTTCCTCGAGGGCGTCCAGGACGTCTTCCAGAGAGCCCGGTACCGATTTCACCTTTGCCCTTTCCTCCGGGGGCAACTCATACAGATCTCTGTCCACGGGGGGAGGAGGCTTAATCCCATTCTCGATGCCATCCAGGGCCGCCATCAGCATCGCCGAGAAGGCCAAATAGGGATTGCACGACGGATCCGGGGTTCGGAACTCGATGCGCTTCGCCTTTTCGGTGGGAGAATACATGGGGATACGAACGCAGGCACTGCGGTTGCGCTGTGAATAGATCAGGTTGATCGGTGCCTCATAACCGGGTACGAGTCGCCGGTATGAATTGGTCGTCGGGTTGGTGAAGGCCAGAAGACTCGCGGAATGATGCAGGATGCCTCCAATGGCGTGTTCCGCAGTCTCACTGAGGTCCGCATAGCGACCCGATTCAATAAACAGGTTCCTGCCTTCCTTCCACAGACTCAAATGGACGTGCATGCCCGATCCGTTATCCATAAAGATCGGCTTGGGCATGAAAGTGGCCGTCTTGTTGTGGTTACGGGCCACGTTCTTGATGACGTACTTGTACTTCATCAGGCTATCGCCCATATGCAGCAGCTTGTCGTAGCGAAGATCGATTTCGGCCTGCCCGCCCGTCCCGACCTCGTGGTGATGGGCCTCGGGGTTGACACCGATCTCGAGGAGGGTTTTCACCATGGCCGAACGCAGGTCCTGCATGCTGTCCATGGGTGGAACCGGGAAATAACCCTGTTTCACCCTTGGCTTGTAACCCAGATTCGGTTTCGTCCCGTTGCCACCTGAATTCCAGAACCCTTCCTCAGAGTCGACAAAATAAAAGCCCTGATTGTAGGTTTGATCGAACCGCACCTCGTCGAAAACGTAAAACTCAGCCTCGGGGCCGAAATAGGCCGTGTCGGCGATGCCCGTGGCATTCAGGTACCTTTCGGCCTTCTGGGCCACGTTGCGCGGGTCACGAGAATAGACGTGCCGGGTCAGGGGGTCTGTCACGTTGCAAATGAAGCTCAAGGTCGAATGCTGAAAAAAGGGGTCTATGAACGCAGTCTTCATATCCGGCTTCAGCAGCATGTCGCTTTCGTCAATGGGTTGAAAGCCCCGGATGGATGAGCCGTCAAATCCCACACCATGGAGGAAGAGGTCTTCGTCAAAGTCCTTGGCAGGCAGCGTAATATGGTGCATCAGGCCGGGAAGATCCGTGAACTTCAGGTCAATGAACTCGACCTTGTGTTCCCTGGCCATCCTGACCAGCTTGCGGTAAGTCAATCTCGAGCCTTTGTTGAACCCGCCGTCTTGATGGTTCGTCACGTCGCTATCCGCCATTTTTGCCCTCTCCCGGTCCTGCTGAACTCCAGTATGCTGTGGCCCTAGCCGATGGCTTTCCCGCCCCGCTCGCCGGTTCGAATCCTGATACATTCCGACAGGTCCAAGACAAAGATCTTGCCGTCGCCCATTTTGCCCGTTCTGGCCCCCTCGACAATGGCCTCAATCGTGGGTTCGACAAAATCCTCATTCACGGCGATCTCTATCTTGACCTTCTTGAGCAGATTGATGGCATGGACAACACCGCGATAGGCCTCGGTGTATCCCGCTTGCTGTCCCGCTCCCAGGGCATTCGTGACCGTCATTTTGTAGACCTGGGCATCGAACAGAGCCTGCTTCACGTCCGGCAACTTGTGAGGCTGTATCATGGCTACGATCAGTTTCATGTCACGCTTCCTTCCATCGGTTTAGTAGTGGCCTGGCCCATCAATCCGTCACAAAGATCTGAAAGCCGGAGTAAGCCTCCATGGCGTGCTCTCCAATGTCCAGTCCCTGCAGCTCTTCCTGGACAGGAACACGAATGCCGACAAGCATTTTCAGTATCCAGAACAGCAGCAGGGCACAGCCAAAGGTGACCGCACCGTATGCCCCCACGCCGGTCAGCTGTTTCAAGAAGGTGTGTTCCGCGTTCATGCTGAAAATGCCCACCGCCAGGGTGCCCCAGACGCCACACACCAAGTGTACGGAGATGGCCCCCACCGGGTCGTCGATTCTCAGTTTCGAGTCTATGAAAATAACGGAGAGGACGACCAGTCCACCGGCGACAAGACCGATGATTACGGCCGACATCACCGAAACCGTGTCGGCCCCCGCGGTGATTCCCACCAGGCCCGCCAGGCATCCATTCAAGGCCATGGACAGATCGGGCTTCTGCTGAACCCACTCAGACATGAAGTACGCCCCCACGATGCCCGCTGCCGCAGCCAGACAGGTGGTGACCAGAGTAAACGAGACCGCTCCGGGGTCGGCAGACAGCACCGAGCCCCCGTTGAAACCGAACCATCCCAGCCACAGGAGGAAAACGCCAATCGTTGCCAGCGGCATGTTCGATCCGGGGATGGCATTGACGTGCCCCTTGACATACTTCCCGATCCTGGGCCCCAGCAGCAGGGCACCGGCCAGAGCTCCCCATCCCCCGACGGAGTGAACCAGCGTAGAACCCGCGAAGTCATAGAAGCCCAGTTCGTCCAGCCAACCGCCGCCCCATTTCCAACTTCCCACAAAGGGGTAGACGAAACCGACAAAAACCAGAGTAAAGAGAAGAAAACTGCGGAGCTTGATTCGACCCGCTACCGCACCGGAGACGATGGTGGCGCCGGTAGCGGCGAACATGCCCTGAAAGAGGAAATCCGTCCAGTAGGTGTAGGCGCCGTCGGCGTACTCGATCAATCCGGCCGCCCCCTCCGGTGCGGTGATACCGAAACCCGCAAAGCCCAGCCATGTTCCGTGGATCCAGGCGTCACCCGGATACATCAGATTGAAACCACCCAGGGCGTAGGTCAACAGCCCAATGGCGATGATCATGGTGTTCTTGAAGAGAATGTTGACTGTGTTTTTAGCGCGGGTCAGGCCGGATTCCAGGCTGGCAAATCCCAGGTGCATAACGAAAACCAGGAAAGTCGCCACCATCATCCAGACGTTGTTCACCACGAACATCGCCTCGTCGCCCGTGGCGGCCTGGACAGGAGCGTGGGAACTCAGACAAATCATTCCCATGAGTACCAGCCGTCTCAGTAGTCGCATTGTCGGTAAAACTCTTCTGAACATCTTCTGCACTTTAGTACTCCCTTTCATAGCCGGATCGAATCAGCCGCACAGCATTGTCGAGCTGGGTCCAGCAGTGCCGTGGGGTTTTTACCACGAACGGCTCCTAAAAACCCAGGCTCAGTGTAACTCCTCCCGTGACCGTGTCGGCGGCATCGCTGGGACTGCCGGCAGTCCCCTGATAGACCTTTCTCGGGTCCAGAAACTGATGGTCCCGGAATCCTCCCAGCAACGCGCTGAAGGCGACAAAGGGCGTCAGCGACCAGTTCTGACCCAGGGTCATGGGAAGACTGATCGTGAAGTTAAAGTCGTGCACGCCCGACTCGGAAGCCCCGTAGAAGAATTCGCCGAAACCGCTATTTGCGAAGCCCAACCATGTGGACAAATCCAGGCCTGATACCACCGGGTGTGGCAGGGCAAAGGAATGGCCGGCAGCCAACAGAAAGTACAGACCAGTGGTTCCTCCATCCTTGCTGGTTTCGTCCACATCCACATAAATGGTTGCCGAGGGTGCCAGGGGCACCGAGTCAAAACTGACAGCTCCATAGATTTCCGTTGTCGACGGAAGAGAAGCTCCCCGATCTGGAAAGGTGTAGGTGATTGTCCCGAAATCCAGGGAAATGCTCTCAAACGAGTGGGCATAGGAGAACGTGTAGTCGATCTCGGAGAATTTCCCCTGCAAACCGCTGTGGTCCCCGGGCGGCGCGTCCGGATTCTCGGGTATGAACAGCGCATCCCCTTCATTCACGGCCGTCAGATCCATGTTTCCCCAGGCGTTGAAGGAAAAACCACCGATGCCTACCGTCATGCCCGGCTGAAGACTCCAGTCATTGGTCAGCCGCTGTCCACGCCAGATGTACTTGCTGACCGGAGTCACATCGACTCCAAACGAATACTCGGGACCACTCTTACCCGCGTCCGGGTCCGGATCCGGGTCCTGAGCCGACGCCGTGACGATAAAACAGCTCAACAGAAAAAGAGCTAAGGCCTGCTTAAGAGTTCCTTGGCACATAGACTAAAAGCCCAGACTCAGCGTCAGTCCACCCGTGACCGTATCGGCGGCATCGCTGGGACTGCCGGCAGTCCCCTGATAGACCTTCCTCGGGTCCAGAAACTGATGGTCCCGGAATCCTCCCAGCAACGCGCTGAAGGCGACGAAGGGCGTCAGCGACCAGCTCTCACCCAGGGTCATGGGAAGACTGACCGTGAAATTGAAGTCGTGCACGCCCGACTCGGAAGCTCCGTAGAAGAATTCGCCGAAACCTGAATTTGCAAAGCCGATCCACGTAGAGAGATCAACACCTGAGAACAGATTGTGGGGCAAGGGAAAGGAATGGCCGGCAGCCAACAGAAAGTACAGACCGGTGGTTCCTCCGTCCTTGCTCGTTTCGTCCACATCCACATAAATGGTTGCCGACGGTGCCAGGGGCACCGAGTCAAAACTGACACCTCCGTATATTTCCGTTGTCGACGGAAGAGCAGCCCCGCGATCTGGAAAGGTGTAGGTGATTGTCCCGAAATCCAGGGAAACGCTCTGAAACGAGTGGGCATAGGAGAACGTGTAGTCGATCTCGGAAAACTTCCCCTGCAAACCGCTGTGGTCCCCGGGCGGTGCGTCCGGATTCTCGGGTATGAACAGTGCATCACCCTCATTGACCGAAGTCAGATCCATGTTTCCCCAGGCGTTGAAGGAGAAACCCCCGATGCCCACGGTCATGCCCGGCTGAAGACTCCAGTCATTGGTCAGCCGCTGGCCGCGCCAGATGTACTTGCTGACTGGAGTCACATCGACTCCAAACGAGTACTCCGGACCACCCTTGCCCGCATCCTGGTCCTGGTCCTGGTCCTGGGCCTGGGCCTGGGCCGGCGCCGCGACTAGAAAACAGCTCGCCAGTAAAAACGTGAATACCTGCTTAGAAATTTGCTTACACATTAAGATTCCCCCACAAAAAAACCGATCCTTCCTGCCGCTCGGACAGACGAAAGTGAATGCCTCTCACACACGAGTCTGCTGGTCCCCGCCAACGATTTCGGTTTTCTCTATGCAAACGGTGTGCCATTCGAGCGCACTGACTTTATTTTCCGGGGGAAAGGCGAGAATCGCTGGAAAATGCGGGAGCCCGAGCCCTCCGGCCGGACCGCTGTCGAAATCGCCTCGACAACAAAAATGTAGTTTTTTACAAGTCAAACTACGAAACTGTATTAATAGTTCTAAGTGTAGACTTTACAGTTGTTTATATACGGTTATCCGATGTTGTACATCAAAGATAGATCGATGCCGGAGAGGACGTGAACAACCGGAAATCCCCGCAGGGACGGGCTCTTTGCTAAGAAACAACAAGTTTGTCGCGATAACTCAGATATCCTACGCAATTGTAGGCCACGTGACCACGGCCGTCAGAGCCGGCTGCGGAAGCAGCCGGGAGGAACTCGGGCACCCCAGGCAAGCCGCGGGTTAATCCGTTGCGGGCGAGGTATAGATTTCCAGATCGTCCATTCTCCAGGCATTCAGTTGGGCACTGGCCACGCCCATGACGGTCAGGAAGGCCCCGTTTTCGACAGACTCGGGGCTGGAACTGAAGTACCCGGAGATGTCTATGGAATCCATCACCCGGCCGTCCAGGGTCCAGTAGACGGTATCGGCGTCATCGGTCAGGTACAGACCCCAGCGACGGCTGCGGCCCAGCATATCCTGCATTTCCTGCTCAGACCGGTAGATCCTGGCAACCAGGGAAAGGCAGGGCACGCTGATGAAGACTCCCCCGTGCGCGATCTCCTTCTCGTGCAGCTCCCTCTGCTCTCTCTCGCTTAGACCCTGATATCTCCCTCCAGGTGAGTCTGCCGGTCTAAAGCCGTCGATCGGGTATTTCTCGCAGTCCTCCGGCACCAGGCCCCGCACCAGGTAAACGAACAGCCCATCCGGGCGCATCAGATCAAAGTGCAGTTGGACGGCGCGCTCCTCTTCCGCCTGGCCACCGATCAGCCCACGCCAGCTCCCCACGGTCAGGCTCCAGGCATGGACTACCGTCGGCTCTCCCGGCCCCAGCTCCTGGGGGGATCTTTCTTGTGGCCAAGGTCTGCCACGGTGATTTCGACACCGTTGGTCCCGGCCAGACCCGGATTGAACGATCTCTCGGTCGTGCCGAAACCGCCGAAGGCCATTTCGCCCGGTCCAAGCGGCTGTGCGCCCTCGACCTCCAGCAGCCAGAATCCATTTTCTGTTTTTGCCTGGCCCTCCCCGACTCTCGTCCACCGGGTCAGGTCAAAGTAATCCGGCGGACCGTAGTCCTGATCGAAGTTGTCGCTGAACTGCAGTGCCAGATCCGCTTTTCGCTGCTCGTGTTCCGGTTGCCTCCCGATCGCGGCAGGCACCGGTTCGCCGGCAGAATCCTCCCTGCACCCGGAACCGGACAATCCGATCAACAGCAGTGCGAGAGTGCCGACAAGCGTGCGGCCTTTCGAGCCAAGCCGAGTCATTACCCGATGCCAATCTCCCGCAGGTACGCGCGATTGCGCTTGGCGATGGGCAGGGGTTTGTCCCAGGCCACAGGATGCATGTCCTGCTCGACGATGGCAAAGCCGTTAAAATCGATCTCTTCGAGCATCTCCTTGAAGGCCACGCAATCGACCTTGCCCCGGTCGAGGTCACAGAAGATCCCCATTTCGACGGCCTTGATGAAAGGTATTTCGCCGTCCTCTACCTGCCGCTGGAGCTCAGGGTCGACGCTCTTCAGATGCAGGTAGGGGATACGCTCATGGTGTTTCCGAACGAATTCAACGGGGTCGGCGCCCCGGTAGGCCAGATGCCCGATATCCTGGGCCAGGACTACCCGTTCGGGGTCGGTGTCTTCCAATAGTCTCTCGATCTCCTCTGCGAAGGCCACGTGCGAATCGGAGGTGGAATGAAAAGCCAGCTGCAGGTCGAATTCCCGGCGGGCGATGTCGGCGACTTTGTGAACGGTGGCGATCAGTTGCTTCCAAGCGTCGTCGTCCAGGAACTGGGGCCTGAGTTGCTCTCCGGTGAACCAGTCGGTGTGGAGGTCATCGAAGACAATAAGATACTCGGCCCCAAAGGTAGCCAGGTGTTCCCCGACGCCAAAGAGTTGCTCCTCCAGCCGGGGCCAGTCATCGGGGTCCTCCAGGTGAGACCAGATAAAGTTGGCCGAGATTTTCAACCCCCGCTTCTCGATCTCCGGTTGCAACCGCTTAATGTCCTTCGGCATATAGCCCCAGGGGCCGAGTTCGATCCATTCGTATCCGGCTTCCACCACCTCGTCCAGGAACCGGTTCCAGGGGATTTGCTTGGGATCATCTGCAAACCAGACACCCCAGGAGTCCGGGCAGCTTCCCACTTTGACATTCATAGGTCTCCTTCCGCGTCCCCGCGGTTAAAAGGCTCTGGGAGAAGTATAGACTTCCAGGTCGTCCATTCTCCAGGTGTTCTGCTGGTAAGAGGCCACACCCATGACCGTCAGAAACGCTCCTTCCTGGACGGACTCCCTACCGGAATCGAAGTAGCCGGAGATGTCGATCGTATCCATCACCTGGTCATCCAGCGTCCAGTAGACCGTGCCGTCGTCGTCGGTCAGATACAGCCCCCAGCGGCGGCTACGGCCCAGAAGGTCCTGGATCTCCTGCTCAGTCCGGTAGATTCTGGCGGCGAGTACCAGGGTGGGCACGCTGATAAAAATGCCGCCGTGCTCGATCTCTTTTTCGTGCAGCTCTCTCAGCTCGGCGGGGGTCAGCTTCTGGTCTCGCCCGTCCGGCGACTCCCTCCGTCCGAAGCCGTCCTTGGGGTACCTCTCAAAGTCCTCGGGCACAATGCCGCGGACCAGGTAGACGAAGAGTCCGTCGTCGCGCAACAGATCCAGGTGCAGCTGCACTCCCCGCTGGTCATCGGCCTGGCCGCCCACCAGTCCCCGCCAGCCGGCAACGGTCAGACTCCAGGCGTGAACCAGCTGGCCCGGTTCTTCCATCTCCTCGGGGTAGTCTTCCTCATGACTGAAGCCGGCCAGCGTGATTTCCACGCCGTTGGTCCCGACCAGCCCGGGATTAAATGCTCTCTCGGTTGTGCCGAAGCCTCCCAGAACAACTTCGCCAGGCCCCGGCGGCGGGCCACGTAGCAACTCCATCAGCCACTGGCCGTCCTCCATTCTTGCGCCGGCGGACTCGAGTTGGGTCCACCGCGCCATATCGAAGGCACCTTCACTGAAATCGTCACGAAACTGAAGCGCCAGGGCAGCTTTTCTGGCTTCGTGTTCCTCTTGCGGGCCAATCCGAAAGAGGTCCTGCTCGGTAGTCTCGGATTCCTGCCCGCAGCCGGATAAACCAATCGCCAACAGTACAAGAGCACCGGCCGGCGCCCAGTGGGTCCTCTTGTTCACGGATCACACCTCTTTTCCAATCATATGAGAACAAGAGACGAATAGATAGCCGCGCCCCGAGACAACAACTTCACCCTCGCTGACACCCGCAGACTTGAACAGGAAGAGTACTCACCAGAGCACGACCAGATTGAGAAAAAGCACCAGCAGCAGAAAAATCCAGACCAGCAGTCGATCCCTCTGATACCAGGGGAGTCCTTTTCTCCCAACGGGGAAAGGAAATTCAGGTCTCTTCCCCAGATCCTTCCGGCTTCGTTCCAGCCAGGTCGGCTGCGAATCACCCGCTTCAGCAGGCTCTCGGATCGGCAAATGCCGCGTGCGATAGGTCAGACCCGCCAGGTCTTCGGGGCGCAGGGGGCCGCGAAGGAGGTCGAGCGCCCAGGAGTACATCAGCATGCTGGTTGCGGGGACGAGCAGATTCCAGAGATACCCCCACCACAGGTTGATGAGCCAGACCGGCAAAGGCCACTCGAAACTCCGGCCCAGAAACGCAAAGAGACCATAGGTGACCCCCGCCGCCAGGCCGACGACACCTGCCGAACGGTGTACCCGGGTCAAGGCTCCTACCAGATAAAGAACGGCCAGCGGCAGAACAAAGACGCTCGTGGCGGACAGATAGAAGTGGATCGCACCTCCTCTCAGAAAAGGCACATACAGAAATCCCATTCCGATCACCAGGGGGACCATGATGCGTGACACCCTGAGGTAGTGTTCGTCGGTGCCGTCCTTCTTGAAAAATCTGGCATAGAGGTCCCGCGTGAAGATGGCCGAGGTGGCATTCGAAATCGAGTCATAGGTGGACATGCCGGCCCCCAGCACGCCTGCCAGTACCAGTCCCATCAAGCCCGGGGCCAGGAATTCACGGACCAGCAGCGGGAAGACCTGGTCCACAACCTCGAGGTCGGGAAAGCGGGCCCGGCCCATGATTCCCAGGGTGATGTTCAACCACATCACGATCACGGTCGCACCCCCGGCGACCAGCGCGCCCATTTTCATGTCCCATTCTGAGCGAGCTGCCAGGAAACGCATCGCCTGGGTGTGGTTCACGGCGTTGTAAGTGACCAGCACCAGGATCCAGCCAAAAATCACAAGGGGCGTGGGAACTCCCGGCTCCCGGTAACCCCCGACATGCAGCATCCACCCACGGTCCTGGGCTGCCAGCTGGCTCTCCAGACCGGACCAGCCACCCACGGCCTGCCAGACCACCAGCCACAGGAGCAATGAGGCGACGGCCATGGTCACGTACTGGAGCACGTCGGTGATGGCCACGCTCCTGAGGCCTCCCTGGGCCGAATACCAGGCGGCCAGCGCTGCGATCGCGACCACGATTCCCCAGGAAGAAATGTCATCCAGCCCGCCCACGATGTTCAAGGTCAGGAAAAGCGACCAGGCCATGTTACCCAGAACATTGGTTCGATATTGGATCTGGATGAATACGCTCACCAGACGCACACCCGGCCCGAAGCGATGCTCCAGCCACTCGGCGTTGGTAAACATTCGGGCCCGATACATCGGCACATAGATGAAGTAGCTCACCACGAACCAGCCCACTGGAAGGCCCAGCCACCAGGTCGTCAGGTTGCTCAATCCGAAGCTGTAAGACCCCCCCGCCAGGACCACGTAGTCACCGGCGTCGGCAGCCGTGGCGAAGGCGGAGAGGCCCACGATCCACCAGGGCAACCCGCGAGCCGCCAGAAACCATTCCTGGGTGGTTTTCGTGCCGCGGGCCAGGCGAAGGCCATAGGCCACGATGGCCAGGTTGATGGCGAGGACGATGACCCAGTCGATGAGTGTCAATTCGGTGTGTCCAGATCGGAGAATTCTGTCGGCATGGTGTGGGTGACAGCGTACCAGTTCCAGCGGCTGGCCTTTTCCGATTGAGGCCGACCGGTGAACAGGCTGACCATGCATCCAACCAGGAGGGTCGCGCCGAATCCGAAGGGAGCGGGCCAGAGGAAGCCGAGGCTGCTGAAGAATGCCACGTAAAGGCCGACCAGGGCGCCCGTGACTCCGCCCGCCCACGCGCTCCCGGCTTCAGAGCGCCTGACAAACATGCCCAAAAGGTAAACGCCGAGAATGGGTCCGCTGAAAATGTTGACCATCCTGGCACTGATCTCGAGCAGGGTGCCCAGCCGGGACACGTTACAGGACAGCGCCGTTCCGACCCCACCGATGACCAGGGTAATCCAACGCGACGCCCGCACCTGGCGGCGCTTCTGTTCTGCCGTCAACTCTGATTCCGCTGTGCGCAGGTAGAAGCGGTCATAGAAGTCCACCATGGTAACCGTTGTCATCGAGCTGATCGATGAATCGATGCTGGAAAGTGAGCCTGCCAGAATGGCGGCAACCACCAGGCCGGTCAGGCCAACCGGGAATACCTGGGCCATGCAGTAAGGAAAGATCTGATCGGGTGAGTCCATCAGCCATGCCGGGATGGCGCCGAACCGGCCCTGGAAAAAGGTGAACAGCGCGAGACCAACAAAGAGGAGGGAAGTCGTCCAGACGGCGTCGCTGAGAGCTGTAATCACAAAGCCTCGCCGGGCGTGGCCGAGCGTCTTCGCAGTCTGGAAGCGCTGCACCATCACCTGGTCGCTCGTGTAGTTGGCCACGCGGCCAATCAGGACAGCGATGGTCATGCCGCCCAGGGTCATGGGGATGGAAAAATAGCCCACGATTCTAGAGAAAATGCCCCCCCCGGCCATCTCGGCGTCCATCGTTGACAAAGCCGGGTCCCCAACCGCGCGAAAGTTCTGGAGGATCGTGGCGAAGCCTCCCTCAATCTCCAGGAGGATGACGATGACTGTGCAGGCGATGCCTGCGAACATGATGCAGAACTGTGTCACGTTGGCCCAGATCACCGCCCGGATGCCTCCCATCATGGTGTAAGACGTGACCAGGATGCCCAGTATGACGATAGTTGGTGTCAGCGGGATCTGTCCCCCGCTGGCCGCGCTGATGGCCAGCGGGGGCACATACAGCGCCATAGCCATCCAGCCCAGCCTCCACATCAGGAACAGGGAGGCGACCAGCGAACGCACTCCTACGCTGAATCGACGTTCCAGGTACTCGTAGGCGGAGATCACCCCCAGGTTCCGATAGAGCGGGAGTGTGATGTAAGCGACATAGGGATAAAGAAACAGCCAGGTCAGATTCGCCACCAGGATGTACATCCCGAACTTCACGACCGAAGAGGGCAGCATCAGGTAATCGGCGCCGCTGTTCAAGGCGGCCATCAGAGACACACCCATGGCCAGCCACCGAACCTGCTTGCCGGCCAGAAAGAAATCGTTCAGGTCCTGGGGTTTGTAGCGGCGCCATTGATAAAAAGTAACGCAGGTGACGAGGCCCAGAGCGGACACGACAATCAGCAGGTCGAGCCAGTGAAGAACCAGCTCAGCGGAAGGTTGCATCTGGTTTGGCAGCCTCTGGCAATCCCCATTTCAATAAGGTAACGTTTGCTGGCGGGTTTTGCGAGGCGGGCAACAAACCGCAGCGGGGCTGGAGCTGCATCGAGTATGGCGACGCTGGATCTCAAGGAAAGATACTATCGCCTTTATCCTGCCGGAAACTATCTCGGTCATACCGAGGAAGATCTGCACATCGACTCGGGCCGATCAGCCTTCCTCATCGTCGACGTTTACGGCCAGTTCCCGCAAGACGGCGCAGGCTCCGAACCTGAAGAGCAAGAGGGGCTGGAGTACATGTTCAGTGATGAATACGACATCATCGCCAACCGCATTCGACCCGCCAAGGATGCGGCCAGGGCGCTGGGCATCCCGGCGATTTATGCCACCAACAGCGCTCCCCGCGTGGCCCTGGACCGCTCCTGGTTTGGCCGGCAGAGAGCCATGAACGTGGGCCAGTCCCTGGACGAGCTGTTCTGCGAGGAGGAAGTGGACCCCAGGGAATACGTTTACGGAAACTCCAGCTATATCAAGCATTCCCCGGTCATTGCACCGGAACCGGACGATTACTACATCCGTAAGCACGTCTACAGCGGCTTCTTCGGCACGCGTCTGGACATCCTGCTGCGGAACCTCGACGTCAAAACCATTTTCTGCACCGGTTTTTCCGCAGATATCTGCCTGCTTGGCACCATGATTGACGCTATGTACCTCAACTATGAGCTGGTCCTGCTTCGCGACTGTACGCAGTCCGTTGAGATCCCGGAAGTGGATGGTTCGGAAAAGGCTTTCACCAAAAGGATGATTCTCTGGGCGGAATGCCATCTGGGTTATACCGTGACTTCGAAGCAGTTTATCGCCGCGTGCGACACAGCCGGGGAGGCCTGAGGGCCCCGGTACAGGGGACGCATCGACATGAAAAGAAGGAGTTTTCTGCGGGCCGCAGCGGTGGCGGGTGGATCGGTTGCCGCCACGAAGAATGCCGCGGGAGAGGGGCGGGCGGCCGAAACGGACTTCCGAAACGTGGACTGGGGTCCCAAAGCCCGGGAAATCCTGCGCAGAACCATTGCCCCGTCGAAGGGACACGGCACGGGTGCACGATCCGTGCGGGCTTTGAGACTGCCCCCCGGGCCTCACCTTTTCGTCGATTGGCGGATGGTCAAAGCGGGAGGGTTCCACTGGGCCTCCAAGGAAACTGGCGAAAGGCTCCCCCTGCAAGTGCGCGACAGCCGGGGCCGGTACACGCAGGAAAACATTGATGCCAGGATGGTGCCAGGGGATGTTCCTCGAGGCATCCGCATCGTCGCCCAGCAGGCTCGAAAATCCGAGCCCTTCCCGATAGCAGCCTTACCACGACACATCATCTATGAAGACGGGCTCTATAGGGCCTGGTTCGCCGGTGCCGCCAGCTACAACCGGGATCGGTCGGAAGAGCGGCTCGCCCAAAAGTTCCGGGGTACCGTCTCCTACGCAGAGTCGAAAGACGGTTTCGATTTTGGAGAACAACAGGAATGCACCTTCGACTGGAGCGCAGCTCCAGATGTGGAAGCCACCGAGACTCCCAGTGTCTTTCTCGATCTTTCCGCTCCCGCTTCGGAGCGCTACAAACTTGTTTTCCTGGGAAAATCGATTCAACCCGAACATGAAGCCCGGCGGAGAAACGTGCTGGAAAAATTGCTCAGCAGCCGCCCGGACGCAGTAGACCCGACGGCCCTGTCTCTGGGCCCTGATCAGCGCACCCCCGAGATCCATTTCGCCCTCTACGGCGGAGTCTCTCCTGATGGGATTCACTGGAAGATTCTCCCCGTACCCCTGATGATCATTCGAAGTGATGCCCAGAATGTCGTTTACTTCGACACGGTTCGCAGAAAGTACGTCTGGTACCTGAAGGTGAACTGGTTTTCGGGTCGGCGTAGTGTAGCCCGGGCCGAGACCGAGGATTTCAGGAGCTGGTCCCTGCCTGAGCTGCTCTTGTATTCGGGCCCCGACGTCCACCCTTCCGACGACTGGTACCTCAGCAGCAAGACCCTCTACCCCGGCACGGACGACTATCATTTTATGTTCCCCACACTCTATCGACAGGCCGACGACACGACCCAGGTCCGCCTGTTCTCGAGTCCCGACGGGGTCGCCTGGTCCCAACTCGGGGAAGGTCCCGTGCTCTCAACGGGTCCCTCGGGATCATGGGATGGCGGCTGTATCTTTGCCGGCTTGAACCTGATCCCGCTTCCGGATGACCGGGTGGGCCTGCCTTATACCGGTTATCTTTACCCTCACAAATACCCCAGGAATCGGGCCACCTTCGTAAACCGGAGGTTCAACGCTTACGCGGTGTGGACACGCGAGCGACTGGCGGCGCTCGAGGCCGGAGAATCCGGGAGCTTCGCCACCCTTCCACTGCTCTCCCCGGGCCGCAGGCTGCGCCTGAATGTGCAGACCAGGGTGGCGGGAGAGGTTCTGGTTGAAGTGTTGGGGCACGCGCCGGATGCCCCGGGAGAACCGCTGCGGGGCCGGAGCTTTTCCGACTGTGACCCCATCACCGGTAACCATCTGGACTATGTGGTGACCTGGAACGGGAAGGAGGATCTGGGCCACGAAATCGATCTGCCGGTCACGCTGCGATTTCGTATGAAGGCAGCCAAACTGTTTGCGCTGGAGCTTGTTTAGTGTATTTCCTCCCGGCTGCTTCCGCAGCCGGCTCTGATTGTTTCGCCGGACCATAAACCAGAGCCCTCGGCGGGAGCCGAGGGTGGGATCCTCAGGAAGTGCCGGCAGCGATAGTAGATCTGGGTTAGGATTTACGACTGTTCCTGGAGAAATCATGAGAATCACTGAGATCGAGTGTGTTCCCGTCCAGGCACCGGGGAGAACGCTGGTCGTTGTTCTAGTCGACACAGATGAAGGCTTGACCGGTGTCGGCGAGGCCTGTCTGCAGTGTCGCCCCCTGGCCATCGCCGGGGCGATCCAACACCTGCGGAGATGGCTCATCGGGGAAGATCCCATGCGCATCGAACACCTCTGGCAGCGGATGGCCAGGGGAGGGTTCTTTCCCGCGGACCGCCTGATCGGTTCGGCCATCAGCGGCATCGATATTGCACTCTGGGACATCAGGGGCCAGGCTCTCGGCGTCCCCGTCTACGATCTATTAGGAGGGCTCTGCCGGGATTATGTGGAGTGCTTTCTGCGCCTCGACTACGTGCCCAGCGGAGGCTCGCCGGTCCCGGAGGAACTGGACCGTGCGGTCTTCAACGGGGACGCCGACGGGGCGGCGGAGCTGGCCCGGATCTGTCTGGCCAACGGCCACAAGTACTACCGGTTGAACCCTCCTCCGGAGGGCACCCTGTTCGATTCCAGAAAGGCGATTCGGCGCTTACTGGCACAACTGCGCGCGGTGCGTTCCGCCATTGGCGACGAACTGGAACTGATGGTCGATCTGCACACCCGGCTCAACCCGGCCGAAGCCATCTGGTTCTGTCGCGAGGCAGAGCCGCTGGGAATGTTCGTGGTTGAAGACCCGGTTCGCTCGGAGAGCTGGACAGCCTATCGGCAGGTTCGCCGGCGCACCGGTGTGCCTCTGGCGGCCGGTGAGCAGTGGGCCAGCAAGTGGGAGTTCCAACACGCGATTGAGGAAGAACTGATCGACTTTGCCCGCATCGACGTGTGTCTGGCGGGCGGGCTCACCGAGGCGAAGAAAATTGCCGGCTGGGCGGAAACGCACTACATCAACATCTTGCCTCACAACCCTCTCGGCCCTGTTTGCCTGGCGGCCTCCCTGCACCTGGACCTGGCCTGCAGCAACGCCGGTCCCCAGGAAGTGCTGCTTCCGCCGGCAACCATGCTGCCGGACGTGTTCGAGTGTGCCTTCGAGCTCGAGGGCACACGCCTGAGTGTCCCCTCCTCCCCGGGAATCGGCGTGACCTTCGACCGGGAAGCTGCCAGAGCTTACCCCCCTGAACTGGGCGAACCCCCTCAGTATCACCGGCCGGACGGCAGCTTTACCAATTATTGAGTTCTGATGCGACCTGCAAGATTTCCTACCGGCTGCTTCCGCAGCCGGCTCTGATGGCTTCGCCGGACCGCAAATCAGAGCCCACCGCGGAACCAATCAGAGCCGGGTGCGGAAGCGCCCGGAAGGAGGAGTCGCGGTCTGGGTGAGTTTCCTTCCCCCGGCTTCCGCCGGGGGCTCTGATTTTCTGCCGGGGGCGATTCCAGCGGTGTCAGGCCAGGATCGGCTTCACCACGTGGGCCGGTTCTACGCCGGTGAGCCTGGCATCCAGGCCCTGATGCTTGTAAGTGAAGCGTTCGTGATCAACGCCGAACAGGTGCAGAATGGTGGCCTGAAAGTCACGGATATGGACCGGGTCTTTGACGATGTTGTAGGAGAAATCGTCCGTCTCGCCGTACACGACGCCGCCCTTGACGCCCGCACCCGCCATCCACAGGCTGTAACAACGGGGATGGTGGTCGCGGCCGTAGTCGGTCGGTGTGAGTTTGCCCTGGGAGTAAATGGTGCGACCAAACTCGCCTCCCCAGATGACCAGAGTGTCCTCAAACAGACCCCGCTCCTTGAGGTCCTGGATCAGCGCCCAGGCGGCCCGGTCGACGTCTCTGGCCTGGAAGGGGAGCACCAGCGGAGCGTTTGAGTGCACGTCCCAGCCCCGGTGGTAGATCTGAACG
The DNA here is from genome assembly GCA_965205615.1 of Acidobacteriota bacterium. Classification (GTDB taxonomy): domain Bacteria; phylum Acidobacteriota; class UBA6911; order RPQK01; family CBDAPI01; genus CBDAPI01. The sequence continues at coordinate 113,601 of CBDBHK010000018.1, read as the reverse complement.
AACCGAACGCCGCGTTCGACCAACCGCCGTGCCATGAGTGCGGCGTTCTGGAACTTTCCAGGCTCCTTGGCCTCCTCGCCCCAGCGCTCAAAAGTGCTCTTCGGTTCGCTGGAGAGGTCGGTCAATTCGGGCACAGACATTTGCAGGCGATAGGCCATCTCAAACTGTTCGATTCTGGCCAGCGTTTCCGGGTCGCCGACCTTCCCATGCTGGATCCGGTTCAGCTCGCTTAGACCGTCCAGCATCCTCCTCCGAACGCTTTGCGGCACTCCGTCGGGATTGTTCACGTAGAGCACCGGGTCGGCACCCGCCCGCAAAGCAACGCCGGCGTGGTTCGCCGAGAGGAACCCGGCGCTCCAGAGACGCGCGGAGATCGCCTGCACGCCCGACTTGGGGTGGCTGTGCTGGGCATTCATGACCACAAAAGTTGGAAGGTCTCGGTTCATGCTGCCCAATCCGTAAGACAGCCAGGAACCCAAACAGGGCCGCCCCGCACTCTGCTGTCCCGTCTGGATGAACGTGATGGCCGGTTCGTGGTTGATGGCCTCCGTGTGCATTGAGCGGATGATGCAGATGTCATCCGCCATTCTGGCGGTGTAGGGAAGAAGCTCGGAGATCCAGGCACCGCCTTTCCCGTGCTGACTGAACTTGAAAACGGAGGGAGCAATCGGGAAACGCGACTGCCCCGAGGTCATCGTGGTCAGCCGCTGGCCCTGACGGATGGAGTCGGGCAGATCCTTGTCGTAGTAGTCCTTCATTTCAGGCTTGTAGTCGAGCAGGTCCATTTGCGGCGGCGCCCCCATGGCGTGCAGATAGATGCAGCGTTTGGCCCTGGGAGCAAAGTGGGGCAGGCCTTCGAGGCCTCCGGAGGACGGTTCACCGCTGAGGAAGGCCAGACCGTTTTCAGCCAGGAGAGTGGCCAGTGCGATACCGCCGATTCCCCGGGCACCCCGGGCAAAAAACTGGCGTCGAGTTTCGGCCAGTACGGCTTCATCAGATGGGTGCATATTCCAATTCCTCGATCTCGGAGGGCCCCGCTATTTGTTCAATGCTTCGTCCAGATTCATGAGCTGGTTCGCCAGCATGGTGAGCGCCGCCGATTCCACCACAGACAGGGCTTCCTGCGGCTCCGACTCCCCGATAGCGATCAGCAGCCGGGCATCTTCCATGTTGGCCTGGTAATGGACCTGGAAATCATTATAGGTTCGCCTGGCGGCCCGTCGCTCCTGCCCTCCGAACCTTCGCGCCAGTACGCGCTCCGTCATATAGTCCAGGACGGGATCGAACTCTTCTCCTTTTGCCTGGATGGCCCTCTGCGCCAGAAAGCGAGAGGCTTCCACGAACTGTGGTCCGTTCATCGTGACCAGGGCCTGCAGCGGAGTATTGGTTCGTTCCCGGCGAACCGTACAGTTCTCGCGTGTGGGTGCATTGAAAAGCTCCATGGACGCCGGGGGAGCCGAGCGCTTCCAGAACGTGTACAGGCTGCGTCGATACAGGTTCTCTCCGTGGTCTTGCTCGTACTCGCTGGTGTTGCTCGACGGCATGGCCACGGCTTCCCAGACTCCGTCCGGCTGGTAGGGCTTGACACTGGGACCCCCGATGGTGGGGACCAGCATTCCGCTGGCGGCCAGGGCATAGTCGCGCACCATCTCACCGTCCATGCGAAAGCGAGCCCCTCGCGAGAGGAGCCGGTTCTCGCGGTCCTTTTCAAGCTTTTCGGCGGTGACCGCCGCCGACTGACGGTAAGTAGCGGAGGTGACCAGCAGACGGAAGAAGTCCTTGACATTCCACCCGGAGTCCCGGAACTCCATGGCCAGCCAATCCAGAAGTCCGGGGTGCGAGGGCTGTTCCCCCTGGGAACCGAAGTCATCGCTGGTCCTGACGATGCCGGTCCCGAAGACCTGCTGCCAGAAACGGTTCACGGTGACGCGCGCCGTCAGCGGATTCGAATCGTCGACCAGCCAGCGGGCCAGGCCCAGTCGGTTGCGCGGAAACGAATCCGGCATGGCTGGGAACGCGACCGGAATGTTGGCCTCGACGAGTTCTCGAGGATCATCGTACTGGCCGCGATGGAGAATGTGAGCCGAGGGCACACGGTCGGCTAACTCCTGCATCACGTGGGTCACACCCCCGCGGCGGCGAATCTCCCGCTGCTCGAGTTCAATCTCCCGCTGCTCGACCAGAATGCGCTGATATTCGTGGTCTTTGAGGTTCAGGTAGTAGAGCCGTAAGCCCTCCAGTTCCTGTCGCGAGAGCGGGAGCGGGGGGCGCCCCTGGGCGCCCTCCAAAACCGCCCAAAGCGAGACGACTCGGGCCTCCTCCACGCCGATGGCCCGATTGAAGAAACGCAGGTCCGCAATGGCGCCACCGTTGAAATACTTCTCCTTGTAACGATCTTCGTCCTTATCCCTGGTGATTTGTTTGCCCAACAGCAGGGGTCCATCCGTACGAATACTCCCCTGGAGCCTGGTGAAGTACTCACTCCCCTGGGTCGGGATAGCCTCGCCATTGATGTACAGCCTCAGCCCGGCGCGCTCCCCGCTGCCGTCATAGCTGACGGCCAGGTGATTCCAGGTTCCGATTTCCAGCTGCTGAGTGAATCCGGCGCGATTCACGACTCCCTTCGTATATCGGGCTCCCTCGACCTTGTCGCCGAACATCTGGAAGGTGACGACTCGGGCCCCGATCTCAAGCGACCAACCCCGGTTGTGATCGTCCGGATCGGACTGGCTCGCCACTATGAAGTTCCCCTCGGCGGCGGGGTGAAATAGCCACAGCGTGATCGAGAAAGGCTCCCTTCCGTCGAGTTCCAGGGCAGGCAACTCCGCCCAGGACTCATCAGCAAAATGCAGGGCAGGTCTTCCTTCCTCGGGCCCCATACCCACTGTCACACCTTCCGACAACTCGATCGCTTCCCGGCCATCTCGCCGATCAACGCGGGTCTCCGAACCGGGGCGAAGGACCAGTATTTCGGCGGACTTCCGCAGGGGCGCTTTCAGGGAACGATACTCCCCGCCGGCCAGCCAAGTCTGGAACCTTTCGTCGGCCGACGAGTCCACTCTTGCTCTCTGCTCATCGAGATTGGCAGACTTGCGCTTCAATTCCTCCCAGCGGATCCGGTCGGTGCTGTGCGGAACGACCACAATCGGGGCAGGATCCGCTACATTGCCGTCCATCACGTGCTGGGTTGTGTTTCTGAAGAACGCCGTCATCGAGTAAAAGTCCTGCTGCGAAATGGGATCGAACTTGTGATCGTGACAGGTGGCGCAAGCCATCGTCAGACCAAGCCACACGGCACCTGTGGTGTCGGCGCGGTCCTTGGCGTAAACCGCCGCATATTCCTCGATGATCAGACCGGCTTCGTTGGTGGTCACGTTGCAGCGGTGAAAGCCCGTGGCAACCTGCTGCTCGAGGGTGGGGCTGGGCAAAAGGTCCCCGCCGATCTGCTCCACGGTAAACTGGTCGAAGGGCTTGTTGTCATTAAAGGATTGGATCACCCAGTCCCGGTAGGGCCACATCTCGCGGTAGTTGTCGATGTGCAGTCCATGCGTATCAGCGTAGCGGGCAGCGTCCAGCCAGTAGCGGGCCCGGTGCTCTCCCCACTGGGGCGAGTCCAGGAGCCGGTCGACCAGCTTTTCGTAGGCTTCTTCGGAAAGATCGTCCACATAGCTATCGACCACCCCCGGTTCGGGAGGTAGACCGGTCAGATCCAGGACAACGCGGCGCGCCAGTGCCCTCCGATCAGCCTCCGGGGCCGGTTTCAGACTCTCGCCCTCCAGGCGGGCCAGGACGAACCGGTCAAGGGGATTGCGAACCCATCCTTCGTTCTCCACCAGAGGCAGTTTCGGACGTTCCAGGGGTTGGAAAGACCAGTGGATATCCCAGGAAGCACCGTCTTCAATCCAGCGCTTCAGAACATCCACCTGTTCGTCTGTAAGCTCCTTTTTGGAGTAGAAGGGAGGCATCCGCAGCATCTCGTCTTCGTGCGTAATACGCTGATAGATCAAGCTGGCTTTGAGATCCCCTGGAACCACCGCCCTGCCTCCACGCAGCTGCGCGAAAGCCCCCGACCGGGTGTCGAGGCGCAGCCCGGCCTGGCGGGTGTCCTCGTCCGGACCGTGGCATTGGAAACACTGCTCCGAGAGGATGGGCCGTACATCGAGTTGGAAGTCGACGGTTTCGCCGGCAGCCCCGGATGGTGGCGGAGCTGCAAAGGCCATAAACGCGAACAGGGTCGCGAGAAGAAACAAGGGCAGCGAAGCACGCATGCGCATCAACTCCTGTCGTGCAGACTATTGGCCAAACGGCCCGGCTGTCAACTAGCAGCCCGGGTCAGCTCGGTCCCCGGCGGCGAAAAGTGCACTGGTTCCCGAGGATCTAAGAGGGTAAGCTGTTCCACATGTGCGGCATTGTGGGATATGTAGGGAGCCGGCAGGCAATACCGGTGCTGCTCAACGGCCTGAAAAGGCTGGAGTACCGGGGTTACGATTCGGCTGGCCTGGCCGTAGCGAATGGAGACGGAATCTCCGTTCACAAAAGGGCGGGAAAGGTCAGTGCCCTGGGCAGCTCGCTCTCCGAGTCCTGGAACAATGCGCCACAGCGCGAGGCAACCTGCGGGGTGGCCCACACACGCTGGGCAACCCACGGCGCTCCCTCAACTGAGAACGCCCACCCTCACCTGGATCAATCGGGGAAAATTGCCCTGGTGCACAACGGCATCGTCGAGAATTACCGCGACATTCAAAAGCACCTCGAGAGTCAGGGTTACGAGTTCCGCTCCGAGACGGACACGGAAGCGCTGGCCCATCTCATCGGCAGCTGCTACCAGGAGACGGGTGATCTGCTGGAAGCCACCAGCGCCGCGTTGAGAAGAGTTGAAGGCACCTTCGGCATCGCGGTCGTGTGCGCGGACCACCCTGACCGGATCGTGGTGGCCCGGCGGGGCAGCCCCATCGTGATTGGAGTCAGTCAGGACCAGACCATCGCTGCCAGCGATGCCGCCGCCATCGTGTCCTTTACGCAGCGCGTGATTTACCTCAATGACAATGATGTCGCACTGGTCAGCGGACAGTCGGTCGACATCCGCGACTTGAAGAATGTCCCGGTCAGCCGGGAGACGGCGACTCTGGACTGGGTGGCCGGCGCAGCCGAGAAAGAGGGTTACGAGCATTTCATGCTCAAAGAGATCTATGAGCAGCCGGAAGCACTGCGCAATACCCAGCGAGGACGCCTGGATCTGGACAACGGAACGGCAGTCCTCTCGGGACTGAACCTCAAGCCCCGCGAGATCGCCGATCTGAGCCGGATCCTCATGGTGGCCTGCGGCACTTCTCTCAATGCCGGACTGGTGGGCCAGTATGCGTTCGAGGATATTGCGCATATCCCTGCAAAGGTTGAACAGTCCGCCGAATTTCGTTATCGCAACCCGATTATTCTGCCGGGCGATCTCCTGCTGGCCATCAGCCAATCCGGTGAGACGGCTGACACCCTGGCAGCGGTACGGGAAGCCCAGCAGAAGGGCGCTCTGGTGGCCGGTATCTGCAACGTTGTCGGATCGACTGTGGCCAGGGAAACCGGTCGGGGGGTGTACATCCACGCCGGCCCCGAGATCAGCGTGGCATCCACCAAGGCCTTTACCTGCCAGGTCAGCGTTTTGCTCATGCTGGCTTTGAAGATTGCGCGATGCGGGCGGCTGTCTCTGTCAGAAGGCAGGGTTGTGGCCGAGGAGATCGCCAGGCTGCCCGAGATTGTGGAAGCGATGCTGGAACGCAACGACGTTATTGCCGGTCTCGCGGAGCGTTACGCCGGCTACCAGGACGCCTTTTTCATCGGCCGCGGCTATCTTTTTCCAGTTGCGATGGAGGGTGCCCTGAAGCTGAAGGAGATCAGCTATATTCATGCAGAAGGCTATCACGCCGCCGAGATGAAGCACGGGCCGATTGCGCTCTTGCAGGAAAATACTCCGGTCGTCGCTCTATTGACGGATACTCCGGAGAAGGAAAAGACGCTTGCAAACGCGCACGAGTGCAAAGCTCGTAATGCTCCGCTGCTGGCCGTGGCCACCGAAGGGGATGAAGAAGCGGCCAGAATTGCAGATGACGTGATCAGCGTGCCCCGTTGCCACCCTTTCCTGGCACCTGTGCCCGTCACCGTGGCTCTGCAGCTCTTCGCCTATCATGTCGCCAGGCTGCGCGGCTGCGAAATCGATCAGCCGCGGAACCTGGCCAAGAGCGTCACGGTGGAATAGACCTGTATTCCGTCTTTCGAATTCGAATGTAGGAGGCGCCTTCGGCGGTGACCGTAGGGGCCGGTCTTGTACCGGCCCGTGTGACGGGCGACCACCAGGGTCGCCCCTACGAATGACCCGGCGGTCGCGGCCCTGAGGCCCTCCCCACTCTCAAGCACTTCATTCAGGCTCTTTGACTTCGATCTGCTGGTTGGTGGGGATGGGTCCGGGAACAACCTGTTTTTTCCCGGACGGCCAGGCAACCTCGATTCTGTCGACGGAATCGGCTCCGTCCAGACCAAAGTACAACGGGATCAGACTCTGCGAGAGATAGCCCGATTGGCCGTCGTGGACCTTTGTGTAGCTGTGGGCTCCGGTCTCGACCGTTACCCGCGCACCCAGGCCGCTGCGATTGCTGCTGGTGCCTATCGGCCTGATCTTCAGGTAGCGAATCTCTTTCCTTTCCGTCAGGTTGCTGACCAATACCATGGGTCTGGAGTTGAACTCGCTGGTGACAATATCCAGATCTCCATCTCCTTCCAGATCGAGGAGCACCGAAGCCCTCGAACCCAGGGCGGCCCAGACCTCAAATCGCCCGGTTTTCCCCTCGCAGCCCGAGTGCTCTTTGTCCTCCCCGTCGCAGTTCAATACGAACCAGGGTCCGGCGGTTCGGCTCCCCAGCCTGGGTTCAACGCCCAGAATAAACTCGCTGTCGCGAAATGTCTTCCCACGGTCATTGAGCAAGACCGAATTGACCCCGTAGCGAAACGGAAAATTCATGCTCGAGGCGATGAATGCGTCGGAGTAGCCATCGGCGTTCAGGTCGCCTGTACTGAGCCCCCACGGCCAGTAGTTCTCGGCGCCGATCTCGTCGGACACTTCCCGGAAGCGGCCGTTGCCTTCGTTGATGTAAAACGCATTCCCGTAGATGCTTTGCTCCTCAGGAATGACCAACCGGGCTTCGGTCCACTTCATCTGCGACTTGAGCTTTTCGAACAGTGGAGGAATGTCTTCGCTCATGTCCGAGTGCATGTCTGTAATGAACACGTCCAGCCGCCCATCGTTGTTGAAGTCGAAGACCTGAATTCCCATGGAGCCCCAGGGCGTCCGGGGAAACAACTCGCGACTCTTCCTGACGAATCTCTTACCCTCCACGTTTTCGTAGTATTCGTCGTTCCCCTGCATATTCAGGACGTAGAGATCAGGCCAGGAGTCACCGTTGATGTCGATCGGGGCGGCATCGCCACTCCAGCCTTCATCCAGGAGCCCGAGTTTCTCGGAGACGTCCTCAAAACGATGCTCTCCCAGATTCCTGTATATGCGGCTTCTTTCGGTGCGTTCGGGTCGGAGATGGCCACCGAAAGCATCATCGACCCCGATGAAGTATCCACCCCTCCCGATTTCGTCCGTGGTATACACACCGACATTGGCGAGGAATAGATCCAGCAACCCGTCTCGATCGTAATCGAAAAACACACCGGCGGAAGAGTGTCCGGAATAGCCCAGGCCGGACTTGCCGGTAATGTCCTCAAACCTGCCCTTCCCCTGATTCTCGAACAGAGCGTTTCCCGATCGGACGGTGGTCACGAACAAGTCGGGATCCCCGTCGTTGTCAATGTCGGCAAAGGATGCCGTGACACTCGTCCTTTCGGCCAGGCCCACACCGGCCTTCTCGGTAATGTCTTCAAACTTGCCCCGGCCAAGGTTCCTGTACAGTTCGTTGCTTCCGATCTGGTTCGTGAAATAGAGGTCGTGAAGGCCGTCGCCATCGATGTCCGCGGCGGCTATACCGTTGCCATGGTCGTAGTGCACCGGCTTCCAGTGTTTTCCCGAATCATCGGCACAGCGGTGTAAGAATCGAATGCCACTTTTTTCGATGACGTCCGAAAACTGGAAATCATGAAAGACGCCAAAAGAGTCCTTTGTTTCAAGCTGCCTTTGCCGCCGGTCGTCCAGCCAGGGCGGCGACAGAACCGTCTCGGGTGCCGCGATGATCTGGGGCGTAGAGCTTCCGGCGGCTTGCTGTGCCGCCCGACCGTCATCCCCGCAAAGCACTCCCACAAACAGAGCGAGCAGCGGCTGCTGAATCCGTCGGACCCTTGCCGGCACTTCACGCAGAAAGTTCATCCCTCGACCAGTTCCAGAAGGTTGCCGTCCGGATCATACACAAAAAGGATGCTCCAGCCACCAGCCTCCGGGGGATAGTGGACCGGTTTGGACACGCACTCAATGCCTCGAGCCTGCAGAGCTGCGTAGGTCTCCGCGATGTCATCCACGGTAAAGCAAATGTGAGTGGAGGGTACATGATGGATCTCGGGCCGCCCGGTGGGACATTCCGGATGATCGAGCGCCGTGACGTGCAATGTCACTCCCGGAGTCGCGGGCGAGGACATGATGCAGATTTTCATTTGAACGTCGGACAGCCCCATCACCTCCGACACCCCCTCGATGTACTTCTCTTCGTAGTACTGCTGTTTTTCCATCCCCAGCAGATCATGATAGAAACGATAAGCACGCTCCAGATCGCTCACCATGATGGCCACATGATCCATCGCTTTGACCGTCACACCGTCCGACATTGTTTTTGCTCCTTTCTGCCAGTCTACCAGTCCTGATGCTTCAAGCCACCCGGTGTCTCTGAGGGGCCGCTGGTTTCCTGGCGGTCAGCCCCATCAGAGCCGCCGGCGGAAGCCGGGGGTAGGACACCCGCAGTGGGTGCAACCTTTCCTTCCGGGCGCTCCCGCACCCGGCTCTGATTGTCTCGCCAGACCGGCTTGGATTCCCGGTTGACCAACCCGTCAGTTCGACTCGCAGGCCAGTCCCGAATTCCGGCGCAGCGTGACCAGGCGATCGGCTTTGACATCAGCCCACGTCTCGCATAGACCATCGGGCCAGTACACCACCACCCCTTTCAGATCAGGGGATGACCCGAGCCCGAAAATGATCCGGCTGGCCTGGGCACTCAGATAACTCCCATCCGTGTGGCGCCGCCGCCACAGCGGCTCTCGGCCCTCCCTGATCAGCGCGACTCTGGCGTGGTACGTCCCCGCGTGGGGGCTCTTGTCACCCCGCAGCCGCACTCCCAGCCAGTGATTGCGGGAGCCGATCCGGTTGAGGAGAAGACGGGCAGGTCCATTATTGTTGGCGATCAGGATATCGATGTCTCCATCGTTGTCGATGTCGCCAAAGGCGGCACCGCGGCTGACCTCGACAAGATCCAGACCCGGCCCGGCTATGTCGCCGCCCACTTCCTGATATCGACCCGTTCCATCATTTCGGAAGAGCTGATTCCTCTGGGCATAAGGATAGGCAGCGGCGGCGGGCTGGGTTCCATCCAGTGTCACGGCACCGTTGGCCACGAAAAGATCCAGCCACTCATCGTTGTCGTAGTCGAACCAGAGCGTGCCAAACCCCGTGAAGGCGACACTGGGGCCTGCCAGACCGAAACGGTGGGTTGCATCCGAAAAACCGGCTTGCCGGTCGTTGAGATAAAGCGTATTCGTCTCTCGCTGGTTGTGCGTGACGAGCAGATCCTCGTCGCCGTCGCGGTCAAAGTCGGATGCCGTAACTCCCATTCCGGCCTCGGCCACCCCGTCAACGTTGTAGGCGGTCCCGGAAATCAGCCCGGCGTCCTCGAAAGTTCCATCTCCCTGGTTGACCCAGAACTGGTTGGGCGTCCCGTCATTGGCGACATAAATGTCTAGCCGGTGGTCGAGATTGAAGTCAATTGCAATGACTCCCAGGCCCGCTCCGAAGGCCCTCCCCAGACCGGTCTCGTCCGTGACGTCGGTGAACTTCCCGGCACCCTGGTTACGTAAGAGTCGGTCGGGCAGCGGCTCGTAGACACTGGGGGCACAGTAGTCCCGTCCCGCTTGATCGCATTTCTTGTTTCCTTTAACCGTGAAAGACACGTAGTTGGTGACGTAGAGGTCAAGATCCCCGTCGGCGTCGTAGTCGAAAAAGGCGCTGCTGGCGCTGAAACGGGGATCGTCCACCCCTGCCTCTTCGGTCACATCGGTGAAGGTCCCGTCGCCCCTGTTGCGATACAACACGTTGGGACCAAAGTTGCTCACATACAGATCCTGATGCCCATCGTCGTCGTAGTCGCCCACTGCAATACCCATACCGTAACCTTCGTGTCCCACACCGGCCTCTGCCGTCACATCGCTGAAGTGAAGTTTCCCCTTCTGAGTTTGTTCATTGCGAAACAGCCGGTTTCGGGGAGGCCCCTGTCCGGAAAAGGGAAACAGGGACTCGGACGCCTGTTTCGTCTGGTCCAGCATCGCTCCCTGCAGAAAATAGACATCCAGGTCGCCGTCGCCGTCATAGTCGAACAGCCCCACTCCGGAACCCATGATCTCCGGCAAAAAAGTACTTTCCGGTTGCCCCGGTGAAGTGCTGGAAATCCAAACCGACTTCCCGGGCGACTTCCTGAAAGATCGGTGCCTGGTCTGCACCCGGGGGAGGCTGTGGAAAAGACCAGACTCCCACAAGAGCGGTCACCAGCAGACCATTGATCCCGGCTACCAGTCTATTTCCCATCGGATTTCGCCATCTGGTCAATCTGGGTCAGGAATTTCTCGACCGCATCCACAACCTGCTGCTGACCCGGCCCAACTGCTTTCTGCCGGGCCTGGAGAGCGTAATCTCTGGCCTTCCCGAAATCCCCCAGGTGGGCATTGGCCACGGCCAGCGTATAGATCTGCGCCGCAGTATTTTCATCCTCCGGGTCGAGGGTTTTCTCGAGATGCGGGATCGCTTCCCTGTATCTACGCTGGGCCATCAAGAGGCGCGCCAGGTTAAAGCTGGGAAGTGCAAAGCTGGGTTCATAGTGGATGGCCAGCAGGAAATGCTTTTCCGCCTCTTCGCTCTTGCCCTCTTCGGCCAGCAGATATCCAAGGTTATTGTGACTCAGAGCGTGGTACGGGTTCACTTCCAGCGCCTTCCGCAGTACGTCCTTCGCCTCGAGGGTGCGCCCGGCCATTCCCAGGAAAACCGCAAAGTTATAGTGCGTCTTGTACATACCGGGATCGACTCGAACTGCCGCGCGATAGTGCTGCTCAACTTTGACCGGATCCTTCAAGGCAATGTACAGAGAAGACAGGTTGCCATGGGCGACGGAGTGATCGGGTTCTATCTTCAGCACTTCTTTGAAGGCGGCGGCGGCCTCTGCGAATTGCCCCTTGTCTCGGAGGGCCAGACCTTTTTCAAGGTAGTAGGTCACTTTCGAACCGAGGGACTCGACCTCTGTCAGAAGAGGGTCGTCCTGAGATGGTTGTTCCCTCGGATTCCGCTGAAAAAGGGAGAGATGCTCTCGTGATTTCTCCACATTTCCAAGGCTCCGATAGGCCAGCCCCAGGGCGTAGCGAGCGGAACCAAACTCCTGGAACAAGCGGCAGGCTCTTTCCAGGTGCTGGATGGCCTTTTCCAGGTCTCCCCTGTCCACGTAGACACTTCCCAGCCCGTAGTGGGCGGCTGCTGAGTCGGGGTGGTCCAGGAGGATCCCTTCATACGCCTGACGACTTTCCTCCACCTCCCCGCTCTTCCACAAGGCTTTCGCCAGTGTGATCCGGGCCGGAAGATAGTCCGGCTTGAGTCCCATTGCTGAACGCAGCGTTGCCAACCCCTCGGTCTGTTTTCCCAGCGGTCCCTGAATAACGCCCAGATAGTAGGCCCACGGAAACGACTGGGGGTCCAGGGTTCGCGCCCGCAGGTAAAACGGCTCGGCAAGCTCAAACCGCTGATGAGCGTGGAGGATCATACCCAGGTTTCCATTGGCTGTTGCACCGTCAGGATCCGCGTGCAGTTTCTCGAGGGCCGTTTGAATCTGCTCCTGAACGATTTTCTCGAACTCATGTTTCCGCGCGGCCAGGTCGGGGATCGGAGGAAGTTGTGGCGCCTGGGCGGAAAGGCCCGGTCCCACCATGAACCCCAGCAGAAGAGACGCTACACTCCCGGCTTTCACCTGTTTCCCGGATAGCCGGGATCTCCTTGGGCGCCTGCTCATGGCCCCCCCACCATCTGGCCACTCCCCTGGTAGAGGGTCGAATACCGGTCAATGGGGAGACGGCTCCACTCTTCCACTTCTCCGCCCAGCCAATGAGCCTGCAGCTTCAGGATCCGGGTGACGCGACCCAGTCCAAAGAGAAGTCGTGGGTCGTTGGCGGAAGCAAAGCTCCCGTCCGAGCGCACGCGCCGCCACAGGGTCCGGGCCGTCGGGCAGGAACACGCCCACTTCGCGTCCCCAGCATGTCCCGCTTGAGTTCATCACTGACCAGCCGCAAACCCAGCCAGTGCTGTCGCTGGCCCGTCTGATTGATCAGAAGCCGTGCCCGGCCGTTGTTGTTGGCGACCAGCACGTCGGTATCACCATCATTGTCGACGTCTCCGAAGGCTCCTCCGCGGCTCACTGCCGACAGCTCGAAAACCTTCCCTGCCCGGGATGTTACGTCCTCAAAGCGGCCGTCTCCCAGGTTGTGAAAGAGCTGATTCTTTTGATGTAGTGGATAGGGGTCATTGACCTCGGCCAGGGCCTTAATTGTCGATACGTGGCCGTTGAGCGCTATGACGTCCAACCAGCCGTCGTTGTCATAGTCGAGAAAGGCCGTCCCGAACCCTGTGAAAGGGAGACTCGGAACGGCCAGTCTGGCGCCCGCAGACTGGTCTTCAAACCAGCCGGTGCCGTCGTTCAGATAAAGAGTGTTCGTCTCGTTCTGCAGATGAGTCATAAACAGGTCTTCGTCGCCGTCATTGTCAAAATCGGCGGTGTCGACGCCCATGCTGGACTCGACCTTTCCGTCTTTGTTGAAGGCACAGCCGGCCAGAACGGCTTCATTGCTGAAAGTGCCGTTCTTCTGGTTGATCCACAGGTGATTGGGCCGCTGGTCGTTGGCCACGTAGAGGTCGATCCAGCCGTCGCCATTGAAATCGGCCGTGACCACGCCCAGAGCTCCGTTGTATTCGCGGGCAATCTGGGCCTGAGCCGAGGCCTCTTTGAAGGTTCCATCCCCCTGATTGCGAAACAGTCGGTCCGGCACGGGGTCATAGGCTTGAGGTCCACAGTAATCCACGATGCCCGTAGACCCGAAACAGCCCTTCGTATAGGAGAAGCTGAAGTTGACATAGTTTCCAACGTAAAGGTCCAGCCATCCGTCCCGATCGTAATCCAGGAAAGCCGCGCTGACGCTCCAGCGGGGCGCGCTGGTTCTCGGAAAGGGAGCTTCCCGAAAGGTGCCGTCCCCCTGGTTGGAGAAAAGCTGGTTGTCTCCAAAGTTGGTCACGTACAGATCCACCCACCCGTCGTTGTTGAAGTCTGCGGCAGCCACGCCCATCCCATAGCCGGTGGCTGCGATTCCGCTGCGCTCCGTCACGTCGGTAAAGCCAAGGGTGGGTATTCCGTCCGCCTGGAGCACCAGATCGTTTCGATAGAGCCGGTCTTTCAGGGGCAGGGGGCCACGGGGCGGAAACAGAGCGTCTGCAATGGTCTTGCCCGGTCCCAGAGCGCTGCCCTGGACAACATAGATGTCCAGGTCTCCGTCATTGTCATAGTCGAACATGGCTGCACCCGAACCGACCATCTCGCAGTAGTACTTTTCTCCCGACATGCCGTTGAAGTGCACGAAGTCGATGCCAGTCGCCTCAGCCTCATCGGTAAAGAAGCCCGTTCCCGCCTCTGAGCCGGCCACTCCGGAATGGGGCATGAACAGGAAAAAGGGCACCACCAGCCAGCTTTTTCGGAAAAACATTGTCCTGGTGATTCGAGTGGCGCTGCGAAGTCGAGTCTTCATGGACGTTCCAGCCAGTCAAGCCCGGGAAAACTTCGCTATTATACTGGAGAATAGACTCCCAGGATCGGACCAGGGGAACCATGAAAAGCATTCGGATCGACCGTCGGAAGCGCCTCAAGGACGAACCTCACACCGGTCACAACCGCTGGCACCCCGACATCCCTCCCGTTCTGCGAGTCGATCCGGGGGAAGAAGTGCTGCTCGAAACCCGTGACGCTTTCGACGGACAGATCACGGAGGGGACGACCCTAGACGACCTGGATTCCATCGATACCAAGGTCTCCCCACCCTCTGACCGGGCCTGTTTATGTGAATGGCGCCACGGCCGGTGATTTGCTGGACGTGGAGTTTGTGGACATTACCCCGGAGGCCTACGGGGTGACCCGGATCAAAACCGACGGGGGCTTTCTGGAGGACCTCTTCCCGGAGCCCTACCTGGCGCACTGGAACATCCACGACAACTGGGCGACTTCAAGTGACCTGCCGGGTGTTCGTATTCCCGGCGGCCCGTTCATGGGGACTGCGGGAATCGCTCCCTCGCACTCCCAGATGAAGGAATGGACCCGCAGGGAACAGGAGCTGTCAGATCGTGGGCATGCTCTTCTGCTGCCCGATCCTGAGGATGCGGTACCGGCCGAAGAACCTATTTGCAGCGAGGGACTGCGTACGATTCCTCCGCGGGAGAACTGTGGCAACGTGGATGCCAAACAGTGGACCAGGGGTTGCCGGCTCCACATACCGGTCAACGTCGAGGGCGCGCTTTTCTCCACCGGAGACGCTCACTTCGCCCAGGGGGACGGAGAATCCTGTATCACTGCCATTGAAATGGGGGCCACCACAGTGGTTCGCTTCCAGATCCAGAAAGGAGAAGCGGCCCGACTCGACATCCGCTGGCCCCGATTCTCGCATTCCGACTACTTCGCGCCTCCCGAGTGGGCCGTCCCGCGCAAGTGGACCGCGACCATGGGCATGCCCGTTCACGGGGACGGGACCCAGGAGGCGGGAGACCTCAACCTGGCGACGCGCAACGCTCTTTTGAACATGATTGACCTGCTTGGGGAACGAGGCTGGTCACGGGAGCAAGCTTATGTCATTTGCAGTGTGGCCGTGGACCTGAGGCTGAGCAACATCGTGAATCGGCCCAATCTGACGGTCTCCGCCTTCTTGCCCGAGGATATTTTCCGGGACGCGTAGGGGCGACCCTGGTGGTCGCCCGGCCCGCGGGCCGGCACAAGGCCGGCCCCTACCATGCGATACCACGGTATTGGATCTTGCCAATCTCGCCACAATCCCTATTATTGGACACATGTATCGCATTCTGGTCTGGTGCCCGCTTCTCGAAGATGACGCGGCCTTGCTGCGAGCTCAGGGCTTCGAGGTGGAACGGCTGGTTCGGCCGGAGACCATGGAAGCGTCGGCGCTGGCCGCTCATGTCCGTGGATTTGACGCCCTGATGGTCGGCCTGGATCCCGTGACGGCAGAGATGCTGGCCGGAGGACGCCTGAAAGTCGTGGCTCGCTTCGGCATCGGCGTGGATAGCGTCGACTTGGAGGCGGCAACGGGCGCCGGAGTCATGGTGACCAACACACCGGGCGCCAGCAAGGTCGGCGTCGCCGAACTGGCGATTGGCCTCATGTTCTCACTGGCCCGGCGGTTGCCCCAGCACCACGCCTTAACCAGGGCGGGCAACTGGCCGGGGCAGGTCGGGTTCGAACTGTCCGGCAAAACCCTGGGCCTGGTGGGCCTGGGCCAGGTTGGCAAAGAAGTGGCGCGGCGAGCCTGCTGTCTGGGCATGCTCGTCATCGCTCACGACATTGTCTGGGACTCGGACTTTGCCGGAACACACGAGATCGACAGAAGGTCTCTGGAAGAAGTGCTGAGCCAGTCGGACTTCGTAAGCCTGCATGTTCCCTCCACTCCAGGGACGATTGGTCTATTGGGCGAAAAGCAGCTCGGGATGATGAAGGAGGGCGCCATGCTGATCAATACGGCCCGGGGGAACCTGATCGACGAAGAGGCCCTCCACAGCGCTTTGATCTCCCGGCATCTGGGGGGCGCCGCCCTGGATGTCTTTGCCTCCGAACCGCCGGCGGGAAGTCCCCTGCTCGATCTCGACCACGTCATATTCTCTCCTCATCAGGGAGGAGAGACCGCGGAATCCCTTCAGAATTACAGTCACATGTGTACAGAGAATGTCCTCGCAGCCCTGCGGGGCGACCAACCACCGAACCTTGTCAACCCCCAAGAGGAGTCATCACCATGAATTCAAAACTCAACGTTCTGTTCTTACCCATTCCGGCCCTGTTCGAGACATGGGGCAATGATCTGGAAACCGCGGTCTCGGCTCATCACAACTTTCGTATTGTGGACTACGATCAGCCCCTGGCTCCCCAGTTCGAAGACATCGACGTCGTGATCGATCATGGAGGCTCGGTTGGAACCCGGGAGATGGCCGACCTGGCGGCTGCCGGGAAAGTGCAGCTGTGGCAGATTCTGGGGACCGGCTTCGACCACTTTGATCTCGACTACTTCAAATCGAAGGGACTCCCGGTCGCCAACTGCCCCGGGACCTTCAGTGCGGTGGCTCTGGCCGACTGCGCCATGATGTTCATCCTGATGCTGGCCCGCCGCTACTGGGACGCACTGGAAAACCTGAAAAACGGCGTCTTGTACAGACCGGTTGGCGCAGAGCTGGAAGGATTGAAACTTGGCATCATCGGATTCGGAGCCAGCGGAATTGAGCTGGCCCGGCGAGCGCGCAGCTTTGGTATGAAGAACCTGGCCATAGACATCCGCAAGGTGGGAGAAGACGAGGTCACCGAATTCGGCCTGGAGTTCGTGGGGGAACCGTCTGATCTGGACGATGTCATCGCCCGGTCCGACGTGGTGTCCCTGCATCTGCATTTGAACGCCGAGACCCGCCACATCATCAATCGACGTCGCCTCCAACTCATGAAATCCACGGCGCTGCTGATCAATGTTTCCCGCGGTGAACTGGTGGACGAGGCGGCTCTGGAGACGGCTCTGACCGAGGGTTGGATCGGAGGTGCCGGCATCGACGTTTTTAGCCAGGAGCCGCCTGACTTCAGCTCTCCTGTTTTCGGCCTGCCCAATATGGTGGCCGCCCCCCACATTGCTGGCTGCACCGACGGGACGTCCCGCAAGAGGGCGCAGGGGGCCGCCGAAAACGTTAACCGCGTCGCTTCCGGCCTGGAGCCACTACACCGGATCGACCAGTGAAGCCCGGGGCCGGCTCCGATTATCTCGGCTGACCGTAAATCAGAGCCCCCGGCGGAAGCCGGGGGATGGGACGGAAACAGACTGCGCTCTGCTTCCCCGGCTGCGCAGAATCTAGCTGGGATGAACGGGCTGGGAACGCTCCTGGGGAACCAGGTCACGGCAACCATCGGCCGTCACAATGAAGGATCGCTCCATCTGCAGGGAACCCACACCCGGCAGGAACATGGAAGACTCCAGGTTAAAGACCATATTCTCTTCCATCGGCACGTCTGAGGGTACGTCGATACAGTCGTCCTGAATGCGTAAACCATTGTCGGGCACGATCGTGGGGTAATCGCGGACCTCCAGGCCCACCCCGTGGCCGTGGGGGTAAGAGGCGGTCAATCCCAGTTCCTGCAGCGCCTCCCACATGGCCTCTCTCACACTCGAGGCGCTTGCGCCCGGCCGGGCTGCGGCTGCGCCCGCGGCAACGCTTTCCCGTACGGCCTCGAAGCGGCGCATCAGGGGTGCGGATAGCTCGCCCATGGCGAGCGTTGTCCCGGTGTCCGAGAAGCAGCGCTGGTAGATACATCCGAAGTCCACCATCATGACGTCGTCATGGGCCAGTTCGTAGTTGGGCTCCGTGGCCATGCCCAGGCCACCCAGGCCGATGCAGAAGTGATCGAAGTCGGCACCCTGCTCTGCAGCCAGGACCCGGTAGCGAAGTGCCAGGTCCTGCAGCGACCGGCCCGGGCTGGCTTCCGCCAGCACCTGCATTCCCGCCTGCTCATTAATCTCAGCTGAGCGCGTCAGGAGGTCGACTTCGTATTCATTCTTGACCATGCGAATCAGTCGAACGAGGTTCGAGCAATCACGGAGGGAGGCCCCGGGGAGTTGATCGCGCAGCTCAGCCTGCCGGTCGGAGGTCAAGCCTTCCATATCCACTCCGAGGCGGCCATCCCGAAGGCCTCTTTCTTCCAGAATCTGCAAGAGCGCCTCCAGAGAGGTCGACGCCCGTGGGGGCGCCATCAAGAGATTGTGGATACAGAGATGGTTGTCGGGCAGTTCGTCGGAGGTCAGCGTCTCGTCGATTCCGGAGTCGCCGAAAACGTGAATGTCGCGAACCCAGAGGTCCGCCCCGTTGATGGCGAACAGGGGATTGAGCACCAGAGCCGGTTCCCCTTCCAGGGGGAAGACCGCATAACCGGGCAGGGCCAGGCTGGCGGGTGCGCCGGGCTGCAGCATGTAGCCCCGAATGGTGGGATCCAGCCAGCAGAAGTAGCCGGAGAAGTAGGTGATGTTGACGTGAGAAGTGGCAATCAGGGCGTCGAGGCCACATTCTCCCATGAAGGCTTTGGCTCGGGCCTGGTTGAAAAACATTGTCCGGAAGCTCCCGGAAAGATCAGGCCGCGGAGCCAGCCTGGCGATGACGGCTACCTGCCTTCAAACGGATGACTTCGTCCACGATTCCCCGATTTCTTCCAGAGATCTGCCCTTCGTCTCCGGGACCATCCGCCACCCGAATACGATCGCGAAAATACAAACGGCCATGAAAATCCAGAAAGCTCCCGCCTCTGTTCCAAAGGTCTCCTTGAAATAAGACATCATGGGAGGCAGTAGCAGGGCGCCCAGAAAAGCGGACACCCACAAACCGAGGGCGGCCAGCTGCATGGCCTTCACACGCAGGTGAGTGGGAAAGATTTCGGACATGATCAACCAGGCCAGAGGAGCCAGACTGATCACATATCCTCCCACCACCATAAACATCGTGAGCAGAAGGTAAAGCCCGGCCAGGTCGTAGTAGAAAAAGATACCCATCAGGGCAAAGCCAATCGCCATGGCGGTCGTGCCCGTGAGCAGCAATGGCCTTCTTCCGAAGCGATCCACTGCCCATAACCCGATGGCCGTCAAGGTCAGATTCCAGATGTTGACAATGATGGACTGCAGGATGGCATCCGAGATGTTATCGAAACCCGCCCGTTGAAAGATCAGGGGCGTGTGAAAGAGCAGAGGGCTGGTTCCGCTGAACTGCTGAAGCACTGCCAGGGTGAACGCGATGAGTAGAGCTGTTCTCATGCCCGGACGGAAGAGCTCTGCGAAGCTTGCCGTTTTTTCTTTCAGAGACCGTGCAATCCGCTCCATTTCCTGAGCCGCGTACCGGGGTCCCCCGATCCGGGTCAGGACCCCCAGGGCAGCGTCGTTCCGATTCTTCTGGGCAAACCATCTGGGACTTTCCGGAACCAGGGTCAGGCCAATCAGAAGAATCACAATGGGCACCAGCTCGGAAGCAAACATCCAGCGCCAGGACCCGCTGAGTGAGAGGAAGTAGGAGACGATAATGGAGGCCAGCGAACCGACCACGATGGCCAGCTGGTTGACCAGAACCAGGCGGCCGCGCATGCGGGATGGCGCCACCTCGGCGATGTACATGGGAGAGACGATCGAAGCCAGTCCCACGCCCATTCCACCCAGAATCCGGAAGATGTAAAACTCCACCATGGTTCTGGGTAGAGCCGTCCCGATGGCAGAGATTCCGAACAGAATCGCACACAGGTAAAGGGCTTTCTTCCTGCCCCATCGATCGGTCAGACCGGCCCCGGCCAGCGGACCGATGATGCAGCCGATGACGGCGCTGCTCACGGCAAATCCCAGCCAGAAAGGAGTCAGGGCGAACTCCTCCCTCAAGAACAGGCTGGCGCCGGCAATAATTGACAGATCGTATCCAAAGATGAATCCGCCAACTGCCGCCACGACGGCAACGAAATAGAGATAGGATTTCCGAACTCCCCGGCTCTGATCGGTACCGGTGTCTTCCTGTTCCATCAGTTTCTCGACTCGAAGTCGCCCAGCAATAGACTCTGTCCGGTAAATGATCCAGTCCGTCATGCCGCTGGAGTTTCCGGGACGGTACGTACGGGCGGCTGGGCGTTGGCGGAGAGTTTACAAGATCGGCAGGGCCAAGTGAACCCCGGATTGAGGCATCGCTCCTTGCAAATCGACTTTCGACCGGTTAATAACTAGTGCAGCCCGCCATAAGTTCTGAGCCAGGGTCAGCGCGTCAATCGTCGTCGCTGGCTAGGCGTCGTGCGCGAGTCATATCAAGCTATATGGCGAGCGAGCGCAACAACGCCAGCGGCGAGGAGGGACGTCTGAACGTGGGTCAGAATTTGTGGCGGGCTGCACTAGTGCCGAACTTTAAAAGAAGTAAAAAAAGGGACAGTCTACTCTGTCCCCCATTCTCCAGACGGCGCAAGAAGAACTATCCAGAATCATCTTTTTTAAAAAGTGGCAGAGTAGACTGTCCCCTTTTTGGAGAGGAAGCTTGATCAATCTTTGTCTGGTGGGTACCGGCGGTATCGCCACCCAGCACATCAAGGCGTTCATGGAGATCGGGGGCGTGCATCCGCGCTGGGTCATTTCCCGCAGACCGGAAGCCGTTGAGGAATTTGCCGGGCAGTGGCACTTCGATCACTGCGGCATCGAACTGGAGAAGGCCCTCGTCGATCCCGACATCGACCTGGTCGTGATTACGTCTCCCAGCGGCGTTCACGCCACTCAGGCGATGAGTGCGCTGAGAGCCGGCAAGGATGTCATTGTTGAGATTCCAGTCGCCGTCACACTCGCCGACGCTCTTGGTGTCGCCGAACTGGCCGGGGAGACCGGCCGGCGGGTCCAGGTGTGCCACACGATGCGGTCGTTCGCGGCGATCCGTGAGATCAGACGGAGAGTCCACGCCGACGAGCTATCCGTGTCCCATATCACGGCATTCTTTGCTATACCTCGCCGTCGGAACCAGAGCTGGGCGGGCCAGCGCAACTGGATTGACAATCTTCTCTGGCACCACGCCTGCCACCTGGTTGATGCGGCCATGTGGGTGCTGGGAGTCGAAGAGGTGGAGAAAGTCAGCGCCATTATCGGCAGGGCTCACCCCCGGTTCGGCATGGCCATGGATGTTTCCATCCAGTTCCGAACGGCACAGCAGCAGGTCGTTACTCAGGCACTGACTTACAATGCCGAAGAAATGTGCTGGGAGCTGCGCTTCCTGGGGGATGAAGATGTCCTCATCTTTGACACGGGACGGCTTCTCAATGAGAAGCATGAGGACCTGATTCCGGAAGCTTCCCATCTAGACCTCGTTCCCCAAAACAGCAAAATGCTGGCAGCGCTGCGGGATGGGACACCCGGTGATTACGAAATCGAGTCGGTTTTGCCGGCCATGCGTGTTCTTCACGACGCCGAGCGATCGGCGACTTCTGAGGCGAGGACTGATTGCTAAATGATTATTGACGGATATTCGCACTGCGGGATCTCCAAGTTCCTGCCGGTAGAGGACGTGCTCGAGGTAACGGACAAGGCGGGCGTCGAGAAGAGCCTGCTCTGTCAACACATGGGGGAGTACGACAATACGTATCTGGCCGGCGTGGTGGATGGCTACCCGGGACGATTCGCCGCTGTGTGCCTGGTGGATCCGGACGGGCCCGAGGCGATACAGGAACTGCGGCGATGGCAGGCAACAGGTCGGTTCAAGGGATTGCGCATCCTGGCCGAGACGCTCGATTCCAATCAGCCGCTCTGTCTGGAAGCGATTCGACTGGACATGAACCTCGTGATCTGGGCGCCGGGAGGTATTACGAAATCACTTCCAGGGCTGCGTCGACTTCTGGCACAGCGCTCCGACGGCACGATCGTGATCAGCCATCTCGGGGATCCCCAACTGGAAGGAGACCAGCTGGCCAGCGGCCGTGAACTGCTGGAACTGGCCTCGGAACCCTCGATTTACGTCCAGCTGTCCGGCCTGGCCATGTTCTGTGAATATCCTTACAGCCCTCTGGATGGTCTGGTCTCGGACGTGATCCGCTCGTTCGGCCCGCAGCGGATTCTGTGGGGGTCGAATTTCCCGGTCTGCGGCGACAGCGAGGCCTACATTCGCGATCTTCAGATGGTGCTGTCGGGCTCGTGGGATCTCGACGAAGAGGAAATCGAGTGGATTACACACCGGACGGCCACGTCCATCTGGTTCGAGAGTCATTGACGTCAAAATGAAGGAGAAATGATCTATGAAGTGGGTAAAGAATCTGGACCATATCGCGGTCACTGTCAGTGACCTCGACCGCTCGCTGAGTTTTTACTGCGACCTGCTCGGTTTCGAGGAGATCGAGAGGCACCGGCTGGAAGGCGAAACCATCGCCAAAATGGCGGGGAAAGAGAGAGTCGTGATGCAGGTGGTGCGGCTGGCTATTCCCGAGACACCCGGCATTCTGGTGGACCTCCAGCTTTACATTGAACCTCCGGGTGAGGTCTCCAATGCCGTGCTCGGGATGTCGAACCACGGCCACGCCTGTTTTGGAGTATCGGACCTTGACCAGTGCTATCGGGAACTGACCGCTGCGGGTGTGGAGTTTGTCTCCGAACCGGTCGTCTTCGATCTGGGCGACGAGTGGGAATACGGGGCCCTCAGTGTCGTTTTCTTCAAGGATCCGGATGGATACATCCTGGAACTGATGGAGTTCACGGACTGAGCACTTACAAAGAAGAAAACACGACCCTGGGGGTGTACGACCATGCCTAGATATCCAGAGATTGAAGGGAAAACCGCGATTGTGACCGGGGCCGGCAGAAGTATCGGTCGGGCCATCGCCCTGCGACTCGCCCGGGAAGGGGCTGCCGTGACCGTGACCGACATCGATGAGGCGAGTGCCGAGTCAGTGGCGGGAGAGATCCGATCGGCCGGTGGGAAGTCGCTGGGTCTGAGGGCTGATGTGACCCAGGGCGGCGACAGCGACCGGATGATTTCGGGAACGGTTGACACGTTCGGCAGGCTCGACATCCTGATCGCCAACGCGGGGATTGGATACGTAGGCCGTTTGATCGATACCGACGAAGCTACCTGGGACCGCTTGATGGCCGTCAACGCCAAGGGCGTTTTCCTGTCCTGCAAGGCTGCGGCAAAGCAGATGATCGAACAGGGTCAAGGCGGGCGGATCATCATCAATGCCTCGGGAGCCGGCAAGATCGCACCGGGGAAGAACGTCCCGCTGGGAGCCTACGCGGCCAGCAAACACGCCGTGATTGGCTTTGGCAAGCAACTCGGTCTGGAACTTTCAGACCACCAGATCCTGGTCAACAGCATCTGCGGAGGCATCATCGACACGCCCATGTGGGACCTGATCGACCGTGAGACCGCCCGGATTCTGGGTGTCGAGGAGGGATCCATCAAGGCCGGAGCCGTGGCAAGCATTCCGCTGGGACGGATTCAGAAACCTGAAGACATCGCCAATGTGGTGGCGTTTCTGGCCTCGGACGATGCCAACTACATCACCGCCAGTGCCCTGAACGCAGAGGGCGGCCTGCTGCCCTACTAAGCGCCGACCCGCCAAAACGGGCGACCACCAGGGTCGTCCCTACTATCTTGCTCGCCTTGCCGAACGGGTCTGCTTGACATGGAGTGCGGTCAACCAGAATCCGCCCGCCAGAATAAAGCAGCCCCCCGTCAACTCGAGTCGGTTGGGAATTTGATGTAAAAAGACGGCGGCCATCGGCAGCACGAAGAGCGGTTGGGTCATTTGTACGAGGCTCGATCGCGAGAGTTCCCAATAGCGAAGAGACGCATAGAACAGCATCACGCCGGCCCAGGGCCCCAGAATGGCTCCTCCGAGTACTACGGCCCAGGTGTCTAAATGGGCCGGCGACAGATCGAGCCGGCCAGTCGGGACGACCCAGGCCGCCATGCAGGCGGCCCCAACGCCATTGCGGTAAAAGATGAGAACACGGGGATGGATATTGGAAACCACAACCTTGGCGATCAAAGCTTGAGCGGCGGCGAACAGCACCGCCACTGAAATGAGGCTGACACCCCTGCCCACGATCGTCCATTGCCCATAGGTGGATGCCATGGCTCCGAACAACATGACCGCCACCGGGGGCAGTTCGCGGGCCGAGAGCTTCTCGCCGAGAAAGAGCAGGCCCAGGATGATCGAAACAACGGGGAGGAAACGCCACAGAAAGGCGGCGAAGGTCGGATCCAAAAGGCGCAGGCCGGCAAAGGTCAAAATGATGCCGCCCCCGGTGACCAGACCCAGCACCAGGACAGGTGCGACGAGCCGACCGGGGATACGTAGTTCGCGGCCACCGCCTTTCCAGAGCAGGAAAACGAGCGCATACGCTGCCGCGGCCGCTGTCCAGACCAGGCTCAGCGTCTCAGGGTTGAGTTCACGGAGCCCGTACTTACCGGTGACAAAGCCAAAGGACAGGAGGATGATACTGGCCAGGGCTAAGATAAGCCCCCGGGGCGGGTTGGAGCCGGGAGGAACCTGATCACTCATGCCCGCCGGATCTTTCCGTTGTCGGATTTCTTCAATTTTCGTCTCTCCAGTGCCGATACCATGATGTCCATGGTTCTTGAATCGGCAACGCCGCTTCTCTCTTTTCGACCTCGCTTCGCAAAACCAGCTGCAAAACGATACCGTATTCAAGAAAGGAAGTCAGAATATGGAGTATCGGCAACTGGGAAGCAGCGGGCTCAAGGTTTCGGTTCTGGGCCTGGGTGGGAATGTTTTCGGGCAACACGCAGGGTTCAGACACTACGTCGACGAGGACGGCACGAAGGCGATCCTGGACCGGGCTGTTGACCTTGGGGTCGACTTCATCGACACCGCCGACATGTATTCGGATGGTGTCTCGGAGACCTACCTCGGCAAGGCCATCGCCGGTCGGCGCGAACGCTTCATCATTGCCAGTAAAATAGGCCTGCCGGTCGGCGAAGGGCCCAATCAGGCAGGTCTCTCCAGGGGTCACATCATGGACAGCATCGAAGGCACGCTGCGTCGGCTGGGCACCGACTACGTGGATCTCTACTATGCCCATCGACCGGACCCGAGCACTCCGATTGAGGAAACGCTGCGTTGTTTCGACGACCTGGTGAGCCAGGGCAAGGTGCGCTACGTTGGCTGCTCCAATTTCGCCGGCTGGCAAATCGCAGTGGCACGCGGTGTCGCTGAGCAGCGGCGCTACTCGCCATTCGTCGTAAGCCAGTCGCATTACAATCTCTTCGAACGATCTCTCGAAACGGAGATCGGCCCCTGTTGTTCCGAGCACGGGATGTCGCTCGTCGCCTATTTCCCGCTGGCGCAGGGCGCGCTGACAGGTAAGTACAGGCGCGGCAAAGAGATTCCGCCGCACACAAGGGGGTGGAAGAACCCTGAACCCGGTTTTTCTCGTCACATGTCGGATGACCATCTGGCCGCGGTCGAAAAACTGGATGCCTGGGCCAGGGATCACGGTCATCTGGTGAGCGAGCTGGCCATTGCCTGGGTGGCGGCGAAACCACTTGTCTGTTCGGTGCTGACCGGGGTCACCAGCATTGATCAGCTCGAAGCCAACTCCGGGGCCACGGACTGGAAGCTCACCCGGGAGGAAATCGCAGAAGTTGAGAATATCGTGGGCGCGGTGGCCAGGCGAAGGTAACGGACCATGGGACTTTTCACCGCGGGCTGCTGGAGCCAAGCTGCGCGACCAGGTTACTCAATTCCTCGGCGCTCATTTCACCTCGACCCACCACCTTTTTGATGCCGCCGTGCTCCATCACAGCGATCCGGTCGGCCACCGGCACGACGTGATTCATATTGTGATCAATGTAGAGAATGCCGATGTCCCGGCTCCTGGCTTTTTCAATCGTCTCCATGACTTTTCGGGTTTCGCGAACGGAGAGGGCGGCCACCGGCTCGTCCAGAATCAACAGGCGTGATTCGAAGTAGACGGCCCGGGCGATGGCCAGAGCCTGGCGTTCGCCGCCCGAAAGAGTTGCCGCCGGCTGATCCGCCGAGGTCACGCTCTCAAGGCCAAAGCTCTGAAGCTGCTCCAGGCAGGTTTTTTTCATCGCGTTCCGGTCGAGGACTCTCAGGCCGAGCAGTTTCTTCCCCCTTTCCTGGCCCAGAAAAAAGTTTCGCCACAGACTCAGCTGACCGATGATGGCAAGATCCTGGTAGACCGTCTCGATCCCCAGCTCCCTGGCCGGCCGGGGCGACGAAAACTGAACTTCTTGGCCCAGCACTTTGAGCCTTCCCGAGGTCGGCCCCAGGTATCCGCTGATGATCTTCACGAGCGTGGATTTCCCGGCCCCGTTGTCACCAACCAGTCCCACCACTTCTCCGGCCCTCAGGGAGAGGCTGATGTCCCGGAGCACCTCGACTTTCCCGAAGGACCTGGCAACCTTCTGAAGCTCGACAACGGGCCTTTTCGTGAGTGCTTCCTTCATCCGAATACTCGCCAGTCCGGAGCCAATGACGGCTACCCCCTGCCTCCCCGCAGTGACTCCGCCTTCGCGTTTACCAGCGCCGCCACCAGCAACAGGGTTCCGATCAAGCCGGTATAGTATTCTCCCCTCGTCCCCGCCAGCACCAGACCGGTCTTAAGCGAACCGAGCATTAAGGTTCCCAGCAGGGTGCCCAGGATCGTGCCCCGAACGCCGAAGAGCGAAGTCCCGCCCATGACCACGGCGACAATGGCCAGCAGATTGTAGTTCTCCCCGGAGTTGACGCCGGACGAGCCGAAGTCTGCCAACTGGAGACAGCCCGCCAGTCCCGCCAGCGCCGCGCAGAGGACGAAGTTGAGGACCTTGACCGTCCGAACCGGGACACCCATGGCCCGCCCGACCTGCCCTCCCTCGTGACCGGCTGCACGGGTCCAGTTCCCGTACCGGGTGCGGCCCAGTACGAACCACAGAACGCCGCCGACCGCCAGCATCCAGAGAAAAGGTGCACCCACGGGAGTTCCTGGTACGTCGCCACCCATCAGCCTGACGAGTGGTCCCTCGCTACCGAAGATCTGTACCGGAAAGCCACCCGCCAGGATTCGATTCAAACTGGTTACCACGAACAGCATCCCCAGGGTGACGATCAAGGAGGGGATACGAGCCAGTGTGCTCATCAGACCGTTGACCAGACCCACCAGCGACACGATCGTCAGCGCGAGGCACAGAGCCGGGACCGGCGACCAGCCCAATTCCGTCATCAGAGTTCCCATCAGGATCGGCGCAAAGGCGAAGGTCTGTGAAACCGAAAGGTCGAACTCCCCGCTGATCATGAGCAACGTCACGCCCAGCGCGACCATGCCCAGCGAAGCCGACAGGGCGGCCAGGGCGCTGAGCTGTCCGAAGGTCAGGAACTTGCCGCCCGACAGGACCTCGAACAGCAGGCACAGAGCCAGGAGACCGATCAGGGGGCCGGCTTCACGGTGCTGGCGCAACCCGGCGATGACTCGGGCGATCACTTTCATGGCGGCAATGGCGGCTGCTTACCCCAGGAGCCCTTTTTGGAACAGCTTTTCCACCTCGAGTACGTTCGACCGGTCAATCAGGAATGCACCGGTATTCACCGAGGGTGGGTCGCTGAGCCCGTGTTTCAGTTTGAGATAGAGGGCGACCACGGCGTAGTAGCCCTGCAGGTAGGGCTGCTGGCTCAAGGTTAAAGTGAGCGAACCGTCCTTGAGGCTCTGGATGATGATGGGATCCAGGTTCCAGCTCAGAGTCGGCGTGTCGAGCCCGGCGTCAGCCTTGGCCCTGGCGGCAGCCGATCCCACCAGCGAGTCCCAGCACACGATGCCCCGGATCTCGGGGTGGGCGGCGAGATAGACCTTGATGAGCTGGAAGTTCTGTGCCGGATCCAGTCCCACCGGAAAAACGTCGATCTGTTCCCGGGCCCAACCCGCCTCGGAAAACACTCTCAGATAGGCGTTCTGAATGACCAGGTGCTCCGGCGTATCGGGGAGACCGTTGAAGAGGACCAGCGGATCGTTGAGTTTCAAGAACTTGATAAAGGCCTCCCCGCTCTTGCGGGCGGCTTCGTACTTGTCCAGGCCGACGGCGGTGCGCGACAATCGGACGATTCTGGGGTCGGCGGAATCCAGACCCTTGAAGTTATTGAAGAATTGAACCGCGATTCCCTGGTCCAGCGCCTGCCCGGTGATCTCCTCGAACTCCCGTCCCCGGTAGTCAATGGCGATACCGTCGGGGCCTCCGGCGATGACAGCCCTGATCATCTCGTTGACATTGGCCAGGCTGAATTCTTCGGGTGCGGTGTAAGTTAAATCGACACCGGCCAGAGCTTCGGCAGCGGCCGCCGCGCCCCTTTGCATCTGATCCCAGAACGGGTTGTTGAGGACCGCCCCAATAAAGCCGATGCGGATAGGCTGCGCGTTTTCTTCCGACTCTCCAGGCCCATCCCTCGAGCAGGCGGCGAGAAGTGCCCCAGCCGAAGGGACAGTCAGGCCTCCGATCAGCAGATTCCGCCGCGTCACTCCGTCTTTGTCCTGTTGTTTTGCAGCCTGCCGATCGCGGCCTGTCTCATTTCCCTTTTTCATATCTGCCGTAAACATGACGTCAGTCTTTTTGACAGTCAAGTCATAAAAACGGTGGCCTAACGTCCAGCCGTTCTGTTGTTGACCGTTGGGGTTGACCTGGGACCTGGAACCTGAAACATGGAACCCGAAACGTGAAACCCAGAGTGAGGTCGCCCTGGCGGTGCGTCACTCTCGCGCCAGCGCGACCCGGCTGCCTTCCGCCGACCGCAGTCGCCGGGTGCTGCCCTTTCGGAGGATCGCCAAATCGCCCCTCGCCAGCTCGACTTCGAACTCACTAACAGCCAGGTGGAGGATGCCGGACAGCATCAGCCAGTACTCATTGACGGATGCCTGTCCTTCTTCCTCTACCGGCCCGGCTTCGGACACGACTCGAAGCTCACGCAAGGGGCAGTGAGGATCCCGCTCGGGGAAGGCTCCAAGATTCCGGTGGCCTTCCAGAACGAAGCCACTCCCGGTCGGCTCCGGATTTCCATCCTTTTCAACCAGGAGATGGCCGGCCCGTCTCCGGCCCTTGAAGCGTGTCGCCAGGGCAGCCATTTCCCCGTCCGTAAACATCTGAAAGCGTTGAACGGCCCCCTTCGGCGTATACACCACAGTGTTGGGAGTGCTGGGAAAACTCTGCCCCTCCAGCCAGACTTCGCCCCGACCCGCCGCGAACAGCCAGAATTCGTCATTGTCGTGATAGTGCGGTTCTACACCACCCCCGATCTGCTGAGGAAACAAATGACAGGAGATGATGGCCGCCCACTCCGGATACAGTTTTTCATCCCAGTGCAACAATCCCTGATGCGCTGCCGAGACATCGTTGGACTCATTCGAGAGCACCATGAAGTCACGGTCCCGGATGATCAAATCTTCCTCCTCGTTCCTGCGATCATAGTACAATCCGGGCGCCCCGGAAAAACGGGTTGCCCATCCCGCGCTCGCGCCCGAAGCTGCTTGGGACTCCGCGCACGAACCGATACCATAGGAAAATGGAAATGCGTTTGAGAAATCGGGTCTGCCTGGTGACCGGAGGCAGTTCTGGAATCGGACGAGGGATCTCCATCGAACTGGCTCGAGAGGGCGGGAGGGTTGTGATCGCGGACCTCCAGGAGAACCCCAGACGTGGAAAACACGACCCGGTTGCCGCCACCACCACGACAGTCGAGGAAATCGAAAACCTGGGAGGACGGGCCCTGTTCGTTCGTGCTGATGTCTCAGATGAGAAGTCGGTGCGGAGCGCGCTCCAGCAGACCACCCGGCACTTTGAGGGTCTCGACATTCTGGTGAACAACGCCGCCGTTCTCATTCCCGGTAACAGCCAGGAGCTTACGGTTGAACAATGGGATCACATGCTTGGGGTCAACCTGAAGGGTCTCTTTCTCACCACCAAGTTTTCGGCACCTTTTCTGAAGGAGTCCGGGGCGGGCCGGATTATCAATATTTCCTCCGTGGCCGCCTTTTTCGGAGGAGGCGGCCCGGCTTACACCGCGGCCAAGGCGGCCGTCTTGAACCTGACCCGGGACAGCGCCCTCGAACTGGCTGCCGACGGCATCACGGTGAACGCCGTGTGCCCCGGGTTCGTGCAGACTTCCATGCACGACACCTTCACGGAGGAGAAGGAAGAGCAGTTGAGGCAAGGGACCCCCCTGCAGCGTGCGGGAACGCCGGCGGAGATCGGTCGAGCCTGCGTATTCCTGGCCTCGGATGACGCCGCCTGGATCACCGGCATCGCCCTGCCGGTCGACGGAGGCTGGCTGGCCCGGGTGCACACCTAGCCCGGATTATGCAAGAGATCTAAATTCAAGTGAGATGTGGGCCCAGAAAAAAGGCCGTAGCTCTCTGATATAAAAGGGTTTAGAGAAACAAAGACCCTAAACAGGAGCTACGGCAATGTCAAAAACAGTCTGCCAGAATACCCTGCCATTTCATAGCCACAGAAACATCACGGCTCGTTTTGATGGGGGGAGCCTCACTTCCGACGCAGGATGGTTGTTGTTTGGATCGCTGGATCGTCAACATCGATTGTGCGAGGGCTTCAGTTCCTGTATTTCGGAAAGTCGAGACCAACGCTACATTCGTCATGACCTGTTGAAGTTGATCCGACAACGAGTCTTGCAGATCGTGGCCGGCTACGAAGACTGTAACGACGCCGATACGCTGCGCTCGGATCCGATGCTCAAGACAGTCTGTGATCAGTTGCCAGAGAGCGATCCCGATTTGGCCACCCAGCCGACTTTCTCCCGCCTGGAGAACTCCGTCACCAAGAAGGATCTGATGCGTCTGAGCCGGTGGCTGCTAGGCCGTTATGTGGCTCCCTGAAGAAGAGACGTCCCAGCAAGATCATCCTGGATCTGGACAGTACCGACGACCACACTCACGGCCAACAGGAGTTCTCCTTCTACCACGGGTATTACCGAAACCACATTTTGCATCCTTTGCTGATCTTCGATGCCGACACGGGAGACCTGGTCTGTGCCCTGTTGAGACCTGGCAACAAGGGGGCTGCCTCTCACATCGTGCCCATTCTGAAGCGAGTCGTGGAGGCCATCCGACAAGCAGTGGGGACGGATGTCGAGATTGAGATTCGGGCCGACAGCGGCTTTGCCACGCCTCGGCTCTACGAGTTCTGTGAATGTGAAGAGAATAAACTCCAATATGTCATCGGGTTAAGCCGAAACCCTCGCCTGCAGCGAGTGGTCGAGCCCCTGCTGGATTCGACTCGGGAAAGGTTCCTTGAGCTGGAGGAAAAACAGCGTCAGTTTGACGAGTTTCTTTATCGAGCCCACAGCTGGGATCGATCCCGTCGCGTCATTGTCAAAGTGGAGGTCGATCAGCGTGGGATCAATCGTCGCTTTGTAGTTACCAACCGGGACGATCTCTGCTCCCAATCACTTTATGACCACTACACAAACCGAGGGCAGACCGAGAACTTCATCAAGGCCTTCAAGAATCATCTGAGCATGGACCGACTCAGCTGTCATCGATTCCTGGCCAATCAGTTTCGACTCCTCCTGCATGCACTGGCTTACCAGATGTTCGTTCGCCTGCGCGACTATCTTCACGGAACCCCCTGGCACCAGCTCGAAATCGAAACCTTACGTCGTCGGATCCTCAAGATTGGGGCCCGGATCCGACAAACCACTCGACGCATCTGGGTCCATCTTTCCTCAGCCTTTCCCGAACAACCCCTCTTCCACCTCGTCTTGAGTCGCCTCAACTCCAGTTAGCTTTTCCCAGCTCCCCCGAAAAACCGCTTCCGACACTCATCCAGGCCCAGATCTGTCTGAAATTCACTCCCCAAACCACTCAAACGCCTCGCCAACCCATATTCTTCGCAAATCCGCCTGTCACACCTGCCCGCTTCCGAGTTGGGCCACTTCTCGAGTCGTTTTTCAACACCGAACTACGGTTCTTGCATAATCCGGGCTAGAACGCGCTTGTTATCACGCGCGCTACTGACGTTGCGCTGCCATGATCCTCGGTAGCGCGCACGTAGTAAGCGCGTGGATTTTCCCAGCGCGTGGAGTGCCGCACTCCAGGTTCGCCCCTCGCTGCCTCTTAGTGGTTATAGGCGAACTCGCGGGAGGTCAGCAGAGCCCAGGTCAAATCGGCGAAGGCCCGCCTGCGCGCAGGCTCTTCAGCTTCTGCCAGTACCGCCTCGAGAGCCGCCTGTTCGTTCTGATCGGGAAAACGCGACAGGGCTGCCAAATAGAGCTGCTCCACAATCGGTCCGTCGCTTTTCTCACTCACCAGCAACTTGTCCAGTCGGCCCCCCTCCTGAGTCAGCTTGGTCGTATAAGTGTCCCCGGCATAGACGTGCAGGGCCTGCGAGATGCTGGGCCCGGGATTCTCTTCAGGCAGGGCGTAACGCATCGTTCGCCCGTACAGGTCCAGAAACTGCGAGAAATAACGCACCGGGGATTTCAACTGGATCGCTCGTGTCCCGGGAGGCGGTTGGCCGTTCAAGGACTCGGGGGCTCCGACAAAAACTTCAGGCACACCGGCTACCTGAGAGACGGCGTCCAGAAGAACCTCCGCCTCCAGGAGCTTGGGTATGAAATGAGAGTAGTTGATCCGGTCGTCGCGGTTATTCGGGTTGGGCCGGCTCGAGAGCTGATAGGTCCTGGACTGCACCATCAGGCGAATCAGGTGTTTGAGATCGTGCCCGTTTTCCCGGAACTCGGTCGCCAGCGCCTTCAGCAGTTCAGGATGAGTGGCGGGGTTGGAGGCCTTGAAGTCGTCCACCGGATCGACAATGCCCCTTCCAAAGAAGTATCCCCACATCCGATTCGCCATGGCTTCGGCAAAGAAGGGATGCGAAGTGAGGTAACCGGCCAGTGCCAGGCGGGGGTCCAGTCTGCGCTCCTGGGCCAGCAGCGTCCCATCCAGGAAGGCCGGCTCCACGACTGTCTTCCTGCGCGGATGCTTGAGCAGTCCGGGCTGGCCCTTGTCCCCGTATCCGCCGGCCGGGTTGTCGAAAACAACCTCGAAGGGTCCGATAAAGTCGATGTTTCCGAAAAAAGCGGCCAGCCCCCAGAACTGATCCTGCGACCAGGGCTCGAAAGGGTGGTCGTGGCACTCGGCGCAGTCGAACCGGCGCCCCGCGAACAGCCGCATATCCTCGGAAAGGATGCGCCCCGGCTGCGAGTTGTACTCGTGGTAGTGCCGGGAAGGCCGGTCCCGGCCCTGGGCCGCCAGGCGCTCCCGGGCCATCTGATCATACGGCTTGTTGGCGGCGACACTGCCCCGGATCCATTCCCAGTAGAGCTGGTTGGGAATAGGAGGGCGGGCAGCCCGAAACAGATCCGAAAACCGAAAGGTCCAAAAGTCCACATATTCCAGCGAATCCAGGAGAATCTCAATCAGCTTGTCCCGCTTGTCCGGGTCCGGATCGTTGAGGAACTCCTGCACCCGATGCGGTGGGGGCAGCGTGCCGATAATGTCCAGACAGACCCGCCTCAAGAACTCCGCGTCGTCGGAGAGCTCCGACGGGATCAGTTGAAACCTCTTGAGCTTGGCAAAAACATGCTCATCAATGAAGTTTCGCTCCGGGATGTCCGGATAGTTGGGAATCGGTTCAGAGATCACCCCCACCCGCGTGTGGACGGTGTGCCCGGCCGCTCGAACCAGCACATTGGTCTCTCCCGTCCCCACCGTCATCACCAGTCCGTCCTCGTCCACCATCACCACATCCGGGTTCTGGGACTCATAGCGGACTTCTTCACTGATGTCCCGAAACCGGCCGCTAGACATCCGCGCCGTCACCACCAGTTGCTGCAGTCCTTCCTCGTCCAGCACGATCTCAGCCGGGAAAACTTCCACGTGTTCGATCGGGTCACTCCGGCTTCCGTCCTCGGGTTCGAATGGAGCCCCTTTCTCAACCCAGTTCAGAATCGTGTCGTACTCCTCGGAACTCCTTCCAATCCGCCGTCCACCTTCATGCGGTACCTGCATGGTCGGCTTCTTGAGCAGCAGACTCTGCTCCGGCTCTGCCACATTCACCCTTGGGATCTCAGGATCATCCGATTCCATCGTCAGCACGTAATAGACCCCGCCTCTTACGATCCACTTGTAGTCCTGGGGCGGATTCAAGGAGTTGAGCGAGAGCTTGAACCCCCCTCTTCCCTTGACTCCCCCGTGACAGTTGCTGCCGTTGCAGCCCTTCTGGGTGAGAATCGGAGAAATGCTGCGCTCAAAGCCAAGCGGTGTCTCTTGCGACCAGTCTTCCACTCGAATCTTTGCCGTGACCTCCATCCCCTCCACTTCCGCTTTCAGCTCGGTTTCACCGTCGGCCAGTCCCGAAACCCTCCCTTCATCGACCTCAGCCAGGGTCGAATCCGCTACGCTGAAACCGCTCTCAAAAGTCACATCCCTCTCCAGACCGTCCGAGTACTTCCCCATCACCACGAACCGCTGGGAGGCTCCCCGGCCCCGCAACGTCGTCGAGTCGGGGAAAATGCGAACCGAAACCAGAGTCGGATCATGACTCCGGGCCAGCCGGAGACTTGCAATCTCTGAGGCCAGAGACCACTGAGTTGTGGCAAAAAAGAGAAACGCTAAACCCAGACGCTGCCGGTTCACGTGTTCACTCCCCGCCCTTCGTGGCCGTAACTTCCAGGGGCGCTACTACCATCAGGGGAACCTCCCCCACTGCGATCTCTGGTCCGGGCACCCCGTTGACCACCGGCCTCGCCTTCACCCGCAAAAAGCGGGGCAGCCTCGTAGTCGAGGCTCCTTCGTCTGCGATCAGCGTAATAGAGACCTTCTGCGCCTCCGGACGGAAAACCTTTTTCTGGCCTTCGTCGAACGGCGGAGGACGGTAGGACTCGAGGACCGCCGTCGGATAAGCCTCTACGCCGGAAGGCAGGTTCTCCACACTGAGCGCAATCTCACCCGCGAACCCTTCTTCCCGGTCAGCCGTCACCGTCAGCCGCTTCGCTTCGCCCGGCGACAGGTTGACACGTTCCACGTCCAGTTCCAACTCTCCGATATGGGGGATCTGAGGACGTATCATCACGCGGTAAGCAAAATCGGGTTCTCCATAGCGACTCGTCAGATCGCGGATCTCCAGCGTGTACTCGCCCTCCTGCTCGAACCTGTACACCATCTTGGGTTCGAAATAGCGTTGGAGCATGACATTGTTCCCTTCAACCCGATTGAAGATGGAACTGAACACCACCTCCTGTTGCCGATCCAGGATCCGTACCCAGGGATGGAAGCGAGGAACCCCCTGACGGGGCGTTTCCACCTCGAAGACCAGAACTCTGCCCGCCTCGGCCCTGAATCTGAAATGGTCTGTCTTACCGGGACGATCAATGGCTCCTTCCACAATCGCGGGTAACTCCACCAGGGGGATACCCTCCCGGCTATCCGGGGAATCTGCGGCCACACGAGAGGTGCTCACCGGCTCAACCAGCTCGGTTCTCTGCGAGAGCTCCTGTAAATGACGTGGGGAGAGAGGCCTGTCAAAACTCCGTTCGATCCACCGGTCCGACACCGGGTGGGCCAGGGGCCACGCCCGGTTGTCACCAGCCATCTCCTGGAGTTCCGGCAGGGCGATTCGAAGCTGGTAAACGAACCCCGGACCACCCCGGTCATCAAAAGCCTTGACTGCAATCAGATACCGTCCAGATCTCTTAAAGCGATGCTTCAGGCGAGCCCTGACCGGGCGGTCCCTTCCCGTAATCTTACCGCTCTGCAAAACGATCGGATCGTCGGAGAACGCGAGCCGCCCCAGGCGATGGGGATCTACCCAGGTCGGTGCGAGCTTGTAGAGAAACAGCAACATTTCGCCCCCGGCAAAGTCGTCCAGCCCTATCAGACGGGGAAAGAACACCTCAAAGTAAAGCTCTCGACCCTCTTCGGCATGGAAGCCGTAATAATCCACCTCGCCGCCCACTGGCCTGCCGATCCTCCCGTTAATCACCACCGGGTACTTCACTGTCTGTCCCTGGATCGGCTGTTTTGCTCCGGTCTGGTTTTCATCCTCCAGGATGAGCGGTTCGATCCCGGAACTCACCCGAAACGGCATGGGGTTGGAGATGCCGCGAGGTGAGACCAGCCGCAGAGTATGCCCTCCCACTTCGGCCGCCGGGGAGATCTTTACCTGCAGAACGACCGCGTGGGTCAACCGCTTTTCCGGAAGATAGTGCCCTTCCCAGATCTCGCCACTGATCGCGGTAACCTGTTTTACACGGACCTGCAGCGCCGGGCAGTCCGTCCACACGGCATAGGAGTCGGCCAGCGCTTCTCCCTCGATTCTCACCTCCAGGGTGGAACCCTGCTGCCCTCCCACTGGAAAGATGTACTGGGCTCGAGGCTCAGCAGCCGTGGACTCGGCCCTCGCCTGCACGGTGAGGTAGCTGAGGCTGATGCAAAAAAGGAAGATGACGGGCTTTAGCCAAACCATGAAAATCCGCTCCAGACGTCGGGCAGCTCGTTTTCAGCCTGCGAGGCGCCCTGCTAAACGAGTTCGTCGAGTGGAATTCCATCGGTGTCATCGATGGAGTTGGAGATCTTGACGGGACGCCCCGTGGGGCTCATCAGTTCCTTGTGCCAGTTGATTCCAAGGGCTTTGTAAACGGTAGCCAGGAGATCTCCCATCGTCACCATGCGCTCGGCCACATAACCGCCCGTCTCGTCGCTGGCCCCCACGATCTGGCCACCCCGGATGCCGCCGCCACCCAGGGCCACGGACCAGCATTCCGGCCAGTGGTCGCGCCCGTGCCCGGGGTTCAGGTGGGGAGTCCGCCCGAACTCACCCATCACGATGACAACCGTGGTCTCCAGAAGACCTCTCTGGTCCAGGTCTTCCATCAGGGCCGAAAGCGCCCGATCCAGTGGTGGCACCAGTACATCCCGGTGTTTCATGTCATTGTCGCCATGAGTGTCCCAGACATTGTGACTGTATCCGGAAGCGGTCACGAAGCGGCTGCCGGCTTCAATCAGGCGCCGGGCCAGGAGTACGCTCTGCCCGAACTTGTGTGTTCCATAGGCTTCTTTGGTCTTGTCCGATTCGCCGGAAAGGTCAAAGGCTTCCCGGACTTTCGGAGAGAGGATCATCTGCAGTGCCTTCTCCCGGAAGCCGTCCATGTTGGAGAACTCCGCCAGCTCCACTTTCTGGCGGTAAGAACGATCCACAATCTTGAGAAAAGAACTGCGGCTCTCCAGACTCTCCACCGGAAACGATTTCGGCAGCGCCAGATCGGCTACCTGGATCCCCTTGTCTCCGCGGTCCGACAAAATCATCGGGTCATAGGCGGCGCCCAGGAAGGCGGACCTGAAGATATCGTTGTAGCGCTTGGCATCGGCTGAGTCCCAGCCGGGGCAAAGGATATGCGGAGGCACTTCACCCCGGGGCCCCAGTTCCTTGCTGATAATGGAGGGAAAGCTGGGGAACTCCATGGCCGCATTGGGCCGGTGACCCGTCAGTGCATAATAGGTCGCCTGGGGGTGATTGTTCTCCTCGGTGTGCATGGAGCGAATCAGGGAGAGCTTGTCCATGTGCCTGGCCGTCAGCGGCAGCAGCTCCGAGATCTGAACGCCATCCATACTGGTGGCGATGGATTTGAACCCGGTGTTTCCCTTGGGATCCCAGGTGTCCATTTGACTCGGACCACCCCCCAGCCAGAGCATGATGCAGGCCTCGCCCTTGCCGGCTCCGGAGGCTGCCTTGCCGGCGGACATAAGACTCTTCGCCTCCAGGAATTGACTCAGGCTGAGTCCCAGAACACCTATCGAACCCACCCGCAGGAAATCCCGCCGGGCCAGTTCCGCTTCGGTACAGGTAAGACAACCGACTTTTTTCATGTGACTACGAATGCCTCAAAACTAGCGCTCAGGCTAATGATTATACGCGAACTCCCGGGAAGTCAGCAGGGCCCAGGTCAGGTCGGCGAAGGCCCGGGTCCGCTGCTTTGCCTCAATCTGTTGCAGTGCCCCCTCCAGCTCTGTTCGTTCCCCGGGCGTTGGGAAGCGTGACAAGGATGCCAGGTAGAGCTGCTCCACAATCGGTCCGTCGCTTTTCTCACTCACCAGCAACTTGTCCAGTCGGCCCCCCTCCTGAGTCAGCTTGGTCGTATAAGTGTCCCCGGCATAGACGTGCAGGGCCTGCGAGATGCTGGGCCCGGGATTCTCTTCAGGCAGGGCGTAACGCATCGTTCGCCCGTACAGGTCCAGAAACTGCGAGAAATAACGCACCGGGGATTTCAACTGGATCGCTCGTGTCCCGGGAGGCGGTTGGCCGTTCAAGGACTCGGGGGCTCCGACAAAAACTTCAGGCACACCGGCTACCTGAGAGACGGCGTCCAGAAGAACCTCCGCCTCCAGGAGCTTGGGTATGAAATGAGAGTAGTTGATCCGGTCGTCGCGGTTATTCGGGTTGGGCCGGCTCGAGAGCTGGTAGGTCCTGGACTGCACCATCACACGAATCAGGTGTTTGAGGTCGTGCCCGTTTTCCCGGAACTCGGTCGCCAGCGCCTTCAGCAGTTCAGGATGAGTGGCGGGGTTGGAGGCCTTGAAGTCGTCCACCGGATCGACAATGCCCCTTCCAAAGAAGTAGCCCCACATCCGATTCGCCATGGCTTCGGCAAAGAAGGGATGGGACGTGAGGTAACCGGCCAGTGCCAGGCGGGGGTCCAGTCTGCGCTCCCGGGCCAGCAGCGTTCCATCCAGGAAGGCCGGCTCCACAACGGTCTTCCTGCGCGGATGCTTGAGCAGTCCGGGCTGGCCCTTGTCCCCGTATCCGCCGGCCGGGTTGTCGAAGATAATATCGTAGTATCCGATAAAGTCGATGTTTCCGAAAAAAGCGGCCAGCCCCCAGAACTGATCCTGCGACCAGGACTCGAAAGGATGATCGTGGCACTCGGCGCAGTCGAACCTGCGCCCTGCGAACAGCCGTAATTCCTCGGAGAGGATGCGTCCCGGCTGCGAGTTGTTCTCGTAGTAGTGGCGGGAAGGCCGGTCCCGGCCCTGGGCCGCCAGGCGCTCCCGGGCCATCTGGTCGTAGGGCTTGTTGGCGGCAACACTGCTCCGGATCCATTCCCAGTAGAGCTGGCTGGAATAAGGCTCCATGACGACCCGGAACAGATTGGAAAAGCGGTAGGCCCAGAAGTCCACGTATTCCGGTGAATCCAGGAGAATCTCAATCAGCTTGTCCCGCTTGTCCGGGTCCGGATCGTTGAGGAACTCCCGCACTCGATGCGGTGGGGGCAACGTGCCGATAATGTCCAGGCACACCCGCCTCAGAAACTCCGCGTCGTCGGAGAGTTCCGACGGCACCAGCTGAAACCGCTCGAGCTTGGCAAAAATCTGCTCGTCAATGAAACTTCGCCTGGGGACGTCCGGATAGTCGGGAATCGGTTCTGTAACCACCCCCACCCGCGTGTGAACGGTGTGCCCGGCCGCTCGAACCAGCACATTGGTCTCTCCCGTCCCCACCGTCATCACCAGTCCGTCCTCGTCCACCATCACCACATCCGGGTTCTGGGACTCATAGCGGACTTCTTCACTGATGTCCCGAAACCGGCCGCTAGACATCCGCGCCGTCACCACCAGTTGCTGCAGTCCTTCCTCGTCCAGCACGATCTCAGCCGGGAAAACTTCCACGTGTTCGATCGGGTCACTCCGGCTTCCGTCCTCGGGTTCGAATGGAGCCCCTTTCTCAACCCAGTTCAGAATCGTGTCGTACTCCTCGGAACTCCTTCCAATCCGCCGTCCACCTTCATGCGGTACCTGCATGGTCGGCTTCTTGAGCAGCAGACTCTGCTCCGGCTCTGCCACATTCACCCTTGGGATCTCAGGATCATCCGATTCCATCGTCAGCACGTAATAGACCCCGCCTCTTACGATCCACTTGTAGTCCTGGGGCGGATTCAAGGAGTTGAGCGAGAGCTTGAACCCCCCTCTTCCCTTGACTCCCCCGTGACAGTTGCTGCCGTTGCAGCCCTTCTGGGTGAGAATCGGAGAAATGCTGCGCTCAAAGCCAAGCGGTGTCTCTTGCGACCAGTCTTCCACTCGAATCTTTGCCGTGACCTCCATCCCCTCCACTTCCGCTTTCAGCTCGGTTTCACCGTCGGCCAGTCCCGAAACCCTCCCTTCATCGACCTCAGCCAGGGTCGAATCCGCTACGCTGAAACCGCTCTCAAAAGTCACATCCCTCTCCAGACCGTCCGAGTACTTCCCCATCACCACGAACCGCTGGGAGGCTCCCCGGCCCCGCAACGTCGTCGAGTCGGGGAAAATGCGAACCGAAACCAGAGTCGGATCATGACTCCGGGCCAGCCGGAGACTTGCAATCTCTGAGGCCAGAGACCACTGAGTTGTGGCAAAAAAGAGAAACGCTAAACCCAGACGCTGCCGGTTCACGTGTTCACTCCCCGCCCTTCGTGGCCGTAACTTCCAGGGGCGCTACTACCATCAGGGGAACCTCCCCCACTGCGATCTCTGGTCCGGGCACCCCGTTGACCACCGGCCTCGCCTTCACCCGCAAAAAGCGGGGCAGCCTCGTAGTCGAGGCTCCTTCGTCTGCGATCAGCGTAATAGAGACCTTCTGCGCCTCCGGACGGAAAACCTTTTTCTGGCCTTCGTCGAACGGCGGAGGACGGTAGGACTCGAGGACCGCCGTCGGATAAGCCTCTACGCCGGAAGGCAGGTTCTCCACACTGAGCGCAATCTCACCCGCGAACCCTTCTTCCCGGTCAGCCGTCACCGTCAGCCGCTTCGCTTCGCCCGGCGACAGGTTGACACGTTCCACGTCCAGTTCCAACTCTCCGATATGGGGGATCTGAGGACGAATCATGATGCTATAGGAAAACTGGGAGCCGCTGTAGCGACTGGTCAGATCGCGGATCTGTAGCGTGTACTCTCCATCCTGTTCGAACCTGTACACCATCTTGGGTTCCAAGTACCTAAACAACTGGACATTATTGCCTTCAACCCGATTGTAGACGGAGCTGAACAGGACCTCTCCCTGTCCATCCAGAACCTTCACCCAGGGGCTGAATCTGGGAACTCCTTCACGGGGTGTCCGCACCTCGACGGCCAGCCCCTGTCCCGCCTCGACTTTCAATCTGAAATAGTCGGTCTTGCCGGGACGATCAATCGTCCCTTCCAGAGTTGCCGGCAACTCCACCATCGGAACATGGTCCTGGCTGCCCTCCGGATCCCGACCACCAGGATAGGTGTTCACCGGCTCGAGGGGGTCGAATTGCGAGGTCGTCGGCACGGCGTACCCATCGTCTCCCACATCCCCGGCAACGCCGGAACCGGCTTTGCCCCCGATTTCCTGTGCTTCAGGCTCCATCAGCACGGTCCGCTTCGAAAGCTCGGCCAGATGAGTGGCCGAGAGAGGCCGGTTGAACCTCCGCTCCTTCCACTGGTCCGATACCGGGTGGGCCAGTGGCCACGCTCTATTGTCGCTGGCCATCTCCTGAAGCGGCGGCGAGGCGATTCGAAGCTGGTAAACGAACCCGGGTCCGCCTCGGTCGTCATAAGCCTTGACGGCGACGAGGTAGCGTCCGGATTTTGTAAAGCGATGCTTCAGGCGGGCTCTGACGACCTGATCCGCAGCCAGGCCGAACAAGCCTCTTTCATAGCCGATCGGATCATCGTTGAACGCCAGTTG
Organism: Acidobacteriota bacterium; assembly: GCA_965205615.1. GTDB lineage: Bacteria > Acidobacteriota > UBA6911 > RPQK01 > CBDAPI01 > CBDAPI01. The sequence goes on along the minus strand of CBDBHK010000018.1, from coordinate 71,906 downwards.
CACAAGTCGATGGGGATCCACCCAGCTGGGAGAGGGCTCATAGAGGTAGAGAAGCATTTTGCCGCCGAGATCGGGGAAAAACGTCTCAAAATAGAGCTCGTGACCCGCTTCGGCATCGAAACTGTAGTAATCGGTTTCACCACCCAGTATCCTGCCGATCTTCCCGTTGATGACCACAGGGTATTCCACAGACTGTCCTACGATCGGCTGTCTTGCCCCGGTCCGGCTTTCGTCCTCCGAGATGAGCGGTTCGCGCCGCGAACTCACCCGAAAGGGCATGGGGTTGGAGACGCCGAGAGGTGAGACCAGCCGCAGAGTATGACCACCCAACTCGGCCGACGGGGAGATCTTTAGCCGCAGAGTGACCTCGTGGGTCAACTGATTTTCCGGAAGATAGTTCGCTTGCCAGACTTTGCGATCGGTCTCCACAACTCGCTTGACACTGGCCTCCAGCGCCTGGCAGTCCGTCCAGACGGCATAGGTGTCCGCCAGCGTCTGACCTTCAATTGTCACCTCAATTGTTGACCCCTGCTGCCCGCTGACCGGGAAGATATAAAGGGCTTGAGGTTCGGTTGGAAGCGGCTCTTCCTTCTTCTCCGCGAGCAACACAACCACGGTCGCGCAGAAGAAAAGGGAGACGCTGACAAAGCGCGCGGTGCCGCGCATTGAGAACATTCTCAGACGCGGGAACTTAATGCAGATTCCTGAATTTCCCACCGGGGCTACCCTACCTTGACTAACGGGCCTGACTACTAGATTTTAACACAGTAGTCCCTGCTCGGACTAACCTGCACGACAGGCAAGAATGCTGAAATCCGGTCCTGATGCTTAGTCTTCTTCTACACGTTGTTTTCCTTTGCTCGTTCGAGCTCATCGTCAAGCGGGGCACCCTCCGCAAGATGGATATGACGACCATCGGGACGCTGAATTTTGTAGTTGCCGCACTGGTGGGAATACCACTGTGGGCAGCGAGCGCGGATGCCGAGGTTTCCTGGGCGACCCTGGGGCTGGGGACGGTCATGGGTTTCTGCTACTTGACATCCTTTTTTTTCGTCCTCTATTCCATTCGCCATCAGGGAGTCGCCGCAACTCGAGCCTTGATGCAACTCGCCCTGATCATTCCCAGCGTGTTTTCGGTGTTCTGGTGGAACGAGCGCCCTCATGGAGCGCAAGCCCTGGGCCTCATCATTGCCGTGGGCTCAATCGTCCTGCTCGATGCGCGTCGGGACCTCGAGCAGCGGACGCGGACCTCTCTGCGTTGGACAATGGTGGCCATGTTTCTCTTGATCGGGGGCGCGCGACTCACGGCCAAAGCCTTCACCGAAATGGGGACTCCCGAACAAACGGCATTCTTTTTCATTGCCTTATTCGCTTTCTCCGGGATTGGAGCTACGGTAAAGATTCTCTGGCAAAGACCGGCAATGCCGCCCTCAGCGTGGGCCTATGGAAGCCTGCTAGGACTCATCAACATCACGCAGGCACTGTTCCTTATCCGGGCCGTCGCGGAGCTACCTGGAATCATCGTCTTTCCGGCCGCCGCCTGCGCGTCCGTGGCTGTGACGACTCTGTTTGCCACCCTCCTGCTGGGCGAACGGCCGACTTCCCGGCAATATGTGGGAATAGCGGCTTCCAGCGCAGCCGTCGTGCTGCTGGGCATGACCAACGCCATGGGGGGGTGAAACGGTGGGTGGTGGCTGGTTGCGGTCCATCCATTCCCCCGGCGGAAGCCGGGGGAATGGATCTGCTCCGGGCTGCAGAACTTCCTTCCGGCTGCTCCCGCAGCCGGCTCTGAAGGTGCCGGCAAAGGCGCGATCGGCCCCCACGTGTTATTGACCCCTCTTGACCACAACAACTAGAATTCGGCCTGCTTCCCCCGGGCTGCTGAAGGCTGTTTTATGAGCACAAAGGAAGAAATGCTGAAGGGGCTGTATCAGCACACTCTGGAGGGCCACTCGCAACCCGTGAAGGACCTCACCGAAGAGGGTCTCAGGCGGGGGTTGGACCCGCTGGAGATGCGCTTCGAGGCTCTCATCCCTTCCCTTGAAGAGGTGGGCAGACGGTTCGAAATCGGTGAGTACTTCGTTCCCGAAATGATGGTTTCCGCCAAGGCGATGCAGACAGCCATGAACATTCTCCGACCGCTGCTGGCCGAGACCGGTGCCAAACCGATTGGCAGGATCCTGATGTTCACGGTCAAGGGCGATCTTCACGACATCGGCAAGAACCTGTGCGACATCATGCTGGAAGGGGCCGGCTTCGAAGTGTTCGATCTGGGCGTGAACGTCCGGCCCGACCAGATGATGGCGGGAATTCAGGAGCACCGGCCACACCTGGTGGGCATGTCCGCATTCCTCACCACCACCATGCCCAACTTCAAGATCAACCTGGAGACCCTTCACAGGGCCGATTTGCGGAGAGAGGTGAGGGTGATGGTGGGCGGCGCCCCTGTAACCCAGGAATTCGCCGATAAAGTCGGGGCCGACGGGTACGCCAAAGACGCCTCCGGGGTGGTCCGACTGGCCCGGCGACTGAAAGCAGAGATGGATCAGGAAGCGCCGGCCGGCGTGAAGGAAATCTATCTGAGTACTTAGAGTACTTACGGTACTCCCTTCCATAAATACGATGATGTTTGTTGGGAGCGCGACGGAGACCAGATTGAGGCGAGACGACGAGTCGATGCAGGGCCATCGGCGAGGAGGAACAACGAAGAGATGGGCCCGTCCCGCCCCAACCCTTCGGGCGGATGGGGGTTGCGGGCGATCTCTTTGTCGTTCGTCGTCAACGATGCCTCTGCATCGCCTCCTCCTCTCTTCGCAATCTCACCTCGCAAGACCCATCCGCAAACATCATCATATTTATGGAAGGGAGTACTAAAGTATGGCGGACTGCGGCATGGCGGTCTGGCTGGAGGCACTCTGACTGACCCTGCTGCCGGCGACGGCGCTTCCAAAATCACCATCGAGTTCAAGCCGCAGGGAAAGAAAACGCGCGTGCCTTCCGGCATGTCGATCTTCAACGCCGCCAACTGGATCGGCCTGCCCATTGACAGCACCTGCGGGGGACGCGGAACCTGCGGCAAGTGCAAGGTTCGGGTCGTGAAGGGTGATGCGGCGACCAGCGGCGCCGATCGCGAATTCTTTTCTGCGCCCGAGTTGTCAGAGGGCTGGCGTCTGTCCTGTCGAGCCCGCGCAGACCACGATCTGATCTGCGCAGTGCCCGCTCTGGCGGGTAACCCCCAGGCCGCCTTAATGGGAATGGACCGGCAAGTGACGCTCGAGCCTAACGTACACAAGATTGCATTGCAGCTGCAGGAACCGTCCCTGGAAGACCAGCGCAGTGACTACACTCGAATCCGCGACGCCCTCGTAGAGGAGGGATTCGAAGTGCACACCTCGGTCCACCTGCTGCGTCGGCTTCCCGCTCTACTGCGTCGGGCCGACTGGAGCGTGACCGCAGTGGTGGCCGGACAGGAGCTCGTAGACGTCGAGGCGGGCGATACCCGAGAACGCTGCTATGGCCTCGCGCTGGACATTGGAACGACGACCGTGGTGGGGATTCTGGTCGACCTCACCAGCGGTGCTGTCGCGGCCGCGCACTCGTCCTTGAACAAACAGTATGTCCACGGAGCCGATGTGATCTCGCGCATCAGTCATGCCATGCTCGAGGAAGACGGCATTGCGCAGCTGAACCGGAACATTGTCGAAACGCTTGACGATCTGGTTGAGCAGTTGCTGGGCGAGGCGACCGTAGACCCCTCGGAGGTGTACGAAGTGGTGGCCGCCGGCAACGCCACCATGCTTCATCTCTTGCTGGGGCTGGATCCGGAACCCATCGGCGTCACCCCTTTCATCCCAACGGCCCAGGACCTGCTGCAGATCAGCGCCCGGGAAATACCCCTCGCCATCCATCCGCAGGCGCAGGTGCACCTCTTGCCCCACCTGGGCGCTTATGTCGGCGCCGACCTGATGGGCGGCCTTCTGGCTACGGGTCTGGCTCAAAAAGACGGGATGCGGCTTCTGGTGGATGTGGGCACCAACGGCGAAATCATTCTGGGCTCGGCAGCCCGGACGATTGCCACCGCCGCACCGGCGGGCCCGGCCTTCGAGGGCGCCCAGATCAGGGATGGCATGCGCGCCAGCCAGGGCGCGATCGAAACTGTGAGGATCATCGAAGACTCCGTGCAGCTGCAGGTCATCGGCGACGTGCCGCCAGTCGGCCTGTGCGGATCCGGTCTGATCGACGCGGTAGCGGAGCTGCGACTGGCCGGTCTTTTGGACCCTTCCGGCAAGTTTGTTGTTGCCAGGGAGGAAGCCGATCGAGCTTTTTCGGCCCTGAGCCGGCGCTTCACCCAGGAGTCCGATGGGAGCCGGGCCTTTGTACTGGCTTGGCCAGAGGAAACCGGAACAGATCGGCCCGTGGTCCTGACCCAGCGAGACATTCGAGAGCTGCAGTTCGCCAAGGCGGCCATCGCCGGGGGAATTCAGGTGTTGATGGAGGAACTGGGCGTGGGGGCGGAAGATCTGGAGGAGATCTACCTGGCCGGATCGTTTGGCACTTACATCAATCCCCGGAACGCGCGAATCATCGGCCTAGTCCCGCCCGTATCCGTAGAACGGATCAAAGCGGTTGGAAACGCCGCGGGGGAAGGTGCCAAAATGGCGCTCGTATCCTTCCGGGAGCGCCAGGTGGCGCGGGCTCTGCCCCGCATCATCGAATACCATGAGCTCTCGGGCCGGGCCGATTTCAGTGACTCGTTCATTTCGATACTGAAGTTTCCGGAGTTGGACGAGCTTGCACCCGCTCCCTGAATGTGTGGAAAATGGAAGAGAATCGGGAAAAGGAGCAACCCACTATGAATACTCGCGAGCGATTCGAAGCGGCCTATACGGGCAATCCGCTGGACCGCGTTCCGGTCTGCGCCTGGCTGGGCCTGCCGCTGCTCAGAACGCTTACGGGCGGAAAGGGCCCGCGCGCCATCCTCGGAGAATCGGTTGAAGATCCCCTCCAGATCATCCAGCTCCAGGAGAATCTGGGGCTGGATCCCGTTCTCGTAACCGCGGATGAACGATGGTTCTCGATGTATCGCGTTCCTCGATTGTTGTACAGCTGGCCCGAGGAGGCGATGGAAACCTGGCAGGTCACCGAGGAGGTCGAGAATGAGGGCCACGGTTTTTACACCCACCGCTTCACGGCAACCACCCCCGAAGGTTCCGTCAACTGGGCCTTACAGGTCGGGGATGCCCAGGTGGCAGAGGTGGAGCCGGCCATCAAGGAAGAGAACGATCTCGATCTCTGTATCAAGTACATGCCCGAGCCCGAAAGTCTGAACCAGGACAACCTGAAGAGAATGGTGGATCTGGTCGGGAGCCGGGGCTTCTTCATGCACAACTTCATCGGCGTCTGGGGAGAGGCGGCCAACATGCGCGGCCTGGTCACCCTGACCTGCGATCTGATGGAAGAGCCCCGATTCGTGGAGAAGATTTCCGAGTTCCTCAGAGACCGGTCGATCCGGAGAGTCCGGCACCTTGCCGAGACTGGAGGTCATTCTGTTATCTATGACCAGTCCTGGGTTGGCATGGGGTTTTCTCCCGCCCAGTTCAGGAAATTCATGCTCCCCTACGATCAACCTGTTATAGAGGCAGCCAAAGAGGCAGGTTTCCTGGTCAGCTATCACAACTGCGGTTCCGGCCAGGCCTTTATCGAGGATATGGCTTCAACCGGTGCCGATTCTCTGGAAACATTGACTCCCAGGGAATCTTCGGGGGACTTCGACCTGGCCGAGTCCAAACGCCGGGTGGGGGACCGCATCACGCTCAACGGGGGATTCAATGAACGCATCCTGGCCGAAGCGACACCGCAACAGGTAAGGGATGAAGTGAAGCGCTGTATTGACGCAGCCGCCGATGGCGGCCGCTATGTGCTTCGATCAACGGGCCAGATCTTCGACACCGCCCCCGGAAACATCGAAGTGTTCACACAAGCCGGGCGAGAATTCGGCACTTATTGAACGAGCCCCGCACCGAAACAAGTTACTCTTCCCCAATCCAACGACACCTGCTGAACAAAGTTCGAGAGGTAGAAGATCATGGGTAATCACACAACGATCCTTGCTACCGGCCCCATCGACCAGGTCGCCATCGACATTCTCAGTCCCTTCGGGGTGGTCCAGGTCACTCCTGACGGCGAACCGGAATCCATCCTCCCGCTCGTCGCGGACGCAGTCGGTATTGCCGTTCGGGGTGGCGGGGGTGTCGATCGCACCGTCATTGAAGCAGGCGGGAAGTTGCGGGTGATTGGTCGCAGCGGCGTGGGCCTGGACAACGTGGATGTGGAGAGCGCAACCCGGCGTGGCATCCCCGTGGTTTACGCTCCGGCCGCCGGGGCTTCGGCAGTGGCCGAAGGGGCCATGGCCTACATGCTGGCCCTGTGCAAACAGCTCAATTACTGGGACGAGCAGCTCAAGAGCGGCAACTGGGGGAGTCGCGAAGAATCCAGGCCGGCCGACCTCTACGGCGCTGTGCTGGGCATTGTGGGTCTGGGGAACATCGGACAGACACTGGCCCGGCTGGCCCGGCCCTTCGGAATGTCGATACTGGGCCATGATCCCTACGTGGCACCGGAGAAAGCCTCCGAACTTGGGGTGGAACTCGTCGGCCTGGAGGATTTGCTGGCCGGCGCGGATTTTATTTCAATTCACGCTCCACTGATTCCCGAAACAAGGAGAATGATCAATCGCGAGCGGATACAGCTTGTCAAACGGGGCACTTATCTGGTGAATCTGGCCCGGGGGGGACTTATCGATAGTCTGGACACGCTCCATGAAGCTTTAACGGAGGGAGTCCTGGCCGGCGTGGGGCTGGACGTGTTTGAACCGGAGCCCCCGGACGTGAGCCATCCGATTTTCCAGCATCCCAACTGCCTGACCTCGCCCCACTCACTGGGAATGACGCACGGGGCCATGAGCCGAATTTTTCAAACGATGGCAGAAGGCATGGCGGCTGTGCTGGGGGGTTCCCGGCCTCGTTTTGTGGCCAACCCGGAGGTTTTCCAGGATGTTTGAGAATCGTTTTCTTCCGGGCGCTTTCGCACCCGGCTCTGGTTGTTTCGCCAGCCGACCTCACTTCGCAAAACCCTGCCGCAGGCGTTACCATGATCGTGAAAAGGAGGTGTGTGAAACATGAAAGCCAAGTCGCTTGATCAGGCTTCCGGAGTCGAACAACTGGACGGAGTCGTGCGCAAGACGCTCTCCTATAACGAGGAAGTCATGCTCTGTCACTTCCAGTTGAACGAGGGCGCCAGTATTCCTCTCCATGACCATCGAGCCAGCCAGATCGGATTCATGGTGAAAGGCGCCGTCCGCTTTCTGGGTGACGCGGAGTCCGATTCCTTCGTGGCCAGGGCCGGAGACTCGTACGTCCTCGACCCTCACCAGATCCACGGCGCCGAGGCCCTGGAAGCCTCCGAATTCGTGGAAGTGTTCTACCCGGTCCGAGAAGAATACAAGGACTTCTGAGGGTCATCGCCAAACGCCGCTTCGAGACCTGATGCAACGGCCCGGGAACAGATCCCACCATCGCGTGCATTCGGCAGCCCTCAGTTCCCGACAGTCTAGTATGTCAGTGATTGCACGACTTCTCCTCTGCACCTGTCTTCTGGGCATCTGTCTGTCGGCCGCCGTTGAAGCTTCGAAGGGTCTCAATTGGATGACCGCCTGGGAGCAAGCCGTTCAGGTTGCGAAAAAGCAAGACAAGCTGATCGTCCTTGACCTCTACACCAACTGGTGCACGTGGTGCCGAGTCATGGACGTGGAAACCTTCGGTGATCGGTCGGTGATTGAGGCACTGGGACCCGAATACGTGTGGCTGCGGCTGAATGCCGAAACCGAGGAGGATGGACGACAGGCCCAGCGACGCTTTCGGGTCACAGCATACCCGGCAACCCTGGTCATCGAGCCGGAGGACGGACTTTTCGAAAAGACCTCCGGGTTTCTGACGGCCGAGCAACTGCCACAGGTGCTGGAAGAACACAGATCGAGTCTGCGACAGATCCTCGAGTTGCGTGCCAGAGTCGAGGAGCATCCGGAGTCAACGGAGGCCATGCTGGAACTGGCGGCGAAATACATGGGGCGGCGGCACTACCCTGGAGCCGAACGATTGTACCGTGCCCTGATTGAAGAAGGTTCCGGCGCGGAACTCGATCAGAGCTATTTCTCTCTGGCCATCAGCCTGGCTCAGCAGGACAAGGAGCAGCAGGCTCTGGAACAGCTCGACGCTCTGCGCAATCGATTTCCCGAGTCTGATCTGGTGGGGCATGCCATGGCACTTCAAGGGGAGATCCAATTGAACCTGGGGAATCGCAGCAAGGCAGCCAGGATATGGAGAGAGTACTTGATCCGTTTTCCCAACCACGCCCTGACCGAGCGCGTCACGGGACAGCTGAAGCAAATCGAATCCAGCTAGGCCACCGGCCGCAAGGAGTAAGTCGAAAATGACCCACCAGGTAGTTGCTGATTTTCAATGCATTGTCGGAGAAGGTCCGGTCTGGCACTCTGACCACGGGAAACTCTACTGGACCGACATCCTGGAGGGCCGGCTCTTCTGGTACGAATCCGCCACGGGTAAGAGTCAGCCCTACTACGAGGGACGAATAGTCGGAGGCTTCACCGTTCAGGACGACGATTCACTTCTGCTCTTCATGGACAAAGGAACGGTTGCTGTGTGCGAAGACGGCCAGGTGGTCCGGACCATTGTCGACACCATCCCGGCCGAGATCGAGAAGCGCTTCAATGACGTCGCAGCCGACCCCGAGGGACGGGTTTTTGCCGGGACCATGCCCTTCGACAATGTGGAGCAGCGAAGCGGGCGGCTCTACCGGTTGGACCAAGACGGGTCGTACGCCGTAGTGCTCGAAGACGTCGGAGTTCCCAACGGTATGGGTTTCACTTCGGACGGCCGGTCTTTCTACTTCATCGACTCCCTCGACAACGTGGTGTGGAAATTCGACTACGAGCAGGAAACGGGCGAAATCGGCAACCGCCGGGCTTTCCTTGAATTCGACGCGGATGTGGATGGGAGCGCCGACGGGATGACACTGGATAGCGAGGGCAACCTGTGGATCGCCATGGCGATGGGATGGAAGGTGGTGCAGTATGGCCCCGATGCCGAGCTCAAACGCAGCATTGAACTGCCGGCCAGGTTCGTGTCCAGCGTGGCCTTTGGGAGCCGGGACCTGTCTCAGTTATTCGTCACCACGGGGAGGCTTCCGGAGGATGGAGACCTGGGTTCCGCGGCCGGGGCTCTGATATCCCTGGAACCCGGGGCCGTTGGATTACCCGAACCACGCTCCCGCATTGGCCTGGTGTAGGAGGACCCTCCGTGGTCCGATCCCATTAGTTCGCGGGGCCGGTCTTGTGCCGCTCAGCCGGCTTCCAGGCCTTTGACATAGGGACGGCCCCACTGGGCCTCCCGGGCACTTCGGAAATCTCCGGTATTCGGCATGATCGCCAGTTGTCCTCCGTCGATGATCAGAGTCTGCCCAACGATATAGCGCGAGTCATCTGAGGCCAAAAACAGAGCCAGCTGTCCGATGTCCGCCGGCGTACCGATAAAACCGGCGGGCAGCCTTCCCTCGGCCCCCTCCCAGTCAAAATCTCCGCCCAGGACCTTTTCGTGATTCTCGACCCGGACCCAGCCCGGCGCGATGGCATTGACCCGCACCCCCTTCTGGATCAGTTCCAGCGACACTTCCCTTGTAAAGGCCACAATCGCCCCTTTGGTAGCTGCGTACACTGAATGCTCGACCATTCCGCCAAAAGCATGGATAGAAGTCAGATTGACGACAGCTCCGCGGCCTTGATCCATCATGTCGGGCGCTACAGCCTGGGTGAGAAAGAACATGGACTTAAAGTTGACATCGAAGAGCGTGTCAAAGTGCTCGGGCGTGGTTTCCACGAAAGGACGGTTGGCCGTAATGCCCGCGTTGTTGATGAGCACATCGATTCCGCCCAGAAAGTCGATGGCACCGACCGCCAATTCCTGGATCGATTGGACCTCCCGGAAGTCGGCTCCAATGGCCCGGGCCTGTCCGCCGGCGGCGCGGATCTCCTCGACGGCAGACTCACAGCCGGCACTGCTGTGGCAGTAGTGGAGGACGACCGAAGCCCCCTCTCTGGCGAACTCGAGAGCAACACCTCTTCCGATCCCCGTCCCGGCTCCCGTGACCAGGACACGCTTCCCCTCCATCCTTCGTCTGTCGTGCATCACTCATCCTCCGAAGGCCAGCGTTCGATCACGACCTTCTTGAGCGTGTAAAACTCGATGGCATCCCGTCCCTGGCCGTGCAGGTCGCCGAAAAAGCTGTCCTTCCAGCCGCTGAAGGGAAAGGAGGCGACGGGCGCGGCAACTCCGATGTTGATCCCGATGTTGCCGGCCTCCACCTCGTAGCGAAACCTCCTTGCGGCCGAACCGCTACGGGTAAAGAGACAGGCCATGTTGCCGTATCTTCCGCTGTTCGCGAACTCGATGGCGTCGCCCACCTTTTCAAAGGGCAGGAGACTCAGCACCGGACCGAAAACCTCCGTGGCGGCCAGGGTGCTTTCCGGGTGGACATCACTGAATATGGTCGGCCCCACGAAATAGCCGGCTTCGTAGCCGGGTACGCGGAGATGCCTGCCATCTATGGAGAGGCTAGCTCCGTCGCCCGCCCCCTGCTCGATCAGGGCTTCGATCCGCTGCCGGCTGTCGTCGGAGATGACCGGTCCCATCTCGACGCCTTCCTCCAGACCAAACCCCACTTTCCGGGATCGCGCGATGTCCGAAACTGCTTCCTGGAAGGGTCTGTGGGCTGCACCCACTGTGGCAACAATGGAGCCCGCCAGGCATCGCTGGCCCGCACAGCCAAAGGCGGATTCTCCGACGATCCGGGCACTTGCCTCCATATCGGCGTCGGGAAGAACGATGATCGGATTCTTGGCTCCACCCTGGCACTGAACTCGCTTTCCCTGGGCTGCCGCGCGGCTGTAGATGTATTTGGCGACAGGCGTCGAGCCCACAAAACTGACCGCTCCAATCGACGGATGATCCAGAATCGCGTCCACAGCCTCTTTAGAACCGTTGACCAGCTGGACAACCCCGGGCGGGAGATCCGTCTGCTCCACAAGTTGAACGATCCGCTGCAGGGTAAGGGGGACTTTCTCGCTGGGCTTGAGAATCATGCAGTTCCCACAGGCAATCGCATAGGGCAGGAACCAGAGCGGAATCATAGAGGGAAAGTTGAAGGGAGTAATCGCAGCCACCACCCCCAGCGGTTGCCGGATCATCGTCTCGTCGATGCCGCGGGCAATGTCCTCGCTGTTATAACCCTGCAGCAGCGAAGGGATACCACAGGCAACCTCGACGTTTTCGATCCCGCGCTGCAGTTCACCCCTCGATTCGGCCAGGGTCTTTCCGCACTCCTGGGTGACCAGGCGGGCGATCTCGTCAAAGTTCTCCTCGAGAAGGCGTTTGAGCTTGAAAAGGTACTGGACCCGTTCCACCGGCGGGGTCCGGCGCCACTCCCTGAAGGCTCGAGCCGCAGTGACCGCCGCCTGTTCAACCTCCTGGGCAGCGGAGAGAGGCACCTTTGCGATCTCCTCTGCCGTGGCCGGATTCGTCACGCCCAGCGTCTCACCGCTGGATGAGGTCTGCCAGCTACCGTCAATAAAGTTCAGAACCTGACTTTCGCTATTCACGAAAACCTCCGTTTCCCCCTGGCAGCCCGTCGTGAAAGGCCCGCGGACTGCCCACCTTCAATCTCGGATTGAGAATATTTTCACTTTCCTATCTTGGCCTGGATCCCGTCCGGCATCAAGTCGCTCCTTCCAGAGCTACCAGATCTTCATCGAATCCCTGAACAAGCGGGTCAGATCTTCGGCGGCGGCGGGCCGGGGGGACAGTTTCGTGACGCGGTGCTGGGGAAGTGTCCCGGCCACCAGCTCGGGAATGTCGTCTTCTGTAAAACCCAACTCGAGAAGACCATTGGGCACATCCAGCTTTCGCATCAGGGCAACCAGCGAATGGACCAGGACTTCACCGGCCTCGGCGAGGGAAACCCCTGCTACGTCGACCCCCAGAGCCGCGGCTGCCCCCAGGTGGCGCGAGGGGTTGGCGCTGGCGGTAAAACGAAACACGGCCGGCGCCGTGAGAGCCACCGATACTCCGTGCGGCACCATCGGGTGCCCCTTCGGATATCCCTCCGGATGGTAGTCCCGCACCATGCTGCTGACGGGATACGACATACCGTGGCAGAGATGAACTCCGGCGTTGCCGAAACCCAGACCGGCGTAAGAAGCAGCCATAACCATCCGGGTTCGGGCTTCCTCGTCGGCAGGATTCTCGTAGAGCCGTACCAGATACCTGGAGACCATGCGGATCGACTCGATGGCCCAGATGTCACTGACGGGATTGGAACCCTGATAGGCAGGGCGCAGCAAAGGGCTTTCGGGGTAGGGGCGCTCCGTGAAGGGCAGGGCCGTATAGGACTCGAGGGCATGGCAGAGGACGTCCAGGCCCGTGGAGGCGATGACAGCGGGCGGCAGCGAGCGAATATTCTCAGGATCGACCAGACCCAGGACAGGTTTGAGACGGCGGTGGGCAATTCCGGTTTTGGCGCGTTTCTCGGATAGATCGAAAATGGCGACTCCAGTAGCCTCGCTGCCGGTGCCCGAGGTGGTTGGAACCGCAATCAAAGGCTTGAGCGGACCCGGGATCGGCTTGGCTTCCCCCAGAGGTGCGTTCACATAGGCCAGGAACTCGTCCGGGTAGGTTGAATAGAGATTGGCGGCCTTGGCCGTGTCGATCGTTGAGCCCCCGCCCACAGCCACGAACCCCTCGTATTGGCCCCCCGAGGCGGCCTCGATGGCTGCCTGAAAGGATCTATCGTCCGGCTCGATCCTCACCCTGTCGAACAAATCGTACTGGATACCTTCTTTCTCCAGAGACCCCCGGACCGCTTCCACGGGTCGAAGTCCGGCCAGATATTGGTCAGTGAAAACCAGCACGCGGGCAGCCCCCATCTCGCGCAGATCCATCCCGATTTCGGCCGTCACTCCCGCCCCGAACCGCAGGCTGGATGTCGACATCTCAAACGCAAATTCTCTCTTCGTTCTGTTCATGGGACGACCTCTGCCAGGATTGTGCCGGGTCCGCGCCCGGGACTCAACACCCCCTTGCAATCGGGTATGATCACCTGCAGGGTTGGCCCGATTTCGAGCCGTCCGTGGTGAACGTCCCGCGGCCCGCCGTGACAGTGCAGCCATGTCCATGACACAAAACTCGCTCGAGCGTTACCGTCTCGAAGAAGAACAGATTCGATTCTGGGAGCAGAACGGCTACTGCATCTCGGATGTCCTGTTCAGCCGGGAAGAAATGCGGGAAGCCGGAGACCACATGGCCCGAGTTTTCAATCAAGAATACGAGACGAACGTCCCTCCCAATAAGATCGACTGGCAGCCGGGCGATCCGGAGACGCACATGAAAAAGGTCGACAATGCCTGGTGGGCGGACTATGTCATCCGGCGCCTCGTGCTTTCGCCCGCCATCGGATCAATCGCCGCCCAACTGGCCCGCGCCGACAAGGTCCGGCTCTTCCAGGACCAACTGCTCCACAAGCCCGGTATCGGTCCCGACAGTCCCCGGTCGGCGACGGTCGGCTGGCACCAGGACTGGAACTACTGGAAATGCACATGGCCGGATCATGCTCTGACGGCCCGCATTTCAGTGGATGGTGAGACCCTCGAAAACGGATGCATGAGGGTCGTTCCACGCAGCCGCCACTGGCCGCTGCAATCGACGAAGATGTTCTTCCAGTCAGACGCGAGCATCGAAGACCTGCCGGAGTTCGAGGTCCCGGAGGGAGAGGACATCGAAGTGAAACTCCTGGAACTGGAACCAGGGCAGGTGTCGTTTCACCACAGCCGGACCATCCATGGAAGTAGTGAGAACCGGACCCGATACCCGCGCCGCACCATCATCGCCCACATGTTGCCGGGCGACACGCGCTATCGATCCGGCACGGGCGACCACCTGTGGGCGATCTCCGTCCTGGGCAGTGAAAACGAAAGGGGACTCAAGGATGGCGACCGGTGGGAGGGCGACCGGTTCCCAATCGTCTATCCTCAATGAGTCCAGCCACTCCGGGTGGAGAAATAAACATGGCCCATGAATTGCCGCCGCTTCCCTACGCCTACAACGCACTGGAGCCCGTCATAGACGAACAGACGATGCGTATTCATCACAAAAGACACCACGCGGCTTACGTTGACGGCCTGAATCAGGCGATTGCCGGCACTCCCTTCGAGAACATGGATCTGGCCAGACTGCTGAGCAGGTTGTACAAGGTTCCGCGACACATTCGCGGGGCTGTGCGCAACAGCGGTGGAGGCCACGCCAACCACTCTCTTTTCTGGAAAATGATGAGCCCCGACGGCGGCGGTGCGCCCGGCGGGGTGCTGGCCGCGGCGATCGACCGGGCTTTTGGCCGTTTCGAGGATTTCCGGGAGACCTTCGGGAGAGTCGCTCTGGGCCGCTTTGGCAGCGGCTGGGTGTGGCTGGTACTGAGACTCGACAGCAGTCTTCGTATCTGTGGCCTGCCCAGTCAGGACAACCCGTATATGCAGACGGGAGATGTTCCGCTGCTGGGTCTGGACCTGTGGGAGCACGCCTACTACCTGAAGTACCAGAATCGTCGGGCCGACTACGTCGGAAACTGGTGGAACATCGTCGACTGGGAGGCTGTGGCCAGCCGCTACGAAGCCGCACTGGAACAACGAAAACAACAGAACGGCAAGGCGTGAGCCTGCCGAAACAGAACGGCGCGGCGCAAGCCGGCCGAGACAGAACGGCGCGGCGTGAGCCTGCCGTTGAGCTGAGAAACGGTGAGCTTACGCTCTACCGTTCTGTAGGAGACGGTGAGCCCGGCAACCCCGGGCGAGTGTAATGAGGAGAGAGCGATGACTTACAAAGTGGGTATTGTTGGAGCGGGAGAGAATGCGCGGGACCACGGCCGGGCCTGTCACAGCGTCGAAGAAACCGAACTGGTGGCGATTTGTGACATCTCCGAGGCGGCGTTGCAGCGATACGGCGATGAATTCGGCGTTTCCAGCCGGTACACGAGCCTCGATGAGATGCTGGCCCGAGAATCCCTGGATGTTGTCGTGGTCTCGACCTGGGGCGCCCATCACGCGGAAGCCTGCAATACCGTCTCCCACTCGGGGAAGGTACGGGCTATTCTGGTTGAGAAGCCAATCAGTGCCACAGCGGCGGAATGCCAGGGGATGATCGCCGCCGCCGCTGAAAACGGAGTGCTTCTCGCCGAAGCCTTCAAGTGGCGGCATACGCCCCAGCATCTTCGCCTCAAGGAAATCATTGACTCGGGTCGGATCGGTCGGGTGATGTCGGTTCAGGGCACCCTGTCCTCGCCGCTGGTGCGCTTTGCTTCACCCCGGAACTGGCGCTACGACCGGCGGCGGGGCGGAGGCTCAGTGTACGACACGGCAGGGTACCTCATTCATCTTGCGCGCTTCGTCATGGGAACGGAACCGCACCGGGTTTATGCAGTCGGCGCTTTTGATCAAGATCTTGCGGATGTCGAGATGTCGGCCTCCATCCTGCTCCAGTTCCCAGGCGATGCGACCGCCAAACTCACGTCCAGCTATCAGTACGGCTACTGTCAAGCCACCGAGATCCTGGGCACCCGGGGCTGGGTCCGCATGGACCTGCCCTTTGATCAGCGAAGTGTGAGAGATCAGGAATTCGTGGAAAAGGAAGAATTACCGGCCGGGATCGAGGTCTTCATGGACAACTTCGATACGGAGGCCTACCAGTTTCCGCCGGTGAACCAGTTCGACCTGCAGATTCGTTACCTGTGTGAGTGCCTCGAGACCAGCACCGCCCATCGCATTCCCCCGGAGTTCAGCCTGGGCAATATGCGGGCCATAGACGCCGTCCTCGAGTCGATCCAGACGGGCCAACCCGTCGACCTCGACAATTAATAGTAGTGGTAGAGCAGGAAGACGGCGAGCGAGCACAGGAGTCCGGCCCAGAGTCGGTCGTCGCTGATAAGGAAACCTAACGCCGAAACCTCTTTGGCTGCCTCTTCGCGTCTCTTCTGAAACCCGAGCATGATCGCGCCCAGGAACATGGCCAGGGTCCACACCCCCCCAAGCGCCCCGCACAGGGTCGGAGACAACCACCCGGCGACCATGACCCGGCCCAGAATCAGCAGGAAGAGAATGGAGGCGAGGATGGCGGCTGCGAGATTCCGCAGAGTTGTCGGCCGGTGCCCTCCCAGGTCGGTCCAGACGAGTTTGCCTTTTTCCGCATCGGGCCTGGAAAGCAGGCTCACCACGATGTGCGTCAGCAGACAAAGCAGGATGACGGCTACAACGCGATGGAAGAAATTGAGCTCTTCCCCGAAATGGGCTTTGATTGCGGGGATGCTTCCCAGGTAGCCGTCGTAGAGGGCCTGGACGATCCAGGAAAAGAAAACGCCCACGAGTATGGTCACGAAGCTGCCCAGACCCGTCGCCCGCCGCCAGAAGATCCCCAGGAAGAAGGTGACCAGGATACCGGGAGTCAGGTAACCCTGATAGTCGACGATCTTCAGGAAGAAATGTCCTTCCGAATTGGGATCCAGCACCAGAATCGCCATCAGGGTGGCCAGCGTGACAAAGCCTGCGATACAAACCCGTCCCACCCGGATCATTTGCCGGTCGCTGGCCCGGGGATTGATGTAGCGCTGGTAGACGTCCACGGTGACGATCGTGGCGGCCGAGTTCATCATGGAGTCGATGGATGAAAGGATGGCTCCGATAACGCCCGCCGAGATCAACCCCACGATCCCGTAGCCCAGGGGAATGACCAGCTTCACGAGCTCCGAGAAAGCGGCGTCAGAATCGATAGTTCGCTCCGGGAGTCTCTCCAGGAAGAGATAGTAGGCTGCCACACCCGTGCCAACGGCAAAGAAAGGGATCGTGAGCTTGAGATAGCCGGCGGCTACGATTCCGAGCCGGGCCTCGCGGTCACTCCGGGCTCCCAGGGCCCGCTGCACGATGAACTGGTTCGTACCCCAGTAAAAGAAATGCATGGCCATGAGTCCGGTGAGCACTCCCGTCCAGGGCAACTCGCGGTGGCTCATGGGGAGATAGAGGTGCATCTTGTCGACGCCCTGTTCCCCCCGATCCAAGGCCATCATCTCGCCCCAGCCTCCAATCTCGTTGAAGGTCAGAAGAGCAAGGGTGAGGCCGGCTGCGAGCAGCAGGAGGGACTGGACGAAATCCGTCCAGACCACGGCCTTGAGGCCACCCAGAATCGTATAGCTCGCCGAGATCGAGGCCAGCCCGAGCACGATAATGACGTAGTACAGGTAGTTGACCTCGAGGGCAATCCTCCCTCCTTCCTCCACCTGTTCGACGAACTCACCGCCCATCAGGATGCAAGTGGTTCGAGAACCGATGTAGAGTGCCGGCACCATCTGCACCACCACCATGATCAGGACCATGATGACCGCGTACAGGAGGCGGCTCCGCTCGTCGTAGCGCCTGCCCAGGTACTCGGAAAGCGTGTAGATATTGAGTGCTCGATAGACCGGCAGAAAACCGTAGCACAGGAGCATCAACCCGGCGATCGCTCCAAGCTCGAAGTGGCTCTGCGCAAAACCGACTCCGAAGCCGATGCCCATCATGCCGACCAGGTGGTTGGCGCTCACATTGCTGCCGAAAATCGAACCGGCCACGCCCCACCAGGGGATCTTCCTTCCAGCCAGGAAGTAGTCTTCAGACGTTTCCTCCCTGCGCCCGACCATGCATCCGATCGCCATGGCGGCGAGCAGAGCTGCAAGAAAGATGACGAGGTCGATGCTGGTTAAAGAGCTTTCCATGCCTTTGCCCCTTAGACATACCCCCAACTTGACTCGACGATAAAGATGCGCCCCGTCCCCTTAGAATCGGGAGGGGCCGTCGACGATTTCAACTCGTTGCAGGCCCCGCACCGAGTTGCAAAGAAACACCTCATCGGCAGAAGCCAGATCTTCCGGATACAGAACTCTCTCCTGTATGGCGATTTCACGCGAATCCAGCAGGTGCTGCCGGAAAACGCCCGGCAATAACCCACAATTTACGGGAGGCGTGAAATATTGGGTTCCCTGCCTGATCACTACATTGCTGCGGGCGCCTTCCGCCAGCTCTCCCCGCTCATTTAAAAACAGCAGATCGAACAGGCCCATCTCACGCGCGGTTCGCACTGCTCGATCATAACTGGCCCGGTTGCTGGTCTTGTGGTAGAGAAAACGATTCCGCGGATCGATCCGCTGCGGGGCGACCGCCGCCGACTCGACATCATTTGGCGGGCCCAGCCGGTCATGGGTGATCCCTATCTCGCCCGCGGTGTCCACTGCCATCCGGACTCGAAAGACTTCTTTATCAAGACTGTCTGCCTGCAATTTCTCTTCATAGCGCCGCAAGGAGTCACGGGTTTTTCGAAAATCAAAGAGAAAGCCGAAATGCCTGGCTGAACCCTGGACTCGCTGCAAATGTTCCTCCAGCAGGAACCAGCCGCCGAGGGGTTCCCATCTGAGGGTCTCCAGGAGCTCGAAATCGCACAGGGTCCCCCCCAGGAAGCGGGCCTTCGTCAGGCACTCCCGATACTCCGCCGCGATATCCGAATCGTAAGTCACGCCGCTGCCCACTCCCATTTCCGCCCGGCCCTTCTGGCTGTCCACGACCACGGTCCGGATGGCCACATTGAATACCGATCGTCGCCCCGGGGCAAAGAAACCAACACAGCCTGTGTAAGGGCCCCGGGGTTCCTTCTCCAGCTCCTGGATGATCTGCATCGTGCGAATCTTGGGGACACCCGTAACCGAACCGCTCGGGAAAACGCTGCGGATGAGCTCCGACAAAGAACACGACGGGTTCAGCTCAGCCTCAATGACTGAGGTGGCCTGGTAGACGGTCTCGTACTCCTCGACAGCGTAGTATTCAGGCACCCTCACGCTTCCTACTTCCGCAATCCGGCCGACGTCGTTGCGAAGCAGGTCCACGATCATCAGGTTCTCGGCGCGATCCTTGGGGGAATCCAGTAGCCACAGCCGGCTTCGCTCGTCTTCGCCGGGGGTTCGTCCGCGCGAGGCAGTTCCCTTCATTGGCCGCAGAGTGATCCGATCGTCCTCCAGACGAAAGAAGAGCTCGGGGGAAAACGAGAGAATGGAGTTTCGGCCATTGGTGATGAAAGCAGAGTAGGCGACTCGCTGGCTACCCCGAAGCTGGCAATAGAGATCGGTGCGGCAATGCTCCCAGGGGAAGCGCATCTTGAACGAAAAATTGACCTGGTAGGTGTTTCCATCCCGGATGTGCTGCTTGATCTGCTTCAGCGCCCTGTGGAATTCCTCTTCACCAATCGAGGGCACAGGCGCGATCTCGTGGATGGTCGAGGCGTAGGGCGATCCGTTCAGATCGGCGGCGATCTTCAGCGCCTGCTCTTCGCCACGCTCGAAGGCCTTTGTTCGATGATCGTAGATCCAGGGCTCTTCGTAAATGCCGAACCACATCAAAGGCGTGGCCTTCACGAAATCGCCGCAGAAGCCATCCTCGAAAGCGTACCCCATCTCATAGGCCATGAAACCCGCAGCAAAGAGTCCCTCGTCGACCGCCTGCTCGAGTTCGTGAAGGCCCTCCGGTACTTCCTCGAGCGAATGGCACTCGATCGTGCGATGCGGTTTGAAAAAGACGTGGCTCCGAAAGTCCGACTGCCCAGGCCTTGCCGTTTCCAGAACCACGGAATCGGGCTGGTCTTCCAGCCAGCGTAGAAAAGTGGAGGTGAACAATCCATCCCGACCAACAATGGCTCTCATCTGTGTCAACGTCTCGTTTTGCACTTTTAGCCCCGCACCACTTTTCTTCCAGCGGAAACGCGATATTATTATCTAGCAGTCCGTGGTGGAAGTCCCAGGGGCTGCGAACAGCTCGCCGGATCCGGGACAATCGGGCCGGATCCGGAATGAAAACCACGTTCCAACGTCCTCAGAAGCGAAGATTGTTCAGCCAACGATGAGAATGGGAAGCCGCCTCTGCGGTGTCGTTTTGATGGTCGCGAGCACCTTGTGTTCTTGCCGGGGACCGGCCGAGCGGGCCGAAGCCGAAGCGCTCAAAGCCCTGCACGACAGCACCCTTTTCGAGGCGTCCCGGAACCTGGAGGTGCCGGAAGGATTCCAGGTGGAGCTCGTCTATGCGGTGCCGCTCGAAGAGCAGGGTTCCTGGATCGCGTTGACGCCTGACCCGGCAGGACGACTGATCACCTCGGATCAATTCGGAGGTCTTTACCGGGTCACCGTCGGAGAGCGTGTCTCCGAGACCAGAGTGGAGAAGTTGAACGTTCCCATCGGTCGCGTGCAGGGGCTTCTCTACGCCTATGACAGCCTCTATATAACGGTCAACCTCTACCCGAGTGCAAAGGATAAGGGCACGGAAGGGAGTGGAGTCTATCGACTGCAGGACAGCGACGGAGACGATCAGTTCGACAAGGTCGAACTCCTGCAACCGCTGGAGCCGGTGAAAAATGAAAACGGGCACGGAGAACACGGGCCCCACGCCCTGCGGCTGGCGCCCGACGGTCGCATCTATCTGGTTGCCGGCAATGGGACCAGCTTGCCGCGGCCGCTGGAGCCGACTTCGCCGCATCGAGGCTGGGCCGACGATCTGTTGGTTGCCTCCGGCGACGCCTTCGTGCCCGGCGGCTGGATCGCCCGGACCGACAAAACCGGTGAGGCCTGGGAGTTGTTTGCCGGGGGATTTCGTAACTCCTATGACATCGCTTTCCAACAGGACGGTGAACTGTTCGCGTTTGACGCAGACTCGGAATCCGACATCGGGATGCCCTGGTATCGACCGACTCGAGTCAACCATGTGGTTTCCGCCGCAGAATACGGCTGGCGCTACGATATGGGCCCCTGGAGGCCTTACGGCAAGTGGCCCGATCACTATCCCGACAGCATCGGCAGTGCCGTCGATGTCGGCGGCGGGTCCCCGGCTGGCCTCGTCTTTGGAACGGGGGCTCGTTTCCCGGCCCGATATCAGCGGGCGTTGTTTGCATGTGACTGGGCCCTGGGCAGGGTTTATGCCGTTCACCTGCAGCCGCAGGGGGCCAGTTACAGTGCGACCGTCGAGACGTTCCTGACGGGAAGTGCTCTGCCGCTGACGGACATCGTCGTCCATCGGGACGGCGCTCTGTATTTCACGGTCGGGGGGCGGGAGGCCCGGTCGGGCCTGTTCCGCATCCGCTACACCGGGGAGGAAACGAGGGATCCGGTCGGGCCCATGGACGATCCCGCGGCATCCCGGGCTCGGGAGTTGCGAAGACACCTGGAGCAGTTTCACGGTCGAGTGGATCCGCTGGCAGTGAAAGAGGCCTGGCCGCATCTGGCCAGTCCCGACCGCGCCATCCGCTATGCGGCCCGTATCGCGATCGAGCATCAGGACCCGGCGCTGTGGCAGGACCGGGCCCTGGAGGAAAAAGACGTGGTTGCCGCCACCCAGGCCCTGGTTGGCCTGGCACGCGTGGGCGGACCGGAACTGCAGGGAAAAGTCCTGGGGAAGCTCAACCGGCTCCCGCTGGAGCAGCTTCCCGAGGAGCAGCTCCTGGAGGTGCTGCGCGCCTATGGCCTGGCTCTCATCCGCATGGGGCCCACCCCGGAAGCCGTAGCGCGGCGTGTGATCCGGCGCCTGGGACCCCTCTTTCCCTCCTCCAGCCAAGGGCAGAACCGGGAGATTTGTCGACTGCTCGTTTTCCTGCAGGACCCGGGGGTGGTCGACAAGTCTCTGAAGCAGCTCCGAGCGTCTCAGGAACAAGAGCAGATGTTTTACTTCGCCACCCTGAGTCAGGTGCGAGAGGGTTGGACGCGGCAACAACTACGGGTTTTCTTCAGCTCGCTGAACCTTGCCCAGGAAGAGTACCTCCGAGCCCGGGAGGCCCTTGGGAGAAGCGGCCTGAACAGTCGATTCGTCCGCATGATCGAGACCTTTCGACGGGATGTGGCTGACACCCTGAGTGACAGGGAAAGAGCGGCACTCGAGGAAGTCATCGAGAAGGACCTGCAAGTGGCGGGTGTGAAATCCAAACGGCGATTTGTACGCGAGTGGCAAACGGGCGATCTTCTCCCCTTGCTCGACCGGGTGGAGAGCGGCCGGTCGTACGAGAGCGGCAAGTCTGCCTACGCGGACACGGGATGCACCAAATGCCACCGGTTCGGCGACGATGGAGGCACCACGGGACCCGACATTACAGCCGTCGGAAATCGTTTTGACGCCGAGTACCTCCTGGAGTCCCTGATCGTTCCCTCCAAGGTGGTCTCCGATCGTTTCCTCAACGAGGTCATCAAAATGCAAGACGGCGTGATCCACACCGGCCGGGTCATCTACAACGACGGCAAACTGCTGCGAATTCACAAGAATCCTTTCACTCATACGATGAGCGAACTCGCCGTCAACAAGATCGCGACACGCACACTGCTGGCAACTTCAGAAATGCCCGAGGGACTGCTCAATGTCCTCACGGAGGATGAAATCCTGGACCTGATCGCCTATTTGAGTGCCGGAGGGGATCCGCACAACCGGGTCTTCGAGTAGTATTCACATCCATGATGACGATGTCGTTCGCCCGGAGCGCGATCAAAGGACGAATCATGATGCATAGCTTGAGATGCCTGGGCCTGACGGCCGGGCTGGTGTGGGCGTTGGCTTGTACCAGCACATCCACTACCTACCCACCCAAGGGATTCACGACCTTGTTCAATGGCCATGATCTGACCGGTTGGAAAGATGACGGGAGCGGGCACTGGGGTGCGGCCAATGGCCTGCTCGTGTACGACGGCGGCGGCTGGCAACCCTACCCGGACACGCTGTGGGCGCGCAATCTGCACACTGAAAAACAGTACGGCAACTTCATTCTTCTCATCGATTGGAAGATCGAAAAAGACGGCAACAGTGGAATCTTCCTGCGCGCCGGGCCGGAAACGGCCGGCGAGGCGCGTGAGGTACAAGTGGAAATCTGGGACAGAACTGCCGTCGTTTACTCATCTCCACACGGGTCCGGGGGCGTTGTCGGCTACAACGCAGAGGAACGCATACCTCTCCGAACGGCCGACAGTCCGCTGGGCGAGTGGAACCGTTTCGAGATCCGTGTGGAGAGGGACCTCGTGACCGTGCGGCTCAATGACCAGCTGGTTCTGGACGGGTATGCGGCAAACTTCCAGCAGTCCCGCGGCTCGATCGTCCTCCAGCACCACGGCTGGTCCCTGTGGTTCAAGAACATCTATATCAAGGAACTGTAGCGGTCCGTGGAGCCCCGGCGAACATGAAAATCGCGCGTCCCTCAAGGCTTTCAGCCGCCTTCCGTGCGGGTAGCACTCTCTTAGCATCCGCCTTCCTCCTGGTTTTGTGTGCAAGTTGCTCCCTGAGCCCCCCCACACTGCAGGTCCAGACAGGTGATCACGTGATCTTTGTCGGGAACACCCTGGCTGAACGCATGCAGTACTTCGGGCACTTCGAAACCCTCCTGCACGCGCGCTTTCCCGAACACGAACTGGTGGTCCGAAACCTGGGCTACTCGGCCGACGAGATCAGTTTCCGACCCCGGTCGCTGAATTTCGGCAGCCCCGACGACCACTTGACGATGTGGGAAGCTGACGTGATCGTCGCCTTCTTCGGGTTCAATGAGTCTTTTGCCGGACCGGCGGGACTGGAGAAGTTCAAGGCGGATCTGTCTGAATTCATCCTGCACACGAAGGCTCAGGCTTACAACGGCAGATCGGCACCACGACTGGCACTCGTCTCACCCATCGCGCACGAAGACCTGGAGAACCCCGACTACCCGGACGGCCGCGCCAACAATACCAACCTTGAAATGTACACCCGGGCCATGGAGGACCTGGCCTATCAGTACGATCTGCCTTTCGTAGATCTGTTGACCGCCTCGTCGCAAGTCATGGAGCAACGCTCTGAGCCACTGACTTTCAACGGAATCCATCTCGACGGGAACGGCTATGCCGTCATCGCAGAGATCCTGGACACAGGGCTCTTTGGAGGTCATCCGAATCCGGAAAAGGCAACGCCCGGGCTGAAAGCAGAGGTGAATGAGAAGAACTTGTTCTTCTTCCACCGTTATCGGGCCGTCAACGGCTACTACATTTACGGGGGAAGATCGCAGCGTGACAACGGCAACCCGCCCTTTACCGATGCCTATGTCCTGGAGAACGAACGCGGCAAGCTGGACGACATGGTGGCGATCCGTGACCGGCGGATCTGGAGGGTGGCCCGGGGACTCCCGGTCAGTGAACTCATTGATGATTCCCAGACGCGACCACTCTATGACGTTCCAACCAATCTCCACGGGCCCGCAAGGATCCTTCCCCCTGAAGAAGCCATAAGAAAGTTCAAGCCGGCCCCGGGGTACACCGTCAACCTTTTCGCCGGCGAGGTGGAGTTTCCCGAACTCGAGAACCCGGTGCAACTGACGTTCGACGCCAAGGGACGCCTCTGGATTCTGACCATGCCCGACTATCCGATGTTTCAGCCCCCCGGGCGTCCCAACGATCAGCTGCTTATTCTGGAAGATGTGGATCGGGATGGCCGCGCTGACAAACTCCAGATCTTCGCAGACGGCCTCCACGTGCCCACCGGCTTCGAACTGGGAGATGGGGGTGTTTATGTTGCCCAGCAACCGAATCTCGTGTTCTTGAAAGACACGGACGGCGACGACCGTGCGGATGTACGGGAGCTTATCCTGCACGGATTCGACTCGGCCGACTCACACCATTCGATTGGAGCCTTTACGTGGGGGCCCGGCGGCGGGCTCTATATGCACGAAGGCACTTTTCATCACACGTCCGTGGAAACTCACTCCGGTCCGGTCCGCAACGCCCACGGAGGCGTCTATCGCTTTGATCCCACAACTCAGAGTGTGGAAACCTTCGTGAGCTACAACTTCGCCAATCCCTGGGGTCACGCGTTCGATGCCTGGGGTCAGAACTTTGTGGCCGACGCCTCCGGGGGAAGCAATTATTTCGCCACCGCGTTTTCCGGGAAGGTACCTCCCTTCACCGGCCAGCCGGACTTCGGCCCTTTCAAGTTTGTCAATCGGCCTCGCATGAAGACTTTCATCCCCATGCGGGTGCGGCCGACTTCGGGGTGCGAGATCGTTTCCAGCCGCCATTTCCCCCCCTCGGCCCAGGGCAACTTTCTATTGAACAACGTGATCGGGTTTCAGGGGATTCTCCAGCACAGAGTGGATGATGCCGGTTCCGGTTTCGAGGGGACCGAGATCGAACCGCTTCTCTTTTCCAGCGATCGAAACTTCCGGCCTGTCGATCTGGAGTTCGGTCCCGACGGAGCCCTTTATGTCGTAGACTGGTTCAACCCTCTCATCGGCCACATGCAGCACAATCTGCGCGATCCCAACCGGGACAGGACTCACGGCAGAGTCTGGAGGATCACGTATCCCGGTCGTCCCCTCCTGACTCCTCCAAAGATCTCCGGTGAACCACTGGAGGCCCTGCTGGAACTGCTCAAGAGCATTGAAGACCGCACGCGGTACCGAGTCCGCCGGGAGCTCAGGGAGCACGGCAAAATGGAGGTCGTCGCCGCATTGAGGCGCTGGATCGATGAGCTGGACCCGAGTCACCGGGACTACGAGCACCACCTTCTGGAGGCACTCTGGGTCCATCAGCATCACAACGCCGTCAACCTGTTGCTTCTGGAGCGGGTCCTCGACTCTCCCGACTACCGGGCCCGGGCAGCGGCCACGCGGGTACTTTCCTACTGGCGGAACGACATCGGCAAGGCATTGGATCTGCTGCGCATCCGGGTCAATGATGAACATCCCCTTGTCCGGCTGGAGGCGGTGCGGGCGCTGAGTTTCTTTGAGAGTGCCACTGCGGCAGAAATCTCTCTGGAAATCCTGCGGCACCCTGTCGATTACTATCTGGAGTACACGCTCAACGAGACCATAAAAACCTTGCAGCCCTACTGGAAGCCCGTGGTCAGCTCGGGTCGCGTTCTGGTGGAAGCCAATCCCGCTGGAAGCGAGTATCTGCTGAAGCGGCTGGACGTGGCCGACTTGCAGAAGGCCTCCCCCACCCGATCGACCCTGATGGCTCTGCTGGCCCGGTCCGGAGTCGAGCCGGAATTTCGGGAGAAAGCGCTGGCCGGGCTTGCGAAACTGAACTCGACCAGCGCGACGACCCAGCTGCTGAAGGCCATCCGCAGAGCTGATGCAGACGATGCAGCCGACAGCCAGGCGGTTCTCGCGGACCTGGGTGGCCTATTGCAAACTCGGCCGTTGGAAGAGCTGCAGGGCGCTCGCCGTGAGATCGACGCGCTGGCCGAGTCGGCTCGGAACAACGTCACCCGGCGGATGGCCGGGGTGGCCGTGCTGCTGGCCGAGCAGGACGTCAATGCCGCCTGGGAACGCGCGACTCAATCCGAGGGCGCGCTGCTGGACCTGATTGAATCCATACCCATGATTTCGGACCCCCGATTGCGGTCGGCCCTTTACACCGGTCTGGAACAGATCCTGGCAGACCCGGTACGCTCAGCAGCGATACACGCCGCTGCTCTAACGGCTCTTCCCTCCATCCCGGGACGTGAAGTCGAGTCGCTGCGTCTGCTCACCGGGTTTATGGGGTCGGCAGATCCGGGGCCTGCCGCCATACGTGCTATCGACCGGCTGCCCAGAGAAGGGCTCAATGAAGAGGATCGGGTGCGCTTGATGGAAGGGCTTCTTGGCTATCTGAAGTCCATCCGACCCGAGCAGCGCACTTCCGAGGACGGGCTGGTGGCCGGCCGGCTGGCCCTTGACTTGACCCGGTCGTTGCCGGCACGCCTGTCCGGGGACTTCAAGAAACGGCTGGCGGATCTTATCGTCACCCTGATTGTGATCCGCCCCATCCCCCACCGGATGCAGTACAACCGAAAGGAGATTTTTGTGGCGGCGGGGCGCCCCGTCGAGATCGTGTTCGAGAACATCGACATCATGCCACACAACCTGATCATCACCTCCCCGGGTGCGTTGCTCGAGGTGGGCCTGGCGGCAGACGCAATGGCGGCAAGCCCCGACGCCTTTGACCGGCAATTCATTCCCGATTCGCCTAGCGTCCTCTTTGCTTCCAGGATGCTGCAGCCACAGGAAATCGACCGGATCCGGTTCACGGCGCCAACCAAGCTGGGAGACTACCCCTACGTCTGTACCTTTCCGGATCACTGGCGCACCATGTTCGGCACCATGCACGTGGTGACCGACCTGGACGAGATCGACGAATCCTCACTGGAACCTGACGCCTCGCCGGCTGTGACAAGGGACTTCGTCAAGAGCTGGAGGACAGAAGATCTGGTGGGCTTACTCAGGCGGCTGGACGCAGATCGAGACTTCACGAACGGAGCCGACCTGTTCCACCAGCTGTCCTGTAGCAAGTGCCACCGGATGAACGGGGAAGGGGGACGGGTCGGCCCTGATTTGACCCTGATCGGAGGAAAGCTGGCCAGCGGCGAGCTGGACCGGGCTGGACTGCTGAAGGAACTCATCGAACCTTCCAGGGTCGTGGAAAAGAAGTATCGAACCGAGGTTATCAAGACCACCGAGGGCCGGATCTTCACGGGGGTCCTGGAATACGAGGACGACCGGGTCGTGCGGCTGATTTCAAACCCTCTGGCGAGCGAGGAAGCGGACGAGGTGCCCCGGCAAGCCATCGCTGAAAGACGGCAATCACCCGTCTCTCCCATGCCCGAAGGCCTGGTCAATACGGCCACCTCCAAGGATATTCTTGACCTGATTGCCTATGTGGCCAGCGGGGGGGGGTTGCAGCCCACGGTAGAGCATGTACCTGGAAGGGAGCAGGAGTGACAGCCACCGTCAGTCAGAGCCGTTACAAAGACACGCCCAGCTTTGTGCTGGAAAGCGAACGACTTCGAGCCGAATTCGTGGCCCAGGGAGCGCGCATGGTCTCCCTCGTGGACAAGCGACTCGACCATGAATTCCTTGTGGAACAGACCGGAGAGGCCTACTTACGCTCCAGCTTCGGTCACCCCATGACACCTGATCAGGCGGTCGGCTATGACGATATGTTCCCCACTATCGACGTCTGCCACTATGAAGAATTCCCCTGGGAAGGTATCCAACTGCCGGATCACGGTGAGGTGTGGGCCCTGGACTGGGACGTGGTGGTGGAAGACTCGGCGCTGGCCGCATCCGTTCACGGGGTCAGGCTGCCGTACCGGCTGCGACGAAGGATGAGTTGCCCGGACGAGGGCCACCTCCGAATGGATTACCTGTTGGAAAACCTGTCCCCCATGGACCTTTCGTATTTATGGTCTGCCCATCCCATGTTGCTGGTCGAGGAGGGCTCCCGGATTGAGGTCCCGGAAGGCTGCGAAAGGGCCAGGCCCATCTTGAGCCTGAGTGGGCGGCTGGGCGGTTACGGTGATGAATTCACATGGCCGAGGTGGACGGATCGACAGGGGAACAACCACGATCTGAGCGTGATTCGGTCTCCCCGGACAGGAGATGTCGAGAAGTACTTTTTCACGAACCGCCTCAAGGAGGGATGGTGCCGCCTCCGTCACCCTTCAAACGGTGCAACCTTGAACTTCGAATGGCCGGCAGAGCAACTGCCCTACTTTGCCGTTGTGATCGACGAAGCAGGCTCCGGCCCCCGTTTTTACTGTCTCCTCGAACCCTGCTCCGCCCCCTTCGACCGGCTCGATTTCGCCAGAAAGTACACGAACGAAAGCTTCGTTGCGGCCCACAGCACCCGCAGCTGGCACCTGGTCTGGGGATTGGGCTGACAGGCGGACGGGCAATCGTAGGGGCCGGCCTCGTGCCGGCCCGCGGGACGGGCGACCACCAGGGTCGCCCCTACGCACCTGGAACCCGGGCGGGCGTCCACCCTGGCGTGAGTCCTGAATGTGGGAGGCACCTCAGGCGGCGACGAAGGGCGCCGAGCGTTAACCCGCCGGTCGCCGCAGCGCGGAACCCCAAAGTGGAAGGGGCCCTGGCCCCAGGGCCCCTTCCACTTTGGGAGATTCAGAATCAGTTGCGGAAGCGCCCGCAGTCGATGTTGAACTTGCGGACCTTGTAGCCGATGATCCGTTCCGTGGTCTGGAGGAGCCGGGCCGCTCGGGCGCGGTTGCCGCGGGTGGTCTTGAGGGCATCCTGAATCAGTTCGCGCTCGTAGTTCTCGGCGGCTTCCCTCAGGGAAAGCCCCATGACGGTCCCCGAAGCTTCCGCGGTTTGCAGGGTTGGCGGCAGGTGGTAGCTGTGGATCACGTTGTCATCGCAGACAATGACCGCCCGTTCCAGGGCATTTTCGAGCTCCCGGATGTTTCCCGGCCAGTGATAAGCCATCAGCATGTCGATGGCCGGGGTTGAAATGCGCTTGACGTTTTTTCGATGCCGCGCACGGTACCGTTCCAGAAAATAGTCAGCCAGCAGCAGAATGTCCGGTTTGCGATCGCTCAAAGGGGGCAGAAAAATCGCGAAAACGTTCAATCGATAGTAGAGATCCGGTCGAAACTCCCTCTCCGAGATGGCCGATTCCAGATCTCTGTTGGTTGCGGTAATCAGGCGGACATCCGCCTTGATGGTCTCGGTACTCCCCAGGGGTTCAAACTCCCTTTCCTGCAGGACACGAAGGAGCTTGACCTGTGTCCCCAGCCCGATCTCGCCGATTTCGTCGAGAAAGATCGTCCCGCCCTCGGCCAACTCGAAGCGACCCGGCTTCGTCTTATCGGCCCCGGTGAATGCACCTCGCCTGTAGCCGAACAACTCTGATTCGATCAGGTTCTCGGGCAGGGCCGAGCAGCTGACTTTTACGAATGGCTGGTCGCCGCGCAGAGAGTTGTCATGAATCGACCGGGCGATCAACTCCTTTCCGGTCCCCGAATCTCCCCGCAGGAGCACGGTTGTGTTGGTCCGCGCTACCTGTGCGATCTGTCCGTAGACCTGTCGGATGGCGCTGCTGTTGCCCACAATATTCGAGAAGTCAAAACCGCTCGCCACCTGCACACCCGGCGACCCGGATCCGGCGGAGCGGTTTCGTCCCGAACGCTCAGCCTTCAACGTCATGCCGATCATCTGAGCCACGACCTCGACTGAGCGAAGGTCCACCTCGTAGTCGCGAAGGCGCTTGAAGACCACATCGACGCCCAGGGCTCCGACGACTCGCAGGTCAACGTGGATGGGAACGCAAAGAAATGTCAGTTTCTGGCGGTCTTCCTCGTTCCTTCTGCCCGCCCGATTCAAGAACATCGGCTCCCGGCTGATCTGGGGAATGGTGACGGGCTTTCCCGACTCGACCACTTTGCCGATGATGCCCTCGCCCAGGTCGTAGCGGGCTCGAAGTCCCGCCGTGCTGAGCCCTTGTCCAGCTTCGATATAGAGGCTCTTGGAGTCCTCTTCGAGCAGGGCGACAATGGCCCGGACGGCTCCTGCGTGGGCCTCCAGAACTTCCATCAGGCGGGGCAAAGCGGATCTCAAGCTGGGGCTGCCCGAGACAATTCGGATCACCTCCAGCACATAGTCGAGTGCGCTGGACTCGGCGGTCACGGTGTCTGATACCTGGCTCATAGGCTCGATTTTTTCCGAATTCGGCGGCCTCACACAGTTTACTCCTAGCAACCCGCCTCTTAAAGTGGGAGGCGCCTATGGGCGGCGACCCAGGTCATTGAAGATCGTGCCCGGCGGTCGCGGCCCTGAGGCCCCTCCCACATTAACCTGAGGCCCCTCCCAAAATCCCGCCGGCCGTACCCGAGAGAGTTGGAGAGGCCCTGGGCGGCGGCCGCTTAAATCCCCCCCGGTCGCGGCCCAGGGCCCCTCCAACTCTCTCACTCCTTAACCACCAGTGTGGCCTCGAGACGGGGCCTGGCGGGACGGCTCACGTCCACGACAGCAAGACCCCGGGTCTTGAGGGCCAGCAGGAGTGTTTTCCCGGCCAGAGCCAGGTCCATGACCGGGTCCTCGAGCGAAAGACCGCCCACTTCCCTCATCCGGTCATCCGACACATCGATGACCCGCAGGCCGGCGGACTGATCGGCCACGAAAGCATGTTGGCCGTGGACGACCACAGCAACAGGTGCATACAGTGGCCGGTAAAGACTCAGTGTCTCGGCCTCGGCGGGTTCTTCGACATCCACCTGGCGCAGGCCGTTGTCGGGGATCGCAGAATAGGCGCGGTTGCCGCTCACGGTCACATCCCAGGCAGAGCCCTGTCCATAGCTTCCACGGGTCGCGAATCCAACCTCAGAAATCCGGCCCGGATCCTCTACGTCCAGGATCCTCATTCCGGCATAGGAAGCAGCTACATACAGGAGCGGGCCCCGGACTTCGACTTTGAGGGCAGCTTCGGGGGTCTGGTGGCTTCCCAGTTCGCCTGGAGCCGCAGGATCGCTGACATCCAGAACTCGAAGGCCGCTGGTCTGAGCGGCGACATAAGCTCTCCCTTCGAAGACATCGACACCCTCGGCCAGCGGCAGCGGGAACAGACTCACCTGGCTCGGGTTCTCCGGCCTGGTGCAGTCCACAATACTCAGTCCGGACCCTCGGGCGGCGACAAAGGCATAGTGCCCTTCCATAGCGATGTCCCGCACCTCGCCCCCCAGTTGCGTTCGGCCCAGAAGCTGTGGTTGAGCCTGCTGGTCCAGTTCAATCACGATTAACTCACGGCCTCTCCCCAGAAAAACGCGGTGGTCCATCCCTGCCACCGCGTAGCTGAAGGGCTCGATCCGTGGGGGCAGGAGTTGTGAGTCCTTAACGCGGGGCGGCGGAGACGCTGCCCGATCCGAGGGAGAGGCGGTTTCTACCGGATTGGTGCAGTGCAGGCATGTGGCTGTGGCCAGAACACCCGCCCAGAAGGACACCCTCATGGCTCCTCTTCCTCTCCGGCAACCGGCTGCAGCTGCAGCCCAGCTTGTACCACGATCCCCGGTGCCTGTTGTCGAAAACGGTCCAGACCTTCCGGGGTCGTGCCGGCCTGCCAGACGTACAGGGTTTTTAGAGCCGGTAATGCCCGCAGGCGCAGCAGTCCGTCGTCGCTGACCGGTGTACCGAACAGGTTGAGATACTCCAGATATCTGAGGGACTCCAGGTGACCCAGCCCCTCATCGCCGACCCGGGTCTGGGAAAGATTCAGACGAGTGAGGTGTGACATTGAAGCAATGAGCTGCAGCCCGGCATCGCCAACACCGGTACGGCTCAGATTCAAGTCAGCCACGTGTTCCGCCATGGGCTTGAGGACCTGGATCGCCTCGTCATCGCAGGCTCCCCCCAGGTTGGTTGCATCGACCTGGACAAAAGCATGGTCGCGCGAGACCAGGCGGACACCGAACCCGGCCTCCCGCGCGAGTCGCATGGAAGCGGGATCGAGAGGGGAGACCTCCAGGGCATAGATGCCGGTCGTTGCTTTGTCCCGATAGCCGAAACGTCGATTCAGGAGGGTGTTCACGGCCGGGGGCAACTCCCGGGCATCCACAATGCGAAGGTCTTTCGAAGCTCCCTCATTGATCCACCAGCGCAGCAGCTCGGTCTCGCCGATGTCCAGGGGGGCATGGCCGGCGGGCGGCATATGGTCCTGGTCCGCCAGCGAGGCGGTGACTCGACGCATGATCTCGCTGGAATCCGGGGTGCCGGCCTCCAGAGCAGCTCCCCGGTTGCTGCCCGCAAGCAGGGCCTCATAGGAGTTCAATCTCAAGCCGGCCTCATGGCGAGTGGACCCATGGCAGGAGGTACACCTGCCGTTCAGAACCGGTACCACGAGATCGGGGAAGATCCGGGCCTGCTGAAATTCTACGGACGATTCACTGCCGAAACGGGGTGCGAACGGGTCTACCAGCCTTCCCACCGATTCCGGAAGATAGGCGGACCAGTACCCGGCACCGTGCACCATGGTTCCTCCCAGATGGCCGGCAGCCACCAGCGAGATCGAGGTTGCCGCCACCAGCACGTAGTACAGTGCCGTCCAGGGCGCCGAGCCCGGGACCTGGAGGCGTCGGATCAGGCTTGCACCGCACGAAGCCACGGCAACCCCGATTCCCAGCCGCTTGTGCCAGTAAATGAGGTCCTCGCCGAATCCACCCTCCAGAGATAGTACGTTCCCGGTCAGGGCGACGGCCAGGGCGCTGAGGGCACCGAGATCCCAGATCAGGTCGGCCGAATCTCTCAGGTTGCCCGGTTGTTGCCCTTTAAGGGCAAGAAGGCGAAAGAGCAGCGCCAGAAGCAGCAGGCCAATCGGGAAATGGACGATGAGGGGGTGGAGTCGACCGGCCAGACGGACCAGCACGGGGGGATCCTGGAGATCGATGCCCACAAGCAGCACGAGCGCAGCGAGCAGCGCTCCCCCGGCCCCAAGCCACTTCGCGATCCCTTTCATGGACAAGTGCTCAAGCCAGAATCTGGTCGACGACCTTGCCGTGTACGTCGGTCAGTCGAAAATCCCGTCCCTGGTGACGGTAAGTCAGCTGCTTGTGATCGATGCCCATGATCCTCAGGATGGTGGCGTGAAGATCATGGACGTGGACCGGATCGCTGGCCACATCGTAGGCGAAGTCATCAGTGCTGCCGTAATGGAAGCCCGCTTTGATGCCGCCTCCCGCCATCCATATTGAAAAACACTTGATATGGTGATCGCGGCCTTCTTCTCCCTCCTTCTTACTGGGTTGGGCCATGGGCGTGCGGCCGAATTCTCCACCCCAGATGACCAGGGTATCTTCCAGCATGCCCCGTTGTTTCAGATCGAGGACCAGCGCCGCGGACGCTCGGTCAACGTGCCCCGCGACCCCCTTCAGGCTCTTCTTTATTTTGCCGTGATGGTCCCAACCGCGGTGGTAGAGCTGGATGAAACGCACACCTCGCTCCGCCATGCGCCGGGCCAGCAGGCAATTGGCCGCAAAACTGCCGTCGGCGCCCTCCGTCCCGTACATGTCCTTGATGTACTTCGGCTCGTCCGACAGGTCCATGAGTTCGGGCACGCTGGTCTGCATTCGGAAGGCCATTTCGTACTGATTGATGCGGGTGGCGATCTCGGGGTCGCTGACCACGTCACGGTGGGCTGAATTCAAGGAACGGATGCTGCCGACCAGGTCTCTCTGATCGTCGAGGGTGACCCCTGGAGGCGGCTCCAGGTAGTGGACGGGGCTTCCCTTGGACTGGAAGAGGACGCCCTGAAAGCGGCCGGGCAAGAAGCCACTGTGCCATTGCCGGGCGGCGATCGGCTGGCTTCCGCCGCCGCCCAGGGAAGTCATCACGACAAAGCCGGGCAGGTTCTCAGACTGGTTGCCCAGCCCGTAGGTGAGCCAGGATCCCATGCTGGGCCTGCCCGTGATAATAGAGCCTGTGTTCATAAAGGTATGAGCCGGATCGTGATTGATCTGCTCCGTGTGCATGGACCGGATGATGCAAATGTCATCGGCGAGCTGGCCAATATGGGGAAGGATCGTGCCTATCAGCTGTCCCGATTGGCCGAAACGCGCAAAAGGATAATTCGGCCGCATGATGGTCAGCCTCTGGCCACTCGTCATGGTGGTCATCTGCTGGCCCCGGGTCAGCGATTCGGGCATCTTCTGACCGTGAGCTGATTCCAGGCCCGGTTTGTAATCCAGGATATCCGCGTGGGACGGGCCCCCCGCCTGATACAGGTAAATGATCCGTTTGGCCCGCGGCACAAAGTGCGGAGCATCGAGAGCGCCCCGCCAGACGCCATCCCCCGAGGGTCCCGGCCCAGCGGTCAGCTGGTTCGAGTTCAGAAGTGAGGCCAGGGCCACGGTCCCGAGTCCCTGGGCGGAGCGCACCAGGAACTCCCGGCGCGTCTCTTCGAGTCGAATCTTTTCCATGTTCTGCCTGCTGGGCTCTTGCTTTGGTGCCACGGCATTAACTCCTTGTGATCGTCTCGTGCAGGTTCAGAACCGCACGGCAAACGGTCGTCCAGGCGGCCAGCTCACGTGGATCGATGCTGGCCGGCAGGGGCGCTTGCCCTACCGCGACCAGCTTTTTCGCTGCAGCCGGTTCCTTCCGATAGCGCTCGAGCTGACCCTCCAGCAACTTGTTCAACTCTTCCTTCTCGCCTTCCGACGGGAGCCTTCCCACGGCTCGCCGGAAAGCAAAATCGAGGCGCGAACCCGAACCAGTCTCCGATTCGGCCAGAACCTTCTGAGCGAAGACGCGAGCCGATTCCACAAAGGTTGGATCGTTGAGCAGCACCAGGGCCTGAACCGGCGTGTTGGAGGTGGCTCTCTCGGCGGTACACTCCTGGCGCTCCGGCGCATCAAAGGCCTTGAGGGCCGGATGCAGGAAAGTCCTTTTCCAGTAGACATAGAGACCGCGTCGATACTGGTCCTCTCCACTGGAGGCCACCCACTCGGATCCGGGACCCGGGACTCCAAAGGTCTGGATGTCCTTCCAGTAGCCCTCCGGCTGGTAGGGCTTGAAACTGGGGCCTCCGATGCTGCGATGGAGGAGTCCACTGATGGCCAGGGCGGTGTCTCGAACCAGTTCGGCCT
Source organism: Acidobacteriota bacterium (assembly GCA_965205615.1). Classification (GTDB taxonomy): domain Bacteria; phylum Acidobacteriota; class UBA6911; order RPQK01; family CBDAPI01; genus CBDAPI01. The sequence goes on along the minus strand of CBDBHK010000018.1, from coordinate 36,340 downwards.
TGAGCCGGAATCGTGACTGCCTTGCGAACAACCGGTTGTCCGGATCAACCGCTGTCATTTCCCGGCTGGGAACGGACGACTGGCGGTAGGTCTCGGACATGACGATGCCCTTGACGATAGCCTTGACATCCCAGCCGCTCTCCACGAACTCGACGGCAAGCCAGTCGAGCAGGGCCGGGTGAGTGGGCCATTCGCCCTGAGCCCCGAGGTCTCCAGTATTCCCGGAGATACCCCTTCCAAAAAACTCTCTCCACAGGCGGTTGACAAAGGCCCTCGGCGTCAGAGGATTTTCCGGCGACGCGATCCAGTTGGCCAGATCGAGACGACTGGCGCGGCGCCCGTCTACCTGCAGATCGGGCAAAAACTCCGGGACGGCGGGCTGCACGATTTCGCCGGAATCGTCCTGCCAGTTTCCGCGGGGCAGCACCCGCACCATGCGAGGCTCTACGGCCTCGGTCACCAGGGTCACGTGAAGTTCATCGGACAGACGATCAAAGATTACCTGCTCCTGAGCGATCTCCTCTTCTCGGGCTTTGGTCTCTTCCTCGGTGTCGGTGTCTTCACCGGCCTCCGGGCTAAGCAGATCTCGTAGTCGATCCTCGACGCGATTGAGCTCGGCCAGTTTCCGGCGCGACGCGGGCCTGGGGGGGAAAGGACGCTCCGGCTTCATGAACGGGTCATTGAGGAACAGGGCCATCTCCTTCACATCCGCAAAGAAAGCAGCCATGCTGTAAAAGTCGCGAGTAGTAAAGGGGTCGAACTTGTGATCGTGGCATTCGGCGCAGGCCATGGTCGAGCCCAGCCAGGCGGTGCTGACGGTGCGAACACGATCCGCGGCGTATTTGGCCAGGTATTCCTTGGACTGAGATCCCCCTTCCTTGGTGGTCTGTCCCAGCCGGTTGAAGCCGGAGGCGATCCTGGGGTCGCGATCGTCGCCGGGCAGCAGGTCGCCCGCCACTTGCTGGCGGGTGAACTCGTCGAAGGGCAGGTTTCCGTTGAAAGCCCGAATGACCCAGTCCCGATACGGCCAGACACGACGATGGACGTCGGAGTGATACCCGTTGGTATCCGCATAGCGAACCAGGTCCAGCCACATCACCGCCATCTTTTCGCCGAAGTGCGGCGATGCCAGCAAACGGTCGACTACACTCTCGTAGGCCTTTGGATCCGCAGCTTCGAGGAGTTCCCGGACCTCCTCATAGGTCGGGGGCAGTCCCAGCAGGTCGAAGCTCAAGCGTCGAATCAGGGTCCTCTTGTCGGCCCGAGGTGAGGGGTTCAGCCCCGCGTCCGCCAGCTTCGCCCGGATGAAAAGATCGATGGGTCTGCGGTCAGGCCCTGCCGGGCTCCGGGAAGCGGGAACCACGGGACGAACGAGAGGTTTGTAGGCCCAGTGCGGCTCCCATTTGGCTCCCTGGTCGATCCATCGAATCAGGAGGGCCTTTTCACGGTGGCTCAGTACCTTGCCTCCGCTTCCCACCTCGTCCTTCTCGGGCGGGGGCATGCGCTTTTGCGGATCCTCATGGAGTATCCGCTCCACCAGCGCGCTGGCTCGCGGCGAGCCCGGCGAAATGGCCGGGTCGTCATAGCCCTGGCGCTGACTGATGGCTACTTCCCGGACGTCGAGCCTCAAATTCGCCTTGCGGGGCCCGCCATCCGGCCCGTGGCAGGCTGAGCAGTTGTTGGAAAGAATCGGGCGGATGTCGCGGTTGAATTCGACCTGGTCGGGCAGGTCGGGAGGCATCTCAAAACGGGACAGAGAAGAGCAGGAGCTGGAAAGGATGGCTAAGGCGCAACAGAAGGCAATTTGACGGATCATGGCGAACTCGGAAAAGGGTGAAATCCGGAAGAAATGATAACACGCTTCCGAGCCGTACCAGCCCGCAACTCAGGCGGGCTGCGGTGTGCTCCCGGCAGCCCGCGCGATTTCCACCACGGACTGCTAGCCGCCATTTCTCACCGATGGGACCTCAAAAGGCCGCCCTGTTTGGTATAAAGCGTTTTGAATGAAAGACTTCAAAACCAAACGGAGGCGGCCCTTATGAGAACAGAGTGTAAACAAGCCAGGTTCGAATTTCACGGACTATTTCAACGCAAAGTGAAGGCGCGGTTCGACGGCGGGAAGATCACCTCCGATGCAGGGGTGCTGCTGTTGCGAGAGGTCGAGAGGGGGACGGGTCTGATCGCCGGACTGGCTGAGTGTTTCAGGGATCACCGGGATCCGCGGTTGATCGAACACACGGTCGAGGAGTTGTTGGGGCAGCGCACTCTGTCTGGGGTACGAGGATCTGAACGATCATGATCAGTTGCGCACCGATCCGATGCTGGCGGTGGCGGTGAATAAGGCCGATCCGTTGGGGGAGAGGCGGCGGCAGGCCTCAGATCGGGGGAAGGCGCTGGCGGGCAGGTGTACGCTGAACCGGTTGGAGTTGACCGGCGCCGAGGTCGATGAGCAGGAGCGGTACAAGAAGATCGCGATGGACCCGGACCGGATCGACGGCTGGATGGTGGATGCCTTCGTGGAGTCCCACGAATCGGCGCCCGAGGAGATGGTGCTGGATCTGGATGCGACCGACGACCCGATCCATGGCCAGCAGGAAGGCCGGTTCTTTCACGGTTACTACCGCCACTACTGTTATCTCCCGCTGTACATCTTCTCGGGGGAGCATCTGCTGTGCGCCCGGTTGCGGTGTTCCAATATCGATGGGGCCGCGGGATCGGTGGAGGAACTGGAACGGATCGTCGGCCGGATTCGGCAGAGCTGGCCGGAGGTCTCGATCGTCATCCGGGCCGACTCGGGCTTTTGCCGGGATGACTTGCTCCGCTGGTGTGAAGACCATCACGTGGATTACGTGATGGGGTTGGCCAACAATGATCGGCTCAAGTCAGAGAGCGCCGAAGCGATGACTCAGGCCGAAGCCGAGTTCAACGCCACCGGGCGACCGGCGCGGGTGTTCAAGGATTTCCGCTACCGGACTCGCCACAGTTGGACCTCGGAGCGACGCGTCGTCGGCAAGGCCGAGTTCCTGGACAAAGGCGCCAATCCCCGATTCGTCGTCACCTCCCTGTCGCCGGAACGCCTGGGGGCCCGCGCGCTCTACGAAGACTTCTACTGTGCGCGGGGCGACATGGAGAACCGCATAAAAGAACAGCAGTTGGGTCTGTTCGCCGACCGGACCAGCGCGGCAACGATGCGCGCCAATCAACTCCGGCTGTATCTGTCCTCCGCCGCCTACATGCTCATGCACGCCTTGCGTCGTCTCGGACTGAAGCAGACCCCCCTGGCTCGCGCTCAGTGTCAGACGATTCGCTTGAAGCTCCTCAAGATCGGCGCCCAGGTCCGCCTCACGGTCCGCCACGTCTGGATCTCCATGTCGGAAGCCTATCCCTACAGCGAGGTCTTCGCTGCCGTCGTTCGAAACCTCCAGGCCATTCCTCTGCGCTGCTGAGGTCTGTCCCGATCAAACGCCCCCAAAAACGAAATCGTTCCATCGCTCAGGCCGAGCTCTGCCTGAATACATTCCGTCACGCTCTTCCGAACCCGAAAAACGCTCCATTCACGACCATCCACACCACCGCATCACTCGACCTGGACCGGATCGATAGCGAAACTCTCAGAAAACCGTTCCGGCCTGCCAAAATCACCTTCATTTCCAAATCGGTGATCTATGCGGGCTAGTGGGTGCCGGTGTACCGGGAATCGATTTACGCCACCATGGCGTGGGGATCGATCACATACTTCTTGGCGGCTCCCTGGTCAAAGTCTTTGTAGCCCGCCGGTGACTCATCCAGAGAAATGACCGTCGCATTCACGGCATCGGCAATCTGGATTCGATCCCACAGGATGGTCTGCATCAACGCTCTGTGATACGTCATGACCGGGCACTGCCCCGTGGTGAAGCGGTGGCTCTTGGCCCAGCCCAGACCAATTCGGATGCTCAACACCCCGGTCTTGGCATTCTCGTCGATGGCACCCGGATCGCCGGTGACATAAAGACCGGGAATGCCGATGGCGCCACCGGCCCTGGTGATCTGCATCGTGGCGTTCAGTACAGTGGCCGGATGTTCTGTCGCCGCATCGGAGCCATGACCCCGGGCTTCGAAGCCCACACAGTCCACCGCCGCGTCCACTTCCGGTTCGCCTACGATCTGTTCGATCTGTTCCCCCAGGGTTGCATCCTGGCGCAGGTCCACCGTCTCGCAGCCGAAAGATCGAGCCTGTTCGAGGCGTTCGGAAATCATATCTCCTACGATGACGCAGGCGGCTCCCAGAAGCTGGCAGGAGGCAGCACTGGCCAGGCCAACGGGTCCCGCTCCAGCCACGTAGGCAATGCTTCCAGGACCGACACCGGCCGTTACCGCACCGTGATAGCCCGTCGGAAAGATATCCGAGAGCAGGGTGAGATCCCGGATCTTTTCCATGGCCTGGTCCTTATCCGGAAACTTGAGAAGATTGAAGTCCGCGTAGGGGACCATCACGTACTCGGCCTGACCTCCGACCCATCCTCCCATGTCCACATATCCATAGGCGGCACCGGGACGCGCGGGATTGACGCTGAGACAGACTCCGGTGTGCCGTTCCTTGCAGCTGCGACAACGGCCACAGGCGATGTTGAAGGGAACCGAGACCAGGTCGCCGACCTGCAGAAATTCGACATCCCGGCCACACTCAATAATCTCTCCCGTTATCTCGTGGCCCAGCACCAATCCAGCCGGCGCGGTCGTCCGCCCTCGCACCATGTGTTGATCGCTTCCGCAAATGTTGGTGGACACGATCTTGAGAATGACGCCGTGGTCGCATTTTCGGTTGCCCAGTTCCAGTACCGGAAAGTCAATGCTCTGGACCTCCACGACACCCGGCTCCATGTAAACGACACCCCGATTTTCTGCCATGATTTCCTCCTGCCGATGAGATGGTATTTTTTTCTTCGCTCAGCCTACCATCCCGACGATCAGAACTCTAGCGGTCCCAGGGTCGGGTGGAGGTTGGAGGGTGAAGGCGGCGCGCTTGTTTGCACGCGCGCTACTGTTCGCGACGCGCTTGTTGCACGCGCGCTACTGTACCGACCGGCAGCGAGTAGTTCAGTAGCGCACACGGAGTAAGCGCGTCACCGCGTCTCGGCCCGGCAAAGGTGTGCGTGCGGCGATCCTGCAAACACTGACATGCTGACATGCTGACAGCGATCCGATCGGACCCTGCAGGGGCGACCCTGGTGGTCGCCCGTCACCCGGGCCGGCACGAGGCCGGCCCCTACGGGACCAGGTGGCAATCGCCAGTGCTATTCGGGACCCGAAGTACTACAATGCAGCGGCAATCAGGAGACGCATCGCCAAGTCCGGAGGTTTTCAAGCATGAACAGTTTTAAGTGGGTACTTTACTCAGTCGTCGTCGGTTCGGGCCTGTCCTGGTCACTGGGCCATCATCCCCATGCGGGCCATGGTCCAGCCGCGTCTGCACCAGCCGGTGAAACCACTGTGGCCGTTGCCGCCCCGACAGGAGTGAGCGGGCAGGGAGACCTGCGCTTTCGGGTGCTTTATACGAGTTCGCACCTTCCGGAGGCGGCTGTTGCCGTTCTGGCGTCGGCTCACGGCGGCTTTGCCGTCGACCGCCGGCCGGGCCGGGGCCAGACCTATTTCGCTTTGCCGGGGGCCGGGATCATTGAGATCAGCGGCGACCTGACGTCCACCCAAATGCTCGACACTGACGAGAGCATGAAGGACCTGAATATGCACAATGCCACCATCTGGTACGGCTCGGATGGAACCCCCTTCCTGACTTTCCCGGCCAACAACGGCGCCCGCATCTTTACGACCACAATCGAGGGAAAACTGGTGCACACGCTGGGTCCCCCGAGTGGCCGGGCGAACTTCGATCTGCCTGCCGTCGATGACTACTTCTTCGTCGGGGGCAAGTTCGCACCCACCGACGTGGAGTATCTGAAGGGACTGCTCTATGTCGCGACCGGTTATTCCAGCCTCGACTATGTGTTGACGGCTAGGGTTGCCGGCACCAACCCCTTTCACATCGTCTGGAATGACCTGGCCTTCGGGGGAAAGGGGAAAGGGCCGGGGCAACTCGGAACGGGCCATGGGATCACGGTTTCTCCGGACAAGAAGAGAGTGGATGTCGCCGACCGGCCCAACTCGGAGGTCGAGCGCTTTACTCCTTACGGCCACTACCGTTCCACCTGGAGCCTGCCCATCGGCTCTTATCCCTGCGATGTCGACTACGCCGGTGGTCTGGCTATTGCCGGGTGCCTGCACGGACACGACCGGGATAAAGGGGCACCCATCTATCTCTTCCGGAACCGCAAGCTGGTTTCCGCAATCATGATCAAAGAGGAGCTGGGCCTGGAAAAGTTCCAGCACATTCACAACGCGGTCCTGCGCAAGATCGGCGACCGCTACTACATCATCGCCCAGGCCTGGAACCCGGGGGATTTCGCGATCCTCCAACAGGTTCAATAGGATGCGTCAGCCTGTCGCACTGTAAATCAGAGCCCCCGGCGGAAGCCGGGGGTAGGGATATGAATCAGAACCTGGCGCCAGACATCCCTAACCCCACTTTTGGCCCAGGCCTTCCAGACCGCCCCGGGCCAGGTCTTCCGGGCTCATGGCAATCCGAAACTGGCAGTCGGCATTGAAGGAAAGAAAAAAGGGTTCGGCGTAGCGCGGTATCTCGGAAAGATCATCAATGTTGATCACCAGAACTGCGCAGCGGGTCCCGTCAAGCTCGGTGAAGTACACCGCCTCAGGATTCAGATCCTCCAGAATAGCCGCTATTCTTTGACCGGCAATTCCCTCCCTCACCAGGGAGTTGAACGGTTCGTGGGGCAGGTTCGCGGTCAGTAGGAAGCGCATGTGAAATCCTCCTTTTCTTCTTCTAAGGTTGACCCTCGAGAGTCCAAAGTCAAGAGGTTCCAGAACCCGGAGCCCCGGACCCGGAACCAACTCGTCAGCCCGCCCGGTTGCGATACAGATCGGGGTCCACAGCAGACGCCATAACGGCAGCGTCAAGTTCCTGCCGCAGAAATCCTGCAATCTGTGCGGCTCCCCGCAGAGGGTCCCCGACGACCTCGGAGTAGCGCAGATCCAAGACTTTGAAATTGGGCTGTCGTCTGAGCCACGGCTGGAGCGACCGCAGGTGCTGCTCGAAAAGGGTCATTACCTTCTCATCATCCGAACTAAGCGCCTCTCCGCGACGGACCAGCATCTTGTTCTGGGAACGCATTACTTCCTGTAGGTGGCGGTTCATAAAGATGACCTGGTAGGTATGGTCTACAGGCAGTTCACGGAGAAAGTGCGAGATGACCTTGATGGCCTTCCCCCGAGCCTCCCTCAGCCAGGACTTGTCCTGCTGCTCACTAAGGTCCTTGACCCTTTCAATCTCGAAGTAACCCTTCGGATTGTCCTCGTCCGCGACTCGAACTTCGTCCGTCAGCAACGGTATCCCGCCGGCTGCCAGCATCTTCATCGCCATGGATGTTCCGGAGCGGGGCAGCCCGGACACGACAATAACGGTCTCTCCCCGGCGGCGGCCCATCCAGAACTGTCTGAGGGTCGTAAGCAAGGGTATCTCCTCTTACAGTTTCACGCCCATCGGTCCCTTGCAGGCAAAGGCTGCCAGGACGGAAGCCACGAAGAAAAAGACCAGCCAGTGAACCTGCCACCCGAACACCTTCAGTGGAAGGGGCGGATACACCACTTCGATGCTGGAAACCCGGATCGATTCCGGCAGTGGCGCCTCACCATGATAAAGGAGCACGTCGGTGAAACTTGAAGACCTGAGCGGCGAGACCGGCCCCCACCCGGTCCCCCCTTGAACATCCTTTTCGACGGTTTGACCGCCGACGTGCAGCTTCATTGCATAGCGGCCGGGTTCTTTGAGCCGGATTCTCCAGGTGGCCTCGCCCAGACTCGGGATGCGCACCGCCGGCGTTTCTACTTCGACTCCGGAGGGAACCTCCAGATGGACGTCCCCGAGCAACGACGGATCCGCGAAGGTGGCCTTCACAAGAGCGGCCTCCCGGGGAAGGAGCGGCCGGAAGCCAAAGCTGTAATTGAGCTGCACCAGGAGGAAGAGAATGGGAATCAGCAGCACCAGCATCGGAAACAGCGAATGGTTCATATAGGTCAGGGTGTCTCTCAGAATACTCACTTGAAGACGGAGCACCACTGGAACATCGTGCTGGTAGAGGCGGACTCCCAGCAGGTTCCCCCGGATGCGGTTTCGCACCTGTTCAATCGCGGCCTGGTTGGAAACACGCCCATAGACCCACACCATGAAGAGTCCGGCTAACAAAGAGACGAAAACCAGCCCCCAGATCGGCGGCAGCATGCGAAAGGGCCAGATCAGGAGGGAAAAGATGGTCTCCATGACCCGGTTGATGGTGTAGATGACGGTCGTCATAACAAAGTCGGTCGCGACATCCCAGGGTAGGAGGGCCCTCCAAGGTCCGATCACATCGCGGATTGTGGGAAGAGGCGGCAAGGGAGGCGGCCGTTTAAATCCCTCCGGCCGCAGCCCTTGCCGCCTCTTCCCACAATCCCGCCGGTCACGGCCCTGAGGCCCCTCCCGCTCTAAACCTAAGAGATATACCCGAGGCCCTGGAGTCTTTTCTTGATTTCCTCTGCCGAGTCGGCATCCTCCAGTTTGGCCAGCTCGTTCTCGAGGGCGTGTTCCACGAACTCCTCCACCGAGGAATAGCCGGCAATCTCCGAATACTTCTTGATCCTCTCCATCAAATGTTTGTTGATCTTCACTTTGGGACCAAACATGAAACCCTCCTCATTTGGCTTCCAGACAGTCCTCTCCGATCATTTCGGGAAGCTTTTCGACGCCGTACTCGTCCAGCACTGCGACCGTAAGATCATACAGCGCCGGGTCGGGCAGGCTGATTTTTCGGTTGCTGAGGAGAACACCCGGAACCAGGCGGTAGTCGATACTGTGGTCTCCGCTCCAGGCGTCCTCGTTATCCTCGAAGATCTCCCGGGGGAATTCCCCCAGCGGACTCTTCCAGGAAGTCCGATACCCGGTGTCGTAGCCCACGATCAGATCGGGACCGTGCTGCCAGTGGTCGCCCTTCAGGTCCCTGTGCGGCCTGCTCACGAAGCTGACCGGCGAGTTGCCGTTACGCGAGTCCGTCATGGCCTTCAGGTCCCCCTCCAGCCGCTCGAGAAGCTGTTCGTACTCCACTCCCTGAGAAACGATTCCCCGTCCCTCCCGACCCCTGAGATTGATGTAGACGCCGTTGAGCCCCAGAGCGTAGGCGGACGTCCTCGACCAGTCCACGTTGGAGAACAGGGGAGCGTCCCGGTCGGTCGGGTCCTTGAGGCGGACATATCCTTTCTCCGCCAGCCACGAGTTCAGATTCACCTGCCAGTAAAAAGGCGAAAAACCGTGGTCGGACATGACGATCAGGGTGTCTTCCTCCCCCACCTTTGCCCGCATCAGCCCCAGAGCCTCGTCCATCTCCCGGTACAGCGTCCGGACCGAATCCCGTAGCTCCGGGTCGTCCACCCAGGCCGGGTGTTCGGGATCGATGTACCTCCACAGCATGTGGCAGCCCTGATCCACCGAGGAGAAGTAAAAAAAGAAAAGACCCTCCTCGAACCGGCCCAGCAGGTGGCCGAGCGCCTTCATCTGCTCGCGGTAAACGAACTGGGACTGCTCCCAGAATTCCTTTCCCGTGAACACTCCTCCCGACAGGGCCTTCGTATCCTCTGGAAGTTCCTGGGTGTGGAAGTAGCCGAGGTCCTGGAACAGCTCATGGGACCAGCCGGCCGGGGTCGAGATCGGCATGACCGGATCTTCGGGGTTGATCTGCAGCGGCGAGACGTAGAGCTCGAAGTCGGGCCGCACCTGCCTGAGGTAAAAACGAGCCGTGGCGCTCACCGAGACCAGGTAGGGAACCGCTTCAAAGTCCAGCCGAATCCAGTCGCTCCACTCGCCCCGGCGGAGAACAAACTCACGGCCCTGCACGGCCAGTTTCGCAACCGGGTGTTCGGGATCCACGAAGACCTTGAAATCCAGTGACAGCTTGCGGCTCCGGAAGACGGGACTCCCGTCAGCCGGCGCAGGGACCTGCTCCTGGCGGAACGGGTTATCCGGTCCTTCCAGCCGCGCCTCCACCCGGTGATTGACCACTGCAACCCTGGAGAAGCGGCCTCCCGTGATGTCGGCGGCGCGCGGAGGAGGGCTGGTGGTGAAGAGTGTAAACGTCCCGCCCTGGGTTCCCAGGAAATCCGGAGTCCCCATCCCGGAAAGAGAGTGCCCCGGAGAACTGGGAGGGAAATTCACGGGCATGCGAAATATGGTCGTGGGGACACCCCGCGCCTCCAGCATCTCCCAAAAGGAGGTGCCCTGCCTCAATTGTTCGGTTGAGCCTCCCTGCAAAGGGATGACCCAGGATCCGACGGAGAGCGCCAGGCCGGCCGGGGTCGCCCGGGCAATGGAAAACTCCGGTGAATAACTGGCCGGGTCCCGGTGGATGAAATCGAAAATCCCGTGTCCGGCGGGATCCATACCGGTGATGAACGTGGACCAGGCCACCGGACTCAGGGGCGGCATGGTTGTGGTCAGCGGCGCCATGTCGCCCTCGCCGGCCAGCGCCCGGAAGTTGGGAAGAAGGCCTTCCTCCATGAACTCCCGCAAAATCGTTGGATCCAGGCCGTCGATTCCCAGAATGAGTACGCGCCTGGCCGGGGGGCCCTGAGTGGAACAGGCGGTCAAGAGCAGGAGGCCTGCCAGGCAGGCAAGAAATATTCTCATTCTCGATTTCCCTCACCCGCAGGCTCGCCCAGGAATGGACTCCCGTCCATCCATTCCGGGATGGGCACGCCGAAGAGATCCAGCACGGTGGGTGCGATGTCGGTGATTTTGATGCCGGTCCGATCCATCTTGCGGTTGCAGAAGAGGATGCCGGGGACCTCGGGCGGATTCATACAGTGGTCCCCGCTCCAGCTTTTCAGGTTGTCTTCCAGAACCCGATCCGTAACGCCGCCCGTTACCGAAAGCCAGGACGTGCGGTAGCCCGTCCGGCAACCCACCACCAGGTCAGGGCCGTCGGCCACGTAAGGCCCCGAATAAGCTTCGCGGGTGTCGTAGACCTCGCTGATAGCCGGTTCTCCGGTCTCTTCATCCCGCAGTGCTTTCAGTTTTGATCTCAGTTCATCCTTCAGGTGCCGCATCTGGGAACGGAACACCAGGCCCCGGCTCTCTCGCCCCTCTACCTTCAGGTAGATGCCTCCCAGGCCTACCGCGTAGGCCCGCGTGTTTTCCCAGTCCACATCATGAAACCACTCTTCTCCACGGGGCGAATTGTGCAAGGCCAGATAGCCGTTCTGGTAGAGCCAGGTATTGAGGTTCACGCCGCGACGAAAGGAGTTGAAGCCGTGGTCGGACATCACGATGAGCGCCGTGTCATCATCGACTTGCTCCAGCGTCCGCCCCAGGAGGTCATCCATCCGGCGGTAGAGCTCGAGGATTTCATCTCGGTGATCCTCTGCTTCCTTGTCGGTATTGGCCGGGTGATCTGCTTCCAGGTAGCGCCAGAACATGTGCTGGACTCGGTCGGTGATATCGAAGACACACACGACCGATCCCCTTCTGGTCCGGGCCAGGGCGTCGAAGAACATCTTCTCCCGCTCTTCGTGGATCAGATAGGCCTGTTTCAGAAAAGCTTTCTCGTCCAGAACTCTTTCATTGAGTGCCCAGGTGTCTTCGGCCAGGCCCAGCGTGCAAAACCTCCCCTGGGTCTTGGAGAGATACATGGAATACGTCACCGGGTTGGATATGGGGAGAGCAGGCCGATCGGGATCGATGTTGATGGCAGTCATGTAGAGCTTGAGATGAGGTGAAGTTTCGAGCAGAAGGAAGCGGCTCATTCCACGGATCTTCATGCCCAGACCCGGGCGAAACTCGAGGGGGACCCAGGGGCTGAATTCTCCTGCCGTAAGCGGATACTCTTTCTTTCCGACCTTCAGGCGGGCGTCGCAACCATTCGAGGCGGTTTCAATGCGCAGGGGGATTTTCATCTCGGCGGACGGCCGGCGGATGGGGTTCTCGGGACCGAGGATGAAGGTTCGGGCCGAACCGTTCTCGAGTTGTACCAGGATCGGCTCTCCTCCCGTCATTCTTCCGATCTCGGAGGGATCGGTGCTGTAGTAGGAAAAAGTACCCTGGGTTCCGCGCAGGTCGGGGACCGACATGGCTGAGAGCAGGACACCCCGGAACTTCTCAGGAGGAAAGCTGGTGGGCACCCGCAGAATCGTACTGAATATCCCGAAATCTCCCAGGATCTTCCAGAAGGACTGGCTCTTGCGCTCGAACTGAATCAGGGGTTTGCCCAGGGGCACCCGATAAGGGCCGATCTTGAGGGTTCGCCGCGGAGCTTCAATCCGTGCCGAGCAGAGTTCCGGCAGGTAGGACTTGCGATTGGGAACCAGGAAGTCGAAGACCCGGTGCTTGCCGGGATTGCAGCCGGTCTGAAAGCAGGACCACGCCACCGGAGACTCGGCCGGCAGCGAGGTGGCCAGGCGAGCGTAGGATCCGACCTGCCGAAGCCGTGCGAAATTCGGAAGTTCGCCTTCCTCCATGAACTTTTCGGTCAGCTTCGGATCCTGACCGTCCAGGCCCAGGACGATGACGCGCCGAACCCGGCTCCGGCGCAGAGCTGTCCGGCCTCGAAGGGTTTGAAAGGCCCAGCGGATCGGCCAGGTCAAAAGAGTGAAAAAGGCCAGGAAAAGAGTGACGAGAACGACCAGAAAAGAGGAGACAAAGGCCACTCCGGCGCCCGGTCCGATATAGGCATGAGCGGGCAGGGAGGTACTCAAGAAAATGACCAGACAGAGAACCACCCTCCACCACGGACTTCCAGGGACGTCTGTTGTGCTCAGCAGGTTTGCCTCTACTGGATATATCCCAGGCTTTTCAATCGCTGCAGGTCTTCCTGGCTCATCCCCTCAGTTGATTCAGCCTCGGGTAACCGGGTTGCCAGCGCCTCCAGGCGCCACTCTTCGAGCAGGCCCTGGAGCCTCGATACAACCTCAGGGTGCTGCTCGGCCAGGTCCTTCTGGTCCAGCGGATCATCCGCCTGTCTAAAGAGTTCCACACCGGGAGCCTCGTCAGAACCCTTTCTGGACGAGACGATCAGCTTCCATCCCTCAAAGATAATGCTGGTTGCCCCCACGTCCCGGGGAGGGGGGGCGCCCGCGGAATCGCCGGTCAGGTTTCTTTCCGTGATGGCCGGTCGAGTGATCCATCCGTCCTCCCCGGCCTCCGGGGGTCCGGAATCCTTCGAGTTCAGGAGAGGCACCAGGGTCCGGCCCGGGATTCCCGGCGGTGGCGAAAGACCGGCCAGTTCCAGAATGGTCGGCATGATATCTATGCTCTGTACGGTTTCGTCCACGATGATCCCCGCGGGGATTCGACCCGGCAGGTGCATCACCAGAGGGACTCGATTCAATTCTCCGTAGACCGACTGCCCGTGAAACATCCGCCCATGATCGTGAAACTCCTCGCCGTGATCGCTGGTAAAAAGGAGCAGGGTCCTGTCGGCCAGTTCGAGTTCCCGGAGGCGCTCCACCAGCCGCGCCACCTCTCGGTCCATCTCGCGGATCGATCCATCGTACCAGTCCATGTCGTAGTCGACGTACTTCTGCGGATCGAATCCCGCTTCAACCACTTCATTCCTGGCCGGCATTCCGTGGCGCTTCAGGAGTGGATCCTTGATCACCTTCCTGACTGATTCCAGCTGCTCTTCGTGCTCTTCTTTCAGAGACAGATCCGCCCACATCGAGTTGTAAGGGCGGCGCGGTTCGTAGGGGCTATGGGGATCAAATACATGCAGGAACACGAAGAAAGGCACTTCCCGGTGAACTTCCAGCCATTCGGTCAGGCGATCCACATACTCACGGGCAGTCTTGCTCGGCTTCTCCCTGGAAGTGGACCCGAATTCATGAAGCTCCTCATAGCCCTGGTGCAGATTCGTGAACTTCCCGCTGAAAAACACGGAAGAGTAGCCCAGGGTGGCATAGCCGGCCTCGCGGAAGACCTCGGCCAGCGTGACGGCCGAAGCCGGCAGCCGGTCCCTGAAATCGACCACTCGATGGGAGGTGGGGTAAAGAGAAGTCATAATCGAGGGTACGGACACTTTGGTCCAGGTGGCCTGGGCAATCGTATTCTTGAACAACGCGTCTTCCGACGCCAGCCTGCCGAGGAAGGGCGCGGTTTCCCGCCGGTAACCGTGGAAGTTGAGATGATCGCTGCGCAGGGTATCCGCGATAATCAGGATGACCCCCTGCGGCAGCTGCGTACCGGTCCGGGTTCCGCCCGGTAGATGCCCCCTCGATCTCAGGACCGGATTGCCCCAGAAGCCCAGTCTTCCTTCCTCTTCAGCCGCCAGAGACAGGCGCAAGGTCACTCGCCGGCCCGAATACTCCTCCAGATCCAGGGGTGCGGATTCCCAGCGGTGGGGTGTGGTGAGGGTCCGGCGCAGAAGCCGGCGCTGATTCCCGGAACCGTCATCGAGGTGGATCGAGAAAGTCACCGAGCCGTCTTCGGGAGTCCCGATTCCCAGATCAAACCAGGGACGGGTGGGGAGTTGAAGCGAAACCTCGATGGATTCCGGAGACCGGGACACCAGGCTTGCCCGGTAGATCTCTGAAAGACCCTGCCAGCTGACGCCCGATGGAATTGTTGTCAGGTGCTCCTTACGGGAAACCATCCGAACGGACCCGATCTCGAATTCCGCTCCGGCGACGTCCGTGGGGCTGATGAGCAGGTGATGGGCTCGTGAGGCCGGTGTGGACCGAGAAACCATGATCGTGTAGGTCTGGAAGTCTTCGCCCGCCAGTATGGGTGTTGCATCCGGCCAGGGGAAGACGCGAGCCTGTGCAATGATGTCGTCGAATTCGGGATCCTCGGGACCGGCTGTGCTGATGCGAAGCTCGGTTCCCCGGCTGGCCCGCATCTGAATCTCAACGGAATGGAGCAGATCGTTGTCGTCGAGATTCTCCGTCCGCCTGGTGTAGACAATCGGGTAGTCGGTGCGGGCTTTACCGCTGAGCCGACCCTTGCGGACCGCCACCCCGGCCACCCCGTCCCCGACCTGCCAGCCCAGGTTTCCGGCCAACTCCTTTCCTTCGACAGGAGCGCCTAAATCCCACAGGGCCAGGGGTTCCGGCGGCCGTACCGTGGCGGGTGCGCCGCTCACCATCTCTCCCTTGAAACCGTCCACCAGTCGAAAAACGGCCGGGCTGTCGGTCGGGCCGGAGCAGGAGACAACCCCCATCATCAACCCCAAAAGGGCCAGGAAGAAAGCCCTTTCGGCCCGGAGTGAATCCCGCATCTTCGACCTCCCTAACAAGCCGCCCAATCTATTAGAGAAGGGGATGCCGGTCAAGTTGAGGTGGTTAGCGGCAAGCCGGCGCACGGGCAGGGTTTGCCGGTAGCGGGTTCACAACACTTCCTCATCCCTGCCCAGCAGCCGATGGACGTAGTCACGCAGGTACCAGTAGGTGGTTTCAAAGGGTTCCAGGCTGCGGGCCACCCGGGCCTGCATAACCCCGCCCTCAAGAGCAGCCAGAAAGAGTGTCCCCAGGGACCGGGGGTCGACTTCCGACGGCAGCTCGCTCTCGAGCTCCCTGAAGCACGAGGCAACCGCGCCGCGCCAGGCTTCGAAGAGCGCCTCGATGCGCTCACGGACGCGGGGGTGGGAATCAG
Organism: Acidobacteriota bacterium; assembly: GCA_965205615.1. Lineage (GTDB taxonomy): Bacteria > Acidobacteriota > UBA6911 > RPQK01 > CBDAPI01 > CBDAPI01. Next base: position 20,619 of record CBDBHK010000018.1, on the reverse strand, counting down.
CCAGTTCTCCGGATAGATTTCCAACCGGGCAACCCAACCCGCAACCGGTTGCCACCAGGAAATCCCGGTAGAAGTCCAGGATGCTGAAGGCCCGGTCCACCGGATCCGGGGAATCTTGCTCGGAGGGCGTTGCGATTTCCGCCTCGAGCCTCTCCCGATAGCGTTCCAGTACCACCAGCAGCAGTTCTTCCTTCGACGCGAAGAAGTGATAGAAACTGCTCGCTCCAGCCCCGGCCCCCTCCAGGATCGGAGCCACCCCGGTGGCCGCAAACCCACGAGCATGAATCAGACGGGAGGCCGCCCCAATCAAGCGATCTCTCGTCTCCGGTTCGCTGCCTGAAGTCATTTCGCGCGCTTCTGTAATGATCATTTCAATATAATAGAGTAATCACTGCTTTTCGTCAAATAAACCGTACGGAGAGGACCGTGCAGTGCTGCTACCGGGCCAATCAGAGCCCCTGGCGGAAGCCAGGGGGAGGAACTGGACCAACCCGCAACATTTCCCACCCGCTGCTCCCGCAGCGGGCTCTGATGGCCGCTTCACAGGTACTGAACGATGAAAGGATTCAGTCGTCCAGAATGGCCTCGGCATCAATGGTGATGTCGACGGTATCGCCGACCACGATACCTCCTTTGTCCAGCGTGCCGTTCCAGCTCACGCCGAAATCATGACGGTTGATGGCGGTCGTGGCTACGAATCCTGCTCGTGTCTTCGGACCCTTGTCCTCTCCATCTTCCCACCAGGGCGTCTCCCATGGCCCCAGGTAGGTGACATCCAGCGTGGCACTCCGGGTGACCCCGCGGATCGTGAGATCTCCTGTGACGCGGTAGTTGTGGCTGCTCAGGACCTCCACCTCGCTGCCGCTGAAAGTGATCTCAGAATGGTTGTCCGCATCCAGGAAGTCGGCACTGCGCAGGTGGTCGTCTCGGCCTTCGTCTCCCGACCAGATCGCCTTTGCATCCATCCGCACTTCTACGGATCCACTCCCCGGATCCTCCGGATCGAAATCCAGGGTTCCCTGCACGTTTTTGAACGCCCCTCTGACGAAGCACACCATCATGTGTCGGACCGCAAACTCCGCAGCCGTGTGTCCGGGTTCGAAATACCATTTTGCCATCCAGGACCTCCTTATGATCTCGAGTTTTCGGTCTTCCAGCGTAACCGTTCGTCATCCCTCGGTCCAGGTGCCCGACCGTGGATGTGTTTCGTCAAGAACCTGCCTTCAGGGCTGTGGGGCTGATGGATCGACGCGCTTGTTGCACGCGCGCTACTGACGTGCAGCAGTACCGAGGCTCCCCGCTGGCCCGGATGTGGTAGCGCGCGCGGAGCAAGCACGTGGGCAACACGTCAGTAGCGCGCACGGAGTAAGCGCGTCGGCCCCCGGAGGGGGCCACACTTCCGGCGCCGGAACAAATGGCCGTGATGATATTTCCCGAGCATTCTGTCAGCAGGAAGGATGATCCGACCTGCGCTCCCTTTCATGTCTAAGTACAATAGCAGTCCGTTTAGCGTTTTAGGCAGTCAAACCGGAGACGTCCCATGCTCAGACCCAGGAAGCCCTCTGCTCTTCTAGTCAAGACGCTGTTGTTCTTCATTCTTGCGATGCCTCTGCTGCAAGGCCGGGGGAAGCTGGACGTCATCCACCTCAGAAACGGGGACACTGTGACCGGCGAAATCAAGAGTCTGGACAGAGGGATTCTGAGCGTCAGCACTGATTTTATGGGGACGATCGCCATTGAGTAGCGGGGAGTCCTGCGCGTGACCAGCCCGCAGACCTTTGATGTGGAAGTGGGCGGAGGGGCCCGCTTCGGCGGATCTTTTCCCGAATCCGGCCAGGATGGCGTCATAAACTTGGACCTGGGCGGCCAAGTCGTCAATACCCTGGAACGGATCGACATCGTCCGTATGGGGCCCCTGGACAAGAAGTTCTGGGACCGCATCGAAGCCCGGGTCGACCTGGGATTCGATGTGACCCGGGCCAACCGCAGCGCCACCTACAATCTAACCTCCGAAACCACCTATCGGACCAAGAAAGGCACGACCTCCATGTCCTACAGTTCGTTTCTCACCAAGCAGCAGGAACTGGATACTCTGACCCGAAATGATCTGGAGTTTTATCACGAGCGTCGCTTCCGGGATCGATGGTTTGGAATAGGGCTGGGCCAGTTCCAGCAAAACGAGGAGCTGGGACTGCAACTGCGGAGTCTGGGCGGAGGGGGCCTGGGACGCTATCTAAAACACACCAACCGCGTGATCCTGAGGGCCATCGGTGGAGCGGCCGTCACCAACGAGCATTTTCGGGAGAGCGAGCCTCGGAACAATGTAGAAGGGATGGCGTCCTTCAGCATCGACTGTTTCCGCTTCGAGGGCAAGGAGCGGGACATCTCGACCCGTGTGACTTTCTGGCCCAGCATGTCGGATTTCGGACGAATTCGAATCGACCTCACCTCCGGCATCCGCTACGAGCTGATCAAGGACTTGTCCTGGGGATTCGGCCTGTGGAACAACTACGACAGCCGTCCCCCGACGGACGATGTGCCGACGAACGACTTCGGCATCAGCTCCACGATCGGCTACAAGTTTTGACGTGCCAGACGCTTGCTGCCGCCCCAAAAGGCGGCAGCGACCCTCGGTTTGCTCAGTCCCTCCGAGCCTCAGCCCGTGGGCGGCTTCAACTTCTCCATGACCTGGTCAATCGAGAAACTGGCCGGGGCCTGGCGGGGCGGAAACTCCTGGAACGTCTTCAGAAACTCACCCACGATCACCTGAGCCGGCACCAGTACAAAAAGGTGCTCTGCCCGCCAGCGCGGGTAGCCCATGCCGATGTGGTCAGCCTCCTCGAAGGGATCCGAGCGCAGGTTGAACAACTTCGGCAGTCGCAGGAACGTAAACGGCTCCTGCCAGACGTCGAAGCCATGTGCCCGCTGCTCGGCAAAGACGATCTTGTAGTGAGCGTAGCGGAGGTTCAGCAGGTCACCGCCGTCTGAGAAGTAGAAAAACGCCTTGCGAGGCGACTCTTCAGTCTCTCCCTTGAGGTAAGGCAGGAAGTTGTACCCGTCGAGGTGGACCCTGTAGCTGCGGCTGCCTAAAGTTGTTCCCTGCTTAAGCCTTTCCTTGAGGTCGCTGTCACCGAGTACTGCGGCAATGGTCGGAAACCAGTCCAGGTGGGAGACGATCTCGTTCACCTTCTTGCCCGGCTCGATCATACCCGGCCACCTCACCAGCATCGGGACCCGGTAGCCCCCCTCCCAGTTCTCGTTTTTCTCACCGCGAAAAGGTGTGGTCCCGCCGTCGGGCCAGCTGAAGCTCTCGGCACCGTTGTCGGTGGAGTACATGACGATCGTGTTCTGAGTGAGTCCCAGTTCATCCAGCTTATCCAGAATCTGGCCCACATGACCATCGTGCTCGACCATCCCGTCGGGGTAAATGCCAAGACCGGTCACGCCCTCGGACTCGGCTTTCAGACGTGTCCAGATGTGCATGCGTGTAGAGTTCCACCACAGGAAGAACGGCTTTTCGGCCCGGTGGGCGCGCTCCAGGAAATCCAGGGCTCCGGCCGTGACCTCCTCATCGCCCGTCTCCATTCTTTTCATGTTCAGCGGACCAGTGTCTTCAATCCGACCGTCCGCGAAGGATTTGATCACGCCGCGCGGACCGAAGCGCTTCCTGAACTCTGGATTCTTGGGATAGTCGGGATGTTCCGGCTCATCCTCGGCGTTGAGATGGTAGAGGTTACCGAAGAACTCGTCGAAGCCATGATTGGTAGGCAGGTGCTCGTCGCGGTCCCCAAGGTGATTCTTGCCGTACTGGGCGGTCATGTATCCCTTGGTCTTCAAATAACCGGCAATCGTCGGGTCCTGTACCTGGAGGCCGAGGTCGGCGCCCGGGAGTCCCACCTTGGTCAGTCCGGTCCGGAAGGGACTCTGTCCCGTGATGAACGCCGCGCGCCCCGCTGTGCAGCTCTGCTCTCCATAGGCGTCGGTAAAGAGGGCGCCCTCTCTGGCGATCCGATCGATGTTGGGCGTCTGGTAACCCATCATCCCCTGGTTGTAGGCACTGACGTTCCAGTACCCGATGTCATCGCCCCAGATAATGACGATGTTCGGCTTGCCCTGGGCGTGGGCCGAAGCGGCGACCAGAGTCACTATTGCCAGTAGTTTCAAAACGTGTTTCATGAGATTCCTTTCAGGTTGGACTCCGCCAGGCGAACGCCCCTCGCTTCATCGGCCTTTTCCCGGCGTGGTCACTCTATTGAGCACTGGTCACTCCATTGAGTACCAAAGGCTGCCGGATTGAATCACAGTCGGCCAGGAGTCCGCAAGTAATGCTTTAGGCGTACGAATACTGCACCAAGAGGCAGTCTTCAGAGCACAGATCCGTCTCCAGGAACCCTCTCTCCGGCAGCCCGTGGTGAAAGCCCGGGAACTGCAGTAGAATGGCCCACCCACGACAGGCTACTGGTCTATTTGATGAGGTCTTTATTATGCGAACCGTACTGACCCGGCAGCGCAGCGTGCAGCGGAATCAGAACTTCAACCGGAGCCCCCACATGTCGCGTTCCCGGGGGGGCAGGAGGAGATGAAGCGAGCTTTCCGGAAACCTGGAAAGGGAGAACTCGCTTAGATAGAAAAAGCGCGGAAAGCCGACCTAAGTCTCATTTTCAACGCGGCCCTGGTCAGCGGATTCGCGATGGCCGTTTATACGCCCTTGACGCTGTACATGAACCTTCGCTATTTGCCTCCTTCGGCAAAACCCCGCGGGCTGAATCTGCATGGTGGGAATTGCCTCACTCGTCTATGGAGGGTTCGCCCTGTACTGCATCGTGAACGAGGTGGGGCGGCGGTCGTTTTGATCCCAGGAAAGTTGAAGGAGCCCTTGGGTGCTGCGGCCGTTTAAATCCCCCCGGCCGCAGCACCCAAGGGCTCCTCCAACTTTCAAGACCTATGACCATGGGACCCCACGGTCTGAGCCCCTCCCCAATCGACAGCCCCGGAAAACAATCGCGTTCCCGCCCAAGACCAAAGACGCGCTTGTTTGGGAAGACGCGCTTGTTCACGCGCGCTACTGAGTCTCACGTCGATGGCCCCTGGCCCCTAATCCTTCGCCCGCAAGGCCGCCTGGGCTGCGGCCAGACGAGCGATAGGGACGCGGAAGGGTGAGCAGGAGACGTAGTCCATACCCACCTCAAAACAGAAGTGCACCGAGGAAGGATCTCCGCCGTGCTCGCCGCAGATACCCACCTTGAGCCCGGGACGGGCAGCGCGGCCCGCTTCCGTCCCCAGGCGGACCAGTTGTCCCACCCCGTTCCGGTCGATGGACTCAAAGGGGTTCTCGGGAAGGATCTTGCGGACAATGTAGTCGGGGAGAAACCTCATCGTATCGTCGCGGCTGTAGCCGAAGGTCATCTGGGTCAGGTCGTTGGTCCCGAAAGAGAAAAAGTCGGTTTCCGGTGCAATCTCACCGGCCGTCAGGGCGGCCCGCGGAACCTCGATCATGGTGCCGATCAGGTACTCGACCCGGGCACCTTTTTCCGCGAATACTCTTTCAGCCGTCGCACGGATCACATCTTTCTGGTTGCTGAATTCCTGGAGTGTACCGACCAGCGGGACCATGATTTCCGGTAACACCCTCACACCCTCCTGGTCCAGTTCGACAGCGGCCTCCAGGATGGCTCGCGACTGCATTTCCGTAATCTCCGGGTAGAGGATCCCCAGCCGGCAGCCTCGATGGCCCAGCATGGGATTGATCTCGCTCAGAAACACGACCTTCTCCGCGACTTCGGCAGCGGAAAGGCCCATCGTCTCGGCCATCTTCAACTGGTCGGCTTCCTCGTGAGGCAGAAACTCGTGAAGGGGCGGATCCAAGAGGCGAATCGTGACCGGAAAGCCGTCCATGGCTCGGAAAATGCCCCGAAAGTCCTCTTTCTGGTAGGGCAGGAGTTTGGCCAGCGCCTCCCGTCGGGCATCCTGCGAGCGGGCCAGAATCATCTCTCGCATGCTTTGAATGCGGTCATCCTCAAAAAACATGTGCTCGGTGCGGCACAGGCCGATTCCCTGGGCCCCGAATCCTCTGGCTTTGGCGGCGTCGTCGGGGGCGTCCGCGTTGGTTCTCACCTTCATGGTCCTGAATGCGTCGACCCACTCCATGAAGGCTGAAAAATCCCCGCCGAGTTCGGGCTCCACCAGGTCCTGCTGACCCAGTATGACCTCTCCCGTGGAGCCGTTGATGGAAATCCAGTCATCCTGGCGCACCGTGACGCCTCCGCTGCTGAACGACCCGGCATCGTCGTCGATGTTGATGGCGCTGCAGCCCGCAACACAGGGTTTTCCCCATCCCCGGGCCACAACGGCCGCATGAGAGGTCATTCCGCCTCGCGAAGTCAGAATTCCCTCGGACGCATTCATACCCCCCACGTCTTCGGCTGTCGTTTCGACGCGCACCAGTACGACCTGCTTTCCAGCCTCTTTTGCGGCCTCCGCCTGGTTGGCTGAGAAGACGACCTGACCGACCGCTGCTCCGGGAGACGCCGGCAGGCCACGGGCAATCACCTGCTCCCCGTAACCGGACACGTCTTCGAACTGGGGGTGGAGCAACTGACCCAGATGCCGGGGTTCGACCAGGGTGTTGACCGCAATCGATTTTTCGACCAGTCCCTCGTTGACCATGTCAACGGCAATCTTGAGAGCGGCCGCACCGGTTCGCTCCCCGTTACGCGTCTGCAGGATGAAGAGCCGGTTCTGCTGGATCGTAAACTCGATGTCCTGAATGTTCTGATAGTGCCGCTCCAGGCCGCTGGTCGTCTCCAGCAGCTCTCGATAGGCCTGCGGAAACACCTCCTCCATCCTGTCGATGTTAACCGGGGTTCGAATACCGGCCACCACGTCCTCGCCCTGGGCATTGACCAGGAACTCGCCGTAGAGCCTCTTCTCGCCGTTTGCCGGGTCGCGCGTGAAACACACTCCGGTCCCGCAATCCTCTCCCATGTTTCCGAAAACCATGGCCTGAACGTTCACCGCCGTCCCCAGCAGGTGGGTAATCTTGTTGATCTGCCGATACTTCACGGCCCTCTCCACATTCCACGACTTGAAGACAGCATCAGCGGCCAGACGCAACTGCTCAAAGGGGTCTTCCGGAAACGGTGATCCGGTGTGCTCCTGGTAGATGCTCCGGTAACGACTGACCAGAGTTTTGAGGTCTTCCGCCGTCAGATCCACATCCAGCTCCACACCGCATTCTTTCTTGAGACCCTCAATGGCATGCTCAAAGTGGCTGTGGTGAACTCCCATGACCACGTCCCCGAACATGTCGATCAGTCGTCGATAGGCGTCGTAGACAAAACGCTCATTGCCGGTCCTTCCGGCCAGGCCTTCGGCCACTTCGGTGTTGAGGCCAAGGTTCAGGACTGTGTCCATCATGCCGGGCATGGAGATGGCGGCTCCACTGCGCACGGAAACCAGCAGGGGATTAACAGGATCCCCAAAGCCCGCGGCCATGGCGCCTTCGACGTGACGGACTCCCTCCTCCACGTCGTCATCCAGAAAGTCGGGCCACCGGCTGCCCTCATCGGTATAGTACCGGCAGGTCTCGGTACTGATCGTGAAACCCGGCGGGACGGGGAGTCCGATCGAGCTCATCTCGGCCAGGTTGGCTCCTTTGCCCCCCAGCAGATCCCGCATGCTGCGGTCGCCGTCGGCAGTTCCGTTTCCAAAAAGATAAACATATTTCGAGCCGTTTCTATCCATAGTCTTCACATCTCACCGGCTGGAGAGGGCGGAGAAAGCGGGTCTGCCCCCAGCAACACGAGGTAGCATGGTCACGTCGCCAAGTTCACGGGATTCTACCGAATTCTTGGCCTCTGGCTCCACTCTGAATGAAAACACTTTGAGAACCTTTGAACCGCCCTGATGGGCATGGGAGGAATGATGAAACGATTCTCACCTTACCGGGTTGTCTTTGGAATGTCGATTCTCGTGCTGGCCTCGTTCGGCCTCTCACAGAGCCCCACGCACGTGAAGTACCTCAACGTGCCCGGACGAAGTGACGACCTGCCCTACAGCAACGCGGTCCTGGTCGGAAACACTCTGCACCTGGCCGGGGCCATCGGCATCGACCCATCGACCGGTGCTCCGCCCCCTGATGTTCAGGAGGAGGTGAAGATTGTGATGGATGGAATGAAGCGTCGGCTGGAGGCGGTGGGAATGAAGATGGACGATCTGGTCTCCGTCCAGGTCTTCTGCCCGGATCTTTCCCTCTACGACACCTTCAATGAGGTCTACCGGACCTACTTCAAGGAGCATTATCCGGCCCGGGGCTTCATTGGCTCAGGCCCACTCCTTCGCGGAGGCCGATTTGAGGTGATGGGAATCGCCGTCAAACAGTGAATCAGACGGCTTTTGGGAGAGCCCGGGTCCCTTGACCGCTCGGGGAGGCTCGAATAGAATCCGGCCGCCTTTATCATCTGAGGTCTGGAGGCCTTATGCAACGTCCGTTCAATCGCCGAACCTTCCTGCAGTCTGCATCTGTCGGGGCAACCGCACTGGCTTCTCCGAGAGCCGCCCGGGGCCGAATCGCAGGGTCGAACGATCGAATCTCGATTGGAATCATCGGCTGCGGAGAGCGGGGTCTGAACGCCCACATGACCGCGGTCGGGGAACACTCTGAAACCCAGAATCTGGAAATCACCGCCGTCTGTGACCCCTGGAATCGCCGCCGGGAGCGGGCGGCGGCCAAAGTGAAAGAGTTGTACGGCCGCGCCCCCCATCTATGTGTGTCACACTGTGACCTGCTGGCGCTCGAGGACGTAGACGCGGTCATGATCGCCTCCCCGGACCACGTCCACACCGCACAGATTGAAGCCGCGGCTCGGGCCGGCAAGGATATCTATTGCGAGAAACCCCTGGGCATGGAGATCGACAAGCTGAAATCCGCCTGTGATGCTGTTCGGGAAGCCGGCGTCGTCTTCCAGGCCGGGACCCAACTGCGCAGCTTCCCCAGCATGACGGGCTGCCGGGAGTTGTATCGAACGGGAGTCCTGGGAGCCGTCTCACGCATCGAACAGTGTCGCAACTCGAGCCGCCCCTACTGGTACAACTACCTGCGCGAGGCCAGACCGGAAGACGTGGCCTGGGAGGAGTTTCTGGGTGGCCGTCCGAAGCGGCCCTTCAGTGCTGACCAGTTCACCGGGTGGTACGGTTATCTCGATTTCGCGGGAGGACCGGTACCTACCCTGGGCAGTCATTTCGTTGACCTGGTCCACTATATCACCGGGGCCATCTTCCCAACCTCGGCCGTGTGCCAGGGGGGACGGTTCACCTGGCTCGATCGCCACGGGTTCACCTGTCCCGATCACGTCCAGGCCACCTGGGTTTACCCGGAAGGATTCATGGTCAGCTACTCGACGAATTCTGGAAACAGCGGTGGCAACTCGTTTTCTATTTTCGGAGACCTGGGGGACATGAACCTGCTGGATTGGAATGCCCCGACTGTTTCCGGAACCCATGTGTATCCCGCAAAAAAGACGACCCTCGGGCTGGAGACGGCTGTCCCTCCGGTTCCTCGCCCCGAGCATTTTCTTGACTGGTTCCAGTGTCTCAGGACCCGTAAGATCCCCAACGCCTCCATCGAGGCGGGATACCAGCACGGGGTCGCCGTCATCATGGCTCAACTGGCCTTCGAGACAGGCAGTCGCCAGGTATATGATCCGCAGGCCAGAGAAATCCGGGAAGGTTAGCAGTCCCATGGAAGTCCCGAGGCATTGATCCGGAATGGCAGAAACCCGAGCACCGGAGTCCACAAGGCGCCAGCTGCAGGTCAGCCTGGGCCTTCTGGTGCTGGTGCTGGTTACGGGCACTACGGGCTTTCTCCTGCTGGGGGATTCCCGCGGGTGGATGGAGGCCGTCTATCTGACTGTCATGATTGTCACGACGGTCGGCCTGAAAGACCAGTACCCCCTCTTTAATGAAGCCGAGAACGTCTGGGCGCTGCTGGTTATGCTCGTGGGCGTTGTTACGGCGCTTTACGCAGCGGGGAATCTGGTTGCATTTTTAATCGGCGGTGAACTGAAAAACGTGCTTGGGAGGCGCCAGTTGGAAGGCAGATCAAAGGACTTCGAGATCACTTTATCGTCTGCGGTTTCGGCCGGATGGGGCGGGCACTCTGTGATGCCCTGAGGGATAGAAACATCTCCTTCGTGGTCGTCGATCACAACCCGGAGCGAACGGCCATGGCCGGCCAGCGGGGCCACCTCTACATTCTGGGCGATGCAACGCTGGAGCAGACACTCGAGACGGCCCATATCCTGGAGGCACGAGGCCTGGCCAGCTGCCTGAAGAGCGATGCCGACAACGTGCTCGTGACACTCAGCGCCCGGGGCCTGAACGATAGTATCGTCATCACCGCCCGGGCAGAGAAGGAAGAAACGGAGAAAAAGCTGCTCAGAGCCGGTGCCAACCGGGTCATCTGTCCGCCCACCCAGGGAGCCACCCGCATCATGCAGATGATGTTGCATCCCGCTGTTGATGAACTCCTGGACATTGTCGTCAGCGGTCAGGATCTGGAGATTTCCAAAGTCAAGGCGTCCGAGCTTCCCAGAGCCCTGGGGCACACCCTGGGCGAGCTGAAGCTTCCCACTCGGACCGGCCTGACGGTAGTCGTCGTCGTCCACAGGGACGGAAGACGACTTTTCAATCCCCCTTCCGGCTTTCGCATCGAGGCCGATGATGAACTGGTCGTGATCGGACCGCCTGACGGAGTCGACGCCCTGCTGGAGGTGGTGGGTGAGTGAGGATCAGCCGGGTGGCGGTTGATAGCCCCCCATGACGTTTTCCAGGTATTCGGCTACGGCCAGCGCGACATCTTCCCGCCAGGGGCGGGCCACAACCTGAACCCCGATGGGCAGCCCTTCCGAGGATGTCCCGCAGCGCACAACCGCACTCGGCCAGCTTGAGAAGGGTCCCACTTTCCACCGCCTGAAGGCGGTGGATTCGACATGCGACTGAAGTCGCCTAAAGACCTCGCTTCGCTCGCAGGCTGACTACTCAGTGACCCGAAAATCGTCGTCTCGGGTCTCGACATCTTGGGTTTCTATATACTCTGCAACCATCGTATCGCTCACATTCCCAGTCGTCGCCACGAAGTACCCTCGTGCCCAAAGATGTCGTCCCCAAAACTCCTTGCGCAACTTGCGGTGATCTTGCAGTAGATGATGCGACGTTTTCCCTTTGATCGCCTGCATCACTCGGCTCGGCGCCAATCTCGGCGGCACATCCAACAACAAATGCACATGATCGGGTCGCACATGCCCCTTCACGATCTCGATATCCAACGATCGGCAAATCTCTCGCGTCAGATCCCGCACCTCTTGCCCGATCTCTCCTCGCAGAGCCGGCTTGCGGTACTTGGTGATGAACACAAAGTGATATCTCAGCCGATACACTGCATGCGAACTTTTCCGATACTCAGACACCTCCGCAGTGTACCCCCAAGCCTCCTGAAGGCTTCGCCTAAAGGCGAGGGGGTTCACCCATCCCAGAGTGGGACCCTAAGATGTTGTACAGCCAGGTATAGGTGAAGGCTGCCGCCAGGTCCGGGTTCCCGGCGGTCCCGTGGGGGAGGGCCGTCAAAGCGTTGACCGGGCAGACCAGGGCCTCATAGTCCCGCATGAATGTCAGCATGCGGCTGCGGAAGTCATCGATCAGCTCGAGTCGTCTGATCAATTCCGGGGCTGAGATTTCCTGCTTTTCATCCAGCGAAGGATCGAGCAGTCGGTGGTGTTCTTCTGTTCCCGCGCGCTTTAGAAGACGTCTGAGCCAGGCTCCGCCGTCGGCCATCCAGGTATCGATTTCGGGAATGTGACCCTTCAGTGCCTGCAGGGGCTCGGGTACTCGTTCAACCGTCTTTGTCCCGCCAGCAGCGAGTGCCCGGGCAGCCGAACGAACCACGTCCACAATCTCCTGCTGCGGAGAGAACAACCCGTTGTCCGCGTGCCAGGCGATGCGAAGCTTGGGGATCCAGACCCAGTCCGGCCCTTGCAGAGTCAAGGGCAGTATTGACGGATCACGCCCGTCCGGGCCGGCCATGATTCCCAGAATGGTGTGGAGATCCCGCACATAGCGGGCGATGGGCCCGAGGTTGGTCAGCCCGTCGTAGATCCCTCCGTAAGAGATAACGTGTCCTGTGCGGGGGACCCACGTGGGCTTGATTCCCGCCACACCGCAAAAGTGCGCAGGGAGGAGTATGCTTCCTGCCGTGTCACTTCCGACATCGAAGGGAGCACCTCCCGCCGCGACGATAGCGGCCGCACCGCCGCTGCTGCCTCCCGGGGTGCGCGTCGGGTCGTAGGGGTTGTTGGTGCGGCCATAAATGGCATTGTCCGTCTCGAACGAGAGGGTCAACTCAGGCGTGTTCGTCTTACCCAGAAGAATCGCGCCCGCCGCTTTAAGACGGGCCACCACGGTGGCGTTTTCGTCGGGAACGTGTCGGGCCCTTCCAGGAGTACCGCCGGTGGAGGTCACTCCTGCTGTGTCCAGAGAGTCCTTGAGGGTCATGGGCACCCCGTGAAGGGCGCCCTTGAGCTTCCCTCGAGCCAGCGCCTGGTCGGCCTTCCGGGCCTCGGCGAGGGCAGCTTCCGCTCTCAGTAAAACGACCGCGTTGAGGTGCGGATTGACTTCCTCAATCCGTTCCAGACAGGCACGACCAACCGCTTCGGAGGAAATCTCCCCTGCCCGGATCGCTCCGGCCAGATCGATAGCCGAGGCGAAAGCCGGATTTTCGACCAGAGGACTGGTTCTGCCCGCTGAGTTGCATGCAGACAAAGCGGGCAGGGCGGCAGCGGCACCCGCAAGCAGGTCGCGGCGAGAGAGTCGGGCTCTCTTCTCAGGGTCAGCGTTGTGGGCCGAGTAACGGCCCTTCGGAGGGAGGATCTCACCCATACAAGCTCACGGACAGTGCTGGTTGGCTTCGGGCCTGAACGCGGGACACCCGCCAAACCGTGACCGCGTCGAATTTTAACAGGCCGTGGTGAACGTCCCCGGCGCCTGGCTAGCAGCCCGTGGTGAAAGTCCCGCGGGCCGCGTTGCGGGCGCCGTGGGTCCAGATGCAAGGCGAACCGACGCAGTCCATGCCAAAGCATCGGCGAGGAGGGGCAACGCGGCAGATGGGCCTGCGCCGCCCGCAACCCGAAGGGCGCCAGGGGTTTGCGCCCGCTGGCGGCGTTTCTCGTCGTCTCCGATGACCAGCATCGGTTTCCTCCTCGTGCCTTGCCAGCGAACGCAGATCCCTGGCGCGCGACCCGCGGGACTTTTACCACGGACTGCTAGCCTCGACATCGACCGTCCGGAAAGAGATGATAGGGAGCGATGCGGTGGAAGGGTCCGATTCTTGTCGTTGTCGTCTGCGCTGTGCTGGCCTTCATTCTCGAATCCGAGGTCGAAACCGAGGGCGACTGGCTCCAGTGGGGCGGACCCAATCGAGATTTCAGCGTCACCACGCCGGGACTCTCAGACACCTGGCCGGCCGGGGGGCCACCCCTGATCTGGCAACGGCCTCTGGGAGACGGGTACTCCACGATTCTGGCGCAGGGGGGCACCCTTTACACCATGTACCGCCGCTCCACAGGCGAGCGAGAAGGTCAGGAGGTGGTGGTTGCCCTGGACGCCGACAACGGTCACACCCGCTGGGACTTCCGCTACGATGAACCTCTTCCCGACAAACTGAATGCGTCTCTCGGACCCGGCCCCAATGCCACCCCTCTTATTGCCGGGAAGAGGCTATTTTCCGTAAGCGTCATGGCAAAAGTCCATGCTCTGGACAAGAAAACGGGTCGACTGCTGTGGTCCCGGGACCTCTACAACGAGCTTTCCATGGAGCGGATCGGAACGAAGTCCAACCGGGGATACTCGTCCAGCCCGATCGCTTACCGGGAGACCTTGATCCTCCCCGTTGGAGGCCCCGGGCAGGCCGTTGTTTCGCTGCATCAGGGCGACGGCTCGGTGGTCTGGAAGAGGCATGATTTTGAACTGGCCCCTTCCTCTCCGATACTCATTGACGTGGACGGGCAGGAACAGCTGGTCCTCTTCATGGGAAGCGAGATCATCGGACTAGATCCAGCCACCGGGGATCTCTTCTGGAGTTACCCCCACAAAACCGACTACGACTGCAACATCAGTACGCCGATCTGGGGAGAAGACAATCTACTCTACATATCGAGCGCCTACAATAGTGGGAGCCGGGTCCTCGAGTTGAGAAAGGAAAACGGGGCGACTTCGGTACGGGAGCTGTGGTTCAGCCGGCGCATGAGGATTCATTTTGGCAGCGCCATCCGGGTAGGAGATATGGTCTACGGCTCGAGTGGCGACTTTGGACCCGCCTTCTTCGTGGGAGTGGACGTCAGAAGCGGTGAGGTCGCGTGGCGTCAGCGAGGTCTCGCCAAGGCTCAGATCGTCATGGCCGACGACCAGTTCGTGATCGTAGATGAGGATGGTCTCCTGGCCCTGGCCACCCCGGGCCCCAAGCGCTTGAGAGTCCGCTCGAAGTTCCAGCTCTTCAACTCCCGCTCGTGGACGGCACCCACGCTGGTGGGCAGCCGTCTCTACGTCCGTGACCGCGAGACGATTGTGGCCCTGGAGCTGGGGAAGTGAACACCTTTGCCATGCCATTGTTTGAACGATTACCACGCGCCTTTTCGACCCTTCTGACTGTTGCCGCACTACTGACCCCGGGGCTGTCTCCGCTTTCCGTCCGGGCCGAGGACTGGCCCGAGTGGAGGGGTAAGGGACGTGTTGGAGTCTGGAACGAGACCGGAATCCTGGAGAAGTTCCCGCCAGAAGGCTTGAAGATCTCCTGGAGAGTACCAATTCAAGGCGGATACTCGGGACCCTCCGTTGCAGATGGCCGGGTCTTTGTTTTCGACTTTCAGGAAAGTCAACCGCTGCAGGGGGTGGAGCGCCTCCTTTGCCTGGATGAGGAAACCGGAAAAATCCTCTGGACTCACTCCTGGGAGGCCAGCTACGCCAGGCTGGCGCGCACTTATTCGACCGGGCCGCGGGCTACTCCGACGGTGGACTCGGGTCTCGTCTACGTCGTGGGAGCCACGGGCGTCTTGAAGGCGCTGGTGGTGGAGTCCGGCAAGCTGGCCTGGGAAAGGAATTTCGAACGAGATTTCGGGACCAGTGTTCCGACCTGGGGCGTAACCGGCGCGCCTCTGATTGAAAAGGATCTCCTCATCGCTGTGGTGGGTGGCTCAGAAAATGCACAGGTCGTAGCGTTTAATAAACTCAACGGGAAAGAGATCTGGCGAGCGCTGTCGCCGGGACCGGAGATGGGCTACGCCCCGCCGCTCGTTGTCGAGGCAGGCGGAGTACGCCAGCTCATCATCTGGCATCCGGAAGTGCTCAGCTCTCTGGATCCGGCAACCGGCAAAGTGTACTGGGAGGAGCTCTGGGAGGCCCCTATCGGACTGACTGTGGCCACACCGGTGCGAGACGGCGACCATCTGTTTCTTTCCCAGTTTTACGGCGGCTCCCTCATGCTCGAACTGGACCCGGCCCGCCCCTCTGCGCGGGTGGTCTGGAAACGTAAGGGCCGGAGTGAGCGCCCCGAAGATACCGACAGCCTGCATGCCCTGATCTCGACGCCGGTGCTGCAGGGAAACCTGATAGTCGGGGTCTGCAGCTACGGCCAGTTGAGAGGCCTGGATGCGGCTACCGGCGATCGGCTCTGGGAGTCTCTGGACATGATCGAGCTGGGCCGCTGGGCATCAGCATTCCTGGTGCGAAACGGCGATCGCTACTTTGTTAACAACGATATGGGTGACCTGATCATTGCCCGCTTTGACAAGGCGGGTTACCACGAAATCGATCGGACGCGCCTCATCGAGCCCACCACAGAGTCCTCATTCAGCCGCAGATCGAGCCGGATCGTCAACTGGTCTCACCCGGCCTATGCGAACGGACACATTTTCGCCCGCAACGACCTGCAGATTATCCGCGCTTCGCTGCAGGAATAGTCCGGCAAGGGTAAGCAACTTCCACACCGGGCCCTTCGGGACTAGCCCGCATAGATCACCGATAGGACCTCAAAAGGCCGCCCTGTTTGGTATAAAGCGTTTTGAATGAACGTTTTCACACGCAAACGGAGGCGGCCCTTATGAGAACAGAGTGTAAACAAGCCAGGTTCGAATTTCACGGACTATTTCAACGCAAAGTGAAGGCGCGGTTCGACGGCGGGAAGATCACCTCCGATGCAGGGGTGCTGCTGTTGCGAGAGGTCGAGAGGGGGACGGGTCTGATCGCCGGACTGGCTGAGTGTTTCAGGGATCACCGGGATCCGCGGTTGATCGAACACACGGTCGAGGAGTTGTTGGGGCAGCGCATCTACGGACTCTGTCTGGGGTACGAGGATCTGAACGATCATGATCAGTTGCGCACCGATCCGATGCTGGCGGTGGCGGTGAATAAGGCCGATCCGTTGGGGGAGAGGCGGCGGCAGGCCTCAGATCGGGGGAAGGCGCTGGCGGGCAGGTGTACGCTGAACCGGTTGGAGTTGACCGGCGCCGAGGTCGATGAGCAGGAGCGGTACAAGAAGATCGCGATGGACCCGGACCGGATCGACGGCTGGATGGTGGATGCCTTCGTGGAGTCCCACGAATCGGCGCCCGAGGAGATGGTGCTGGATCTGGATGCGACCGACGACCCGATCCATGGCCAGCAGGAAGGCCGGTTCTTTCACGGTTACTACCGCCACTACTGTTATCTCCCGCTGTACATCTTCTCGGGGGAGCATCTGCTGTGCGCCCGGTTGCGGTGTTCCAATATCGATGGGGCCGCGGGATCGGTGGAGGAACTGGAACGGATCGTCGGCCGGATTCGGCAGAGCTGGCCGGAGGTCTCGATCGTCATCCGGGCCGACTCGGGCTTTTGCCGGGATGACTTGCTCCGCTGGTGTGAAGACCATCACGTGGATTACGTGATGGGGTTGGCCAACAATGATCGGCTCAAGTCAGAGAGCGCCGAAGCGATGACTCAGGCCGAAGCCGAGTTCAACGCCACCGGGCGACCGGCGCGGGTGTTCAAGGATTTCCGCTACCGGACTCGCCACAGTTGGACCTCGGAGCGACGCGTCGTCGGCAAGGCCGAGTTCCTGGACAAAGGCGCCAATCCCCGATTCGTCGTCACCTCCCTGTCGCCGGAACGCCTGGGGGCCCGCGCGCTCTACGAAGACTTCTACTGTGCGCGGGGCGACATGGAGAACCGCATAAAAGAACAGCAGTTGGGTCTGTTCGCCGACCGGACCAGCGCGGCAACGATGCGCGCCAATCAACTCCGGCTGTATCTGTCCTCCGCCGCCTACATGCTCATGCACGCCTTGCGTCGTCTCGGACTGAAGCAGACCCCCCTGGCTCGCGCTCAGTGTCAGACGATTCGCTTGAAGCTCCTCAAGATCGGCGCCCAGGTCCGCCTCACGGTCCGCCACGTCTGGATCTCCATGTCGGAAGCCTATCCCTACAGCGAGGTCTTCGCTGCCGTCGTTCGAAACCTCCAGGCCATTCCTCTGCGCTGCTGAGGTCTGTCCCGATCAAACGCCCCCAAAAACGAAATCGTTCCATCGCTCAGGCCGAGCTCTGCCTGAATGCATTCCGTCACGCTCTTCCGAACCCGAAAAACGCTCCATTCACGACCATCCACACCACCGCATCACTCGACCTGGACCGGATCGATAGCGAAACTCTCAGAAAACCGTTCCGGCCTGCCAAAATCACCTTCATTTCCAAATCGGTGATCTATGCGGGCTAGCAGCCCGTGGTGGAAATCGCGCGGGTCGCGCGCCAGGGATCTGCGTTCGCTGGCAAGGCACGAGGAGGAAACCGATGCTAGTCATCGGAGACGACGAGAAACGCCGCCAGCGGGCGCAAACCACTGGCGCCCTTGGGGTTACGGGCGGCGCAGGCCCATCTGCTGCGTTGCCCCTCCTCGCCGATGCTTTGGCATGGACTGCGTCGGTTCGCCTTGCATCTGCACCCACGGCGCCCGTAACGCGACCCGCGGGACTTTCACCATGATGAGATGGACTCCTCCTTTAGGCTTAGACGGCATCTAAAGTGCCAGAGCCAAAGTTTTTAACTGTATCAGGAGGCGTCTGAAATGAAGCATAGAACAATCGCAGTGGATTTGGCAAAGTCGGTCTTTGAGATTGGGATTTCCGAGCAGCCTGGTCGGATGGAGAAGACGCATCGCCTGGGTCGAGCTCGGTTGTTGAGGTTCATGGCCAAGCAACAACGGGCAACGATTCTGATGGAAGCCTGCGGTTCGGCTCACTACTGGGGCCGGCGATTCCGGGAACTGGGGCACGAAGTTGTGCTGCTGCCGCCAGCCTACGTCCGGCCGTACGTGTTACGCAACAAGACGGATCGCAGTGATGTGAAAGGGTTGTTGGAAGCCCACCGCAACAGTGCCATTCGACCGGTTCCGATCAAAAATGAATCGCAGCAGCAGTTGACCGCCTTACATCGGGTGCGGACGGCATGGATGCGCACCCGCACGGCACGGATCAATACGATGCGGGGCATTCTACGGGAATTCGGTTTGACGATTCCCGTTGGAGCCTGCCAGGCCGTGGAGCGGGTGCGAGGATGGATCGAAGATGCAGAAGTGGAGATTCCGAATGGGATCCGATCGGTGCTGGAGGAGATCTGTCTGGAAGTCAGAGAGCTGGAGGGGCGAATCGATCGGATCGAAAGGAAACTGAAAGCGCTATCGCGACAGAGTGTTGCGATTGAACAACTGCAGTCGATCCCCGGGGTGGGATTGCTGACAGCCACAGCGGTGGCCGGTTTTGTGGGAGATCTGAGGCGCTTTGATTCGGGACGACACTTTGCCAGTTATCTGGGCTTGACACCGCGGGAGCACTCCAGCGGTCTGCGGCGTCGACTCGGGTGCATCAGCAAGCAAGGGGACATCTATTTGCGCACTCTCTTGATCCACGGTGGGCGATCGGTCTTGTGGACGGCCAAGTCCAAGCAGCGGCCAGACCGTTTGCACAGGTGGGGTTTGGAGATTGAAAAACGACGGGGGCACAACAAAGCGGCAGTGGCTGTGGCCAATAAGCTGGCCCGTCTACTCTGGGCCGTTTCCACCCGTGACGCCGCCTATGAACCCCAGCGAGCTTAAGCGATAAAAGATTTGTCAAGATCTTTCCCTGGGAACTGCATGAGAGGATTCGAACTGATGGCGAACCGGTCAGACCGGCGCGGGGAACACGCCGATAGCAGCCTTGGCCACTCGATGGCCGTCACCACGATAGGCGCCCCACGCGCGAATATTCATCATGGCCCGGAGCCAGAACACAGCTCCACTAAGAGGCCGGAGATACGACTGCAGTCCACACCGAATCGCAAAAAGTCGATGCTTTCATGCCAGAGACCCAAGGAGGAGAAGATGATCCGATAGCGATTCTGGACCTGCAGCGAAACTCCTGGCTTCAACCCAGCATCCGAGTTTCGTCGCCAGGGCCCAGATCAGCTGAATTCGAAAAAATGAACAGGACCCTTGACAGGAGGAGTCCAGATACGGACTGCTAGGCCCTGCTGTCCCACTCGGCGGCCGTCGTATAACCGCCGTCCACGACCAGCGACGTGCCCGTAATTCCGGCAGAATCCTGGCAGGAAAGGTAAAGAATCGCGCGGGCCATCTGCTCCGGCAACAGGACCTTTCCCAGGGGCACGCGGCGGAGTCGCTCCTTCAGCTTCTTCTCGGGGTCGGGGTATTGGTCCAGATGCCTGCGCAGCCCTGGCGTATCGGTGATGCCGGGGCAGACGCAGTTACAGTGGATTCCCTCGGCGGCGTAGTCCAGAGCGATGGTCCGCGTCAGCCCCAGAAGCGCATGCTTTGAAACAGTATAAACCGGCGTTGCGGCCTGCGCAACGAAGCTGCTGACAGACGCGACGTTCACGACATAGCTCGGGTTCACCCTGCGCAAATGAGGGTAGGCCGACCGGAAAGAGAAGTAGGCGGCTTTGACGTTGACCGCCATGACGGCATCCCACTCCTTCTCAAGGCATTCGTGCAGCGGGTCATACTGACCAATGGCCGCGTTGTTCACGATGATCTGAAGGCCACCGAAACGATCAACGGTCGCGCTGATCGAACGCTCCACCTCTTCCTGCCGAGAGACGTCGCACCGAATCGCCAGGGCCCGGCCTGAATCACCCGAGTTGATCTCGTCGGCCACGGCCCGCGCACCTTCCACATTTACGTCGGCAACGGTCACGCGGGCGCCCTCGCGGGCAAACAATCGCGCCGTCGCCGCACCCATTCCGGAGGCTGCGCCGCTGATCCATGCCACCCGGTTCTCCAGTCGTCGTCCGGTCATTGGTTAGAGGCCCGTTCCTCAGGCTGCTTCCCGCGTGTTCCGAGCGCAAGACCCAGATCGCCGCTGCCGTCAAATGGACGACACTGGCCACGGCCAGGTAATTCTTGAACGCCGCCAGGCGGATCGCATATCCTGCTTCGCCCGTCAGGCCCACCCACAGGGCAAGCCCCAGACACACCGCCAGTGACAGCACGCCTATGGCTCCGCTCCCGATCTGAAGGGTGGACCATGAAGACCGGGAGGCTGGATCGGGG
>CBDBHK010000017.1:0-59319 GCA_965205615.1 Acidobacteriota bacterium | reverse complement strand
GCCGTGATGTTTCTGTGGCTATGAAATGGCAGGGTATTCTGGCAGACTGTTTTTGACATTGCCGTAGCTCCTGTTTAGGGTCTTTGTTTCTCTAAACCCTTTTATATCAGAGAGCTACGGCCTTTTTTCTGGGCCCACATCTCACTTGAATTTAGATCTCTTGCATAATCCGGGCTAGCTTGAAGCTAAGCTCAGCCGCCTCGTGAGCCTCTCGCAGCTTCTCCATCGAAGCCTCGTCTTCACCCGTCAGCCACAGATCCCCACCCTGGGCGGGAAGCAGGATCAGGGCCGGCAAGTCCAGGTACCTGGCCGCTCCGGGAAGAAACATCGAGTGCTCGAACTGGAGGATGGTTTCGAAGCGAAAGGCTCCGCTTCCGATCGCCGTCCGGTACGGAATCTCTTCGGCCTGGGCGCGCGCGGCGGCCGCCAGGGGTCCCGCCACTGGTCCCAGTCCGAGCAGAAGCACCTGAGTCTCGGGCCACTTCGATCGTACATAGCTCATGACGGTCAAGAGGTCGTGAACGCGCTGCGAAAAGAGCGGGTAGTTGTACCCGAACGTGTAAGCCGCGTGCTGCTGCCACTGCTCAGAGCCGTCGCCTCCACGGACCAACCGATTGCGCTCGTGTCCCGCGCGGACAGATTCGGTCCCCTGCCCCAACAGGTCGACCCCCAGCACCCGAACACCCGACGCCAGTAAACGCCTGATCGCCGCCGACGGCTCATTTTCGCTGGAGGAGAGGTCCTGGATACCTCCTTCCGTAATCCAGATCAGAGTCCGGTGCCCGCCGCTACCATTCGACCAGGCAATGACCGGGACCTCTTCCGAAAACCGATTCGAGAGCAGCAGGCGCCGCCACCGGTACCGTGATGCCCGGCTGACCGACCGCCCTTCGGACCGGGTTCGGGACTCAAGCGGCCCAACATCCTCCAGCCTGCGGCCCAGTATGACGTCGAACGCCCTCCCCAGGACCGCCCGAAACTGGCGGTGACCCTCGGGGCTACGAGGCCACAGCTCTTCCAGCTGACGATGGGAGGTGTCCGTAAACCAGGCCAGCACCGCTTTCTCGTGGGAGTCACCGGCTGCCGGTCCCTGCGGGAGGGGATGATTGTCATTCCAGACCGACATTTCATCCCGGGTCAGGGGCAGGAAATCCCGTTCTTCGATCGGCATTCCGACCTTCAGATCCAGATGCCGGTTCAGCCACTTGTACATCACCGTGCGACTCACGCTGTTGTAGTTGTGCCCGAACTGAGGGAAAAACCTCCGCCTCCACCCGATCCGAACCATCATAGAAGCCGTAGACCTCCTTTAAATCAGGGAGGCCGCTGGTTCTGATTTTCCGGGTCCAGTCGTCGGCACCGGTCAGACCCATTGGCCGGGGGGCGGCGAGGGCCGCAAAATCGACGTTTCCGGCTCCGATCCTCAGGTAGCAGCCATTCTCACAAATACATCCCGCCCTGCATGGAGGTCGAGACCATGACGACCGGAAACACCACTGCCGGGCGTTCGTCCAGGGCCGCCAGCACAAAGGTCTGGGTGCCACCCCCACTGTGTCCCTCCACTCCAATGCGCGCGGGATCGACATCCGGAAGCGAAATCAAAAAGTCGAGCGCCCCGAATCGAGTTCCAGGTCTGAAGCATCATCACACTCTGGAGATGGAGTTCAGCCCGCGCGCTCGAGAAACGCCAGCCGGCCGGGCCATCCCGGCGCGGCCCCAGGCCTTTGTGAGGAAGCTGCAGACTGTCGCCGTAGCCGACCATGTCATATTGAAAGACGACGCACCCCATCCGAGCCAGCTGAACTGCCCTGGCCTGCATGGGATAGCGCCCCCCGACCTCGAAACGCTCCGCTCCCATCCTGATCTCCTCCCGGACCCCATCGGCACCATGGTCATGAAAGCGTCCGTTTTCATGGCGCTGAAGGCTATCTCCCATGTGGCCATGCGGAGAAAGGACTCCGGGAAGTCTGCCCGGCCCGGGCGTGGGTCGGTAGAGGTTCCCGGTTACGTAGTGGCCGGGTACGGACTCGAAGTACACCTTTTCCACCGTGTAATCGCTGCGTTGAACCCTGCCGTGGACCACGGCGTGAAGGCGGGTTCGAGGAGGAAACGGGTAGAGCCCGCTTGCCACTTGGAGCTGGACGCGCAAGTGCCGGGAGCGAAGCTCCCACTCCTCCAGATTCTTCACTTTGCGACAGGGGAAATCGAGGTCAAGGTGTCGAGGCTCGCCCAGCCGGATGTCTGATTCGCCTTCGAGTGGACCACCGGCATAAAGATGTGAAACGGGCGAGACCCGCAGGGCACAAAGGCACAGGTAAAGGATGGCGAAGCTGTTGAGAAATACTTTTCGCAAGGTCGTCGGGAAACCAGCGAGATTACATACCAGGTCCAGAGCAGTCGTTCCCGGCAGGCCTTCTCGACACGCCCTCATCCCCCCTTGACCCGGGCCCTTTTGAGGCCTCGAGAAGACCCTCAGAGCGTCAGATCGCAGCGCTAAACTCGCCCGATGAGAATCGCAATTGGCAGTACTCGAGCCCCTAGCCCGCATAGATCACCGATTTGGAAATGAAGGTGATTTTGGCAGGCCGGAACGGTTTTCTGAGAGTTTCGCTATCGATCCGGTCCAGGTCGAGTGATGCGGTGGTGTGGAGGGTCGTGAATGGAGCGTTTTTCGGGTTCGGAAGAGCGTGACGGAATGTATTCAGGCAGAGCTCGGCCTGAGCGATGGAACGATTTCGTTTTTGGGGGCGTTTGATCGGGACAGACCTCAGCAGCGCAGAGGAATGGCCTGGAGGTTTCGAACGACGGCAGCGAAGACCTCGCTGTAGGGATAGGCTTCCGACATGGAGATCCAGACGTGGCGGACCGTGAGGCGGACCTGGGCGCCGATCTTGAGGAGCTTCAAGCGAATCGTCTGACACTGAGCGCGAGCCAGGGGGGTCTGCTTCAGTCCGAGACGACGCAAGGCGTGCATGAGCATGTAGGCGGCGGAGGACAGATACAGCCGGAGTTGATTGGCGCGCATCGTTGCCGCGCTGGTCCGGTCGGCGAACAGACCCAACTGCTGTTCTTTTATGCGGTTCTCCATGTCGCCCCCGCGCACAGTAGAAGTCTGCGTAGAGCGCGCGGGCCCCCAGGCGTTCCGGCGACAGGGAGGTGACGACGAATCGGGGATTGGCGCCTTTGTCCAGGAACTCGGCCTTGCCGACGACGCGTCGCTCCGAGGTCCAACTGTGGCGAGTCCGGTAGCGGAAATCCTTGAACACCCGCGCCGGTCGCCCGGTGGCGTTGAACTCGGCTTCGGCCTGAGTCATCGCTTCGGCGCTCTCTGACTTGAGCCGATCATTGTTGGCCAACCCCATCACGTAATCCACGTGATGGTCTTCACACCAGCGGAGCAAGTCATCCCGGCAAAAGCCCGAGTCGGCCCGGATGACGATCGAGACCTCCGGCCAGCTCTGCCGAATCCGGCCGACGATCCGTTCCAGTTCCTCCACCGATCCCGCGGCCCCATCGATATTGGAACACCGCAACCGGGCGCACAGCAGATGCTCCCCCGAGAAGATGTACAGCGGGAGATAACAGTAGTGGCGGTAGTAACCGTGAAAGAACCGGCCTTCCTGCTGGCCATGGATCGGGTCGTCGGTCGCATCCAGATCCAGCACCATCTCCTCGGGCGCCGATTCGTGGGACTCCACGAAGGCATCCACCATCCAGCCGTCGATCCGGTCCGGGTCCATCGCGATCTTCTTGTACCGCTCCTGCTCATCGACCTCGGCGCCGGTCAACTCCAACCGGTTCAGCGTACACCTGCCCGCCAGCGCCTTCCCCCGATCTGAGGCCTGCCGCCGCCTCTCCCCCAACGGATCGGCCTTATTCACCGCCACCGCCAGCATCGGATCGGTGCGCAACTGATCATGATCGTTCAGATCCTCGTACCCCAGACAGAGTCCGTAGATGCGCTGCCCCAACAACTCCTCGACCGTGTGTTCGATCAACCGCGGATCCCGGTGATCCCTGAAACACTCAGCCAGTCCGGCGATCAGACCCGTCCCCCTCTCGACCTCTCGCAACAGCAGCACCCCTGCATCGGAGGTGATCTTCCCGCCGTCGAACCGCGCCTTCACTTTGCGTTGAAATAGTCCGTGAAATTCGAACCTGGCTTGTTTACACTCTGTTCTCATAAGGGCCGCCTCCGTTTGGCTTTGAAAACGTTCATTCAAAACGCTTTATACCAAACAGGGCGGCCTTTTCAGGTCCCATCGGTGAGAAATGGCGGCTAGAGGGTTGCCGTAAGCCGTGAGCCCCCTGATACCGAAGCTTCCCAGCAAGGTCAGCAAGACCAGTAGCGGGTATCGGGCCGTCGAAAGAGTTCTACACACAGGTTTCGCCCATCAGGGGCCTGGGAGCACATTTGCCCCAAGGTCATCAGTGGGGATCCGACAACCCTCACACATTAGTTTTCCGAGACCGTATCAGGATCAGCCAGTGCTGTAAAGACGGCCTTCTACAAAGTGAACTCGAGCGCCGGCTCCCGCAGGTTGTATCGGGAACTCATGACGTAACCGTAGGCTCCGGCGTTGACAATCAGCAGCACGTCCCCCTCCACACACTCCGGGAGAAGCCGGTCGGCACCCAGCAGGTCCGCCGTCTCGCAGATGGGCCCCACCACATTGACCAGGTGCTGCCCCGGCTCGTCCAGTCGGCTGAGGTTGACGATCTCGTGGTGCGACCCGTAAAGGGCCGGGCGGATCAGCGAGTTCATACCGGTGGTCACGCCCACGTAACGGGCCGACCCCTTGCCCTTCACCTGAGTCACCCGGGCCAGTAGAACTCCCGCCTCGGCCACCACGTATCGGCCCGGTTCCAGCCACAGCTGCAACCCGCTGGCCTCACTGATCCCGGCCAGGCTCGCGTCCAGGGCACTCAGATCAAGGGGCGGCTGTCCCGGCTTTTCGACCACACCCAGCCCTCCCCCCAGGTTGACGTATCGAGCGGTCGGGAACTCCCGGGCGGCATCCACCAGAACCTTGCCGACCCCGGCCCAGTGGTCGGATTTGAGAATGCCGCTGCCGCTGTGGGCGTGCAGCCCCACCACGGTTGCACCGCACGATTCCACCTGGGCGCGAACCTGCTCCAGCTCGAAAAGCGGAATCCCGAATTTCGAGTGCGACCCTTCTGTCCTGACGTGCCGGTGGTGGCCCCGGGCCTGTCCCGTGTCCAGGCGCAGAAGGATTTCGCGATCGGCGAAAAGCTCCGGCCAGTGAACCAGCGGGTAGAGATTGTCGAGAGTGACCCGGACCCCCTCCCCCAGCGCAAAGCCGTACTCCTCGCGGGGCGCGAAGTTGGGCGTGAAGAGAACGCGTTGCCGGTCGATCCCGGGAAATTGCTCGAGAACGTGACGAAGCTCTCCCGCGGACACGCACTCCAGGCTCAGGCCCGCCTCGTGCACGACTCGCAGAATGTCCGGGTGGGCGTTGGCTTTGATGGCGTAGTAGATCGTGCTCACCGACTTCAAAGAGAGCAGGCGGTCAATGGCACCCCGCACCGTGTCCAGGTCGTAGACATAGGCGGCCTCTTGCGCCGCCGCGATCTCCAGCAGCCGGTCGCGTTTCTTCACCCACCACGGGTCCACCGCCGGGACGACCCTTTCGCCCTCGGCCAGCTGGTCCCAGGTATCGCCAAATACGGCGTCATCCCGGGCCGGGCGCACCAGAAAGGCGTGGAGCTTTTGAATCAATCGGTCGGCCTGGTCCTGGCCCACCACGAAACTGAGATTCAGGTCGCTGGCCGCCTGGCTCACGAGGTGAATCCGATGTTCCTCCGAACACTTCCATGGCCGGACCGATCTCGTGGAGGATGGACCGAATCCTCTGACCCACCAGACTGACGATCTCGGCGCCCTTCACGATGCGAACCCGGCACAAGCGCTGCAGCTGCTCCTCCAATTGTGCAAGTGTGGCGGCATCGATCGCCTGGGCTCCCGTGTCGAGCGTGACCGTCACGTTGCTCTCTGAAGTGGAAACCAGGTCAATGGAGAGGCCCAGGTCGCTGAAGCAGCGGAAAGCATCGGCCAGGAAACCCACCTCATGCCACATCCCTACTGTTTCCATGGAGATGAGAGTGATTCCCGTACGACCGGAGATGGCCTTGACCCCGGGTGCATCGCCGCCCAGGCCACCGGCGACGAGCGTGCCGGCCAGCTCCGGCTGATCCGTGCATCGAATTCGCAGCGGAATTCGATGCTGGCGAAGCGGAGAGAGGCAACGGGGATGTAAGACCGACCCGCCAGTCGACGAAATCTCCTGGGCTTCTCGGTAGTCCAGGACCCGGAGCTGGCGAGCTCCCGTCACAACCCGGGGGTCGGCACTGAAGATCCCGGGTACGTCGGTCCAGATCTCCAGCCCGCCGCTTTCCAGTTTGGCGGCGAGATAGGAGGCCGACGTGTCCGACCCGCCGCGTCCCAGGAGGACCGTTTCACCGGCCGGGTTGGAGGCAATGAAGCCCTGCGTCAAAAGAGTTCGCGAAAGGCCGGAAAGGCGATCCTGCAGGTCCCGATCGGGGTCAGAATCGCAGCCTGCCGTTAAGTAGGCAGCGCCGGCGTCCTTCCTGGGCGACTCGACGCTGCCGAGCAGCTCCCTCGCATCCATCCAGCCGACGTCCAGGCCCCGGGACTCGAGATAAGCAGCACCCAGGCGGGTCGCCATCAGCTCACCCTGCGCCATCGCTTCGGCCCGGAGAGGGGGAGCGGCCTCGCTCTCGTCATGAATGCGACCCAGGAGCTGCTCCAGTTTCCGGGCGTCTTTTTCCAGTAGTCCCGGGCCGTCCAGGCCAAGCTCCCGGGAGAGCGAGAAATGCACCTCCAGGATGTCGCCGAGAGTCTGCTGGTGGCCGCCCGACACAGCTTCCCGAATCACCTCTTCCAGCCGGTCGGAAATGCCGGCCAGGGCGGAGTGGACGACGAGAACCCGGTAACCGGCCTCAACCCGTTCCCCGATCAGGGTGTGAATGATCTCCCACCGCTGGACGGAGGACACACTGGTACCGCCGAACTTCAGGACCAGCCAGCCCGGCCCGGAAGGAGTATCTCCGGTTCTAGGAAAGGTGTTTTCGTCTAGAGAACCGTGCCGAACTGCACCAGTCACCGGCATGTTCCGTTGAGGAAGGGAAGAAGAATCAGAGTCTGGTTTTCTCGAGATCAGTCATCGTTATCGGGTCTTATCGGACTCTCCCCGTCGTCGTCGTCATCCCCTGCATCGTCATCATCGTCCTCGTCGTCTTCATCATCCCCGTCGTCGCCATCATCCCCGTCGTCACCGCCGCCCCACCAGCGGACTCGGACCCAGCGATGCCGGCGGGAGCCTCTCTTCAAAAGGACGGATTTCGTCGGGGCACTTTCGGAAACCTTGCCAGCCGTGATCGGGTCGGCTCCGGCCTCCATACTTTTGATAAGCGCTGCAGTGAGCGCCTCGAACGACTCGGTGATGCGAATTGACGAGCTCCCGGCTGTGTAGCGCCGAACGACATCGCTGTCAGCGGCAACCGTGATGACTTCACCGGCCTCTCGAAAGGACATGTTTCCCTTCTCGAGCGAGACCTGGACTTCCCCCGAAGGCAGTCTCTCGAAAAAGGCACTGGAACGCTTGTCAAGCTCCAGCAGCTGACCGTTGCCCAGGTGGATGGCTGCCCGAGAAGATCCAGTTCGCAGCCGAGTCTCATTCAGGAGCGCAGTTCCCGAGGGAGCGCGGATCCCGTCCATGGTCGTACCCGAGGAAACGACCTGCCCGAGAACCGCCACGGAACTCGGGGCCGCGAACCCGGTGGGTCCGCAAAACATGCAAATCAAGACCAGCGTGAGAAAGGCAGTCGCTTTCTTCATTGGCTTCCTCCCTGAAAAGCATGGTGAAGAGTTTCGCAACTATATTACAGCTCCACTGCAGGTTGCAAACAGGAGCTTTCAGGGCTCAGTGATGGCGGCCTCCTCCAGGGGGAGAATCCACTTGTTTGTCCTGAAATGGTGGAAGGTTTCCCTGGAGAGATCCACATTCGGATCAATGAAGATCTGGTCGGGGCGGTAGTTCAAACCTGCCTTGGAGAAGGCCCGGATTTCAAACCCCTCGTGCCCCGATTCTTTCAACTGTCTGTCGAGCAACTGGGCGAACTGCAAGATGAGATAGGGACGGGTTGCCATCTTGCGGTACTGCCAGTGGGTAAGCTGCTCACGTGGATCGATCTCGATCCATTGCTGGGTTTCGGAATTCAACGCGACGAACTTGACTCTCGCGGCCTTCTCTCTGAGTTTCATATGCCAGGAGAAGCGGTGACCCTCCTCGGTCCAGTTGACGTTTCCCGGAATGACGAAGTGGCGAAGGGGAACCAGAATCTGAACCAGGACCCACACGAACACGAGTCCGGTGACCACGGCCGCACGGATCCTTCCCGGAGCCGCCACCGGATCACCCCCCATCCCGGATCGCGCAGGGATGCCCGGTTCCCGCGCCAGGGCGGTCTGGAAGGTCCACACCGCAATGCCACCCGCCAGCAGTGACACGAGTAACGGGACCAGCTCGAAACGATCGTGAAAGAAGAGACCTAAAAACGCGCCTCCCACGGCACCGGCCAGAATGGCAGCTGTCCTTCCATTTCGATTCTCTCGAATCGTTGTCACGAACTGCCTCGGCCAATCCGAAGGAAAGAACAGGGTCGAAGCCAGAATCATGAACCAGGGGAAGATGCCGATACTGAACAGTCTGTCGTTCATGAAATGGAAGATCACAACGGCCGTCATGCCCAGGGGCCGTGTCCTGCCAAAGAGCAACAGGAAGGGAGCCGCAAGATC
Organism: Acidobacteriota bacterium; assembly: GCA_965205615.1. GTDB lineage: Bacteria > Acidobacteriota > UBA6911 > RPQK01 > CBDAPI01 > CBDAPI01. Next base: position 50,480 of record CBDBHK010000017.1, on the reverse strand, counting down.
CAGCAGCAGTCCTCCGTAACTCATGCCGTACACGGCCCACTCCCGGTCGAAGAATTGACCGATCAGGGGAAAATCCAACCGGTCGGCCAGCCAGTGCCTCATCGGCTCCCCGTGAATCCAGTCTTTGTTCATCTTGGCGACGGCGCCGAGGACATAGACGACACCGATCTGGAACTGAAGAAGGAAAAGGGCCCAGAAAGGGACCGTCGAGGACTTGATCCTCGGCCTGAGCCAGGAGTCCACAGAGTACGCTCTGTGAGACGGGATGAAGATCATCAGGAAACTCAACAGTACCACCAGGTAGAAGTGATTCAGGTAGCGGGCCTGTTCCAGGAGGAAGATATACGTGAAGCCCAGGAAAAAGAGGATCGAGGACACCCTGTAAAACAAACCCAGGGCGATCAGGATCGAAAGGATGCCGAGGAGGTAGAAATGAACGAACATCCCGTCGTCCGGCCAGGGCTTGACCCAGTGGAAACACTCGTAGGTGAAATTGAACCCGGGGTCAATGAAGTACCCCTCAATCCACCGGTAGCTGAAGTACCGTTGGACTTCCCAGAGCATGATGATCCCGAAGGCAACTCTGAAGAAAGCGAGGCTGGCGATATCCCGAGGCGCGAAGAGTGTGTCGGTCAACCTGGATCTCAGCCGCCTTAGTTTTTGCATATCTATTGACGGACCTCTTACCTCGAGGCCGCCTCGCGCAGCGCCGGATCCTTGAGCCCCCGACGGGTGCTCTCCATGAGGTCGCCGGCCGCCCGGCGCGCTTCTTCGACCTGTCGATCCTTTCCCGTGGCTTCGTAGAGCTCCCCCAGCGCCAGAAGGGACTTCCATCTTTGTGGTGGGTTGCCGATTTCCTCGGACAGCCCGGAGGCTTTGGCAAGCCAGGCCTCCGCCTCTTCCCACTCCTTTCCGGCGAGAGCGATTTGCCCCTTCAGCCGCCAGCCCCGGACCATGTTCTTGCGTGCCCCGTAGGGGGTGGCCAGATCCAGGCTCTGCTCCAGGAAGCCTTCCGCCCGGTCGGGCCTTCCGTCGCGCAGCGCCAGCTCGGCCAGGCCGGCATAGAGCCGAATCGAGTACCGGTAGCGCATCCAGCGACTGGTGTCGGCCGCCTGTACATGACGCAGGATCCGGTCGAAGGATTCACGGGCCAGTACCAGATCACCCTGGGCCAGGAAGTTTTCCCCCAGGTTCAGCTCCGCATTGGGAAACGACCCCGGATCCTTGATTCGGAAACCGACCCGGGAACTCATCTGGTTGAACTCGATGGCCCCTTCCAGATCGCCCAGCTCGGAATGCAACCAGCCCATACAGTTCAGAACCCGATAGTGAATGGCTTCGTCCCCGACCTTTTTTGTCAGTGCCAGGGTCTCCCGGAACCGGGCGATCGCCTCATCGTATCGGCCCGCTCCCCCGAGAGTGATCCCGCAGACGAAAGAGTTGAACAGAAGCGGCCCCAGCAGGTTGTGCTCACGGGCCATGGCCAGTCCCTGCGTTTGAAAATGCTCGGCGCTCGCATAGTCGGCCTCCCAGTTTTTGAGCAGGCCGGCGGTGGCCAGAGCCAGCGACTCGTGGACCGGGTCGCGGGCTTTTCGGCACAGCACCAGGGCTTTCTCGATCTCGACTGTTGCCGCGTCGTGCTCGCCGATGACAGCCCTGACGAATCCAATGATGTAGCGAGCACGGCCCAGGATAGCCTCGTCGCCCAGGACCGGGGCAACTTCGATCGCCTCTTGAGCCGCGCTTATGGCTTCATCCAGCTCGCGGGCCCAGGTGCAGGCCCAGGCGATCAGTGCCAGTGCCCTTCCCTCGCGTGCCCGGTCTCCGGCCTCCCGGGCCAGGGCCAACATTTGCTCAGCCTCGGCCCTCGAGCCTGCAAAATCGCTGCCCACGTGTGAGAGGGTCGATCGAGCCGCGTGAATGTCCATGATCGCAGTCCGGTCGACGGCCTCGCCCAGCCGCCCGGCCACCTCCAGGGCCTGCCCATAAAGAGCGATCGCCTCGCCCGTGGCAAAGTCCCGAGCGGCCTTGTCAGCCGCCTTGCGCAGGTACTCGAGAGCCTTGCCCCAGGCCTCTCCGCGCGAGAAGTGATGGGCCAGAACCCCATACTGCTCCGTCAGCCGCCCCGCCCACAGCCTTTCGATGACCTCGCCGGCCCCGCGGTGCAACTCCTTTCGGTGCCGTTGCAGCAAAGAACTGTAAGCCACCTCCTGGGTGAGGGCGTGCCCGAACAGGTAGGTCGCCTCCGGGAAAAGGCGCTTTGCGAGAATGAGTTCCGTAGCCTTGAGCTCCCGGATCGAACTTTCCGTCTCTTCTTCGGACCCGGCCAGCTCGCCCAGCAGCCGGCCCCTGAACTCACGTCCGATCACCGAAGCCAGCTGCAGCGTCCGCTTGGGACCTTCCTCGAGCCGGTCGATGCGGGCCATCAGGATCTCGCGAATGCCGTCGGGAACGCGGATCTCTTCGAGCGGCCTGGTCAGGACATGCCCGTCCGCCTGGCGCGTAATAGCACCCGTTTCTCGAAGCGACCTGACCACCTCTTCCACGAAGAATGGATTCCCCTCCGCCTTCTGAACGATGAGGCGTTCCAGCGCCCTGGGCAGGCGTTCGGCATCCAGCATGGCCTGCGTCATGTTCAGCGTGTCCTGCCTGGAGAGTTGCCCCAGTGCGATCCGCGAGTGGTAGGTCCGGTCGCCAAAAGGATGGACATAGTCGGGGCGGTAAGTGAACAGACACATCACCCGGCTGGAGGGAATGCTGTCAGCCGTCAGGACCAGAAAATCTTCCGTGGCCCTGTCTATCCAGTGCAGGTCTTCAAACAGGACGATCTGGGGACTGGCCTGGGCCTCGGTCAGAATCATCTGCTGCAGGGCGGCAAACAGCTCCGCATGCCTGAGTTTTGGATCCATGGCACCCACGGACGAATCACCAGGATCGACCCCCAGCAGGTAGCGCAAATAGGGCAGAATCGGCCCCAGGTCGGCGTCGACCGCGAGGACATCCCCGGTGGCCTTTTCAATGATGACCTCCTCGGAATCGCCCTCCTCAATCTGGAATTTCCGCTTTAAGAGGTCGATCAAGGGGTGGAACGCCATGGACTGGCCGAACGACATGGCATCCGCTTCGTTCCAGGTTGCTCTTCCCTGGACTCGGCGTTCGAACTCCCGGAGGATACGCGACTTGCCGATGCCGGCCTCGCCCACCAGAAAAACGATCTGGCCCTGGCCCTCCTCGACCCGCTCAAAGCACTCTTCCAGCAGCCGGAGCTCTCGCTCGCGGCCCACGAAGGGCGTCAACCCGCGTTCGGCCTGTGCCTCCAGTCGCGTCCGTGTTTCCGGAGCGTCCAGGACCTCCCAGGTCTCGGCGCCACCGGGTTCTCCGGACTCCGGGGAATGCTCCAGAGACCGGGTCGTGCAATAGCCCTCAACCAGCCGACGGGTGGTATCGGAGATGAGAATCTGCCCTCCCCGGGCACGCTCCTGAAGTGTACCGGCAGCGCGGGCGGTGTCTCCCACAGGAGTGTAGTTCATCCGACTGTCGGCGCCGGTCGAACCCACGATCACCTCTCCGCTGTTCACGCCCGTGCACAGTCCCAGCCCCGAGACCTGGTCCGGGGACAGACTTTCTCGGCCCAGCCGGCGGCGCAGGCCGCTGGCCGCCAGCACGGCCCGGCGGGCATGGTGCTCCTGGGCAATCGGCGCCCCGAAAAGGGCCACGAATCCCTCTTCTCTGAACTGGTTGATCACGCCTTCGTAACGGGACACCTCTGCAGCGGCAACCTCGAAGAAGAGATTCAGGAAATCGTGTCTTTGCTCGACATCGTCCGCGGAGTCCGCGTCGGCCACTTCGCACACCAGAATCGTGACCCGCTTGCGCTCACCCTCCTGGTACCCGGTGGGGGAGCGCACTCTCCGACCCGGAAGGTAGTCGGCCGGCCCGGACCCGGGGCCAGAGCGCTGAGGCGGCAGCGATGATGCGGCCCTGCTCTGGCGGCGGCGGCTCTCCCGCGGCGCCGGCTCGGCTGGAGCTGACGCCTGAACTCGTGGCGTTGCTCCAGAGCCCTCCCTTAACTTCCTCAAGTGCCCGGCTATCTCCGCCGCGGAGGCAAACCTTTCGCCTTTCCTCTTGGCCAGGGCGCGCAGGATCACCGGGCTGAATTGGGGCGGGATGTCGGGGTCGAGAACGTCCGGCGGTGTCGGGTTGGCCACCGCAATCTCATGCATGACGTAAAGAGCACTGGGTCCCTGAAACGGCAAGCGCCCGGTCGCTGCTTCGTAGAGGACCGTGCCCAGCGAAAAGATGTCCGTTCGTGGGTCCAGGGGCTCACCGCGGGTCTGCTCAGGAGACATATAGGCCACCGTCCCCAGGATGGTCCCGTCGGCGGTGAGACGTGCCGAGACGGAGTGTCGAGCCGTCTCCCCATCCAGGGTCACCCTCTTGGCCAGGCCGAAGTCGAGCAGCTTGATTTGGCCCGGGGGTGTTACCAATACGTTGGCAGGCTTGACATCCCGGTGAATCACCCCGATCGAGTGCGCTGCTTCCAGTGCCGTCGCGATCTGGATGCCCGCTTCGAGCATCTCTTCGAAGGTCAGTTGGCCGCGCTCGATTTTCGAGGTCAGGGTGGAGCCGTCCACGTATTCCATGACGATGTAGTCCAGGTCCTCGAATTGCTCGATCGAATAGATCGTCACGATGTTCGGATGATTGAGCGCAGAAGCCGCTCGGGCCTCCCGAAGCAGTCGCTCCCTGCCCCGGTCCCCCGGGGTGGCCTCGAAAGCCAGCAGCTTGAGTGCCACCCGGCGTTGCAGGCGGGTGTCCTGTGCTTCGTAGACCTCGCCCATGCCGCCCCGGCCTATTTTTCTGATCACCCGGTAGGGACCGATCTGTTGCGCAGCAGAAAGCTGGCTCGGCGGAGAGGACGGTACCTGCTCGGAACCGGTAATGACCCGGGCCAGATCGTCCAGGGACCGCGCTTCCGGGTGGGCTTCCATCAGCGAGTCGATTTCCTGCCGCAAAGGTGGGTCGTCGGCAGCGATTCCTACGAGGAAGCTTTCCTGTTCTGCGGGAGCCAGTTCCCGCAGTTTTTCCAGAAGGCCAACAATTTTCTTCCACCGCCCGCGCTGCATTGGAATTCCCTTACGGGATTCTAGCCCGGATTATGCAAGAACCGTAGTTCGGTGTTGAAAAACGACTCGAGAAGTGGCCCAACTCGGAAGCGGGCAGGTGTGACAGGCGGATTTGCGAAGAATATGGGTTGGCGAGGCGTCTGAGTGGTTTGGGGAGTGAATTTCAGACAGATCTGGGCCTGGATGAGTGTCGGAAGCGGTTTTTCGGGGGAGCTGGGAAAAGCTAACTGGAGTTGAGGCGACTCAAGACGAGGTGGAAGAGGGGTTGTTCGGGAAAGGCTGAGGAAAGATGGACCCAGATGCGTCGAGTGGTTTGTCGGATCCGGGCCCCAATCTTGAGGACCCGACGACGTAAGGTTTCGATTTCGAGCTTGTGCCAGGGGGTTCCGTGAAGATAGTCGCGCAGGCGAACGAACATCTGGTAAGCCAGTGCATGCAGGAGGAGTCGAAACTGATTGGCCAGGAATCGATGACAGCTGAGTCGGTCCATGCTCAGATGATTCTTGAAGGCCTTGATGAAGTTCTCGGTCTGCCCTCGGTTTGTGTAGTGGTCATAAAGTGATTGGGAGCAGAGATCGTCCCGGTTGGTAACTACAAAGCGACGATTGATCCCACGCTGATCGACCTCCACTTTGACAATGACGCGACGGGATCGATCCCAGCTGTGGGCTCGATAAAGAAACTCGTCAAACTGACGCTGTTTTTCCTCCAGCTCAAGGAACCTTTCCCGAGTCGAATCCAGCAGGGGCTCGACCACTCGCTGCAGGCGAGGGTTTCGGCTTAACCCGATGACATATTGGAGTTTATTCTCTTCACATTCACAGAACTCGTAGAGCCGAGGCGTGGCAAAGCCGCTGTCGGCCCGAATCTCAATCTCGACATCCGTCCCCACTGCTTGTCGGATGGCCTCCACGACTCGCTTCAGAATGGGCACGATGTGAGAGGCAGCCCCCTTGTTGCCAGGTCTCAACACGGCACAGACCAGGTCTCCCGTGTCGGCATCGAAGATCAGCAAAGGATGCAAAATGTGGTTTCGGTAATACCCGTGGTAGAAGGAGAACTCCTGTTGGCCGTGAGTGTGGTCGTCGGTACTGTCCAGATCCAGGATGATCTTGCTGGGACGTCTCTTCTTCAGGGAGCGCACATAACGGCCTAGCAGCCACCGGCTCAGACGCATCAGATCCTTCTTGGTGACGGAGTTCTCCAGGCGGGAGAAAGTCGGCTGGGTGGCCAAATCGGGATCGCTCTCTGGCAACTGATCATAGACTGTCTTGAGCATCGGATCCGAGCGCAGCGTATCGGCGTCGTTACAGTCTTCGTAGCCGGCCACGATCTGCAAGACTCGTTGTCGGATCAACTTCAACAGGTCATGACGAATGTAGCGTTGGTCTCGACTTTCCGAAATACAGGAACTGAAGCCCTCGCACAATCGATGTTGACGATCCAGCGATCCAAACAACAACCATCCTGCGTCGGAAGTGAGGCTCCCCCCATCAAAACGAGCCGTGATGTTTCTGTGGCTATGAAATGGCAGGGTATTCTGGCAGACTGTTTTTGACATTGCCGTAGCTCCTGTTTAGGGTCTTTGTTTCTCTAAACCCTTTTATATCAGAGAGCTACGGCCTTTTTTACTGGGCCCACATCTCACTTGAATTTAGATCTCTTGCATAATCCGGGTTAAGGCCCCCAGGATTTTAAGTCCTGTGCGTCCAACGGGCTGAGTGCGATTCTTACCATGGACTGCTAAAAGTCCAGCAGGTGGGTGTATTTGATGAACAGGGCGCGAGAGAGGGTGCGTCGCTCGACGTCGTGGGGATCATGAAAGCTCATCGTCGTCGAGATGGTGTTGAAGACGACGAAAAGTCCGGTGCTCGATGTCGAGAGCACTCCGAGCCGGATGTTGTGACCGATCTCGCCGGTGACACTGTTGTACTGGCTGAAGGTCTGCAAAAAGCTCTTGGGCGTGAATGACCAGTTGAAGCGCAGCCCGATCAGGTTCGCATTGAAGTCACCCACCGGTAGTTTGATGAAGTTGCCGGTCCAGGACCCGGTCCAGGTCAGGTTGCTGCCGTGTCGATAACCCCCGCGAAGGTTGAGGCTGCCGATGGTTCCATCATAGAAGCTTCCCAGGGCCGCGGTGCCGCTGAAAAAGACCGGGGCGCTGGGGTCGGTCGCGAAGTTGGAGATGAGTTCGCTGAACTGGTATCCCCCCACGGGGATAAAGATGCCCGGGTGCACCTCGAAGGGCTCGTCCAGGCGTTCAAAGTTGCGGTTCCAGGCCAGCCCCAGCTGTCCTCCGTTGTGAAAACGGGCGGTCACGTGGTAGTGCTCGAAACCCGACTCTTTGTCGTTGTTCCCCAGTGTGTACCAGTTCTGACCGGAGAAATGCGGCTCGATGCTGCGGACGCGGCCGCCCTGCGGGTAGTGGGTGAAGCGGTAAAAGTAGTCGGGCTTGCGGAAGCCGACGCGCCGTACAAAGCCGACTTCGGGATTGAAGTTCCCTCCGACCTCGAGGTAGCCGAGCCTGAACTCGTGGCGTGAGTCGTCGTACTCGAAGCTGCTCGAGTACGCGTGGTCGCTGTCTCCCAGGCCCGGGGTCCGGGTCGCAGCGACGTAGTTGAACCAGTTCGCAAACTTGCCGAGGCCGATGTTGGCGTCGGCGCCGAACGTCCGATTGTAAACCGGCGCATCTGCGAAATCAGTCGTCGCCTGCCGGTTCACACCGATCACTCCGATGGAAGACCGATTGGGTAGTTCCCGATTGAGGCGAAGGACGCTGTAGTTGTTGGCCGGGGCGGAATCATCCACCGCACGGGTCTGCATGTTGAGGAAGCCGAGCTGGTAAGGCCCGACTTTGCCGCTGAGACGGGCTCCGGCGTCTATGGGCACGGAATTGCCTTCTTCGTCCAGGCCAATGCGCCGCGAAAAAAAGATTTCCACCTGCCGCGGGGTACCGAACTCGAAGAACCCGGAATTTTCGAGGAAGAAACGCCGCTTCTCAGGGAAGAAAAGGTCAAAACGAGTCAGGTTGACCTGTTCATCGTCCACTTCGACCTGCGCGAAGTCGGTGTTCACGGTGGCGTCGAGGGTCAGATTGGGCGTGAGGCTGTACTTCAAGTCGAGGCCCACGCCGTGCTCGAACCGGGACTGGTCCTCTTCGCGGCGGTAGTCCTGGGAAAAACCACCCAGCACGTAGGGAAGAAGTTTCAGATTGCGCTGTGAGCGCGTTTCCAGCCCCGAAAGAGAGCCGGCCAGGCTGACCTCCGTGAACCGGAATGCGCGGGAGACGGGCGACCAGAACGAGAGCTCGTTTCTACGGCGCAGGTTGCGCATGATGTTCAGGCCCCAGACCGTCTTGCCCGGATAGTAGCGGAGGGTCCGGAAAGGGATGATCATTTCGCTTTCCCAGCCACGTTCGGTGACGCGTGATCGAACACTCCAGACGCCGTCCCAGTTGAGGTTGAAGGCCGCCGCACCACCCCTCTGAGCTCCGCCCTGGCCGCCGGCACGCGCCGGCCCGCCTCCTCCGCGGGTCTGCCCGGCCTTCGAGACCTGACCGTCGAACTCAATCCCTGTGGGGCTTGTTCCAAACAGAAAACCATTCTGGTCGTCGTTGAAGGTATCGAGCAGAATCTGAATCGAGTCGGTGTCGGTAAGCCTGGCGTCGCGGCGGTTCTGAGTGACGACGATATTCTCCGGCTGGGAATCGAAACAGATGATGGCAATGTAAAGGTTCTCGTCGTCAAAACCGATCCGAATTTCGGTTTTCTCGGCTGAAGGCTCGCCTTCTTCCGGGTTCTGTTGAATGAAATCGGTCGCGACTTCGAGGGTCTGCCACAACGGTTCGTCGACCAGCCCATCGAACTGAGGAGGCTGTTCCAGCCTGCCGGCACGCAAATCGCGCACCATTGGCGCTTCCGATTGCCTGGAGAAAAGCGGCGCCGGAGAAAACAGCGAAATAGCGGCCAGGACCGGCAGCCCGCGCCGAAACTCACGCAGGATTGCGCGCCGCGGGACTGCCCCGTCCGGCAGGCGTCCTGCCGGACGGGTGTGGCTCCTTAGACCTGCCATCTCTTGTTTGTTGCCAAGAACCCGAATCATCACGACCAGGTTTGAATTCTAAACCATGCTTCCGATCCGGCAGTTCGTCGTCCAGGGCGCGGGCCGTCACAGGGGACTGCCCCCCTGGTTCAGGTTGATTCCCGGCCCTGAATCACCGACCATGTCCTGACAGCCCCTGGCTGCTAAGGAACAAACGGGAGGACTTTATATGTTTTCAATACTTGGGAAGCTGACGGAACCGGCCTACGCGGTCATGCGCATTGCTTTCGGGCTGTTGTTCGCCTGTCACGGGGCCCAGAAACTGTTCGGGGCTTTCGGTGGACACCAGGCGAGTGACACGTTGATGTGGATAGCGGGCGCGGTCGAGTTTGTGGGAGGCCTGGCCGTTGCAATGGGCATCCTCACCAGCATCGCCGCGCTACTGGCTTCCGGTCAGATGTTCGTCGCCTATGCGATGGCCCACATGGGAAAGGGGCTGCTGCCGATACAAAACCACGGAGAACTGGCCCTTTTGTACGCCTTTGCTTTTCTGTTCATCATGTGTCGAAGCGCCGGCATCTGGTCAGTTGACCGGCGGTAGACCTGGAGCAGTCCCGGGCGGGCAATCGCGCGGGCTCGCCCGCCAGGGAACTGCCTTCCCGGCCAGTCGCGACTGCCTCCTGGCCCCTTCTGGTATCATGACGCGGTGCAGAAGCGCCGCATCTTCACACCGGGACCAACACCTCTCATGCCTGCGGCTCAAGCGGCGGCTTCCAGTCCCATCCTCCACCACCGCACTCCTGAGTTTCGGGACCTTTTTCTGGCCACGCGGAGCAACCTGCAGACCATTTTTAAGACCCGAAACGATCTGGTGATCCTGAGTTGTTCCGGGACTGGAGCGATGGAGGCGGCAGCGGTCAACCTGGTCGTGGCCGAAAGCTCGGCGCTCGTCATCGCGATCGGAAAATTCGGCCACCGATGGGTCGAGATTTGCGAAGCGCAGGGCCACGAGTGCGTCGTCCTGACCAAGGATCCGGGAGACGCCGCGGACGCTGCTGAGATCTGCTCGCAGCTGGAGAGCCACCCCGAAGTACAAACTCTGTTTCTTCAGGGATGTGAAACATCGACAGCAACCATGCATGATCTGGAGGCCATCGGGAAAGCGGTCGGGGCGCAGTTTCCCGAGGTGCTCGTGGTCGTGGACGGGATCACTGCGGTGGGCAGCCAGCCGGTCCACACCGATGAATGGGGCCTGGACGTGGTCGTGAGCGGTTCCCAGAAATCCTTTGCCACGTCGCCGGGCCTCGCCTTTCTTTCTCTCAGCCAGCGAGCCCGGGACCGTCTCGAAGGCAACGGCCGGGGCTTTTATTTCAACCTGGAACGGGAAGTGGCCCGCCAGAGAGAAGGTCGAACAAGCTTCACGCCGGCGGTCACCCTGGTGCAGTCGCTGCAGGCGGCGACCAGTGAGATAGTGGACCAGGGAATCGATCGAATCGTCGCTGAGGCGGAGCTGATGGCCCGGGCCGCCCGGGCCGGCCTTCGGTCTCTGGGGTGCAGGATCCTGTCCAGTTCACCCTCCAATGCGGCGACCGCGGCCTTTCCCCCGCCGGATGTCCAGGCCGGACAACTGATCGGGAGGCTGGAAGAGCGCTTTGACCTCAAAGTGGCAGGTGGCCAGGGAAGTCTCAAGGGCAAGATCTTCAGGATCGCTCACCTCGGATACTTTGACTTCCTCGATGTGATTTCGGTTCTGGGAGCGCTCGAAATCGTGATCGAGGAGTTGAGCGGAAGGAAACGAGACGGGTCAAGCCTGCGGGCAGCCATGGCGGCCTGGCCGGCATAACCGTCGCTTGCCATCCGGGGGGTTACTTTTCGATGAAGCTTCTCGTCTGCGACCGAATCTCCCCGCGGGGACTTGCCCTTCTGGAGGACAGGGACGGCTTTGAAGTTGCGTACAGGCCGGGGTTGAGCGGTGACGAGCTGCTCGACGAGATCGGGGATGCCGTCGCGTTGATTGTCCGCAGCCGCACCGCCGTAACCCGGGAAGTCATCGCCGCCGCAGCCCAGCTCAGGGTGATCGGGCGTGCGGGAGCAGGTGTCGACAACATCGACCTGAGTGCCGCCACCCGCAAAGGTGTGTTGGTGATGAACACTCCGAGAGCCAACAGTGTCAGCGCGGCGGAGCACGCGTTTGCTCTGTTGATGGCTCTGGCTCGAAGACTGCCCCGGGCCGATGCATCCATCAAGGCCGGTGAATGGGACAAGACGAGCTTTGTGGGACAGGAGCTGCGGGGCAAGACGCTCGGGGTCCTGGGCCTGGGCCAGATCGGATCACTGCTGGCCCGGCGCGCCACGGGCTTCGAGATGCAAGTGATCGCCTGCGACCCGTTCGTGAGCCAGGACTACGCGTCCGATCAGAAGGTGGAGCTCGAGGACCTGACCTCGGTCTTCCGGAATAGTGACTTTCTGAGCCTGCACCTGCCGCTTACGGACGAGACTCGCGGCATCGTCAACAAAGACACGCTGGCGTTGATGAAACCGTCCGCTTTCCTCATTAATGCAGCCCGGGGAAGCCTCATCGTGGAGTCTGATCTTCTCGACCATCTGGAAAACGGTAGGCTGGCCGGCGCGGCGCTCGACGTTTTCGAACGGGAACCGGAAATCAGTCAGCGTTTGCGCGAAAACGATCGTGTCGTCCTCACTCCTCACATCGCCGGGTCGACCGTTGAGGCGCAGGATCAGGTGGGGCTGACCATTGCCAGCCAGGTCATGGACTATCTGGAAAAGGATGCCATCGTCAATGCGGTCAATTTCTTTTCGCTCTCGACCCCGGAATCCACTGAGATCACGGCTTTCATGGAGCTCGCCTCCAAACTGGGATCCTTCGCCTCTCAGATCTGCGAGATGCGCATCAGCGAAGTCGGCATCCGGTACTACGGGGGGCTGACCGACCTTGACTACCGGCCCATCTCGAACCACATTCTGAGCGCAGTGCTCGGCCCTCTTCTGGCCGAACCGGTCAACCAGGTCAACGCCCGAACCTACGCCGGCCAGAGAGGAATTGAAGTGGTTGAAACGGTCAGTACCAGAAGCAGGGGGCATGCCAACCTGATCAGCCTCCAGCTTCGCAATCCGCGAGAAACCGTGTGGGTCGAAGGCTCCATTCTTCACCAGGGAAGAATCTGGCTGGTTTCGGTGGACGGAATTCCGCTCGAGACGCCGCTGGGAAACTACGTCCTGTTTGTCCGCAACCAGGACACACCCGGAGTTATTGGCAGTGTGGGAACGCTTCTCGGGGAAAACAACATCAACATCGCTTCTTTCGTCCTGGGGCGGGAAGACAACCTTGCCCAGGCGCTGGGAGTGATTAACACGGACAATCCCGTGCCGGAACCGCTGATGAACAAGATCCGGCAGATTCCGGCTATCTCCTATGCTCGCCTGGTCAAGCTTTAGGGGTGGGCGGTCCAGGCTCGCCCTATGATTCCTTTCAAAGACAATGTGCCGGCCCGGAGTTACCCGCTGGTCACTATTCTCCTGATCGGGGCCAACCTGTTCGTTTTCCTGTACGAAATGCGTCTCCCCGCCGGCGACCTGGAGGGCTTCTTCCAGTTGAACGCTCTGGTCCCTGCACGCATCAAAGAGATTGGTGCGTTGCCCCTGTCAACCGGACTGGCAATGACTCGAAACGCTCTGTTTTCGATGTTCCTGCACGCCGGCTGGCTTCACCTGATCGGCAACATGTGGTATCTGTGGATTTTTGGAGACAATATCGAGGATCGGATGGGACACCTTCGCTTCCTGTGCTTTTATCTTCTTTGCGGAGGACTGGCCTCGGCTACCCACATTGCCTACCACAGCGACAGCACGGTGCCCGCTGTCGGGGCCAGTGGCGCGGTTGCCGGCGTGCTGGGCGCGTACCTGATCTGTTATCCCTTCGCCCGGATCCTGACGATCGTACCCCTGATCCTGGTCTGGCCCATGATTGAGCTTCCGGCCATCGTAGTGCTGGGGTTCTGGTTTGCCGTGCAGGTGGTCAACGGCACGGCCGGACTGGCCGCCGACAGTATTGAATCCGGGGGGATTGCATGGTGGTCCCACATCGGTGGTTTTTTTGCAGGAGCGGTGTTGATCAAGATATTCTCCAGACCGGAGACACGTCGATACAAATGGGAGAAAGCTGCATGAAGAAATACGGCATGAAGAAATGCGGATGGTTGCTGGCCTGCCTGCCCCTGCTGGTGGCTGCCCAGGCCGACCAGGAAGATATTACGATTCCCAGCAAGACCGATCTTTTCGTGACCCTGGAACAGCGGTGTCAGCACGGACACGGCACAACCCGGAGATCGTTTTCACGCCCGGCTGGCCGTGCCGATCACCTCCAACGACCAGATCGTGATTCCCAGGGGAAGCTACCTGATCGGACAAGTGGAAGAAGTCAAGAAGCCGGGAAGGCTCAAGGGCAAAGGAGAAATTGTGCTGTCCTTTGACACCGTTATCTTTCCGGCGGGGATGACCAGGCGTCTGGAGGCGCGGGCCGAGCGGGCCGAGGGCTACGTCAGTGGCACCGGCGACAAGGAAGGCAAGATCACCACGACCAGCAAACAGGCCGACGACGTCCTCAAGTACGGCACGGTAGGCGGTGCGTCGGGAGCCGGGATCGGCGCCATTGCCGACCGCAGTCTGGAGGGCGCAGGTGTCGGAGGGGCTATTGGCGCCGCAGGAGGCGCGCTGGTGGGCCTCTTCCTGCGCGGACAGCACGTGGCCATGCCCCGCGGAACTTCGCTGACCCTGCAGCTTCAAGAGGACGCCGTATTGACACGCCCCTTGCCCAGACAGCGACGCCGGCTGGAGCCGTAGGGGCGACCCTGGTGGTCGCCCGTTACCCGGGCCGGCACAAGGCCGGGCCCCTACAGGGCTGCCTTGACGGCACTCAGGGCGGCGCTGTAGTCCGGCTGATCGGCAATTTCGCCCACGTACTCGACGTGACGAATCACTCCCGACTCGTCCACCACGAAGATCGCTCGCGCCTCCAGCCGAAGTTCCTTGACCAGGGTGCCGTAGCTTTCCCCGAAAGAGGCGTTTCGATGGTCGGACAACATGACGACATTATCCACCCCTGCGGCGGCGCACCAGCGACTCTGGGCAAAAGGCAAATCCATGCTGATCGTATAAATCCGGACTTCAGGAAGTGCAGCCGCTTCCTGGTTGAAGCGCCGCGTCATAGCGTCGCAAACCGGGGTGTCCAGCGACGGAACCACGCTGAAGATCCTCACCTTGCCTGCTGTGTCCTGGAGCGTAACCGGGGCCAGGTCTCCTCCAACCAGCTCAAAGTCGGGAGCGGTGTCTCCCGCTTTCAATTCGGATCCAATCAACGTAAAGGGATTCCCTTTTAGAGTTACTGCATCTGGTCGCTCGTGAGCCATTTCAACATCCTCCTTCAGAATAGATGCGGAATTGTACACCAAAAGCTCCGCACGGATATCTCTGGAATCTTCGAATACTAATATAATTGTGTTTTGTCAGTTGTTTACGAGCGTCACAACATCGATTACGATCTTCAAACAGTTCTCCTCTAAACGAAACTTTTCCGGCCCGTACACGTCAAAGGAGTAGGAGACAAAAAAGCCATGCTTTCCGGAACGAATAGAAAGGAAAAAGTCGAGTTCGCGAAACAGCGCAGAAACACTTCAGGCCTGGAGAGTTCAGGGCTCTATCCACGCGAGCACAGGCCTGAGTCCTCCCTGAGGAATCTTTCGCTGGGCATCCTGCTGCAAGCCTTCCGTGATGTTGTAGCGCCCAAAAAGGCATCCAACAAAGAATGGAGGCTGTGGCGACAGGACGCGCTGGACTGGTTCGCCTCAGAGGAGAACTATCCGGGTAGCTTTCAATGGGTCTGCGAGGTTCTGGAAATAAGTCAGAAAGAGCTTCGCGAATGGTTGGAATCGTACCTCCTGAGCGACAAGGATCGTCAGAAGGAGATGGCTCGAAAGCTGACCCGTTTCCAGATACGTCACTGACTCAGACATTGCCTGGCGGCGGTCGGACCCGGGAACTCCGGTGGCACGCCGGGCCTCAGTCTCCCCTTCCTACTCCAGGACGGATTTATGACTCGCCTTACGGGCGGACTGGAGGGCGCTTACCACGTGCGCGCTACTGATCTGAGGACGAACACGCACAAGCTTTGGTTTATCATAAGGCTGGATGTTCTTCAACGTCTTCATCGTCCTGCTGCTCCTCCTGTACGTGGCGATAATGGCGGGCCTGGTTGCCCGGCCATTCCTGGGTCGAAAGCGCAGACAGCCGATTCGACAGAGAATCCCCCTGGACGAGTTCCAGGGCACGGACATCATTGAGGTTGTAAACCTCGCAAAGTCTTTCGACCATCCGGTTTTGACCTCCATCTCGCTCACCATCAACAGAGGCGAAACGGTAGGAATTCTCGGCCAGAGCGGCACGGGAAAGAGCGTCCTGCTCAAACTGATTGCGGGATTTCTCAAGCCGGACCGGGGGCGCGTTCTGTTCAAGGGCCAGGACGTCGGGACCATGTCGGAAAACGACCTTCTGGAAGTTCGAAAACGGATGTCCTATGTATTCCAGCATGGGGCTGTTTTCGACTTTCTGGACGTGGGGGAGAATATCGCCTACCCACTTCGGGAACAGGGGGTAACGGATGAGCAGGCGATTCATTCGCGGGTCGAGTACCTGCTGGACGCCGTTGAACTGGAGGGCATGGGCAGCAGCCGCTTCGATGAACTGAGTACGGGTGGGAAGAAGCAGGTCGCGATTGCGCGCGCCATTGCAAACAACCCGGAGGTCATCCTCTACGATGAACCCACCACCGGCGTCGATCCGATCATCGGAAAGTCCGTCAGCCGCTTGATCCGGAAGCTGAACCGACAGGAAAAACTGACCTCAGTGGTGGTGACCCACGACCTGAAGTGCATCGAGATCGTGGCAGATCGAATCATCCTGCTCAAGGACGGGCAAATCCGGTTCGAAGGGGACGTGACCGCTCTCAAGGACTCGGCCGACTCCTACGTCCAGGCCTTCATAGCGGGCAAGAGGTACGAGGTCGATAAAGACCCCGGACAACCCGTCCGTGCCTGATCGCGCCCCGAGTCAGGCGCTTGACCCCTTGCCGGGCCGGCGCGACATGAGCTCGGCTATGACCTCCTCAAAGCCCACTCCCCGGCACGTCATCAGGACCAGAAGATGGAAGATCAGATCGGCCGATTCCGCCACCAGTTGACGATCGTCAAGCCGTGATGCCAGGATCACTTCGATGGCTTCCTCGCCCACCTTCCTGGCCGCTTCGTCTTCGTCTTTTTCCACCAGGCTACGAACATACGAGTCCGCAGGTCCTTCTTCAATCCGCTTTCGAATGACGTCCTGAAGAAACGGAAGAAACTCGAACGTCTGGAGCGTGTCATCGCCCAGAAAGCAGGAGCGACTTCCCTTGTGACAGGTGGGGCCGACGGGCCGGGCCAGGACGAGAATCGCGTCGGAATCACAGTCCAGGGCGAGCCCGGTGACGTTCAGAACGTTTCCTGAGGTCTCCCCCTTCCTCCACAGGCACTGCCGACTCCGGCTCCAGAAGTGGGCCTGACCGGACCTGAGGGTCGCCTCCCAGGAGGCCGGGTTCATGAAGGCCAGCATCAAGATTCGCCCCGAATCCGCATTTTGCACGACGGCGGGTATAAGATCGCCCATTTTGGACCAGTCGGGTCGTTTTTCGAATTCCAGCGCCTGCTTCATATCCTCACCTCAATCCCCTGTCCATCCAGAAATTCCTTCACTTCGCCGATAGAGTACTCGCCGTCATGAAAGATGCTGGCGGCGAGAACTGCCTCAGCGCCCGACGAGAATCCCTCTGACATGTGTCGCAGCGCTCCGACGCCCCCCGAGGCGATGACCGGGATGGAGAGGCGACTCGATACTTCCCTCAGCAACTCCAGATCGTATCCGTCTCGGGTGCCGTCCCGATCCATCGAGGTCAGCAGAATCTCTCCGGCACCCCGGTCCTCGAGTTGTACAGACCAGGATAGGACATCCAGATCGGTTCTCTGGCGGCCGCCGGCGATGAACACTCTCCAGCCGCCGCCGGCTTTTCTTTTCGCGTCAATGGCCGCGACCATGCACTGGCTCCCGAATCTCTCGGCCCCGGCGGTGATGAGATCAGGGTTCTTGACCGCCGCGCTGTTGATGGAGACCCGGTCGGCGCCCGCGGAGAGCAACTGACTGATGTGCTCCAGACTGCTGATGCCCCCTCCCACCGTAAAGGGAATGAACACCTCCCGGGCGACGTCATTCACCCAGTCGAGCATGGTTTTGCGACCGTCGGCGGTTGCTGTTATGTCCAGAAAAACCAGCTCGTCGGCCCCCTCGTCGCTGTAGTGCTTTCCCAGTCTGGCCGGCTCGCCGCAGTCGCGGAGGTTCAGGAACTGGATTCCTTTGACGACCCGACCCGCCTTGACGTCAAGACAGGGAATGATGCGTTTAGCCAGCATCGGCAAATTCCCTCTCCGGAATATCGCTCTCATACAGGGCTCGTCCGATGACAACTCCACCAACCCCGACTTCTGCCAGCTTCGGAATCTGTTCGGGACGCGAGACGCCGCCCGCGGCGATGACCAGAGTCCCCGCAGCAACCGAGTCGACCAGCCCCTCCAGCAGCGCCAGGTTGGGTCCGGTCAGGGTGCCGTCCCGGTTAATGTCCGTGCAGATAACCTGCCGGATACCCCAGCCGTCTATCAGGTCCAACGCCGCCGGAAGCTTCAAAGCGGCGCTTTTCCTCCAGCCGTGGGTGCGCAGATCGTCTCCGTCGAGGTCGAGGCTGATAATGAACCGCTCACTGCCCCATTCCCGGATCCATGACTCGACGACTTCCGGCTCCAGCAGTGCGGAACTCCCGAGAATCAGGAAGGACCGCTCCAGAACGGCGAGGCGGCCAACGTTCTCGGAAGTACGGATCCCACCACCCGTCTGGACAGGAAGATCCAGGGCGGAGACGATCCTGTGGACGATCGAAAAGTGCTGCAGTTTACCCAGGCGGGCTCCGTCCAGATCGATGATGTGGACGCGGGAAAACCCCGCCTCCTGCAGAAAGAGGGCCTGCTTCACGGGGTCCATAGGGTAGTCCGTACGGCGCCCGTAGTCTCCCTTCAACAGGCGCACGCAGCGCCCTCCGATCAAGTCGATTGCGGCTATGACCAGCATTGCACGATCTGAACGAAATTTTGCAGCACCTGGAGGCCAAACGGGCCCGAAAGTTCGGGATGAAATTGCACGCCCCAGTAGTTTCGCAAATGGACCACCGAGGAGAACTCCTCGGGGCCGTGAGTGCTGCTCGCCAGGGTCAGATCCGGCGTGACGGGTGCAAAAAAACTGTGCACGAAATAGAAATAGCTTCCTTCACTAATCCCGTTGAGAAGCCCTCCGTCGCCCACTTCCTTGCGCTGCACCTGGTTCCAGCCCACGTGCGGCACCTTGAGGCCGGGAGTGGAAAACCGGGTCACCCGGCCCCGCAGGACGCCCAGACCGCTTTCGTCCCCCTCTGCGGTTGACTCAAAGAGAAGTTGAAGACCCAGGCAGACGCCCAGGAACGGACGCTCCAGCTCCTGCAATGTCTCCACCAGGCCTGCATCTGCAAGCGACCGCATAGCATGTCCGGCGGAACCGACACCGGGCAGAATCACTGCGCTGGCCTCGCGAATCCGGTCCGCTTCAGCGGTCGGTTCGTGTCGCACACCGAGATGGTTCAAGGCCCGGGCCACACTGTGGAGGTTTCCGGCGCTGTAATCCACAACTGCGATCACCCGGAACCCTCCAGGACTCCCTTGGTGGACGGGACGATTGAAGACGGACCAGCCGGCCTCTCAGCCGCCTGCCCCAGAGCCTGACCAAACCCCTTGAACAGGGCTTCGATGCGGTGATGCTCGTTCTCACCGTGACTCAGGAAATTCATGTGCAGCGTGAGCCTCGCCTCGGCCGCCAGCGTCTTAAAGAAATGGGGAATCATTTCAGTGGAAAGAGCACCGACGGAGTCTCGCTGCGGCGTGTAGTTACTGACGCAACAGCTGCGGCCTGAAAGATCGACGGCAACTGCCACCAGCACCTCATCCATGGGCATCATGAGGGAGCCGTAGCGGCGGATGCCGGTCTTCTCTCCCAGCGCCTCCAGGAGCGCGCGCCCCAGAACGATGGCGACATCTTCCGTGACATGGTGGTCGTCCACCTCCAGGTCCCCTGCAGCGTCAATCTCCAGATCCAGCCCGGCACGATGTCCCAGGAGGTGAAGCATGTGCTCCAGAAAGGGGATTCCCACCTGTACCTTGACGCGGCCTTCCCCGTCGAGGTCGAGGGCTACCCGGATCCGTGTTTCCAGGGTTTTCCGAGAGAGTTCAGCAGACCTGGGACTGGCAACCTGTGTCATGGAGCACTTCCTTTAATTCAGACAGAAATCGTGAGTTTTCTTCGGGTTTACCTACGGTCACCCGAATCGTACCGGCCAGCCCGGGCAACCCGCTGCGGTCCCGCACGACAATTTTTGTGTCCCTCAAACGGGCGCAGATCTCGCCGGCGTTTTCACAACGGAACAAGATGAAGTTGGCCTCCGACGGAAAAACCTCGGGGACACCCGGCATGCCTTCGAGCTCGTCCCGGATGCGAGATCGTTCCTCTTGAAGTCGACGAACCTGGTCGTGCAGAGTCCGGGGCTGTCTCAGGCAGTCCATGGCCAGAGCCATGGTCAGGCCACCCAGGTTGTAGGGCGCCTTGATCCTTTCCAGGTTCTTGACGATCTCCGGGTGGGCCACCAGATAGCCGACCCGCAGTGAAGCCCTGCCCCAGGCCTTGGAGAGGGTTCGCACGACGGCCAGGTTGGGGAGCTCTTCGATCCGAGGGGCGAGGGACGGTTCCTGCGCGAACTCGACGTAGGCCTCGTCCACGACGACAAGCCCCTGCCAGCGGCGACACGCGGCCTCAATTTCACCACTTCTCAAACGGTTTCCCGTGGGGTTGTTCGGCGAGCACAGAAAGAGAATTCTGACTGCGGAGGTCACTCTCTGCAGAAAATCCTCTGCCCGGAAGTCGAACTTCTCATCCAGTTGCAGGTGGACCACCTCAACCCGGTGTGAGGCGGCCAGAATCTCGTACATCGAGTAGGTGGGCTGGGCCACGGCCACGGCGTCCCCGCTTTGCCTGCAGCAGGCCCGGATCAGCCAGTCCAGAACCTCATCGGAGCCACAACCCGCCAGGATCATCTGGGGTGGCAACTCCAGGTATAAACCCAGCTCCCGGCGCAACTCCTGCTGGCGAGGATCCGGATAGCGGTTGAGCGGGACGCCCCGGCACTCTGCATCGAAAGGGCTCTCGTTGGCGTCGAGCAGGAGTCCTTCTCCTGCACTCATGCGAGCTGCCTCGTAAGCGGGCAGATCAGCCAGATCAATCCCGGCGCGCCGCCAATCGTACGGCCCCTCCACTGCTTCGGACCCGGGGTCAGGCTCATCCCCCTCCAGGCGGCACTCCACGGCGCGAGCGTGCCCTTCCAGGCCCTCCATGCGTGCCAGCGTTCGGAGCGTCGGTGCCAGGGTCGCCAGTCCCTGGCGGCTCAGTTCCTGGAAACTGATCTTGCGCTCAAATGTGTCCACCGAGACGCCGGAGTATCCGGCCGCCGTACCTGAAGTGGGAAGCGTATGGTTGGTTCCGCTGGCGTAGTCTCCCGCCGTCACCGGAGAGTAGGGTCCCAGGAAAACAGACCCTGCCGAGCGCACGAGTTCGGCCCGGCTGGCGGGCTCCGACACCTGCAGGACCAGGTGCTCGGGCGCGTAATCGTTGGAGAACTCGAGGGCCTCCTCCAGAGAAGAAGCCACCAGCAGAAAAGACCTCTCCAGAGCTTCTGCGGCAATTTCACGACGGGGCAGTTCGATCAGCCGGTTGCTCACTTCCAGACGCACCCGCTCAGCCTGCTCGTTGCTGGTGGTGACCAGGACCGCCCGGCTGTCGCTGCTGTGTTCGGCCTGGGAGATCAGGTCTGCAGCGATCCATGCGGAATCGCCGGAGCCGTCGCAGACCACCAGAATTTCGCTGGGGCCCGCCAACAGGTCGATAGCCACGCCGTACTGAACCGCCAGGGCTTTTGCCGACTGCACGATGCGACTTCCCGGCCCCACGATCTTGGCGACGGCGGTCACGGTCTGTGTGCCAAAAACCAGAGCGGCGACGGCCTGTGCTCCCCCGATCTTGTGCACCGAGCTTATGCCCAAGAGCCGTGCGGCGGCCAGAACGTGGGGGTCGGCCGATCCGTCCGCCCGGGGGGGGACACACACCGAGATGTCACGACAGCCCGCCAGACGGGCCGGAACTGCCAGCATGAGAAGGGTCGAGGGGAGCGGAGCGTTGCCCGCCGGTACGTACAACCCGACGGGGTCAACGGGGCGTTTTTCCCTCCAGCAGCGCACGCCCGGATTTATTTCCGCGGGCTCCTCGGTAGTGCACTGTATCCGATGAAACTTTTCAATGTTGCCCAGGGCCTGCCGGAGGGCGTCGAGCTCTTCCCTGCCAACAGCTGCAGCCGCCGTCTCGAACTCCTGATTGCTGACCAGAGTTCTCTCCAGGTCCACTCCGTCGAATCGGGCCGTGAACTGCCTGACCGCCTGATCTCCCGCCGCCTCGACCTGCTCGAAGATGTTTTCGCACAGCCGGATCGATTCGCTGTCACTCCGCGACGACCGCGACAGCAGGCGGCCTCTTTCCTCTTCGCTCAAGCTGGAAAGCTGCAGAATCTTCATCAGGGCACCATGATGTCAACCGGGACCGAAAGAATGTCTTTGGCCCCGCAGCGGGTGAGTTCCTCGATCGTGTTCCAAACCACGTCCTCCGGAACCGCCGAATGTATCGCGAGCCAGCCCTCCCGGGCCAGCGGTACTACGGTTGGACTGCTCAGATTGGGAAGAACCTTTTTCAGCTTGTCCCAATCGCTGCGCCGAACGTTCATCATGAGATACCGCATCTTGCGGGCGCGCAGGCAGCTTCGAACGCGGGCTCGCAGTCGCTCAACGAAAGGACCCTTCTGCGTCTCGTCCGACGAGTCGGGATTGGCAATGAGCAGGGCTTCGGAATCCAGTACGGTCACCAGCGGGTGCAGGCCGTTCATTTTGAGCGTCGAACCGGTCGACACCAGGTCACAAACGGCATCGGCCACGTTGAGAATGGGTGCGATTTCAACTGAGCCGCTGATCTCGACGACCGTCGAAGTAAGACCCTTCCTCTCCAGGAAGCGGGCAAGAATAGACGGGTGGGACGTTGCGATGCGCTTTCCTTTCGAGGTCTTCCAGTGTTTCCAGCGGTCCTCCTTCCCGGACCGCGATATCCAGCCGGCAGTTGCCAAAGCCCAGCGATTCGAGACATTGGACATCGACCCCTTTCTCTTCGACAACATTGCGGCCGGCTATCCCAAGGTCGGCCACTCCGTCCTGAACGTATTCAGGAATATCATCGTCGCGGACAAACAGCAATTCCAGAGGGAAGTTGCTGCAGGGCGCAAAAAGGCGTCCCTCGTGGTAATCAAAATCAAGCCCTACACTCTGCAGCAGATCGAGTGAACCATTGGCCAGTCGCCCTCGCCGCTGGACCGCAATTCGAAGTCGTTGCGTGGATGCACCGGAAGGGCTTTCCGTCATTTCTCCGAGCACGGAGGTCTTTGACTCAATCAACTCCTTTTTCCTCCTTCTCCTCCAGCCAGCTCAAGGCTTCCCGATATCCCCCTTCTCCGTAGCGCAGCCAGTGGGCTATGCGGGTAACGGTCGTGGTGCTGGCCCCGGTCTCCTCGCTGATTTCCCGATAGGCCAGACCGGTGTCCAGCAAACGGACGACGGCCCAGCGCTCGGCTACGGCATTCAGCTCGCCCACCGTGCACAGGTCGCGAAAAAACCGCGAGCAAGACTCGGGATCCTCAAAATGACAGATCACCCGAAACAGCGACCAGAGATCCTTGTTTCGCTGAAGTTCTTGTTCCATGTTGTGGTAACACACTAATACATAGGAACACGCAAGTCAACCTCTTGTTAAGAGGAACGCGCTTGTTTCACGCGCGCTACTGACGGCGCGCAAACACGGCAGCGCGCAAACACGGCAGCGCGCACGTAGTAAGCGCGTAGATCCCGGCGCGTAACTAATTCCGCAGGGGCTTTCCGGTGCGGAGCATGTGCTCGATCCGCTGCTGAGTCTTTTCTTCACCACACAGCGAGAGGAAGGCCTCCTTCTCCAGATTGAGAAAGTACCCTTCCGGCACCCGGGTGGCGTTGGTGAAATCACCTCCGCACAAAACGTAGGCCAGCTTTTTCGCGATGAGGACATCGTGATCGGACAAATACCCGGCACGGCTCATTAGATGGACCGTGACCTTGAGCCTGGCCAGTCCGGAGGCGCCCAGTGCGGTCAGCGGCGTGGCATCGGGGGGCGTGTAGCTGGAGCTCAAACCGATCGCTCTCTGCCAGGCTCGAAAGAGCAGTCGATCCTCGCTGACTTCAATCTCATCGCGGTCGCGGAGATAGCCCAGTTCCCGTGCTTCCACGGCGCTGCCCGAGACCTTTGCCATGCCGATCGCCTGGAACACCTTCACAACTCCGGCCTGGTGCTGGAGCTTGTCACCGGGGTCGGCCGGCTGGTGGCGGAGCAGCATCTCCCGGCATCCGCCTCCGGCCGGAATCAGTCCCACGCCCACCTCCACCAGGCCTATGTAAGTCTCGGCCGAGGCGACCAGTCGATCACAAGGAAGACAGACCTCGGCGCCTCCGGCAAGAGTCTGCCGGAAAGGCGCTGCCACCACGGGAAAAGGGGCTTTCCGGAGTCCCTGGCAGAACTCCTGGAAACGGCTGACCAGCTGTTCAATTTCCGACCACGCACCGCGCCGGCAGGCATCCAGGAGCCTGGCCAGATTGGCACCAGCCGAGAAGTTGACTCCCTGATTGCCGATCACCAGCGCCCGGAAGTCCCGGGCCACCCGTTCAGTCGCCTCCAGTCCGACGCTGACCAGGTCATCGTCAATGGTGTTCATCTTGGAGTGGAATTCCAGACAGGCCACACCTTCGCCCATATCGATCAGGCTGGCAGCGGCGTTGGAGAGCACTGGCGACTGCTGCGATTTCAGGAGCTCAAGATTGAGGCTTTCCGGGTCTTGGGGCATTTCCCTATGGGTCGATGTAGCAAGATCGAAAAAGCCCGGCGGATCACCTGCAACGTAAAAGTTGCCGCCCTGCGAGCTCAGGGCGCTCTCGACCCAGTCCGGCAACGCCACGCCGTCGCCGCGGATTCGTTCTGCCGTCTCAGCCGCCCCCAGCCCTTCCCACAACTGAAAGGGACCGTGTCCCCAGGCCCAGCCCCAGCGCATGGCCTGGTCAATCTGGTAGAGGTGATCACAGATCTCACCGACCAGCCCCGCGGAATAGGCGAGGGTGTCTCGAAGGAGGGGCCACAGGAAGGCTTCGCTCTTGTCCCCGGAGCGGATGAGCAGTCGGATGCGCGCCAGCGGATCCGACTCCCGACTCGCATCGGCCAGAGATGGAATCTGCACCGGCTGCTGGCTTCGATACTCCATCGTTGCCGGGTCCACCACCAGGAATTCCCTGCCCTTCTTCAGGTAATACCCCTGTCCCGCCTTGCGGCCATTCCAGCCGCGTTCCACCAGACGGAGCTGAAGATCGTTGGGGACGAGGAGCTCCCGCCAGGGATCATCGGACAGGCTGTCGTAAAGGTTCTCCGACACGTGACACATGATGTCGTTTCCAATCAGATCCGCCAGCCGGAAGGTGGCCGTCTTGGGGCGCCCGATGACCGGACCCGTGAGTGCATCCACCTCTTCGATGGAGAGGCCCACCTTGTCGGTCTGGTGCATGGCCGCCGAGGCCGCGAAGGCCCCGATTCGGTTGGCCACAAAGTTCGGATGATCCTTGGCGAAAACGATTCCCTTGCCCAGTTTCCGGTCGCCGAATCGAGATATAACCTCCACAACTTCGGGAAGGGTGTCGGGCCCTGGAATGATTTCCAAAAGCTTCATGTAGCGGGGAGGGTTAAAGAAATGGGTTCCCAGCCAGTGGCTGCGAAACTCTTCGGAGCGCGCCCCGGCTATGCTTTCAATCGACAATCCGCTGGTGTTGCTGGAGACGATCGTTCCTGACTTCAGGTGGGGCTCGACCCGCTCCCACAGGTTCTGCTTGACGTCCAGGCGTTCGGCCACGGCTTCGATCACCCAGTCGCAATCCCCCAGCAGGCTGAGATCATCCTCAAAGTTACCCGGGTGGATCAGGCTCCATGCTCCGCTCCAGTAAAAGGGTGCGGGCTTCATCCTGGTAAGCCGTTTCAGAGCGGTGCGGGCCAGCTTGCTCTTGTCTCGTCCCTCCTGAGGCATGTCCAGAAGTACCGTGGGAACACCCGCGTTCGCCAGGTGGGCGGTGATCTGAGAGCCCATCGTCCCGGCGCCCAGAACTCCAGCCTTTCGTATCTTCTTATTCATGGTTCAAGAACTTGCCTGATGCGCAGGGCAGATGCAAGGGGGAATTGGTGGAAGGACCTGGTCTGAGGGTTCGTAGGGGCCGGTCTTGTGCCGGCCCGTCGAGGCGGGCGACCACCAGGGTCGCCCCTACTCCAGCTCCCGCATTGCTTCGGCCAGCGCCTTCGGGCCGGGCCGGATGTCTTTGTCTGCCAGGTGAGCCAGAGGCGTCTCGTGCAGATTCAGAAGCTCGATGAAGTTTTTGGCGCCGGGATTGACATAAATCAGGCCGGTCGGAAACTCTTTCTCCCGGGCTGTCGTTTGGAGCATTCCCAGAGCACCGATCCGGTCCATGGGATTGTAGTCCCGGTCCACTTTCCTGAGCCTGAGGTGGGACCCATCACGCAGCTTCACATCCACCAGCTCCCCTGGACCGTAGTCCACTTCCTCCACCGGGTCGTAGTGGGGTACGAAATCGATCCGGTGAAGTAACTCTTCGTGTTCCTTAGCCCAGGAGTAACTCTTCGTAGAACCCGCGTGATTGTTGAAGGTGACGCAGGGACTGACGATGTCCAGCATAGAGGTACCCCCGTGGCTGAGGGCACCGCGCAGCAAAGCCACGACCTGCCTGGGATCGCCGGCGAAAGAGCGCGCCACGTAGCTGCATCCCATCTCGATGGCGAGCGAACAGCAGTCAATTGCGGGAAGATCATTCACGACTCCGGTCTTCAATTTCGACCCGACGTCGGCAGTCGCCGAGAACTGGCCCTTGGTAAGTCCATACACGCCGTTGTTTTCGATGATATACATCATGGGAACATTTCGGCGCAGCAGGTGGCAGAACTGGCCCAGCCCGATGGATGCCGTATCACCATCGCCGCTGATTCCGATGCATATGAGATCGCGGTTGGCAATCTTGGCCCCGGTGGACAGGGAGGGCATACGGCCATGGACTCCGTTGAACCCGTGGGATTTGCTCAGGAAATAGGCGGGCGTCTTGCTGGAACATCCGATTCCGCTCATCTTTGCGACCCGGTGGGGCTCGACGCCGGCCTCGAAACAGGCCTTGACGATCTGGCTGGTGATCGAATCGTGCCCACAACCGGAGCACAAGGTCGAGGGACCGCCGCGGTAATCCTTGACCGTCAACCCGATCCGATTCGTCTTCTTGCGCCGCTCCGGAGGCTTGGGTGTCTTTACTGCCATCAGGCGATCCTTTCCAACTGAGCCATCGCGGCTACGTGATCGGTGATGAACCGGGCATCGATGGGCATGCCGTCATAGTGAAGGACACCCTTTATTTTGACGATTTCCGCTCCTGCCGCCAGGCGAATGATGTCGGCCACCTGCCCGTCGCGGTTTTGCTCAACGACGAAGATGTCCTCGTGTGCGGATACGAACTCCAATACTTCATCGGTAAGGGGGAGAGCCCTCAAACGCAGGTAGCTGACTTCTGTCCCGTATTCCCCGCTCAACTGATCCCGGCTCTCCCGAATCGCCGCATCGGTTGAACCGTAGGCGATCAAAGCAATCGTGGCATCCTCCACCCGATCAACAACGGGAGCCGGCACATGACTTTTGGCCGTTTCGTATTTGCGCGACAGGCGGTCCAGGAGATAGGTGAAGTCCTCGGGCCGTTCCGAGTAGCGGCCGAATTCATCATGCCCGCTCCCTCGCGTCAGATAGGCGGCCAGATCATGTTGGGTGCCGGGAAGGGTGCGATAGGGAATGCCGTCCCCGTCCACGTCCTTATAGCGGCCGTACTCCTGCAGGCGATCCAGGTCCTCGGCGGTCAGCACTTTTCCCCGATCAACCGGAGTGTCCGGGTACTCGAACGCGTCCGCCATCCAGTTGTTCATGGCCAGGTCGAGATCTGAGGCGATGAAAACGGGCTGCTGGAACCGCTCAGCAAGATCGAAGGACACATGGGCAAATTCGAAACACTCTTCCATGGTGGACGGGAAGAGCACCAGATGCTTGGTGTCACCGTGCGAGTTGTGATAGAGCAGGTTGATGTCACCCTGTGACGTCCGAGTCGGTAGACCCGTGCTGGGCCCGACACGCTGAATGTCGAAGATGACGCAGGGCACTTCGGCGAAGTAGGCCAGTCCCGCAAACTCCGACATCAGTGAAATCCCCGGCCCCGAGGTCGATGTCATGGAGCGCGCCCCGGCCCAGCCCGCTCCGATCGCCATCCCCAGAGCAGCCAGCTCATCCTCCGCCTGAACCACGGCAAAGGTGGCCTTGCCCGTCTTCTTGTCGATGCGAAAGCGCCCGGCATAATGGATGATCGACTCGCACAGGCTGCTGGAGGGCGTGATCGGATACCAGGTAGCGACCGTGAACCCGCTGAAGACACAGCCGAGAGCGGCGGCGGAATTGCCGTCAATGATAATCTTCCCCCGTGTTGCCTCCATTCGCTCGACCCGAAAAGGGTCCGCTTTCTCGAGGTGCTCCTCAACATACTCAGCGCCCAGGCGCGCCGCCTTGACGTTAAATTCGATCGCCTTTGTCTTGGTCTCAAACCACTTGGCGATGGCGGACTCGATTTCGTCAAAATCGATGCTCAGGATCTGTGCCGCAGCGCCCACATACACCATGTTGGCGACCAGCTTCCTCAACCTGGCATCTTTGACGATCTCGGCGGCCAGCCCGGCAAAGGGAATCGGATAAAAGCAAACGTCGTCGCGCAGGCGTGAGAGGCGCAGTTTCTCCTCGTAAATCACCACGCTTCCAGGGTCCAGGCCTTCCACGTCCTCCTTGGCGGTTTGCGGGTTCATGGCAATCAGAATGTCGTTTTCCTTCTTCCGGGCCACGTACCCGTGACGGGAAGCACGGATCGTGAACCAGGTGGGCAGCCCTGCGATATTGGATGGAAAGAGATTCTTGCCGCTGATCGGGATGCCCATCTGAAAGATGGAACGCATCAGTACGTTGTTGGAGGACTGACTACCGGACCCGTTGACGGTAGCAACCTGGACGCTGAAATCGTTGACGACCTCCACAACCCGGCTGGTCGCCTCCCGGGGCTCAGCAAGCATTTCTGTCCGGCTCAATCTTCCTCTTTCATACGCCTCAGATCGAGACAGCACGAAGCGCGGGTAATATAACAGATTTGGCTGATCAGTTTGCAGTGAATACAATCACTGAAATAGCTTTGCTGAAAAAGGCTGCTTGCGCACCTCGAAAACCTCGTTCCGCGACCTGCAGCTACAGGTCAGAGAGGCATTCGTGCAGAGGCGGGTCTGACAACGTCCATGAAACTGGAGACCGAGAAGACTGCGTTTCCGATTCCGGGCCTCCCATATCCGGGGGGAGCGCCCAGGGAATACTTCTCCAGTGTCTTTCGCCAGGTGTGCAGGAGCAGGAGGTGATACTCGAGGGGAGCACCGCCGGGGCTGACTTTCCCGAGTACGCTCAAGGGCTCCGGGCACCAGGTCGTAAAGCGGGGAACAATTCCCCTCGACATGAAAAGTCGAGTCCGCCGGCCGTCGATTCAACGGCTTCTTCGGAGGTTGGGAAACCGTGGGGCCGGGCCATTTCGATGCCGGCTACGAAATTTGGGATGACGTTGCCGGGACCGAAAACCTCGGCTGCGTCCAGAATCCGCCGGATCCACTCGTCCCGACCCACGTAACGGTCCTTTCCCGCACAGATGATTCGAAAAAGGTCCGGATCCCACACCTCGTAGTTGGGATGATAAATCTGTACTCCCGCGTCCTTGAAGCGCTGTACTTCGTCCCGGGGCAGCGCCTGGACCACGATCTTGCTGATCCATCTCCCCGGAAATCGGCTTTCGATGGCTGCCGGATACTGGGCGTAGAACTCCACTTCGCTCTTTCCGTCCAGAGTCGAAGTGATGCTGCCCCCGGTTATCGTGTAGGCCCCGGCCTCCACGTCGGTCTCGTCAATGATTTCCAGGGCCTGCAGAACTTCTTCAACGCTCTTGACCCCGGTATAGGGTCGACCTGCCCGCTTCTGCTGCCGATAGTTCTCGTTGATATCACAGAACTGACACTCTTCCTTTTTGCCGAAATACTGGCAAATCCGAAACACGGTCAAGTAGAGCAGATAGCCCCACTCGATAGTGGGGCAGATATCGGTAACCGGCTTGCCACCCGGAAGGTGTTTTTTGTAATACTCCGGCAGGGCCTGGTACTCCACTTCGCAGATTTCACTCCCGTCCAGGGTTAGGATCAATCGTCCGCTCTCAGAGAGCTCCACTTGATAGCGGGATTTGGGGTTGAGTCGAACCGACACGATAGTGCGGCGAAAGTTTCTCCGGCCGCCATGCAGGCAAATCTCTTCCGGAGCACGCCAGTTTTCCCGGTTTTTCATCTCCTCGATGGGCAGGAAATCAAAAGAGAAGATGAAGTAGGCCTTCGGCTTGCAGCCGGCTGAGATCCGCAGCGCATCTTCGGAAAAGGACAGACCGGTCCGCAGCATGTCTTCTTTGAACGCAACCTCTGGAGGGAGGTCTGGAAAGCGCCCGATCAGTTCTTCAATGCGGTCCAGCCTGGCTGACATGCCGTTCCTTTCCCAGCTGCCTGGAGAAAATCCAGCGCGCTGCTCAGGATATGGTATCGTTTGCGGCCGGGTCTTTGCGAGGTCCGATTGCCGAGAGTGTTCCTGGAATCCTATAATAGAAAGTTTTCCGGACCAACGCGGAGGAATAATGCCGGCCACGAACCCACGCCCAAAGAAAAATCCAGCACACACCGCCTATGAGCGGGCCATCAAGCTTCTCTATAAGGGCGACTACTCGAAGGCACAGAAGAGTTTCGAATCGATCCTCGAGAGGTATCCCGAGCAGAAGCAAGTCACTGCGCGGATTAAAGTCTTCCTCCGGCTTTGCGAGGAAAACCGCGCCCGACCCGCAGCCCCGCCGAAGAGCCCAGCCGAGCTCTACGATGCAGGTGTGTACGAGCACAATCGAGGCCAGTACGAAGCGGCGATTGAATTCTTCAAGAAGGCCTTGAAGAAGGCAGGCGAGGAGCCAAACCCAGGTGCAGTGCACGGAGCCATGGCCGCCAGCTACGCCAGAATGGGCGCACCGGAGGAAGCTCTTCAGAATCTGGAGAAGGCCATAGAGGCGGATGAGGTGAACCGGTTTCATGCCCAACATGATCCCGATTTCGAGTCTCTCGGGTCCAACGACGAGTTCCGGGGGCTTGTCGGGGGCGGGAAAAGGGTCTCCAGCTGAAAGCGTCCCCGATGGCCGCAGGCATGGCCGTACCGCGCTGCGCAGTTGTCCTGGCAGCCGGAAAGGGCACCCGATTCTATTCATCGCTCCCCAAAGTTCTGCATCCCCTGTGCGACACTCCCATGCTGGAACACGTTCTTATCCAGCTGGCCGCGCTGCAGCTGTCCCAGACCCTGGTGGTCGTAGGCAATCAAGCCGACAGGGTGCAACGGAGGTTCTCGGGCTGGCCTGTGGAATGGGTCGTGCAGGAACCGCAGCTGGGCACGGCACACGCTGTCTCGATGACGGAGTCGCAGCTGCGGGAAAAGCGGGGAAGTGTTCTGGTCCTTCACGGGGACGGTCCGCTCATCACCAGTGAAAGGTTACTCGCCCTGCTGCGGGCCAGAGAGCGCTCGGACGCGGCGCTGGCACTGATGACGAGCCGCCTGGAAGACCCCGCGGGCTACGGCCGCGTCATTCAAGTTCCCGGGAAACCCGTGCAAATCGTCGAGGAGAAGGACGCTACGCCGGAGCAAAAGAAGATTCAGGATGTCAACCCCGGGTATTACTGCTTCGACCTTCCCGTGCTGTTTCCCGTCCTTCGCCGCGTCTCCGATGACAACGAACAGAGGGAATACCTGTTGACCGATGCAGTGGGAATGCTGGGTCGCGATGCCTTGCCCGTGGAAACCGTGGAAGCGCCGGCGGAAGAGGTTCTGGGCGTGAACGACCGGAGCCAGCTGGCCCGGGCCGAGGCCATCATGCAGAAGCGGATCAACCGGAAACGAGACGACTGACGGTTGAATTAATCGCCCGACACCTCTACCGGGCTGGATTCTACGGCGTGATATTCCTGAAGGCTGAGGACCTGGACCTGCTCTCGCTGCAGGGCCTGGATGGCCCGGACCGCAGCCGCACCCGCCGAGAGGGTCGTGATACACGGTGTGCCATACTGAATGCAGGCGCGACGAATCGCCTTTTCGTCAAAGAAAGACTCTCTACCAAGCGGCGTGTTCACCACCAGGTCGACCCGCTCACTGCGGATGAGGTCGACGATATTGGGACGACCCTCATTGACCTTGTAAACGGAATCGACGTTCAGGCCCTCCTCCCGCAATCTCTCGGCCGTCCCCTCGGTAGCGACGATATCGAAGCCCAGGTCCTGGAATCCCCTGGCTATGCCGGCAATTTCGCGCTTGTCCCGTTCATTGACGCTGATGAAGGCGACGCCGCCCTTGGGAAGAATCACTCCGGCGCTGAGCTGGGCCTTCGCGTAGGCTTCGCCGAAGGTCTCGGCCACACCCATAACTTCTCCGGTGGAACGCATTTCCGGTCCCAGAATCGTGTCGACGCCGGGAAACTTGGCGAATGGAAAAACGGGAGCCTTGATAAAGCAGTGCTTGACTTCCAGATCCTCGGAGATCCCGAGTTCGTCCAGCTTCCGACCGATCATGAGCTGAACCGCAATCTTGGCCAGTGGGACACCCGTCGCCTTGCTCACAAAGGGGACGGTCCGACTCGCGCGGGGATTGACTTCCAGAACATAGACCCGATCTCTGGCCACGGCAAACTGGACGTTCATCAACCCGACCACTTCCAGGGCCAGCGCCAGCTGGCGGGTAACGCGGCGCATGGTCTCAAGGTGAGCGGCATCGATTGAGAACGGAGGCAGAACCGAGGTGCTGTCGCCAGAGTGAATGCCGGCCTCCTCGATGTGCTCCATAATCCCTCCGATGACGACCCGCTCGCCGTCGCACAGGGCATCGACATCGTATTCCTGAGCATCCTCGAGGAAGCGATCAATGAGCAGGGGGTGCCCGGGAGACGCCTGCGCCGCGCTCTTGACGTACTTGTCCAGGGAATCCTCGTCGTAGATGATGGCCATGGCCCGACCGCCAAGAACGTAGGATGGTCGTACCAGGACCGGGTATTCGATCCGAGCTGCAATCTCCCGCGCCTCTTCCACCGAAAGGGCGGTCCCGTTCTCCGGCTGCCGGACCGAGAGCTCATTCAGAAGGCTCCCGAACCTCTTTCGGTCCTCCGCCAGGTCGATCGATTCGGGCGAGGTGCCGATGACCGGCACACCGGCTTTGAAAAGTTTCAGCGCAAGCTTGAGCGGCGTCTGGCCGCCAAACTGGACGATGACTCCGTCCGGTTTCTCCACATCAACCACGCACATCACGTCCTCGAAGGTCAGCGGCTCGAAGTAGAGCCGATCGGAAGTGTCATAGTCCGTAGAGACCGTCTCCGGGTTGCAGTTGACCATGATGGTCTCGTAGCCCGCCTGTTTGAGCGCAAAGGCGGCATGGCAGCAACAGTAGTCGAATTCGATACCCTGTCCGATGCGGTTGGGGCCACTCCCAAGAATGATGATCTTTCGATCCTGGCTCGGTTCGGCCTCGTCATCCCGTTCGTAAGTGGAGTAGAGATAAGGGGTGAAGGACTCAAACTCGGCAGCACAGGTGTCGACACGCTTGAAGACGGGACGGATTCCGTCGGCAAGGCGCCTTGCCCTGACCGCTTCGTCCGTCACTCTCGCATCCCCCTCGCCAGCGAGCATCTCAGCCAGCCGGTGATCGGAGAATCCCATCCTTTTCGCCTCGAGCAGGGATTCTCGGGAAAGGTCGTCCAGCCTGCGGTCCTCGAGTTCACTTTCCAGCTTGACGATCTGGTGGAAATTATCCAGAAACCAGGGGTCAATGCCGGTCAATTGAAAAATCTCTTCCACAGAAAAGCCATCCAACAGGGCCCTGCGCACATAGGCCAGACGCGAAGGCGTAGGCTGGATGAGGTTCTCGCGAATCCTGCTGGCGTCGACTGGCTCCGCGGCCAGGGTAATTCCAGTCTCCAGAGAGCGCAGGCCCTTGGAGAGCGCCTCTTTGAAAGTCCGCCCGATCGCCATGACCTCTCCGACCGATTTCATCTGGGTGCCTAAAACCGGTGGAGTCTCTGGGAATTTCTCGAAGTTCCAGCGGGGTATCTTGACCACTACGTAGTCCAGAGTCGGCTCAAAACTGGCCGGTGTCTTCAAGGTGATATCGTTGGGAATCTCGTTGAGCAGATAACCGACAGCCAGCTTGGCAGCAATCTTGGCGATCGGAAATCCGGTCGCCTTGGAAGCCAGGGCCGAGCTGCGGCTGACACGCGGATTCATCTCAATGATGACCACCCTGCCGTCCTCCGGGCTCACCGCAAACTGGATATTGGAACCTCCAGTCTCGACGCCCACCTTACGGATGACCTTCTTGGCCAGGTCCCTCAAGTGTTGATACTCTCGATCAGTCAAAGTCTGAGCCGGCGCGACAGTGATGGAATCTCCCGTGTGCACTCCCATGGGATCAAAATTCTCAATGGAGCAGATAATGACGACATTGTCGTTAAGATCTCGCATCACCTCCAGCTCGAATTCCTTCCACCCGATCACCGACTCCTCGACGAGCAGTTCGGAAATGGGCGAGAGCTGGAGTCCCCGGTCGACGATCTCCCGAAATTCCTCCAGATTGAAGGCAATGCCGCCGCCGGTCCCGGCCAGGGTGTAGGAAGGCCGGATGACGGCCGGCAGGCCGACCTCGTCCAGCAAAGCGTGGGCTTCTTTGCTGCTGTTGGCGAAGCCGGACTTCGGGAAGTCGAGACCGATCTGTTCCATGGCGGCGCGAAACAGCCTCCGATCCTCGGCAACCTTGATGGCTTCCAGCTTCGCTCCAATCAACTCCACGCCGTAACGGCTCAGGACGCCGGCCGCAGAAAGATCAACGGAGAGATTCAGACCGGTCTGCCCTCCCACCGTCGGCAGCAGCGCATCGGGACGCTCCCGCTTGATGATCTCCGCCACGAATTCGGGTGTCAGCGGCTCAATGTAGGTCCGGGTCGCCAGTTCCGGATCAGTCATGATGGTGGCCGGGTTCGAGTTCACAAGAACAACCTCGAAACCCTCCTCAACCAGTGCCTTACAGGCCTGCGTTCCGGAATAGTCGAACTCGCAGGCCTGCCCGATCACGATCGGTCCGGACCCGATGATGAGGATGCGCTTGATATCAGTTCGCCGTGGCATAGCTTTCTGAAGGGCTTCTCAAACCGGGCAGACAAGCGGCTCTCTTCACGATGCCTGCTCCATCAGCTCTATAAAATGGTCGAACAGGTAAAGGGAGTCGCGAGGGCCTGGCGAGGCTTCAGGATGATACTGAACCGAGAAGACCGGAAGGTATCGATGGCGCAGGCCCTCCAGCGTCTGGTCGTTCAGATTGAAGTGAGTGCATTCAATCTGCCGGGCGTCCATTGAATCCGGATCCACTGCGAAACCGTGGTTCTGGCAGGTGATCTCGACCCGGCGCGTATCCTCGTTGAGTACGGGCTGGTTCCCGCCGCGGTGACCGAATTTGAGTTTGAAGGTCTTTCCACCGAAAGCCAGTCCCAGTAACTGGTGGCCCAGACAAATACCAAAGACGGGCTTGCGGGCAACAAAGTCCCTGATTTCTCGAACGATGTACTCCAACGGCTCCGGATCCCCGGGTCCGTTGGACAGGAAAATGCCATCCGGATTCAGTGACAGGACTTCCTGGCCGGAAGTGCTTGCGGGCACCACGACCACGTCACAGCCGCGCTGTGAGAGGCACCGGAGGATGTTGGACTTGATGCCGAAATCGTAGGCCACTACCTTGAAGCGGGGTTTCGCGGCTTCGTAGTCGTAGCTTCGGTCGACCGTCACATGGCGGACATAGTCGCTTCCGGTCATGGATGGGTGATTCAGAGCCTTACCCTCGAGGCTATCAGCGGAGAAGTCCTCGGTGGAGATGATCCCCCTCATGGCGCCTCGGGTACGGATGTGCTTGACGAGCGAACGAGTGTCGATCTCGGAAATCCCCGAAATCGAGTGCCCTTTGAGGTAAGAGTCCAGAGTTGACTCGCCTCTCCAGTTGCTGAACACGCGGCTGCACTCTCGCACCACGAACCCTTCCACAAAGGGCTGGCGTGATTCCCTGTCCTCTTCGTTAGTACCGTAGTTTCCAATTTCGGGGTGGGTCATCACGACGATCTGGCCGGCGTAGGAAGGATCGGTGAGAATCTCCTGGTAACCAGTCATCGACGTGTTGAAAACGACTTCTCCGAGCGTCTCGCTGGCCGCTCCGAAGGAGGTCCCCTCGTAGGCAGTCCCGTCTTCAAGGTAGAGGATCGCCTTTTGTTTCAAACCTGTAAACTCAACGCGTTACACGGAATGAGAGTCAATCGAGCAGGCCCATTTTAGAGACTGGCCAGTAACGGAAAACCGCCTTACCGAAGATCGCACTCAGGGGAACGCAGCCCCAGTGCCGACTGTCATTGCTGGAATTCCGATGGTCGCCCAGTACGAAATAGCTGTTCACGGGTACTCGAATGGGAGGATAGGAATAGTAATCCACGTACTTC
The DNA here is from genome assembly GCA_965205615.1 of Acidobacteriota bacterium. GTDB lineage: Bacteria > Acidobacteriota > UBA6911 > RPQK01 > CBDAPI01 > CBDAPI01. The sequence continues at coordinate 14,239 of CBDBHK010000017.1, read as the reverse complement.
GAGAGAACGTATTGCTCGTGCAGGGGCCGGCCATCCACATAGACAATTCCCCGTCGGACTTCGACTGTCTCCCCGGGCAGGCCGACCACCCGCTTGATAAACGACTTGGCTCGGTCCTTCGGGTACCAGAAAACGACCACGTCTCCTCGCTCTATGCCACTGAAATGGTAGACAAACTTGTTGACGAAGATCCTCTCCTGGTCAGCCAGGTTCGGCTGCATGCTGGTGCCCTCGACCCGCACCGGCTGAACCACGAAAACAACGATCAGAATGGCTGTCAGGGCGGCAAAAAAGATGTCGCGAGTCCAGCTTCTCAGTTCAGCCAGAGACGAAAACGCAGCACCGGAACGGCGCCGGATCATCTCGCGAAAGTGGGACGGCCCGGACTCAGGTTCTTGCATAACGATCGAGAATGGCAATCCCTTCTAAAGACGAAAAGGTGTCGGTCTGAGTTTCATTCCGGCTCGCGGCCTCGATGGCCGGAGTCACACTTCCAGGATCTCTTTCTCCTTCTGGGCAGCCAGTTCATCGACCCGACCCACGTGCTCGTCGGTCACTTTCTGCACTTCACCCAGAGCTTTGTATTCCTCGTCCTCAGAGATCCTTTTTTCATTCAGACCCTTCTTGAGGGTTTCATTCGCGTCCCGCCTGATGTTGCGAATTGCGGTGCGGTGGTCTTCTGCGATCCCCCCGACCTGCCGCGCCAGTTCCTGCCGCCGTTCCTGGGTCAGGGGAGGGATGGGCAGACGGATCAGTCGGCCGTCGCTGGACGGGTTCACGCCCAGATCCGACGCCATGATCGCCTTTTCGATGGCCCCGATCTGGGAAACGTCCCAGGGCTGGACCGTGATGAGACTTGGTTCGGGGACATGCAGGGTGGCGAGCTGGTTGACGGGGGTCTGAGTCCCGTAATAGTTGACCACGACGTGGTCCAACAAATGAACCGAGGCGCGACCGGTCCGAATGGAGGACAGGCCGCGGGTAAAGTCCCCGATCGTCCTCCCCATGCGCCCACGGGTGGCCTTGATGAGTTTCGAAACCATGTCTGCCTGTCAGTTTCCTAGTTGGATATGAGTGATCCAACCTGTTCCCCCAGAACAACATCCTTGATATTTCCCGCTTTTATCAGGTTGAAGACGATGATGGGGAGGTTGTTGTCGCGACACAGGGAAATGGCCGCCGCATCCATAATGGCGAGTTTCTGGCTGAGAACCTCATCGTACGTGATGCGCTCGCGAAACTGGGCTTCCGGGTTCGAGACCGGATCCGAATCGTAAACCCCTTCCACTTTTGTTCCCTTGAGAATGACATCTGCGTTGATCTCCATGGCACGGAGGGCAGCGGCAGTGTCTGTGGAAAAATAGGGGTTCCCTGTGCCTGCGGCGAGGATCACGACTCGCCTTTTTTCCAGATGCCGGATGGCTCGCCTACGAATGAACGGCTCCGCCACCTCGGCCATATCAATGGCGCTCAAAACGCGCGTGAACGTGCCGTTTTTCTCAAGGGCGTTCTGCAGGGCCAGGGCATTGATGACCGTGGCCAGCATTCCCATGTAATCGCCGGTAGCCCGATCGAAACCAGCCCGGCTTACGTTGACGCCCCGGATGATGTTCCCACCCCCGACGACGATAGCAATCTCCACACCAAGCTGGTGCACGTCTCGGATTTCGCGGGCAACGCTTTCCATCATGGCCGGGTCGACGCCAAAGGTCTGCGACCCGATGAGCGCTTCACCGCTCAGCTTCATGATGACGCGTTTGAACTTGGGTTTGGCAAAAACAGGACGGGGTCGCTCAGAGTCCATCTCTTTGACCGCGTCGGCTGCCATATCCGTATGGTCTCCAGAGAAGAGCCGCGGACGATGAGCCCGGGCGCTACTCTCCGATCTTGAAGCGGGCGAAACGGCGTACCAGGATATTCTCCCCGAGCTTCGCAATCATCGACTTGATCAGCTCTTCAACCGTAATGTCCGGATCTTTGACGTAAGCCTGTTCATACAGGCAGACCTCAGAATAGTATTTCTTCAGGCGTCCTTCAACAATTTTGTCGGCGATGTGATCCGGCTTTCCTTCCTTCTGGGCCTGCCTTCGATAAATCTCGCTTTCCTTACGAATCTCGTCCTCGGGGATTTCCCCTGATCGGACGTAGCCGGGACTCGAAGCAGCAATATGCATGGCCACGTCTCGAACCAGTTGCTGGAACTCATCGGTGCGGGCCACGAAGTCTGTTTCGCAGTTGACTTCGACCAGAACTCCGAGCTTCCCCCCCGTATGGATATAGTGACCCACCAGCCCCTCGCGCGCAGTTCTCGTCGCCTTCCCGGCGGCTGCAGCAATCCCTTTTTCGCGCAGGATCTGGATGGCCTTCTCCATGTCGCCTTCCGCCTCTGACAGCGCCTTCTTGCAATCCATCATTCCGGCGCCGGTTTTCCCACGCAGTTCTTTGACTTGCTGGGCACTTATCCCCATCGTTGGCTCCTCCGATCTTTACTGGAATTGGAGATCAGCTCTTTGTCGAAGATTCCGAGGCCGTCTCCGCTACCTCGACCACTGCCTCTGGGTCCGGCTCCGTCGGCTCTTCGACCTTCTTCTTCCGGGGCTTTTTCGTCGCGGCAATCTTCTTGCCGGCCTTTTCCCCGGAAGGAGAGGATTCTTGAGCCGACTCTTTCTTGGGCGCGGCCTTTTTCTTGGCCGTAGCTTTCTTCCCAGCGGTGGCCTTTTTCTTGGCGGGAGCCTTAGGAGGTGTCTCTACGGGCTCTTCCAGATCGGCGCCATTACTCGCGGCCTCGACGGGAGCGGCTTCCGGCTCAGCTGCACCTTCCTCGGTAACACCCGCTTGTTCCTCTGCCGGCACCGGCTCCTGCGGGGCGGCAGCGGTCTCCTCCACCGGGGCTTCCGGTTCCTGTGCTTCAGCAACCTGAGGGTCCGCGACAGCCACTTCTGCGACCGGGGTCTGGACCACCGGCTTGCTCGCGACTTTCGTCTTCGATCTGAGGGCGGTCTCGGCATCGCCTTTGGCCTTCTCTTTTTCAGCAGAGACAGCAGCAGCTTCTTCCTTGGCCTTGCGAGCCGCCTCTCGGGCTGCCGCTTCTCGAGCCTTGCGGTCCGCCGCAGCCTTCATATCGGCTTCCAGCTTCGCATCGTAGACGGCACGACCCGCCCGAATGGCGTCCGCAATCGTCGCTGTGATGAGGCGCACCGACCTCAGCGCATCGTCGTTGGCCGGAATCACATAGTCCACCGGCGTGGGGTCACAATTCGTATCGACCAGAGCAATAACGGGAATTCCCAGCCGGCCGGCCTCTTTGACCGCAATCGACTCCTTTTCCGTGTCCACTACGAAAAGAGCTCCGGGAAGACGATCCATCTCCCTGATTCCGCGAAGGTTCTTTTCCAGTTTCTTGCGCTCTCGCTCCAGCCGCGCTGCTTCCTTCTTGGAGAGCTTCTGATAAAAACCGTCCGTCTTCATCTGCTCCAGCTCTTCGTAGCGCTTCAGGCTGTTGCTGATGGTCAGAAAGTTAGTGAGCAGGCCACCCAGCCAGCGGTTCGTGACGAAGAACATCCCACACCGCGTCGCTTCCTCCTCGACCGCCTCCTGGGCCTGTCGCTTGGTGCCGACAAACAGGACGGATCGGCCGCTGGCGGAGACGTCGGATACGAACTCGACGGCCTCCTTGAAAAGCCGTATCGTCTTCTGCAGATCGATGATGTAAATGCCGTTGCGCTCTCCAAAGATGTAGTCGCGCATCTTGGGGTTCCAGCGGTGCGTCTGATGGCCGAAATGAACCCCCGCTTCGAGGAGCTGTTTGATTGAAATGACTGACAAGAAATCCTCCGGAATCTAGCGTTTGGAGAACTGAAACCGCTTCCTGGCTCCAGGCTGCCCGTACTTTTTTCGCTCCTTCATGCGAGGATCCCTGCGCAGAAAGCCGGATTTCTTCAGCTGGGGCCGGAGGTCGGGATCAAAATCCAACAGAGCTCTGGACAGACCCATCCGGATGGCACCTGCCTGGCCCGAGACACCACCGCCCTTCACGTTGACATACACGTCGAATTTCTCCAGCAGCCCGGTCAACTGTAGAGGAGAGGTCACGGTCGTCTGTTGCGGCAGGTTGGTGAAATAGTCCTGATAGTCGGCATGGTTGACGACAAACTGCCCGGTTCCAGGCATGAGAAACACCCGGGCGGTCGATGTCTTTCTTTTTCCGGTTCCGTAGTACTGAACTTTATCCACGAACGAATTTCCCTAGAGGGTCACTGTCTTCGGCCGCTGGGCCTGATGTGGGTGTTCCGGGCCAGCATAGACTTTCAGTTTTGAGATCATTTTGCTAGCAAGCTTGTTTCTGGGCAGCATTCCCTTGACTGCGAAGCGGATCAGGCGCTCCGGATGCTTTTCCAACATCTCGCCGGCGCTCACCTGCCTCAAACCCCCGGGATAGCCGCTGTGCCGATAGTAGAACTTGTCCGCTAGTTTGTTGCCCGTTAGTCGGATCTTCTCGGCGTTGACGACAACCACGAAATCCCCACAATCGAGAAAACTGGTATAGGTGGGCTTTTGCTTACCCATCAGGATGACGGCAATCCGAGAAGCGAGGCGCCCCAGGACCTGGCCTTCCGCATCGAACAGATGCCAGTCGTGGGTTATGTCCTTCAACTTGGGAACAAACGTCTTCATATTTCTTCCAGGAAGAAAAAGTAAACGCCAAACATACAGGAGCGCCAGATCCAGTGTCAAGGCAAAGGCGGCGCGCTTTTCCGGAATCCAGACCGCACTCTCCTGCTCGCACTTTTATGGTCCTGCGGCGTTAATTGAGACAGGCCTATGAGACGCTTAACCCGGTTCATTCAGAGCCTCCCCGGTGGCGGATCGAAGCGGTCCCCGGAGAGTTCCGAGAGTGAAACAACAAAACCGAGCCTGGCACAGACCGACGGCTTTCAATCCCCGGGGGCGCAGACCGGCATCGTGGCGATTCGCGCCGGTGCAGAGCCGGCTTCGGCAGGTGCAAATCCTTCAGTGAGCCACGGGGCCCGGCTTCGGCTGCCGCCGTCGCTGGTGCTTCCGGCCCTGCTGCCCCCACTGCTGCTGGTATGGGGCCTCCAGGCGACCAGGGTCTCGGCCCGGCACGAGATGGTCCTGCGGGAACTGCACGGTCGACTTCAGGGCTTCGGACCTGTGGGCCGGGAATTGCAGGTTTCCGGGGAGAGAGAGGAACGGCTGAAGGGCCGAATAGAAGCGATTCGGAAGCTGGGCGGCAATCGACTTCAGATGGTGGACAGGCTCGAGTCCATACGACTCGGGACCTCCCGCGTCCCGGGTCTGTGGCTGACGCGGTTGAGCCTCGACCCCTCGGGCCTGGTGATTGGAGGGCGGTCCCTGAAGGCGGCGGGCCTGGAAACGCTCCTGCAGCACCTGCAGGAGCCTCTGCGTCCTTATGCGCTCGAGATCAACAGGAGCTTCCGGAATCAGGAGTCCGGGGCCTGGGAGTTCGAATTGAGAGGCCACTCGCCGGATAGCCGGCAACGAGGAACAACGCACGGACCTCCGGACCGGAGCCTTGTGACGAACCTCATGGGTACTCGATTCGTTTCCCCTCTCCGGCAGCGGCGGCTGCGCGCGAGCGAAAGGCTTCTGGTCTGCCTCTTCATAGTAACGTCGTTGTGGCTGTGGGTTGGGTTCGTCGCTCCGGCACGCCGGCATTCGGCTCTCGTGCAGCAGGAAATCGGAGAGGCCCGGGCTGAGCTTTCCAGAATGGCCACTGAAGAAGGCACCCTCAAAGAGATCCTGGCAGGAATCTCAGTTCTGGAGAAGGAATTGGCCCAGCTCAATCAAATGCTCTGGCTGCCGGAAGACGCCGAGTCGGTTCTTTTCCTGATTGATACGATCGCCGGCCGGAGCAGCGTGCACATCGAGAGCTTTTCGGCGGCAGCTCAGCAGGCACAGGCTCCTGACGCGAGGTGGTGGATGTGCGAGGTCAGGGCTTCTTTCAGCGGTGTCGTTCTCTTTTTGAAAAGACTTGCGGAGTCCGAGAGGATCGTCGGGGTCGCGAGCATCACGATTCGTTCTCAACCGGGAGGAGAGTCCCCGCCTCCCCGGCTCCGCGTTTCACTGCAACTCTTCAACCCGACCCTGGAATCCTGAACCCCGAGGCGCCCATGCAAAGGACTCTGCTGATACACCTTCTGGTTTTCTCCATTTTCGCGCCGGCGTCTGTTGCGGGACAGGTCGTGCCGGGTGACCCATTTGCCCCGCCCGTTCCCGCCCGGCCACCAACCCCCTCCGGGCCGGATGAACCGATGGCCAGGGGTGCACCGGCGTCGGTGCGAAGTCCACAGATGGAGATCCGAGGGCGGGCCAGACGGGGGCATCAGGAGCTGCTGCTGATAGAGGGCCAGAACAATCAATTCCAGATTCGATCGGAACCTCCCTCTGACCCGCTCAGTACGTCAACCCCGCCCGAGGCAAAAAGGAGCCTTGTTGCCGTGATGCTCAACCAGGCCTCACTGCAGGGTTCGTTGCGCCTCATTGCCCGGCTGGCCGGGTTCAATCTGGTTGTCGATCCGGACGTACAGGGATCCGTCACTCTGGACGTTAGCGAGGTGAGCGCCGTCGAGACCCTGAAGATAGTGCTGGAAAGTCAGGGACTGAAAATGGCTAACCAAACCGGCCTGGTGAGGATCATGACCAGCCAGACGGCCCACCGAAGGCAACAGGCCCTGGCGCAAGCGGAGAAAGAAAAACGGCAGTCCGCCCCCCGCAGGACGCTTGTCCGACACCTCAACTACGCCGATGCAAAGACGGTTTCGGGGCAGATCCAGACCCAGCGCGCTTTCCTCTCCGAGCAAGGTACGCTGGTCGTGGACGAACGGACCAACACGCTTTTCGTCATAGACCTGGCCGATTCCGTGGAGCGCCTCGAGACACTGCTGAAGGAAATCGACGTCCCGGAGCTGCAGGTTGAGATCGAAGCCAGAGTCGTGAAAGTAACGACCGGCTTTGCCAGAGAGATCGGAGCCGCACTGGGGTTTGAGCTGGGGCAGCCAGGTTCCAGGAACCGGGCCGGCGGCCGGTTTGACAACCCGAGTTCCGCCACCAGCGTCCTGGCCTCGTTCCTGAGCGGCCGCCTGATCGACACACTCCGACTCGATTCGCTGCTCAGCGCCGGCGAGAGAGCGGGCAAGGCCCGGATGCTTTCCAAGCCGCGCATCAGCGCGCAAAACAACGCCGAGGCCGTCATCACACAGGGTTCAAGGATTCCGGTTCCGGTGAATTCGAATTTCTCGGCCCGGGTCCGGTTCGAGACAGCCGCCCTGCGCTTGACCGTCAACCCCAGAATCACCAACGAGGCGACCATCCTCTTAAAACTCAAACTCGAGAACAACATCCCAGACTTCACTCAAACGGTCAGGGGTATTCCTACGATCCTCACCAGCGAGGCGGACACCATGGTGCTAGTGTGCTGTCCGAGAAATTCCTGTTGTTAACATTGATCGATGGATCTTTGAGCTCTTTCGACCTTGTCTAAGATCGAAGTAGCGTTGGCCCGCCACTTAAAGGGCTTGGCCAGGTGTTGGTTATGCACTCGAATATATCTTCGTATTTCGTTCCTCAACTCTTGAACACTAGTGAAAGAGTTGCGGTAAAGGGAACGCCGCTCAAGCTGTGAAAACCAGGTTTCGACAGCGTTTAACCAGGAAGCACTGGTAGGAGTAAAGTGGAGATGAAAACGTGGGCGTCGTAGGAACCAGTTTCGGATTTTCTGGGTCTTGTGAGTGCTCGAGTTATCGAGAATGAGGTGAACGTCCAGATCTGGATGGACGACTTGCTCGATCTGACGTAAGAAGGCTAAAAACTCTATGGCCCGATGCCGTTTCGTGATTCGGCCCATTACTTCACCGGTGGCCACGTCGAAGGCGGCAAACAGACTGGCCGTCCCGTGGCGTTTGTAATCGTGGGTTCTGCGTTGGACCTGCCCGGGTTTGAGCTGAAGCATGGGCTGGGTTCGGTCCAGAGCCTGAATCTGAGTTTTTTCGTCTACAGACAAAACCAAAGCGTTGTCGGGCGGGTCCATGTACAGGCCCACCACGTCGATCACCTTCTCGGCGAAATCAGGATCGTTGCTGATCTTGAAAGAGCGAATCCGGTGGGGCTTAAGATCTGCGGCTTTCCAGATTTCAGTCACCTGATGTTTGCTGACTTGGGCATACTCTGCCATGAGGCGCAGGCTCCAATGAGTCGATTCCCTGGGGATGGTCTGCACGGTGGCCTTGAGAATTTTTCGTACCTTCGCTGGCGATAGTCGCCGTGGTCGACCCGAACGGGGCTGATCCTCCAACCCTGATAGCCCCACCTCAAGGTAGCGCTTTCGCCACTTCTGTATGCTGCCCAGGCGCTTGGACAGCCTTTGGGAGACCTCAATTGCTGTGAGTCCGTCCCCGCACAGTAAGATCATCTGGGCTCGCTCGGCGAGGATTCTTTTGGTGTTGGAGGCCCGCAGCCAGGACTGTAGAATTGCTTTGTGTTGTTGGGGTAGATCGAGTCGAATATGTGGTCTTGCCATGCCCAAGGATAGAAAAGTACCCTGACTATTAACTACAAGAATTTTCCGGACAGTACACTAGTCCCCGATGGGGGTACCGCGGTGATCGGCGGGATACTGGTCGAGACCGACCGTCGGACCGAGAGCCGCGTCCCGGGCCTGGCCCGAATGCCTATCCTGGGAGGAGCCTTTCGAGGCACTTCCAGCCAGCGCGAGACCCGAGAGATCCTCTTCTTTTTGACCTCCAGGATCCAGCCGCTTCCCGGTAAGTGACTTCACTTCCCCGGCGGGGCGATCAGGTTGTTCAGGCTTTGTCAAGGAGAACTACTGGTTACTTCACTATCTGCAGCTCAACGCAGCAGAGCGCGATAGCAAGGCTGAACAAGCACTCACGGGAGAGCCCGCCAAGCTTTCTGATTACTACCACTCCCTGTTGATGGGAGATGCGAAGTTCAACGCGCACGTCCTCCCGTTGGTCGGCAACTACCTGACTGCCCGGGGCATGGAGCTGAATGGTTATGTTCGACAGGACAAGGACGTTTTGAAGCTGGATGATTTGATCCGGGTTGCGGTGCGATTTTCTTATCCCGATGGTGTGGCCAAAGACGGGAGAATTCGCTGGCATATTTGTATCGGTATCAACGGACTGAAGGATTTTGAAACGGAAAGGAATCTGACCGTGGAGGCTTTTTGCTACGACACGATCTTCAACCAGCTGAATTCTCAGCAGCGCCCGGTCCTGGACCAATTCAGGGAATGATCGACGAGCTCGAGGACTTGCAACTGTCCGCGGACGACGAGACAAAAATCGCACGAGCCCAGGGAGCAGTCTGGGTCTTGCTCTCAAAAAACGAGAGCCTGAGGGAAATGCTCTTGAGCGCGTACAGTAAGAAAAAGGATGTTCTGCCCTTCGTCCTGGAGCAGTAACACCGGGTGCCCGTGAAAAAGGGGACAGAGTAGACTGTCCCTTTATTACGATTTCACCAAAAAAGGGGACAGAGTAGACTGTCCCTTTATGGACGAGTTCCAGGCACGCTATCGTCATTTTCTCAAGGCGGTTGAAGCAACCGCTATCGACGGGTTCCTCACGTCGAAACCGACCAATCTCCGCTACCTGTTCAATCTGGACGCCTCGGTCGGTTTCGCGCTCACCTGGGAGGGTGAAACGACTCTGCTGGTGGACTCCAGGTATGTCGAGACCGCCCGTCAAGAGGCCGTAAACTGCCGGGTGGAATTGGCCTCCAGCACCGCTTATGTCGCTCTGCAGGAGCTGCTGGGGGAGCGCTTTTCCAGCCGGCGGGGGCGCCTCGGGTTCGAGAGCGATCACCTCACCTGGGCGGCTGTCACAGGGCTGGAATCGGAAATGGCCGGGACCTCGCTGGTGGCCACGTCGGAAGTCATTGAGGGCTTGAGACAAATCAAGAGCAGGAATGAACAGGAGGCCATTCGCCGCGCTTTTGAAGTGGCGGCTCGAGCTTATCGGAGGGTGTTTGAAGAGTTTGACTGGAACGGGAGAGAACGGGACCTCGCCGGGCGGCTGGAATACGAACTTCGACTGGCCGGCGCCGAGGGAGCAGCATTCGACACGATTGTCGCTGCCGGAGCCCGCTCGGCTCTGCCCCACGCCAGGGCGGGCAATGCTTCTCTCGGCGAATCCTCCCTGCTGCTGATCGATTTCGGGGCCGTCAAAGACGGCTACCACAGCGACACCACGCGTATGATTTTTCGGACCCCCGACGCCCGGCCGGAGATCTTCGAGATCGTGCGGGAGGCTCAGGCCCGCGCCATTGCCGGTATCCGCCCCGGGCAGCCGGTCTCGACTATCGACGCCCTGGGTCGCGACTACATCAAGGCCAGTGGCTACGCGGAGTATTTCGGACACAGTCTGGGCCACGGACTGGGGCTGGAGATCCACGAGTTGCCGCGCATCAGTGAGACTTCCGAGAGGGTCCTCGAAGCGGGAATGGTCTTCACCGTGGAGCCGGGGATCTATCTTCCGGGCCGCTACGGGGTTCGCTGGGAGGACGCGGTAATCGTCACCGAATCGGGCTGCGAGGTGCTTCGAATCGGCGCCGGGGAATGACTCAACCGCGCACCTGCTCCTGCCTCACAAGAACATTGACTAATCCCATGGAAGCACAGACAATGACAAGTCTCGTCAATTCAGGAAATGCGGATGCAAATTGAGGAAATTGAGGAGCTGATCCGGCTCATTGAACGATCTCAGATCGAGGAGTTCGAGCTGGAGCGAAAGGGCACCCGAATTCGAATTCGGAAGCCGAGCGGTGGAGCGGCCGCCCCGGGGCCCGCGGATCCTCCTCCGGCTGCACGGGATGAGACCCCGCCGGCCGGGGATGCGGCTGTCCCGGGCACAGTCGAGACCGGACCGGCAGGAGCAGCCGGGGAGACGGCCGAGCAACTCCATGTGTTCTCAGCCCCGATCGTGGGGACCTTCTATCTCACTCCCAAGCCGGACGCCGAGTCCCTGGTGGAGGTCGGCGGTACCATCGAGCCGGGGCAGGTGATATGCATCATCGAAGCCATGAAGATCTTCAACCAGATCGAATCCGATGTGGAAGGCGAACTGGTTCGAATCCTGGTTGAGAACGGTCAGCCGGTCGAGTTCGGCGAAGCCCTCTTTGAGATCCGAACCTCCTCCCGGTGAGATGTTCAAGAAAATCCTGGTAGCGAATCGTGGTGAGATCGCTCTTCGCATCATCTGCGCGTGCAAGGAGCTGCGTATCCCCACGGTCGCCGTCTACTCCGAACCGGACCGGGACTCACTGCACGTCCGCTTCGCGGACCAGGCCGTGTGCATCGGTCCCGCATCCAGCCTGGAGAGTTATCTGAACGTCCCCAGTATCATCAGCGCTGCAGAAATCACCGATGTCGAGGCGATCCATCCCGGATACGGATATCTGGCCGAAAGCGCCGACTTCGCAGAGGTCTGCGAGAACTGCGGGATTAACTTCATCGGACCGCGCGCAGAGTCTATCGAGCTCATGGGGAACAAGGCGAAGGCCCGTGAAACCATGGCCCGGGAAGGTCTGCCGATCATTCCGGGGACGGGAGTCGTGGGCGAGTCGGCCGCCGAAATCCAGGAGGCCTCGGCCACGGTCGGTTTCCCCCTGATTGTCAAGGCCTCAGCCGGAGGAGGTGGCCGGGGCATGCGAATCGTGGAGCAGGCCGAGCAGGTCGAGGAAGCTATTGCGACCGCGCGTCTGGAAGCCGAGAGTGCCTTCGGCAGCGGGGATGTCTACCTGGAGCGCTACCTGACCCGCCCCCGCCACATCGAGTTCCAGATCCTGGCCGATCAAGACGGAACCGTTCTCCACCTGGGCGAAAGGGAGTGCTCTATTCAGCGACGCCATCAGAAACTTCTGGAGGAGTCTCCGAGCCCCCTGATCACGCCCGAGCTACGCGAGTCTCTGGGGGGAATGATCACCCGGGCCGTAGCCTCGATCGGCTACCTCAACGCCGGGACCGTCGAGTTTCTATTCGACGATCAGAACAACTACTTTTTCATTGAGATGAACACCCGGGTCCAGGTCGAACATCCGGTGACTGAGAAGGTGACGGGAATCGATCTGATCAAGGAGCAGATACGAATTGCTGCTGGAGAAAAACTAAGGATCAGACAGCAGGACGTGACCCTGCGTGGACACAGCGTCGAGTGCAGGATCAACGCCGAATCCCCCTACACGCTGAGACCCTCGCCGGGTCAGATCACCGCCTACCACGCACCCGGCGGACCCGGGGTTCGCGTGGACTCCATGGCCTACGCGGGGATGACCGTGAGCCCTTACTACGACTCGATGATCGCCAAGCTCATCTCCTACGGAGCTGACCGGCAGGAGGCGATCCGACGAATGGAGCGTGCCCTCGACATGTTCGTCATCGAAGGTGTCGAGACCACAATTCCGCTGCACAAAAGGATTATTCACGATCCTGAATTCCAGGCCGGAAGCCTCTCCACGGCCTTTCTGGGGAGCTTTGACTTCGAGGAAAAGGAAGAAGGGGCTTGATCGAGAGAGAAATCGAGAGTGCACGCTTCAACCCACCGAGAAACCTGGGATTCCCGAGTCGGATTCTTGCTGGCGGCTGCTGGTTCGGCTGTCGGGCTGGGCAACATCTGGGCCTTCCCGAACCAGGTCGCTTCCAACGGAGGGGCTGCGTTTCTGCTCGTTTATCTGCTCTGCTGTTTTACCGTCGGCTACCCGCTGATGGTGGCCGAGCTGACGATTGGAAGACACACCGGAAGAAACCCGGTCGGTGCCTTTCGAGCCATCGTACCAGGCAGTATAGTCTACCCCCTGATCGGCTTCTGGGGGGTTCTTTGTGGAGTCGGGATCCATGCCTTTTACAACGTGATCGCCGGCTGGACCCTGGGATATGTTTTCGAGGAAATCACTTACGCGGCCGGAGCCACGGGTGTGAGCCAGATACTGGCTGATCTGTCGCATGGCCACAAGAACGCGGTGTTTTCCTGCCTCTTTATGGTGGCTACCGTTTCGATTGTCTCCGGCGGAGTCAGTTCGGGGATCGAGAAAGCCACCAAGACCATGATGCCGGCGCTAGTCGTGATTCTTTTGACCATGATCTTCTTCGTCATCTTCCAGGATGGGGCAAGCCAGGGACTGGCCCTGTATCTGCAGCCGGATTTGTCCAAGATCAATCCCTCCCTCGTTCTGTCGGCGATGGGACAGGCCTTCTTCTCCCTTTCCCTGGGGCTTGGAACGCTCATCACCTACGGTTCTTACCTGAACCGGACACACAACATACCGCGCGCCGCGGCGTACGTCACGGCGGCCGACATCTCTATCGCGTTCCTGGCCGGACTCCTGATCATGCCGGCCATGTTTGTGGCCCAGCGAGCCGGGATCCCGATCTTCAACGATGACGGCAAACTCATCTCCAGCACGGGTCTTGTGTTCGACACGCTCCCCAACCTGTTCCACACGATGGGTCAGGTGGGAACAGTGCTCGGCTTTCTCTTTTTCATCCTTTTGAGCATAGCGGCACTGACCTCCACCATTTCACTGCTCGAGGTCCCGGTCGCCTACCTTGTCGATGAATGGGGAATCGGCCGGCGACAGGCCGCCGTCGGAACTGGAATCCTGGGCGCGCTGCTCTCACTGCCGGTGGCCTATGACCCTGACTGGATTGGAACCCTGGTCAGCATCTTTCTGAATGTGGGTCTGCCCGTAGGCGGCCTGATGATCTGCCTGTTTCTGGGCTTCGTCTGGAAAACCGGGCCGGCCCTGCTGGAACTGGAAAAAGGACGGCCGGGTACGCTCGGCAGCACCCTGGGACGGCTCTGGCCAGCCTTCATCAAGTTTTTCTGTCCCGTGACGATCCTGCTGGTCTTTCTGAATACGATTGGAGTGCTTCGGTGGCTCTTCAGCTGATGGTCTCTGCAACGAACGCCGGTTCGTCGGGCCGGCGCCTATGAACCTTCTCGTCTTTTGCCATCCGGACGGAAACACTCACTTCACCCTGGAGCGAATCGAACGCCCCGATCCTTCAGAACTGGAAGGTGGATGGTGGCTCCGGTTGCAGTCTCGGATTCGCAACGGGTACCGCCGCTTACGGCAGCAGTTTGCTTATCAGGAACGGATGCTGGGGCGGCTGCGCCACGCCGATCGCCTCTCCGTCTTTCACGCAGTAGGCCGGGACTCGGCGAGGGTCGAGAAAGATCTGCGC
>CBDBHK010000016.1:0-10932 GCA_965205615.1 Acidobacteriota bacterium | reverse complement strand
GTCGGGCCCTCGAAAAAAGAAATTCGAAGGCCAAGAAGCCCAAGCCCCACAAGAAATATACCCCCCTTCACGATGAGCTGGAAAAGCAGCTTGCCGATCGCGAGGCGGCCGTTGGATTCCAGGCCTGTAACGGCATGGATCTGGAGACCTGCGAAAAGCAGATCGCCGCCGCAAAAGCCTTCGCGACGACGACAAGAGTCAGACGGCTCGAAGCACTGTTGCGGGAGAAAAACTCGCAATTGGTCGATCGTTTCTCAGCGGCTCTGAAGCTGGCCGAGACCGGCGGGGAAGAGGACGCCTTAAGAGAGCTGCAATCGTTGCTTCCGTTTTCTGACTCTCTACCGGGTATTGAAGACGAGATGATTCGCATCCGGAGAGTCTACTGCGACAGCCTCATCCGGGACGGGCAGCGGCTCATTGAATTCAAGAACTGGGAGAGTGCTGAAGCCCTCCTGGAGCGGGCCTCAAAGGTTTCGCCGAACAATGAACAAATGCAGACGGTCCAGGATCGTCTGGAGCGGGGACGGCGGGCTTATGCGCTGGCTTTGCAAGCGGAGACCCAGCTCCAACAAGAGTCCTTCGAGGCCGCCACGATGCGGATACGAGAGGCCTTACAAACCTATCCGGAAGGCGCTCAGGACCTGGAGCCGATCCGCCAGAGAATCGCGGGGCTCTGGGTTGATCAGCTTGCCCTGCAGATGGAAATTGTCACTCGCAACCCCCACAGCTTCGGCGAGGCCAGAGACACGGTCAATACTCTCGACCAAATCTCCGGATTAGACCCGGGGCACCCGATTCTGGAGAGTCGCTGGAACGAGGCCAGCGAGAGGCTGGGTTCCTCCTCTTTGCAGAGGGCCATGTTCCTGACGGAGGATGGCGATCCATCCCGAATCGGTACCGCCTTCGCCCTGCTGTTGAACGCACAGACCCGACTCGGTAACGCGGTTGTCCTGCCCAGCCAGGTCAAGGATGCGGCCAGCCTTTTCAACCGTAAGCGCGCCTCCCAGCTCATCCTTTCCGTCGAAGACCTGACCGGAGCGCCGCGCGCCTTCGTAGAAGCAGTCTCCGCCCGCCTGCAGCACACGGCGGAGAGTCTGGGCCTGCCCGACTTGCGAATCAGAGCCAAAAAGGAATACTACGAGGCGCCCGGCGAAAACCCCGAGTTTCAAGACTTCAGGCCCGACGGCAAGTCTCCCACGGCCCTCCTCGCGATTGGGATCCGGGCTCACCTTTCGGAACGCTGGTCCTCCGAGACCCCGGAACGGGTGCCCTCTACGTTTGTGGGGGGAACGCAAGGTGTCCTCAATCCGGCTTATGAAGCCAAACGGAACGAACTGGAAGAAATCGTCGGGCAAATGGAGGTCACCAAGGACGAAAAGAAGCTTTCGGCGCTGGCCCGCCAAAAGAACCTGGCTGAAACGATGCTGGCCCAGATCGCACGCATCCGCGAGGTCGACAAGCTGGTGGACTACAGCTACTTGAGAATCAAGCATCGGCAGCAGACCCGCGTTGAATTGACGCTGGATCTCCGTGACTTTTTTACGAAGAACCGGATCGAAGACCGGGAGATCATCTTCTCAGAGGTGAAAGAAGGCATCCAGCTGGACGGGGTCAGGGAGTCCGACACGTCACTGGTTCGAAATGAACCGGTGCGCCTCCCCTCGCCGGAGCAGATGCTGGCCCGGGCCCAGCGGGAGGTTCTAGACGGGCTCGAAGAAAAGATCAGGGAGGATCTGTCAGCCTACACCCATCGCTTCTTCCGCGAGGGGATACACCTGCTTGAAAGCGGCCGGCCCGGAGAGGCGGCGGAACTCTTTCTTTGTCACTGGGCCTTCTTTCGGGGCAGGATTCAAGAAGAGCAGCGCGCCCGGGTGGTCCGGGTCGTGAAGGAAGAGACCGGGTTTAATCTGGCCCGCGACGGCCGGGATTTCTTGAACGCCATGGATCGTGTGGCGCCCATCACCTGGTGATATCCTTTTCGCTGAGAAGTCCCGCCCCCAAAGGGACCCGTGGGACTTCCACTACGGGCTGCCAGTATCATGTCCAACCTCTCGCCCCAGCAGCAGAACCGCGTCGCGCGCGAATATTTCGGACCGGAAGGATCTGGCGAATGCGCCCTTTGTCCCCGCTGCGGCGAAGAACTGGAGATTGCGCCGGGTATGGTGGCCGGATTCGGCCTGCAGCTTCGGATCGAATGCCCAGGCTGTGCCAGCGTGGCTACCTGGATCCAGCCCCAGCCCGTCCGTGAGTGGAAAACGCTTTACCTGGAGTACTTTGCCGAGCGGTATCTGACCCAGGAAACAATCCGCTGCCCTTATGACGACTGTTACGTGACCTGGGCAGAGTTCAATGATGGCGTGGTCCAGTTCAACTGCCCCTACTGTAATCGCCGGGGCCGTATTGTCGTCGAAAAAGGGGACAGTCATCGAATGAACCCGGGACCGTCGTAGGGGCGACCCTGGTGGTCGTCCGCCGGGCGGGCCGGCACAAGGCCGGCCCCTACAGTCGCCGCCCGACAAACATCGAGTAAACCCGCAAAACGACTAAAGTGGGAGGGTCCCTACCACTGTCATCCCGCCGGTCGCGGCCACCAGGGCCCCTCCCACTTTAGAACTACCTTCTGCTTCGATAGCCGCCATTTCTCACCGATAGGACCTGAAAAGGCCGCCCTGTTTGGTATAAAGCGTTTTGAATGAAAGACTTCAAAGCCAAACGGAGGCGGCCCTTATGAGAACAGAGTGTAAACAAGCCAGGTTCGAATTTCACGGACTATTTCAACGCAAAGTGAAGGCGCGGTTCGACGGCGGGAAGATCACCTCCGATGCAGGGGTGCTGCTGTTGCGAGAGGTCGAGAGGGGGACGGGTCTGATCGCCGGACTGGCTGAGTGTTTCAGGGATCACCGGGATCCGCGGTTGATCGAACACACGGTCGAGGAGTTGTTGGGGCAGCGCATCTACGGACTCTGTCTGGGGTACGAGGATCTGAACGATCATGATCAGTTGCGCACCGATCCGATGCTGGCGGTGGCGGTGAATAAGGCCGATCCGTTGGGGGAGAGGCGGCGGCAGGCCTCAGATCGGGGGAAGGCGCTGGCGGGCAGGTGTACGCTGAACCGGTTGGAGTTGACCGGCGCCGAGGTCGATGAGCAGGAGCGGTACAAGAAGATCGCGATGGACCCGGACCGGATCGACGGCTGGATGGTGGATGCCTTCGTGGAGTCCCACGAATCGGCGCCCGAGGAGATGGTGCTGGATCTGGATGCGACCGACGACCCGATCCATGGCCAGCAGGAAGGCCGGTTCTTTCACGGTTACTACCGCCACTACTGTTATCTCCCGCTGTACATCTTCTCGGGGGAGCATCTGCTGTGCGCCCGGTTGCGGTGTTCCAATATCGATGGGGCCGCGGGATCGGTGGAGGAACTGGAACGGATCGTCGGCCGGATTCGGCAGAGCTGGCCGGAGGTCTCGATCGTCATCCGGGCCGACTCGGGCTTTTGCCGGGATGACTTGCTCCGCTGGTGTGAAGACCATCACGTGGATTACGTGATGGGGTTGGCCAACAATGATCGGCTCAAGTCAGAGAGCGCCGAAGCGATGACTCAGGCCGAAGCCGAGTTCAACGCCACCGGGCGACCGGCGCGGGTGTTCAAGGATTTCCGCTACCGGACTCGCCACAGTTGGACCTCGGAGCAACGCGTCGTCGGCAAGGCCGAGTTCCTGGACAAAGGCGCCAATCCCCGATTCGTCGTCACCTCCCTGTCGCCGGAACGCCTGGGGGCCCGCGCGCTCTACGAAGACTTCTACTGTGCGCGGGGCGACATGGAGAACCGCATAAAAGAACAGCAGTTGGGTCTGTTCGCCGACCGGACCAGCGCGGCAACGATGCGCGCCAATCAACTCCGGCTGTATCTGTCCTCCGCCGCCTACATGCTCATGCACGCCTTGCGTCGTCTCGGACTGAAGCAGACCCCCCTGGCTCGCGCTCAGTGTCAGACGATTCGCTTGAAGCTCCTCAAGATCGGCGCCCAGGTCCGCCTCACGGTCCGCCACGTCTGGATCTCCATGTCGGAAGCCTATCCCTACAGCGAGGTCTTCGCTGCCGTCGTTCGAAACCTCCAGGCCATTCCTCTGCGCTGCTGAGGTCTGTCCCGATCAAACGCCCCCAAAAACGAAATCGTTCCATCGCTCAGGCCGAGCTCTGCCTGAATACATTCCGTCACGCTCTTCCGAACCCGAAAAACGCTCCATTCACGACCATCCACACCACCGCATCACTCGACCTGGACCGGATCGATAGCGAAACTCTCAGAAAACCGTTCCGGCCTGCCAAAATCACCTTCATTTCCAAATCGGTGATCTATGCGGGATAGAGCCGGAAGTCCACTTTGCAGCCATGGTGGGACAGGAAGGCCAGGAAGCGCCTGTAGTCCTGTTCCCGAAGGTTGAACTTGCGGACCAGCTGCCGGTAGCTCCCGTCCGTGGATGCCAGTCCCAGCGATATGATCCTCCGAACTTCGGGACGAGACAGGTCGCGTGCCAGAAACCGGTGTCTGACGTCCGTCCAGAAATCCAGCCTGCCCTCAATCAGATCATGGAAAAGCTGTTGACTGCGAGACGTGGCTGCCTCATCCCCGGCTGCCAGGCTGTGATGCCCGGGCTCCCTGATATCGGAGGCCCGCAATTGATCCCCCTTACCCAGGAGGCAGGCCTGCTCAACGACATTCCGGAGTTCCCGGACGTTACCCCGGAACGGCAGCCGGAGAAGCGCTTCGAAGAAGCCGTCGGTAGTCTCCCTGGGGCGCCCGTGCTTTCTACTGAGTTCAGCCAGAAAATGGCGGGCCAGCAAAGGAATGTCGGTCAGACGCGCCCTAAGAGGAGGAATTTCCAGCTGGATGACATTGAGCCGGTGATAGAGGTCTTCACGGAACTCTCCGCATTGCACCAGCCTTTCCAGGGGCTGATTGGTGGCGGCAATAATGCGTACGTCAACCTGTCGCTCACTCGACTCGCCCAGGCGTCGGACGGAGCCCTCCTGGAGCATGCGCAGCAGACGGGCCTGATGCTCCAGCGGCATCGAGGCGATCTCGTCCAGGAAGAGGGTGCCCCCGTGGGCGGCCTCGACGAGGCCCGGCTTGTCCGTTTCCGCCCCCGTGAAACTGCCCTTCCGGTACCCGAAAAGCTCGCTCTCAACAAGCTCCGACGGCAGAGCCGCGCAGTTGACGGCAACCCAGGGGCGGTCGGCACGGCTGTTCGACTCGTGAAGAGCTCGGGCCACGAGTTCCTTTCCCGTTCCGCTTTCGCCACTGATCAGAACGGTAGCCCCACTTGGTCCGACCTGGCGAACGAGGTCGAGCAGCCTCCTCATGCTGGGATGCCTCCCCAGAATCAGCCGGCCGCCCGAAAGCTCGAGCCGGTCTTTCGGGCTCACCCGTCTGCTCCCAACCGGGGAGTCGTTCCAGTCAGGCTGTAGACCTTCCACGATTCGCACCAGACATTTGATGAGATCGTAGTCCGATTCGGCGAATCCTCCCTGCGGGCTGCTGACCCGAAGGACCAGAGGGCCCACCCCGACGACCCGAAAAGCCTCCTCCAGAGAAAAACGATCGACACCTCCTGCCGGCCGTGAGCCGGGCCGGTGGGGAATCTCCCCCGGGGCACGGCCCTGGGCGATGATTGAGGTACTCCCGTTTGAGTGCAGTCTCAAGACAGCAGCCGAAGCGTTTGGGACCGTAGAGTGGATCGCCCGTATCAGCTCCCGGTCGAGTTCCTCCATATTTCTGAGGGTTCCCGTACGAGCCGCGAACCTCTCGACGGCCTGCAGGTAGCTGGGCTGAGCGCGTCGGAATTTCACCATACTGGCCAGGTCCTTCTCTATGGGCTTGATCCAAAGAGCATCGAAAGAGCCCCGATGCCGGGCCGGCAGCCCCAGTGATTTCGCGCGTAGAATCCGAAGCGCCCTGACAAAGCTCAGTCGAGCCTCCTCATTTCGATCCAACCGGTTCAGGATCTGGCCCAGAATTCTCTGGATCTCCGCCCGGAGACCGGGAAAGTCGACTCGCGACATGACCTGCATCGCTCTGGCGGCAAAGACGCGACCCTGCCGCGGGTGACCCATGAGCGCGAGACACTGACCCTTACGAGCATATCCCCGGGCCATCAACGGGAAATAAAACCGTTCTCTGGACAGTACCAGGCTCCTCTCGATGTCATCCAGAGCTTCCTCGACACTCCCCTGGGCAAGTTCGACGAGTCCCAGTTGTAGAGAGGCTTTGGCGCGTAGATAAACCATGTCACGGGAAAGTGTTTTCAGCGCTCCCTCCGCCTCAGCGCGCGCCTGCTGCAAGGATCCAAGCTGCAGACTCGCTTGAGCGCGTGCCAGTTGACGCTGCGCCCTGATGAGGCGGTTGCGCGGATCGGGACCCGACAGCAGTTCCCGGGCCCTGGCGGCATCACCTCGCAGAATCGAAACCCAGGCCCGACAGGTCTCCGTCCTTGCCGTTGTCCACGCCGTTTCACCCACGGCTTTGTCAAGCACCCGGTCAACGTCCGCCAGATCGAGAATCGAGGTCTTGAATTTCGCCGCCTGCAAGGAATTCTCGGCCAGGTAGTTGCGGTTGGAAAGGAAGGTCCCCCTCTGCATCATCTGCAGGGACTGCTCCAACTCTCGAGCCCGGCCCCAGCGTCGCAGGATCGTATTTCGGTTCAGGTACGCCAGACTCATCAGCTCCGGATTGGCAATGGCCCTGGCCTGGTCCATGACAGCAGCCAGGATCCTGTTACTCTTGTGAAGATCTCCTATGGCATTGAGGCAGGTAGCCACCGAGCAAATGCGACCCAGGCCGGGCATCGGTGTCCCCGGCTCGAATGGAAGGGCGGAGCGGACGGCATGATCGCGTGCCGAGGCGGGATTTCCTTCCCACTCCAGCTTGAATATGGCGAGTGCGGAGTGAATAAACTGCCCGCTCCGATTCCGAGTGAGCAGATCCCGTTCGAGTTCTCCTTTCAGGGCTTTTGCCTCTGTGTAGCAGCCCAGTTGAGTGTGCGCGATCATTGAGATGGTCTTGATTCGAGCGTTCACGTCCGGATCGATTTCCGTCAATTCGCGGAGAGCTGCTTTGCAGATCCCTGCTGCACCGTTCCAGTCACCAACCAGGTTCTTGGCACGTGCCGCGTAAAGAAACAGCCTGCCTTTGCGGTGCGCCGCCTTGGCTGAAACCGTCCCGGCGAACTGTAGCGCCATTGAGGCCAGAGTCTCGTGTTCTCCACACTGGTACAAGAGATGGAACAACTGGCGGGCATTGGCCCAGTCGCCGGCGTCCACG
Organism: Acidobacteriota bacterium; assembly: GCA_965205615.1. Taxonomy (GTDB): domain Bacteria; phylum Acidobacteriota; class UBA6911; order RPQK01; family CBDAPI01; genus CBDAPI01. The sequence goes on along the minus strand of CBDBHK010000016.1, from coordinate 3,607 downwards.
ACTCCTTTTCGAGCCCCCTCCAGGAGAAGATTCGCGGCGCGTCTGAATAGTCCGGCCTCCAACAGGAACTGCACTGCTGCGGGCAGATAGGGCAATGCCCGAGAGGGCTCTCCAGATCTGAGGAAATGACGGCTGATCCTGTCAAGCAGACCCTTGCTGTTCACTCGACGGTACTCGGCGAGATAAGCCCGTGCCAGATTCAGGCTTAGTCGGCGGTGCTCGTCCTCGGCGATTTCTGTGGCCATCGAATCCAGGTGCTCCCTGTGCGAAAAATCGACCGAACTGACACCGGTGGAAGTCGAGGAAAGGCAAACCAGACCCAGGTCTTCCAGCTCTCGGGTCGCCTTCGTCAATTGCGGCTGCCGCAGCCCGGTCGCGTCCGCCAGCAGGGGAACCGCCACCGGCTGCCCGGCAACGGCAAGCGCTCTCAAGACCATCCTGGGCGTGTCTGCCAGGCCCCCCATACGCGACCCCCCGCAGGGAGACCCGGGACGACCCATGCGTTTTGCTGTCTTCCCGCATGGTCTCGATCAGGAAGCGAGGATTTCCACCACTCGCCGCAACCGCCCAATCTCGATCCAAATTCGGGCAGTCCGGACGCAGGGCTTCTGCGAGTTCCGATGCGGCGCGGGATGAAAGCGGTCCAAGGTCGAGTCGGACTAACTGATTGTTGAGACAGAGCCAGTTTTCGAGCCTTCTCCATTCGCCCTGCGCTGCATTCGTCCGTACGGTCGCAACGACCAGAACGGGAATCCCGAGGGAGTGAAGACGCTGATAGGCTGCCACATCTGCCTCGTCGATCCACTGAACATCCTCAGCGCGGACCACAACCAGGCCCTCGAACAACCTGGCCAGGTCGTGATCGTTCTTCAGCACTTCCCCGGCCTCCAGGGACGAGGACACCTTGCCCCTCCCGGCTAACCATGAAATCAGAGGCATGGGCCTGCCCTCTTCGGAATAGCTGACAGGGATCGTCTGAAATCCACGGATCCGGGCGATCCATTCGAAGTGAGCCGCGAGACTGGTCTTTCCAACTCCGCCCGGCCCGGACAAGCAAACAAAGCGGAATCCCGGCTTCTTCCGATGATCACTCAACAGCTTTCGAAGCTGGCCCAGTTCGGCGTCGCGACCCAGCATTCGACGGCGCCATGGGGCCGAGACGCCGGGCGCCTGTCGGGAAGCCGGATCGAGCAGAGTTTGGGAATAGCTGAAGCCGGCCCGGGCAGCGGGATCCTTTTCCAGGAGTCCCAGGATCAACTCCTCGATATCCTTGCCGAGTTCGGGAGAGCCACGTCGCGGTTCCAGAGGCCTTGCGATCTGTTGCTTCCTGGCCAGGTCCTGAGCGCTCTCTGATGAGAATGCTGGTTGACCGACGAAGAGCTGATAGAGAAAGAGCCCCAGCGAGTACAGGTCCGCCTCCCGGTTCTCCTGCTTGCTTTCGAAGTACTCGGGCGCCGCGCGAGACGCAAAGTCCCTGCTCCGAAAGTCGGTTTTGAACAGCCTGTAGGGACCGAGGAAATTCGCGATCCACTTGCCGTCGGCTCGGAAGTACAGCTGGCGCGGTGAGAGGACACCGAGAAAGAACCGGTTGAGGGAGAGCCACCCCAGCAGCCTGACGAGATCCAGCGCAAATCGCCTTCGGTCCTGGATTCGCCCCGTCGCCCCCTGTTCATACTCCGGGGGAATCCTGTCGGTGATCACACCCGGGCGCTTGCCCCGAAAAGCCACGTCGCGGACCCCGATCAGCAGAGTGCTTCGCAATTCCCGGCGTGCCAGGACACAGTCTTCAAAAGCGCCTCGATCGCACCGGTTGGGAAGGAGCGTGAGGACTCGATCCGCACAGCCGTTTGATCGGTCCCGGCACGCGTAGACCGACACCTCGGGTCCGGATTCCAGGGGATGAAGAATCTCGTAGCGTTCGCAAACCGACACTTGTTGCGCTTTGCCAGAAAGAACCGTGGGCAGGGCAGGATAGGCCTCCAGGTCGTTCTACGGAGACCCTGGTCAAGCTCTCTGGCAGCCTCCCGTTGGCCAAGGACTATGGCACACCGGCATCGAAACCACAAACGCTGACGCTCAGGCAGCGACGGCGATGCGAACCCGGAGGCGGGGAGTCCGTGAGATAGAACCGCTTCTGTTTCACACGGCTTTTCATCAGAATTGTTAAGATTCTGTAGCAGAAAAAGAAGGAACGGAGATGGAATGGCTAAAGAGACGATAAGAAACACCTACTCGAAGGCGGCAGCGCAGACGGACACCTCGCTGTGTTGCGCCGTCAACTACGAAGAGTTTTTCGACGAAGAGGAACTGGCCCACCTGCCTCCCGAGGTGCTCGAGCGGAACTACGGGTGCGGAATTCCCGGTGAACTGCGCACTCTGGAAGAAGGACTGACAGTTCTCGACCTGGGACCCGGACTCGGTCGGGACTGCTTCATTGCCTCGAGCAAGGTAGGACCCAGCGGCTGCGTATACGGTCTGGACATGAACACAGCGATGCTGGAGCGTGCCCGTGCATATCAAGACCAGGTGGCCGGGCAGCTTGGATACGACAACGTTCGATTTCTGGAGGGTCAGTTCGATGAGAAAATCCCGATTCCAGCCGAAACCGTCGACGTCGTTTTTTCGAATTGTGTGAACAACCTGGCAGTGGACAAGGCAACGGCTTACCGGGAAATGTACCGGGTACTCAAACCGGGAAGAAAACTCTCCTTTTCGGACGTGGTGTCGTACGCTCCCATTCCTCACCTGCTGCGTAAGAACCAGCAGGCCTGGGCGGACTGTGTGGCGGGAGTCCTCTCCTTCCAGGAACTCCAGCAGCTGCTCGCCGGCTCCGGATTCCATGGAGTCAGACTGGTCACCGACTATCTATGGAGGGAGGGCTCGGAAATCATTGAGCGCTACTTTTCCGGGCAACATCTATCGGCTGTTCATCGGCGCTCCCTGGAACAGGTCAAGCTCTACTCCGTCACGGTGGATGCCTTCAAGCCGGTCGTCGATCCAGGCGGAGAATGCTACTTCCTCGGCCAGCATGCCCTTTTCCACGGACCCGGTGCCGCCTTTCATCTGGACGACGACCCGGACCATGTCTTTACGGCGGGAGAGATGAAAGAGGTGTGTGAGAAGACCGCAACGATCCTGAAATCGGAGCCCTTTGCGGGCCATTTCACCGTGTTCGAGCCGGCCGGCGACGTTCAGCCTCGACTCTGCGTCCCCGACCAGTGTTGCTAGATCAGATCTATTCGTAGGGGCCGGCCTTGTGCCGGCCCGCCTCGCGAGCGACCACCAGAGTCGCCCCTACTGCGTACTCAACCCGTTTTCGTAGGGGCCGGCCTTGTGCCGGCCCGCCTCGCGGGCGACCACCAGGGTCGCCCCTACTGAGGACTTATGCCGTTGCGGTAGTAGGCAGGAACGTCCAGATCTCTTTCCTGGTCATTCCCCTTTTCATCAGCCAGCCCGAAGCGTCGGACCGGTGACGGGTCCAGAGAAATGTGGGGAGCCCGGACTCCGGGCTCGGCGACCATACCTTGATACCGATCCTCCGGCTCCTCTTTCTCAAATCCGAAATGCGCGAACCCGGTTGCGATCACCGTGATCTTGATCTCGTCGT
>CBDBHK010000015.1:0-343202 GCA_965205615.1 Acidobacteriota bacterium | reverse complement strand
CTTTCAGGCACATCGAAGCAAGGATCGAGTTTGTTTCCGAGAGCTCTCCCGCCGATGTGGAGACACGAGCCTGGTGGCGGGGTCCGCGTCACACTCGTTCCCTGAATCCCGGTGACGGATCAATCGGAGGAGTGGTTGAGAATCATCCCAGCCGATCCAGCTGGGAGGTCCGCATGGTCTTTTCGCCCAGACTGGTGCCCGATCTGGCTCAGACATCGGGTGTTGCAGCCCTGGATCGGATCGTGGCTGAGGCGAGCGGCTGGGAGCTGGAGCTCCAGGAACGAATTCAGCGGGAGACTAAGGAACGGGAGGAACGAGCCCGGATGGCTGCCCGGCTTTTCCCATGGATGGTCGCTCTGGGATTTCTGGGGCTGGGTGTCTGGTTTCTCTTTTACATCCAGTATGGCCGGGCACCCGAGATCAACTTTTCACCCGTACCCGGAGAAATCCCGAGGAACCACTCCCCCGTATTCGCTGAGTACATTCTGTATGGAAGAGTCGGCCCTCGCAGCATAGCGAGTGTCCTGGTCGATCTTGCCAGCCGCGGCAACCTGACGATCCGCGAGGAGAAGATTCGAAAGCAAGGCTGGTTCGGAAGTAAGAAGAAGCTTGACTACAGCTTTGTGGTGAGGCCGGGCCAACCTGATGATGATATCAAGGCTTTTTGAGAAGGACCTTCTGCAGTTCTGCCTGCAACAGGCGGGTCACACCAGTGAGTTCAAGATGTCCGACCTGGTGAAGACGGCAAGAAAGAATCGGTCGACCTTCCGCAAGTGGTTCCGGGACTGGGTAAGGCAGGTCAAGCGCCGGGGCCAAGAGCTGGGTATCTATGAAGGCTGGCCCGTTGGGGTGATCGTAATGAATCTGGCAGCCGGGGTTCTGCTCGTTATCGCAGGCGGAATCGTCTGTGCGATGAGCGGAAGCCCGGCAGGTGTTCCCGCAATCATCGGAGGGGGCCTGCAGGCAGCCTTGACTGCAACGTTGAGGAGGAGAACCCCTCAAGGACAAAAGTGGTACCTCACCTGGAAGAGCTTGAAGAGCTTCATCCGGAGCCGAGCAAAGGCGACCCGCTCCGGCTCATTCAACCTGGAGAACGTGGATCGCGTGGTCGTCGCAGCCACGGCCCTGGGACTGAACAAAGAGCTCGACCGTCTCCCGCTCCAGGAGGGAGGGCAGCCGGCCGTGGTGCCCTGGTTCGTCGCGGCTGGCGGTTCCGACTCGGTAACCCCAACCGGTCTGGGAAACATGGTGCGATCGATCAGCTCTTCTATGAGTTCTGCCTCGGGGGTCTCCTCCGGAGGCGGTCCGAGCAGCGGTGCCAGCGGCGGTGGGGGCGGCGGGGCAGGTTAAACGGATTACCGAGTGAAAAAGTGAAACCCACGGACTCTGCCCTCCTCTAGCTGTAGTGGCTGTTGCTTGAATCCCGGCAGCTTGCCTGAGATCAGAGATTGTCCCGAGGATAAGCTGGAACAGGCAACGAATCTCTCTCATGGCCCGCAGGATACGAGGCCTTGCACTCCACCTCAAGATTTACCTAACCCGGATTATGCAAGAGATCTGAATTCAAGTGAGATGTGGGCCCAGAAAAAAGGCCGTATCTCTCTGATATAAAAGGGTTTAGAGAAACAAAGACCCTAAACAGGAGCTACGGCAATGTCAAAAACAGTCTGCCAGGATACCCTGCCATTTCATAGCCACAGAAACATCACGGCTCGTTTTGATGGGGGGAGCCTCACTTCCGACGCAGGATGGTTGTTGTTTGGATCGCTGGATCGTCAACATCGATTGTGCGAGGGCTTCAGTTCCTGTATTTCGGAAAGTCGAGACCAACGCTACATTCGTCATGACCTGTTGAAGTTGATCCGACAACGAGTCTTGCAGATCGTGGCCGGCTACGAAGACTGTAACGACGCCGATACGCTGCGCTCGGATCCGATGCTCAAGACAGTCTGTGATCAGTTGCCAGAGAGCGATCCCGATTTGGCCACCCAGCCGACTTTCTCCCGCCTGGAGAACTCCGTCACCAAGAAGGATCTGATGCGTCTGAGCCGGTGGCTGCTAGGCCGTTATGTGCGCTCCCTGAAGAAGAGACGTCCCAGCAAGATCATCCTGGATCTGGACAGTACCGACGACCACACTCACGGCCAACAGGAGTTCTCCTTCTACCACGGGTATTACCGAAACCACATTTTGCATCCTTTGCTGATCTTCGATGCCGACACGGGAGACCTGGTCTGTGCCGTGTTGAGACCTGGCAACAAGGGGGCTGCCTCTCACATCGTGCCCATTCTGAAGCGAGTCGTGGAGGCCATCCGACAAGCAGTGGGGACGGATGTCGAGATTGAGATTCGGGCCGACAGCGGCTTTGCCACGCCTCGGCTCTACGAGTTCTGTGAATGTGAAGAGAATAAACTCCAATATGTCATCGGGTTAAGCCGAAACCCTCGCCTGCAGCGAGTGGTCGAGCCCCTGCTGGATTCGACTCGGGAAAGGTTCCTTGAGCTGGAGGAAAAACAGCGTCAGTTTGACGAGTTTCTTTATCGAGCCCACAGCTGGGATCGATCCCGTCGCGTCATTGTCAAAGTGGAGGTCGATCAGCGTGGGATCAATCGTCGCTTTGTAGTTACCAACCGGGACGATCTCTGCTCCCAATCACTTTATGACCACTACACAAACCGAGGGCAGACCGAGAACTTCATCAAGGCCTTCAAGAATCATCTGAGCATGGACCGACTCAGCTGTCATCGATTCCTGGCCAATCAGTTTCGACTCCTCCTGCATGCACTGGCTTACCAGATGTTCGTTCGCCTGCGCGACTATCTTCACGGAACCCCCTGGCACAAGCTCGAAATCGAAACCTTACGTCGTCGGGTCCTCAAGATTGGGGCCCGGATCCGACAAACCACTCGACGCATCTGGGTCCATCTTTCCTCAGCCTTTCCCGAACAACCCCTCTTCCACCTCGTCTTGAGTCGCCTCAACTCCAGTTAGCTTTTCCCAGCTCCCCCGAAAAACCGCTTCCGACACTCATCCAGGCCCAGATCTGTCTGAAATTCACTCCCCCAACCACTCAAACGCCTCGCCAACCCATATCCTTCGCAAATCCGCCTGTCACACCTGCCCGCTTCCGAGTTGGGCCACTTCTCGAGTCGTTTTTCAACACCGAACTACGGTTCTTGCATAATCCGGGCTAAGTCCTTGCTGTACAACGTGGACGGTGTTTTTCGGGGGGACAGGGACAGGACCGAATAAACGGGAACCAGAGGGATTCTTGGAGACTTCTGGTTAGGAATCGAGCTCCTCTGGTATTTCCTGACAAACTCGGTAGAGAAACACGATAACATTCAAGTTATCAACAGGTTGCTCGGGCTTGCGCGCAGCACAAAGATCGCTGGACCACCACACACGGCCAGATTGTCGTGTCTAGCCCGCATAGATCACCGATAGGACCTCAAAAGGCCGCCCTGTTTGGTATAAAGCGTTTTGAATGAAAGACTTCAAAGCCAAACGGAGGCGGCCCTTATGAGAACAGAGTGTAAACAAGCCAGGTTCGAATTTCACGGACTATTTCAACGCAAAGTGAAGGCGCGGTTCGACGGCGGGAAGATCACCTCCGATGCAGGGGTGCTGCTGTTGCGAGAGGTCGAGAGGGGGACGGGTCTGATCGCCGGACTGGCTGAGTGTTTCAGGGATCACCGGGATCCGCGGTTGATCGAACACACGGTCGAGGAGTTGTTGGGGCAGCGCATCTACGGACTCTGTCTGGGGTACGAGGATCTGAACGATCATGATCAGTTGCGCACCGATCCGATGCTGGCGGTGGCGGTGAATAAGGCCGATCCGTTGGGGGAGAGGCGGCGGCAGGCCTCAGATCGGGGGAAGGCGCTGGCGGGCAGGTGTACGCTGAACCGGTTGGAGTTGACCGGCGCCGAGGTCGATGAGCAGGAGCGGTACAAGAAGATCGCGATGGACCCGGACCGGATCGACGGCTGGATGGTGGATGCCTTCGTGGAGTCCCACGAATCGGCGCCCGAGGAGATGGTGCTGGATCTGGATGCGACCGACGACCCGATCCATGGCCAGCAGGAAGGCCGGTTCTTTCACGGTTACTACCGCCACTACTGTTATCTCCCGCTGTACATCTTCTCGGGGGAGCAGCAGCTGTGCGCCCGGTTGCGGTGTTCCAATATCGATGGGGCCGCGGGATCGGTGGAGGAACTGGAACGGATCGTCGGCCGGATTCGGCAGAGCTGGCCGGAGGTCTCGATCGTCATCCGGGCCGACTCGGGCTTTTGCCGGGATGACTTGCTCCGCTGGTGTGAAGACCATCACGTGGATTACGTGATGGGGTTGGCCAACAATGATCGGCTCAAGTCAGAGAGCGCCGAAGCGATGACTCAGGCCGAAGCCGAGTTCAACGCCACCGGGCGACCGGCGCGGGTGTTCAAGGATTTCCGCTACCGGACTCGCCACAGTTGGACCTCGGAGCGACGCGTCGTCGGCAAGGCCGAGTTCCTGGACAAAGGCGCCAATCCCCGATTCGTCGTCACCTCCCTGTCGCCGGAACGCCTGGGGGCCCGCGCGCTCTACGAAGACTTCTACTGTGCGCGGGGCGACATGGAGAACCGCATAAAAGAACAGCAGTTGGGTCTGTTCGCCGACCGGACCAGCGCGGCAACGATGCGCGCCAATCAACTCCGGCTGTATCTGTCCTCCGCCGCCTACATGCTCATGCACGCCTTGCGTCGTCTCGGACTGAAGCAGACCCCCCTGGCTCGCGCTCAGTGTCAGACGATTCGCTTGCAGCTCCTCAAGATCGGCGCCCAGGTCCGCCTCACGGTCCGCCACGTCTGGATCTCCATGTCGGAAGCCTATCCCTACAGCGAGGTCTTCGCTGCCGTCGTTCGAAACCTCCAGGCCATTCCTCTGCGCTGCTGAGGTCTGTCCCGATCAAACGCCCCCAAAAACGAAATCGTTCCATCGCTCAGGCCGAGCTCTGCCTGAATACATTCCGTCACGCTCTTCCGAACCCGAAAAACGCTCCATTCACGACCATCCACACCACCGCATCACTCGACCTGGACCGGATCGATAGCGAAACTCTCAGAAAACCGTTCCGGCCTGCCAAAATCACCTTCATTTCCAAATCGGTGATCTATGCGGGCTAGGTACGCAGCGCGATCGATACCGCCTTGGTTTCCAGGTAGGCGTCCAGACCCTCGATGGCGTTTTCTCGTCCCAGGCCCGACTCTTTCAACCCGCCGAAGGGAGCCTGCGGGACCGCCGGCACGGGGTCATTGATGCCGATGATTCCGAACTCCAGGCCCTCGGCCATTCTAAAAGCGTCGCTGAGATCGTTGGTTAGGACATAAGCCGCCAGGCCGTAGTTCGTATCGTTGGCCCTGGCAATCGCCTCATCAACCGAGTCGAAATCCAGGATGGGCATTACGGGAGCGAATGGCTCATCGCTCATGAGGGCCATGTCACTCTGGACGTCGGTCAATACCGTGGGCTCGAAGAAATAGCCACTCTCGAAGCGCCGCGAGCGTTCGCCACCCAGCAGGCAACGGGCGCCCTTCTGTGTGGCGTCCCGAACGAGACCTTCGGTCTTGTCCAGGGCCCTGGATTCGAACATGGGGCCGATGTCGACCCCTTCGTCCAGCCCGTTCCCCAGTTTCAGACGCTTCGTCGCTTCCACACACGCTTCCAGGTAGTCCTTTCTGATGGACTTCTGGGCATAAAAGCGCGTGGGACTGATGCAAACCTGTCCGTTGTTGCGAAACTTTCCAATGACGGAGGCTTTGGCGGCTGCTTCCACGTCAACATCGGGAAAGATGATCACCGGGGCGTGGCCACCCAGCTCCAGACTCAGTAACTTGACTTGATCGCTGGTCTGCCGCATGAGTTGTTTGCCGACTTCGGTCGATCCGGTGAACGAAATCTTACGGCAAATAGAATTGGTCATGAACTCCTGCATGATTTCCCGCGGAGGGCCCATGACCAGGTTCACGACACCGGGTGGCAGGTCAGCCTGTTCCATGAGCTCGAAGAGCCGGAGGAGGCAGAGTGGTGTCTGGCTGGCCGGGCGCGACACCGTGGTGCAGCCAACCGCCAGCGCGGGGGCAATCTTGCGCACCTGCAGCAGCAGCGGGAAATTCCAGGGGGACACGGCCGCACAAACGCCCACCGGATGGCGCACGGTGAACAGTCGCTTATTCGCAACACTTGCCGGAATGGTCCGACCGTAAGCCCGCTTGCCCTCCTCTGCGAACCATTCGAAAGTGGCCGCCGTGGCCATCGTTTCAGCCCGCGACTCAGCCAGCGGCTTGCCCTGCTCCAGAGTCATGGTGGTCGCCAGATCATCTGCGTTCTCCACGATAAGGTCGGCAATCTGCTTGAGTTTGGCAGCCCGATCGTAGGCGGTCAGAGATTTCCAGCCGGGCATGGCTCGCTGTGCCGCCTCCAGTGCTCGTCGGGCGTCATTCCCGGTACCGTAGCCGACTGCTTGAATGGTCTGTTCGGTGGCGGGATTGATAACGTCCAGCTGGCCGCCTTCTTCCCCGTCAACCCACTGCTGGTTGATGTACAGTTGTGTGTGCTCGAGGTTGAAAGCTCTGGCTTGATCCATTGTGCCGACTGTCATGATGATGCGTCCTTTCTGCGGTTCGTTCTCGAGATGGCCCCGAATTCACCCATCGATCCGGTAGAGTGCCGGTAGTCCGCTGGCGATGCGGTCTGCATTCTCAGCCACCGCCTGCGCCCGATTGCGCGACGTGCCGTCGGTTGCTCCAGCGATGTGGGGAGTCGTGACGACGTTGGGGAGGCTGTAGACAGGTGCATTCCAATCGTGGCCCTCCAGGGTATCGCCGGCGAACACGTCCAGTCCTGCACCCCCGATTTGGCCTTCGAACAAGGCCTGAGACAGGGCTTTTTCGTCGACCAGGGCTCCGCGAGCGATATTGACCAGCAGAGCTGTCGGTTTCATGAGGGACAGGCGCCGGGCGTCGATCAGGTGTTTCGTTTCCTCGTTGACATGAAGGTGAAGAGACAGAACGTCCGAGTCGGCAACGACCCTGTCCAGGTCGGCCGGCTTTCCCACGAATTCCAGCTGGAGTTCTTTAGCCTCTGCTTCCGGCACGTCTCGAATGTCGATGGCACCAATGCGCATGCCGAAAGGCAGCGCCCGCCGGGCAAGTTCGATGCCGCTGGCCCCCAGGCCGATGATGCCAAGCTTCAAACCAACCAGCTCGGTACCCATAGGGTTCCCGATCTCGCCCTGTTTAAAGTTCGTGCGGGCCACCGGGTATTTGCGAGTCAACATGAGGATGAACATCATGGCGCACTCCGCCAGTCCGACTGCGCTGAATTGTCCCGGGGCGTTGGACACAGGGATGCCCTTGCTCTTCCAGAGCTCCAGGTCGAAATGTTCAAAACCGGTTCCCACGATCTGCCACAGACGAACCGTCCCCTCAGATGCGTCGGCCAGCTCGGTGGCCAGGCGGTACCGATCTTCGGAGACCCCTTTCCGGCTGCCCGCCTCCCCTCCCAGGTCGATCACCATGTCGACGCCCTCGAGCTGGGGAGCAATCGCGGCCTGCTTGTCCAGGGTCCGAAGTTCGTGCCGGTCCCCGATGGCATTGAAGACGTCCTGACCCCAGGGTGTGAATCCTTCGTTTTCCAGAAACGGGTGAGCGATATAGAGAAGTGTTAAACGTTCACTCATGTTGACTCCTTTTTTGCTGCGAGGGCTCCACTTATCACCGAGCCAATCTCTGACCCCAGATTGCGCAGGCCGGTTCTGCTGCCCTCCAGCAGGACCTCCATCCCGCAGCCCAGTCCCATTTCGAACTCAATGGCCCAGTAACCATCAAAAGAGTCCAACAAAGCTCTTATGATGGGTGGCCAATCGATTGCTCCCTCGCCGAACTTGCGATACTCAGGCCCTTCGTCTGTTCGCACAAAATCCTTCCAGTGGGTGTAAACGACTCGGTCCTTAAAATAAAGCAGAGCCTGATAGGGGTCTACCCCTTCAAAATCGGGATTGAACCCGTAAAAGTTGGCCGGATCATACGTGACGCCGATCTCCCGATAGGGCACCATGTCCAATATTCTCTTGATATCCGGACCGTTGCCGGCGATCTCACCGCCAATGTTCTCGATCCCCAGGATCACATTCTTTTCGTGGGCATATTTCCCCAGGGCTCTGAAGTATCCGCCAATAGCCTCGAACATGGCGGGAGTTGTCGGGGGGCGAATCTTTGTGAAGGGGGACCAGTCGGGCTCCTTTTCCACAAAGACACGAACAATGCGGGCATCCAATGCATCGGCTACATCGATCACTTTCTTGACCTCGTCGACATAGTCCTCAAGAATCGTCTGCCCTTCCAGTCCGCATACGGCTCCACCACCCAGGGCCACGACTTTAACACCCGTTTCCCGTTCCAGTCGCTTGACCTCGGCAATTTCCTCTGCGCCGGGTTCGACCGATATCTTGTTTTTTGCCTGAGGCAGCCATCCACAGTCGACCTCGACCGCGCTCAGCCCCAGGTCTACCGCCGCCCGGAAGTATTCCTCGAGGCTGAATTCACGAAACCCGTATGCAGCCAGCGCAAACTTTGTTGCAGACATTTCCTCTAGTCGTTCTTACGCCTTTATACGCAGAAACGCAAATCTCAATGCACTCTTGCGTGAATACGCCAGGTACTTCTGGATGCGAGCGATCGGGCCATGGAAGGCCCTCCTACACTGCGATGTCCGGGAAGGCACAGTGTAGGAGCGGGTTCCATCCCGCGATCTTCGATCAATAAGGCTTCCCCGACCCCTCCCGCAGGGTGATGAGGCGATCAGCTTTGATCTCCTCCCACATCTCCCGGCTGCCGCCGGGCCAGTGAACGACGACCGCTTTGACCTCTGAATCGCTGCCCAGACCGAAGTGGACCCGGTGATCGTTGGCGCTCAGATAGCTGCCGTCCGTGTGGGCACGACGCCACAGGGTCGTCTTCCGGTCGCGAAGCACCCCCACCCGCGCTCCCAGGCCGTAGCGGTTGCTGTTGACACCCTGCAGCTGAACCTGCAGCCAGTGCCGGCGCGAGCCGATCTCGTTCAAGAGCAGGCGCACAGGTCCATTGTTGTTACTGACCAGGATGTCCACGTCGCCATCGTTGTCGATGTCGCCGAAGGCGGCTCCCCGGCTCACTTCCGAGAGCTGCAGGGCGGCTCCCGCCTGGGCGGTGGTTTCTCGATAATTTCCCTGCCCGTCGTTGTGGAAGAGCTGGTTGATCTGATGGTAGGGGTATTCGCTCGCTTCGGCCAGCCGCGTCATCCGTACCGCCCCGTTGGCTACGAACAGATCCAGGTGTCCATCATTGTCGTAGTCGAACCACTCGGTTCCAAAACCCGTGTAGGTCATCGCCCTGGTCAGACCAAAACGGCTGGTCTGGTCGGAAAAGCCCCCTGAGCCGTCGTTGAGGTAGAGCGTGTGGGTCTCTTCAACAAGATGGGTCATGAAGAGGTCTTCAGCGCTGTCGTTGTTGAAGTCCGCTGCAGTCACCCCCATGCTGCCTTCCGCATTGCCGTCGGCATTAAAAGCCGTTCCTGAGAGCAGACCCGTTTCTTCAAAGGTTCCGTTCCCCTGGTTCATCCAGAGCTGATTGGGAGTTTCATCATTGGCCACGTAGATATCAGTCCAGCCGTCGGCGTCGAAGTCGGCGCAGACGGCTCCCAGGCCGGTACCAAAAGCGGCTCCCAGTCCGGCTCTTTCCGTCACGTCGACAAATCTGCTGTTTCCCTGGTTGCGGAAGAGACGGTCAGGAGCGGGACGGTAGGCACTGGGCCCACAATAGTCCCGGATGCCCATCTTGTTGAGGCAGGGGTTATTCCCTTCCACCGTGAAATTCCCGTAGTTCGTCACGAACAGATCCAGGTCGCGGTCGCGATCATAGTCCAGAAAGGCGGCACTGGTGGTCCAGCGAGAATCGTCCGCTCCCGCTTCCTTCAAGTGGGTGAATGTTCCGTCTCCGTTGTTGCGATACAGCAGGTTGGGTCCGTAGTTGGTCAGGTAAAAGTCAAGGTCTCCATCGTTGTCGTAGTCCCCTGTCGCCACTCCCATCCCGTAGCTGACCGATCCCACGCCGGCCCGGGTGGTGACGTCCGTAAAGCCCAGGCTTCCCTGCGGGATCAGCTCATTTCGAAACAGGCGGTGACCAGGCTTCCAGCCGGGATCGGGAGCAAACCAGGCCTGGGCCGGGCTCTTGCCCGGTTCCAGCATGGTGCTCTGGATCAGATAGACGTCCAGATCGCCGTCCCCGTCGTAGTCCAGCAGGGCGGCCCCTGAGCCCACGATTTCCGGCAGGTAAAACTCTCCGCTGGCCCCGTTGAAGTGTTTGAAATCCAGTCCCACCCGGGAGGCGACTTCCGAGAAAAGGGGAGTTGGAGCCCCGTTGTCCTGACCGCGGCCGGCCGGCCAAGGGCCCCACAGGAGAGCCATCAGGAGCAGCCCGGGAAGCCCCGGGGCCCGGAAGACAGCCACCACTCTCATGGCTGCTTCCGTGCCCGCTGCAGCTGTTGCAAGAATCTCTCGAGATCTGCCGCCAGTTCCTTCTTCCCCAGGTCCAGCGCCGCCTCCAGGGCCTGGCCCGCGGAGGTCATGGCGTTGCGAAGATCTCCCACACGGGCGTAGCTGTGGGCCAGGACGTACAGGCACACGGGAGTTCGCTCGTCTTCTACAGCCAGGGTTTTCAGAAAGTGGGGAATCGCCTCGGCGTCCCTTTTCTGTTGCTGAAGAAGCAAGCCCAGCTGGAAGTGGGCTGTGCGGTAGTCGGGTTGGTTTTGGATCGCCTGTCGGAAATGGTGCTCCGCAGCCTCTACCCGTCTTTCCTGGGCCAGGACTGTACCCAGAAGGTAGTGGGATTCGGCGTAAAAAGGATCGATCTCCAGGGCCTTCTTGAAAGCCGCAGCAGCTTCCTGGTTTCTATGCTGAAGGCGGCGAAGGAGCCCCAGGTTATGGTGGATTTCATGAATGCCCGGATCCAGTTCCAGAGCCGATTGACAGTGTGTCTCGGCCTCGTCCAAACGGCTCAAGAGCAGCTGGGCCAGGCACAGATTGGCATGAGCCCGGGCGTACTCCGAGTCTTCGGCCAGGGCCCGCTCATACTGGGCGATTGCCAGTTCCAGCTTGCCTTGCTCCTGAAGTCTCAGCCCTTCTTTGAAGTAGTATTCTGCTCTGGATTTCAGGGCGGCTATCGGCTTGAGCAGGGGATCATCCAGCTGCGGGCTTTTTCCCCTGTTGTCTTGGAAGAGTCGAACGCCCGCTTGATACTTTTCCAGCTCCCCCAGCTTTCGATAAGTCGTTGCCAGGGCGTAGTAGGCCGCTCCAAAATCGGGAGACGATTCCAGCGCCTTCCTGTAGCTCTGCAGGGCGTCCTGCAACTGACCCCTGGAGGATTGAATCTTACCGATCCCGTAGTGCGCTTGTGAGCAGTCGGGATGTTGCTTCAGGGCTTTCTCGTAGATCGCCTTTGCTTCTTCGTCACTGCCGGTCGCGAGCAGATATTCGGCCAGTTTGATGCGAGCCGGAAGATAGTCTGGATCAATCGTCGTCGCCGTCCGCATGACACTGATGGCTTCACCGGTTTTACCCCAGGCTGCGCGGGTGATTCCCAGGTAATAGGGCCAGTGAAAGGTCCCCGGCTGCAGCAAGTCGCATCTCTGATAAAAGACCGCTGCAAGGTCGTACTGGTCGAACGCGTGGAAGGTCATAGCCAGGGTCCCGTTGGCTTCCACACCGGTGGGATGTTTGAGGACCCTGGCATAGGCTTTCTGAAGTTTGGGCTCGAGCGCCTCCACCTGTTGGGGCGAGAGCCGAGGAACGGGCGGCAGATCCTGAGAGCGGAGGAGCGAGGCGGCCAGGACCAGGACCAAGACCACGACCGGAACGAGAGGATGGACCATTGTCCGAATCGTAGCCCGGGTTATAAGCCTGGTCAAGGTACACCCCGGTGCTCCCGCACCGGGCTCTGATTGAATCGCCCGACCGGGAAGTCAGAGCCCCCGGCGGAAGCCGGGGGAAAAAATGACGATCCTCTGCTCTCCCCACGCTCTGATAGCATTGAAGGATGGCGCTGCCTTCATGGTCACCCCCGTCATGCCTGGCACGATGCACCGTTATCGTGGCTTTCCTGTGCTCCGGATGGTCCCAGTCATCGTGGCAGCAAAGCGTTTCGGAGCTGCTTCAAGAAGGCCGTCCCCAAGAGGCCCGAAGGATGCTGTTGGAACTGGTTGAGGAGGATCCAGACAACCAGGACCTACAGGCCATTCTTGGGCAGATCGCCTTCAATTTGAAAGAGTACCAGGAGGCTGCAGGACGCTTCGAAAGGAGTCCCTCGAAGCTCTCCGTCGACCCGATTCTGCTTCTCAACTATGCCGAGTCGCTTCTGCACACCGGGGCCAACCAGGCCGCTCTCACGGCACTGGAGGAGTTGCCGCGCGAAAACGCGCCTGTGCAGTTTGAGGCCGGTCTGATTGCGGCGCGCTTTGCCGAATTTGCAGCGGCTGAAGAGCATTTCCGGCTGGCCCGCGGCGGATACCCCGACCCGCACGCGGTCGCCTACGCCCTGGCGCTGGCCCAGTACCGTCAGAACAAGTTCGAAGAATGTGCGGCAACCCTCGAGGAAATCCGCGGTAGCTGGACCGTTTCCGACAGTTCGGGCTCTCCCGGTCATCCCCCGACTGAGACGAAAATGAGAATCCTCGATCTCATCTTACTCGCTAAGAAGGAAACGCCAATCGCCGTACTGCAGCAGGCGATCGACCGCGATCCCGGGGATGAAGTCAACTACCTGGCAGCTGCTGAGCGCCTGGGCGAAGAAAACAAGCCGCTACAGGCAGTGGAGATCGTCGAACAGGGCCTGGAACGACTCCCCGACTCTTACGGGTTGCGTTTTAAACATGGTCATCTGCGATATCTCCTGGCTCAATACGGGGAGGCCGAAGCCGAGTACCGGAGGGCCGTCGAGCTGCGGCCGGGTCTCGACATCCCAAGAGTGGGTCTGGCTCTGGCGCTGATCGGAAGCCGACGTCTTGATGAGGCTTCAGCCGTCCTGCAGGAGGTCATCCAGCTGACCCCGTCAAGTTTTTATGGACATTACCTCCTGGGGGAGCTGGCCATCCTGGACGGGGTTGAGCCCGGCAGTCGGGCCGAGGAGAAGGGGTTGGAGCATCTGCGGCAGGCGACCGCTTTGCGACCGGATTTCTTTTTCTGGGAGGGTTCCGCTCCCCTGGCTCTTGCCCACACCAGCCTGGGTAAGCTGTATTTGAACCGGGGCGACGCGTCCTCCGCGGCTCGAGAGCTGGAAAAAGCCATCCAGCTGGATCCGGATGCAACCCCTGCCTTCTATCAACTTTCCATTGCCTATCGGAAGCTGGGCCAGAAAGAAAAAGAGAGGGAGGCCATGGCCGAGGTCCGGCGGCTCAACCAGCAAAGGCGCCAGACGGGCAAGAGAGAGTCGCTATATCGAGCGCTTCAGAAGGCCCGGGTGGGAGGCGCGACTCCTCCTGATTAATCGGCTCGCCTAAGCACGTCAGTTGTTGTAGAGAAACTCGTTGGTGAGGAACAGCAGGTGGCAGAAGCTTTGCAGTGCCGCCCGCTGCGCCCCCTCTTCGGAGGCGTTGGCGTTCACATACAGTTCTTCCTGGCGATCCAGATGAGACCTCGCGACCTGTAACTCGGCTTCGGACGGCCGCCGGGAGAGAGCCAGCAGGTAAGCCGTTTCGATGGCGTTCTGCACGGGCTTACCCTGGGAAAGGCTGCTGACTCGGTCCGCAAAGGCGCGGGCGCTGCCCAGCACGAAATCATCGTTCATCAGGGTCAGCGACTGCAGGGGCGACACCGAGTTCATCCGGCGGTTGCAATTGGTCTGCATGATGGGAGCGTCAAAGGTCTCGAGGAAGGCCAGGGGGACGTAGCGCCGTGCCAGCAGGTAGACACTCCGCCTTCACATCCCGACCGGTTCGGCCGGCCGGTCCAGCCTTTCGGGGTCGAAGCAATTACCGAATTCTTTCAGGCCGTCGGCCATCAGCGGACCCTCGACCCAGGGGCCTCCAAATTGACGGTCCAGCTTGCCACTGGCTGCCAGAATAGCGTCTCTCAGGGTTTCCGCCTCCAGCCGACGCAAATTCATACGCCAGAGTAGCCGGTTTTCGGGATCCGTCTGCGCCCCCGGGGACTGTTCCGCCTCCCACTCGGAGGACTGGCGGTAGGCGGTTGAAGTCATGATCAGTCGGTGAAGTTTCTTCACGCTCCAGCCCTGGCGCATGAACTCGACGGCCAGCCAGTCGAGTAAAGCCGGATGCGTGGGCTGTTTGCCCTGCCTGCCGAAATTATCCGGAGTTTCCACGATGCCGCGTCCGAAGTGATGCTGCCAGACACTGTTCACGAAGACACGAGCGGTCAGCGGGTGGTTGTCGCCGGTCAACCACTGTGCAAAGGCCAGGCGGTGGCCGCTGGTTTCTCCCTTCGAATCCTGAGGCCTAACTGCGGTGGATTCTCCGGGCGGACTCAAGACCTCAGGGAAACCGGGTTCCACGGGTGGTCCGGGTCGTTCCACTTCTCCCCGCTGGAGCAGCCGTATCCTGGGCGGGGGTGCGGGATCCCACAGGGCCTGGATGCGGGCCCAGGAGCGGCGATAGCCGTTGAGAGTGCTGATCTGCTTCTCCAGCCGGTCGTGAGTGATCCGGTCCTCGGCGCTCAACGTCTCGATCAGTTCTTCCGCGTCGATTGTGAGCTGCTCCTCGAACTTGGAGGCCAGGAACTTCTGCACCGCATCCCGCTCCTCTTCCGGCGTGGCCACAGCCTCCCTGGTTTCGGTCCGAATGTTTTCCGGGATCTCCTCGAGTTTGGTTTCGAGCAACTCTTCCCGGTAAGGACCGTGGAGGGTCTCGAGTTGTTCCTTCAGCCTGGCGACGGGCGCATCGATCTCAGCGTTGTGGCGCTCGATCTCCTCCCGATCGGTCCTGGAGACGTCGGGCAGGAAGCGATTCTTGGGCTGGAGCCAGTGGGCGGGATTATAGCCGGAGGCAAAGACGGCCAGCATCCGATAGTAGTCTTTCTGGGAGATCGGATCGTATTTATGGCTGTGGCACCGGGCGCAACCCATGGTCAGGCCCATCAGCCCTGTTGAGACCTTTTCCATGAGGTGGAAAAGCACATCGTAGCGTTCTCCGATCAGATTCACGATGTCGGGATCGGTCCGGTCATAAACTGCACGCAGATAACCGGTGGCGATAAGCTTGTCCCGGATCTCCGGCGTGTACTTCTCGGCCGAGCGCCAGTCGACAAGTTCATCCCCGGCCAGCTGATCGACCAGAAACTGATCGTAGGGCATGTCCCCGTTGAAAGCCTGGATGACCCAGTCCCGGTACCGCCACATCCCGGTGGAGATAGGCGAAGTGTCGACGCCGGAAGCAAATCCTGCCTCATCGGTGTAACCGGCGGCGTCCAGCCAGTGGCGTCCCCAGCGCTCCCCGTAGTGCGGGGAGTCCAGCAGTTGATCAATCAGTCGTTCGTAGGCGCGCGGCCCCCTGTCACGGAGGAAAGCCTGGATCTCTTCCAGAGAGGGCGGGAGGCCGGTCAGGTCCAGCCAGGCACGGCGCATCAGGGCCTCCCTGCTGGCGTCCGGCGAGAAGCTGAGGCCTTCCGCCTCGAGTCGAGCCAGCAGGAAGGCATCGATCGGTGTGCGGACCCGCTTCCGGTTCTTAACGGAGGATACCGGTCCGGCTATCGGTTTTCGAAACGCCCAGAACTGCCGGTCGCTTTCCAGAACGGGCGGCGCCTCAGCTTGGTTAAACGAAGTCCGCTCGATGTGCGGGCGCAGGAGGCGCAGGTCGGAGGTATCAATCCACCGGGCCAGGCTGCGCTGATCGCTCTCAGTGAGAGGTTCGCCGGCAACCGGGGGAGGCATGCTACCCGAGGCCACCTTGCGGATCAGAATGCTCTTGTCCGAACCCAGCTCTGAGATCACCGGGCCGTTGGCGCTTCCCTTCAGCACCGACTCTAGCGTGCGCAGGTCCAGGCCACCCATGGGATTCGCCGTACCATGGCAGGAGAAGCACCGGTTCTGAAAAATGGGTAAGGCCAGCTTTTCGAACCGGGCTGTTTCTTTTTTGGTTTTGGCAGCGATGACGGCGCCTTCGTCGGAAGGCATACCCCCCTCGATCCACCGCCGCACGGTCTCGATTTGAGCGTCCGTCAGCCTCATTTTGAAGGCGGGGGGAGGCATGGCACGTGGACACCTTTTCGTAAAGACGGCTCGTCTGGGGCGATCCTTGCGCGACTACGGGGCCTTCATGACTGCCCCGCAGGATCGAAGTTACCGTACGGAGATCCAGACCTAACATCACGGTTCCCCCGTGACAACTGAAGCAATTGGCCTCGAAGATGGGCTTTACGTCGCGCTCGAAACTGGGCTGACCCAGGGTGCTCACCCCCTGCAGGAGCACAACGCTGAAGACAAGCTGGCCGAGGCGACGAGTAGACCCCATGGCCTCAGGCTTCTTCAGGCGGGTTCTCAGGAGGCTTTTTCACGATGTCGGGCACGATGCGGGCCCCGGTTATCCGGATGTTGGTGGGGTTTTCTTCTCTTCCTTCGTGCTCGAAGGTGAGCCCCTCGTGATCCAGCCCGAGCTGGTGGAGCAAGGTGGCCTGCAGATCCGGGACACTCACTCGATTTACTGTCGCCTTGTACCCGAACTCGTCCGTTTCGCCGTAAGTAAGACCCTCTTTGAAGCCGCCGCCCGCCAGCCACAGGCTGAAAGCATTGCGGTTGTGGTCGCGACCGTCCGAGTTCTGCGTGGTGGGCAGGCGCCCGAACTCGCCAGCCCAGAAGATGATGGTGCTGTCCAGCAACCCGCGGCTTTTGAGGTCTTTCACCAGTGCTGCGGCGCCCCGGTCCGTCTTGGCGCAGATCTCGGTCATGGTCTTCTTCAGTTTGGCGTGGTGGTCCCACGGCTGCCCGGGCCCGGAATAGATCTGCACGAAGCGAACACCAGCCTCGACCAGGCGTCGGGCCATCAGGCAGCGTAGACCGTAGCCCGCAGTGACGGGATTGTCCAGGCCGTACAGCTTCCTGGTGGCTTCGGACTCTTTGGAGACGTCCAGCACTTCCATGGCGGCCAGTTGCATGCGCGCCGCCAGCTCGTAGTTCTGGATTCGTGCTTCCAACTCCGACTCGCCCGGGTAGCGGCTCTGGTGCATGCGGTTGAGCTTCGCCAGCGTGTCAAGCCGTTCCCGCTGCGCCCCAGGAGGCGGCGGTACGGTGGGATGCAAATGCCGCACCGGTGTCTCGCCCGAACTGAACTCTACCCCCTGAAACTGAGCGGCCAGCCAGCCGCTGGACCAGAGCTGCTTTCCGGCCGTCGGGTACCCTTCGGGGTCGCGCAGCACCACGAAGGCGGGAAGATTCTGGTTCTCCGTACCCAGCGCATAGGACACCCAGGCTCCGAGGACAGGCCGGCCGGGGAAACTCCGGCATGTCTGGAGCATGTTCAAGCCTTCAGGATGGTTGTTGTGCTCGGTGTGCATGGAGCGGATCACGCACAGGTGGTCGGCCACTGTGGCGAGGTGGGGCGGCGTCTCGCCCAGCTCGATACCGCTCTGCCCGTACTTGCCAAACTGAAAGGGGCTGGGGAGCAGCACGTTTGCGTTGTTGGGCTGGTGGATCTCGACCCCGTCCGGGTGCGGCTGACCGGCGCGCTTCGTCAGCTCGGGCTTGGGGTCGAAAAGGTCCATCTGGCTGGGGCCGCCGTTCTGGACCATTTGAATCACAGCCTTCGCCCTGCCCGGTAACGGACCCGAGCGCGGTTTCAGGTCGCTGTGGAACTGACTTCCCTGTTCGGCCTTTAAGAGACTCGTGAGGGCGATGGACCCCAGGCCCAGACCGGACATCTCCAGCAGTTTGCGACGCGAGATGTCTGCGGGACGATCATTTCTTAACATGACGGCCGGCTCCGACGAAAGGACTTAGTCGATTATCCCACACTCCGTAAGGTGCTGAAAGAACAGAACGGCAAGGCGTAAGCCTGCCGTTTCCCCAACGGTGAGCTAACGCTCTACCGTTCTGTACGGTGCAGGCGGGTAGATCACCTCCACGGCATCCGAGCCTTCGGTCAGGCGGACGTGGCGGTTCACCTCAAGGTTTTCGAACTCTTGCACCTGGCCGGAGGGCCACCGGATTTTGAGCCTGTCGACTGTCTCCACGCGATCGAGGCCGAAATGAACCAGGGCGGGGCTCTGGGAAAGAAAACTGTTGACGGGGAACAGCTGGCGAGAAAGCGTTCGCTTTCCAGCTTGCAGTGTGATCCTGGCGCCGATGCCCAGAGAGTTGCTCTCCTTGCCTCGCAGAGAGACCTTCAGGTAATTCTTCCTGGGGAACTGGTTCTCGTACAGAAGCAATGCGCCTCCACCGGTCTGCCGAACCAGGACATCAGGCATGCCGTCATTGTTGAAGTCGGCGCCTACGCTGGCGCGCCCATCACCCTCGCTGTCCATTCCGCTCTGGAAAGTCAGATCCAGGAACACTTCTCCGTCCACACCCAGATAAGTACGGTTCGCTTCAAATGCGCTCAGATTGAAAGACGAATTGTTAAAGCCCCACGGATTTCCAATCCAGAATTCCCCCGATCGCCAGTCCAGTTCGCCCGCCTGCTTCAAGAGGGCCGTCCGATCGAAAGGCTGCGCCACGGCAACCTGCCAGACGCAGCGTCAGCCGTCCGCCGCATTGCGGTCCTTGCTCCTGAAGCCGGAGGGGACGTAAAGGTCCAGCCAGCCGTCATTGTTCAAGTCGACCATGCTGGGGCCGTAGGACCAGCCCGTGCTGGCGATTTCGGCGGCTCGGCCCCGCCGCGCGAACCGCAGGCCTCCCTGGTTGAAAAACCATTCACCTCCTCGCGCGAAGTTCCGCACTTTCTCGAGCACGTCTGGCGGATAAGCGGCCGGGTGGAGATTAGCGACGATCCGGTCGGCCGACTTCGAGTACATGGCAGCCAGATACAGGTCGACGTTCCCGTCGTTGTTGAGATCGCCCGCGGTCAGCCCCATCCCGAATCCGCCAAAATCGTGCTGCAGGGGGAGTTCCTGGAAAGGAAGGCCCGGCCCCTGGTTGAGAAGGATCGTCTCGCGCCCGAATTCATCGGGAAGCGCCAGATCCGGATCCCCGTCCCCATCGGCATCGAGCCAGACTGACGCGAAACAGGTGCGCAGGTCGCCCCCCGTCCGGGTCTGCTCGGTTACATTCTCGAACTGCCAGTTGCCCAGGTTTCGAAACAGAACATTGTCGACGCCGCTGCGATTCGATATCCAGGACCTGGCCCCCTTGACCGCACCAAAGCCTCCAGCAACGTACAGGTCCATTCGCCCGTCCAGATCGTAGTCTACGATGGAGTAGTTCTGGCCTCGATCTGTCAGGGGCAGATTGGTCCGGGCAGAAATGTCCTGAAAAGAGCCGTCAGCCTGGTTTCTATAAAGCTTGGCTCCGAACACCAGATCCTCGTAGCCGTCACTGTCCAGATCAACAAAAGCGGCGGCCCCGTAGCTGGAATTCTCCGGCAGCCCGGCTTCCGCGGTGACGTTGCGAAAGCCGTCCGGTCCGCCCCGGTACAGTCCACTGGTTTTGACGCCGGTGACCAGGACGTCCAGCCAGCCATCGCGATCGTAGTCGCTAACGTAAATGCCACCAGTAATCACGACGTCCGGACCCTTGGTTACCCAGTGATCGTAATAGTCCTCGGGTTGCAGGCCTCGTTCCGTCGCCACTTCCTTCATCAGAAAGTCGTTGCTGTGACCCCAGTTGACGGAGTAGACATCGAACCCGCGGATCCAACCCGTACGGTCCGGCAGGTCCTCCGAGGGAGGCTCCAGAGTCACTCGCGCCTTGATCAGAGCCTCGGCCACAGAGCCGTCCGTGGTTCGGCCCGTGAAACGGACTTTCATGGTTCCCTGCCAGGGGCCGGCCGGCTTCTCCCTCTCTGCAGGGGCCAGCTCCATCATGGCCACCTGTACGCGGGGAGGGTCTTGAGTACTGGAGGCATAAGCCGGGGCGAAGAACCGAATCAGCCTGTCCATGGACCCGGGCGCGGCCATGAAGCGGTTTCGGTACTCCAACAGATAATCGACAATCTCACTGGCGTCGGCCTTTTTCCGCCGCGCCGTCGCCTCGCGTATGCGAGCGTAACGACCGGAGGCCGTGTTGATCTCAGATCCACTGGACGGCTGCAGGACCTGACCTGAAAAGTCCCGACTAAAGGCTTCCAGAGGGACAGACCGGTCGTTCTCGACGAAGGCCGTTACCCATTTCGGAAAGACCTTGTGGTCCAGAATGAACACCCAGTGCTCAATGTCCCAGATAAACTTGCGATGGGCTTCGGACATGGCCAGCGGGGCCGCTGCCGAGGACGCGTCGCCGTCGCCTTTCTGCTGCAAAGAACTGGGACTTGAGCGCAGGTGGGTTCCCGGCATCTGGCTCACAGCCAGAACCAGAAAGAAAGCTTTTGCCCGGAAATGGTTCATGAAAGTCGTTCCACCAGGATAGTCAATTCTCGGAGTCCTGCCAAGATTTCCTGCCGGACGCTGGCGGCAATCAGAGCCCGCCGCGGGAGCGGCGGGTAGGAAATGCTGCAGGTCGGCTGAATTTCCAGCACCCCCCTGGCTTCCGCCAGGGGCTCTGATTCACCCAGTGCCGCACTCCAGATCAATGGCTTTTCTCCGATAGCTGCTTCAAGAAGCGCCGCGTCACCTCGGGGTAGACGGCGATGAAATGGTCCCGCATCCGCGGCGACTCGGAGTGGCCCGCTGTCTGCAGGGGGGTTCCCAGGTCTCGTTGCACGAGCATGTGGCAGTCGACGCAGCTGTCTTCGAGGGCGTCCCCGACCGCTGCTGCCATTCCGCAGGCCTGGGGCTGGTGGCAGGTCATGCAGCGCTGGGAGAACAATCCGACGTTGGCCCGCTCCAGGTGATGGGGGTCGTGGCAGCTGATACAGTTCAGCGACGGACTCTTTTGAAAGCACTGCGAGCGGCGCAGACGCTCCGGCTGATTGGTGGTGTGCACTCCCCCGCTGTGCCGGGCCCGAAGGCTCTCCACGGCGACGAATTCCTCGGGGCCCTGGCCGGGCCGGAAGGAGAAGGGCCCCTCCCGTGGGACCAGATGGCCCGAATGGCACTGGGCGCAGAGCGTCATCTGACGTTCGCGGTCGATTTTCCCGGGGTGCACGATGCCGGGTGCCGGGGAGGAACCAGGTGCGGCCTGCGGGTTCTTGGAATGAAGGGCCCCGGGGCCGTGACATCTTTCGCAGGTGACGCCCAGCAGGTAGTTGTCCCTCTTGTAGACGTTGCTCATATAGGGCCGGGTCGGATCTCTTTCGCTGATCACTTCAAAGTAGGTGGCATGGCACTCCAGGCAGCGAGGAATGACGTCCCGGTCAAAAAACGCCTTTCCGTCTGGATAGCCCGGACTGTTGATCCAGCGCCTGGCCTGGGCAAAGTAGGAAACCGGAAGTTGAAAGAGCCGGTTCCCCTTCCAGTAGAGATAGGTCTGGCCCATTTTCCCGGAGCCGATGACCAGATCCATCCGTTCGGAGCGCTGCCGGATTGGATCTGCCTTCCGGGTCCAGGCGGTTTGAAAGAAGCCGTCTTCGGAGGCGGTCATCTCGAACCAGAGGTCGGGATTGCGGGTGCGAAGGGTGGCATGGCCGGGCGCGAAGCTGCCGGCAATGGAGTCCGCCCGGGGAGGCTGCGAGGTGAGGTAGTGTGCCGTTTGACGAAAGCTCTCGAACATGGCCTGATGACATGTCCCGCAGGTGGAGGCGCCGACATAAGATGAGCGATCCTTGCCGGACGGCAGCGAGGTGTCCGGTTGTCCCGGGATAATCAGACCTAGCCCAGTCGGCGAAGCGAGAAAAAGGGGAGCCAGGATCAGGCTCCAGGTGCATTTCGTCATGAGCCCCTCTTGCGCAGACAGTCTACACAATTGCCAGGGCTCGGGGCTCGAGGGAAGGAGGGGGTAGGACTGCTCAGTCCCGATCGACGTGATCGGGACTGAGCAGGAATTCTCTCAAAAAAGGAACTGCAATCCCAGCTGAGTCCGCCGACCCGGGGCGGCGGCGGTGATGAGATTGGTCGTACAGGGAGCTGTCACGGGACAGATGTTGGTACTGGGATTACTGAAGTTGGCATGGTTCAGGAAATTGAAGAAATCCGCGGTAAAACGAACCCGCTTGTTCTCCCAGAAGACGAAGTCCTTGGCTATGGAGAAATCGACCTCTGCCGACCCGGGGCCCTCCAGGATGCCGACCCCGGCGTCGCCAAACGTAAACGGGTCCGGGCTTTCGAAAGCGTTGACGTTAAACCAGTTGTCGATTCTCTGCGGGCCCTTGGGATTACCGATGAGGTTGGCCCGCGGACTGCCGCCAAAGGAGTTCGTTTCGTTGGGCACTGCCATGAAGTTCAGCGGAATACCGGACTGGCCAATAAAGGCCATGGTCATATTCCAGCCGCCCAGAGCTGTGGCTGCCGGTCCACTGTTGAGATATTGTCTACCCGCCCCAAAGGGCAGCTCGTAAACTCCCGCAAACACGAAACGCAGGCGCCTCGAGTTCCAGGCAGGACCTCGGGCAAGGGTGCGATTGTAATAGTCAAATCGCCCTTCCCGATTGCCCAGATGTTTGGACCAGGTGAAGTTGGAGATAATTCCCAGGCCGTCTGCGAATCTCTTTTCCGCCTTCAGAACCAGGGCGTGGTAAGTCATGGTCTTGTCGGGCACGGAAATCTGGCGAACGTGCCCGTACTGGGGAAAGGGACGGTGTTGCTGGGTGGCGTCTGCCCCCAGCAACTCGGGTCGGAGCTGGTTCGCATTGTAGTTCCACTCGCCCAGGTTCCTGACCAGGTTGCCGACGTAGCCGGCTTCGAATACGTAGTCGGCGATTTCGTGCTGGAGAGTGAAACTCATACTCATGCTGTACGGGTTCTGTCGTAGATTCGGGCAGCACAGGTACTCGGGGTTCGTTGTGGGTGCCTCCCCGATGGGAACGGCTCCAAAGCCTGCCTGCAGCTCGAATGGCGGTAGCTCTCCCACACCGGCACCGAGCCCGGAAATGGCCGGGGTGATCCCACTGTCGACAGTGGCCAGGTTTTTGGCGAGGGTCACGTCCCCGCGCCCTATCCTGGGAGTCTGCCAGGGGTTCATCCCGATCATGGGCTGCATGTAGTACATTCCGGCCCCGGCCCGCACCACCGTCCTGCCGCCGCCCGGATTCCAGGCGATTCCAATGCGCGGCGCGATGTTGCCCTTCTGCGTCTCATATATCTTTTCCGGATAGATGAAGGCTCCCGGGCAATCACAGACGGGGTTATTGAGATTGAGGTCAAAAGAGCTGACGAGATCGTTTTTCTCTGTTAACGGAGTGTCGAACTCATAACGCAGCCCCAGGTTGACCACCACGTTGGGGTGGATCTGCCAGTCATCCTGGACGAACATGCCCCAGTACCAGGTGTGGAAATTCCGCTGGGTAACATGGTTGATGCTGGCGTTGTCCACCCAGTCCACCAGCAGGGAGGCAATCGCATCCCCCGTAGCGGGGTCAGGGTTTTGTGGCCCTAAGAACGCTCCCGTGCCCCGCGAAGCGAAGTTGTAGGTCCCGGAAGAAGCTCCGGCCGAGAAATAGTCGTGACCGGAGCGTCTGGTCTCGACGCCGAACTTGATGGCGTGGGCGCCCCGCAACCAGGTCACGGTGTCGCCGAAACTCCAGCCGTTTCGTGGATTAATGGCAGAGCCGCCACCCCAGCCGCCGCCGAAACCGGAGTAGCCGCCGTCAAAACCGACCCTAGGGAAGTGGTCGTTCTGACCCGATCCACCCACGCCCTCGACCGTGTCCGGGATATCCGAAGGAATTTGAATTCCTATCTGTCCGGGGAAACCCAGACCCTGGGAGGTATTCCTGGCCCACTGCACCAGATAATTGTAGGTCTGGCGGAAGTCGGAGATCAGAGTGGGGCTGAAGGTGTGCGTCCAACCCGCCGTCTGGTTGTACATATCGAAGCTCATCAACCAGTCGTCGGGGTCTGCCGGATTCCGATCATCCACGTTAATGGTCGCATCAGAGGGGAGATCCCCGGAGTCGAAGAAACTCGGCGGGCTCCAGCTTCCGATGGACTCGTCGACGATGGGATCTGAAATAAAGCGAGCAAAGATCTTGTCATTGTCATCAACCTGCCAGTCGCCGCGCAGCGTCCATCCCCAGCTGCTCAGCGCCGTCCTCGAGATGCCCTGGTAGTTGTTGATCCCCGAGGGGTCATCCGGCGCGCGATCGGGATCCGGCAGCCAGCGCATGATCTCCTGTGACTGGGAGCTGATCCGGTTGGCCGGGATGATGTTGCCGGGGAAGGGCGTTCGGGTGATGCTCCCGTCCTGGTTGATCACAGTGGAGAGGGGATCATAGATGGTTCGCAGGGACCCGTCCGCGTTGAACTTGCCCGAAAAATCACCCGTTCTCTGGGCCAGTGTGGGGAACGTCCTGAACCTGGTCAGGTTGACGCCCGACGGGACGAGAGAACGCTTTCCTTCACCGCTGACCATGAAATGGAGTTTGTCCTTGACAATGGGTCCGTCCACCTCGAAACCGTAGAGCTGTTCGCGGAAAGGATCCCGCTC
This sequence comes from Acidobacteriota bacterium, assembly GCA_965205615.1. Lineage (GTDB taxonomy): Bacteria > Acidobacteriota > UBA6911 > RPQK01 > CBDAPI01 > CBDAPI01. The sequence goes on along the minus strand of CBDBHK010000015.1, from coordinate 318,510 downwards.
CACGGCAAAGAAACTCCGGGCGTCCAGCGCCTTCTGACGGTGATACCACCAGAGGGCGCCGTGAAAATCGTTGGTGCCCGTCTTGGTAGACATGATGATGAGACCGCCGCCGCCCCCTTCGTACTCTGCTTTAAAGCTGCTTTGGACAATCCTGAACTCCTGCACCACATGTTGATGCGGGCTGGTGTCATTGTTTCCATCGTAGGCACGGCCGCTGGTGCCGTAGCCTCCATCAATATAGATGCCGGCGCCCTGGTAGGGAACTCCGTTCATGCTGAAGCCGGTTGAGTAGCCGGGAAGCATCTCCCAGGTCCCTCGAGGAGCCGTTGCGGCGGCATACTTGACCAGATCCATGGGCCGCTTCAACATCTGAGGCAAAGACTCCACCATCTTCTCGTCCAGGTAAGTGCTCACCTGCGCCGTCTGCTTTTCGAGCGCTACGCCCACCGACTCCACCGTCACCTCTTCGGAGATTTCGCCAATCTCCAGGGTGATGCTAACAACGGTAATCCGCAGGGCTTCCAGCGTCGTCTCGATCACCGCGGTCTTGAAGCCGGTCAGTTGCGCACTGACCCGGTACTGTCCCGGCGTCACCTCGATGATGCGGTAGATCCCCAGGTCGTTGGTGATGCTCGTGCGGTTAACGCCGGAAGCGTTACTGGCGGTAACGGTAACACCGGGGAGCACTGCACCCGTGCTGTCCGTGACCGTTCCGGTGAGCTCAGACCCGCGCTGGGCCCAGGCGACGGAAACGAGCAAAGAGATGCAGAGCAGAAAAGCAGAAACCTTGACAAACTTCATGGTCGGAACTCCCTTTTTTTTGGGGGGGGGCTAGTTTTAAACCGATGGCGGGATTATAGGGAACCCCACATTCGGAGTCAAACGGGTACTTCCGTTCTTCGTTTCCCCGGCTGTAAATCATGATGATTCGCCGTTTCTGCGAGCAATTCGAGTGCCAGCCTCTGGTTTTGGGGCCGGCCGGCTTGGGCCATCATGTTGACGATGTGACACTTATACGATCTCGCAACGATTTCCTGGCGACGCTTACGCCCCACCCGCGATCCAAGACTTTGGAGCAAGTCTTCAGGGGGTATTCAATATTTTGGATTACACTGTTCAAATATTGGAAGAATCCGCAAAGTCATGAAAAAGGAGGGTTCGGAGCTCTGGGTTTAGGGACTCCTTGAACCTTTAGCGAACCCTCGTTCCGGCCCTTCTGTCGCCCCCTTTCGAATAGCCGGGTCCGTAGGGCCTCGCTGCAGCATTCTCCTTTGTCGTCCGAGTAGCCGGAACCCTATACTGTGCTCATGAGGCGCGCTCAATTCCTGCTGCTGGCGGGCGCTTACGGGTGGTTGTTTTGCTTCTCTCCGGCCCTGGCCCAGAGCGACCAGAAACAGCGCGTCCTGGAGCTGCTTGACAACGGACGTCAAGAGGAGGCGCGGGAGGTCTTGCTGGAAATCGTGGGCCGGCAGCCGGAAGACGAACAGGCGCAGGCTCTGCTTGGAGAAATCGCTTTCGGTCGAAAAGAATACCGGGAAGCGGCGGCCCGTTTCGCCAGGGCGTCCTCCATTCTGCAGGGCTATCCTCTTCTGCTGGTCAGCTACGCCGAGGCACTGATCGAAACGAATGAACTCTCCACTGCGAGGCAGATCCTGCAAAAAGTACCGCAAGAGGACGCCGTTGCCCAGTTTGAGTCGGGTCTGCTGCTGGCGCGTTTCGGCGAGTATGCCCACAGCGAACGCCACTTAATACTGGCCCGGGCGGCCTACCCCGACCCATCTGCGGCGGCCTACAACCTGGCCTTCGTGCAATACCTTCAGGGAAAGTTTGCCGAGTGTGCGGGTACGCTCGAAGAGGTTCCGGAACCGTTGGAGAGCGGCGATATCTTGAACCTGCTGGGACTCGCCTTGATTGAAATGGAAGACTTCCAAAAAGCCGCGCAGATCCTACAGGAGGCAGCCCGTAAGCATCCGCTCGATGAACGCAATTACGTGGTGATCGCCAGACTGTCCGCGGAAGGAGCTGTGCCGCCGTCACTGGCGCTGGAGTTCCTGGACCGGGGGCTGGCTCATCTTCCCCTTTCGCCGGTTCTGCATAGGCAGCGCGGTTACCTGAGGCTTTCACAGGGCCGCTACGGAGAGGCCGCATCCGACTACCGGAAGGCCATGCAGTTGCAGCCGGATTCCGAAGCGGCCAGGCTGGGACTGGCTTTCGTCCTGGTTGAAGCCCAGCGCCACGAAGAGGCGATCGATCTTCTAAGGGAGACCATCCGCCGCAATCCTTCGAGCGCCTATGCACACTACCTGCTGGGAGAAATCACCATGGCCCGGGGTGTGCAGCCGGACACCCCGGAAGAAGCTGAAAGCCTGAGACATTTGCAGCGAGCCATTGCCCTGCAACCCGACCTGGTGCCGGCTCACACCGCCCTGGGAAAGCTGTACCTCAAGAGAAATGACGTGGGCGCGGCCGTTCGGGAACTGGAGACGTCGATCCGTCTCGACCCCGAGGCGACCCCGGCCTACTACCAGCTCTCCATCGCCTACCGGAAAGCCGGAGAAAAGGAAAAAGCCTTGGCGGCCCTCCAACAGGTGCGGCGCCTCAACCGGGAGGAACGCAAGTTGGGAGCCGACCGATTTCTCTATCGGAAGCTCAAGAGGGGAGCGGCCGGGCTTTACGCGCCCCGGTGATCAAGCCGTCTCCTACATCCCCAGGGTCGGATTTTTACACTACCTGAACTGGGAGGAATTAAACGGTCGCTGCCCCGGGGTCCCTCCCACGCTCTCCTTGTCGTGGGTCGCCCCGTTTCCATCCCCCGGCTCCCGCCGGGGGCTCTGATTGACCACCGGTAAAACCATCAGAGCCGGCTGCGGAAGCAGCGGGAGGACAGATTTGCCAGCTTACTTGACCTGCCTCACGAGGGCTTCCATACTGGGCGGCAACTAGGCCAAATCGACACGAGACCTTCCAAAAATCAGGGCCAGCATGGAGGTAGAGAAAATGTCTGAGCTCGATCGACGAGACTTTGTCAAACTGGGTGCGGCTACGGCCGCAGGCGCAGGCGCACTGGTGAGCTGTTCGAAGGGAGACTCGGAAAGCGCCGCGCTGACAGCCTCCACCTATGAGGCTGAGGTTCCGGACACGCTGGACCTGGCTGAGCGGGCCGGGCTGGCAGTGAATTCCCTGACCGGGGCCGCCGATCCCGAGCGGAACTACGAAACCTTCCAGTGCCTGCACTATGACACCAACCCGCCCCACTTCACGCACAACACAGGAGGCCCATGCCTGGCAAAGGCCATCCATGTTCTCCCCCTGATGCGTAAGATGAGTGGCAGCACTCTCCATTCCGACTACGACAGCAAAATGGTGGATGCTTTGCTCACTGACATCGACGAGAACGGTCTGTGGTGGCTGCGCTATGCCGGAAGACCCTATCGGGAAAGCTTCCCCAATTACGGCGAAGATATTTACTGGCCCTTTCCGCACGGGCGGCTGATGGTAGCTCTGATGGCCTGGCATGACTACGACGGTAATCCAAAGTGGCAGGAGATTGGCAAGCGGCTGGCGGGTGGTCTCGGCAGGGTGGCTCATCAAAACGATGAACGCGCCTGGTTTACCAACAGTAAGCCGACCTTCATGGTCCGCGCAGCCATGGCGGAGGAGTTTGAAGATCTGGTGGCCATGGGGGAAGGGAAAAAGCCATCCCCCAAAGGTGGCTCTGGCCCGACGGTCGAGGAGCCGGACAGGGTCAATTTTCAGGTCATCGGTAACGTGCTCCGCGCACTGTCCTTGTGGGCTGATGTGAGCGGAGACGAGCAGGCGCTCGAGCAGGCACGCAAAACCATGGCCTTTATGCTCAAGCCCAGCATGTGGGGGGCCTCCGAGGGGCCGACCATGATCTCCGGCGCCCAGCACGCCCACTGGGAAGGTCACTTCCACACCACCACCACCGGCGTGATGGGTATGGTGGACTACGCCATCGTTTCCAACGACCCTGTCGCCAAGCGCTTTGTACGGGATTTCTATGAATACAGCCGAAATGTCGGGATGGGCCGCATCGGGTTCTTCCCTGCCGTTTTAGGACCGCTGGAGAAGATCCAAAAGAACAACCTGAAGAACTACGGGGGGAAGGCGCAGGTGTGTGAGACGTGCTCGATCGGAGACATGACTTACATCGCCTCTCGGCTCAGCCAGGCCGGGATTGGGGACTACTGGGATGATGTCGACCAGTACGTCCGAAATCACCTGGTGGAGTGTCAGATGCTGCGCCGCGATCTGATCGAAGAGATCATTGCCAACGCCATCTCTCACACCATCAACCCGGCGATCGAGACCGGCGAGAGGGTGATGGACAGAGGCATTGGTGGGTTTTCTTCGGTCTCTGATCCCACCATGCTGCATGCCTGGTGGACGATGTGCTGCAACGCCAATGCTCCAGTGGGGCTTTACGAAGCCTGGGATTCCATTGTCCGCTACAACCAGGGACTGGCCCAGGTCAATCTGCTCTTGAACCGGGCCTCACCCTGGGTCGATATCGATAGCTACCTGCCTTACGAGGGCAAGGTGGTACTCAAGAACAAGACAGCTGAAAAGCTGAGTGTGCGCATCCCCATCTGGGCGGATAAGAAAGCAGTCCGCTGCCGGGTGAATCAGCAAGACATCTCGCCTCAGTGGACGGGTAACTACGTCCTGGTTGACGCGCTGGCCCCTCACGATGAAGTCCATCTCACGTTTCCCATGGTCGAGACCACGGAATACCACACCGAGCCCACCTATGGGATTCAATACACCTGCAATTTCAAGGGGAATACGCTGGTCGACATTTCGCCGCGGCCGGAAGAGTTTGCCTGGACCGTGATGGCCTCGGATGATGGAGCCAGAATCCCTATCAAGAAGGGGTACCCGATCTATTTGAGAGACTTCTACAAGCGCGATGAGGCTCCCATGAAGAAGATCTCCAGGTATGTTCATCGAGTCTAGCTAGTTCCCGTCCGGAAAGTGACCAATGCCGCGTGTGCTGATATTAGCCCGTCGGTGGCGCAAGCCTGAATCGCTTCGCCGGTTGCACTACGGGCAGAGTGGCCCCCTCGCGGATCTTCAGGACTTGATCCATCGCCACGTTCTTGAAGGTTTGCGTCGAGCCGGCGGCCGGCCAATTGATATGGATTGCGATAATGGATTTGGCAGCCCCGAGCCCGATTTCCTGCTGTAAGCTCGACGCCCCGAAGCTGCCGCCGCTGCCGAGCGTGACGTAAATGTCACGCGGACCGGTTGCCGTGTCCAAAGAAACCTTGATGCGGGCGCCGATGGCGGAGCGGTTGGATCGCGTGCCTTCGAGTCGTAGCGTAATCCAATGGTTGCCGTGCCCCGGGTTCTCGAAGAGCGCGTTCTGAAAAACATCTCCGGAAAACAAACCACCCATGACCGCGTAAATGTCCTGGTCTCCGTCGTTGTCGATGTCGCCGAATGCAATCCCGTGACCCTTCTGTATGTGCCCGAAGCCACCGAGAGTTGTCACGTCCTGGAAATAACGCCCTCCGGCGTTCCGAAACATCCGGTTCGGCACCAGCGTACCCAGGTAAGGATCTCCCGTCCCGAAATAGCAATCGAGAAACCCGTCGTTGTCAAGATCGCCGAAATTCGCGCCCATGGCCAGCATGGCCTCATCGAGTCTCGCCTTCGTTGTCACGTTTCTGAACGTGCCGTCGTGGTTGTTGCGATAAAGGCGGGGTTTTGAGGCTTTGACCGCAATGCCGAGGTAATCCGCCGCCACCATACCGATCGCTTCGCCGTTGAAAGAGAAACCGGCAAACGGGGCGACCAGGAGATCCTCCCAGCCGTCGTTATCGTAATCCCAGAACCACGTCGGGAAACTACGCCGCGGCTCACCAACACCAGCCTGGGCGGTAACGTCGGTGAACTTGTGATCGTCGCCCGGGCCTTGGTCATTGCGGTAAAGGATGTTGGATTGACCAAAGCGCGACAGGTAAAGATCCGGCAATCCGTCATTGTTGTAGTCGGCCCAGGCCACCCCCTTTACGAACCCGGCATGATCCACGCCCGCTGCCGCTGCAACATCGATAAAGGTGCCGTCACCCTTGTTGCGATAAAGTTTGCACCGGTGGACGCTCCCCGACCGCGTTTCACTGCCAACAAAAAGGTCGATCCACCCGTCACGGTTGTAGTCTGCCCAGGCCGCGGTTTGCGTGGGAGCAAGGGACAACAACCCCGACTGCTCGGTGACGTCCTCGAATGTCCCGTCACCGTTGTTGCGCAGCAGCGAGTTGGGATGGCGCCCGTGCTTGTCCAGCCACGCGCCGCGTAAAACCAAAACGTCCACATGGCCGTCGTTGTTGTAGTCGGCATGACAGAGATTCAAGCCGCCGACCAGGCCGCGCAAACCGGCCTGCATGGTCCGTTCGGCGAAGGTTCCGTCACCGGAATTGTGGTAGTAGCGCAGTTGTCGATCGATTCCCCACTCGGAGACCATCAGATCGAGAAGACCGTCCCCATCAAAATCCTCCATGACCACGCCGCCGGCCAGGCTGATTGGGGCCACGCCGGTGCTCGCCGCCACGTCGACGAATCTCTTGATGTCGTAGTCCGAGTCAAACGCCCGCGGCGGGATGAGCCAGTCATGGGGCACTCCGTCCGGGTAGCTGCCCAGGGTCATGTGCGCCAGATTCAAAAGCCAGCGATAGCGCAGATTCTGCGGATCGACTTTCAATGCTTTGGTGAACTCTTGGATGGCGAGCGTTGAACCGCGCTTGATGCCGTGGATACCCCCAGCCCGTATCGGTATCAGGCAGGAGTCCGTGTTGTGATGGGCAATGCAGTTCTCCTGCTCGGCCAATCGCAGGTACGAAACGCCAAGCAGCTCGCGGATGCGTTGTGCAAAAAACTGATTGGATTGTATCTCCGGATCAAGAACGGCCTCAATCGCCTTGAACTGCTTCACAGCATCTTCGGTCTTTCCGTCGACCAGAAGCTCGTTCCCGAGTTGCATCCGCAGGACTAGTTGCCGCTCGTAGTTCCTGGTTTGAGCCATCTGCCGGCGAAGGTCAGCCACCCGCTCTCGCGAATGGGTAGTGAGGCTGTTCTGGGGGTCGGTCTGCTGCACGATGAGACGCAAGCGCTCGGCCATTCGCTGGGTGCCTGGAGCACCATCGCTCTGCGCCGCCAACGGGGTCGCGGTGGCTGCCAGGGTGACAGCGATCAACATGCCGGTGTAGGTCATCTCTTCAATCCTCGCCCTAGAGTACGATAGAGTCAGCTGGAACGCACCATCTCTGAGACTTTCAGTCGACCCTGTTTGGCTGGTATTGACGGAGACCTTCTGGTCTGTCACCCGCTACGGGTTTTTGCGCCGAATCGCCAACGCCCGGCCTTCCAGCTCATCGGCCTCCGCATTGCGGTTCGTTTTTCGCAGCAGGATGGCGTAGTTCTCCAGACTTGTGGCCACGGCGAGATGCTCCGGCCCCAGAGCCTTTTCCCTTATGGCCAGCGAGCGCCGGTAGAGCGGCTCCGCCTGACCGTACTTGCGCTGGTCCTCATAGATCCTCGCCAGGTTGTTTAGGCTGGTGCCCACATCAGGGTGCTCCGGCCCCAGAGCCTTTTCCCTTATGGCCAAGGCCCGCTCTAAGAGAGGCTCCACCTCGGCGTACTTGCCCTGCGCATGGTACAGCCCTGCCAGGTTGTTGAGGCTGGTGCCCACATCAGGGTGCTCCGGCCCCAGAGCCTTTTCCCTTATGGCCAAGGCCCGTTGGTAGAGCGGCTCCGCTTCGGCGTACTTGCCCTGATAGTGGTACAGCAACGCCAGGCCGTTGAGGCTGATGGCCACGGCGGGATGCTCCGGCCCCAGAGCCTTTTCCCTTATGGCCAGCGAGCGCCGGTAGAGCGGGTCCGCCTGACCGTACTTGCGCTGGTTCTCATAGAGCAACGCCAGGTTGTTGAGGCTGGTGCCCACATCAGGGTGCTCCGGCCCCAGAGCGTTTTCCTGAATGGCCAAGGCCCGTTGGTAGAGCGGCTCCGCTTCGGCGTATCTGCCCTGCGCCCTGTAGACCCTTGCCAGCTCGTTGAGACTTCCCGCGAGACGGAGGTTTTGGTCCCCCCACTTCTCAGCTTTGCTGAGGGCAGCAACGAACTGCCCATCTGCTTCGGAGTAGTGGGCTTCATAGTACGCCCTCAGTCCCGCCTCCATGTACGATTCCCAAAGCTGCCGTTCTTTGGGGTCAATGCCCAAGACTTGCACGATCTCGTGCTGACCTTTCTCGCTTGCCAGGCCATGTGCCGTTTTCCCGTCGTCGTCTTTCGCTTCAACATCGGCACCCGCATCGAGCAGGGATGTCACCGTCGCCACGTGACCTCCCAGGGCGGCCAGCATCAGGGCTGTCCTGCCGCTTTCATCTCTCGCATTGATATCGGCACCTGAGTTCAGTAACGTTCGAACCAACGCATCCTGCCCCTCCTTGGCCATTTTCAAGAGGTCTTGATCGAGGTAGGACTGCGAGAAAAGAACGCTCAGGGAGCACGCTACCAATAGAGGGACGCCTGAAAGACGCATGTTTGACCTCGCCGTCACTCTAAATCAAGGTCCGTGTCGAGCGACGCTGCGATTCGCTCTGCCCGTACTCGTTCAGGTGATGACTGAACTCAGCGCCCGCCTTCTGGAACATTCCGACCTCGGTGTCTGTCAGGGTGACAGCGATCAACATGCCGGTGTAGGTCATCTCTTCAATCCTCGCCCCTAGCAGCCCAGTGATGCAAGCAGGGCCTGGGGCTCGCTTCGATTGCGACAGGCGGCATGAAAGCGATTTTTGCTCACATCGACACCGATCCACAAGATTGATTTCATGCGACGATCCTCACTAAAATGGGTTCACCTTGTACGGCAAGAGGCGGTACCTGCCTTGTAAATAGAGGCTCGAAGCCTTGGACACGGTAGGGTATCGAGGAGGGCGCTTATCTACGTCAAAGAGGCTTTTGAGCCGACCGGCGACCAGAGCGTCTTTTCCTCCTCGCCCCTTGCCGAGCTTCACAACTTCGACAAGATCTCAAGACAAGGTTGAAGATACAAGGGGCGACCATTGTGGTCGCCCGAAACGCGGGCCGGCACGAGGCCGGCCCCTACGGCAATCTACAGGAGGGCTTTCCAATGACAAACGCGGCCGGTATTCAATTTGGCAACGCGGCTTACGGGTTCAGAGAATACGGCCTGCCGGAATTTTTCCAGACTTGTCGGGAAATCGGCACGCCGGCCGTGGAGATTGATTGCGGGTGGTTCAACGAAGACTGCGAGAATCGGATCTCACTGGATGCCACGCCCGAGGAAGTCGATCGAGTCAGGGAACTGGCAGCGGCGGCCGGAGTGGAGGTAACCGCCCTGGGAGGCGGGGCCGTGGTGGGGCTGGACGGGGAGGTTGCCGAAGACCGCTCCGCAGAGATCATGAAGGCCATCGACGTCGCGGAGGCCCTGGGTGCCCGGGTCATCCGCGTGTTTACGGAACACGACTTCACCCACTCCATGCACTATGTGCTGACGCCCGAACGGGTTACCGAGGCCCTTTACGAAACGCTGGCTGTGGCTTTCAACAAAATCGGGGACTATCTGAAAGGCAAAGGAATCCATGTGGGCATCGAAAACCACGGGGGAACTTCGGCCACCGGTGCCGGACTGAAGAGGCTCCTCGATATGGTGCCTCACAAAGAAGTGGGGGTGACCTATGACCCGGCCAACTACGCAATCGGAGAAGAGGATCCCTACCAGGCGCTGCTGACTGTACAGGACCGGGTTGTCTATACCCACTGGAAGGACGTGGCCCGGGCCCCCGAAAACCCCAAAGGAGTCGAGTACCGGGGCTTTGGAGAGGGGGAAATCGACTGGCCCCCAATCATAAGGGAACTCCTGCACTCCTTTGACGGAATCTGGGCCATTGAGTACGAGCGCAAAGTGGCCAGTACGCTGGAGAATCTGGCCGAGGGCACCCGGAGATCGAGGCAGAACCTGGAGGCCGTCATCGGGCAGGTCCGCAGCGAGTTACAGGAGCCTGCTTAACCGATGGTCAGTATAAAGACCTCCACTCACGTTGCCATCAGCGTCCCCAATGTCGAGGAAACAGCCGAGTTCTATGACAAGATCGTGGGGCTCGAGATCTCGGAGCGAGTCGATGGGGCGGCCTTTCTGCGCTGCAACAGGGACCATCACTGCCTAGCCATTTATCCCGGGGAGCGGGCCCTCCATCACATGGGGCTGGAGGTTGCCAGCGAGGAGGCTCTGGAGGCAGCTCAGCACACTCTGGCAGAACGGGGTTTCCACCCCGAGTCCAGGGACTACTCCGAACCGGGTCACGGATCGGGCCTTTGCTATCGTGACCCGGACGGGAATCGGGTAGAGCTCTATGCCGGGATGCAGACCCTCGCGCAGCCTTTACAGCCACGCGAGGTTCGACCGGTGCGCTTTGGTCACATCACAATGATGACTGCCGACCTGCCGCGCTGTGTCACCTTTTATACCGAGGTTCTGGGATTCAGGGTCTCCGATACGGTGGGTGACTCGGTCATCTGGATGCGCTGGAATCAACAGCACCACGGCATCGCCTTCCTCGAGACGGGCCAGGCCAAGGTCAATCACTATGCCTATGACCTGGCTGACTGGGGTGACGTCAAAAAGATCTGTGACCATCTGTGGCGAAGTGATATCCCGATCATTTATGGGCCCAGTCGTCACGGGCCTGGTCATAACATCTTCCTCTATATCCCTGATCCGGCCGGGAATGTCGTTGAGTTGACCCTGGAGGTGGATCAGATCTGGGATGAGGAACGCTATCAGCCCCTGAACTGGACGAATGATCCGAAAACCGTCGATGTCTGGAGAGGGCTTCCAACGCCGGCCTACATGATGGAGGGGGAAGGACGTGATTTCACGGACTGGTCCACCGGCTCGCCTGTGCTGGGCCGGGGTTGGAGCATTCCCGAAGTGGCCGGCCGGGAGATGCTCGACCCCGCCGCCACTCTGACCACGCCCACCACGGAACTCCCGGAACTCAAGATCGAGATTCCAGAGTTTACACTTGGTTTCGACAATCCGCTCGACCACGTCAAAGCCATGCTGGTGAGCGATCGGCGCTACCCCACCGGCGAAGGTCTGTCGCTCTCAGCCGAGATCTGCGTCGAAGTGCGCGGAACCGAGGCCAACCCTTTCGGGGCGGATCCGGACGATCCGAAACTGGGCAATGGGGCCATCGCTCTGATCGACAATACGACGGGGATCATCTTGAACTTCGGGGTGTCCAATCGACGTGTCGTGGCGCTGCGCGAGCATTTCCAGGTCAAGACGCCCGGCGGAGAGGACTCCACGCTACCCCTGATTGATCCGCTCTTGACGGACGTGACCATAGAGCCCGGCTCCTGGCATCATTACGAGATTCGCTATCAGCCCGGGGAGGACGGGTGGCTGGAAGCCGCGCCTGATCGTGCCCAGTGGCTGGTGGACGGTCAGGTCGTCCGCGACGTGGAGTGGGTCGCTACCATCGACGAGCCGGCCGGTCCCGTCATCCTGCCGGCCCGCTTTCGGGTCCTCCTGGCCATCTTCACGCTGCTGGACGACCGGCCCGACGGGCGGGGAGGGGTCCAGCCCGGACTGGATCCCCACTACGAACACTCGCTCTTCGGACAGGGCGTCACGGCTCGGTGGCGTAATCTCAAGGTTCTGAGCTCCGGTCAGGCGCAGCACATCAAATCGTGAGTGATGCGCTCCTCGTCTGGCTGCGTCCGCAGCCGGCTCTGATCGCCCCGTCGGGTCCAGCAAACGTGCTGTTTTGAAGACGCGTATGATAGAGGCGTTGATGAAGGTTGCTCTTCAGATCGGCTTGACTCTGGTGCTCTGGTTTTTCGTGGGTAGCGCATTGCTGGAGGCCCAGAATCCGATTCAGTTTATCGACCAAAGTCGGGAGTCCGGCCTGGATCAGCCAATCCTCTATGGCGGCGTGGAGTCTCTACGCTACATCCTGGAAACCACGGGGACGGGAGTGGCTTCCTTCGACTATGACAGGGACGGAAAGATCGACATCTTCTTGATCAACGGATCCAGATTGAACCTCTCTTCCAAGAGTTCCCCTGCCAGCTTGCTCTATCGGAATCTCGGTGACGGCCGGTTTTCAGATGTGGCGAAGGCTGCAGGTCTGACACGCTCGGGCTGGGGTCAGGCGGCCTGCGTGGGAGATATTGACAACGATGGATGGACCGATCTGTGCGTGACTTACTACGGAGATATTGCCCTCTATCGCAACCTGGGAGACGGAACCTTCGAAGACATCTCCCGGAGCGCGGGGATCGGGGGCGGGGAACGTTGGAACACGGGCTGCACGTTCCTGGACTATGACCACGATGCGGATCTCGATCTGTTTGTGGCCAACTATGTGGACTATGCAGAAGCCACCCGTTATGAGCCCGGCTCGGGCCCGAACTGCATGTGGCGGGGCATGGGCGTGATGTGTGGCCCGCTTGGACTCAAGCAGTCGCCCAATATCCTGCTTCGCAACAATGGGGATCGGACCTTCAGCGACGTCTCCGCGGCCAGCGGAGTGACCCGGGCTGAAGGGTTTTACTGCCTCATGCCGATCACGCTTGACTACGACGAGGACGGCTGGACGGATATCTACGTCGCCTGTGACACCACCCCCAATATCCTCTACCACAACAACCGGGACGGCACGTTTTCGGACGAGGGGATGATCTCGGGCGTGGCCCTGAGTGAGAACGGACGGGAACAGGCCGGCATGGGAGTGGCGGCGGCGGACTACGATCTGGATGGCCACCTGGACCTGCTGGTGACGAACTTCTCCGACGACACCGCCACTCTGTACCGCAACGACGGAAACTCGACTTTTACCGACACCACCTACCGGGCCAAGCTGGGCAGGGACACGCAATACCTGAGCTGGGGTGCGGGTCTGGTCGACTTTGACAATGACGGCTGGAAGGATGTGTTCATCACCAGCGGCCACGTCTATCCCGAGGTGGACCGTCATCCTTCGGAAATCACCTATCGCCAGCCCAGGCTGGTCTACAGAAATCAGGGTGACGGCACCTTTCAAAACACTTCGGGTGAGGCAGGTGAGGCAATTACCGCAAAAGCGGCCGGTCGGGGCGCGGCCTTCGAAGACCTGGACGGTGACGGGGATCTTGACATCATCGTGGTCAGCCTGAATGACACCCCGTCCTTACTCATCAACCAGAGCCCTGCTGGCAACAATTGGCTGATCCTGGAACTGGAGGGCGAAAAAAGCAACCGGAGTGCCATCGGAGCCCGGATTCAAGTAACTGCCGGGAGCCGAATCCACACCGATGAGGTACGGAGCGCCTCCAGTTACTACTCGAGCAACGGACTGCGCGTTCATTTCGGCCTGAGTCGCGAGAAACGTGTAGAGGCGATAGAGATCCGGTGGCCCAGCGGGACCCGGCAAAGATTTGAAGACGTCCAGGCGAACCGCGTCATTTCCATTCACGAGACAACCGGGATCGAGTAAAACGGGAACTGAGAGAGTGGGAAGGAGCCCTCGGGCAGCGACCGTTTAAATCCCCCCGGGAGTCGCCCGAGGGCTCCTTCCCACTCTCCTCAATGTCGCAGCTCCAGGGCCCCTCCCCACTCGATCAATAAGGCTTTCCCGACCCTTCCCGAAGTGTGATGAGCCCATCGGCTTCGATCTCCTCCCACATCTCACGGCCGCCCCCGGGCCAGTGGACCACGACCGCTTTGACCTCTGCGTCGCTGCCCAGCCCGAAGTGGACCCGGTGATCGTTGGCGCTCAGATAGCTGCCGTCCGTGTGGGCACGACGCCACAGGGTCGTCTTCCCGTCGCGAAGCACCCCCACCCGCGCTCCCAGGCCATAGCGGTTGCTGTTGACACCCTGCAGCTGAACCTGAAGCCAGTGCCGGCGCGAGCCGATCTGGTTTAAGAACAGGCGCACCGGTCCGTTGTTGTTACTGACCAGGATGTCCACATCCCCATCGTTGTCGATGTCGCCGAAGGCGGCTCCCCGGCTCACTTCCGAGAGCTGCAGGGCGGCTCCCGCCTGGGCGGTGGTTTCTCGATAATTTCCCTGCCCGTCGTTGTGGAAGAGCTGGTTGATCTGATGGTAGGGGTACTCGGTTGGCTCGGCCAGCCGCGTCATACGCACCGCTCCGTTGGCCACGAACAGATCCAGGTGTCCATCATTGTCGTAGTCGAACCACCGGGTTCCAAAACCCGTGTAGGTCATGGCCCGGGTCAGCCCGAAACGGCTGGTCTGGTCGGAAAAGCCTCCTGACCCGTCGTTGAGGTACAGGGTGTGGGTCTCGGCTCGCAGGTGGGTCAGGAAAATATCTTCATCCTCATCATTGTCGAAGTCGGCCGCGCTCACACCCATGCCTGCTTCTACTTTCCCGTCGGCGTTGTAAGCCGCTCCCGAGAGGAGGGCGGCATCTTCGAATGTCCCGTTCCTCTGGTTCATCCAGAGCTGATTGGGAGTTTCATCGTTGGCCACGTAGATATCGGTCCAGCCGTCTGCGTCCAGGTCCGCACAGATGACCCCCAGACCGTTCCCGAAAGCGGCCCCCAGCCCGGCCTTTTCCGTCACGTCGACGAACTTGCCGTTTTCCTCGTTGCGATATAGGCGATCGGGCAGCGGGAAATAAACGCTTGGGAAACAATAATCCCGGGCGCCGGTAGTCCTGCAGATCTGGTTCCCGCTGACGGTAAACCCAAGGTAGTTCGTCGCGAACAGATCCAGATCGCCGTCGCGATCATAGTCGAGAAAGGCGGCGCTGGTGGTCCAGCGAGAATCATCCGCTCCCGCTTCCTTCAGGTCGGTGAAGGTTCCGTCTCCATTGTTACGATACAGATAATTGGGTCCGTAGTTGGTCAGGTAAAAGTCAAGGTCTCCATCGTTGTCGTAGTCCCCGACCGCCACACCCATCCCGTAGCTGACCGATCCCACGCCGGCCCGGGTGGTGACGTCCGTAAAGCCCAGGCTTCCCTGCGGGATCAGCTCATTTCGAAACAGGCGGTGACCAGGCTTCCAGCCGGGATCGGGAGCAAACCAGGCCTGGGCCGGGCTCTTGCCCGGTTCCAGCATGGTGCTCTGGATCAGATAGACGTCCAGATCGCCGTCCCCGTCGTAGTCCAGCAGGGCGGCCCCTGAGCCCACGATTTCCGGCAGGTAAAACTCTCCGCTGGCCCCGTTGAAGTGTTTGAAATCCAGCCCCACCCGTGACGCGACCTCCGAGAAAAGGGGAGTTGGAGCCCCCTGGTCCTGCCCCCCGACAACCGGCCAACCGAAGGCTCCCCAGAGGAGAGCCATCAGGAGCCGGCCGGTCGCCCGCCTGGAAAACCCCCGGCCCATATCTCTCATGGCTGTTTTCGCACCTTCTCAAGATGCTTCAGGAACTTCAGCAGATCAGCCGCCAGCTTGCTTTCCCCCGCTGCCAGCGCCTTCTCCCGGGCCCGCGTCGCCGAGTCAATAGCTTTGTCGAGATCGCCCAGACGGGCATAGCTGTGGGCCAGGACGTACAGGCGAACGGGAGTGCTCTCGTCTTCTACCGACAGGGTCTTCAGAAAGCGGGGAATGGCTTCCGCGTCCCTCTTCTGCTGTTGAAGAAGCAGGCCCAGCTGGAAATGAGCATCTCTGAACTCGGGCTGGTTCTCAGTGGCCAGACGATAGTGCCTTTCGGCCTCGCCCGGACGATCCTCATCCTCGAGAATTGTGCCCAGCAGGTAATGAGAATCGGCGCGAAAAGGATTGAGTTCCAGAGCTTTCCGGAAAGCCGCCGCAGCTTCCTGATCTCTGTTCTGGAGCTTTCGAAGAATACCCAGGTTATGGTGGACTTCGTGGAGGCGCGGGTTGCTCTTGAGCGCCGCCTGACCGTGCTGTTCAGCCTTCTCGAGGTTACCCAGAGTGAGGTAGTTGAAGAACAGATTCGCGTGTGCCCCGGCATGCAAAGGGTCTTCCGCCAGGGCCCGTTCATATTCGGCAAGGGCCTCGGGAATCTGGCCACGGTTCTGCAACTCGAGTCCCTGCAGGTAGTGATATTCCGCCCTGGAGTGAAGCTGCCCGATCACATCCAGCAGCGGATCGTCCAGGGGGGGCTCATTCCCTCTCCCCTGCTCGAAAAGGAGTAAATGCCGTCGAGCCTTTTCCCCATCCTGGAGGTTGCGGTAGACCATGGCGAGGCCGTAGTGGGCGGCCGCGAAATCCGGAGATAACCGGCAGGCCTTCTGAAAGCTGCTCAGGGCCGCCTGAGCCTCGCCCCCGGCGAATTGAACCCGGCCCAGCCCGCTGTGGGCCCGAGCGCACTCCGGATAGCGTCGAACCAGCTCGCCATAGATCCTTCGGCTCTCTTTCCACTCACCCAGCGTCACCAGCACTCCGGCCAGTTCGAGCTGAGCTGGAAGGTAATCCGGATCCAGCTCGACAGCCGCCCGAAGGACGGGAATCGCCTGACCCTCCCGGCCCAGTGCCGCCAACCCAAGGCCCAGATAGTAGGCCCAGCGAAAATCGGACGGGTCGAGGAAACGAGCACGTCGATAAAACCTTGACGCCGATTCATACTGGGCGAAAGCGTGCAGGAGCATCCCCATCTGACCGCTGAGCTTCCCATCCGTGGGGTTTTCCACCGTTTGCTGGTAGCGTTCCAGGAGCCGCCGGCGATCCTCCGGCTCGAAGGCCGCCAGCAGCCCCTCGGCCAGTTCGGGCACAGGTGCCAATTCTTGAGTCGGGACCACTACAAAAGCCAGGCTCAGCGTCCCGACCAGTAACCAGGGCGGCAGCATGGGCTGATGATAGCTTTTCAACAAAAATGTGCTCAAGTGAGCACCGATGGCAGGTATCGTTCGGGTGGCTCACTTTCCTGGAGTGCGGAAGTGGTCCTGGTGGTAAGCCTGAGGCTACCGGTCGCCGATAAGCCCTTTCTTCTCCCAGTTGCTCAAAAAGCCCGTGACGCGAGCTCTTTCCGGAGCCAGGGGGACGAGCTTCAGGAAATGCTTTAGCTCCCTGGCGGCAGCATCAAATTCGCCCTTATCCGCCAGCATCAGGCCCAGCAGGTAGCCGGCATAAGGGTAGTCGTCGGCCTTATGGCTGGCTCTGACCGTGGAGAGCGACTCCTCGGCCTGCTCCATGTGACGCAGATTGAGGTTGGCAACCCCCCGATAGTAGTGAGCCTGCATGTGGTAGGGATGCAACTCCAGGACCTTCGTGCTCCGTTGACTGACCTGGTCCCAGCGCGAGCGCTGGGACTCGAGTTCCATCATGGCGATCTGGGGATCCAGATACTTGGGGTCGCTGGCCGCGGCCATTTCAAAGGCCTCCTGCGCTCCGGACTCGTCTTTGAGCTGGAGTCGAACCTCTCCCAACAAGTTCCAGGCCTCGGAGAATTCCGGATAAATACTGGTGGCCTTTTCCAGCTCGGCGGCAGCTTTCTGATAGTTGGCCTTCTTCTTCTGCACCTCCTTGGATGCCTTTTTGAACCCCTTGCGAGCCTGCTTGGGAGCCGCCATGGTGGTCACGCTGCTCGTCGTTCCGGAAACGCTCCCGGCCCGATAGAGGATCAGGGTGCCCACTTCGGGATTGTCCAGGGGGCGTCGAAAGGTCAGGCTGATCCCGTCCGACTGGAAACCCGCCTGTTCGGCCCGCAATTCGCAGCCGCTCAGATCCAGATCGGTGCGGGTCCTGCTTCGCAGGCCGGATCGGTTGCCCGAACCACCCGCAGGGGCAGTTGTGAAGCCCCCGGGTTGCCCTCCTATGCGGTTAGCACTTTCATTCTCGGTGCTGATACCGGCATCGAATGAACTGACGTGGGTTGTGCCCCCGCCCATCTGAAGGCTGAAGAGGCCGTTGATGGTGTGCACCTGGCGGCGGACCCTTCCATCACACCACAGCTTGACACTGGCAGCCAGATCTGCCGGAGTCCCGTCGGCGTAGATCACCTTGCCGGTAAGAAAGATGGGCTGCTCGACCTGGGAAGTCTGCGCTTGTTGGGCGGGCGGTGAGGGCCTCGGTTGGGTGGGCTGGGAGGTCTGACCACCCTTCTTTTCCTGGGCGAGCCCAGGCCCGAACGACAGGAAACAGAGGAAGAGAAAGAGAACGGGTCGTGCCCTGGCCATGATAGAAGCCCTCCAACGACGGATTGCTCAGGATGCTAACTTATCCCACATTATAACGTACACTTCACGCTGAGGCGCGGCCATCTTGATGCCGAAACACCCGGCGAAGAACGGCTGCTCTACATCATCTCGCGCGACGTGCTGGCTGGTCAGAAAGTGGAGGACATGGTTCCATCCCTCGATCTGATCGTGCCCCGGGTCGCCAGACCGCTTGACACGCCTTCGGCAAGAGTTCTATCGTTTTTTGAAGCACTTTCCGAAATCGACGGGGGTCACAAGGTGAAAACGGACATAATGCGGCGAAGTACTGTCATTGTCGTCTTTCTTGCTCTGGCCGGTACCGGTCTGTCTCAGCAGTCAGCCTCTTCTTCCAGAAAGAGCGACAAGGCTTCCAGAAAGGGAAACAAGGCGGCTCTGCAGGAAGAAATGGAGGATTACTTCAAGAAATGGCTCCGCCAGGATGTCGTGTACATCATTTCGGACGAGGAAGAAGGCGTTTTCAAGCGGCTGGCGACTCAGGAGGAGCGGGAACGATTTATTGAACAGTTCTGGCAGCGGCGCGATACGGACTCCCAGACATCCATCAACGAGTTCAAGGAGGAGCATTACCGTCGGATTGCCTACGCCAACGACCATTTCTTCAGCGCCAAGGCAGGCTGGAGAACGGATCGAGGCAGGACCTATATCCTGTGGGGCCCACCCGATGATCGGGAGATACGCCCCAGTGGAGGCCGCTATGAGAGGCTGCCTTACGAGGGTGGAGGAACCACGGTCACCTATGCGTTCGAGCGCTGGTACTATCGTCATATTCCCGGAATTGGTTCGGATATCGAGTTGGAATTCGTGGACAAGACCGGTACCGCAGAATACCGTCTGGCATTGGGCTTAGAGGACAAAGATGCCTTACTCCACACCGACGTCGGACTGACCATTGCGGAAGAACTGGGGATGATGGACAAGTCGCAGCGACCGTATTTCACTCCGTCAAGTGCGAATAACCCGTTGATCCAGGGCATGATGCGCACGCGGGCAAAGGATCGGCCATTTGCTCGAATGGCGCGCTACTTTGAAGTTCAAAAGGCGCCGGCCATTGAATTCAAAGACCTGCAGAAGGCCGTCGACAGCAGAATCTTTTATCACTCCCTGCCTTTCGAGGTGATGACTAACTCTATCAAGCTGGACGGGTCAAGAACGATGCTTGCCGTCTCTGTGGAGCTGCGCAACCAGGATCTGACCTTCAAGGAAGAGAATGGGCTTCACCGGGCAGCGGTCAAGATTTATGGGCGGGCTGTTGGTCTGACTGGAAGAGTGTTGACGGAGTTCGAGGAGCAAGTCGGCCTTGACTACACGCCGGATCGAATCAAAGAAGGCCGGACGGAGAGCTCGATTTACCAGGATCAGATGATGGCTCCCCCCGGTCTCTACAAGCTGAATCTGATCCTAGAAGACCTGCACGGTGGAAAGATGGGCACCCTGGAGACGCGGCTGCCGGCTCCCGATTACCAGAGCGAGAAACTTGCCACCAGTCCTCTGATTCTGGCCAACTCGATTCGCAGGCTCAGGACCCTTCCGGATTCACTGGAGATGTTCGTTCTGGGTGACCTGAAAGTGATTCCCAATGTCATCGGGACGTTCACCCGGGACAGCCATCTGCCTGTTTATTTTCAGGTGTACAACCTGCAGGTCGATCAAAGCCTGGGCAGACCTTTTCCAGAGACTGTCTACGAAATCATCAAGGACGGCAGGGTCGCGAAGAAGATATCGGATACCGACAACCAGGATCTTGCCTATTTCTCGGAGGAGCGCGCGGTTTTTGTACAGTATGTCGACCTGGAGGGCCTGCGGCCGGGGGACTATTCGGTACAGGTCACCGTGCGTGACGGCGTTGCCGACGAGTCGGTCGTAACGCGAGATAAATTCAAGATTCAATAGCAGGCACTTGCTGAGCAGAAACAAACAGTTGCTGAGCAGAGTCGGAATCGGAACCGTTGTTGGGGGTTTGGCCGTCCCGCTTCTGCAGGCTGCGCTGTTGGGGCCTTTTCAGCAGGGCAACCCGCCTGCGGCCACCTCTCCGGCCCATTCCGCTGCCCGGGCTCGTCATGCCGAGGGATACGTCGGGCAGAAGGCGTGCAGGGCCTGCCACAGGCAAATCTACGATTCGTACCAGACGATCGGGATGGCCCGTTCATTCTCCCGCCCCAGCCTGGAGAACATGATCGAGGACTACGGGGCAAACAACAGCTTTTACCATGAGAAGTCGGGCTTCTACTACACGATGCTGGAGCGCAACGGACGCTTCTATCAGCGCCGCTACGTCAAGAATAAGAAGGGTGAGCCCGTCCACATCCATGAGGAGGAGATTACCTATATCCTGGGCTCGGGCGATCATGCCCGCTCCTACTTCCATCATCACGCGAACGGGGTGATTACCAAGCTGCCCGTGACCTGGTACACCCTGGAACGGCGCTGGGGAATGTCTCCTGGTTACGACGTCCCGGATCATCTCGACTTCACGCGCCCCATTCCCCAGGGATGTTTCTTTTGCCACACGTCCTATCCGCGGCTCATCCCGGAAAGGTCCGAAGACGAAGTCTACTTCCCCTACTCCCTTCCCTCCGGCATCGGCTGCGAACGTTGTCACGGACCGGGCAGGGAACACGTTCGCCTGATCGTGGAGGGGGCGCCAATCGAAAAGGTCAAGAAGGCGATTTACCACCCCGGGTTGGATTCGAAGCAGGCTCAGAGAGATCTCTGTTACCAGTGCCACGTCGAAACCAATGTCTACAGTGTGGCGACCCGGGTCATTATGCCGGGTCGGGAAATCTTTTCTTACCGGCCGGGGGAACCCTTCCCGGACTATGCAGTCCGTTTCAAGCTCCGCGGCCTGGACCCGAAAAGCAGACAGTTCGACATGGTCAAGCAGCATGGCGATCTGATGGAAGAATCGAAATGTTTTCAGGCCAGCAACGGCGCCATGACGTGTACGAGTTGCCACAATCCCCACCGTAAGATCCCGCACGAAGAGAGCTCTGACTTTTACCGCGCGCGCTGCCTTTCCTGCCATTTCGTGAGCAAGCTGACCAGCCATGACGCTTCCCGGCTGGAGGGGAACTGCGCGCATTGCCACATGCCCTCCGGAGATCCGACCAGCGACAGCCCCGACATTTCGTTCGAGGAGCTTCGAACAGGTAACCAGCGAACTCGTCATATCGTTTTTACGAATCATAGAATCGGCATCCACTCCACCGGGGAGCTACCTTCCGATCTGGGTCAGGACACCAGCTACGGACTGGAACCTCCGGCCACTGGATTGTCTGAGAAAGAGAAGCCTTTTCTAACCGGATCCGCATTTCTGGACGCGACTCCAGCTGAACTGAGGGAGCGGCCGGGGCAGCTGGAAACGGGAATGCGGCTCTTGGAGCAGTACGTGGAACAGCCGAACGGTCGCTACCAGACTGAAGCCTTCGCCCTGCTGGGAAAGGGCTACGAAGTCTCCGGGAAAGTAGATCAGGCCGTAGCGGCCTACGAGCGCTCGCTGGTAGGGCGCCCGGACCAATTGTTGCCGTTGAGCAATCTGGCCTTGATTTACGCCAACCGGGGAGATCACGAGCGGGCAGGGAGTTATTTCTCTCGGGTGCTGGAACGGTTTCCGGACAATGTCCCCGCACTTCACGGGTTGGGAGTCCTGGCTGCTACCGCTGGAGAAAAAGAAAAGGCCATTGAGTACTTCGAAAGGGCCGTCGAGTTGTTCCCGATTGCCCACTTTTCCCACTATCAGCTGGCTCAGATCTATCTCCGCGACCAAAAGTGGGAGAAAGCCCTTGCGGCAATCGAGCGGAGCCTGGCAGTTTCTCCCCGGTTCGCCCCGGCGTACCTGGATCTCGGAAATCTGTATGCCCTCCAGGATCGGCTGGCCTTGGCCGGAGAGGCTTTCCAGAGATTGCTGGCTCTGGATCCGAACAAAGAAACGGCCTACAATGCCATCTCGATCGTCGCTGCCAGGCAGGGTGAATTTGCGCGGGCTGTGGAAGTCCTCGAGGCGGCGGTCGATAAGGGCATAGCCGCAGAGGAAACGTTCCTGAACCTGGGTCGCTTCCGCGCTCAAGCCGGCAACCTGGATGGAGCTATTGAGTCACTCCAGAAGGCGCTTGACATGAACCCGCAGGCTGAAGAAGTGCTGCTGACCCTGGCAATGGTAAACTCATTGAAAGGCGAGTCCGAAAGGGCCAGGGACTTTCTCCAGCGGTTGCTCCAGTTAAATCCTGATCACGAGGAGGCCCGCCTCCTTCTGAAGAGGCTGGAGAAGTAGGACAGCGAAACCGTCGATGTCGGCCCCGGGCACGATCAGAGCCGGCTGCGGAAGCAGCCGGGAGAGGAGCTCTCCTTCGGCCCCGGGTCGTGTATCCCCCGGCTTCCGCCGGGGGCTCTGATTTACGGACCGGCGATTTCGATCAGAGCCGGCTGCGGAAGCAGCCGGTAGAAGAGTTGAGTCTTGACAACACCACCAGGAGGAAAGGTTGAACAATGCAACGACGGGATTTCTTGAAGGGACTGGCTGCCGGTAGCGCAGCCCACCTCGGTGTTCACAACAAAGGCGCGGTGTTTGGCAGGGGGGTGACGGCAAGCACCGGGTCTCCCGACCTGGAAAACAGTGTATACGCAGGCCACCGCTATGAGGCTATGGTCCCCGACACGCTCGACCTGGCCAAGCGGGCTCGGCTTGCCATCAACGGAATCGGCGGGACCATCGACACGGACCTGGACCACTACATGTTCTTCCTTGTGCGTTATGCCTGTAAGACTCCCTACATGGCCCATCACGCGGCCGACAGCACCTGTGACACCAAGTACGGGGAATCCTTTCCGATGTTGCGGATCATGTGTGGGACCGACCGCTACCGGGAGGTGGAAGCCGCTCAAAGGGCCGAGTTGATCTCCCGGCTCGAGGGCGGGCTTTACTGGAACCGGTACGAAGCTTGGCGTCCCTGGCGAACTCTGTACACCCCGGAGATCTATGGGGTGGGAGAGAACGAGGACATCGCGAGCACCACCGGTCAGGGCAGGATGCTGAGGACCCTGGTGGCCTGGCGGGAGATCTCGCAGGATCCCTCCTGGGACAAACTGATTCGAGAGCTGGTGGGGGGACTGAAAAAGATCGCCGTTCACCGCGAAAACTACAGTTTTTATCCCGACGGCGGTTTTGGCGAACCCTTCAGCTACCCTCGCTCAGGTTGGAAAATGACCGACGAACCAAAGAGTGAGACGGAGGGAGGAGAAGGATCGGTGGTCACCATGCACGGGCATCAGATCCAGGGGCTGATGCGCTGGTATGCCATGAGTGGCGATGAGAAGGCGCTGGACCTGGCGGCCCGGCTGACCCGCTTTTGCATGCTCCCCAAGTTCTGGGGAGGCCTTCCCGTGGTTCCCGAAAAGCGCCGCAAGGTGCTGGGTCATATCGCCAACATGGCACCCAGCGCCGTGAGTGTGGCGGGACCGGAGATGGGACACTGGTACACGCATTTTCACGCCCGGGCGGGGGCTCTGCGGGGCATGCTGGAGTACGGCATGACGGCCCGCGATGAACGAGTTCTGGAATTCGTGCGCCGGGCCTATGAGTACACCTGGACCCTGGGGATCCCCAGGATTGGATGGGTCAACTGCCACCCGGGAACCTCCAATCTGTGTGAGGGGTGTGCGCTGGGGGATCTGGTTGCCCTGGGAATACGGCTCACGGATGCCGGCATGGGGGATTACTGGGACGACGTCGACGCCGTCGTGCGCAACCACCTGGTGGAGCAACAACTGGTGCACGCCGATCGACTGGAAAAGGTGGCTGCGGCCTCCCAGGAGTGTGACATCAAGGAAAAGGCACCCTACGAGCGCCAGGTGAGCGTGGAGAATGTCATTCAACGGAGTCTCGGAAACTATGCCGGCGTATCCGCTCCCGCCAGTGTCCCCAACCCGTGGGTCATGCAGTGCTGCACGGGGAACGGTACCCAGGGACTCTACTATGGATGGGAGGCCATCGTACGCCAGTCCGCAGACACCGCTCAGGTCAATCTCCTGCTGAACCGGGCCGCCCCGGGGCTGGACGTGGACAGTTTCCTTCCCTACCAGGGCAAGGTCATCATTCGAAACAAGAATCTGGGTCGCATCTCGGTGCGGGTCCCCTCCTGGGTCGCAGGCAGTGAGATCCGCAGCCGGGTTTCTGGAAAAGACCGCTCAGCGGTCCGGATCGGCAACTTCCTGATGTTTGACGACCTCAAACCGGGGGACCAGATCCAACTCGAGTTCCCGATCCGGGAGCGCAGCGCCGAATATACGGCAAGTTCCCGGACCAAGCAGGAACAGACTTACAAGTGCACCTTCCGGGGCAGTACGCTGGTGGATATTTCGCCTCGGGACACTTCGCCAACCAGCTACCCGCTGTATGTGCGCCAGCACTTGAGAAAAGACAAAGCGCCTATGAAAAAGACTTCACGGTTCGTTGCCGAACGAACGATTTTGCAGTGGTGATGAACCGGGCAGTGCCTGCCTGGCTGCTCAAGTAGAGGGCCTGGTTCAGTTTCGCGGGGGTGTGGCTTCTTTTTCCTGCCCCAGACTCCCCGGGCTTTGCTGCTCTAGACTTTCCTGCTCGAGCCTTTCCTGCTCCAGCCTGTCGACTTCTGCGGCCAGACGGGCGAGTTCCAGGCCCTGTTCCTCCTGCTTTGTCGCCAGAAGCTTGCGTTCCTCCTCCAGAATCTCCTCGATGCTCTTGTTGGCCCACCTGGATTCGGGATTCGTCTGCAGGTTTTTGTGGACCCGCTCCAAATGCTTCCTGGCCGGCCCTGCGGCCGGACCTTCTATGACGCACGCGCGTGCGTAAGCGGCCAGGGCAGCCTCAAAATCGCGGGACCTCCTGTGGACAAAGCCCAGCCGGAAGGCGGCGTAGCCATGCCCGGGATCCAGTTCCAGCGTCTGGTTCAGGTGCTCGACCGCCTGTTCAAGTTCCTCCGGTGACCCGACTGACTGCATCCACATCTCCAGATGGGAACGGCCCAGAGCATAGTGGGCGTCAGCCTTGAGTCCCTGCCTGTCGGTAACCCACTGCAGCGAGCCCATTCCCGCAGGTCTTGCCGTTTGTTCCAGCAAGGGTAGGGCCGCTTCGGCGTACTTGGTGGCCTTGACGGCCTCCCGCTGCTCGGCATACAGGTAGGCTAACGGGACCAGCAGCTCGGGCGTTTCGGGAAGCTCGAGAACGGCTTTTTCGGCGTGCAGAATGAAGTTTTCAACATCATTCTTCTGGTACGCTGCGTTAGCCAGAACTCGGTGGGCAAAGACAGTCAAGCCACTGTCGGGATGGTTTTCCAGGAATTCCGTGGCCAGCCGGGCTCGCTCGGCGGCATCTTCAGTCTGCTGAACAACCATCCAGTCTTCAACATCATCATACTCGAGTTTGGATCGGGGCTCCCCCGCGACGCGGGGTAGTTGAAGGCCCTGCTGGCCTTCCGGAGGTTGCTGCTTCTCTTGAGGTTGCTGCTTCTCCTGGGGCACCGCCGCCTCGGCGTTTCCGGGCACTCCCGACATGCCCAGCAACAGGACGGACAAAAGCAAACCCGAGTTCGTCAACATGCTCTCCAACCATACAATACTTTGAGACTGGCTGGGAATGGGATCTGCCGCCTCTTGGCCTTCGGCTTCCCACGGGCAGACATGCTTTTCAAATCAGATAGCAGCCGTGTTCAAACACCGATTGCGTTTGCATCCCAATTGGGAATGGATTCTCGAAGGCGCATTTCGTATTCTGGTCGCCAGTAAGATGTTTCGTGTCGGGATTATCGGAGCAGGTTTGATGGGTACCCTGCACGCCAGGACACTGGTCTCGCTGCAGGGAGTAGAGGTGGTCGCCATTGCGTGCCGGACGTTGGAGAAGGCGCAAAGGCTAGCCGAAGAGGTGGGTGCGGAAAGCTACAGTGACTACCGTCGTGTACTGGAAGCGCCGTTAGACGCCGTCTGGTTGACAACGCCCGACCACCTGCATCGCGAGATGGCCGTGGCAACGCTTGAGGCGGGCAAGCACCTCTTCCTGGAAAAAGCGCTCGCCACTTCCCTGGAGGACGGGCGAGCCATCCTGGCGGCGGCAGAGCGACACCCGAAGCTGAAGGCAATGGTCGGCTATCTGCTCAAAAAACCGACAAGAAGTTGAGATGAGAGGATTACCTCTTCTGTGCGTGGCTGGGCTCTTGTCAGCTTTCGGTTTGCCTCTACCAGGACTTGCGGGGGAACTCAAGCTGGATTATCCCGCCGTGCCGTCGATTGAATACAAGGGCGAAAGATATAAGGCAACTGTTCCCGATACGCTGGATCTTGCGGAGCGTGCCCGCCTGGCCATCAATGGTTTGACCAGCACGTTGGATCCTGAGCAGGACTATTTTCAGTGGTTCTTTGTCTGGATGAATAGACAGCCACCTCGAATGCAACACAATGCAGGCGACTTCAATTGTTCGCCTAAATATGCCGAGTCGATACCGCTTATGCGTGTGATGTCCGGCAGCCGGCAGAACATCGACGCGGATCAGAACATGCTGGAGTACCTGGTCAACCGTGCAATTTCAGCGGAAGACGGTCTTCACTATGTGCTTTATAACGAGAAGCGGCCCTGGCATTCCAACTGGCATGGTGGCCATTTCGGGGAGAAAAAAGAGGATGTTGCCAATGTGTTCGGGAATGGCCGAATGCTCCTGTCGATGCTGATTCGTGACCAGTTAGATGACAAGTACCCTTGGGAAAAAAGAATCAGGGCGATGATTGATGGTCTGGACAGAATTGCCGTCCATAAGGACGACTATGCCTATTATCCACCCAGGGGAGGGTTTGGTGAGGCCGGCGCTTATCCACGGACAGGGTGGTTGAATACCGATGAACCCGAGAGCGATAAGGACGGTCCGGAGGGCATCACCAGTGTTTATGGTCACGTACTGCGGGCGGCGGCCCTTTGGGCCGAGAGAAGCGGGGATAAGGATGCTTTGCGATTGGCCCGGGAACTCAAGACGCTTGTGATCAAACCTCAATTCTGGGGCGGACTGGCCAAGCATAAGAACATCGAAGATCGCGAATTGGGACACATCGATTTCCATGCCCATGCCCGTGCCATTGGCTTACGGGGGATTCTTGAATATGGCATCGTCGCCAAGGACACATATGCCTCTGATTTTGTCCGCTCCGGTTATGAGTACATCCGCACCTTAGGGATTCCCCAGATGGGCTGGTTCTCCCTTGCAGGGGGGATTGTGACAATGGAAGGCTGTACCCTCGGAGATCTGATCGCCATCGCCATCAAACTCAGTGACGGGGGATTGGGAGATTATTGGGACGATGTGGATCGGATTGTTCGAAATAGCCTGGCTGAGTCTCAATTCATTGATCGTGAACGTCTAGCGCGAACAATCGAGGAGCAGCCCCAGGAGAGGCTGCAAGTCGGGACCGATATCCTGGGAAAGCCCAGTTTTCAGGGCCAGAAGGTGGATCCGGGCGCAGTCCCCGAAGACGCATCGTATTCTTATGATGACGTGCTGGACCGAAGCATAGGCCTTTTCACCGGCATACTGGGTCCTGTGAGCTTCCCGAATGTGTTCTCGTGCGGGTGTTGCAGCGGAAATGCAACCCAGGGATTGTATTATGCCTGGGAAGGGATTACTCGGCGCCAGGGCGAGGATGCTCAGATCAATCTACTGCTCAATCGCGCGGCACCCTGGCTGGATATCGAAAGCTATTTGCCCTATGAAGGTAAGGTTGTGGTTCGTAATAAGACGGCGAAACGAGTTTCCATTCGCATCCCGGCGTGGGTGGATCGCAGCAAATTGACATGCATGGTCGATGGCGAGACCCGGAAATTGAGTTGGGCTGGCTCTTATCTGGTGGTTGACCGAGTCAAAGGAAAAAGTGTGATCGAATTGAACTTTCCTGTTGCTGAACAGACGATCAAGCGTACAGCCTTTGGCACGCAATATACGATTCACATGCGAGGTAATACGGTCGTGGATGTTGCTCCACGCGATACGAGTCCGACCACCTACAAAATGTACTTGCGGAATCACCTTAAGGCCGGGCGCAAGGCACCTATGCAGGAAGTAACCCTTTTCGTGTCATCAACGATTCCCAAATGGTAAAAGCGCGCGGTTCCTGTGGCACGAGAGCGTGATCAGACAATGAGCGGACCCAGCGAAAAAGTCTTTCTCAACGGCAAGATTGCATCTTTCAGTGAGGCGGTGGTGAGCATTTACACCATCGCCTTTCGTTTTGGAGCCACTGTTTTTGAGGGCCTGCGCTCTTACTGGAATGAGGCAGAAGAGGAGCTGTTCGTCTTTCGACTCCAGGATCACTTCCGTCGCTTGGAGGAATCCGTCAAAGTTATGCGCATGGACACGGAGCTTGCTGCTGCAGATTTCTCTGCCGCTGTCCTGGAGGCATTGGAAGCAATAACGTCCGAGAAAGTGCCCATATCCGCCAATTCGTCTACCTCACCGGGACCGGCGAGATGTCCGGGCAGAGCCCGGTCAACCACGCCGTGGTCGTGACACCCAAGGGAGGCTGGTTCGGGAAAGACGGTATCAGCGTCCGAGTGAGCTCCTGGCAAAGAATCCCCAATGGATATTCGCCGCCGGGACACGGCTACTCAGAACTCGCTTCCAGTAGCGACCGGAGGTATTTTACGCCGCGATGGACAGCCTCTCGGGGTTCGCCGATGCCCTCATATTCGACCGAGAGGTAGCCATCGTATCCCAATTCATTTAAGCGAACCGCTGCCCCTGGTAAATCGACAAGTCCCTCCGCCAGAACGGCACCCTCATAATGGCGTCCATCGGAGCCTACCAGGACATGTTCGGGTGCTTCGCCCTGGAGCTGCACAACCTGCCAGTCCTTAAAATGGACGTGGACAACTCGAGAAGCAATTCGATCAAGCGCTTCAACGTTATTTTCTGCCGCCAGCAGGAAGTTTCCGGCGTCGTACGTCAGTTTCAGTTCCGATCCTACGGAGTCGCAGATCGCGACCAGGTGCTCACTTCGTCCGTAAACGGCCGTCTGGAGACCAAGGTTCTCAATCGCGAGTGTGATGCCCAGATCTGAAGCATCGGGAATGCACTCTCTCAGTCCCTGGCTAATCCAATCCCGGGCAGCTTCGGGTGAAATATCGCCCTCCAGCATACCCGGTACGACCGTTACATACGGTGCTCCCAATGCTGCTGCACGTCCCAGGCTCTCTCTTAACTGGCTGACTCGTGCCTGTCGTCCCGCCGGATCTGGATCGATAAAGTTACAGTAGGTCAGGTAGGCAACCACATCGGTCCCTGTTTCAGAGAGTGCTGACCGAATACTGTCGAGATCCTGGTCGGCGACAAACGCCTCCACGAACTCCACGCCAGGCACGTCAAGGTGTTTGAGATACCGGATTATTCCAGGCGTGTCGATCTTCTCTACCCCGATGCCTCGACTGAAGGAATAGTCCATCGCTGAGATCTTCATTTTCTTTGACTCGCTAGTGTCCGGGTCGCTTTGTTGTCCCTGCCAATGGCGACGGCAGCAAGCACCACGTAAGTCGTGATTTCTACCCGCTGTCAGCCCGAAAAATTTAAAGCGGTGCCCAGGTAGAGTTGGGCGGCCGTAACCAGCTCAGCAATTGGAACATACTCTTCGCCGCTGTGCGCTTGAGCAATCGCACCCGGGCCCAGAACCACGCTGGGAACGCCGCCAAAGGTCCAGAGTTTGCTGGCATCACTTCCGTATCGGACACCCGCCAGACTGTCGTCGACGTCCGTCGTTCGACAAGCATCTCTGGCTGCCTCAACAATAGACGAGTCGGGCGGAGTCGAGAGGGTGGGACTAGTCATAAAAGGTTCCTCATGCTCGAGTTTGATTTCGGGATTATCAGCACACAGATCCTTTAGCAAATCGTCAACTTCCTCCAGCACCGCTGCATGTTCTTCGCCCGGGATCAGGCGCCGCTCCACTTCAATAGTGCAGCGATCGGGGACAAAATTGACCCCAATCCCGCCCCAGATGCGGCCAACATTGAATGTAGGACTGCCGACCAGCGGATGCACCCGAGCTTTCAACAAAGGTTGAAGCTGGCCCAGGGCCTGCACAACCTTGGCCATCTGCAGGATCGCGTCTTCGCCCTGCTCGGGGCAAGAACTGTGGGTGGAACGACCCAGGGTTGACAATCGCCAGCGCACGACCCCCGTGTGCGCAACCACAACCCGAAGACTGGTCGGCTCACCGACCACCGCGCCGTGTACCGGGATCTTCTTGTCGATGAAGGCTAGAACCCCCCGAAACTTATACTCCTCGTCCACCGCCGCAAGTAGCATCACATTCACCTTCAACTCGCGTCGGCGTTCGACCAGGAACTCCATCGCGAGCATCATCGCTGCTAAGGATCCTTTATCGTCACAGGCACCGCGCCCATAGAGCCGTCCATCCACGACCTCAGGCTTCAGAGCCTGGTCGCCCATGGGTTCAAGAGCAACCGTGTCCATGTGGGACTCAAGAAGGAGCGTCTGCTTCGCTCCCGGCACACGCAGTTCGATTAACACGTTCTCGCGCCCGGGGAGCACTGATTGCCTGCTGACGTCCAGACCCAGGCCCCGACAATAGTCCTCGACAAAATCAGCGACAGCTACTTCGGCCTCGCTCCGGGCGTCAAAAATCGGGTTCACACTTTCAATCGCGATCAAATCGCTCAGGAGTCGAGCGGCTTTGTCTTCCTGCGCGCTCCTTGCCAGCACCATTACCGCTGAGCTTACTATGGAAGGGAGTACTAAGTCTTAGCCCAGAGCGGCATTAAGCCGGATGGCAGCGTGAATGGTAGACTGGTTCAGCCGCCGCGGGCCGGCAACGCCCTCGGCCAGGGGCGAGTGAATTTTCCCGAGATTAAAGTGTTGCAGTCGGTGAATTTCCGAGGACCTTACAGCCTGGAAGTCGAGGGCAAGGAAGGGGAAGACCTCAATCGTCAGGGGTGTCTGGAAAGACTCGAGAAATCGCTGGGCTATCTTAGCGAGATCGGCTTGGTGCCTCCCGCTGATAAGGAGACCTGAATGAACGATTCGTTGGAGGATGATTGGATCCCGTCATGAAAATCTCCGGATACAGTTATTCTTTCGGTGGCATCCTGGAGCGGGTGGAAGTCGATCACCTCGAGGTGATCCGGTTCTACCGTGACATGGATGTCAGAGGCATCGAAATCTTCGATCCCTATCTGCGGAGTGACGACGAGATACCGGCCATCATCGATGCACTGGGTGAGGCGGAAATGAGTGTGTCGATGTACGACGTCGAGTGCAACGTAGTGTCGCGCGATGCCTCCGTCCGACGGGCAGGGACGGAACAATTCCATGAGCGTGTCCAAGTTGCAAAGAGATTAGGAGCGACCAAAGTACTGGTCCTTCCTGGTTATGCCAGCGGTGAGATCAAGTCAGAAGAGTGCCAGGAGTGGTTAAACGAGGCCATCCAGAAGAGTCTGCCGGTTGCCGACGAGCTGGGGATAACACTGACCATCGCCAACCTGGGTTTCGCTGCTAAAACTTACGGGGCCAGCGACTACATCCTGGCCACCTGCGAGGCATCGGGGAACCGCGTGCAGGTCACCTACGACGTGGGCAATTTCCTCATGGCCAACGAGGACCCCATCGAGGCGCTCAACAAGGTGTTTCCCAATGTCGTTCATGTCCACTTCAAAGACTGGGAGATCCTACCTTCTGAGAGCGATGGCGCCTGGCCCGCGATCGACGGCCGCCTGTACAGGGGAAAGGCGCTCGGCAAGGGAATTGTGGACTTACCCGCGGCTGTGGCTCGACTGAAAGAACTCAACTACGATGGCTACATTTCCCCCGAATACGAAGGCATCGGGGATCCCTGGAAGGCCATCGATACCGGCATTAGCTACTTGCGCACCCTGATCTAGAGCTTGGCTTCCCGCCCCCTCTAGGTGCCGGTCAGGGTTGTCGCGCCCGTCCCGGAAGGGAATCCAGGAGAAGCTGTGTGTAGGGATGCCCGGGCCGCTGCAAAACGGTCTCGGTATCCCCCTCCTCCACGATACGCCCTTTCTTCATGACATAGACGCGAGAGGTCATGTATCGGACCAGGGCCAGGTCGTGAGAGATGAACAGGATGGCCAGGTCGCGCTCGGACTGAAGCCGATGCAGCAGATTGGCCAGGTGGGCCTGAGCCGACTGGTCGATGGAAGAGGTGGGTTCGTCCGCGATCAGAACTTTAGGGCCAGGTGCCAGTGCGCGAGCAATGCTCACCCTCTGGCGCTGGCCGCCGGACAATGATCTTGGATACTGGCGGGCCTGGGACTCACTGATGCCGATGGACTGTAAGAGTCCGAAGGCTTCCCGTCTAGCCTGCTGTCGGGACAGTCTCTTCCACACCTGGAAGGCTTCCGCCACCGCCTTCCAGGCCCGCATGCGCGGGTTGAGTGAGGAGTAGGGATCCTGGAAGACCATCTGCATCTTCCAGCGTTCACTTTTCGGAATCTGCTGCTTTGATCCAGCCCTCAGAACCGGGTTTCCCTCCAGCCTTACCGTACCTGCGGTGGCGGGCTGGAGGCCCACCAGGACACGGGCCAGCGTTGTCTTGCCACTCCCGCTCTCGCCAACCACTCCCACAATTTCGCCAGGGGTGACGGAGATATCGGCGTCGTGGACGGCATCGAACGCTTCCGACCCGCGGCCGAACTGTACCGTGATGTTTCGGCCCTCGAGAAGCGCTCCGCTCATGGATCGTTCTCCAGCCGGTCTGCGTGAAGACAGGCGGTCAGTTGCCGACCGACCGATGCCAGTGGTGGTTGAGCATCTTGCCGGCAGACGTCATCCGCCAGCGGGCAGCGCGGCCAGAACCGGCATCCCTGGGGCCATGCGCCCACCGAAGCGGGATCTCCCGGCACCGTTTCCAGTTCCGTCCCGACTGTCGCCAGATCGACTCGCGAGGCGAGAAGAGCCCTTGTGTAGGGATGGCGAGGGTTCTCACCCACGGCATCAATGGGACCAAGTTCCACGGAGGCCCCGGCGTACATCACCATGACGCTGTCACAGACTTCCTCAATCACGGCCAAGTCGTGCGACACGAACATCAGAGACATGTTCAGACGCTTGCGCAATGAGTTGATCAGGTTCAGGATTTCGCGTTGAATCGTCACATCCAGCGCCGTGGTGGGCTCATCGGCAATCAGAATCTCAGGCTCCTGAGCAATGGCGGTGGCGATCATGACGCGCTGTCGCATTCCTCCCGAGAGTTGATGGGAGCGGGCCTCGAGGACCATTTCAGGGCGGGGGATACGCACCAGTTTCAGAAGCTGGAGCGCTTCTTCCTCGGCCTCCCCAGGGGCAAGCTCGCGGGCCGCCCGAATCGACTCGAGCAGCTGAGTTCTCACAGTCAGCACAGGATTGAGCCCGGCCAGGGAACTCTGCGGCACGTAGCCGATGCGCCGGCCCCGAATCCGGCTCCAAACGTCCTCGCCGGCCCCCGCCAAGTCCTGGCCGTCAAACAGAATCTTCCCCGAGGCGACGACTGCTCCATGGCGCCGCAGAGTTCCGATCAGGGCCCGGCACAGCATGGTTTTCCCGGAGCCCGATTCCCCCACGATGCCCAGTGACTGGTTTCTCCGAAGCTGAAAGTCGGCCGTGTCTACGATACGCAGCATTCGACCTCGAGCCCGAGGCACGCTGATACGAAGACCTTCCACTTCCAGAATGTTGGTCTGCCCGGAGACGGACGGTTCAGCGTTCATTTCCGGCGGACTTCCACTGGTTGCCACCATCTCACTCTTCTCCCGCGTAGCGACCCACCAGACCGTGGGCGAGCAGGGCAACACCGATCGCGGTCAGGGATAAAGCGAGTCCCGGAAAGACCGTAATCCACCACTGTGTCTGCAGATAGACGCGCCCGTCTGCCATCATGGACCCCCATTCGGGCGTGGGAGGACGGACTCCGGCTCCCAGGAACGAGAGCGCCGAGACGGTGAGGACGACAATCACGAAGTCGCTCAGCCCGTAGGCAATCGTTTCACTGTAGACGTTGGGGAGGAGGTGCCTCACCAGGACCCGCAGTCTCGAGTATCCAAGAACCCGGGTCACCTCGACAAAATCGGATGTTCTCAAAATGAGAGCTCGGGCTCGAGCAATCCTCGCGTAACGGGCCCAGTTGACCGCCGCCAGACCGATGAGAAGACCGGTCACTCCCGGGCCCATAATGGCAACAATCGCGATCACCAGCACCACGAAGGGAAAGGCGTTGATAGCGTCGATCAACATCAGCCATAGCCAGGCCACCAGAGTGCTCCGCGTAGTGCCCAGCACGGCACCAAGAAGGGTCCCGATGAGCAAAGGGCCGGAAACTCCGAGGAGAGCCAGCATCAGATCCAACCGGCCCGAGGCAAAGGTCCGTGTGAACACGTCTCGCCCCAGCTGGTCGGTTCCAAAGAAATGGAAGCGGCTGGGTTCCGCAAGCGCCTCGCCGGTCCCCGCCACGGGATCATAAGGGCTGAAGAAAGGGACGGCGATGCTCAAAAGGACGATCACCACGACAATCGCCAACCCGCAGATCGTGGAATGGTTCAGATCCTTCAGGAAAGTGAACTTCGAGGACTTCATGAGACCCTGGTCCTGGGGTCCAGCCAGCCGCTGACCGTATCCGAGAGGAAGCTGACAACTACGACGACGAGGGCAAAAATCAGGATGATACCCTGGACCAGGGGATAGTCGCGAAGGAGGACTCCTTCGACCACCAGGGCCGTCCCCATTCCGGGAAGATTGAAAACGATCTCGACCACTACCGTGGCACTCAACAACTGTCCCAGGATGTAGCCCAGAAGGCTGATCGTCGGGGCCAGCGAGGGCCGCAGAAGATAGCGCCATATCAGGACCGGTTTGGGGAGGCCCCTGACGATGGCCGTCTCCACAAACTCCTGGTCCATGGTCTCGACAATCGAGCTCTGGAGGACCCTGGACAGGATGGGAACCAGCGCTCCACTCATGGTAAAAGCAGGCAGCCACAGATAGTAAAGGTTTCCGGGAAATCCCGGCTGATAGCCCGCCACGGGGGCCAGACCCAGCCGAACGGCAAAGAGAAGAATCAAAAGCAGCCCCATATAGAAACTGGGAGTGGCCAGGGAAATAGAGGTGGCGACCCGAAAGGCATGGTCAAACCAGGTTCCCCGCAAGATTGCCGCCGTGACCCCCAGAGGAATGGCCATCAACAGCGCCATGACCACCGTCACGGTAATCAGCCAGGCGGTCATCGGCAGCGTTCGGGCAACCACGGCATTGACACTTTGCCTGGTCAAGATAGAGGTTCCCAGATCTCCTCGCAGGACCGCGCCCAGATAGTCCAGGAACTGTTCGGGCAGAGTGCCCTCCAGGCCCAGAATTTTCCGGTACTCCGCAACCAGTTCCTCGGTGGCGGCATCCCCCAGCAGGATCTCCACCGGGTCGCCGGGGATGAGGTGGATGAGCGTAAAGGTCACAATCAATACGCCCAGGGCGGCCAGCGCGGCTCTGGCCAGGTTGCGGAAAGCTCTGATTGTGATGAACCGAAACTCGGCAGTTCGCGGCGCGGGCCGGGTTGCCTCAGGCGATGAGGCTTCCTTATTCACGAGAAGGGGATCCGTTTAATTCACCCATAGTCGCCACCATGGGGTTCGTACCCGGAGGATGATTGGCTTCGAAGAGAATGTCCCGGTCAATCCGGTTCCCCACCAGCACGACGCGTTCCGATACGGGTACGACAGGCATTTCCTGCAGGACCAGATCCTGGGCCGAGTGGATCAATTCGAGTCTCCGATCGAAAGACGTGGCCGTGGCAGCCGCATTCACCAGGCCGGTCACCTCCGGATTGTCGTAACGAAGAACATCGGCCCAGAAAGTACCCGGCACAAACTGGTTTTTGAAGAAATTCATGGGACCCGAAGCGTTGCCGGAGAACTGCATCTCATAGCGCCCGGCCCGCAGATTTGAGACCGCCACCGCGTCCTCGAGGGGATTCACGTCGGCCTGGATGCCAAGCTCGGCCAGGTTGGTGGAGATGACCAGGGCCGCGTCTGTCCAGCCGGCGCGTTGCCCCCAGGTCTGGAGAGTGGTGCTGAAGCCGCCGGCAAAGGGCGTCTCGGCCAGGAGGTCCCGAGCAGCCTGCAGATTCCTTTTTCCTTCAAAAGGCAGGTTTTCCAGGCCTTCCCGGGGGCCCGGGTACTGGAATCCCCGGGCCGGGGCCGAAATTCCGCCAAAAGCCTTCTGGTTGATCTCCTCCCGGTCGATGGCCAGCGAGATAGCCTGCCGGACTTTCGGGTTCCGCAAGGGGTGATCGGAAGGCAACCCGTTGTTGATGGCGATCATGTACTGGCCATTGAGAGGGGCCTGGTACATTGCCACCTCTGAAGGCAGGGAAGGTCGCGCCGTCACCGGAAGTTCGTAAACGTAATCGATGGTCCCGGAGGCCAGTTGCAGCACCCGCGAAGTTGGATCGGGAACCGCCACCAGCTCAATCCGCTCGATGGCCATGGGACCACGCACATAGTGGGGGTTGGACTCGATCACCCAGCGCGATGATCCGGGGATCCATTCCTTGACCCTGTAAGGGCCGGAGCTGACCGGGTGGCGAAAGTAATCCGGATCCGCTTCGATCTTCGACTGGGGATGGATGGACATCGCCATGTGAGCGAGTGCCAGTTGAAGATCCAGATAGGGCTCCTTCAGGTGGAAAACAACAGTATTCGGGTCAGGTGCCTCGACCCTGTCAATAGGTGTGAGCAGGGTGGGAAAAAAGGGGCCCGGCTTGTCGCGATTTCGAGTGTATGCGAAGACCACGTCCTGGCCTGTCAAGGGAGTCCCGTCCGAATAGACCAGTTCCTCCCTCAGGTTCACAATAACGGTCAAGCCGTCCTCGGAAACCTGCATCGACTCGGCCAGTTCGGGCTCCACCGACCAGTCGTGATTGAGCCGAAAGAGGCGGCCGCTGGTCAGATAGACACTGACAATGTCGGCCTGGGCCGTGGGGCCGACAGCGTCCAGGTTGATCAGTTTGGAACTGAGGCTGATGGTAACCGAGGGAATGGGAAGCTCACGATCTGTTCCGGTCCCGCCGGGAGGTTCCTCGCCCGGCGGAGCACATCCTGGAAGGAGAGCTATGGAGAGCAGCCAGGCACGGACGGGAAATCGTCGCATAGGAGCCAATTTTAGCAGTCCACGGTAGAAGTCACCATGGGCTGTCCTGGGACGGAAGACCTACTTGAAATCGGGGCGAGTTGAAAGCCTGGCTCGAATCGCTTCTGCGCGCTGCTGCATTTGCTCACCTTCCTCGCTCCGACCGGTCTCCCGAAGCAGCCTGGCATAATCTTCCAACATGTCGGCCAGTTGGGAAGACTGGACACCCGAGCCTTGCTCCGAGATGGCCAGCGCGCGCTGGTACAAAGGCTCCGCCTGAGCGTACTTTCCCTGTCTGGCGTAGATTCTTCCCAGGAGTTTGCTGAGGCCAAGAGCGACACCGGGGCGGTCGGGACTCGGGCTGTTCTCAGAAATGACCAGCATGCGCTCGAGGAGAGGCTCCGCGTGGGCGTACTTTTCCTGCTCCAGGTAGAGTGTTGCCAGGTTGTTCAGGCCGTCAGCGGTGTCGGGGTGCTCGGGCCCCAGGGCTTTTTCCGAGATGGCCAGCGCCTGCCGGTACAAAGCCTCCGCGTCAGTGTACTTCCCTTGATCGCGATACAGCCCTGCCAGGTTGTTGAGGCTCATGGCAGTACCGGGGTGCTCGGGCCCGTGGACTTTCTCGGCGATGGCTAAAGCTCGCTGGTACAGGAGCTCTGCCTCTGGGTACTTTCCCTGGTCATGGTAGAGCAACGCCAGGCTGTTGCGCCCCACAGCAGTGTCGGGATGCTCAGGCCTCAGGGTTTTCTCAAAGATCGCCAGAGCCCGCTCGAGAAGAGGCTCTGCTTCAGGGTACTTTCCCTGCCCGAGATAGACCCCTGCCAGGTTGGCGAGGCCGAGTCCCGTGTCGAGGTGCTCGGGACCCCGGGTTTTCTCCAGGATCGATAGAGAACGCTGGTACGGGGCCTCCGCTTCAGCGTACTTTCCCTGATCGCGATAGAGTCCGGCCAGGTTGCTGAGGCTGAGGGCGGTATCGAG
This sequence comes from Acidobacteriota bacterium, assembly GCA_965205615.1. Classification (GTDB taxonomy): domain Bacteria; phylum Acidobacteriota; class UBA6911; order RPQK01; family CBDAPI01; genus CBDAPI01. Next base: position 280,229 of record CBDBHK010000015.1, on the reverse strand, counting down.
GTGCTCAGGACCCTGAACCTTCTCGGCAAAGGCCAAAGCCCGCTGGTACAACCGTTCCGCCTCCTCGTTCTTTCCCCGGGCTTTCAGGAGCCTGGCCAGGTTGTTGAGGACAAAAACCGTACCCGGGTGGTCGGGACCGAGGGTTTTCTCATGGATAACCAGTGAGCGCTGGAAAAACGATTCGGCGTCCGCGTACTTTCCCTGCTGAGCGTTGAGTGCTCCCAACCTGTTGAGGCTGTTCCGAACGAGGTGTTCTCCATTCTTGATCCGTTCTGCCAACTCCAGGGCCGCGCGCAGGGAGGCCTCTGCCGCTTGGTAGCGACCCTGCTGGAGCGCTTTCGTAGCAGCAGCATTGTGCTTTTCCCACAACTCTCGCTCCCCGACGTCAATGGCCAGCAGCAGCACGATCTTGCTGTGACCCCGTTCATTTGCCAGATCCCGTGCGGTCTTTCCGTCGTTGTCTCTGGCCTCGACATCGGCGTCCGCGTCCAGCAAAGCAGCCACGGCCTCGTAGTGGCCCTCCAGAGCAGCCAGCAGCAGGGCCGTGCGGCCGTCTTTATCACTGGTGTTGACGTCGGCACCTGCCTCGAGGAGAGTCTTGACCAGGGCAGCCTGCCCGAGCCGGGCCATTTTCAAGAGGTCTTGATTCAGATAATCCTGCGACCAGAGAGGATTCGAGGAGCACAGAGCGACGATCAGTGGGATTCTTCGAAGACACATGGTGGCGGTCCTGCTCACTTTGAGTTCTTTGACAGCCTCAGTTTCTTGAGCTCAATTGGCGTGTACTGCGCCTCGCCCTCAACGATCTGGATGAACCGATCTAAAGGCACGTCGTGGAAAGTTTGTTTGAGCCCGGTGGTTGGCCAGAGAATTTCGAGCATCTCGATTCTGGAAGCTTTGCCCAGGCCAATAGTCTGCCGCAGCGGGTTGGCGCCAAAGGTGCCACCGCTGTTGACGTGTTTGTAGATCGAGCGCCGCACGTTGTTTTCAATGATCTCGACGTGGATGCGCGCACCGATGGCTGACCGGTTGGAGCGCACACCCACGAGCCTGATCGCAATCCAGTGATGATCGAATCCAGGATTCTCGTACAGGACGTTGCCGTACCCGTCGCCTGCGTACGCACCTCCCATCTGTTCGAAAATATCCTGATCACCATCGTTGTCCAGATCCGCAAAAACAACGCCGTGGCCTTTCTGAAGGTGGCTGAAACCACCCGCCATACTCACGTCCGCAAAGCGCTTGCCACTTTGATTGCGATACATGACGTTAGGCATGACGCTCCGGTAGTCCGGGTAGCCGGTACCGAGATAGAAGTCGAGGTAGCCGTCGTTGTCCAGGTCACCGAAATTGGAGCCCATGGGTGCCGTAGGATGGATCAGGTTATACTGGCTTGCGACTTCCTCGAAATGACCGTTCCCGTCTCCTCGATACAGACTTGCCAGTTCGATGTCCAGGGGCAGGCCAAGCAAACTTGACGTCAGGTGCTCGATGCGGGCGGAATACGCCGAAACGTACAGATCCAGAATGCCATCGTTGTTGAAGTCCCAGAACCAGGCCGGAAAGCTGACCTCGGGGCGGTCCACCTCGAGTTGGCCGGCCATATCAGTAAAAGTCCCGTCGCGGTTGTTTCGATACAGGCGATTGCCGCCCCTGTAATTGGACACGTATAAATCAGGCCAGCGATCAGCATCGTAGTCACCCCAGACCACCGACTTGGTGTAACGGTGGTTTTCCACACCCGCTTGCCCGGCCCGATCGGTAAAGGTCCCGTCGCCGTTGTTGTGAAAGAGTTGACAGGGGGCGGACAGCTTCTCCGAGGATTCGTTTCCAATGTACAAATCGAGGTCACCGTCATTGTCGTAGTCGCCCCAGGACGCCGTTGGAGTGGGGTAGTGGACCGACCCCAGACCCGCATCGAAGGTCACATCCGTGAATACGCCGTCACCGTTGTTGCGCAGCAGAGAGTTGGGGTGTTGCCCTTGTTTTTCGATCCAGGCACCCCGCAGTACCAGGATATCGACGTCCCCGTCGTTGTCGTAGTCGGCCTGCACCAGGTTCAGCCCGCCAAATAGACCCGGCAATCCAGCTTCCTTTGTGCGCTCAGAGAAGGTGCCGTCCCGGTTGTTTTTGAAATAGCGCATCTGCCCGACGGTGTTCCATGTCGACGCTACAATGTCGAGATATCCGTCATTGTCAAAATCGTCGGCGATGGCACCGCCGGACAAATCGAATGTGTCCAGCCCCAGTTCCGGCGCGATGTTTTGGAAACGAGGTATCTGTTCCTCGGAGTCGAAGAAGTGCGGGGAGAGAAGATACGGCTTTTGCACCTGCTCCGGGTAGCTTCCGACCGTCATGTGTGCGATGTTGAGCAGCCATCGAGCTGCCAGGTGAAACGGTTCGGTTGGCGGCGTGGCCTGTAAGGTCTTTGTGAAACTCCAGATCGCTCCGCGAGAGGGGTCTTGCTCGGTATGAATGCCGCCTTCCTGGAGCGGCAAAATGCAGCTTTCGGGCGAGCCACGCAGGCAGCAGTTTCGTGTTTCCCCCTGCCGCATGTAGGCCACGCCCAGCCAGAAAGTCGTCTCCGCGACTAACTCGGGAGGAGCCTCATCGCGGTTGGACCGGATCAGTAGAAGCGCACTCCTGAAATGAACGATTGCCTCCACTTCGTGGCCTAGCCGAAGCTCCTCCTGGCCTAACTGCATACGAAGCTGCCACTTCATCCAGTCCGATGAATCGGGAGGTAGGCCGGCCAGTTGCCTGCGCAACTCGCGGGGCGTCGACTCACCCAGGTAAATGTTGTTGTTCGGGGTTTCATCGGCGATCTGCTGGAGCAGTCTCAACATCCTCTGGTGGCCCGGCGGCTGGGAGGGTCGCCCCTCCTCAGCCTGCGCAAAGAGCACATTGCCGGGAACGAACGCTGCCAGGACAAGCGCTCCCCAAATTGATCCTCTCATGGCAGCCACCGCTTTACCCGAATCAGGGTGGGGTAGTCTTTGATCAACATGCCTTCAAACACGGTGCGCTGACCTTCGTTGCTGAACGTCAATTCTTGCTCGGTCCCATTGAGGACGTCGACCACCCACGCCCTCTCCACATCAGGCATGGGCAGGGTGACATCACTCTTGGACTCGACAAGGCCGTCGGTGGTATCGCCCGGGAGCCATGCCGCCACCATGAGTTCACTCTCCCCGCGCTGCAAGGTGAAAACTTCAAATCCTTTGTCTCCGCTGAAGGAGACCGGGAACTCGGAGCCCGTCCATTCGTCCAGGACGGTTGCCAGCGTGCGAAGCGTATAGTAGCCGGCGTCCGGCTGAACAGCATGAATGGTCTGGGCGGGGACGGGAACACGAAATAGAGATTGTCCCACCGGTGCGCCAACGAAGTACGTGTTGCACTGAAAAGCCAGCATGTTCAGGCCGGTGTGTCCCACCATGTTCTGGGCCAGATATTTGGCCCTCACCATTTCTGATTCTCCGTTGGTTTTGCCGAATAGGTAATAGCTCGAGACTTTCGGATCGCCTTCAGCCACGGCCGAGGGACCGGGTGGGTAGAGGCTCCAGCTGTACACTTCGCTGGCCATATAGGTGCCTTTGAATCCCAGCGCATTCCCTTCCTTGATCGCTTGCCTGTTCTGGTCCCAGTACCAGTCGCGAAGATCGTTGAGAGTGAGTCCCGCATCAATTCGGGTTTGGGTGTGAACCCACGGCCTCCGGCATCAGCAGGTCCAGTTCCTGTTTGGAAAGATTGTCCAGCCAGTCCCGCAGCAGTCTGGGGAAATCGGCCATCCAATGCACACCCACCATGATGCGGGCGTCGGGATCGACTTTCTTGATCCTTCGCACCGCCATGGCGTAAACGTCGCGACTGGAGATGCGGCGCTCCCGCACCCGCTCGTCGGCCCACTCATTGCCGATCTCCCAGTAGGACACCCGGTCCTTGAAATGCCCGACCATGTAGTCCACGTATCTCAGATAGCCCTCCATCATTTCCGGCGTCTCCCAGGCCCAGCCCGGGTGGTCGTAGTAGATGTTGTTGATCTCGCGGATGCGGGCTTTCTTCCAGTCCAGTTTGCGGCCCTTGTAGATGAAGTTGGCCTTGACGTCCACATTCATCACAATGTTGATTCCGTTGCCGTGCATTTCCGTGACCAGGGCGTCGGCGACGGGATCAACCTGCAGCTTTCCTTTTTCCCGCTCCACGTAGTTCCAGGTAAGCAGTCCGTTATCCGCACCCATGCGTACATATTTCAAGCCCAGGTCATACTGAACCGGCCCAAAAAGGAACTCTTGAGTGAAGCGATCGTGGTTCATCAAGTGGGAGGTGGAAGAGACAGTCACGCCCGAGCCCCTGGAAATCAAAGCTAAATTGTCTCCCTGCCGATCCCTGACCTCCAACTCGCCGAGCGAGAAGGCATAGCCGTCGTACTTGGAGAGTGTGCGTTTGAAGTTTCGACCGCTGATCAGGATCTGCTTGGCAAGAACCGGCTCGAACTCGATCGAAGTCGTCCCCTCCTCATTCCCGGAAAAGTTCTTGTTGTCGTATACGGTTGTCCAGTGCCAGGCGTCGCGGCTGACCTGGATCTTCAGTTCATTGGGAAGAGCGCGTCCCGCCCATTCGTGGTAGCCCATCAGATCCGTGAGTTTTCCTTCCCGCCACAGCTTCGCCAGGGCGAAATCCGCGCTGCACACGAGGGCTACGGAAGCCACCTTGCTCTCACGGGGCAGATCAATGCGGATCCATTCCGGTCGGGCGTCCGGCACTGCGCTTCCGTAACTGCACCAGGCGGTGTCCGAATCACCATCGATCAGATGAATGGGCAGCATCGGCTGGCTGTCGTTCCTCATGCTTCTCACCCCGGGCTCACCGATCGTCACGCCAAAGCCATTGCTCTTGATTTCCCAGGACTTCTTGGGCTTGCTCTTGATCACCGGGTTGTTGTTCCCCTGCTGCATCATCGCGCCGGGCAGCAGGTCGGGACTGAGGCCGTAAATGTAGGCGATGTTGCCCAGGGAATAGACGGGAGTTCCATCGACGTAAGCTTCAATCGGGGCGTAATCTTCGAAATCTGGCTCCCGAGTCACTGTTTGAGGAAACACGCTGGAGGGGCTGACCGAGAGTCCCAGTCCGAAGACCAGAGCCGAAGCAATCCCGAAACTCGATCGCGGCACACCGCGCCCTAGAGCGATCCCCAACTTGCTCGGCTTCATATCTGGACTCCTCTCACCAGTGGTCTTCTTGAGGTAGTTTCCATTCCAGGCATAGGGCCTCAGACGCCGGTCTGATGTCGTCCCGGTTACCAGCGAACGGTTTTTTGGGCAACGAACCGTTTGGTCTTGAGGTAGCGGGGTTGCTCGAATCGATAGTGGTCGCGCTGGTAAAGGGCGTAATTCTTACCCCGCGGTTCAATGCTCACGTCGTCGTTTCCCCGGAAGGTCACTCGATAGACCAGTTTTCCGGTACGAAGCTTCTCCGTCCGCTCCCGGATGGGGAAGCGAATCGTGGCCGTTTGTCCCTGCCTCACCCGACCCAGGTCGATAGTTCTGCCTTCCCGGGAAAAGGAGGCGTCCTTTCCTCCAATGGTGCAGTGGACCCGGTTCTCGTCAATCCAGTTGTTTAACCGTACTTTCAACCGACAAGCTTGCTTGAGGGCGATTTCTACCCTGCCCACATAGGGAATGTAGCTGTCGACGTCGGCCCAGGGTGAAGTGCGATTCATCAGAAGGTTCACCGTGAGTACGCCCTTGTCGTAACCAAGGATATTGTCCCAGACGTAATAAAGAGCCCGGGCAGCATTGCCGGTGCAGCAGATGTCCGTGATCCCCCGGTGTCCCACGTGCAGATCGTTGGGGTGGGTTCCGATGGAAAAATAGCCGACGGCTCGTTCGCTGATGCGCTCGGAGGTCTCATTGTAGGCAACGGGCATTTCCCTGGCTCCCCGGGGTCTCCACTGGGGTATGTACGCTTCAACGGTTCCCTCTCGGATTTTGCGAATGAACGAATTCATCTGATCCGGTCGGGTAACCTGGGATTCGATCAATCCGTTTCGAGCAAACTGATCGATATCTTCCCAATAGTCAGCCACTCCGAGTTGGGTCAATCTGACGGCTATCGCGATCATGTCTCCGACATTGCAGGGTTCCATTGGTTCCAACCCGGGCTGGCGTCCTGGACCCTGCTGCCCCTGCATGACGGGGAAGAATCCGAGCTCGGGAATGGAACCCATCTCCGCCGACTTGGCCCACTCATAGGCCGCTTTCGCCAGGGTAGCGAATTGCATCTGGCCGCTGGCATAGGAGAACTCTGACAACGCGTGCATTCCCAGACCCCCATAGGCATGAAAGTGGCCGGCCCAGAGTCCTGGAGCTCTTTGGCCTGCCCTGGCGAACACCTGCAGGTCCTTATCCGATTCTTCATCCCCGTTGAAAATGTTGGCGAGGATGTAATTGGTCAGAGCCAGCGCGAGGTGCTTTGCCGGCTCATAGTTCGAGACGCGGTAGTACTGGGAAAGGCCCGTGACGATCCACGTCACATCTAGCCCGCATAGATCACCGATTTGGAAATGAAGGTGATTTTGGCAGGCCGGAACGGTTTTCTGAGAGTTTCGCTATCGATCCGGTCCAGGTCGAGTGATGCGGTGGTGTGGATGGTCGTGAATGGAGCGTTTTTCGGGTTCGGAAGAGCGTGACGGAATGCATTCAGGCAGAGCTCGGCCTGAGCGATGGAACGATTTCGTTTTTGGGGGCGTTTGATCGGGACAGACCTCAGCAGCGCAGAGGAATGGCCTGGAGGTTTCGAACGACGGCAGCGAAGACCTCGCTGTAGGGATAGGCTTCCGACATGGAGATCCAGACGTGGCGGACCGTGAGGCGGACCTGGGCGCCGATCTTGAGGAGCTTCAAGCGAATCGTCTGACACTGAGCGCGAGCCAGGGGGGTCTGCTTCAGTCCGAGACGACGCAAGGCGTGCATGAGCATGTAGGCGGCGGAGGACAGATACAGCCGGAGTTGATTGGCGCGCATCGTTGCCGCGCTGGTCCGGTCGGCGAACAGACCCAACTGCTGTTCTTTTATGCGGTTCTCCATGTCGCCCCGCGCACAGTAGAAGTCTTCGTAGAGCGCGCGGGCCCCCAGGCGTTCCGGCGACAGGGAGGTGACGACGAATCGGGGATTGGCGCCTTTGTCCAGGAACTCGGCCTTGCCGACGACGCGTCGCTCCGAGGTCTAACTGTGGCGAGTCCGGTAGCGGAAATCCTTGAACACCCGCGCCGGTCGCCCGGTGGCGTTGAACTCGGCTTCGGCCTGAGTCATCGCTTCGGCGCTCTCTGACTTGAGCCGATCATTGTTGGCCAACCCCATCACGTAATCCACGTGATGGTCTTCACACCAGCGGAGCAAGTCATCCCGGCAAAAGCCCGAGTCGGCCCGGATGACGATCGAGACCTCCGGCCAGCTCTGCCGAATCCGGCCGACGATCCGTTCCAGTTCCTCCACCGATCCCGCGGCCCCATCGATATTGGAACACCGCAACCGGGCGCACAGCAGATGCTCCCCCGAGAAGATGTACAGCGGGAGATAACAGTAGTGGCGGTAGTAACCGTGAAAGAACCGGCCTTCCTGCTGGCCATGGATCGGGTCGTCGGTCGCATCCAGATCCAGCACCATCTCCTCGGGCGCCGATTCGTGGGACTCCACGAAGGCATCCACCATCCAGCCGTCGATCCGGTCCGGGTCCATCGCGATCTTCTTGTACCGCTCCTGCTCATCGACCTCGGCGCCGGTCAACTCCAACCGGTTCAGCGTACACCTGCCCGCCAGCGCCTTCCCCCGATCTGAGGCCTGCCGCCGCCTCTCCCCCAACGGATCGGCCTTATTCACCGCCACCGCCAGCATCGGATCGGTGCGCAACTGATCATGATCGTTCAGATCCTCGTACCCCAGACAGAGTCCGTAGATGCGCTGCCCCAACAACTCCTCGACCGTGTGTTCGATCAACCGCGGATCCCGGTGATCCCTGAAACACTCAGCCAGTCCGGCGATCAGACCCGTCCCCCTCTCGACCTCTCGCAACAGCAGCACCCCTGCATCGGAGGTGATCTTCCCGCCGTCGAACCGCGCCTTCACTTTGCGTTGAAATAGTCCGTGAAATTCGAACCTGGCTTGTTTACACTCTGTTCTCATAAGGGCCGCCTCCGTTTGCGTGTGAAAACGTTCATTCAAAACGCTTTATACCAAACAGGGCGGCCTTTTCAGGTCCTATCGGTGAGAAATGGCGGCTAGGGTAGCGCTTCATCAGTTTCCTGAGGAATTTCAAGGCGGCCTTGCGGTCTCTCTTCTTCGAGACAAAGGCCTCCAGCACCTCGCCTTCCTGGTCCACGGCACGCCACAGGTAATGGCGTTCGCCATGGATCTTCACGAACACCGCATCGAGGTGCCACCGCCAACCCGACAACGCACGCATTCGACCGTTCCGCTTCTTGCGGATCTCGGCGGCAAAGATCGGGCGAAAACGGTTCCACCAGAACCGGATCGTCTCGTGGCTCACCTCGCTCCCGCGCTCGTGGAGAAGGCCCTCGACATTGCGTAGCGACAGTGGAAACCGCACCTACATCATCACCGCAAGGCGGATGATTTCGGGCGCAGTCTTGAAATAGCGAAATGGGCTCTTCATGCGAAGACAATTACAAGACACTTCTCCCCAACTCAAGACCGCTTTCCTCTGACAATGCCCTCGAAGTAGACAGGTCAGGTCCAATCATGTCGTATGGCATCGAGGCTGAATTGGGCCTCGGCGTGTCCCTGCTCGGCAGCGAAGCGGAGCCACTTCATGGCTTCGGTCTTGTCTTCCGACACGCCATCGCCTCTGGCGTACATGTCACCGAGGTTGAATTGGGCCTCGGTGTTTCCCTGCTTGGCAGCAAGCCTATACCACTTCACGGCCTCTTGAGAGGCTCGGGGCACACCCTCGCCGGTTTCGTACATGACACCGAGGCTGAATTGGGCCTGATCGTGTCCCTGCTCGGCAGCCTTGCGCCACCACTTGACAGCCTCTTGAGAGTCTTGGGGCACACCCTCGCCTTCGTCGTACCTGAACCCGAGGCTGAATTGCGCCTCGGCGTTCCCCTGCTCGGCTAGGCAGCGGATTTCCGCGAGCTGGCCCGGGTCCTGCTCTTGATTCATGCGGCCAGTCCGGAATTCACTCTTTTTCGCCGCGAAATCAATTCTGGCCACCCCGAAAAATCAGCGACTTAGCTGGCATGTTAATCAGTGGAACCTCCAGGAAATCAGTTGACTTGACAGTGCCCACTGGAGGGCTGTGTCTCACCTGCAGCGGCCCACACTTGGCTACGCGAATGTCAGGCGTCCACGAGGCTCTGGAATGTCGCGGCCGAGTTCCTTCGCTGTTTCGATCCACTCGTCGATTACGATTTCCGCCTGCGCGAGGGCTTCCTGATAGGTCTGGCCATCCGCCGCGCACCCAGGAAGTTCAGGTACTTCAACGATGAAAGCATTATCTTCGTCGTTCCAGTAGATGATGATCTGGTAGCGGTACTTACTCTTCACTCGCATCTCCGAGTCGGTACTTCAGGATAACATTCCTGACCTGCTTGACCTGGTAGGGCTTTGCGTTTCGGCCACGGGGCTGCAGATTAAGGATTTCGCTCACTCCTTCCCGCACAAATATATGGTGAGCGCCTCGAATTCTTTCTTGGAATTCCAGGCGTTCCAAGACCTTACACAGCTCACTGAAATCGATTCCGGCGTCTGAAGTGCCCCGAAGGATTCGATCCAACGCCTTCCGGAACGAAGTCATATCGACACTTTACCGCACCTCTCATCGTCAACTCTCTCAACTCCGAAAAAAGCGCGTCATACGACCGCACCTTTTCGGATTCTCAGGCAGAATGCTCGCCGCTCTTTTTTCCAGAACCGGCGCTTATTGAACTTCCGAAGATGTTTCCACCATTCGTTCGCAAGCGTCAGTTGGTTGTGTCTCTTGTACGCCATCATCGACCAATAGCCGACAATCTCGCCTTTCAGCGTGTGGAGGCGATAACCCGAATTGGACCAGTTTAGCAATTCATTCAGTTTTGTGAAAACCCTGGTGAGGCAAGCCTTGGCTTCCTAGGTCATCGAGGGCGCGACCCCAACAGCGGCGATAACCACGCAGAGCGAGTGGCCGCTGGAACTATCGGTTGTTAGGAAGTGTTTTAGCCAGAATTATTCATAAACCGTCAGGGAAGTGGGCGGAAAGGTATGAGCGGGAGCAGGGGAAGATCCGGTGCCCGGAGCGGGAGAGGAACAACAGGCGACGGGAGGCGAGGGAGCGGGTTGTGGATGGGCGCGGGCATTCGGGAGGGCGCTTCAGGCGGGAGCGGATGAGTCCGCAGCGGGAGCCACGGGAAGTGATCCCGGCGGAGCGGGAAGGGCCGGAGCGGGAGCGAGTGGCCTGGCAGCGGGCAGAGGAGCGCACGCAATGGGAGCGGCTTCAGCAGTGGCGGGGGAAGGATCTCGGGAAACTGGAGAGGCGGAGTAAGCGGGAGTGGTCGGCGCTTTACGGGCGTCAAGAGCGGCAGCGGGAGCAGCTGGCGAAAGACTGCCGTGGGGTGTTAGGCCGGTTTCGGGCTTGGCGGGAGTTGGGTGGCAAACTGCGAGAGATCGGCGGGACGATCCGGGGACGCACGGAAGTGATGGGGCGCTTTCGTGCGGAGCTGGAGGACCGGCTACGGTGGGAGCTGGTTTCGCTTGGGAAAGCGCATTCCGAAGCGGTGCGGGAGATTGAGAGCAAGGCGGGAGGAGTCTACCGCAGCGGCATGGAAGGGGCAGAGGGGCGGGCGCGTGAGGCGGTGAGGACGGACGGTCGCTCACTGCGTTACGGGAATCGTCCTGTCGATTGGTACAGGTTCACGCGATCGGTGTTGGAGGAGCGGATGGAGCAGGTGAGGGAGCTCGACGGAGAGCGTGCTTACGAGAAGATGCGAAGGGCCGTGGAGAGGGCCAGCCAACCACCGATGCCCTCGCAGTTTCCGTCGAGCAAAGGGTCGGCGAGCCGTGGACCGAAACGCGGTGATCCAGAGCGGGACTATGGCCCTAGCCGTTAGGTCCTCTCCATCTGTTGTGGTCGGGGTTTTTGCCAGGGATGCGCGGGATAATGGGCCGAGTGCCAGCATTCAAGAATAAATGGCTTACGCACTCTTCCGGAGGCGCTTATGGACGACGAGCATTTACTTGCCGCGGTGGAGGACCTGCTAAGAACCAGTCCTCCGCAATCGGCTTTTAAGGAACGGGAGAACGATGAAGCGCTCAGCTGGTTAGGCCGTACCGAAGCGGTTCTCAGAAAGTGGAATTCCATTCAAAGCATTGCCGTTCGGCGACACATTAGTGCGCTTCAGGATGCGCCGAATGAACACCTCGCAAGCTTTCCGACTGAGACGCGAAACCAAATGATTTTAGCCCATAACATCCTTGATCGCTCTGGCCCTGCATATCGTGGAATCAGGACTTTGTTATTCCAGGCTCAACACGATCTTCGGATGAAGACCGTTGGACCTCTTTCCGTTGCGATCTCCGGCGGGAGGCCCTTCGATTATTTTGATGAGATCCGCGAGATCATAGAGATGGCCCGCAACGACCTCTTGTTCGGTGACCCCTACCTGGACTCCAAATTCGTTTCTCTATACTTGCCGCAGATCACAAGCGGAGTGACGGTCCGACTACTTACACTGAAGAAACTTTTGTCCCTGCTACCAGCGGTTGAAACCCTTGTAGTGCAAAGTGGGCTGCGCGTGGAAGTGCGCTCTGCCACGTCCGGTCTTCATGATCGCTATGTCTTTGTGGATGAAGCGAGATGCTATCAGTCGGGGGCATCGTTCAAGGATGGAGCTAAGCAATCCCAGACGACCCTTACCCAGATAACGGACGCCTTTGAGGCGGTGTTCCAGACTTATCAGCGGATGTGGGACGAGGCGAGAGTCGAACAAGGTCTGGGTAGTGGACCAATGTGAAATCGCAGGTGATGGCGAATGATGATAACGATGAGGTTGTGATTGATGCGCGGGTTCTATGAGTTCTTCGCCGGAAGAGGAATGGTTCGTGCGGGGCTCGGCCCAGGGTGGTCATGCCTTTTCGCCAACGACATAGACCCGAAGAAGGCCGCCAGCTACGCCCGGAACTGGGGAGATGCAGAGCATCAGATTCATCTATACGAGATGGGCTGGAACGAGCGTTGTTGCATGGATCGGGGCGGAGATGGAATTCGCCCTTTCTCAAGCGGTAGCGTCAGGTGATACGTTAGAACACAGGCCGCCCGAGTGCGGTCATTGTGTTCAGAACTTTCTGGCCGACCTGGATCTCCGTGATCTGCCTGGAGAAGCTGCGGGATTGGAGTCTGCGGCCGATGACACCCTTCCAACGGCCGATCTGCGTTTCTATCCGGCTGCGTTGGTTGTACCCTGTGGCCACTTGCCAGGCCATGCGGCCGTTGCTGCGGATCTGGGCAATATGGCGATCCCGAACGGTTGGATCCCGCGCCGATTGCGGTCGGATCACTGCGTTCTTCGGCGGCGGTATAACCACATCCAGGGTCTCCCCATACCGCTGCCTCAGCATATCCCGTGTGGACGCTCCATCATAGGCGCCGTCAGCCAGAAAGCCCGTGACAGGAGCATCGAGTTGATCCAGGAGCCCGGGTAAGGCGGTGCTGTCTCCAACCTCATCGTGAGTCAGATCGGCGCAAACAATCGCACCGCTGGCCAGGTCCAGTCCGAGGTGGAGTTTGCGCCAGCGGCGGCGTATTCCCTTGATTTTATGCTTCTGGGCGAGCCATTCCCCCTCGCCGAAGATCTTGAGGCCGGTACTGTCCACCACCAGATGGACAGCCACAGACCCGGCTTGCCTCATCGCCTGAGCGATGCTCAAGCCGTTTGCGCGACGCGACAGTGTGGAGTAATCCGGCACCCGTATATCCAGCCCCATGAGCGTGCCGATGGAGCCCATAAGTCCCTGCGTTTGCCGCAACGCAAGCCGATACGTCGTGCGCAGCGTCAGGCAGGTCTCGATCGCCAAATCCGAGTATCTCCACTGGCCACCCCGTGACGTGCGGCGCGGCGCGCTCCACACACTTTGCGCCTCCGCACTGACCCAGATCGTCAGATCACCCCGCTGGCGCAGGCTCTCGTTATATTCCGCCCAGTTGATCACCCGATACTGCGCTTTATCAAACTTGTGCCGTCGGGCTGCGTTGAACTTATGTGGCATCTAAGTTATCCCCAGTGTTGAAAAACACCATGATTAGACATCCTTCGGGATGATCCATGCAACAAGGTCCGGCGGGAGCTTGCCGAATGGGACTCGAGCACGGGGCCCATTGCCAGGGCTGCTGCTGAGCCCTGATGGGCTTGCTTTTTTGGGTGGGGTCATGAACCTGCTGCGGATTGCCGCCATCACGGTTTTCGTGCTGCTCGAGAAGGTCCTCTCCTTTGGGGAGAGGGGGTGCCGGTGGATGGGGGCTCTGATGGTTTTCGCCGATCTCCTCGCGCTGGTAGGATTGGGTTGGAATTAAGGAGTAGGAGGTGAGCCAATGCTACAACTAATCGAAAACTGGCTGATCCAGCAGAATCTGGATGTTGCTACCGCACTGGTACTCACCCGAATCCTTGCCTACCTTTTCGTGATCTTCCTGAGCGTTGTGGCCAACTTCGTGGCCAAACAGGCCATTCTGTCGGTCGTCCGATCACTTGTCTCACGCTCTCGAACCGACTGGGATGATGTTCTCGTCCAAAGGAAGGTCTTCACCAAGCTCTCGCATCTGGCTCCGGCGCTGGTGCTCTACACGCTGATCCCCCTGGCGCTGGAAGGATATGGACTGCTCACTTCCCTTCACATCAGTGCGGTGCTCATTTACATGATCCTGGTCGGGGTTCTGGCCATCGACTCTTTTCTCAACGCCGTTCATGACATCTATGGCACGTTCGAGATCTCCAAGGAAGTTCCCATCAAAAGCTTCCTGCAGGCCCTGACGATCATTCTGTATCTTGTTTCGGGCACTCTTATCCTCTCCATCATCCTCAACCGAACACCGTTTTATTTTCTGAGCGGCTTGGGGGCCTTGACGGCGGTTCTCATGCTGGTCTTCAAGGACGCCATTCTGGGTTTTGTGGCGGGTATTCAGCTGATCGCCAACCGCATGGTGACCGAGGGCGATTGGATCGAGATGCCTCGATACGGCGCTGACGGGAACATCCTGGAAGTGACCCTGACCACCGTCAAGGTTCAGAACTGGGACAAGACCATCACCACGGTTCCCACCTATGCACTGATCAGCGAATCCTTCAAGAACTGGAGCGGCATGCAGCAATCGGGGGGACGCAGGATCAAGCGCGCCCTTCATATCGATATGAACAGCATCCGATTCTGCAACGAGGAAATGATCAAGCGCTTCTCCAAGATCCAGTACATTTCCGAATATGTGGAGACGAAAAGAACCGAACTGGCCGAGTACAATCGGACCGCCAACGTGGATAATTCAAGCCTGGCCAACGGTAGACGAATGACCAACATCGGGATGTTTCGAGCCTACATCGAGGCTTATTTGAAGAAACACCCCATGGTGAGTCAGGAAATGACGTTTATCATTCGCCAGTTGGCTCCGGGTGAGCACGGCCTGCCGATCGAGATCTACGTTTTCTGCAAGGACATCCGATGGGCTCACTACGAAGCCACTCAGGCCGACATCTTCGACCACACTCTGGCCGTCCTGCCCGAGTTCGACCTGCGTGTTTTTCAAAGCCCGTCAGGCAGCGACTTCCAAGCTTTCACCGCCCCAGCTTCCGCCCAAGGCGACTGAGCTGGGAGTCCACAGTTACCTCTCGGAACCGCGGCGGGGCCGACGTCGCTGGAAAGGAAATACGGAAGCCCAAGGAGCGGTCTATCGGAATGAAATCGTTGGCACTAGTGTACTGTCCGGAAAGTTCTTGTAGTTAATAGTCAGGGTACTTTTCTATCCTTGGGCATGGCAAGACCACATATTCGACTCGATCTACCCCAACAACACAAAGCAATTCTACAGTCCTGGCTGCGGGCCTCCAACACCAAAAGAATCCTCGCCGAGCGAGCCCAGATGATCTTACTGTGCGGGGACGGACTCACAGCAATTGAGGTCTCCCAAAGGCTGTCCAAGCGCCTGGGCAGCATACAGAAGTGGCGAAAGCGCTACCTTGAGGTGGGGCTATCAGGGTTGGAGGATCAGCCCCGTTCGGGTCGACCACGGCGACTATCGCCAGCGAAGGTACGAAAAATTCTCAAGGCCACCGTGCAGACCATCCCCAGGGAATCGACTCATTGGAGCCTGCGCCTCATGGCAGAGTATGCCCAAGTCAGCAAACATCAGGTGACTGAAATCTGGAAAGCCGCAGATCTTAAGCCCCACCGGATTCGCTCTTTCAAGATCAGCAACGATCCTGATTTCGCCGAGAAGGTGATCGACGTGGTGGGCCTGTACATGGACCCGCCCGACAACGCTTTGGTTTTGTCTGTAGACGAAAAAACTCAGATTCAGGCTCTGGACCGAACCCAGCCCATGCTTCAGCTCAAACCCGGGCAGGTCCAACGCAGAACCCACGATTACAAACGCCACGGGACGGCCAGTCTGTTTGCCGCCTTCGACGTGGCCACCGGTGAAGTAATGGGCCGAATCACGAAACGGCATCGGGCCATAGAGTTTTTAGCCTTCTTACGTCAGATCGAGCAAGTCGTCCATCCAGATCTGGACGTTCACCTCATTCTCGATAACTCGAGCACTCACAAGACCCAGAAAATCCGAAACTGGTTCCTACGACGCCCACGTTTTCATCTCCACTTTACTCCTACCAGTGCTTCCTGGTTAAACGCTGTCGAAACCTGGTTTTCACAGCTTGAGCGGCGTTCCCTTTACCGCAACTCTTTCACTAGTGTTCAAGAGTTGAGGAACGAAATACGAAGATATATTCGAGTGCATAACCAACACCTGGCCAAGCCCTTTAAGCCCACATTCACCATATAGGACCCCAAGATTGCTTGTCTGAATCGATGTAAACTACTATAATTAAAGGAGATATAGCACATAAAGGGGGCAAGGAATGGCTCACCCCAAGGGTGAAGGTGTGAAGGTCGGTTTTGATGGCAGTATCAGGCTTGAGTTTCATGGTGCTAAGGTCACATCGGATGCCGGACTTCTCGCCTATCGTGATCTGGATGAGGCGTTGGGTTTATTCGATAGTGTGCCCTTCGTGTTTCACGATTCGCGGACCGGGCGCAACATCCAGCACCACCTCACGGCCTTGATGCGTCAATCGGTATACAGCCGTCTCGCTGGCTATGAAGATGTCAACGATGCCCATCGCTTATCGGTTGATCCGACGATGCGAAGGATCACCGGAAAGAAGCTCGACGATAAGAATGCCGCCAGCGCCAACACGATGGGTCGATTTGAGACCCAGATGCTGTCCGTCGAGAACAACCTGCAAGCCCTTTCGGAAGTCAATGGTCGATGGGTGGAAAGAGCGCTGCAGAAAACAACTCATCGACGCATCATTCTGGATATGGACAGTTCAGCTAGTCCGGTCCACGGCGAGCAAGAAGCCTCTGCCTACAACGGGCATTTCGGATGCACTTGCTACCATCCGCTGTTTTGCTTCAACCAGTTCGGAGATTGCGAAGGTTTCATGCTTCGGCCCGGCAACGTGCACAGTGCGGACCGTTGGAAGGAGATGCTGGAACCAATCGTGGCTCGGTACGAGAAGAAGAAAGTCCGCAAATACTTTCGGGGTGATGCAGCCTTCGCCAAGCCAGAGATTTATGAATACTTGGAGGAGAAGGGCTTTTTGTATGCCATCCGGCTTCCCGCCAACCAGGTGCTTCAAGAAAAGATCGAACACCTGCTGACCCGACCGGTGGGGCGCCCACCCAGAAAACCCGTTGTTTGGTTGGCCGATTTCAAATATCAAGCCGCCAGTTGGGACCGGCCTCGTCGGGTGATTGCCAAGGTCGAGTGGCATCGCGGCGAACTCTTTCCGAGAGTCGGTTTCATCGTGACCAACAGGAGCGCACGAGCCCAAGGGGTGGTTCACTTTTACAACGGTCGCGGCACGGCTGAGCAGTGGATCAAGGAAGGCAAGTATGCCTTGAACTGGACGCGGTTGTCCTGCCAGCACTTTGTCCCGAATCAGGTGAGGTTGGCTCTGTTTGTTTTGGCCTACAACCTGGGCAATTTTCTGCGCCGTCTGGTCCTTCCCAGAAGAATCAAACACTGGTCCCTTCGAACCCTATTGGCCAAGTTGATCAAGAGCGGAGCGAAGGTGGTTCACCATAGTCGAATCGTGACGTTTCAGATGGCGGAAGTCGCGGTCAGCAAGGAGGTATGGGCCGAGATGTTATCTCGGATTGACCGCTTGAGATGGATCAGAGCCTAGCACCAAGTGTTTCTGATCGAATGGGTGGAGAGGTGTCTCCACTGATCAGATTTCGGCAAAGGCGCCTGGATAACTCTGGGCTTAGAGGCCCTTTTCAGGCGGAAAGATGCCGAGGGAATCGTTGACGCGAGGGTGGAGGGCTGATAAGTTTTGATCATTCATCACCGGGAGGTCAGAGGAAATCGGATCCGAAGTTGATATGAGGAATGTCGGTTTAACCAAGGCCCATTCACCATGATGGCCCGGCCATGACCGCCACGTTTTCCCCCCGCACCCCGGCTCAGCAGGACAGTCCCAACGGCCTGCCAACGCGGCGCCTGGGGCGGACCAATGAGCAGGTTTCCATTCTCTGCCTGGGAGGCTGGCACCTCGGAAAAGCGGCCCAGGAAGACCGCCGGGAGACGATCCGCATCATGCACGCGGGCCTGGATGAGGGTATTACCTTTTTCGACAACTGCTGGGAATATCACGACGGGCTCTCGGAAGAGGTCATGGGAGAAGCCCTGGCCAGTGGAGGCCGGCGTCAGAGAGTGTTCCTGATGACCAAGAACTGTGAAAGGGACTACGAAGGAAGCCGGACACACCTGGAAGACAGCCTGC
The DNA here is from genome assembly GCA_965205615.1 of Acidobacteriota bacterium. Lineage (GTDB taxonomy): Bacteria > Acidobacteriota > UBA6911 > RPQK01 > CBDAPI01 > CBDAPI01. The sequence goes on along the minus strand of CBDBHK010000015.1, from coordinate 262,183 downwards.
GCCGACTGCAGACCGACCACATCGATCTGTGGCAGTTCCATGAAATACTCTACGACAACGATCCGGACTGGATCTTTGAACAGGGTGGACTCAGGTACGCCCTGGAGGCCCAGGAGGCTGGCAAGGTTCGCTACATCGGCTTTACCGGTCACAAGGATCCGCGCATCCACTCCAAGATGCTGGACAAACCCTATGACTGGGCCACCGCTCAGATGCCCCTCAACCTGATGGATGTTCACTATCGCAGTTTTCAGAAGGAGGTCCTGCCCGTCTGCCTGGAACAGGACGTGGGCGTGATCGCGATGAAGAGCCTGGGGGGCGGCAAGATTGTTTCCGATACCGGGTTTACGCCCAGAGAATGCCGCACCTATGCCCTCACCCTGCCGGTCTCGACCCTCGCCGTCGGAGTCACTTCGATGGCCGAGCTGGAACAGGACGTGGGGATCGCCCGCGATTTCCAGCCACTCTCAGAAGAAGCCATGCGGGAGCTGGAGGCCAGGGCAGAACCGGAAGCCGGCGATGGCCGCCACGAGCTGTTCAAGTCGACCCAGGTCAACGACGGCCCCCACCACCGTCGGCAGCACGGGTTTGCGCTGGACTAGATGGGGAAGGCCCTCAGGTGTGCGACCGGGGGGCGATTCGTAGGGGCGACCCTGGTGGTCGCCCGCTCAACGGGCCGGCACAAGGCCGGCCCCTACAGGTCGCCGCCCTGAGGCGCCTCCCACTTTTTCCTGCGTCCCACACTCTTTTGATCCTCCCACTTTCTCTTGACTCTCAGATTCCCACCAGGTTGAGTTGCTCTTTGGAATAGCCTTTTTCGCGGGCCCAGACGTCGAGCCCGGATTATGCAAGAACCGTAATCCGCTGTTGAAAAAAGGCTCGAGAAGTGGCCCAACTCGGAAGCGGGCAGTTTTGACAGGCGGATTTGCGAAGAATATCGGTTTGTACTCTTGTTTACTACCCATATTTTGTAGTTGTCTCAGCTGGTGATGGGTTCATTGGGGAGAGGATGAGCAGATGCACAAACTAAACTTTTTCCCGCTGGGGAATGCCGATTAAGTGGCGGGCCAACGCTACTTCGATCTTAGACAAGGTCGAAAGAGCTCAAAGATCCATCGATCAATGTTAACAACAGGAATTTCTCGGACAGCACACTAGCTAATTGATCGTAGCAGTCCAGGCGCAAGACAGCATTAGTTATATTTCTACACTTGGAAAATGCTGAGTCTAAAATCTTTTGTCCCGCGGAAATGTTCTGACTAAGAAGCAGCACAAAGACAACGGGCAGTTTTTTCAACATGACACCTCTTCCATGGATGTCGGGCCGACGCCCGCCGAGTAGCGAACCCACCGGTGTGGCATAGCAAATATGATATACAGGATAAGCACAATCTGTCAGGAATAACTCTAGAACCCTGGACGGGATGTGTCCATCAATCCAAATGAGAACTCTATTCTGACGCCTTAGCGCCCCGTCCCTGACGTTAGGTTGGAGTATGCCTCAACTGGACAGAGCAAGATAATGTGGGGGGAACGGGCCGTTGCTGCCCACGAGCGGCCATTCGGATGGATCTTGGCGTACGATTTTTTCCGTTTCGTGAGGTGACCCCTTCTTCACGGCGAGGTGCCGCCTAACGCAAAAGTCTTGGTCTGCTATGAACCAGCTTACCGGATCGTGATGCAGTTCCTCGCCTGCATCCGGTCCGGATAGACAAGGGAGTGGTTAAGCAACCGTTTTTCTGTAATTTCCTCTAGCCCGCATAGATCACCGATAGGACCTCAAAAGGCCGCCCTGTTTGGTATAAAGTGTTTTGAATGAACGTTTTCACACGCAAACGGAGGCGGCCCTTATGAGAACAGAGTGTAAACAAGCCAGGTTCGAATTTCACGGACTATTTCAACGCAAAGTGAAGGCGCGGTTCGACGGCGGGAAGATCACCTCCGATGCAGGGGTGCTGCTGTTGCGAGAGGTCGAGAGGGGGACGGGTCTGATCGCCGGACTGGCTGAGTGTTTCAGGGATCACCGGGATCCGCGGTTGATCGAACACACGGTCGAGGAGTTGTTGGGGCAGCGCATCTACGGACTCTGTCTGGGGTACGAGGATCTGAACGATCATGATCAGTTGCGCACCGATCCGATGCTGGCGGTGGCGGTGAATAAGGCCGATCCGTTGGGGGAGAGGCGGCGGCAGGCCTCAGATCGGGGGAAGGCGCTGGCGGGCAGGTGTACGCTGAACCGGTTGGAGTTGACCGGCGCCGAGGTCGATGAGCAGGAGCGGTACAAGAAGATCGCGATGGACCCGGACCGGATCGACGGCTGGATGGTGGATGCCTTCGTGGAGTCCCACGAATCGGCGCCCGAGGAGATGGTGCTGGATCTGGATGCGACCGACGACCCGATCCATGGCCAGCAGGAAGGCCGGTTCTTTCACGGTTACTACCGCCACTACTGTTATCTCCCGCTGTACATCTTCTCGGGGGAGCATCTGCTGTGCGCCCGGTTGCGGTGTTCCAATATCGATGGGGCCGCGGGATCGGTGGAGGAACTGGAACGGATCGTCGGCCGGATTCGGCAGAGCTGGCCGGAGGTCTCGATCGTCATCCGGGCCGACTCGGGCTTTTGCCGGGATGACTTGCTCCGCTGGTGTGAAGACCATCACGTGGATTACGTGATGGGGTTGGCCAACAATGATCGGCTCAAGTCAGAGAGCGCCGAAGCGATGACTCAGGCCGAAGCCGAGTTCAACGCCACCGGGCGACCGGCGCGGGTGTTCAAGGATTTCCGCTACCGGACTCGCCACAGTTGGACCTCGGAGCGACGCGTCGTCGGCAAGGCCGAGTTCCTGGACAAAGGCGCCAATCCCCGATTCGTCGTCACCTCCCTGTCGCCGGAACGCCTGGGGGCCCGCGCGCTCTACGAAGACTTCTACTGTGCGCGGGGCGACATGGAGAACCGCATAAAAGAACAGCAGTTGGGTCTGTTCGCCGACCGGACCAGCGCGGCAACGATGCGCGCCAATCAACTCCGGCTGTATCTGTCCTCCGCCGCCTACATGCTCATGCACGCCTTGCGTCGTCTCGGACTGAAGCAGACCCCCCTGGCTCGCGCTCAGTGTCAGACGATTCGCTTGAAGCTCCTCAAGATCGGCGCCCAAGTCCGCCTCACGGTCCGCCACGTCTGGATCTCCATGTCGGAAGCCTATCCCTACAGCGAGGTCTTCGCTGCCGTCGTTCGAAACCTCCAGGCCATTCCTCTGCGCTGCTGAGGTCTGTCCCGATCAAACGCCCCCAAAAACGAAATCGTTCCATCGCTCAGGCCGAGCTCTGCCTGAATACATTCCGTCACGCTCTTCCGAACCCGAAAAACGGTTCATTCACGACCATCCACACCACCGCATCACTCGACCTGGACCGGATCGATAGCGAAACTCTCAGAAAACCGTTCCGGTCTACCAAAATCACCTTCATTTCCAAATCGGTGATCTATGCGGGTTAGTGGTTACCGGTTGAAGGTATGTAGGGACCGGTCTTGTGCCGGCCCGGTGGACGGGCGACCTCGAGGGTCGCCCCTACTGGGGCAGGTAGGGAACCAGGCTTTTCTGTATTCTCAGGAAGCGGGGATCTTCTTCCCGATCCTCGCCCAGCTGAATGAACTCCGGAATCAACTCCCGAACCTCACCCGTCTGGTCGAGGACCAGCTCCAGTTGCCCCAGGTAGCGACCCCGTTCTACGCTGGAAAGCAAAACGGCGTTGTTCACGACCCTGGGTTCGTGGAGGCGATAGACGTCTTCAGTGGTCAGAACGGCGATGATCTCCGGGTGGTCTCGGGCCAGCTTCTCGAGGGTGGTCTCACCCGGTCGCTGTGGGATATCCGCCAGCACCACCAGGAAGTCGGCATCCGCCAGGCTCTCCTGTTTGACTCTCCTGACTGCGCTGAGCGGATCTTCCCCCACGAAACCCGAGTTGGGCTTGACCTTTGCGGGATCGCTGACCCCGAGAAACCCAATCCGGGTCTTCCTGTCCCCGTGATCCACTTCGACAACCTTGTAGCGGGTGGGAACGGGTCGGCCCGGGTCGAGAGGGGAGAGATTGGAGGAAATGAAGTGGTCGCGGAGATCGGAGGCCGCAATCTGGTCCCACAGGAACAGATCGGAAGGAGAGAGGTTGAGGACGCTGACGGGTAGATCTCGAATCGCGTTCAACATCTCGGGGTTCACGCGGCCGGCGTACGGGCCCCTCGGCATCAGTATTCCGCCAACGTCGACGTGAAGGACCCGGGAGCCGTCCCGGGAGGCGTATTCAGAAGCGTAGGCCGACCGTTTCGAAAATCCGCCCGAGGGCTCGGTCGTGCAACCGCAGGGGCCATAACTTCCGCCGACCAGGCCGGTGAAAAGGAGGGTGATCTTTTCTGTCTTCGGGTCCGACTCCGGAGCGGCGCTGATAGAAACGGCGACAGCGGCCAGTAAGAGGAGAGACCAGCAGCTTCCGGCTCCCCTGAGTGATCGCAGCATCTCAAGCTGAGAGATGCCGGGAAAGGATTGAGGTTGCAAAACCTTTACTCGATGCGCTGGAGTTCCACCAGCTGAGCCTTCTCGAGGTCGCGTATATAGTGGTCTACAGATCGCAGAGAAACCGGCTGAGTGGCGGATGAGAGCGTGTTTCGAATCTCCAGGATGGAACGCCGGCCGTCGATCAGGTTGACCAGAAAATAGAAATCCAGCGCGGAGAGTTCTACGGATGAATACCAGAAGCGATCCTCTTCGCTCAGCAGTAATCCGGGAACGCCTTCTGCGAGCGGCCCTCGGGTCAATCGTGTTGGAATCACCTTGGAAGCCTGTCTTTCGGGCTCGCTCAGGATCGTGGGTATCGGAAGGCGTCCGGCCCGCTGATAGAAAATGGCGTGCAGGGTCCGTCTCTGCAGTTCAGCCTGTCCCTCCAGGCTCTGCGTCCAGGTATCGACCAGGCGCCGGGTCAATGCGAAAGGAGCAAAATCAAGGACGCTCGTCAGCGCCATCGTTTCACGCTCGAGCGCGAAGTCGATCACTCTCCTGGCGTCGTGATAGTTCACTTCCAGGATCTCGATAGGCGATTCCAGAATCCAGGAGACCGCTTTTCGGGTATCCTGGATCAGTCTTGCCTGAGCGTTTGCGGCTACCAGGTTGGTCAACCCCAGGCTTTGATCGGGCGTGAGCGTTGCCAGGGTCCAGAACACCGAGGTCGCAATCAGTTCGGCCCTTTCCAGTTCTACGGGGTCGACCTTGTCAGGAGTGTCTTCGGTGGTGTGACGAGTGTAGTCGGGCCAGTGCCCGATCATCATGGCCGGCACGGCTACGGCGCCGTCGTTGAAAACGACATGATCGCTTCCGCCACTGAACGAAGTGATCCGGTAGTTGAAGTTGCTGGAGCTTCCGCCCGGGTTGGCAATCCCCTGCTGGTCGACACGCTCAGCAACCAGAGAAGTCAGATCCGTGAACACACTGCTGATGGTGGGAGGCGTCCAGGTGATGTTCATCCTGGTGCGCAGGAGATCCAGATTCTCGCCAACCATGTCCAGGTTGAGGCTGGCCAGTACGTTCCCCCCCAGTCGTGGGCCTTTCATTTCGGGATGGGCGTCGAGATAGGCCATGGTCCCGTAAAGCTCAGGCACCCAGAGGAAACGAATGGTTCTCTTGGGGCGCGTCAGTTTTCCGAGTCTGATCAGGTCGTCAAGAGCTCGCGCCATGTCGAGCAAGGCCGCACTCCCACTGGCATTGTCATTGGCGGATTCTTTGGGATGATCCAGATGGGCCGTGAACACCAGTTCCTGGCTTGACTTCTCACTCCCCGGGATCAACGCAACGATGACATCCATTCTCCAGGGCTCCAGGCCTTTGCCTGCGACTTTTCCGTCCAGAACTACCTGATGGCCCTCTGCCAGGAGATTCTTGAGAGACCGCCCCTGGCGGTTACTGATGTTGAATCCGAACTTAACGTGAGGGATTTCTTCCGTCCTCGGCCACATTCCCGTGGATCCGATCATGTCGGGGTGCTCAGGTGCCCGGAAGTCATCGAGGTAACAGACCACTGCGGCGGCTCCGTACTTGAGAACCGCAAGCCGATGGACGTCACCCCCATCGCCCGTCGCCAGAACGAATCTCCCTCTCACATCTTTGCCGTTGTAGTCCGAATCGGAAGTTCCTGCTCCCACGTCCACGAGTTGCGCGCGCGCCTGGCCGGCATTTGAGTAGGTGATCACGCTCATCCCGATCTCTGGATAGCGGACCAGCAGTTCATCGCCGGGTTCGACCATGCGCAACTCCCCGGACTCGATGTCCCAGCCGGAAGGAGACTGCCAGGTCTGATAGATCACCGTCCCGTCGGACGGGAAGCTCTCGATCCAGGCCCGATCTTCCTGGAAGCCGAACTCTCGGAGGGTCGTCAGAACGTACTGGGCAGCATCGGAGTATCCGCGAGATCCCAGAATACGGTGGTGGCGCGTGATTTCAATAACGTGGTCTTTGGCCAGCTGGCCCGACAATTCATCGCGAAGAAGCTCGAAGACTTCGGTCGAGGGAAGGTGAAGTGGAGGTTCGGCGGCCAGGGGGTAGAAAAACAACAGGGCCAGGGCCGTGGCGGGGATTCCCGGCCTCATCTCTGCAATCAGGTTTCCCGATCTCCTCGACATTGTGCTTTCTATTCTAGCTGGTTAACCCCTTTTGCAGGGCTGAGCCAGCCTGGTGTAGTTCGGAAGAACTGAACCTGGGAGCGCCCTACTCCGTACCGCTTTCGTCGGCCAGGAAGACAAGCTTGTAGAGAATCGAGTCCCCGATGGCCCTCCAACTCGCCTCGATGACGTTGTGCGAGACGCCGACCGTCGACCAGGACTCGTTGCCGTCGGTCGATTCGATCAGGACACGCACCCTTGCGGCCGTGCCCTCCCTGGCGTCCAGGACCCGAACCTTGTAGTCGATCAGACGAATTCGTTCCACTTCCGGGAAAAATCGGGAGACAGCTTTCTTGATGGCACGATCGAGCGCGTGAACCGGGCCGTTACCGTCAGCCGCAGTGTGCTCCTCCGATCCATCGACCGAGACCTTGACCGTTGCCTCACTCAGGAACTCTCCCGAAACCTGGTCAATGAAGATGCGAAACCCGGTGAATTCGAAGGGGTCGGCTTTGTGCTCTCCGAACTCCCGCACCAGCAGCTTCAGGCTGGCATCTGCTCCCTCGAATTGAGAACCCTCGAACTCGAGTTGTTTGATCCGGGCGAGCAGCGCCGTCAGGTCAATCGACTCCGGCTCGACTCCAAATTCGCGCAGCTTGTAGTTCAAGCTGCTTTTGCCCGCCAGATCGGAAATCAAGACGCGACGGCTGTTTCCAACCGCTCGTGGATCGAGGTGTTCGTAGGTGCGAGCGTCCTTCATCAAGGCGTTGACATGGATTCCGCCCTTGTGGGCGAAGGCGCTGTTGCCGGTAAACGGAAGGTTGTGGGGCACCGCTATGTTGGCGGTTTCCCCAACGAAATGAGAAACGGATGTCAGCTGACGGAGTGCCTCCTCTCCGACGCTCCGGTGGTCCGCCATTTTCAGCTCGATCACGGGAATGATGGACGTAAGACTCGCGTTGCCCGTTCTCTCACCCAGGCCGTTGACAGTGCCCTGTACCATGACGGCTCCAGCTTCAATGGCCGCGACAGCGCCGGCTACGCCCAACTCACAATCGTTATGAGTGTGGATACCAATGTGGTCAAAGCGAGAGACCACCTGGCGGGTCACCTCGTGCACCAACGAGGGAAGGGACCCTCCCCTGGTGTCGCACAAAACCATCCAGTCCGCCCCCGCGGCCTGGGCCTCCGAGAGGACAGCCAGCGCATATTCCGGATTGTGGCGGTACCCGTCGAAGAAGTGTTCGGCGTCGAAGACCACCTCTTTGCCCTCAGCTTTCACATAGGAAAGGCTCTCTCGTACCAGGACCAGATTCTCCTCCAGGGAGATGCCGAGGGCCTTCTCGACGTGGAAGTCCCAGCTCTTGGCCACTATGGTCAGAACGGGCGTCCGGGCTGCCAGCAAAGCGTTCAAGTTGGGATCCTCTTCCACCCGGTACCTGTGGTGCCGGGTTGATCCGAAAGCACAGATCTTGCTCTTCTTCCACTCCAGAGAGGCCGCCTTTCTGAAGAACTCGACGTCGGTCGGGTTGGACCCGGGCCATCCGCCCTCGATGAAGTCGATCCCGAAGTCGTCAAGACGCCGAGCGATTCTGATCTTGTCGGCGACGCTCAGGGAGACGTTTTCCCCCTGGGTGCCATCCCGAAGCGTACAGTCGTAAACGAAAACCTGCTCTGACACGATCGCCTCCTTACCGGCCGTCGTGAACCGAGTCTGGTCTGCAACAGGAAAAGGGGAGGAGCGGGGTTCGTTGCAGGGGCTCGGTCAAGGACGACCAGTCAGCCCTCCGCTACAAACCGGAGGAAATAATCGAAATGATCCGGATGCAGCCCACCGACCGTGGTGCTCGCCCAACAGGAAGCTCTCGAGTCGCTTTCGTCTGCATCTTCAGGTCAATTTAGGTCTTTGAGAATCTCGAGTCAACAGGAAAAAGGGTCCGCCCGACGTGAGACGTTGAACGGCGCGGTGTCTCTGGTCTTTTTCTAGAACGTTTCGCAACAGCGTGTGACGAAAAGAAGCGCCAATAACGTGACCGGTCTCACTGCGATTCAGGGAGATGAATGGCAAAGTTTGATTAACAAGAGAATCCTGAGTTTGGGTAGGTTCCCTCCCCGGTAACTTATCTTGACTCAGGATGCTAAGGCCCGGATCTGACCCCCGACGACACCTCCTGATCAGTTCAGATCCTAGCCCAGAGGACAACGCCCCGGGTTTTTTGCCCTCGCCACACCCCGGCGCTCGGGGCGCCCTCGACTCTCCCCTGTGAGACCCATCAGATCCGGGCAGCCCCGGGGAAACTCCTGATCGGTCGCGTTCCGGGAACTGTGCTCACAGGCAAGGCACGAGGAGAATCAATGTGCGGCGCACGTAAAGCTATCGGTGAGAATTTCAGCGCAGATGGCTAACCTGGGAGCGCTTTTCCTGGTTTGAACTCAACCCTGTCCATGCGTGATTTCAGAAAACCGTTTGGTTTTTCGCTCGGCTTTGCGCAAAATATGGGAATCGATTGAGGGTATCTCGCTTGAGCCATGCCCCGCAGCAGGGAACCATGACGGAAAAGGTCAAACAGATCTGAGGAGCTGAGGAAATGAAAGAAGGGAAGCTCATCGTCCTGACCGCTCCCCTGACGGAGATGATTGACCATGCCGGTTTCTTCATTCAGATGGCGATGGCCTCCATCCCTATCTGGATGGAGGGAGTGATCAACCGCAAATACCCGGAATGGAAGAATGTTCGTCGTTACCCGGATGGCACGGCCCTGTCCGTACCTGCCGGGCTCCGTGTCGTGGAAAAAGTGATGGAGTTGGAGTTCGGCGCCGAAAACGTGGCCGTCTGCTATCCGGATGACGTCGATCAGTTTATCGGGCCCGCCACCCGGGTCGTGGCGGTCTCAACCCACAACCCGCTGGGGGTGACCTTCGCGGCGGGCGTGTACACTTCCATCTTCGGCAGTTCAAAGCGGCCGATCAATTCACACTATGCAGATCTGGCGTTCAAGAAGATCAATGCCAGCTCCTACCGATCCAACTTCAAGCTCATCGTGGGCGGGTCCGGCGGCTGGCAGATCAATCAGACCGGCCAGGCTTCCGAGATGCAAGTGGATTGTGTGATCGACGGACGGGGAGAGTCTGCCGAGACGATCGAGATCTTCCGGACAGCGGTGGCCGGGGGCCCGCTCGAGTCTCAGAAAGAGGTTCAGCACCCGCCGATTGCCGATGGCATCATCTTTCCCGAGAAGCCGACGACCTTCGGGGTCGTGGAGATGACAACGGGCTGCGGCCGACGCTGCAAGTTCTGCATGCCCGATCTGAATCCCCAGATCGACCTTCCCAAGGAGAGAATCCTGGAGGCGGTTCGAGCCAACGCCAGGCAAGGCAACAAGCAGATCTCACTGGCTACCGAAGACATGTTTATCTGGGGGCAGGTGCACACGGACACGCCGTTCTTTTTTCCCAACCGGGAAAAGCTGGTCGACCTCTACCGGGAGTGCACGGAAACTCCGGGAGTCGAGCAGACCGTTCTGAGCCATTGCACCATGGCTCCCTCGGTGGTTGATCCAGAGCTGATTCGCCAGCTCTCGGACGTCATGCTGGACAGCAGTCCCATTCACCTTCCAGCCCTGAGCTCCCATCCCAAAAAGAAGGCGCTGGTTCCTCTGATCGGACTGGAAACCGGGTCCGTTCGAATGGCCAAGGAAGTCATGCCGAGCAAGGGCGTCCCCTTCAAGATCGACGACTGGCCCAGCGTCATGGTTCGCGGCCTGGAAGTTCTCAACCGCAACAACTGGTTTCCGATGCTGACCTTGATGGTCGGTAATCCGGGAGAGACCGACGAAGATGTCAAAGCCACGCTGGACCTGATTTTCGAGATAGAGCGGCGGGAACTTTTCGGTTTTCTGGTCCCCTCCGTGTTCACTCCCCTGGAGGGAACGCGGATGGCGAATGGGGTCGGCGTTCAGCGGACTCAGGATCTCACTCCCCTGCAGTGGCAGTTGATCATGCAGTGCTGGAAAATGAACATGCGCCCGGGGTTGCAAAGCTGGTGGGGCCCGCTTTCCTACAGAGTGGGCGGCCTGTTGCTATGGGCTTTTCGGCTGCGCAAGACCAACGGCAAGAATTTCACCTGGCCGATGCTCAGTTTTTGCAGCGCGCTTCCTCACAGCATCCTGACCCGAGCCGGCAAGATCTATCCGGGCTCACCTCTGAAGGTCAAGACGCGGGCCGAGCTCCTGGCTTCCATAAAACCCGTCTACTGGCAACATCTGCGGGCTGACTGCGGCGACCTTCCCCAGGGTATGGAGGCGGGAGTAGTGGACGCGGCCAGGAGCAAGGTCGAGTTCTCGGTCGGTGCGTAGGAAGACCCTCCGTGGTCCGATCAGATCGCCTGTCAGCCTGTTCCACGTTCCACGTTTCAGGAATGTCACAGAACGGTAGAGCGTTAGCTCACCGTTTTTCTGTAGTGCACTCTCGCCGGAGAGTCAGTAGCGCGCACGAAGTAAGCGCGTGTTGGCTTGGCAGGGACGCGCTTGTTGGTCACGCGCGGCTACTGTCGGCCTCGTTGCTCGTGAAGCGTGGCGGCAGGCTCACGCCTTGCCGTTCTGTTGTCCTGCCGTTATGAGCGACCTGTTCCCCGTCTCGGGCGGTGCCGTTACCCCCGAAGGTAGGCATCGTCGCCATCAAGCCAGTCCTGCCGGGGGGGACTGAACAGGTCCAGCACAAAACTGTCTTCGAGGGCCTCCACTTTGTGGGGTAGATGGGCGGGTAGAAGCAGGGTCTCCCCGGCTCCCACCACGATGGTCTCTCCCTCCTCTGTACCGATCCAGAAGTTCAGCACTCCCTCCAGAACATAGCTCAACTGCTCATTGTGATGGCTGTGAAGTGGAACGAGGGCGCCACGAGCCATGCGGAGTTGAGTCAGCATGATCGATTCCCCGTGGACGAACCTACGCTCCAGGAGCTTTCCCATTTGTTCAAAGGGCATTTCCTCCCATTTCAAGTGCCGTGCATTATGCTCCATTCCCGTTATCTCCTACTGAAAAACAGCTGACAGGCTGAGGGGCTCACAAGCTGACAAGCTGGCAGAAGCTCCGGGTTGCCCTTCGCAGTCGTGCTCCGGGCAGGTCAGGCTGCTGACTGGTCATCACCCGTAAGCGGTTCCCCCGCCGATTTGTTATTCTCGTGATCGCAACGTTGGAGAACCCGGATGGAATTGCTTTTCAGCGCCCTGGCCCTGCTCCTGTCCAGCTATGCGTTGATTGTAGCAAGGGGGGTGCGGCGACGAGTCAAGAAACTGGATGGAGAGAGCCTCTATCGAAGCTCGCAGATACGGGAGGCGAGCCAGCAGCTGGAGGAGAAAATTGCAGTTCTGGGTCAGTTTGTGGCCCTGGCCTCGCAGGGGCGGCGGCTGACCGAGGAGCAGGTTCAGCAGGAGCGATTCTTTGAAGACGTCGACGCCGCTTCGGCCAGCGCCCTGATCTCCGGCCGGGAGGCGCTTGTCGTGGATGTACGGGAACCCCACGAGTATGCCTCAGGTCACATTCCGGGAGCCCGGCTGGTCCCGACCAGCCGGCTGGAGAGTCGCTGGCAGGAAATACCGCCTGACCGGACCGTGATCGTCTATTGTGCCTCCGGGAGGCGCTCGCAGTCTGTCTGTCGCTTCCTGAGCCGGAAAAAGGGCTACGCCACCCTCTTCAATCTTTCCGGGGGGATGAGTTCCTGGAATGGAGAGATCGAGAAAGGAATGACGGCTTCCAGCAAGGCTCAGGAAACCGGTCCAGCCTCGGCCACGGCTGCGTCCACTTCAGACTCGTAAGTCGCGAAGTTCTTCCTGAATCGCCGGGCCAGTCGGGAGGCTTCCTCCCCGTAAGCTGCCGGATCAGACCAGACACTCTTCGGGTTCAGGATTCCGGAAGGCACATTGGGACAGGTCGTGGGGAAGGAAAGCCCAAACACAGGGTCCACCTGATAGTCCACCCCGTCCAGATGTCCCAGATGGATCGCGTCGATGAGCGCGCGCGTGTGAGGCAGCTTGATGCGCTCGCCGGTGCCGAATGACCCACCGGTCCAACCCGTGTTCACCAGCCAGGTTTTGACCCCGTGTTTCCGAATCCGATCGGCCAGCATTTCGGCGTAGCGACCCGGGTGCCAGACCAGAAAGGGGGCTCCGAAACAGGCGGAAAACACCGCCTCAGGGTCCGCCACTCCCACTTCCGTTCCGGCCACCTTCGCGGTGTATCCGCTGATGAAATGGTACATCGCCTGTTCCGGCGTCAGGCGGCTCAGCGGAGGCAGGATGCCGAAGGCATCGCACGTCAAAAGAATCACGTTGGCCGGGTGGCCACTGATACAGGGAATCCTGGCGTTGGGAATGAACTCGATGGGGTAGGAACCGCGGGTGTTCATGGTAATCGAGGTATCGGCGAAATCCACCTCGCGTGAGTCTGCATCGTAGATCACGTTCTCGAGGACCGAACCAAAGCGGATGGCCCGGTAGATCTCGGGCTCGTAGCGCGGAGACAGATCGATGACCTTGGCGTAGCACCCGCCCTCGATGTTGAAGATTCCGCTATCCGTCCAGCAGTGTTCGTCGTCTCCGATCAGCGCCCGATGGGGGTCGGCTGAAAGTGTTGTCTTGCCGGTTCCGGAGAGCCCGAAAAAGAGAGAGACATCGTCGTCGCCTCCCTGATTCGCCGAACAGTGCATGGAGAGCACACCGTGAAGGGGCATCCGGTAATTCATCAGAGTAAAGATCCCCTTTTTCATTTCTCCGGCGTATTCAGTACCCAGGATAACGGTCTCGGCCGTGTCCAGGTGCAGGGCGACACTTGTTTCCGAAGCCACTCCTTCCGTGTCCGGGTCGGCCGGGATCCTTCCGGCGTTGTAAACGACCGCGTCCGGCTGTCCGAAACTCTCGAGCTGCTCCCGATCGGGGCGGATCAGCATGTTGTGCATGAAGAGGGCATGGTAGGCTCGTTCGCAAACGATGCGGACCTTCAACTGGTGTTGAGGGTCCCAGCCGGCGAAGCCGTCAATGACAAACAGCCGGTCCCGGCTGTTCAGGTAGTCGAGCGCTCTTTGCCGGTTGAACCGGAAGGACTCTTCCGAAAGGGGAATATTGACGCTCCCCCACCACACGTGGCCTTCCGTGGCGGCCGTCCTCACGATTCTCTTATCTCCGGGGGATCGACCTGTCTTGTCACCGGAGAGTGCCACCAGGGCCCCGCTCGAGACGACGGCCGTGTCAGCCTCGTTTTGAATGGCCTCCTCGTAAAGCGAGGCGGGAGACGGATTGCGAAGGAGTGTCTGTACGTCGATGCCGTGTATTTTCAAGTCGAATTCCCCTTACCTGGTGCGTTGCCGGAATCTTTTCACGGGGCTGGGCCGGATCATTCTACTGGACGCTCCATGGAAGTGTCACGATGCAAGTCCACGGGCTGCTAAAATCGACACCACCGCAATGGAGGAACAGGGAGCGTGAAAATCGGTATTACATGCCACCCCACCTATGGCGGGAGTGGTGTGGTCGCCACCGAGCTGGGGATGGAGCTGGCCCTGCGCGGGCACGAGGTTCACTTCATTACGTACGCGAACCCAATCCGCCTGCAGTCCGAGATTCCCGGGATTCACTATCATGAAGTCAAGGTAGCCAGCTATCCTTTGTTCCAACACCAGCCCTATACCCTGGCGCTGGCCTCCAGAATGTCGGAAGTAGCGACGCGCTACGCACTCGACCTTCTGCACGTGCACTATGCGATCCCTCACTCTGTCTCCGCCTTCCTGGCCAAGAAAGTCCTGGGGACTTCAGTCAGTCTTCCTGTCGTGACAACCCTCCACGGAACCGATATCACGCTGGTCGGCATCGAGCGGTCCTATTTCCCCATTACGCGCTACGCGATCGACAACTCCGACGGGATTACGGCCATCAGCAAGTATCTGGGCGACAGGACGAGAGAAGTTTTCGAGATCCGACGTCCCATCCGCGTCATTCCCAACTTTGTCAACTGTGATCTCTACAAGCCGGAAGGCGGGAAAAAGGCCGGCCGGAAGACTGAAAAAACTCTCATCCACATCTCCAACTTCCGGAGCGTGAAGCGAGCGGCCGACTGCGTACACATACTGCACGAGGTCCGGCGCCAGATTCCCGCCCACCTGCTGATGGTCGGGGACGGTCCGGAGCAGGGCTCTACCGGACACCTGGCCAAAGAGCTGGGGATTGCGCATGCCGTCGATTTCCTGGGAAAACGGCTCCGTATCGATCAGTTGCTTCCCGAGGCTGACGTGCTGCTGCTGCCCAGCGAACTGGAAGGATTCGGCCTGGTGGCCCTGGAAGCGATGGCCTGTGGGGTTCCGGCGGTGGCGACGAGAACCGGAGGCGTGCCAGAGCTCATAACCGACGGGCAGGATGGCTTCCTGGAGCCGGTAGGAGACATCCGCAGGCAGGCCGCACGCGTCATCGATCTCCTCCGGAACCGCGAGCTGCACCAGCGGATGTCGAGCGCTGCACGGCGCACCGCGAAGGAGCGCTTCGATACACCCATGATCATCCCCCAGTATGAACAATACTACGAGGAAGTCTTGTCGGGGGCGCGTGCCCGGGAGGTGGTTTGAGCCCCAGGGAGCTGACCGTCCGTCCCGAGGAAGCCGTTTACCGAAGCTGCTACGCTCCGGTGTCTGTGGCCGACATGCTGGCCGACGGGATGTCCCGGGGAAAGATACGACGCCTCCCGGTAGCCCAGCTCTTCTTTGGTATTTCCGAACTGAGCGAAGCTGAGCTCGTTGCCCTGATGCCCCAGATCACGGAGGCACAGTGGACAGGGATTCTGGATCTAGGCTTGTGGAAGCGGGACCGAACCAGCAGCACTGAATTCCTGGCTCGTTCGCGTCTTCTACTGGCGGCAGATGAGCCGGTGGCCAGAAAACTGCTCAGGGGATCCGACCCTGAGCTCTGGCAGCTAGCCTTCAACCGGCTTCTCGAGGTCATTCCTCGGGAGGACGAAAGCGATGAGCCGAACCTACCCGGTGGCGACTGGATCGCAACCCCCGACGCCAGGTTCTGGATTAGACTCCCCGACGATCCGGAAGCCTCACGGTTGATGCGCCCCTTGCTGCTGAAGCTCTTTGAGCTCGATCCTGAGCAGACCACCCAGTACATTCTTCTGTCCAACGCCAGAACCGTTTCCGAGCTGGAGGAGACCGCCTACCAGAATCGCCGACGCCGCCTTGAAGATCTCGGTTTCCAGGACTACTTCGACTCGATCTCCGTCTTCAGCCGCCTCACCCGGGAAGACCAGCTGCCACACAAGACCTGGCAGCCTTCCTCCGAAAACGTCGCCGTCGTCGCCCCTGGCAGGCCCCTGGCGGGACTTTTCTTCTTCGAGACACTCGCCCGCCTGAGTGAGGGAACCCGGCAGCAGGCGATCCTGGAAGAGCTCTTCTATGTTTCCAACAAAGTGCTCTCGGCCGATCTCGTGTCCCCCGAGCATCCGGCCAGTGTGAAGATCGGAATCCGGAAAACCGTTCTCGGCATCAACATCGGACTGGAGCTGGCGGCCTCAAGAGATGTCCGCCAGGCCACCCGGTTATTGGAGACTCGATATCTGCAATCATTTTTCCAGCTGGCCTATGGGCGCCTGATGGAGCTGCAGGATCTGGCACGGCAACTGGAGGCGAGGATCGGCTCAGCGCCCGACTCGTACCCGGATCAGCTCGTCAGAGGCCTGCTCAGGCGCTACCCTCTTCTGGCCGTGCGTACGCCCACCCGTATCAAGAAAAGGTTTTTTCAAACGCTCACGGACGTGGAGCGGTGTCGCGGCATACTGGAATTCCTGAAGTGACCCGCAAGAAGCGGTAGCGCCGGCGGGATAGCCGCCGGCAAGAAAGTGAGCGCACTACTTTCCAGTCTGACGGATCGGGTCGAGGGCCTCGTCTAGTTGCTCCCGGGACAGGCCGGCTCGCCGACGGGCGACGGCCCTCACGGTATCCCCGGACTCCCGGGCTTCCTTTGCAATCTCTGCTGCCCGGTCATAGCCGATAATCGGCGCCAGGGCCGTGACCATGGCCAGCGACTTTTCAACCATCTCTTCGCATCTTTCCCGATCGGCCTCGATTCCCTCCACACACTTGTCAGCGAACATGACTGAAGCATTGGACAGAAGCTCGATCGACTGCAGCAGGTTGTAGGCAATTGCCGGGAGCATGACGTTAAGCTGCAGGTTCCCGGATTGCCCGGCCACTGCAATCGTCAGGTCGTTGCCGATCACCTGGGCGGCAACCATCGTCACCGACTCGGCGATCACCGGGTTGACCTTTCCGGGCATGATCGAACTCCCGGGCTGAACCGGCGGGAGTCTGATCTCTCCGATTCCACAGCGGGGCCCCGAGCCCAGCCAGCGGATATCGTTGGCGATTTTCATGAGGCTGACGGCAGCTCCCCGCAGGGCACCACTTGCCTCCACGGCAGCATCTCTGGACGCCAGGGCCTCGAAACGGTTTTCGGCTTCGCGGAACTTCAGTCCAGTCCACTGGTTGAGCTTCTCCACCACGCGCCCGGGGAAGCCCTCGGGACAGTTGAGTCCTGTCCCCACGGCCGTGCCGCCAATCGCCAGTTCAGAAAGAGAGGCGAAGGTATTTCGGATTCGGATCCGGGTCTGTCCCACCATTCTCGAGTAGGCAGAGAACTCCTGTCCCAACCGAATCGGCACAGCGTCCTGCAGATGGGTTCTCCCGATCTTGACGATCTGGTCGAAATCCTTGGCCCTGGATTGCAGCGAGGCCTGAAGGTGATCCAGTGCGGGAAGGAGTTTTTCTTGAATTTGTTCGAGGCAGGCCACGTGAATCGTTGTGGGGATGACGTCGTTGCTCGACTGTCCCAGGTTGACGTGATCGTTGGGGTGGACCGACCGATCCCCTATCGCCCCTCCACCCAGTTCAATGGCCCGGTTGGCAATGACCTCGTTAACGTTCATGTTGGTGGAAGTCCCGGAGCCCGTCTGAAAAACATCGAGTGGAAAATGATCGTCCAGCCGGCCGCTCACCACCTCGTCCGCCGCTGCCAGAATCACTCGGGCAGACTCTTCGTCGAGCAGATGCAGCTCGAGGCTGGTTTCAGCAGCAGCCTTCTTTATCAGGCCAAGCGCCCTGATAAAAGGCCTCGGAAAACGCAGATCACTGACCTTGAAGTTCAGGACCGCCCTCTGGGTTTGTGCCCCGTAGTACGCATTCGCGGGTACCTGCATTTGCCCCATGGAATCGGTCTCTGTACGGTAGTCGTCCATTGTCGTTGTTCCTCCCAGCTGTGAGTGTCTCGTGCCGGCAGCACCAGGTCGCATTCTACCAGCGCCAGGGTCACCCCGATGAGTCGGGAAGTGGTGCAGGTGTGATGCGGTCACCTGCAGCGAGGTAAAAAATCGGCCTAATCGGCCAAACTGGAGTTTGAATCCAGGCCTGTTCAAGGCGGGTTCCGAGCGATCTGCTTCTGCGTGTGGAAAAGTGTGTGACAATTCTGTGACGCGACCGGTTCAGGTGGGCATAAAAAATGCGCTTCATGAGGGGCTGCAACCTGCACAATAATTAGGCACGCAAAGACAGTTCATTTTTCTCTTGGCGCCTGGAAAATGTTGACTATACTTCAGTTCGGTCCCAAGGGGTGGACACGAAAAGCCAGCCCCTGAGGCAACCGCTCTCAACGCCGGATGGTTCTTTCAGCTTCGGCAGAAAGAACCGGAAAGCAGGTTGAGAGGCCGCTGGAGGTGATGCCTTTCAGGTGTTACCGAACAGTGGGCGGAATGGACACAAAACTGGTGTCGTTCGCGATTCTGGGATTTGTGTTGATTGCGAGTGTTGGTTCAGTGAGTGGGTTCTCTGGTTTGGTCTGTTTCGCTTTGGTGCTTCCGGGTCTTGCCCGGAGGTTCTAAGCGAAGCCGGTACCAGACCGGAGACGGCGAGGAGGCCTGAGCTGGAGCGGAGCGGCTTGCTGCTTTGGAACAGCTCAGTCGAGGCGCAGCCGCGCGCTTGGCGGGATGGGTTCTTCGGAGCCTGGAACGGTAAACGCATAGGCACCATATGGCTTTCGTGAACATCACTTGGGGCCTTTTTTCGTGTCTCCTTTTTCTGTTCCAAATTCCACTCAGTTTTCCATTTTGGTCACTCAGATCACTGCGCCACACAGGCAATTAGCTTTATAAAGACAATGCATGAACGCAAGATTCGGCTCGATGGGAAAGGCAGTCTTCGGGGTTGCAGCGTCTTCAGACCAGGCAGGGGGGAATGCCTCGGAGGGACAGACCACTGTGACGCCTCTTGAAAACGGTTCGATTCTCCAGACCACCAGCCGGGTGCGGTCAGGTGAGGTTTCTCCGCAGGACCTGCTCAAAGAAGCTCTGGGAAAAATCGAAGCACTCAACAGCACCCTCAATGCTTACGTCTCTGTGAATCCCTCCGCCGAAGAGGAGGCGCGCCAGCTCGAGGTAGAGTTGCAGGCGGGCCAGTGGCGGGGCCCTTTGCACGGGATTCCGATTTCGTTAAAGGACATCATCGACGCCAACGGGACCACTACGACCGCGGGTTCCAAAGTCTTTGGAGAGGGGCGTCAGCCCCAGACGGATGCGCCACTTGTCGAGCGACTCCGGGCCAGCGGGGCCGTCATACTGGGAAAGACCAATCTCCACGAATTCGCGTATGGCGTGACCAGCGAGAACCCGCATTTTGGAACCGTGGGCAACCCCTGGAACTCTGAGTGGATAGCGGGCGGCTCGAGCGGCGGATCGGCGGTTTCAGTGGCCACCGGCATGTGTTTTGGTTCAGTGGGCACCGACACGCGGGGGTCTATTCGAATCCCGGCCGCCTGTTGCGGCGTGACCGGATTCAAGCCGACTGCTGGAAAAATTCCTCTGGGTGGAGTGATCCCGCTGTCGCCGACCCTTGATCACGCAGGACCCATCGGCCGCAGTGTCGAGGATGCCGCGGTCCTGGCTTCCGTCCTCTGCAACGATTCTGCACTGGAGCCCTATCGGTTTCGTTTCGAACCTCCTCCCCAGGTCACTCTGGGAATCTGCTCTTACTTTCTGGACAGGGTCGACGGTGAGGTCGAGAAGGCTGTCTGGTCAGCGATTGATGTGCTGAAAAAGTCGGGTCTGACCGTCAAAGCAGTCGATATCGAAATCCTGAGTGACGCCCTTCCAGCTTCGACTGTCATTACAAGTGTCGAAGCGCTTTGCTTCCACCAGCAGTATCTCGAAGATCAAAGAGACGGCTACGGCGAGAATGTGCTGGAGAGGCTCCAGGCTGGTCGCGAATACTCCGCTATTGACCTGGCCAACGCCTTTTTCGTCCGCCGGAAAACGGAGAAGATCTTCCGTGATGTCTTCCAGGAAGTGGACTGCCTGGTGGGTGCAACGCTTCCCTGCCTGCCACCGCCCGTGGGTGCCACTTCAATGGAGATCTCCGGCGAGAAGGAAGGCATCGTCGACGGCCTGGTACGAATGAACGCCGCCCAGAACGTGGCGGGAGTTCCGGCCCTTTCTCTCCCCTGTGGTGTCGCGAGCAGCGCGGCCCCGATTTCACTGCAGCTCATCGCTGCCCGGGGCAGGGACGAGTTGCTACTGCGGCTGGGGCACTTCTTCCAGACCGTGACCGACTGGCATCTGCAGCAACCCCCGCAGTCTTCCTGAGCGTCTTCCCATCAGGTCTCTTAACGTGGGAGCGGGCCTCGGGGCAGCGACCGGGGGGATTTAAACGGTCGCTGCCCCGAGGCCCCCTCCCACGTTAGTGGTACCGAGTCCCAGGTCAACCTGTCAGACCGTACCAGGTTCCACACTCCACATTCCACGAACCTTCAACCTTCAACGGCGAACGCCAAGCGTCCGCCAGTCCCTTGACATATAGACGGTCATCGATATATCGTCATATTGATGGTTGTCGATATGAAGATCAAAAGGGGGGAATTGGACATTTCCGGCTTTGCCCGGGTGATTTCCGATCCTACTCGCCAGGAGCTCATGAAAATGCTGTGCTGCTGCTGGCTCAGTGTCAGTGAGCTGGTTGGCCCGCTGGGCGTCAAGCAACCCACTGTCTCTCACCACCTTGGGGTACTGCGCGATGCCGGACTCGTTCGGGTTAGAGCCGAAGGAAAGCAGGTCTTCTATACGCTCAACCAGGAAGAGGTGACCGTGTGCTGCGGTCGCATCATGCGGACTCTGGCACCGGGAAGAACGATCCCGGAATCAGCCGAATAAAAGAGGAGAACCCCAAATGCTCAAGACATCAACCGACGATATTTATCAGGCCATTCGAAAACGCTACGGCGGGAAAGCTCAATCGAACCCATCGTGCTGCGACGGAGAGCCGTCCTGTTCGGGTGAAAAGATCTACGCTTCGGATCTCTCGGAGCTCCCTGCGGAAGTCACGGATGGATCACTCGGTTGCGGAGACCCCATCGCCCTGGCCGGCCTGGAACCGGGGCAGGCGGTCCTGGATCTCGGAAGTGGAGGCGGCCTCGACTGTTTTCTGGCGGCCCGCCAGGTCGGGGACAAGGGAACGGTCATCGGTGTCGATATGACACCCGAAATGATCCGGAAGAGCGAGCGGAACCGGGACCGGCTGGGCCTCCAGAACGTCGAATTTCGCGAGGGTCAGATCGAACAACTGCCCGTCGATGACAACAGCATAGATGTCGTCATCTCCAATTGTGTCATCAACCTCAGCCCCGACAAGCGAGCGGTTCTGAACGACGCTTTCCGGGTATTGAAGCCGGGGGGCCGGCTGGCCGTTTCCGATCTGGTCCGGCATGGACAGATCGGCCGGATCCGGCGTTCGTTCCTGGAGGCCTGGTCCGGCTGCATGGCCGGAACGGAAGAGGTCTCGGATCTGGTCTCCATGCTGGAACGGGCAGGATTCACTCGGATCAGCATTCGAACCAGGGCCGGTGACCCCCTCCAGGCCGGGGCGCCCGGGCCTTCCCGCGGCAAGATCCTCAGTGCCCAGATCGAAGCTGTTAAACCCGGATTATGCAAGAACCGTAGTTCGGTGTTGAAAAACGACTCGAGAAGTGGCCCAACTCGGAAGCGGGCAGGTGTGACAGGCGGATTTGCGAAGGATATGGGTTGGCGAGGCGTCTGAGTGGTTTGGGGAGTGAATTTCAGACAGATCTGGGCCTGGATGAGTGTCGGAAGCGGTTTTTCGGGGGAGCTGGGAAAAGCTAACTGGAGTTGAGGCGACTCAAGACGAGGTGGAAGAGGGGTTGTTCGGGAAAGGCTGAGGAAAGATGGACCCAGATGCGTCGAGTGGTTTGTCGGATCCGGGCCCCAATCTTGAGGACCCGACGACGTAAGGTTTCGATTTCGAGCTTGTGCCAGGGGGTTCCGTGAAGATAGTCGCGCAGGCGAACGAACATCTGGTAAGCCAGTGCATGCAGGAGGAGTCGAAACTGATTGGCCAGGAATCGATGACAGCTGAGTCGGTCCATGCTCAGATGATTCTTGAAGGCCTTGATGAAGTTCTCGGTCTGCCCTCGGTTTGTGTAGTGGTCATAAAGTGATTGGGAGCAGAGATCGTCCCGGTTGGTAACTACAAAGCGACGATTGATCCCACGCTGATCGACCTCCACTTTGACAATGACGCGACGGGATCGATCCCAGCTGTGGGCTCGATAAAGAAACTCGTCAAACTGACGCTGTTTTTCCTCCAGCTCAAGGAACCTTTCCCGAGTCGAATCCAGCAGGGGCTCGACCACTCGCTGCAGGCGAGGGTTTCGGCTTAACCCGATGACATATTGGAGTTTATTCTCTTCACATTCACAGAACTCGTAGAGCCGAGGCGTGGCAAAGCCGCTGTCGGCCCGAATCTCAATCTCGACATCCGTCCCCACTGCTTGTCGGATGGCCTCCACGACTCGCTTCAGAATGGGCACGATGTGAGAGGCAGCCCCCTTGTTGCCAGGTCTCAACAGGGCACAGACCAGGTCTCCCGTGTCGGCATCGAAGATCAGCAAAGGATGCAAAATGTGGTTTCGGTAATACCCGTGGTAGAAGGAGAACGCCTGTTGGCCGTGAGTGTGGTCGTCGGTACTGTCCAGATCCAGGATGATCTTGCTGGGACGTCTCTTCTTCAGGGAGCGCACATAACGGCCTAGCAGCCACCGGCTCAGACGCATCAGATCCTTCTTGGTGACGGAGTTCTCCAGGCGGGAGAAAGTCGGCTGGGTGGCCAAATCGGGATCGCTCTCTGGCAACTGATCACAGACTGTCTTGAGCATCGGATCCGAGCGCAGCGTATCGACGTCGTTACAGTCTTCGTAGCCGGCCACGATCTGCAAGACTCGTTGTCGGATCAACTTCAACAGGTCATGACGAATGTAGCGTTGGTCTCGACTTTCCGAAATACAGGAACTGAAGCCCTCGCACAATCGATGTTGACGATCCAGCGATCCAAACAACAACCATCCTGCGTCGGAAGTGAGGCTCCCCCCATCAAAACGAGCCGTGATGTTTCTGTGGCTATGAAATGGCAGGGTATTCTGGCAGACTGTTTTTGACATTGCCGTAGCTCCTGTTTAGGGTCTTTGTTTCTCTAAACCCTTTTATATCAGAGAGCTACGGCCTTTTTTCTGGGCCCACATCTCACTCGGATTCAGATCTCTTGCATAATCCGGGCTAAGAGGATTACTCAATGGGAGCAAAGCCTTTCCCTGGAGCGCACGATGAAAAAGCCGGTGTCCGAACAAGACGAAACGAGTCCGGCTGAGATCACCGAGGGGGACGAACTTCTGGAGTTCTACGAGTTCGAGGACGAGGAATACCTCAAGGATGAAATCGAGCTCCCGGAAGATTCTTCAGCGCCCCTCGAAACCTGGCAGCGCTGAGACTCTCGCCGGCAAGGGCCTCTCGTCGAGAGGGGCTGACGGAGGCGCAGTCCGGTTCGCCCTACGGTTTACGGGTAACCGTGAGACTGTGCTCGCAGAAGGCGGTCAATCCGTCTGCGTCGGTAACGTTGGCGCGAACCACGTAGTTTCCAGGCTGCCGGCCCGTGGTCCCGAACTCGAAAGACGGGTTGCTGTTGGGAACCGGCTGGCCGGCCACCGGCCAGCCGTAGGCCAGGGCGTCGCCGTCAGGATCACTGGCGTCTGCCCTGAGAGTTGTCGAACCGCCGACTGTTACCGAAATGCGGCCGGGTGGGCAACTCACGACGGGTGGCTGCTTGTCCTTGTTCACCGTAATGTCAGCTGAACAGCTGGCGATCGAATCGCCGTCCGTCACCTCGGCGATCACAGAGTAGCTTCCCGGGTCCGCGCCCACGGCGCTGAATACGGCTGACCTGCCCTGCTGATCGAGCTGCCCTCCGCTGGCTTTCCAGGTAAGGGTCAGTTCATCGTCGTCCTCATCCTGGATGTCCAGGGTAATGGTCGAAGTCTGGCCGGGTATGATCGTGGCTGGGGAGACGGCGCAGGACACCCTCGGAGGCCGGTTGACCTTACGGTGAAACGCAACCTCTGCGAACCAGCCGTGTCGACTCGTGGCATCAATTCCCCCGTAGAGGGGATTTAGAGGATCGATGCGGTTGATATAAAGACCATAGGCACCGCTGAGTGTCATGTGCTTCCAGGGGTGTCCTCGCAGACCCGTGTACAAATCCACAGGGGACCTGGGGTTGGCGACGCCCGTATTTCTGTCGCCAAAAAACGCCCTGCCGAGGCCCTCGCCGATGAAATGGACCTTCTTGCTGCCCAGGGAGACGGCAATGCCCACCCCCCACTTGTAGTAGCTTTGCCGATCGGCCTGGGCCCAGTCCTGCGCGGCCATGAACCCACTGCTGATGGTCCAGGTTCCCCAGCCGACGTTCTGGCTGACAAGCATGTCGAAACCGTAGTCGTTTTTGCCCGGCGTCAGGCCCTCCCGAAGACTCGAGACACTGTCCCCAGGGGAAAGCCTCAACTGCGGCTGAAACGCCAGCGACACCGGAGCCCCCCGGTGCTGAGAGAGCAGGCTCAACTTGACGCCCGTCCAGACGTCTCCCGAGCCCGATCCCGAAGAAACATCCAAGAACGGAGTGTCATTGAAATAGACCGTCTGACCACTGGGAACCTGTGACGGAATCAGTGCCCCGCCCACAGAAGCCTTATTTGTGAGGATGCCATCCGCGGTGACTTTTCTGTGAACGTCAAAGGATACAAAGAATTCAACCCGGTCGTGGAGGCCGGCGGTGAAGCTTATCGGAATGCGGGTGACGCTGATGCCGCCTGCTTCGCGGTTGAAACTGTTTGCCTTCAAGCCGAAACTGCCTTCTCCCTGGCGCAGAGTTTCGGCAACCGGCACGTGAAACAAACCCGTTGAACCGTTGATGGTGGGCGTCAGCTGCTTGATTTTGGCCCTCTGACCAAACCCGGAGCTAAGAAGCAGGCACAGTACAATGGGGAATACCGGCATTCTGGCTGGACGACACACGAAAAACGCCTCCTGGGTACTGTAGCGCGCACGGACTAAGCGCGCCAATTACAGCCTGTCAGCCCCACCATTGAGTCCGGAGGAACTCAAGACAGAAATCAGGCAACCGGATAAATACAAGAATGTTCCACTCACAGATTATTTCAATGATCTCTGTCCCTGTAACATCGACGGATCATTTCTTATACCGACAGTTCAGCCAGTCACCTGTCCGCTCTTTGATGGCGGGACCTGGGAGGCCGTTGAGGTTGCACGGGGCGGGAATCTTGCGTACACTCTCTTTCGAAAACATTCGCCTATCTGCGGCAGTCTTGAAACTGGCGAAGCGAGCGGCGGGTGATGAGCAAGGTGGGGCGCAAGTATCTGCGCACGGTGGCCTATCAGGCAGTACTGGGACATGGGCTCGGTATCATATGCATCCTAGGCGGTTTTTTTAAGGGAGGCGAGAGAATGCCCGGTTTAAAAGTTTGCTCCAGACTCTTGATTATTGTCCTTGCAGTGGCTGGCGCCGCCTGTGCGAATCGTCCTCCTGTTCTAAATTGCGTGGCAGACCCGTCGACGGTAACCGAAGGCAATCAAGTGGTCCTGCAATCCAACGCTTCAGACCCGGACAGAAACGCCAAGCTGTCCTTTAGCTGGAGCTCGGAGGGAGGGTCGCTGGATACGACACAAAACAGCTCGGCAGTTTTTGACTCTACCGGGCTGGCGCCGGACACCTACACTGTTTCTCTGATGGTCCGTGACGAAATGCCAGCCCCCCCCAGTTCCTGGCTCTGTTACGGGCAGCATAGTACCAGCTGCGAGGTGGACATCGCTGTTGAAAAAAACAAGCTCGCTCCAACGGTTACCTGTGATCCCTCTTCCGCAAGCGTCACAGAGGGCGACTCGCGCACTTTGAGGGCTCGAGCGTCTGACCCGAACGGCGACGCCCTGACCTACGGCTGGACGGTGGACGGCCAGTCGGTTCCCAACAACAACCTGTCTTTCGAGTTCGGGACCACGGGCCGGCAGCCTGGAAACTACGTGGTTCGCGCCACCGTTACCGACGTAGACGGATTGACCGCCTCCTGCGAGCACAGTCTCACGGTTACCCGTAAACCGAACAGCAATCCGGACTGTGGCTCCCTGAACCTCTCTCGACGAGAGGCCTTTGCCGGCGAGAGCCTCACGGCATCGTTGTCCGCAAGCGATCCGGACGGAGATCGACTCTCCTACTCCTGGAGTGTGGACGGCGGCTCGAGGCCGGCCACCGGCAGCTCACTTTCGATTAACACGACGGGCTTTACCGGCGGAAGCCATACGGTCACTGCCTCGGCTCGGGACGATCGTGGGGGCACCTGCTCGGCATCGTCCACTTTCCGCGTTATCGAAAAGACCATCGTCCAAATGGATGGAAGCCGACCTGATAACGTGGCCAAGGCCCAGCTCGACGAGATCGCTCTCAAGATGGAACAGAACCCACGCCTGAGAGCGGTTGTTACTGGACACACGGACGATCGAGGAAGCGAGAAGGCGAACGAGCGGGTGGGACTGCGTCGCGCCGAGGCTCTCAAGGCCTACCTGGTCAAGGAACGCGGAGTCGATCCCGACAGGATCGAGGCGACCAGTGCAGGAGAATCCTCGCCCCTGGCCGACAATACGACCTCAGAAGGTCGTAAGGTCAATCGTCGCGGTGAGATCGAATTGTCCATTCCCTGACTCTGGCTGCTCTGTCTGAGGAGCTGAGTCAACGAATAGACTGGATAAGCAGTCCAGGGCAGTGGCCTTCCGGTCACTGCCCTTTTCTCTTATGAATCTTTTCGCCCTCCAATGCCTCATCTGCTCCTTGACCGTCTGCTCCGCCCTCTCGGCTGAACGGTTCGAAGTGCGGGGGCCTTACGGGGGAGACGTGCGTTCGCTGGCGGCTCACCCGGGAGCCCCTCAACGCTTCTTCCTGGGCACTGCAGACGGTCAGATTTACGTGTCCCGAAACGCAGGCGACTCCTGGCACCGCCTTCGCCCCGGGCTCAACCGCCGCAATCTCGTGGTTGACAACCTGGTCTTCCACCCTTACGACCCCGACACCCTCTACGCCGCAGGCTGGGAATTGAGCAGTTCCCGGGGCGGGTTGTATGTGACACGTGACGGGGGAAGTTCCTGGACGACAGTAGACCTGGGCCGATACTCGAGCAGGGTCAGAGCCATCGCCATCGCCCCCTCCGAGGTCCAGGTCATGGCCGTCGGCATCTCCGAGGGTGTGATTCTGAGCGAGGACGAAGGCCGCTCCTGGCAACGGATCACGCGCGGCTACAGAAGCCTGCACAATGTCGAGTCTCTGGCCTTCGACCCCCTGGACTCTAACGTCCTCTATGTCGGAACCTGGCGTCTGGGCTGGAAAACGATGAATCGAGGCCGAAAATGGGTCGCCATCCACAAGGGAATGTATTTTGACAGCGACATGTTTTCCCTCCTGGTCAACCCGCTGGCCCCGAATGTGCTCTACGCCAGTGCCTGCACGGGCGTCTACCGGTCTTTGAACGCCGGAGCGAACTGGTCGAAGCTGCGCAACGGCCTCCCGAAAGAAGCCAAGCGCACCAGGACCCTTCACTTTGACCCGGCTGATCCCCGGGTGATTTTTGCGGGGACGACCGCGGGCCTTTTCAGATCGGGCAACGGCGGCGACTCCTGGACACAACTGGTCAGGAATGAAGTGATCAACGCCGTGGCCGTTCACCCCGCCGACTCCAATCTGATCCTGGCGGCTGCCGACAACGTGGGTGTCCTTCGCAGCCGGGATGGAGGCCTGAGCTTTGAACCGGCGAACCACGGTTTTGTGCACCGTCAGATCCAGGCTCTGGCGGCTCATCCGGAAGACCCGGAAACTCTCTTCGCCGCGGTCCCTTCAGATCGCCGCCACGGGGGCTTTTTTCGCACCGGCGACTCCGGAGCGATTTGGGAGCGTGCCAATGAGGGGCTCGACGGAGAGGCCCCGGTGCGTGGAGTGATCAAGATCCTGCCCTTTTCGCTGAGTCGGGCGGCCCTGCTGGTTTCGCCGGACCGGATTCACAGGCTCAACGGGGCAGGAAAGTGGGAAACGGTTCTGGAACGGGCCAACCTGGCGGTCCAGGACGCCTGCCTTGCCGGGTCGAATGAGGGCATGGTGGCGCTGGCAACCCCCGGGGGCTTGCGCCTGCTCGATCTCAAGACCGGGAGGCTGACTTCCGCTTCGATACCCGTCTACGATGGACCCGTTTGGGCCGTAGCGTCGGGGCCGGATCGATCTGTGCTGGCCGGGGGGAATACGGGGGTCTTTCGAAGCGACGACCTGGGCAAACACTGGACGATCAAAGTCAATGGCCTTCCTCCTGCCCGGGTGAGCCGTCTGGTCGGAAGTGCCGATCTGTTGCTGGCGCTGACCGACAAGGGTCTTTTCTCTAGTGGGGATAACGCCGAAGTGTGGGAGCCCCGCAGCCTGCCCGGCGCAGAGATCCTCAACGTCGCCGTCAGCCCCCTCGATCCACGCTGGCTGCTGGCAACGGATGTCACCGGAATCTTTTTGTATGAAAGCCTTGACGGCGGCGACAGCTGGAAGACCCACGAGCCTTATCGATTCAGCAGAATCCACCACCTGGCCTTTACCCGCGATGGGCGGCTGTGGGCAGGGAGCCTAACCGAGGGCGTTTATCTTCTCCATCCCGGGGAGGATCCGTCACTGACCACGACCCAGCCGTGAAACGCCGCTGGTTACAGGTGGCAGGTTGAAGCAGAGCCCTCGG
Organism: Acidobacteriota bacterium; assembly: GCA_965205615.1. Classification (GTDB taxonomy): domain Bacteria; phylum Acidobacteriota; class UBA6911; order RPQK01; family CBDAPI01; genus CBDAPI01. Next base: position 233,351 of record CBDBHK010000015.1, on the reverse strand, counting down.
CTTCCGCCGAGGGCTCTGCGACCTTGCCTCCCGGCCGCTCCCGCGGCCGGCTCTGACTACCTCACAGGACCTGGCAGTCCGTGGTGGAAATCGCGCGGGCTGCTAGAGATAGCTGTGGGTCGGAACCACGCGAGTTTTGGAAAGGTGGTCGTGCCAGCACAGCTGACGCCTGTCAAAAAGGGCCCAGACAAGTCCAATCAGGCTGGCCGTCACGAGCGGGAACGAGAGAACCCGCAAAACGATATCCGAGAGGCGGGGACTCTTGCGGTCGTCGGCTACCAGTCTAAGCTCCGTTGCTACCATGCCCAGGGTCTGACCTGACAGGTAGAGCAGGAAGGTTGAACTGAACAGGAAAAACACACCGGCGGTCAGAGAAACGTCTCTCACAAAGCCTTCGGAGAACACCCCTGCTTCCGTATAGTGGGCGGTCAGAATACCAGCTGCACCGCCGACGATCGCTGCTGCCACCACGTCGATCAACCCTCCCAGCAGGCGCGAGAAGAGAATCTCGGGGAACACTGTCTGCTCTTCAGCCCTTTCCGGTTCCCGGGCTCGAGGTCGAGATGCCGACCCGCGCATTGAGCCGGACCGGTCGAGTCTCAGTCTCCCCTGGCGCTCGTCCAGGACCGGCTTCCCGCCGGTCTTGACCAGTGGCCGAATCACGGGTCTCTCAAGTGGGGCGGACCTCTTCTCCGACCGGTAGCTTACTTTCTCCCCGGAAGGCCTTTGCGGGGCCGTCATTCTGTACTGAAAAGCCTTCGAAGCGGGCCCGGAACCTGACATCCCCCCTTCTTCTGACCGCCCTGGTTTCGCAGCCGGGCCATCTCCCGACCACTGCTCTAACGCCTCTCGACTGGGCGGCCCGGGAGCGGCTTTCCTCTTGTGGAGATCCAGTTTTCTCAAGACCTCCTGTTTCCAACTGACAGGCTCTTCCTGCCCCTCGGGCGAAACGGATATTTCCAGGGGCCTCGCCGGGCCCCCGCCAGGGACACCCGGATCTTCCAGCCGGCACTTCGGACACCGACCATCGACCAGGGGCTCGGAACACTGTGCGCAAACCACAGGGTCATACTAGCAGCCCCTGGTGAACGCCCTGCGCCCTCGTCCGCCAGGGCCCGGCTTTCGTCCCTACAGCAGACGCAGCAGCTCAAATAGATCCGAGTATTCCATCTTCAATCCTCTGGCCCGAGCCTGGGCGATCAGGTATCGCAGGGCAAACGAGCGGAACCAGGAGGGGAGCCACGCCCATTTCTTGCATCGACCATGCGCGTATGGATGCTTGAAATAGAAAGCCAGCACTTCACGAAGAGCGTCGTCGCTCAGCCCCGCCATTTGACGCAGCCGCAGGTCCCTGATTCGGACCTTCTCCCCCCCCATCCGGACAGTACGTCGATTCAGTCGCCCGGCAATCTGTTCACGGTTCTCGCGTGACGCTTCGACCTTCAGGGCCAATTGTCGCAGAGCCTCGGGATAAGTGGTCTGGTTTTCCTGAATGTTCTCCGCCAGGGTCCGACACAATAGATAGTCTGGAAAGATCCCAAAGAACTCGCGAATCAATGCCTGGCCCTCTGGCTGACTGCCCGGACTCATGCCTTGAATTTTAGCAGCCCGAGCCCACCACGGACTGCTAACCCGGATTATGCAAGAGATCTAAATTCAAGTGAGATGTGGGCCCAGAAAAAAGGCCGTAGCTCTCTGATATAAAAGGGTTTAGAGAAACAAAGACCCTAAACAGGAGCTACGGCAATGTCAAAAACAGTCTGCCAGAATACCCTGCCATTTCATAGCCACAGAAACATCACGGCTCGTTTTGATGGGGGGAGCCTCACTTCCGACGCAGGATGGTTGTTGTTTGGATCGCTGGATCGTCAACATCGATTGTGCGAGGGCTTCAGTTCCTGTATTTCGGAAAGTCGAGACCAACGCTACATTCGTCATGACCTGTTGAAGTTGATCCGACAACGAGTCTTGCAGATCGTGGCCGGCTACGAAGACTGTAACGACGCCGATACGCTGCGCTCGGATCCGATGCTCAAGACAGTCTGTGATCAGTTGCCAGAGAGCGATCCCGATTTGGCCACCCAGCCGACTTTCTCCCGCCTGGAGAACTCCGTCACCAAGAAGGATCTGATGCGTCTGAGCCGGTGGCTGCTAGGCCGTTATGTGCGCTCCCTGAAGAAGAGACGTCCCAGCAAGATCATCCTGGATCTGGACAGTACCGACGACCACACTCACGGCCAACAGGCGTTCTCCTTCTACCACGGGTATTACCGAAACCACATTTTGCATCCTTTGCTGATCTTCGATGCCGACACGGGAGACCTGGTCTGTGCCCTGTTGAGACCTGGCAACAAGGGGGCTGCCTCTCACATCGTGCCCATTCTGAAGCGAGTCGTGGAGGCCATCCGACAAGCAGTGGGGACGGATGTCGAGATTGAGATTCGGGCCGACAGCGGCTTTGCCACGCCTCGGCTCTACGAGTTCTGTGAATGTGAAGAGAATAAACTCCAATATGTCATCGGGTTAAGCCGAAACCCTCGCCTGCAGCGAGTGGTCGAGCCCCTGCTGGATTCGACTCGGGAAAGGTTCCTTGAGCTGGAGGAAAAACAACGTCAGTTTGACGAGTTTCTTTATCGAGCCCACAGCTGGGATCGATCCCGTCGCGTCATTGTCAAAGTGGAGGTCGATCAGCGTGGGATCAATCGTCGCTTTGTAGTTACCAACCGGGACGATCTCTGCTCCCAATCACTTCATGACCACTACACAAACCGAGGGCAGACCGAGAACTTCATCAAGGCCTTCAAGAATCATCTGAGCATGGACCGACTCAGCTGTCATCGATTCCTGGCCAATCAGTTTCGACTCCTCCTGCATGCACTGGCTTACCAGATGTTCGTTCGCCTGCGCGACTATCTTCACGGAACCCCCTGGCACAAGCTCGAAATCGAAACCTTACGTCGTCGGGTCCTCAAGATTGGGGCCCGGATCCGACAAACCACTCGACGCATCTGGGTCCATCTTTCCTCAGCCTTTCCCGAACAACCCCTCTTCCACCTCGTCTTGAGTCGCCTGAACTCCAGTTAGCTTTTCCCAGCTCCCCCGAAAAACCGCTTCCGACACTCATCCAGGCCCAGATCTGTCTGAAATTCACTCCCCAAACCACTCAAACGCCTCGCCAACCCATATCCTTCGCAAATCCGCCTGTCACACCTGCCCGCTTCCGAGTTGGGCCACTTCTCGAGTCGTTTTTCAACACCGAACTACGGTTCTTGCATAATCCGGGCTAAGATACCGGCGTGTCCAACCCTGCCGTTTGTCTGGTGAGTGGCGGTTTAGACAGCTGTGTTGCGGCGGCAATGGCTTCAGCACAAGCTCCCAGGCTCGCTTTCCTGCATGCACACTACGGTCAGCGCACTGCTGCCCGGGAACTGAAGGCCTTCCACGAAATCGCGGATTTCTACCAGGTGTCCAAGAGGCTGGTCGTGAACCTCGGGTACCTCAAGGAAATCGGCGGTTCCGCGTTGACCGACGAACAGATCCCGTTGCCGGCGGGTGAAGTAGACCGCAAGGGAATCCCGGCATCCTATGTGCCCTTTCGCAACGCTAACCTTCTCACGGTGGCCACGAGCTGGGCGGAAGTGCTGGGATCGGACCGAGTTTATGTCGGTGCGGTCGAGGAGGACAGCTCGGGATATCCCGACTGCCGCCGTGAATTCTTCTCCAGCTTCGAAAAGGTCATCGAAGCCGGGACAAGACCCGGGACTCGAGTAACGATTCTCACGCCCCTGATTCAGATGAGCAAGGCGCAGATCGTGCGCCGGGGGACCGACCTCGGTGCGCCCCTGGATCTGACCTGGTCCTGTTACCAAAACAGCGACAGCGCCTGCGGTGAGTGCGACAGCTGCCTTCTTCGGCTCCGAGGCTTCGCGCAGGCGGGAATCCCGGACCCGATCCCCTACCTGTAGCAGCCCGCCGGATTTCACCAGGGCCGCTACCGGGAACCGAGGCCCAAGTTTACGCGCCGCTCGGTCACTCACTATGATAGCTGCAATGATCACGTTTGAAATGGCGCTCCTGTGGGTGATTCTCGCGGGTGCGGTGGCGCTCTTTGCCTTTGACGTTTTTCCTGTGGACAAAGTCAGTCTCCTGGTCCTGGGGGCACTGATCGCCTGTGGGCTGATCGAAGGGAACCAGGCCATCTCCGGATTTGGCAACCCCGCCACCATCACTGTTGCGTGCATGCTGGCGCTCAGTTACGGGATTCAGCGGACGGGGGCGCTCAACTTCGCGGCCAACCAGATCATACAGTTCGCGGGAGATAGCGAGGTCAAGCTCCTGCTTTCCATCATGATAACGGTCGGAGTGCTCTCGGCGTTTATCAACAACACGGCGGCGGTCGCCATCTTCCTGCCCCTGACTCTCTCGGTTACCCGCAAGCGTAACCTTGACGCCAGCAAGTTTCTGATGCCGATGTCCTTCGCAGCGATATTCTCGGGAACCTGTACACTCGTCGGCACCTCCACGAATCTTCTGATCGCCGAGCTCTTTCGTGACAAAGTCGGCAAGACCATCGGAATGTTCGATTTCGCTCCCATGGGCCTCATCTTCTGCGCCGCCGGGATGGCTTACCTGGTCACCGGCGGACGCCATCTGCTCACCTCCCGACGGACCGTGGAGAGTCTTACCGAAGACTATCGGCTCCATCATTTCGTAACGGAATTGATCCTGCACGACGATTCGGCACTGCTGGGCCGGACGCTCGCAGAAGCGGGCCTCGGGGATCGCTTTGCCATCGACGTCATCGAGATCATTCGAGGAAAGCGGCGCCTCCTGCCGACCGACGCTGAGGCACGCCTTCAGGCCGATGACATCCTGCTGGTCCAGGGCCACAGCGACTCCTTCCTGGAAATGAGAGATTCGGCCGGGGTGGATCTCCGGGCCCTGACCGTAGATGACCGTTTTCTGGAACACGAAAACCTGTTGCTGGTGGAAGCCTTTGTGTCACCCAACTCCCGCCTGGTCGACAGCACCCTGAAGGAGGTCAACTTTCGGAACACTTACAAGGCCAACGCCCTGGCCATTCGGAGCCACGGCCGCACCATTCGCCAGAAAATCGGAACCGTGCGGCTGGAACACGGCGATTCCCTGCTCCTGTTGACGGATCGCAGGCAACTCGACGTGCTTCATCGAACCCAGGACTTCCTGGTGCTCGAAGAGCTTCCCCGGACCCACCTGCGCAGGGACAAGATCCCCTATGCGCTCGGGATTTTCGCAGCAATCATCGGGGCCGCCAGTTTCAACATCCTGAGTATCATGGAGGCTTCCATCATCGGGACCTCCCTGATGCTCCTCACCCGGTGCATCCGTTTCCAGGAGATCTACTCTAATCTGCACTGGCAGACGATTGTGATGCTGGGCTGTCTTATTCCCCTTGGCACTGCGATGGAGACCACCGGGACGGCCGGTTTCATCGCGGAAAACCTGATGGGCGGGCTGCAGTCTCTCGGACCCACGGCTGTTCTTTCGGGTCTGTATCTGGCGACAACGCTTCTGACCTCCCTGATGTCCAACAACGCCACCGGTGTGCTCATGCTGCCAATTGCGTTGAGCCTGGCAGAAGCTCTCGGCACCCGGCCCGAGCCGCTCGTATTCTCGGTCATGTTTGCCTCCTCAGCCAGCTTCATGACTCCCATGGGTTACCAGACCAACACCTTTGTCTTTGGTCCGGGTGGATACAAGTTCTCCGATTTTCTGAAAGTCGGAACCCCCTTGAATCTGCTCTTCTGGATTCTGGCCACCCTCTTTATTCCCATCTTCTGGCCCTTTCACGTGCCTTGACTTGTCGGTGGTTTGGTTATAGAAACAAAGAGTCCAAGGGAGGAGCACAACACCCATGTGGGAAAAAACTGACGTACCACAGTATTCCGACGACTACGTTCCCGCCGCAGCGGCCCCACAGGTTCTTGAAGAACGAGCCACTATAGGCGCATCCATCCTGGTGAAGGGCGATCTGAGCGGACAGGAGCATCTGTTGATTCACGGACGAGTGGAGGGCCAGGTGAGACTCGACGGCAACGATCTCACGGTAGGCTCTCAAGGGCGTGTGAAGGCGGATATCCACGCCAGGGTCATCAGCGTGGAAGGCGAAGTCCGGGGGAACCTCTTCGGTGAGGAGAAGATTATTATTCGTGAGACGGGAAACGTCAAAGGGAACCTCATTGCTCCGCGCGTGAGTCTCGAGGAAGGCGCTACTTTCAAGGGAAGCATCGATATGGGGACCTCCACGAGTCGGGCGAGTTCCAGTCCGGCTCCGAAAGAAAAGAAAAGCACGAGTCCCTCCAAGCCTGCAGGAGCTGCTTCGAAAGGTCTGGACTCGATCCCCAAAACGGCCGAGATGCCCCTCGGCCGAAGACAATGAAGTGGTTCTGGAAAAACCCTAGATTCCAACACCGCCATCAGAGAGCCACGAAGCTACCCCAACCCGAAATTCAACGTTCGCTGGCCCTCAAGAAACTGACGGCGCGGCTGCGAAGCGAGCAACGTTACAACGTTCTCGATCTCGGCTCTTCCGTGAGTCAGAATGTCGAATTCTGCTCCGCCTTCTGCAGGAAGCTTTACATCGAGGATTTCTACGGAACTCTCAGTTCGTTCGATTTCCTGTCACCGGAAGACGGCGTTCCGCTGGATACCATTTACCAGTATCTCCTCCCCTTCAAGACCGGAACCCGTTTTGACATCATCCTCGCCTGGGATCTGTTCAACTATCTGGAAGAGCTGGAGTTTCGAGAGTTGATGGCACATCTGGCTCGTTTTTGCCGGCAGGATACGCTCCTTCTCGCCTTCATCTCCACCCGTAAGTCCATTCCCGAACGTCCCGCAAAGTACTCGATTCTCGATGCTGAGACCATAACCAGCCAGAAACTGTCGGACATTATTCGCCCCTGTCCCCAATATCAGGAGCCACAACTCACCAAACTGATGCCCGAGTACCAGGTGTTGAACTCCTTTCTCCTCCGCAACGGATTCAAAGAATACCTCTTCGGGTTTGCTCCTGCGAATCACAGGAAGAGACGCTTTTTGAGATAATCCTGCGGATGAGACTCTTCCAACTTCTTCTGCTCCTCTCCGCGTTTCTGTTACCGCTCAAGCTCAGCACGGCTCCCGGATCCCCCCAAAAGGGGCTATCGCTCGAAGCCGAACTCGTACGCGTTAACAACGTTGGGGTTGCCCTGATGGAGCAACTGAACTTTGAAGAGGCAGGCCAGCAGTTTCAGCGTCTGGTGGCTTTGAATCCGAGGTTCATTCCCGGACACGTGAATCTGGGGATTGCAAAGTATTATTCACAGGAATACGGGGAGGCGCTCGAGTCTTTCCAAAGGGCGCTTGAAATCGAGCCTGATCAGATCCAGGCTCTTTACATGATCGGTCTCGTGCATCGCAACCAGGCGAACACGGCCGGGGCCCTCGAGTCCTTTCAAAAAGTCTACGGACTTGATCCTCTCGACCCTTCCACCAACTACTTCCTGGGGCTTCTCTACCGGCGTGAAGGAGCCTTCGAGGAGGCCGTGCTCCACCTCAGGAAGGCCATTGAGATTCAACCCTATAGTGCCTCGGCTAGATACAACCTGGCCATCGCGCTGCAAAGAAGCGGACAACTCGAAGCGGGAAAGAAGGAGATGCTGGAGTTCCAGCGGCTGCAGGGCCAGTTTGGCACGGACACGATTGGTTTACAGTACCTCGAGCAGGGGAGGAATTCCCTGGTTGTGGATCAGTTGGACCCTTACCTCGAGGCTCGGCCCGATGCAACCGAGAGGGCTTCGTTTGTCTTCACAGAAGTCTCGTCCCAGGTGGGGCTGCAATCCTCGACGCGTCCCGGCGTCCTCGGCCGGGAAACCCCGGCAGCCGGGTCCACCGTCCCTCGAACCACTCTCCAGCGCCTGGGAAGCGGGCTCAGTTTTGGGGACTTCGATGATGACGGATGGCACGACGTCCTGGTTGCCAGCTCGTCCTTTTCTGAAGGCGGGAACCGACTCTTCCGAAATGTCCAGGGTCGCTTCGTCGATGTCACCGAAAAGGCCGGTCTGGGGGGCACGGGCGCTACGATGTCGGGAGTCTGGGGTGACTACAACAATGATGGCGCACTGGATCTTTATCTGGTGCGAATCGGTCCCAATCGTCTCTACCTCAACCGCGGTGACGGTACTTTCTCGGACCACACCTCGCAAGCCGGAGTCGACGATGAGGGTGGAGGCGGCACAGCGACGGCGGTCGACTTCGATCACGACGGCGATCTGGACATCTACCTGGCCAATCTCCTGGCGCCTGCGCCCGGTGAGGGAACGTCAACGAGTTTCCAGGCAGGGGGACACGCAAACGTTCTGTATCGCAACAATGGTGACGGAACCTTTATCGACGTCGCAGAGGCCGCCGGTGTGGCTGGCGGTAACGGCCCGACAGGCCTCGTGCTGGCCGTTGACATCAACAACTCGAGGGACGTTGATCTCCTCGCTTTAGACTCGGAAGCGGCTCCGATGATCTTCAGCAACCAGCGCGACGGCACCTTCCGAAGGCTCGAGGATCCCCTCGACCAGCCCGTGTTGTCGCTGGCGGTGGGCGATGTGAACAGGGATGGGAGAATGGACCTGCTGGCCGGTCTCGGAGGAGCCGATCCGAAAACGACTCTTTTCCTGAACGTCACGGGCACATCTTTCCGCGCAGATCCTCGCACGGCTCTTCTGCCCGGACTGAGGGTGGTCGCCCTCCAGACCCTGGACGCTGACAACGACGGCGACCTGGACATTCTGGCCGTGGCTCGAGGAGAGTCCGACGGCTCAATCACCACTTCCCTGCACCTGTTCGACAACCGCCAGGGCGACTGGGTCGAAACGAGCAGCAGTTTCAGTGGACATCGCGACCTTGCCGTGCGGGGACTGAGCGTGGTCGACTTCGACAACGATGGGGACCTTGATTTCGCTGTCGGGATCAACCGGAGCCTGCCGTTGCTGTTTCGGAATGATACCGAAACCCGCAACAACTGGCTGCAACTGCAGTTGGCCGGAACGAACAGCAACCGGCTCGGCATCGGCACCAAAGTGGAAGTCCTGGCAGGCCGTCTGTGGCAGAAGGCCGAAGCCCTGGGGGGACACGGGTCGATGAGTCAGAATCCACCCCTCATCCACTTCGGCCTGGGACCCAACCGCCCGGACGCGGTGCGCCTCCTGTGGCCGGGTGGAGTGCTGCAGTCGGAAATCGACCCGGCGGTCAACCAGCGTGTTCGGATTCAAGAACTGGACCGGAAGGGCACGAGTTGTCCCATTCTTTATGTGTGGGACGGCTCCGACTATCGCTTTCAGACCGATTTTCTCGGGGGCAGCGCCTTCGGAACCCTGGTGGCGCCCGGAACCCACAATGACCCGGACACGAATGAATACATCAAGCTCTCGCGAAGGGACACCACGCTCAAAGAGGGGAAGCTTGCGATCACCCTCAACAACCAGCTCGAGGAAATCATCTTTTTCGATCAGCTGGAAGTGGTCGCCGTTGACCACCCGGCGGACTTCGAGATCTATCCCGATGAGAAGCTACTGCCGGGCCCTCCCTACGATCCCTTTCGTGTGCTCACTTTTCAGGCACCCCACCCACCGGCATCCGCAACTGATGGCAAGGGTCGCAACGTTCTGGAGGAGATCCGGGGTATCGACCGTGTTTATCCGGTTCTGTTTGAACCGCTTCCTTTCAAGGGTTATGCGAACCTGCACGAGCTGGTCCTGGACCTGGGAGAAACGAGGGACGAAAGAATTCTGCTCCTGATGCACGCCTGGATCGACTATGCCGACAGTACCAGTAATCTGGCGGCCGCCCAGGCCGGCATCCGCCCGGTCACGCCGTACCTGCAGGTTGAGGATGAGAGGGGACGCTGGGTGACGGTGCTCGAGAGAATGGGATTCCCGGCCGGACTACCCAAGCCCATGACCGTGGATCTGACTGGAAAGTTCCGATCCCCGTCAAGAAGAGTCAAGATTGTCACCAACCTGCGCATCCACTGGGACCAGATCCTGGTGGAGAGTTCGCCGGCGCGAGAGGACTTTCAAACGACAAGGCTGGCGCCCGCAGGGGCCACGCTTCGGTTCGGAGGATTTCCTGAATTCTCCAGCCCTGACGGACTCGAGCCCAAGACGTACAACTATTCGAGAAGGTCGAGGGTTGCCCAATGGAAGACGCACGTGGGCGCCTACACGAGGTACGGCGATGTACGTCCCCTGCTGCTGGGACTCGATGATCTTTTTGTGATCACCCGTTCGGGAGATGAAATCGAGGCCCTTTTCGAGGTATCCCACTTACCTTCTCTCCCCCGCGGGTGGACACGAGACTATCTGGTTTTTGTAGACGGCTTCGGAAAGGACATGGACGTCAATTCCGCTGCATCGGACCATGTTGGACCGCTTCCCTTCCACGGGATGACAGGATTCCCATACCCGGCCGGTGAGGGATATCCGAACACTTTCATCCACCGAGAGTACCTCAGAACCTGGAACACCAGAATCGTCGAGCAGTGGGTCCCTCCATTGAAGCCTCAGGGTAGATCCCTCCCGGGGCATGGGTTATTTTGATTGTCGCCGATGACTGAGCCGCGGAACCGCCGAAAATTCATGGGCCGAATGGTCTGGACCATCCTCGGTCTCCTGGGGAGCTCTCTCGCGGCCATCTCGGCGGCCGCTCTTCAAGTGGTTTCAAAGCGAGAGTCGAACTGGCTCGAACTGGTCGACCTGGGCGTATTGACCGACCGACCCCAGCGCCTTGCTCTGCACTATAAGCGAACCCAGGGCTGGCGGACCGACCACATGACCGAAACGGTTTATGCCAGTCTGCAAGACGGTGAACCGGTCGTCTTTTCGTCGCGCTGCACCCACCTGGGCTGTGCCGTCCAGTGGGAGGACACGCCCGGCCAGTTCCAGTGTCCCTGTCACGGGGGCAGGTTTGACTCAAGAGGAAAGGTCATCGCCGGTCCGCCTCCTCTTCCCTTGCGAAAACTGCCCGTGGAGATCCGCGCGGACCGGGTGCTGGTACGGCGGCGGGTATGAGGACACTGCTCAGGTTCCTGGATGAACGAATACCGCTGAGATCGCCTTTCCGAGCCTTTCTCGATGAGCCCCAGCCTTCCAACGTCGGTTGGAGACACACCTTTGGAAGCGCACTGCTTTTTCTCCTCACGGCTCAGTTCCTGACCGGGGGGGTGCTGCTGGCCTTCTACGCTCCCACTCCGGATCATGCCTGGGAGAGCCTCAAACATCTGGCCGACCACAACACCATGGGAAGCCTGGTGAGGAGCCTGCATGTCTGGGGCGCTACTTTTCTTATCGTCGTGGTGACCCTTCACATCCTGCGAGTTGTTTTTGCAGGTGCTTACAAACGGCCCCGTGAATTGAACTGGGTGATCGGGCTGGCGAGCTTCCTGGTCATCCTCGGGTTTTCCTTCACCGGCTACCTGCTTCCCTGGGATCAAAAGGGATACTGGGCGACCCAGGTGGGGACGGGGATGGTGGCTACGGGACCGGTGCTGGGTCCTTTCGCTGCAACTTTCCTGCAGGGAGGAGAGGAACTGGGCGCCTACACGTTGAGCCGGTTCTTTGCCATCCATGTTTTCTTCTTGCCGGCCCTGCTGGTTGGAATGGTCGCCCTTCACCTCTACCTGCTCCGAAAGCACGGGATCACTCCGGACTCCGCGGGGCCTCCCGGGAAAAAAACCTCCTTCCCCTTCTATCCGGAACAGATGCTCCGGGACAGCATCACGGCTCTGCTCGTCTTCTTGCTGTTGTTGACCGCCGCTATGCTGTTCCCGGCAGGTCTGGAGTCCCCTGCGGATCCGTCCGATACGTCCTATGAACCCCGGCCCGAGTGGTACTTTCTTGCCCACTACGAGTTGTTGCGAGCGGTTCAGGGGCCTCCCGTCCTGGGGACTGTCATCTTGCCCACGCTCATCATTCTGGCCCTTTTTGCATTGCCCTTTCTCGACCGGTCGACATCTCGGAACTGGCGTGAACGAAAGCTGGTCGTTCTCTCGGTGACCGCGCTCTTCGTCACCATGTATGCGGCTGCCGGATACAGCAGGATGTACCACTCTGCCGAGACGATCGAGGTCTCAGAGGAAGCCCTACCTTTACCTCAGGGTGGGGACCCCGACCAGATGAAGAATGCTCGCGGGGCCTTTGTCCGGAATGAATGCATCCGCTGTCACCGGCTCGGCAGTGAAGGGGGTCTGCAGGGGCCCGACCTGAGTCAGACCGGTTGGAAATTCAGCCGCCAGCACCTCCGCCAGCAGATCCTTGATCCGCAGGCGAACAACCCGGAATCCACAATGCCGTCGTTCGAGGGGAAGATCAGCGACGCCGATCTGGAGGCTCTCATCGAGTACCTGAGCCTGATGCTCTGACCCAGTTGGTCAATGGTTAATGGTTACTGGTTGAGGGTACAGTAGCGCGCACGAAGTAAGCGCGTGGATCCCCCCGCACGAAGATTGATGGTCCCTGAAACCTGGAACTTGAAACTTGAAACTTGACCACTGACAGGCTGACATGCTGGCAGCTGACACAAGGACTTCCTAGTCAGCCAGCTTGAAGCGAATCAGTGCCCAGAGGGTCCGCACTCCGTCCCTCCAACCGATTTCCTTGCCCTCGGCATAGGACCGTCCGCTGTAGGAGATGGGGGTTTCATAGATGCGACACCCTTGCCGGGCGATCTTAATCGTGATTTCGGGCTCGAACTCGAAACGGTTCGAACGAATGTCGACCTTTTTCAGAACTTCTGCCTTGAAAGCCTTGTAGCAAGTCTCCATGTCCGACAGATTGAGGTTGGTCAACATGTTGGAAAGCAAAGTTAAAGACTTGTTCCCGACATAGTGCCAGAAGTACAAAACCCGGTGGCCCCCCCCCAGTGTCGGTCACCATGGTATATCCCCCACCTGGGCGGCTGATTTACCAAGGTAATTCCCCCACCCTTTCACCAGGGTAATTCCCCCAGGGTTTCACCAAGGTAATTCCCCCACCTGATCATTTCGTGACAGAGGCCAGGGCCATCTTTCTGCGGAACCCCAACAAGGATTTCCGCAGGAGGAAGCATGGCCAGAAGGAACGTGAGGATGGAAGAGTACCTGGAGTTGGTTTACCAATGGCACCGAGGACGGAGTATCCGCCAGATCCGAGACTCGTTGCAGATCTCGCGCAAGACGATTCGCAAGTATCTGCGGCTTTTCATGGCCAGAGGCTTGAGCCGAGAGAAGCTCCTGCCGCCACAGGAGGAGCTGGCCCGGATGGTGGCCTCGGTGGTCCAGGTGGCGGTTTTCGAACAACCGGCCCGGGAGCGGATCCGCCTCTACCACCAGCAGATCCAGGAGTGGCTTGAGCAGCCTGATATGACCATTCAGCAGGTACAGCGGCTGCTCGAGGAGCAGCACGAGTTGAAGGTCAGCTACATGAGCGTCTACCGCTATGTGCGCAGCCACATCGTGCCGCTTTGCAAGCCGGTGACGGTACGGATGCATTCGCCGGCCGGAGAGCAGGGCCAGGTCGACTTCGGCTATGCCGGGCTGATGCAAGATCCGGAAACCGGCAAACGGCGCAAGACCTGGGTCTTTATCATGATCTTGAGCTACAGCCGCCACCGCTTCGTGCGCTTTGTGTTTCGTCAGGACAGCCCCACTTGGCTGGACTGTCACATGCGTGCTTTTTCCTTTTTTCGAGGCGGTCCAAGATTGCTTGTCCTGGACAATCTGAAAGACGGTGTGCTGAAGCCCGATCTGTACGATCCGACGCTCAACCCGGCCTACGCCGAACTGGAAAGACACTATGGATTCGTGGCCGACCCGGCAAAAGTGCAGATGGCTCGCCACAAAGGGAAAGTGGAGAGATGTGTGCCGGTGGTGCGTCAGCAGATCCTGGCGGGGCGTCGTTTTCGGGATATCGAGGAGGCCAACGAGAAAGCTCTGGAGTGGTGTCTCAAGGAAGTCGGTCTGCGAGAGCATGGCACCACCCATCGCAAACCCTACGAGGTGTTTGTTGGAGAAGAAGCCGAGCTGCTGCTGCCCCTGCCCGATCAACCCTACGAAGCGCCTCAGTGGAAACAATGCACCGTGCATTGGGACTGCCATCTGATCCTGGACAAGTGCTACTACTCGGTCCCCTATCCCTACCGGGGAGAGAAGCTGTGGGTGCGGGCCGACCTGAAGCTGGTGCGGGTGTATCGGAACCATCAGTTGATCAAGACCCACGTGCGGGTCTTCGAACCGGGAACCTGGCAGACCCAAACGGCCGACTATCCTCCCGACAAGCGGATCTATCTGGAGCAGACTCCCGAGTGGTGCCGGCGCCGGTCCGACGAGCTGGCGTCGCGAAGTGGGCCGCTACGTGCGGCGCGTCCTTGGCGATCACGCCATGCGCAACCTGAGAAAGGCCCAGGCCGTACTGCGGCTGGCCGAGTCCCACCCAGCGGCCACTCTGGATCAGGCCTGCCGGCGGGCCTTGCGCTTTGACAATGTCCGCTTTGCTTCTCTGAAGCAGATTCTGGCGAAAGGCTTGTTCCGACAGCCCTTACCTCCTCGTAGACCCCCCAGTCCGGCGGCCTCAGCTTGTCGATTTGCCCGTCCCCAGGGTTACTTCGTGCACCGACGGGAGGTCTCATGAGTCACTATCAACATCTGCTCGACCAGCTCAAGCAACTGCGATTGGGAGGATTGTTGGACACTCTGGAAGTGCGGCTCAAGGAGGCCGAAAAACGACAACTGGCCTACGTCGACTTTCTGACTCTGCTGATTCAGGATGAGCTGGAGCGTCGCTCCCAGACCAAGTTTGCGCGCCGGCTCAAGAAAGCCTGCTTTGCCGAGATCAAGACCCTCGAAGAGTTCGATTTTGGCTTTAACCCGAACATCAAGCGGCGCCGCATCTATGACCTGGCCACCTGCCGCTTTCTGGAAAACAAAGAAAACATCTGCCTGTGCGGGCCGGTGGGTGGGGGCAAGAGTCACATCGCCCTGGCTCTGGGACACGAGGCGGTACGCCGCGGTCATGACGTGCGCTACATCCAGGCTCCGCGCCTGTTCCGTACTCTGGAAGCGGCCCGGGCCGATCTCTCCCGCGATCGCCGCATCCAGCACTCCTGCGGCTATGATTTTTTGATCATCGACGACTTTGGGCTCAAGCCCCTGACCGAGGAGCAGGCCGACGATCTGTACGACATCGTTTACGAGCGCTATCAGAAAGGCTCGCTGATGCTGACCAGTAATCGCAGCCTGGAGGAGTGGATGGCGCTGTTTGGCGACTCCATCCAGGCCAACTCGCTGCTGGACCGGCTCTGCCACAACGCTCACCAGCTGGAGTGGGAGGGCGAGTCTTACCGGAGGCGAAAACGACCCGCCAAAGGATCCCCCCAAAAGGAGGTTTCGCCATGAGCCGGTTGAAGATCAAAGGCGACAACGGCTGGTTTGCCGCCGCCGCCGGCTGGCAGGCCGCTCTGGAGAAACTCTCCGACGGGGCCTTCAAGCTGTTCGTTCACATCTCTCTGGGCGCCGAGAGAAGTACCGGGCGCTTTCTCTTTCGCCAGCAGGATCTGGCCAGGGCGCTGCGCAAATCGCGCCGCTCGATTGGAACCTATCTCCAGGAGCTCGAGGAGAGGCAGGTCTGCCGGGTCCGGCGTAGCTCCAACCAGCATGCTCCCGGTGTCCTGGAGATTGCCGACCAGTACTGGCCCTACCAGCGCAGCCTCTCGGCCGACTCGCTCAGCTCCACTCGATCGGCTCAAACCCTCTATGTGGAGGCCATCGGAGAGATGTTGCTGGAGCGTCCCTGCATCCGTTGCCGATACTCGACCTCGGATCGCCGGCTGGCTGCCCAGTGGTTCCAGCAAGGCATCGAACTCGAGGATGTCCGCCAGTCTATTTTCCTGGGCTGCGGACGCAAGTACGTCTCCTGGCTCAACGGACTCCCGGGGCAGCCCATCGGGTCCCTGCATGACTTCAGTTCCGTTTTACAGGAGGTCACGAGCAGCCAGCTTTCCGCCCGCTATCGGACTTTCAATCAAATGCAAATGCTGCGACTGGAAAAACGCTGGCTCGAAACAGACCCCGACTGCGACCAGAAAGGAGGAGCCTGCTTGGGAAAACTTTTCCCAAGCACAACCGCCGAAAATCAAGAGAAACGAGATGATGTTGATCCCCAAATGGGGGAAATACCCTGGTGACGGAGGTGGGGGAATTACCCTGGTAATTGACAGTGAGGGACGTTGCTTTGCCGGATGACCTTCAAAGAATGCTGAGGGAGTGGAGGTCTCGTCTGCCTGGCACGAACCTAGACGATTGGGTTTTCCCTTCTGAAAAAGGTACGCCGCTGAGCAGGGACAACGTGTGGAATAGAAACTTCAAGCCGAGCTTGGAAGAGGTCGGTCTGGAGTGGGCAACCTTCCAAGTCATGCGAAGAACTCACTCTTCACTAATGAAAGAACTGTCTATTGATCCGAAGCTCGTGGCCGACCAGCAGGGCCACTCCCTAGACGTGAATCTGAACGTCTACACCAAGTCTTCCATCCGGCAAAGAAAGAAGGCTCTGGACAAGCTGGAAAGCAGGTTAGCTGCGGCTTAATGATGCCAAAGTGATGCCAAAGGCTGGGCCGAACCGCTCTGAATTGCTCTAAACTATTGAAAACATTGGAGCGGGAGACGGGAATCGAACCCGCGACGTCCAGCTTGGGAAGCTGGCATTCTACCGCTGAATTACTCCCGCTCCTGGGCGTGCTTGCCGGGGTATTCTCCCACCTTCACCGCTGTTTGCCAAATCGCCTTTCGGGAGACGGTGGCTTCGGTCTGAAACAACGCTCCGATCAATGTATACTTTTCAGTTCCGGTCCCGGACCCGGGTAGGGACCAACAATCCGGGGAAGCCTTAGGCTGGGGAGAGGTACCGCTTTTCTCGTATCGGGAGACCCCCGAAAACGTCTGAGCCCGTGCACCGAAGGTGTTCGGGACGTAAAACTCAATAAAGGAGATTGAATCATGAACTTGATGCGTCGAAATCGTTTGCTTCCGGTCTTCGTGCTTCTGCTGCTGGCCTGTGGAGCGGCCTTCTCCGCCGATTCACCTGTACTGGATCGTATTGCCAGCAATGGGATTTTGAAGGTGGGGATGTCCGGAAACCAGGCGCCCATGAATGCCAAGAGCCGCAGCGGTCAGTTGATCGGGCTGGAGGTCGATCTCGCGAACATCCTGGCTTCAGCCATGGACGTCAAGCCTGAACTGGTTGTCAAGCCCTTCCCCGCGTTGCTGCCGGCGCTGAAAGCCGGTGAGGTCGACATCGTGATGTCCGGGCTGACGATTACGGCAGGTCGTTCTGCAGACGTTTCCTTCGTCGGCCCCTATACGCTCTCGGGAAAATCGATTTTGACCAAATCAAAAATCCTGGCCGCCGCAGATGAAGCAGGGGACATCAACCTGCCGACCCTGACGATCACCGCGCTGCAGGATTCCACCAGCCAGAGCTTTGTTGAAAAGAACCTGCCGAAGGTCAAGCTTGTGACGGTCAAGGCCTACGATGAGGCGGTGAAGATGGTCTTGGAGGGGGGAGCGGATGCCCTGGTGGCGGACATGCCGGTGTGTATCCTGTCGGTGATGCGTTATCCGGGACAGGACCTGGTGACGCTGACCCAGCCACTCACAATTGAACCCATAGGCATTGCCCTGCCCGCAGAAGACGCTCAGTTTCTAAATCTGGTCGAGAACTACTTCAGGACTCTCGTGGGCCTGGGGGTCATGGAGCAGCTCCAGAAGAAGTGGCTCGAAGACAATTCCTGGGTGGCTGCATTGCCCTAGCCGCCATTTCTCACCGATGGGACCTGAAAAGGCCGCCCTGTTTGGTATAAAGCGTTTGACGAGAACGACTTCAAAGCCAAACGGAGGCGGCCCTTATGAGAACAGAGTGTAAACAAGCCAGGTTCGAATTTCACGGACTATTTCAACGCAAAGTGAAGGCGCGGTTCGACGGCGGGAAGATCACCTCCGATGCAGGGGTGCTGCTGTTGCGAGAGGTCGAGAGGGGGACGGGTCTGATCGCCGGACTGGCTGAGTGTTTCAGGGATCACCGGGATCCGCGGTTGATCGAACACACGGTCGAGGAGTTGTTGGGGCAGCGCATCTACGGACTCTGTCTGGGGTACGAGGATCTGAACGATCATGATCAGTTGCGCACCGATCCGATGCTGGCGGTGGCGGTGAATAAGGCCGATCCGTTGGGGGAGAGGCGGCGGCAGGCCTCAGATCGGGGGAAGGCGCTGGCGGGCAGGTGTACGCTGAACCGGTTGGAGTTGACCGGCGCCCGAGGAGATGGTGCTGGATCTGGATGCGACCGACGACCCGATCCATGGCCAGCAGGAAGGCCGGTTCTTTCACGGTTACTACCGCCACTACTGTTATCTCCCGCTGTACATCTTCTCGGGGGAGCATCTGCTGTGCGCCCGGTTGCGGTGTTCCAATATCGATGGGGCCGCGGGATCGGTGGAGGAACTGGAACGGATCGTCGGCCGGATTCGGCAGAGCTGGCCGGAGGTCTCGATCGTCATCCGGGCCGACTCGGGCTTTTGCCGGGATGACTTGCTCCGCTGGTGTGAAGACCATCACGTGGATTACGTGATGGGGTTGGCCAACAATGATCGGCTCAAGTCAGAGAGCGCCGAAGCGATGACTCAGGCCGAAGCCGAGTTCAACGCCACCGGGCGACCGGCGCGGGTGTTCAAGGATTTCCGCTACCGGACTCGCCACAGTTGGACCTCGGAGCGACGCGTCGTCGGCAAGGCCGAGTTCCTGGACAAAGGCGCCAATCCCCGATTCGTCGTCACCTCCCTGTCGCCGGAACGCCTGGGGGCCCGCGCGCTCTACGAAGACTTCTACTGTGCGCGGGGCGACATGGAGAACCGCATAAAAGAACAGCAGTTGGGTCTGTTCGCCGACCGGACCAGCGCGGCAACGATGCGCGCCAATCAACTCCGGCTGTATCTGTCCTCCGCCGCCTACATGCTCATGCACGCCTTGCGTCGTCTCGGACTGAAGCAGACCCCCCTGGCTCGCGCTCAGTGTCAGACGATTCGCTTGAAGCTCCTCAAGATCGGCGCCCAGGTCCGCCTCACGGTCCGCCACGTCTGGATCTCCATGTCGGAAGCCTATCCCTACAGCGAGGTCTTCGCTGCCGTCGTTCGAAACCTCCAGGCCATTCCTCTGCGCTGCTGAGGTCTGTCCCGATCAAACGCCCCCAAAAACGAAATCGTTCCATCGCTCAGGCCGAGTTCTGCCTGAATGCATTCCGTCACGCTCTTCCGAACCCGAAAAACGGTTCATTCACGACCATCCACACCACCGCATCACTCGACCTGGACCGGATCGATAGCGAAACGCTCAGAAAACCGTTCCGGCCTGCCACAATCACCTTCATTGCCAAATCGGTGATCTATGCGGGCTATCCGTGTGTTGCTGGTGCCGGGCGCAGATTATGATTCAGCGATAGCCCGGAAGCTGCTGCTCAACCTGCGCGCTAAGCTGGGGGCGGAGGTGAAGATAAACATTGACCTGGTGCCCGCCATTGCAAGGGGACCCAACGGTAAGTTTCGGACTGTCGTATCCAGGGTCAAGCATCTGTACCCCGACCTGATGTAGCAACTCTCGGGCTGCCTTCTCCAACCTGGGAATCGAGCCATGCCGCTCCTGCTTCTCTTAACCCTCTACAGTTTCTGGGTCATTGCGCTTTCTGTACGGGACCCTGCGAGAGCATTCGTGTGGCTTGTTCCCCTGGTGGTTGTGACTC
The DNA here is from genome assembly GCA_965205615.1 of Acidobacteriota bacterium. Classification (GTDB taxonomy): domain Bacteria; phylum Acidobacteriota; class UBA6911; order RPQK01; family CBDAPI01; genus CBDAPI01. Next base: position 213,522 of record CBDBHK010000015.1, on the reverse strand, counting down.
GATCGGTCGACACCCCGGGAATCGGCGAACGGATAGCTCTATTCGACGTCCTCCTTGTCATCTGGCTTTGTCTCTTCGCCTTGCGCCTTGTCGTTGGCAGAGCGACCCTCACCGTGTCAAGAGAAACGGTCCTGGTGCTGAGTCTTTACGGGCTCTTTCTGGGCATCAACGCTCTCTCACTTCTGGACGCTGGGGCAACGACGCTTGGGGTCGTCACTTTGACCATCTATGCCTTTGGTGGGGTCATCTGCATCTCCACGGTGCTTGCGAGCCGCGACCTGGGAGAGGTGAAGCCCCTCCTGATCTCCCTGATCGTCACACTTTTGTGCGTCACGATCCTGACACTCCTCGAGGCCGCCGATTTACATTGGTTCCTGCCACAGAGGAAGCTTTCCAGAGCGACGAGCACCTTTAGAAATCCCAATCAGCTGGGGGCCTTTATTTACGTTGCTCTCCCGATTGCGGCGAGCTACTTGCTTTATGCCTCTCGACAACGCCGCCTCTTGAACAGGGTGGCTTTTGTGGGCGTCGTGGGTTCCTGTTTAGCCGTTGTTCTGACCGCCTCGAGATTCGTTTTGCTGATTGTTGCCGCCGAGACAGGGATCCTTCTTTTCGTGGCCGGCATCTGGCTGCAGGCCCGAACCTGGTCCCGGCTTCTCCAGGTTGCTGGTGCAACCCTGTCGATCGGGGTACTCGCTTTGTCCTTTGGAATTGGCGAGAGACACTATTCCAACTTTCAGGTCAGAGTGCTGGGGTGGGCTGGACCGGTCTTGACCTCAGCGGACTCGGAGGAGTTTTTCGGACGTGCGAGCCTTCAGAGCTCCGGCTCCGAGTTCATGGTCCACAATTACTCGCTCCCGCTGCAGACATTGCTGACCGAACCCTGGCTGGGCATTGGAGTGGGCAACGCAAGTTCGACCTACCGAATAGGCGGAAGCTCTCTTGAAGTGCACAGTCAATACTTTGCGGTACTGGGTGAGACCGGTCTGCTCGGTCTGCTCACCTTCTTGCTCTTTCTCACAGCTGTGGCTTACTACGCCATCGTCTTGCTCAGATCAGACAAACAGGAGTGGTGGATTGCCCTGGGTCTGGCAATCGCTGTCGGCGCCTGTCTCGTTTCGGGAATCTACGTCCCGTTCCTGCGCCGCCGCCAATTCTGGGTGATACTGGGTCTGGTACTGGCTGCCACTTCCCAGGTTCCCCGGAGGCGCAGCGAAAATCCGGTGTTATTCTCCGCTTCTGGACTTCAAGAATGAGTGCCCGGAAAGCCAACAGGATCTATCTTTCTGCTCCTCACCTGGGCGAATCGGAAAAGCTTTTGCTCGAGGATGCAATCGATTCGAACTGGATTGCGCCGGTTGGCCCTCACATCGATGCTTTTGAGGAAGAGTTTTCGTCCTACCTCGGCGTCAAGGCCGCGGCAGCACTGACCTCTGGAACGGCGGCCGTACATCTCGGACTTCGCCTGGTTGGGGTAGGTCCGGGAGATGAGGTCATTTGCCCTACGCTGACGTTTGTAGCCTCTGCGAACCCCATCCTCTACCTGGGCGCAAGTCCGGTCTTTGTGGATGCTGATCCGAGCAGCTGGAACCTGAGTCCCAACCTACTCGAAGAGGAGCTGACCCGTCGCTCCAACACGGGACGGATGCCACGCGCGGTTGTCGCTGTGGATGTCCTGGGACAGAGCGCGGACTACCCGGCGATTGAGAGTATCTGCAAGAAGTTCGGAGTGGCCGTCGTCGAGGATGCTGCCGAGTCGCTGGGTGCGACCTGCCAGGGCCACCTGGCCGGTCGCTTTGAGAAGTGCGCCGCTTTCTCCTTCAATGGCAACAAAATCATCACGACCTCGGGGGGTGGGATGTTGGTTTCCAACGACGAGGATCTGGTGCGAGAGGCTCGATTTCTGGCTGCCCAGGCCCGCGAACCGACGGCCCACTTCGAGCATTCAACTCTCGGCTACAACTATCGAATGAGCAATCTGCTGGCCGCGGTTGGGTCGTGCCCAGATGAGAGTTCTAGACAAACACATCACTCAGCGTCGGGCTGTGTTCGACTTTTACTACGCTCGCCTTTCCGGCCTGCCTGGTCTGGAGTTCATGCCGGAGGCCGACTACGGCCGATGCACGCGCTGGCTCACCTGCGTTCTGGCGGATCCTCAGCTGCTCGGAGTTGATCGAAAAGAGCTCCGGCTGGCCCTAGAAGCAGAGAATATCGAATCTCGGCCGGTCTGGAAGCCTCTCCACACACAGCCTCTTTTCCAGGGCTGTAAGGCGGTGGGTGGCAGGGTCGCGGAAGAGATTTTTGCCCGGGGGCTCTGTCTTTCGAGTAGTTCATCCCTCACGAGAGAAGAGCTGGAACGGACTGTCGAGGTCATTCTGAAGACCTGTTCCGGCACCGGTCAATTACTCCAGCTCGGCCACCCATGATGAGCGGTTCCGGCAAGTCCATGAAACACACTCTGCTCAGAGCAGCTCGCTGCGCGATCCTGGTCGAGGGCTCACTGCTGGCGGCTCTTACCGTTCGTTTCCTCTGGTTTACGCGCGGGGAAACTCCCTTTGTCTTGAGCAGTTATCTGAGTTCACTCTATTTTGCGGGTCGAGCGATTCGGAATTCTCTTGTGCCAACTCTGATCGTTGGCGGAATCATCTTTGTTTTGCATGAGAAGGGGAGGCGCAAAAGGGAGCTCACGGACATCCCGAGGGGGGCGATTGCCCTGACCGCCTTCTTTGCGAGTATGATTCTGGTCGCTTTCCTGGTGGCCGGCTACGTGACCTTCCCTCGCTTGACCTGGGTGGCCGCCTGGGGGGTGTCTCTACTGGTTTTCTTTGTTTCTGAAGCCACGGAACGTCTCGCTCCGAGCGGTCGCCGGGCCAGTCGGCGGCGACCAGCCCACATTCTGGTCGATGCCCTGGCGGTAGGAGGTTCTTTTGTCATCGCTTATGCGATCCGTTTCGACGGGGCACCCGGCGAGTCCTATCAGCAGCAAATGGTTTTCCTGGCCCCGTTCGTGGTCGCCCTCTACGTCGGTTCGAACTACCTGTGGGACGTCTATTCCTTGATGTGGCGTCTGACCAGCCTTCGGGAAACGCTTATCATCGGTCAGGCCGTGGGCACTGCCGCAACGGTTCTTCTGTTCGGCCGGGTTCTGCTCCTGGAACAGCTTCCAGCCCTGAGAATCCCTCTGGGGGTGCTGCTCGTGCATCCGGTGCTGACTTTCATCGGCATGCTCACCTCTCGGGCAGTTCGAAGGATTCAGCAAGCCTATCTATCGAGACGGAAAACAGTCAGCCACCGCTCTCCGAATCGAGGTGTCATGAAGGTGCTGCTGGTGGGTGCCGGAGCGGTGGGTCAGCAGCTTTCCAGAGAATTGGGAGACCATCCAGATTTCAGAATTGCGGGGTTCCTGGACGATGACCCCATCAAACTGGGCCGCCGGATCGCGGGCATTCGCGTGATCGGGACGACGGAAGACCTCGCGGAAATCTCCAGAGAACAGGAGATCGACGAGGTGATCCTTTCGATGCCGTCCGCTCCAGCCTCTTCCGTCAAGCGCATCGTTTCAAGCGCCGAAAAACTCAAGCTTACCGCTCTCACCGTCCCCTCGTTGCAGGATATTGTTCAGCGCAAGGTTGCCATCGACCACCTCAGGCCCGTGCGTATGGAAGATCTGCTGGGTCGAACCAGTGTCGACCACTCCATGTTCCAAGCGGACCTGGAAGAAGCCTACCAGGGCCGGGCGATTCTGGTGACCGGCGCAGCCGGATCGATTGGCTCCGAGCTGACCCGGCAAGTCAAGGAATTCAAGCCTTCTGCCCTGCTCCTGCTCGATAAGGACGAGAACGGTCTGTATGAGATCGAACTGGAGATCAGGGAGCACTTCGACGGTGTTCTGCGCGCGATTGTGGCCGATATGCGAGACCGGCGAAGGCTGGAACAGATCTTCAGGGAGCACCGCCCCGAGGTGATCTTTCACGCGGCCGTCTACAAGCATGTTCCTCTGATGGAACTTCATCCCTCAGAGGCGGTTCTCAACAATGTTATCGGGACTCACAACCTGGTCGAACTGGCTGCGGTACATGCTTTGAGGTCGTTCGTGCTGGTCTCTACCGACAAGGCAGTCAATCCGTCCAGCATCATGGGAGCGACCAAGCGAGTTGCTGAGATGATCGTCCAGCAGACGTCCACCACTTTTCCGGACACCCGGTTTTGCTGCGTTCGATTCGGTAATGTCCTGGGAAGTCGAGCGAGCGTGATCCCTCTTTTCCGAAGGCAGATTGCCCAGGGTAAGAATCTGACCGTTACCCACCCCGACATCCAGCGCTACTTCATGACTATCCCGGAGGCGGTTCAGTTGCTGATCCAGAGCGGTTCACTGGCTGATCAAGGTGAGGTTTTCGTACTCGATATGGGCAACCCCGTCAGGATTGTCGACCTGGCCCGCGACCTCATCGAACTCTCGGGACTTGAGCTGGGGAAAGACATTGATATCGATTTCGTGGGCTTGCGCCCCGGAGAAAAACTGTTCGAAGAGCTGCTCACGGGTGAGGAGAACGGCATCCGTCATACCAGCCATCCCAAAATACTCGTTGCCGAGGCGCTCGAGACCAACAATATTCCGTTCGATCAACTACTTTCGTTCCTCACAGATGCAGCTCTCGACGGGGACAACGGGAAGATTCCGAGTCTCCTGGAACGGATGGAAATCGGCTAGCCCGGATTATGCAAGAACCGTAGTTCGGTGTTGAAAAACGACTCGAGAAGTGGCCCAACTCGGAAGCGGGCAGGTGTGACAGGCGGATTTGCGAAGAATATGGGTTGGCGAGGCGTCTGAGTGGTTTGGGGAGTGAATTTCAGACAGATCTGGGCCTGGATGAGTGTCGGAAGCGGTTTTTCGGGGGAGCTGGGAAAAGCTAACTGGAGTTGAGGCGACTCAAGACGAGGTGGAAGAGGGGTTGTTCGGGAAAGGCTGAGGAAAGATGGACCCAGATGCGTCGAGTGGTTTGTCGGATCCGGGCCCCAATCTTGAGGATCCGACGACGTAAGGTTTCGATTTCGAGCTTGTGCCAGGGGGTTCCGTGAAGATAGTCGCGCAGGCGAACGAACATCTGGTAAGCCAGTGCATGCAGGAGGAGTCGAAACTGATTGGCCAGGAATCGATGACAGCTGAGTCGGTCCATGCTCAGATGATTCTTGAAGGCCTTGATGAAGTTCTCGGTCTGCCCTCGGTTTGTGTAGTGGTCATAAAGTGATTGGGAGCAGAGATCGTCCCGGTTGGTAACTACAAAGCGACGATTGATCCCACGCTGATCGACCTCCACTTTGACAATGACGCGACGGGATCGATCCCAGCTGTGGGCTCGATAAAGAAACTCGTCAAACTGACGCTGTTTTTCCTCCAGCTCAAGGAACCTTTCCCGAGTCGAATCCAGCAGGGGCTCGACCACTCGCTGCAGGCGAGGGTTTCGGCTTAACCCGATGACATATTGGAGTTTATTCTCTTCACATTCACAGAACTCGTAGAGCCGAGGCGTGGCAAAGCCGCTGTCGGCCCGAATCTCAATCTCGACATCCGTCCCCACTGCTTGTCGGATGGCCTCCACGACTCGCTTCAGAATGGGCACGATGTGAGAGGCAGCCCCCTTGTTGCCAGGTCTCAACACGGCACAGACCAGGTCTCCCGTGTCGGCATCGAAGATCAGCAAAGGATGCAAAATGTGGTTTCGGTAATACCCGTGGTAGAAGGAGAACTCCTGTTGGCCGTGAGTGTGGTCGTCGGTACTGTCCAGATCCAGGATGATCTTGCTGGGACGTCTCTTCTTCAGGGAGCGCACATAACGGCCTAGCAGCCACCGGCTCAGACGCATCAGATCCTTCTTGGTGACGGAGTTCTCCAGGCGGGAGAAAGTCGGCTGGGTGGCCAAATCGGGATCGCTCTCTGGCAACTGATCACAGACTGTCTTGAGCATCGGATCCGAGCGCAGCGTATCGGCGTCGTTACAGTCTTCGTAGCCGGCCACGATCTGCAAGACTCGTTGTCGGATCAACTTCAACAGGTCATGACGAATGTAGCGTTGGTCTCGACTTTCCGAAATACAGGAACTGAAGCCCTCGCACAATCGATGTTGACGATCCAGCGATCCAAACAACAACCATCCTGCGTCGGAAGTGAGGCTCCCCCCATCAAAACGAGCCGTGATGTTTCTGTGGCTATGAAATGGCAGGGTATTCTGGCAGACTGTTTTTGACATTGCCGTAGCTCCTGTTTAGGGTCTTTGTTTCTCTAAACCCTTTTATATCAGAGAGCTACGGCCTTTTTTCTGGGCCCACATCTCACTTGAATTTAGATCTCTTGCATAATCCGGGCTAGCCGTTTGGGCCTGCGGCACCGAGGAGTCTATCGAGGTCGGGGAGACCTATTTCAATCGATTTGGCGACGACCAGCAGCTTCATATGTGGGTTGGATTGAGCTATCAAGCTCTGGGTGATCTCGCGCGTGCGCAGGAGCACTACCAAAAGGCGCGTGGACTGACGAGTGCGACGTCTCCCTCGATCCGCTCATCGGCTTCGCACGCCAACCTCCAGGGCCTTCTCTTTAGCGGCCTCATTTACGAGCGGCTCGGGGATCACATCCGCGCCAGGCAGACCTGGCAACGGGGAGTCGAGCTGTTGAAGCCCGATCGCGAAGCCTATCCCTACAACTTGAAAAGGCGCGTTTTTCTGGCGTGTTTCCATGGAGTTCTCGGAGAAAAAGCTGCCTTTTTTGCGGAACTAGAACGCGCCTTGTCGACCAATGTGAATCTCTGGGAATGCTACTTGCTGGCCGTCGTTCTCGCAAGAACTGGCGAAACAGAGCGAGCCAGCGAACTTCTACTCCGCATCGCACGGCAGGGTCGAATTCGACCTGACATAGATTGGTTGTTCGAGACCATTGTTTCCCTGCCTGCTCCAAGATCCGACACCTTCAATGAACTCGTGGAGACGCAAACCCGGCGACTTCGGGAGATGTACTGAACCCCTTTCGCCCAGCCTCGTCACAGAACATCGTCATCAAGTTGGGGTCACAGTCTGGGATGGGTGAACCTCCTCGCCTTCAGGGGACGGATGTCATCTCAAGATCTCCGCAGTGAGCCTGTGGAACTGCGCCCTTGCTTCCCGGTAGGCTTCCCCCGTTGCCGGGCCCGAAAAGCCCGTGTAGATGGCATGCACGGTGCGGTCGCGATTCACGAAGATCGTGACCGGCACCCCCTCTATGGTCGATAATCCACCAAACCCCTCCCTGACCAGCTCCTCAAGAGTCGTCTCGGCGATCACAATCTCCCATTCGACACCGTGCTTCTTCTTGAATTCTCGAACACGCCGCTCCTTGACTTCCGGAGAGCCCGGGTACTCTAGGGCAAGACCCAGAATCTCCAGCCCCTGCTCATGATGTTTTCGATATAGCTCTGCCACTACTTTTGCGTGGTCGTTGCAGCCCGGGCACCAGGTGCCGAAGATCTCTAGGATCACGGGCTTGCCGGCATATCTCGGGCCACGCAGGGAATCGACATCAAGCTGGTTGCCTGTCCTTAAAGCCACACGATCCAGGGGATTGGGCATTTGGACACTCTCAGCACGCTCGGCAACGAAGTCGTCCCAGGAATGTTTGAGGCCCCCGTGCCCCTCGATGTGTCCCTTAATCGTGCCATCGGGCCTGATCCCCGCCTGGAGAAGGACAGCATGCTGTCCATCGAACGTGGAGATCTCGAGGTGTTTCCCACGCACATTGCCGGCGAGAAAGCGCAGGTCTCCGTACTCGGCAGGGACCTCGGCGGTTCCCCTCACCACACCCCACGCATCCTGCGTGAAAACGCCCTTGGCCAGACCGTAGAGATCAAATTCCATACGCCAGATGCCCGCAAAGTCTGCCCTGGGTGGATCCGTTTTTCTGTTCTCGGAGTCTACGACGAAGCGAGCTCGCGGGTTCGGTTCAGATATGGCCTGAGCTTCAAAGGCTAAGAGTGGCACCCTTCCGGCAGGTCGCTCCCGGTACCAGATGCCGGTCAGGTTTCCACCCGGCTCGAACCTGGCCTCGAGCTGCGTTCCGTAGACAGGAAAATCGATGAGAAGGCCTGCTTCGCTGTCGTGGCAGGCGGCGTGGATCCGCTCCTCTCCATTGACGATAGTAGCTTCTTCCGTCCTACAGTCCCCGGGGAGTTGGAGAAAAAAGGGAATCCTGGTCCCCTCTGGTGAGAGGAGACGGGCGTGGTACCAGCGAGCAACCCTGGGCTCAGGGCCGGAAAGCTTCGCACAGCTCCCACTTCCCAGGACGAGTCCAACACCCAGGAGCGTAAGACTTTGTGGGCACCGATGAACTCTCATGAGTCGGGCGGCCGCGCTAGCAGCCTGTCGTCGTGGTGGCCGAGCGGGTGCTCAGGGTCCTATCTTCTCTATACCACCGAAAAGCTGGAAGGCCCACGACACTCCGAGGCTTACGGTCAAGGCCTGGTGGGTGTTTTTGCCCCAGACTGTGGTAGCGATATTGCTGTTGAGCTCGACGCTTTCAGCTAACGGAATTGAGAAGCCGCCGCCTACTCGCCAGAAATCTTCTGCGAGTAAAGCGTCGTGGACCGCAAAGAATTCCTCGAAATTTGCCTGTTCCCCGTCTGAGTGCCCGCCGTGGAAGTGGTCAAAGTCTCGGGTATCTATGCCGCCGCGCATGTTCTGGTAATCTGCAAAAGCCTGCACAGTCACAAACTTGGGGAGGAAATATCCGAACTCGAAGAAGATGTTGTTGCGATTGAGAGGTTCGATATGATGATCACCAACAAGGATATGCCCGACATCCGGATGTTCCATGAACGCATAGGAAAAGGATCCCTGGAGATAGGCCTTCGGAACATCACCAAAAGATAACACCCGTCCCACATCGACTCCCAGCCGAAGCTCGTTCAGGCCTCGACCGATGGCGGAATGGCCCAGCGTTTGGTAGTTCGTGGTTGGAAAGCCATATGAGACCGAAGGGGTCACTGCCCAGGTGGGACTATTGAGTACCTGGAATCGGGCACCGATCCGCCCATCCTGGAAGGCTTGCTCCCACTCGCCTGTATCAGCCCCATAGGCTTCGCCAAAACCTCCTACCGTATATTTTGACCCCACGAACGCCACGGCTCCACTCACGGCGAGTCGGTCGGTGAGCCCGATCTCACCATCCAAAACGAGCACCTGGGATCGGGTCTTGCCGAAGTCTACCTTGGTCGACCCAAAGTCGATCCCCAACAGGACAGGGTCCGCTAAGAGATGGTCCCCGTCGTCCAGAAACTGATAGCCGAGAGAGAATAAGAACTCTCCTCTGGGAGGCGTCCAGGGTTGACCCAGGGCGTTGCTTGGAATCAGTTGTAGGATGAGCGCGGCCAATGCGAGAGGCATAAGGGGCAAGACCCGGGCGTTCAACCTGCCCTCCCGCCTCTGGCCCCAGCGGCTTTTCTGGTCTTTTCCACCGCCGTTAGAAGCTTACTCATCGTGGTCGGGTACTTCAACACGTTCTTGAACTCCTTCTTCGCCTGGGAGTACTCCTTTCGTGTCGGAAAGTAGAGGACCGGAAGCAGTCCGGAGTCCGGAGACGACGACGCGACCTTAACCGCCAACTGTCTCGCATCGTCGAGCGGCATCATCACTACGTCGAAATCACCTTCTTCGGCAGCGTCCAGGAAGGCATCGGAACGGAAAGCCACCTCAACACTATGACCTACCTTCCCCAAAACCTTCGTGGCCTCAGGGTTCCACCGGTCTTCCTTTTTAGTGTTCTCATCCTGTTTCCAGTAGATGAGGATTCTCGTAGGCTTGATGCTAGCCAGTAAGCGTTGATAGCGAGCACCTCTGCTGCTCACCAGGAACTTGGCACCGCAGGCGTTGAGCACAGCGTTGCCCAGGCTCGCCATCCCCATTAGCAAGGCCAAAGAAAAGAGTAGCTTCTTCATGTTCGCCCTCTCTATACGGCTATGGAATTGTACTTTGACCCTATATTACAGCAGGTTTGGCTCTCAATCGAGAACCGCCGGAGTGTTTTTGTAGAACCCTGTCGCGGAAGTGCCGTAAACAGAAAGAGAAAAGTTCGTTTTTTCATTTCTTGTACCCTTCCCTTTCGCTCAAACTTTCCGGATCGGCGAGCCGCCCGATCGGCATGGAGTCATCGCCTTTTCACCTTGCTCCTACTTAATACGGCGAGAACGGAGCGCAAAATGGGACACGTGGACAGTAAATATTACCTTTCCCATACGCCGGCGCCGATCAGAAAAACAATCGGGTAGAAGTCAATCCGTTGCCCTGCCATTGACTCTCGCGTGATCTCGGGCCGGTTGCCTGGCGCGCGACTTCCTAGTGCCGGCTCCTTAAGGAGGGCCCCCGCGCCCAAGAAAAGCTCCCATAGCCCTTGTAGTTCCCGGATCCGCTTTTCGTCTTCCTTGGTGAGAACACAAGAAGGAGGACGAAACGATGACGATCCAAGCCACAATCACCACCCTGATCCTGAGTGTTTCACTCGTTCCCGGGTCCTGGACTCTGGCGAATGACGAGCCAGCAGCCGGGCATCCGGTCGAAGCTGTTCCCGTGCGGCTGGAAACGCAACCCCTGGTATTCCCCGGGGCGAACCCCACCCTTCCCATCCAGACGGTTGCCAACCGGATCGCCGCGGATCCTTTCCAGGGATTCGAAAGTCTTCGGCAGGAGGTGCCTTCCTCGATGACCTGGCAGGATCCGGACGGGACTCTTTTGCCCTTCCAGAACGACGCGGAAATCCTGGAGTTCTTGCGTAGCGCCCGGATCGTGTCTCAGAAGACGGTGAGGTGGGCGTCAACGGGATTTCCAAAGTGCTCCTGGAGAAAGACGGCGTGCGAGTGCATGCAGCCTTTCGCAAGGTCAGCATCTCCAAGACGGAGATGAGGTTCGCCAACGGTGAAGTCGCTTTCAACTTTCGAGATGATTGCCGCTTCGAAGTGGCAGCCTATCGTCTCAGCAAGCTGCTGGGCCTGGACAACGTTCCTCCCGTCGTCAGCCGCAAGTTCGGGCGCTATGACGGAACCCTTCAGCTCTGGGTCGAGAACGCGATGATGGAAGAGGAACGCCGCTCGAAGAAGATCCAGGCACCTCGAAAAATGCCCTGGACCTACCAGTGGCAGACCCTTCGTCTGTTCGACAACCTGATTGACAACAGCGACCGCAACATGGGGAACATCCTCATCGACTCGGACTGGAAAGTGTGGATGATCGACCACACGCGCGCTTTCAGCAAAACCAAAAAACTGCGCTCTCCCCAACTGGTTCGGTGGTGCCGGCGCGACCTGTGGGAAAACCTGCAGGATCTGGATCGGGAAGTGCTGGAGAAGGAATTCAAGAACGTCCTCAGCGGCAGCCAGATCAAAGCCCTGATGGCACGGAGAGATCTGCTGGTCAAGCACCTCCAGAAGCTGATGGATGAGAAAGGCACGGGTTCGATTCTCTTTTCCCAGTTCTAGACACGCCCGAGCTCACTTAAACTTAAAAAGGGGGACAGTCTACTCTGTCCCCTTTTTTCTGGTCCTCCGCCCGGCTCTTAAAGAAGCAATCTGGCAGGACAACCACCAGAATGACAGAATAGTCAATTCGGGACCCATCAAGAGGGATTGTGCCCAGTTATCGAGTTCGCATCGCTCTTTTCTGTCTCCTCCTCCTTGCCTTACCCGGCACCGCTTCCCCGGCTCCCTGCAAGGACCAGACAACCAGAAACCGCGTTGTGGCCATCGCCGATGTGCACGGAGGTCTGAAACAGTTCCTTGCGATTCTTCGCCAGACCGGTCTCGTCGATGAGGAGAATCGATGGGTTGGAGGATGCTCAACGTTGATCCAGGTCGGAGACTTGATTGACCGCGGCGCGCACGACCGGGCCGTTCTCGACCTGATCATGGACCTCCAAAAGAATGCTCCCAGGCAGGGCGGGCAGGTGCTGGTGGCCATCGGGAACCATGAGGTCATGAATGTGATGGGAGACCTGCGCTACGTTACCCGGCAGTCCTACGCATTCTTTGCCGATCCCGAAACTGAGAAACGACGAAAAGCTGCTTTGAAGCAGTACCGAGCCTACCTGAAACAGAGGGCCAGGTTCTTCGGAGAACCCGAACTAGATGTTGACGTAGATGAAGCCCGCTGGCTTGACGATCACCCTCCCGGGTTCTTTGAACACAGGAAGGCTTTCAGCGCTCGCGGCAAATACGGGAAATGGATCCGAAAAGGGTCAGCCGTCGTTCGCCACGGGAAGATTCTCTACCTTCACGGCGGGCTGAGTCCGGACATTACCATGCCCGTTGAAAAGCTCAATCAGAGGATTAGACAGGAGCTGAAAGCGTTCGATTATTACGTCGATTACTTCACTAGTCATGAGGTCATCCTGCCCTTTTTCAGAATGGAAGAGATGATGGCGGCGGTTCAAAAGGAAGTTAAGCACTGGGGAAAATTGAGTCCCTTGGAAACCGGACTCGAGGCCCCGAAAACGAACCACCTTGGCATCCTCAAAGAGTTTTTGGAAAGCGGGAACTGGCTGAGCACGCACCCCAAGGGCCCCCTCTGGTTCAGGGGTTATGCCCACTGGTCCGAAGAAGAAGGTCCGGCCCGCGCCGACGCCGTCCTGAAGACCTATGGCGTCGACCATATCGTGGTCGGTCATACGCTGATGCTGAAGACCGGTATCCGCTCGCGCTTTGGCGGTCGTGTCTTCCTCATTGATACGGGCCTCTTTGTCGACTACTACCCGGGGGGGCGGCCATCAGCGCTGGAAATCCATAACGGTGAGTTCCACGCCGTTTACCTGACCGAGAAACAGAAATTGCTTCCCGACTCCTGACCGTTGCCACTTTGAACGGCAATAGAATCGACTACAGTGGCCTGAGGAAGCACCCGCCGGCGGCGCTCTGGACCCTCACCGAACCACGGTCGCGGGCACGGCTGAAAAGAGCTGAATCCCGCCGGGGCCAAGGACGCCGAACAACATCTGTCCAACGATCGGCTTGCTCGAGAAAACCCGCACGTACCCGCCCGCCAGCTCAATCTCCCCCACCAGTTCCTCCACGAGCTGGGAAATCCTCTCACCCGGGTTCAGCGTCAGGATCCTCTCGCCGACCATCTCGCCGTCGGGCAGGAACACCCAGATCGTGAGCACGGTGTGCACAGGGCCCTGTGGTGAGCTTCCTGGCGCCGGGCCCGGGTAAAAGAAGGCCAGACCTGTAAAGAACCCTGACACGTTGGCCACCTGGTTGAACAGCGCCTCCGTGAAAGCCTGCGTTTGCAGCGGCAACGAAGCGGCATAGGCAAGGTTCTCGGAGTCCCCAAAGATCACATCGCCCAGCACTCCATCTCCATCCGCTTTCACGATCAGCGAACCCACGAAGCTCTCTCCCTGGGCGGGATACGGTCCGGCGGCTCCTCCTCCAAAGAGCGCCTGGGCATCTCCCGTGAACTGCTCTCCGGGATCCAGTACCATCGCTACTGGATCCCCGTGGTCGCTGCCGTCTTCCTGCACAGCCTTGAGCATCACGTTTCTTTGTTGGTCCGACCCGTTGACCAGATTGACACTGGTGAACAGTCCCGGCTGGTACGCCAGCTGGGCCGAGTAGGCTCGATTTGTTGCGTTGCCCGTGGCCGCATTCAGACCCAGCACCGTGGTTTGATCGGTCAGCTGGATCAGCTCGAAGGCCACCACGCCCTCTCCTTCGGTCACCTCTCCTGTAATCACGCCTTCTGAAAGCTGTGTGCCATCTCCGGAGGGATTCAATCCAAACAAGTCGGCAGCCCGCTCGTCCAGGAAGCTTTGTCCTTCAATCGTGCGGGTGACGGTGGAGGTGCCCTGGGCGGCGGCTCCATTGGCCAAAGGCCGGTGATTCAGCTCGATAGTGACCTCGCCTTCGTTGGGATTGAGGATGGAGACCCGGGTTGTGGCGGGCTGACCTCGAAAGGCCTGGGGGCCATCAAAGACCCGCGTCAGGATGACATTCATACTGGTTTCGGCGATGGCCACGCCCCCGTCGAGTTGAGACAGCGTGTTCGTGCCGAACTAAAAGAAGGTGCCGATCTCGTTGGTGAAGCTGGTCAGCCCGATCCAGGCCGGTTCGTCCGGATCCCCTTCAAACAGACCGGCGCGCAGCAAGGCGGTCTGCTCGCCGATCTGCAGCATCACGGTGGCCCGGTTTCCATTGCCCTGCGGAGACCTCGCCTGCAGAGAGGCGATCTTGGATCTGGATGTGACAGCCAGCAGGTCCGCGGTCGCCAGCAAGTTGGTGAAGTTGGCTAAAGCCAAGCCGTTGAAGTCGGCCTCCATACCTGCGGGCTTGCCGGGCCCATAGAGCCAGAGAGGCTCCAGAACAAAGACAAACACCCCGTCGAAGGTGCCAGCATAAAGGGTCGAGGTGTTGGGATCGATCAGCAGCGTTGACACACCAACGAGGACGAGGTCGGTTAGGCCGGTTCTGATCGGCGTCCAGTTGACTCCCCCGTCGCTGCTGGCAAACACTCCGTCTGCAGCAGCATAGAGCGTGGAGGTTTTCGTGGGATCGATCGCCAGTGCAAAGACCTCAGTGTTGGTCAGGCCATTGTTGATTCCCACCCAGTTGGCTCCCCCGTCGGTGCTCTTGAACGCATCCCCGGCGGCGCCGGCGTAAAGGGTGGAGGTGTTGTCGGATCGATCGCCAGTGGTCCGACGAATGCGTCCTGTAGCCCGTTCGGGCTCCACACCGCGTTGGCCCCGGCATGTGTCGCCACTGCGAAACCGATGACGGCGCACGCGACGAGGCTTCTCTTTACCCATATCAACAAACGCATTTCCAGGCTCCTCAGGGATCTTGCCCGGGTTGCTGTTGAACGGACAGTGGGATCAGAAGCGGGCGGGTCATTGGCCTTCTCCCTGTAACGAGTCTAGATCAGCGTTCCCCCGGGGGCAACCCTTGTGGGCAACTCGTTGAGCTGTGAGGGTTTGGCCAACTGCAGGTTTAACTACAGGCGTGTTTCCTGAAGAGTCCAGAATCCCGTAAGGTATTGAAACAAATGGTCGGGGCAGAGGGATTTGAACCCCCGACTTCCTGCTCCCAAAGCGAGCGCTCGTAGTCAATCGGCACCCGATCGGGCTGCTTGTGGTCCAGGGCAAGTGCAATCGGCTCTCTCGAATCCATTCTCAGTCCGCCTCCAAGCGGTCGGCGGTGGTCTGTGTCTCGGGCCCCGCCTTCCAGATCACCACGACCAGGGCTGCCCCGAGGATCGCGGCCAGACCAAAGATTACGAACGTCCGGTCATAGCCCCACTTGTCGATGAACGCGCCGGCGCCCCAGCCGGCCAGGCTGGCCCCGATGTAGCCCATCCCATCGATGAACCCCGCCGCGCCGGCCGCGCCGGATTTCTTACCAAAATCCTGAGCAGCATGGCCAACCATCAGGATGTGCGGCCCATAGGTGGAGAACCCGATCAAAGCCACGACCGCAATCACCACCCAGGCATTGTCGTGAGCGATGTAGGGAAAGCTGACGGTGGACAGCCCCAGCAGCAACATCAAAATGGCGATGACCGGGGCTCGCCGGCCCCCGAAAAACCGGTCGGTGGCCCAGCCGGCCACCACCGCGCCCGCCGCCCCCGCCAGCGGATGAATGCATCGCTTCATTACTTCCTTGAACCCGAAACCGCCCGCTCCGATCAACCTACCCCGCTCTTCCATGAAATCCGGCAGCCAGTTGACGAAGCCGTAACGGTTCATGTCCAACAGGAAGAACGTCCCCGCCACCACCCAGAGGTAGGGGTTCTTCAACGTCCTCAGCACGTTCTGGGACAGCCTGCGGTCGCTGCCGCCCTCGCGGCTGAGTTCCGCCCTATCGTCGGCCTCCACCGGGGGAAGTCCCACATCCTCCGGAGCGTCGCGGATCGCCCAGAAAAAGTAGAGCCCGACCCCGGCGAACAGGATCGCCGGCACCCAGAATACCGCCCGCCAGTCGCCCCCCCAGGCCTGCACGAACTGGCCGACCAGAAAGAGGGCCAGAAACCAGGAAAACGCCCCGCCAAACTGGTAGCAGGTCCCCAGCCAGCCCATCACCCTGCCCCGGCTCCTGGTGGGGAACCAGTGGGTCATCACCCGCACCATCGGGGACCAGCCCATCGCCTGAAGAAAACCGTTCATACCCCAAAACACGCTGATCAGGACCAACGCCTGGCCCGACGTCATCCGGGTCGCCGGCGCCACCAGCAGCACCCCAAACACGGCAAGATTCATGATCACCGAGCCCAGTACGCCCAGGCTCGCGATGACCCGCGTCCCAAACCGGTCGGCGAGCTGCCCGTTGACGAACTGCCCGACGGCATACATCAGCGTCAGCGAGGTCAGGATGATGCCGAACTGCGCCTTGTCCCATGAAAAGGTTTCGGACAGCCTGCTGTTGGCGATCGGCATGTTGTAGCGGCAAAGGTAATAGGCGAAATAGGTGATCCAGACCGAGGAGAAAATCCTGGCCTGCCAGCGCTTCAGATCCGCAGCGTTACGGCTACTGCCTTCTCGCTTATCGTGTATCGGCATGTCGAGAGATTCCCTCGGGAAAAACCCAGATTCGACCGCTACACAAGAACAGAGCTTGCTCTAATCAGATTATGGACGAGACAGAACAGACCGACATACCGGAGAAAAAAGAGTCAGCCATATTTCTCCCTGAGTCGCATGGCGGCTTCAACTTCGTTCTTCAGCTTCGTATAAACTTCGTCAATTTCCACGACGGTCGCCGAGCCAGGGGCAAACCCACAATCCGGGTTCAGAGTGATTCGCTCCGGAGGAAGATGTTTCAGAGCCGACTCGACTCGCTCTACGATCGTCTCGACCGAATCCACGATTCCGGGCTGACAACTGACACACCCAAGACCAATTTCAACGTCTTCTGGCAAATGTCGCAGGACCGACACCTCGCCCGCCCCCGGGGCAGTGAACTCCATTGTGATGTGGTCGACGTTCAACTTGCCGAGTTGTCGGAGGATAGCATCGTATCCGCCCTGGAATGGGGTCTCTCCGCGCGCGCGCGCTCCGGCCCGCCGGCACAGATGTACAGCCCGCTTGACCCCTTCAATCCCTTCAACCCACATTCACCATATAGGACCCCAAGATTGCTTGTCTGAATCGATGTAAACTACTATAATTAAAGGAGATATAGCACATAAAGGGGGCAAGGAATGGCTCACCCCAAGGGTGAAGGTGTGAAGGTCGGTTTTGATGGCAGTATCAGGCTTGAGTTTCATGGTGCTAAGGTCACATCGGATGCCGGACTTCTCGCCTATCGTGATCTGGATGAGGCGTTGGGTTTATTCGATAGTGTGCCCTTCGTGTTTCACGATTCGCGGACCGGGCGCAACATCCAGCACCACCTCACGGCCTTGATGCGTCAATCGGTATACAGCCGTCTCGCTGGCTATGAAGATGTCAACGATGCCCATCGCTTATCGGTTGATCCGACGATGCGAAGGATCACCGGAAAGAAGCTCGACGATAAGAATGCCGCCAGCGCCAACACGATGGGTCGATTTGAGACCCAGATGCTGTCCGTCGAGAACAACCTGCAAGCCCTTTCGGAAGTCAATGGTCGATGGGTGGAAAGAGCGCTGCAGAAAACAACTCATCGACGCATCATTCTGGATATGGACAGTTCAGCTAGTCCGGTCCACGGCGAGCAAGAAGCCTCTGCCTACAACGGGCATTTCGGATGCACTTGCTACCATCCGCTGTTTTGCTTCAACCAGTTCGGAGATTGCGAAGGTTTCATGCTTCGGCCCGGCAACGTGCACAGTGCGGACCGTTGGAAGGAGATGCTGGAACCAATCGTGGCTCGGTACGAGAAGAAGAAAGTCCGCAAATACTTTCGGGGTGATGCAGCCTTCGCCAAGCCAGAGATTTATGAATACTTGGAGGAGAAGGGCTTTTTGTATGCCATCCGGCTTCCCGCCAACCAGGTGCTTCAAGAAAAGATCGAACACCTGCTGACCCGACCGGTGGGGCGCCCACCCAGAAAACCCGTTGTTTGGTTGGCCGATTTCAAATATCAAGCCGCCAGTTGGGACCGGCCTCGTCGGGTGATTGCCAAGGTCGAGTGGCATCGCGGCGAACTCTTTCCGAGAGTCGGTTTCATCGTGACCAACAGGAGCGCACGAGCCCAAGGGGTGGTTCACTTTTACAACGGTCGCGGCACGGCTGAGCAGTGGATCAAGGAAGGCAAGTATGCCTTGAACTGGACGCGGTTGTCCTGCCAGCACTTTGTCCCGAATCAGGTGAGGTTGGCTCTGTTTGTTTTGGCCTACAACCTGGGCAATTTTCTGCGCCGTCTGGTCCTTCCCAGAAGAATCAAACACTGGTCCCTTCGAACCCTATTGGCCAAGTTGATCAAGATCGGAGCGAAGGTGGTTCACCATAGTCGAATCGTGACGTTTCAGATGGCGGAAGTCGCGGTCAGCAAGGAGGTATGGGCCGAGATGTTATCTCGGATTGACCGCTTGAGATGGATCAGAGCCTAGCACCAAGTGTTTCTGATCGAATGGGTGGAGAGGTGTCTCCACTGATCAGATTTCGGCAAAGGCGCCTGGATAACTCTGGGCTTAGAGGCCCTTTTCAGGCGGAAAGATGCCGAGGGAATCGTTGACGCGAGGGTGGAGGGCTGATCAGTTTTGATCATTCATCACCGGGAGGTCAGAGGAAATCGGATCCGAAGTTGATATGAGGAATGTCGGGTTAATGGTTAGCAACCGTCGAAAATTCCTCGCGAACTCAATTGCGGGCTTTGGCCTGTTGGCGGGAGCAAGCCGATTACTAGGCCAGGCTTTTGACCACGCCATCATTGGCAGCTACACCAGCATCCCGGGGTACGGCTTGGACCAAGCCATCGAACTCATTCGGCAACTAGGATTCCAAACAATTGAAATGCATCCAATGGGTGTAGCGGAGCCAAGACCGGGCCTTTCTCCGGGCTTCCAGTTCGATCGCCTGAGCGAGGAAGAAAGACGCAAGATCAAATCTGCTGTGGCAGGCTTTCGCCATGTTTCCACTCATTTGCCCTTTGCCGATCTGCACTGTTTCTCTGCCTATGAGCCGATTGCGGAATTCTCTGTCAAACAGATCGACATTGCACTGAAGGCGAGTGCCTACATTGGCGCGGAGGTCGCGACCATCCATGCACAGGCGCCTCGGCAGCAGACCCTGGAGCAGATTTGGCCTGTCATGCTCGAACGTTTCCGACGCTGGGGGGACATTGCAAAAGAGGCAGGCTTGCGACTGGCAATTGAAACCGGTTACCCCCGCTCGGTGCGTGATTATGTCAGGCTGATCCAGGGAATCGACCACGAATCCGTCGGGGCCACCATTGATGTCGGCCATCAGGGCGGCTACGCCGAATTGGTCAGCAGGGTCAGGCCGGAGGAGCGGGGAACCCCCAAAGGGATCAAGGCCTACAACGATGTCACTCATGAAATCATAGATCGGTTGGGCCCGAAGGTATTCCACTTCCACGTGCACGACATCGAGCCGGACACATGGGAGGAACACAAGCCGCTTTACTACGGGTTCGTAGACTACCCGCGCCTTCTCAGAAAGCTGCGCGAAATCCGCTACACCGGCCTGCTTGTGTTCGAACTCGTCGGACCCGCCTCGGAAAGAAGCAAACACCTGGCCGACAGCAAACGGAAACTGGAAGAATACCTTGCCGAAGCCTGAACCCGTGGGATGGATTGACCTGGGCCTGCCGCCCCACTGGATCCCTCCCGTTCCTCTTCTAAAAACGTCCGCTACTTGCGTCCATCTGATTCTCCAGTCTACATTCCTCTAAACGGCAGAGCCTGAAGGGCTACACCCTACTTGCCCGTTTCGATGACGTAATGGAGCGTACCTTTGGAGCAGCGGCCTATTGGCAGCGGCCATTGTTCTTGCAGACCAGCGAACAGCACTCGTTGTCCACTGTGCAGTCTGCATTCTTCGGCTCGCACGAGCAGGCACAATCATCTCTGCAGTCGAGTTGGTCGGCGCAGTCGGTTCTTCCGTCACAGTCGTTGTCGATGCTGTCGCTACAGGTAAGACCGGAGATTTCTGACTCTATACCTTTTGGCCATGACTGTGGCAGTCGTTTCCGAGGTCCAAGTCCCGAAGAACGGGTGCTTTATAGCAGCGGAAGGGGTGCCGGGAGTTACTCCAGGATGGTCACACACGGACCCTTAGAGTAATTTTTCACACCGTTGCGGCTCAAACCCCTTAGAGACAGTTTGAAGGGAACTTGACAGCCTCTGTCGGAGTGTCGATGCTGGCCGTGGCGTAACACAAGAGGAGAAACCACCATGGCCACAGACGTTGTTAAACAGATTCGTAGAAGGACTCGCCGGAAGTTTTCCGCCGATGAGAAGAGCCGGATCGTCCTGGAGGGACTTCGGGGCGAAATCCCGATCACCGAGCTGTGTCGACAACAAGGTATTCAGCCATCGATCTATTACAAATGGTCGAAAGCCTTTCTGGATGCCGGCAAGAACGGGTTGACTCGGTAAACGAAGTTGTCACAGTAAGATCTCTTCTTAGAGACCAATGTTGCTATGGTGGCGTTGGCTTGGCACTCTCTGCCACACGTATGATCGCGTCGAGCTTCTCTTCGATCTCCGAGTCAATTTCTTCGGGTGGCACATACTGAGCGAGCTCATAAAAGCTCTTCTTTCTCATTAGATTAGGCAGGTCGAGCTTTTTGAAGTACTTCACGAACAGCGGCTCCAGGAAATCGTCGCTCACCTTGGCGTCGGTGCGCCATGGCGAGACTTTACCCAGCGTTTGCATCGCTCTCTCAACATCCTTGATGGACTCATGCATCGCGCGCATGCGCCGGTCGACTTCAGTGCTTGAAAATAGGGGTCCATGTGCTTCTTGTTCGGCCGATGCTATTGCATATCTCTCCAGAGTCGCTATGGAGCAAAAATAGTTTTCGATCTCCCGTCGCTCCCAACTTAGATATTCAATGCCATTAATCGTCGGAGTTTCATCTCCAGAGTGATCGAAAAGAACTGCGGCTTGCAGGTCCGGTAAAGCCTCTTTGAGGCCATAGTAGTGATTTCGGACCGATACCCAATGGCTCCCTACATAGTGCACAAACGGCCGTTTCAACACTCTATCAGCGTCTTTGTGGTGGAGACGCCTCGCGAACGCTTGCAATATGGCGAGGTCGGTCGAGCCTTCGAGGTAGAGCACCCATCCAGTCTGTGCTGCTTGACAATAGTGGTCGAAGCCAATCTCATTAAGCGCCTTCCGAACCTGGCTTCCCCGGTCATCAATCCGGTGCGGCGGCCCCACGAAGGCGATTACCATATCTTTTCTAGCGGCTTCGTTCAGGAGCACCTCGGAGTGGCTTGCAGCGATGATCTGGCTGCGACTCTCGGAGGCCGCATCTGTGAGCAGTTTATAGATCTCACGCTGGCGAAGAATTTCGAGGTGTGCGTCCGGCTCGTCGAGCAGGAGCACGGCGTCTGGGTTAGCGTACATGTACGTCAGAATGAGCAGCGTCTGCTGCAAGCCCCGGCCACTGGAAGAAAGGTCGAGCGTAACCCCATGTTCCTGGTAGGTCATGGTGATCTCGCCGCGCTCCTTGATATAACGCGCGGGATTGAGCTTCGCCCCGAACAGATCCTCGATCTGCTCGACTAGCTTTTTCCAATCCTCGGGCTGTTCCTGGTGAATACGGATTCAAACACCTGGTTGTCCATGTCTACTGCAAAATCCGCGGCTCGATCAGGGTTCTCGTACTTTGCCCGAACGCGATCGTCCACGAACAGGCAGAGGTGGGGGTCGTCCAGTTGCACGATCGAAACCCCCTCATCTCTGAGTTCCTCAACCTCACGACGCAGAACAGGCACACAGTCGCGAACGAAATCCTCTTGCTTGGAATACGCGACCCGCGACCTCTCCGGGTCCCACATGCGCTCGCCCAGTAGTGCGGGGGCAGGCAGGGTGGCTTTGATCTCCCGCTTGGTGAGCTGCTTTTGGAAGGCCACCTCCCGGGCGATGAAGCCAGACTTCTTCGGCGACAGCTTATCGACCACAATGGTCCAGGGTCGTCCGTCCACTGGATGGCGGCTGCGCTCGAATCCATGCGCCAACTCGGCGATCACCCCAATGTAGGATTTGCGCCTCCATTCCCCGTCGGTCACTACATCGAGCCCGGCAGCCTCCTGCAGCGCCACCACATAGTGGATCGCCGAGTCCATCAGGCGCTCATACTCATCGGAGGAATAACGACGGCTGACAGCGATCAGGTCCTTCACGAAATCTGGTCGTGGCATTGAGCCGATTACTGACGTAGGAAATAGCCGAGTCATGACTTATCTTCCAAGGTGTTTCGATTTCCAGTATCGTCGCGCGTACTCGAAGTCTTCCTGCGTATCGATTTCCACATATCCGCCCGGAGTGTCCACGTGGACCATACGCTCTCCTTTCTCTATCATTTCCTGAAACAAGTGGATCAAGTACGCCTTTTCGAATACCTTTGCCCCACGAAAAGGAGTCCCGCGGTAGTGTCTGCGGCAACGACGGTAGTGCTTTCGCAGGATGGCGGCGCCTTGTCTCGAGAATTTGGCTACACCAGTGAATTCTCCATAAGCGTCTGCTTCCGCAATCCCGCGACAGATTTGTGTCACCACCCCATTGCTGACCCTCACCTTCTCTGCATCATCAGTAGGATGCTGCGAGCGGTGTTCATAGCGGCTGAGCCACTCTTTGTCGACCACGAGTGAGATCTTCGCCTGGCTTGCCGACAGCTGTGCGATCGTTTGCGCAGTGAACAGAGTGTCGGAGTAGCAGCAGATGAACGGCTCTTTCATGAGGTCTTCAGCATAAAAGAGCGATCCCAGGATATTGTTGTTCATCCACTCCGTATTGTGGCGATAGGTGAACTGAGGGTACTTCTCCTGGACTCTGTCCATGCGATAACCGCCGATGAAGCAAATCCTGTCAATGCCACTGCTTCGGAACGCCTCAACGATCCACTCGAGAATGCTGCGTCCAGCGATCTCGGCCAAGCACTTGGGAGCATCAGCAGTTGAGGGCATGAGCCGATGTCCCCGTCCGGCTCCTATAATGATGGCTAGCATGGGGGTGATACCTCTCGTGCGGGCACAAAGGTAGGGTCAGTTCTGGAAGCCCAGAGCCTTGGAAACCTTCAGCTGCCGCTTATCCAGTGTCAGGGAACTGATCTGACTCGGATCCGCCGACACGAAAAGGGCGCAGGACACGTGCCAAAGATCGGCTCCCCGGAGATACCCGGCTCCAGCAACTTTTTTGATTTCCGCCGTCAAGAGTCTGTTGGGAAACACCCACGAAATAGCAGAGAGATAATCAGACGAGGGATCAGCCACGCCCTCTCGCAAACAAACGGATGCAAACTCCGCCTCCAGAAGATTCGAGGAAATCAGCCGTTCAAAAGAATCGAGATTCGTTACAAGCCGGTCCGCTACGGGGTCATCGAAAGCAATCGCCACCACAACCGACGAATCAATATAGGCAACTCTCAATCGCGTGACCCCAGAAATCGAGCCAGAGCTCCGGGTCGCTTGGCAAGGGGCTTCGGAAGTGTCGAACCACCGGTTCCACTGACCACTCCTTCCTCCTCCATGCGCCTCAGTGATCCTTCCAGATTCTGAGGAGCAGAGAGGGGGCGGACCTCCGCAACTTCCTCACCGTGGTAGGAGATCCTCACCCTTGCCCCGGCACGGACCCTGCGCAGGATCTCACTGAATTTAGCCTTTGCCTCGTAGGTGGAATAGACTTTACTCATCCAACTATTGTATCCGATCTGATTGATCAGACTAGTCAGATCAATCATTGGGTTCCACGGATCATGAAGTACAAAACGCTGCTGGAAGTCACCTGTTGCGAGCGCAACAATCGTCCAACCCAGCCCTTGAATGGACGTCCCATCTTTGAAGGTGGAGCAACCATAGGATTCGCTGGACCACCACACCGGCGTTAGATATTCGCTAAAATAACGCCTGACGCTGCAACCCATTGGGGATGGAGAATGTCCTGATCAACGACCGTCGGTCGTTGTGTCATTTTTTCGTCTCAAGGTTCAGCGACAGGTCACCAGAGGAGTGAAGCCATGATGTATGACGAAAACATGATCCGTCCGATGCGCGAGGAAATGACCGGGGCCGGGTTTCGAGAGGCTCGCTCTGCCGAGGATGTCGACCGGGCTTTCACCGAAGAAGGGCCCATGCTCTTTTTCATCAACTCGGTTTGCGGATGCGCCGCCGGAGTCGCACGTCCCGCAGTTCTTGCCTCCCTGAACCACTCGATCCTTCCGAACAATCTGGTCACCGCCTTTGCTGGTAATGACGTGGAGGCAGTAAACCGGGCTCGCCAGCACTTTGCCGGCTATCCGCCCTCCTCCTCATGCGCCGCCATCGTCCGCGACGGGAGCGTGATCTATATGGTGGAGCGACATCACATCGAGGGACAGAGCGCCGAGAACGTAGCTCGGATTCTGCAGAGCGCCTACGACAAGTACTGCGGCGACGAAATTGATGAGTCGGTGGAGATATTCGACCCGGTGGCTGCTTTGCAGATTACCCAGCAAGAGGCTCGGGAGCGTCTTGGGGCCAACCGGGATCTCGCAGTGCTGGACGTACGGGCGCCCCAGGAAATCAGCGCGGGCAAGATCGAAGGCGCTATCGAAGTAGATCAGGTCAAGGCCCAGGAAATCATCCAGACCTGGCCTCGCGACCGCGAGATTATCGTCTACTGCCAGCACGGGGAGCGCAGCCTGCAGGCTGCCCAGTTCTTCCAGAGCCACGGTCTTGAGAACATCAAGAGCTTGGCTGGCGGCTACTCCGCCTGGACAGGCTCCTCGTGAGGCTACCCCGCTGGACCTCTCACCAGGTCCCAGCTGAAGAGCGGCGGTCTTGAGACCCCCTTCGAGAAGTCCTGGCAGGCCACGGCGTTTCGGGTTGCGGTAGGATAGACCTTTTCGCTCAAGACCTCAAAAGACAGAGGCGCCTCTGGGGTCGGTGACTTAGATTGTCAATGCATTGCTCAACGACGAGCACTGTAGTCCCCACTGGCGGTTATCTCTTTATCCAACGGAAAGAAGTGAAGGGCCAATGGTCTGAACCCGGAACCCGTCAGGAAAGGCATCACTAAGAACCGCAAGATGATCGGTAACGAAGCGGAATGAACCAAGACTTCAGAAAGAGGCCAGACCCGCTTGAGCAGGTTTTCAATTATCACCAGGCCACGAAACATCACTTCCAAGGCTATGCCAGCGGCCCGGGGTATTTGGATTGGGCCTCGCAGCCGAATCCTTTTCGTCGCTATGCCGGCGCGCGGGTCTTGACTCTGGAAAAAATCCCACCCACGGATGAGTCACTTTACGACGATGCTTTTGTGCAGGGCCGAATCGCATCGGTGCCGCTGAACTTGCGTAGCATCTCTCAACTTTTCTACGACAGCTTGGCGATATCGGCCTGGAAGAGTATTGGGCAGACCAGTTGGGCCCTGCGGGTCAATCCTTCCAGTGGAAATCTGCATCCGACCGAGGGTTACCTGATGTGCGGTCCCATCGAGGGGCTATGCGACAAGCCCATGGTCTGCCATTACGCACCGAAGGAACATGGGTTGGAGGTGCGGGCAGAGTTTGAGTTGGGGTTGTGGGAAGAGCTATGTGTGAGATTTCCCAAGGGCACATTCTTCATGGGACTCACTTCCATTCTCTGGCGGGAGGCCTGGAAGTACGGCCAGCGTGCTTATCGTTACTGCCAGCACGATGCTGGTCACGCCATCGCCGCTGTCAGTATCGCCGCCGCCGGGTTGGGCTGGCAGACGAGAATCCTGGACGACTTGGGCAGGGATGAGTTGGCGGCACTCACGGGCACATTTCTAGAGCACGATGCGGAGCCAGAAGAGCCGGATGTGCTGATGGCGCTTGGTCCGTTTGAAGAAGCAATGCAAGAGGTAGGTCTGCCCGGAGATCAGCTTCTGACCTTGGAGTCTCTGGACTGGCAGGGCAGTCCCAATCAACTGAGCAGGTCTCACATTGACTGGGGTATGGATGAAATTGCAGAAGCGGCTCGGAAGCCAAGTGTCCCGGGTCGGTATGAGCGACTTCACAGCCCGCCAAAGCAGTGGTCTTTGACAACTCGTCCGGTTTCTCTTCGCAAGATGATTCGTCAGCGCCGCAGTGCCGTGGCCATGGACGGGAAAACTCGAATCTCTCGGGACACCTTCTATCGCATGCTTCAAAAGACTTTGGCAGTCCCAAGCAATATTCCCTTCAGCACCCTTCCCTGGAAACCCTACATTCACCTGGCCATTTTTGTTCACCGGGTGGATGATCTCCCCACCGGACTTTACTGCCTGGTGCGCGACCCTTCACAGAGAAAACCCTTGGAAGTAGCACTCACTCAGGCTGGCCCCTGGCGACGACCCTTCGGGTGTCCGGAGGAACTGGAGCTTTATTGCCTTATCGAAGCAGATTCACGGGAACCAGCCCGGCAGATTTGCTGTTCCCAGGACATCGCCAGCGATGGTTGCTTCAGCCTTGGTATGATTGCTGAGTACATAGAACCCCTGGAACTTCACGGCCCCTGGTTTTATCCTCGCCTCTTTTGGGAAGCGGGTGTCATCGGCCAAGTGCTCTATCTGGAAGCTGAAGCCGCCGGCATCCGAAGTACCGGGATCGGCTGCTACTTCGACGACCCGATGCACGAAGTTCTCGGCCTCACAGACCGCAAATATCAGGACCTTTACCATTTCACGATCGGCGGCCCCGTAGAGGACACGCGGCTGACAACTCTCCCGTCATATCCGGATGGACAAGAGTCCGTCCGTTAAACTCTAAAAGTCATCGTCGCAATTATCCACGTAGTTTCCAGGATATAGTTCATGCACGAGCCTTCGACGGTTACTCGATTCCGTTGGGACAATAGCTTCGCCGAGCGATTGCCCGGCTTCTATGTCTCTTGCGCTCCGTCGGTCGTTCCAGATCCGGGGCTGCTACGGTTCAACAGCCCCCTTGCCGAGGAACTTGGTCTGAACGCCGGGAAATTAGGATCAAGCCTTGCTGCCCAAATCTTTTCCGGCAACCAATTGCCGGCTGGTGCACAGCCCTTGGCGCAGGCCTATGCAGGGCATCAGTTTGGTGGCTTTGTATCGCAGTTGGGAGATGGACGCGCACTGCTGTTAGGCGAGGTGATCGACTGTCACGGACGGCGCAGAGATATCGCGTTGAAGGGGTCAGGGCCGACGCCTTTCTCGCGCGGCGGCGACGGCAAAGCCGCTGTTGGTCCCGTGCTGCGTGAGTACCTGATTGGCGAGGCGATGCACGCTCTGGGCATTCCCACGACCCGCGCTTTAGCGGCGGTTGGAACGGGAGAACTCGTGATGCGCGAGCGCCCGCTGCCCGGCGCGATTCTCACGCGCGTCGCGGCCAGTCATATCCGCGTCGGCACATTCCAGTATTTTGCAGCGCGTCGGCAGCATGATCAGGTTCGCGCGCTGGCCGACTTTGTCATCGAACGTCATGATCCTAACCTATCGGGAGAACCTGACCGATATCTGTTGCTGCTCAAGGCCGTGGCCGAACGCCAAGCCGCTTTGCTTGCTCAGTGGATGCAGGTCGGCTTCATCCACGGTGTAATGAACACGGACAATATGGCTGTCTCAGGGGAAACCATCGACTACGGCCCATGTGCGTTCATGGAATCCTGCAGTCCTCATGCTGTGTTCAGCTCGATCGATACTGGTGGACGCTACGCTTATGGCAATCAGCCGACGATTGCCTGCTGGAACCTGGCCCGCTTCGCCGAAACCCTTCTATCGCTGATCGACGACACCGCTCCGGATCGGGCCGTGGCGGAAGCGACAGATGCGATCAATGGGTTCATACCACGCTATGAGGCATTGTGGCGGTCCGGCGCGCGAGCCAAGCTCGGTTTGACCAATGCCCCAACTGACGACGACGGCTTACTGGCACGGGATTGGCTCGAGCTGTTGGAGCAACACGCTGTCGATTTCACGCTTGGCTGGCGGCGGCTGGCCGACGCCGCAGAAGGCAATCCGAAGTTACTGGAAGCCCTATTCCCATCGGCGGATGCCGTCCGACCCTGGCTGGAGCGATGGCGTCGTCGCCTCGCCCCGCAACTAACATCAGCCACGGCGAAGGTAATGCGCACAGTAAATCCGATCTATATCCCCCGCAACCACCTCGTGGAAGAAGCTTTAACCGCAGCTTTTGATCACGCTGACCTTACCTTATTCGAGCGGCTGCTCGACGTGATCGCGCACCCCTATGATGAGAGACCCGGGCTCGAAGACTACGCCCAGCCGGCGCATCGCGAATTTACTGATTGCTATCAGACCTTCTGCGGCACTTAGGGTCCCACTCTGGGATGGGTGAACCCCCTCGCCTTTAGGCGAAGCCTTCAGGAGGCTTGGGGGTACACTGCGGAGGTGTCTGAGTATCGGAAAAGTTCGCATGCAGTGTATCGGCTGAGATATCACTTTGTGTTCATCACCAAGTACCGCAAGCCGGCTCTGCGAGGAGAGATCGGGAAAGAGGTGCGGGATCTGACGCGAGAGATTTGCCGATCGTTGGATATCGAGATCGTGAAGGGGCATGTGCGACCCGATCATGTGCATTTGTTGTTGGATGTGCCGCCGAGATTGGCGCCGAGCCGAGTGATGCAGGCGATCAAAGGGAAAACGTCGCATCATCTACTGCAAGATCACCGCAAGTTGCGCAAGGAGTTTTGGGGACGACATCTTTGGGCACGAGGGTACTTCGTGGCGACGACTGGGAATGTGAGCGATACGATGGTTGCAGAGTATATAGAAACCCAAGATGTCGAGACCCGAGACGACGATTTTCGGGTCACTGAGTAGTCAGCCTGCGAGCGAAGCGAGGTCTTTAGGCGACTTCAGTCGCATGTCGAATCCACCGCCTTCAGGCGGTGGAGAGTGGGACCCTTCTCAAGCCGACGACCCGACGTCATCGCAAATAACCCGCATAGATCACCGATTTGGAAATGAAGGTGATTTTGGCAGGCCGGAACGGTTTTCTGAGAGTTTCGCTATCGATCCGGTCCAGGTCGAGTGATGCGGTGGTGTGGAGGGTCGTGAATGAAGCGTTTTTCGGGTTCGGAAGAGCGTGACGGAATGCATTCAGGCAGAGCTCGGCCTGAGCGATGGAACGATTTCGTTTTTGGGGGCGTTTGATCGGGACAGACCTCAGCAGCGCAGAGGAATGGCCTGGAGGTTTCGAACGACGGCAGCGAAGACCTCGCTGTAGGGATAGGCTTCCGACATGGAGATCCAGACGTGGCGGACCGTGTGGCGGACCTGGGCGCCGATCTTGAGGAGCTTCAAGCGAATCGTCTGACACTGAGCGCGAGCCAGGGGGGTCTGCTTCAGTCCGAGACGACGCAAGGCGTGCATGAGCATGTAGGCGGCGGAGGACAGATACAGCCGGAGTTGATTGGCGCGCATCGTTGCCGCGCTGGTCCGGTCGGCGAACAGACCCAACTGCTGTTCTTTTATGCGGTTCTCCATGTCGCCCCGCGCACAGTAGAAGTCTTCGTAGAGCGCGCGGGCCCCCAGGCGTTCCGGCGACAGGGAGGTGACGACGAATCGGGGATTGGCGCCTTTGTCCAGGAACTCGGCCTTGCCGACGACGCGTCGCTCCGAGGTCCAACTGTGGCGAGTCCGGTAGCGGAAATCCTTGAACACCCGCGCCGGTCGCCCGGTGGCGTTGAACTCGGCTTCGGCCTGAGTCATCGCTTCGGCGCTCTCTGACTTGAGCCGATCATTGTTGGCCAACCCCATCACGTAATCCACGTGATGGTCTTCACACCAGCGGAGCAAGTCATCCCGGCAAAAGCCCGAGTCGGCCCGGATGACGATCGAGACCTCCGGCCAGCTCTGCCGAATCCGGCCGACGATCCGTTCCAGTTCCTCCACCGATCCCGCGGCCCCATCGATATTGGAACACCGCAACCGGGCGCACAGCAGATGCTCCCCCGAGAAGATGTACAGCGGGAGATAACAGTAGTGGCGGTAGTAACCGTGAAAGAACCGGCCTTCCTGCTGGCCATGGATCGGGTCGTCGGTCGCATCCAGATCCAGCACCATCTCCTCGGGCGCCGATTCGTGGGACTCCACGAAGGCATCCACCATCCAGCCGTCGATCCGGTCCGGGTCCATCGCGATCTTCTTGTACCGCTCCTGCTCATCGACCTCGGCGCCGGTCAACTCCAACCGGTTCAGCGTACACCTGCCCGCCAGCGCCTTCCCCCGATCTGAGGCCTGCCGCCGCCTCTCCCCCAACGGATCGGCCTTATTCACCGCCACCGCCAGCATCGGATCGGTGCGCAACTGATCATGATCGTTCAGATCCTCGTACCCCAGACAGAGTCCGTAGATGCGCTGCCCCAACAACTCCTCGACCGTGTGTTCGATCAACCGCGGATCCCGGTGATCCCTGAAACACTCAGCCAGTCCGGCGATCAGACCCGTCCCCCTCTCGACCTCTCGCAACAGCAGCACCCCTGCATCGGAGGTGATCTTCCCGCCGTCGAACCGCGCCTTCAACTTTGCGTTGAAATAGTCCGTGAAATTCGAACCTGGCTTGTTTACACTCTGTTCTCATAAGGGCCGCCTCCGTTTGGCTTTGAAGTCTTTCATTCAAAACGCTTTATACCAAACAGGGCGGCCTTTTGAGGTCCTATCGGTGATCTATGCGGGATAAGGCCTGCGAAGGTTTTCGGTATGGCCCCGTTTGGTCGGCGCACAAGCTTGTCGCTCCTGTTTATTCGGTCCGCATTGAGAACATTGAACTTGTGCCCCCCGCAGGTCACCATGAGTCGGCAGTGCGCCGCGCCCTCAAGGAACTGAAGAAATGAAGGAAAGTGCCAACTACGCGAAGATTGTCGAGTGGTCGGACGAAGATCAGTGCTATGTCGGCAGTGCACCCGGGCTGATCTACGGAGGCTGCCATGGCGGCAACGAAGCGCAGGTTTTTGAAGAGCTGTGCCGGATCGTGGAGGAAGTCATTCAACTCTACCACCGCGACGGCAAGCCGCTTCCACCCCCCACTTCAGGCCGTGACTTTGCCAACAAGATGCAAAGCGTGGGCTAGCGCTCTGACAAGTTTTCTGGGTCGCTGAGCCGGAAAACAAATGGTCGGGGCAGAGGGATTTGAACCCCCGACTTCCTGCTCCCAAAGCAGGCGCGCTACCAGACTGCGCCATGCCCCGATTCTTTAGTTTTAAACGATTTCTGAGAGTATCCGCCAGGGCAGTGCCCAGTCTAGCACGGGGACACCTCAATGCAGCTCACCCGAGCGTCGTCTTACGGATCAGGAAGACTCGGCTCAGTCCAGCAGGGTACCATGGCCCGTGTGAAACCCTTCCGGGGGCTTTCGCTCGGTGCGCGAAGACTATGGAATAACCAGAAGTAGTGAATTCATGAATGACTCGGGTCTCCGCGAGCCGCGTGAACAGGACGGACTCATTCAGTATGCCCCTGTTGACATCATCAGCTCGAAATCAATCTCTCCCGCTGACTTTGAAGACAACTATGTGAAACCCGGCATACCCTGTATTTTCGACGACCTGGTCGAAGACTGGCCCGCCTATCGAAAATGGAGCCGGTCATACTTTGCCAATGAGCTGGGCGACACGCCCATATTTTTCCACCATGTCAAGAAGGACAGCCCTGCCCGGGACCATGGAAAGTGGATTAGCAGGACGACCTTGTCTGATTTTCTGGAACGGATTGACGCCGGCGAGCCCATCAAGCATTTCGGGTCATCCACTCCTGCCTATGATTTCGTCGCGACTCACCCTACGCTGCTAAGTGACATCCATCTCTCAACCATCGAACGGGTATTGCCCGACACCCGGTTTTTTGGTCTGGGCCGCATGGATTCGAGGTGCTGGCCCTGGATTCCTCCTTACCCGCTGCAGATGTTCATAGCCGGTAAAGGACGCCGATCACCCGGCCACTACGACCCGAATGCCGACCATACTTTTCACTGGTGTGTCTGGGGTTGCAAGAAACTCAAGCTGTTTACGAACGATCCCAGACACAAAGATACCCTGGAGGCGATACGTGAGGCCGATCTCTGGAACCCCCTGGAACCGGAAGTCGTCGACAGACTACCCCGGGACGAACCGCTGCAGGGCTGGTCAACCCTGCTGAGTGCCGGTCAGACTGTTTTTATTCCCAGCAGAGTGTGGCATTTCTTCGACTATGCAGAAACCAGCCTGTCCCTGGTTTTCCGCAGCCGATCGTTTGACTCGCTGGAAGGTTATTGTGATTTTGCAGCCGACGTCCAGTCACCGAGTAACATGGTCCCGTACTACTCGAAAATGTGGCGTGAGGTCGATCGTAGCCAACGGTCAGTGGTTGGAAACCTGTTGGCCATTTGCGGACGCCCGGTCCTTATCGCCACCAGGCTTGGCCTGGTGTTTGTGAAATTCTGCCTGTCCGTAAAGCTGGGGCTGCAGTGGGCCAGGTCTGTGTTACTTCCGGGTAGAGACCTGGTAGACGGCTAACCCTTGTGGCGGGCCGGCCTCGAGCTTGAAACCCGGGAGTGGCAGCGTCCAGAGCCACCGGGGCAGTGAACCTTCTCAGCCACGACCAAATCAAACAGGCCAAAGGCGAGGCAGCCAGGGAACCTCCTACCTTTCACTTTCGTTGCTGGACTTGGGGCGATTCTCGATCGTACACAACTGGACCCGAGGGCTCTCCAGTAGAGACCGGACCGGATAAAACGAAATCTGTATGAAACAAGGTACGGCCGGCGCGTACTATAGGACGTGGATGGGCCCATCGGACAGGGAACTGGTCGAGTCAGTTCTGGGAGGCGACGGAAGTGCCTTCCAGCCCCTGGTTGAACGCTATCAGAACCTTGTCTTCAATATCGTCTTCCACTACATGGGAAGGCGGGAAGAGGTGGAAGATATGGCCCAGGAGGTTTTTTTGAAGGTCTATCGGTCTCTCTCGAAGTACGATCCCGAGCGTCCCCTGAAGGCCTGGGTCTCGAGAATTACGACCAATTCCTGTCTCGACGAGCTGCGCAAGCGTAAGGTCCGAAAGACCCAGCTGTTTGCGGATCTTGTCCAGGAAGAGACCGACACCGAGACCTTCTTTGATCGATTCGCCAGCGGCAGCGTGGTTTCGGAGTTCGAAGCCGGACGTGTGCTTTCCTGGCTGCAGGGGTTAATGAACGGGCTGCCCGGATTCGGGTAAGCCGGTCAAAAAAGAAGCTGTTGAGTTCTCTGAGAGGTATGATCGAGAAAGTCGAACGCTGATACCCCG
The DNA here is from genome assembly GCA_965205615.1 of Acidobacteriota bacterium. Classification (GTDB taxonomy): domain Bacteria; phylum Acidobacteriota; class UBA6911; order RPQK01; family CBDAPI01; genus CBDAPI01. Next base: position 180,182 of record CBDBHK010000015.1, on the reverse strand, counting down.
CGGGGAGGAAGCAGTGTTCTGCCAGGGGTGACGGAGCATTGTGATGGGCGAGAAGCATATAGATTTTGCCAGTTGGGAGCCTGGAGGCGCGCTCGATGAAGCGCATTTGAAGTCCTGCGCCGCCTGCCGGGAAAACCTGGAACTGGCCCGTTTTCTGAAGTTCCAGATCGATCAGCTTCCCCACATCGAGGCGCCTCCCTTCTTTGCCGCCCGGGTCGCCAATCTCGTGGGCCGGACGCCAGAGAACTCAGGCTCGTTCTGGAGCCTGGTTGAGCTTTCGGCCCGGCGTCTGATCCCGGCTTTCGCCGCTCTGATTCTGGTCCTCTTTCTCTTTGGCTCGAACACACAGGTGAGCCGGCCCACCGATGAAGAACTGTGGGCGGCACTGTTCGCGGAGCCTCAAGTCAGCGAGACAATGACTTTAGATGAGGTTCTCCTTTCGCTGGGGGAATCCCTGGAGGAGAGTAGTGAAGGCCAGTACTAGAGCCGTTCTGCTGGTGGCGGCCGTCTTCGTGGTCGGCGCCATCGGCGGTGTGGTCGGTTCGAGAATGGTGCTCCGGAATCTGCCCCTTCCTCCGGAGAACGTTGGAGAACTGCCGATACCACCCGAGGATGGGCCACTCCCGGACCGCGGTACCGACTTTCCCCGGGATCGACCGGGGGTGGGCGGCAGGGGGCCGATGCGGCCGGGCCCGGGGAGACCAGGGCAACGTTCGCCCGACGACATACTGCCCCGTATGGTCCGGCAACTCGGGCTGGATGAGACCCAGGCGGCTCAAGTCCGCGAGATCCTGCAGAAAAGCCGGCGGCAGCAGGTCGAGGCCGGGCATGAACATCAGCAGCGGATGCGCCAGCTCAGGCGACAGACCCTTGAGGAGATTCGAGGCGTTCTCAAACCGGAACAGGCTCAGCACCTGCAACGCATGATTCGCCGTATTGACGATCAGGAGCGCCGGGTCCGGGACCACCGGCGGTTCTGAGTCGGGTTAAAGTGGCAGGGGCCTCAGGGCCGCGACTACTCGGCGTGAAGTTCAATAACCCTCGGTCGCCGCGTAGGGCGACCCTTGTGGTCGCCCATCAGGCGGGCCGGCACGAGGCCGGCCCCTACGGTTGCCGCGCCAAGGCGCCTCCCACACTGAGCCTTCAGGTCTGGCCACAAAAAAAGGGAGCCGGAACCGGCTCCCTTTTTCGATTGGATTGTGGCGGGTTTAGAAACCGCCCATGCCACCCATGTCGGGAGGATGTCCCGCCGGAGCAGCCGGTTCATCTTCCGGTATCTCGGTAACGAGCGCCTCGGTGGTCAGCAGCAGACTCGAGATGGACGCTGCATTTTGAAGCGCTGTCCGACAGACCATGGTCGGATCAATGACTCCCTGCTCGATCAGGTTGCCGAACTCACCGGACTCGGCGTTAAAACCGAAATCGGGATCCTCGGCCTCACTCACCTTGCCAACCACGATGGCTCCCTCCAGACCCGCATTGCCGGCAATCTGGCGTAGCGGTTCCTCCAGGGCCCGACGGACAATTTTCACGCCGGCCTGCTCGTCGGAATCGTCGACATTGAAGTCCTCCAGGGCGCGCATGGCCCGGATGTAAGCAACGCCGCCACCCGTCACGATGCCCTCTTCGGCAGCCGCCTTGGTCGCATGCATCGCATCCTCAACCCGAGCCTTCTTTTCTTTGAGCTCGGTTTCAGTGGCGGCACCCACCTTGATAACGGCGACTCCGCCCACCAGCTTGGCCAGCCTCTCCTGCAACTTCTCGCGATCGTAGTCCGAGGTTGTTTCCTCGACCTGCGTCCGGATCTGTTTCACCCGACCCGCGATGTCCTCGCCCTGTCCGGCCCCTTCGACGATCGTCGTGTTGTCTTTGTCGACAGTCACCTTCTTGGCTCTGCCGAGGTCCTCCAGGCGGACGTTTTCAAGCTTGATGCCCAGATCCTCAGAGATGACTTTCCCGCCTGTCAGGATGCCGATGTCTTCGAGCATAGCCTTGCGACGGTCTCCGAAACCGGGCGCCTTTACCGCCACTGCGTTGAGGGTGCCGCGGATCTTGTTGACAACCAGAGTTGCCAGCGCCTCGCCTTCCACGTCTTCAGAGATGATCATGAAGGGGCTGCCAGACTTGGCCACCTGTTCGAGGAGAGGCAGCAAGTCCTTCATGGAGCTGATCTTCTTCTCGTTGAGAAGAATGTAAGCGTCTTCCAGAGTGCATTCCATCCGATCGGGATCGGTTACGAAGTACGGGGAAAGATAGCCCCGGTCGAACTGCATGCCCTCGACCACTTCCAGAGAAGTCTCGATCCCCTTGGCCTCTTCGACCGTGATGACACCATCCTTGCCGACCTTGTCCATCGCCTGGGCGATGATCTCGCCGATGGTCGCATCGTTGTTGGCCGAAATAGACCCGACCTGCGCGATCATTTCACCGCCTACCGGCTTGGAAAGGGACTGGATCTCCTCAACAGCCCTGTCGACTGCTTTGTCGATTCCCCGCTTGAGGGCCATCGGGTTGGCCCCGGCGGCGACATTTCTGACGCCTTCGCGAACGATGGCTTGAGCCAGAACCGTCGCGGACGTGGTGCCGTCACCGGCCACGTCGCTGGTCTTGCTGGCCACTTCCCGGAGCATAGCCGCTCCCACTTTTTCCAGTCCACCCAACTCAATTTCCTTGGCCACGGTCACGCCATCTTTGGTGACGACCGGTGATCCAAACTTCTTTTCTAGAACGACATTTCTACCCTTGGGTCCGAGGGTTACCTTGACGGCGTTCGCCAGTTTATTGACACCGCCCAGCAGTGCCCGACGCGCCTCTTCGCCATGTGTAATATCCTTGGCAGCCATTGAATTATTCTCCTTGTTTTTCTTTATCGGTGTTGGTCTTTGGTTGACTCGGTTGACCTAAGCGCTGACCGCTTTGCCTTCCAGGATTCCAAGTACCTCTTCTTCGCGCATGATCAGGTACTCGACATCCTCGATCTTTACCTCCGAGCCCGCGTACTTTCCGAACAGGATCCGGTCACCAGGCTTGACGGACATCTCCACCCTGGTGCCATTGTCCAGAACCTTCCCGTCCCCTACGGCCACGACCTCACCTTCCTGGGGTTTTTCTTTGGCCGTGTCCGGAATCACGATGCCGCCTCGAAATTCTTCCTCCGGCTCGACACGTTTGATCAGGACTCGATCGCTTAATGGTCTAATCATTTGAATCACTCCTCCTTGCATCCATTTCTTTTCTGTTCGATTGAATCATGGAACCTCAGGCCAATCGCGGGGCCTGGGGTCTCAGCGTTTTTGGCACTCCTGGTAGCAGAGTGCCAAATATAACAACCCGCTTGCTTCGTGTCAACGCTGGCAATTCTGGAAATCTTTTCGCTAAACTCAAGGCTCTGGCTCTGATCCAATTGGATTCCAAAGACCAGGAGAGTATGGTTATGCGAGCACTCGAGTTATCCGGAGTCGAAAAGGTCAACAGTGGTAAAGTGCGCGAGATTTTCGCGGTCGGTGCTGACCGGCTTCTGCTCGTGGCAACCGACCGAATCTCCGCCTTCGACGTCATTTTGCCCAACATCATTCCCAGTAAAGGGAAGATCCTGAATCAGATCTCCGCCTTCTGGTTCGAGCGCACTAAACACATTGTTGCGAACCACCTGGTCTCCACCGACGTGGAATCTTTTCCCCAGCCTCTTCCCCAGTATGCTCAAGAGTTACGGGGACGCTCGTCGCTGGTCAAACATTGCGAGCCCCTGCCCATCGAATGCGTGGTCAGGGGGTACCTGGCGGGCTCCGGCTGGAAAGACTATCAGCAGACCGGAAGTGTGTGCGGAATCAAGCTGCGGCGCGGACTGGTCGAATCCGACAAGCTGCACAGCGCCATTTTCACTCCCGCAACCAAAGCCAAGAGCGGTCACGACATCAACATCTCATTTGACGAGGCGGCCGAAATCGTGGGTCGCGACCTGGCCGATCAGGTCCGGAGGATCAGCCTCAAGCTGTACAGTTGGGGCAGCGAATATGCGCGGCAAAAAGGGATCATCATTTGCGACACCAAGTTTGAATTTGGGCGCATCGGTTCCCACCTGTACCTGATCGACGAAGTCCTCACACCCGACTCCTCCCGCTTCTGGCCCGCCGACAGCTACTATCCCGGGAAATCCCAGCCGTCTTTTGACAAGCAGTTCATCAGGGACTACCTGGAAACGCTGGACTGGGACAAGAAGGCGCCCGGGCCGAAGCTGCCTGAGAACATTATCGAGGCGTCCTCGGAACGCTACGTGGATGCCTACCGGATGCTCACAGGCGAGGAACCCCAACTGGACTAATGAGGGAATCCTGACGTCGTGTCCGACACCGTGACGATTCTGGACATTGTGGCCGTCGTCATCATGCTGGTCTCGATCTATGGCGCGCTGCGGCGGGGTCTGGCGGCCGAGCTGATTTCTCTGGCCAGCCTGGTGGCCGGCCTTATTCTCGCCTTCCTGTTTTACGATCGGGTGGCGGCAGTGCTTGTCGATCTGGGTGTCGCCGAAACGGCGGCGTTTCTGGCCGGGTTCTTGCTCACGCTTGTCGCCGTCACGGCCATCGGCGTGTTCATATCCAGACTGACGAGGAGGACCTTGAAGGTCCTTTCCCTGCGCTGGGCCGACCGACTGCTGGGCGGGGCCTTTGGAATCCTTCGCGGCTGGCTGGTGGTGGCGATCCTCTTCCTGGCTATGACTGCCTTTCCCGTGACCGGAGACCTGGTGGCCGATTCCATCTCGGGTGAGTTCTTCCTGTCCAGCGCTGGAATCGTCGTCCGCTTCGCACCTCCGGAGCTGCGTGAGAGGTTTTCGCGGGAGTACCAGCGCACCTATGAGCTGTGGCTGCAAAAAACCCGCCAGCAACATCACACTCGAGGAAGAAAATGATCAAGGATGTACTCGAAAAGGTTATCGATGAGCTGGTCTCCAAAGGAATTCTCTGGCACGAAGCAGAGGCTCAGTTCGAAAAACTCTTTATTATTCGCGTTATCGCCGAGGAGAAAGGGAATCTGAGCAGAGCAGCCGAAGTGATGGGGCTCCACCGCAACACCCTGGCCAAGAAGGTCAAGCTCTATTCAGTTGACGCCAGGAAATATCGTAAATCGACTTGAAGAAGCGCCACCAGGATGACCTCCAGTCGCCCGCCGGCGCTCCTCCCCGCGCCTCGGCGGGCTGGTTGTTAGAAGGCAGGCTTTTTCGTTAACATCAGTTCTTTTTGAACCATGCCCCTTCGTCTGTTCAACAGCCTCAGCCAGCAAACAGAGGATTTCGTTCCGCTCCAGGGGCGAAGCGTACGGATGTACACGTGCGGTCCCACCGTTTACGACTACGTGCATATCGGGAATCTTCGCACCTTTGTGGTTCAGGACATCCTTCGGCGGTACCTCCTGTACCGCGGCTATGAAGTCACTCACGTCATGAATATTACGGACGTGGAGGACAAGATCATTGCCGGTGCGGCACAGCAGGGTGTGGAGATTGGAGAGTACACCGAGCCCTATACTCGCGGCTTCCTGGAAGACATGGAGACTTTGAGGATCGGACAACCGGACCTCATGCCCCGGGCCACGGAGCACGTTCCCGAGATGCTCGAGCTGATCGAGCGCCTGAGCAGCAAAGGGCTGACCTACGAACGCCAGGGCTCGATCTATTTTCGCATCGGGGGTTTCCCGGGTTACGGCCGACTATCGGGCATCGATGTCGAGCAGGTCCCAGCGGAAGGGCGGCAGGACGCCGACGAATACAGCAAGGAAAACCCTCGCGATTTTGTGCTCTGGAAGGCTCGCAAAGACACCGAAGCTTACTGGGATTCGGAGCTGGGGCAGGGCCGGCCGGGCTGGCACCTGGAGTGCTCGACCATGAGCATGAAGTACCTGGGAGAGAGCTTCGACATTCATTGTGGTGGAGTCGATTTGATTTTCCCTCATCACGAAAACGAGATCGCCCAGAGCGAAGGTGCCACCGGCGAGCCTTTCGTCAAGTATTGGATTCATGGAGCCCATTTGATCGTGAACGGGGAGAAAATGTCGAAATCACAGGGCAATTTCTATACCCTGCGGGATCTCCTGGATCAGGGGTACGACCCTCTTCCCATCCGCTACCTGCTTTCCTCAGTCCGCTATCGGACACAGCTGAACTTTACCCTCGACGGTCTCCAGCAGGCGGCCAGCGCGCTGGACCGGGCCAACAACTTTCTTCAAAAGGTGCGGGAGATTCCAGACGACCGCCGCGGGGAGGACCGGGTTCAGACGCAGATTGAAGAAGCCCGCAGGGATTTCAAGGCAGCTATGGACAACGACCTGAACACCGCCGAGGCCCTGGGAGCCCTGTTCACGCTGGTTCGGGGAGTCAATCCTGCTCTCGAGAACTCCCTGGTGGGCGGCTCACAGAGGGACGAAATCCTGGATTTATTCGCTGCTGCCAATCAGATTTTCGACGTGTTCGACGGGGGCGAAGAGGAACTCCCGGACGAAAGCGTGGAGGCGTTGATCAGGGAGCGGGAGGAGTCAAGAAAGAAACGGGATTTCTCTCGCGCCGATGAGATCCGAGACGAACTGGCCAACCAGGGTATCGTCCTGGAAGATACCCGGGATGGAACGCGATGGAAAAGGCCACGGTGAGGGAGCGAGCCTTTCAACTATGGCCGCCGCCTTTCAGGGAGCAGATAATGCCTGAGCCTGAAATCTTTCCGATGCCGCGTCTCGATCGCGATCAGGTCCAGGCGGAAGGGGGTGTCCAGCAGGGAATGGCGACGCAGGAACAGGAAGGCCAGCCTTCTCCATTCTGCGACCCTTGTGAACGCTGAAGTTCTGCTCCGGCGGCCGTCGATGGTCGGACGTTAGCCTTCGGGTCTTGACTTCGACAAAGGCCAGACAGGGGCCATCGTAAACGATCAGATCGATTTCACCGCGGGCGGTTCGCCAGTTCCTGGCCACGATGTCCCAGCCCAGTCGCCGCAGGTGCACCAGCGCCAGCCACTCCCCCCAGTTCCCCAGAGACTGTCCCGACCCTGGAGCCGGAGAACGGCGGTAGAGCGATAAGGACCCGGCCCAACTCCAGCCCCACCCGGTTTCGGTGGCCTTGTTCATTCACTGTTACAAACGCCTCAGCCTGTTGGAAGTGCGAAGGGCAGAGGCGGCCTGACGGGCGACCACAAGGGGTCGCCCCTACGAATCCAGACTGGTCAGGTAGTGCCGTAGGGGCCGGTCTTGTGCCGGCCCGTTGAGGCGGGCGACCACAAGCGGTCGCCCCTACTCCAACGACGCAGCCCGCTTGTCGATGCCAAGATAGGGGTTATAGATATAGTTCAGTGAGAAGGGCGCGGGAGGCTCGAGGTTCCGGGAAACGGAGTAAGCCGGATCCAGTACCCACTGGCCGGTCGCCAGAATCTTCTTCTTTCGGGTACGGCGATCGTGCCAGCCCCAGAAGGGTTTGGCCTTGTCCCGGCCGAACTGGCGGCCCTTGAAGGATCCGGGCAGTTGGGAAACGGAGACGCCCGGTCTCCGTCCCAGCGGCTGGTACGCGAAAACCGCCGAAAAAGTACCCTCGTCTCGTTCGATGCGCGCCCACCAGTGGTGCAAAATGGGCAGGAGTTCGTAGCCGACCCGGCGGTCATTATTGTGCCTGGGGCGCCCGGCTTCTCCCCGGTACACGTAGGTGACGCCGGTCGTCCCCCGAAACCCGTCACGCCCGGGGCTGTACCTGGAATGACGATCCCTGGAACCGAAGACTCCGTGCCCGCCGGACTCGATGAAGATGACGGGATGAGTGTCCTCAAAAAACTCGATCTCGCCGTCCACTCTGTGGGCGCGGTTGCGGACCCGCCTGTCAGCTCGATAGGAGTAGATGTTGTTGTGGGCCAGCGTTTCCATGATCTGGAGCGCACCATAGGGATTGCCATCCTTGACGATTGTCAGGATCAATCCCTCATTGTCATTCTCATGGCAGGTGCCGCCGACGCAATTGGCTGAGTAGTCGCGCGGGTGAAAAAAATTGTAGATCAGGAACCAGTGAGTCTCGGTCTCAGCGGCTGCATAGTAGACGTAGGCCTGAGAGCTACCCGTGGCCGTGTTCTCCCAGTTGTTGTCCCCTTTCCAGTCCCCGTCGAAATCGAATCGGGCCAGGTAGTCCGCCTTGGGCTCGAACCAGGTGGCCTGGGCGACCATGGGAGCGTAGTAGCCGGCCAGATCCCGGTACGGGTCGCAGCCCCCAACCTCCGCTTGAAAGTCGACCTTCTCAGCGGGCTTTCTCGAGCGGGCAGAGGGCGTAACGTTGAGATCGATCTCCACGCTCTGCTCGTCCGATATGGCCTCCACCCGATAAGTGCCGGGCTTCTCCGGGGCCGTGTAAAGGACGCTGTCAAAGTTGATCATTGACCTCCCGAAGCTTCCCAGCAGACTCTTCCAGCCTCCCCCCGAACTCGGCCCCCTGAAGTCATCGTCGGGGTCCCGGAACGGTTTGGAAAGCCAGCCTCCCGATTCCCCCTTCAACACGAACCTGACGGATGCAGGCAGCACCCGGACTCGCTCCTTATTCCCATCTTCGTCCTCCACCACATCAAAAGCGCGCAGCTGCAGGATGACACTTTCAAGGGGACGAAGACGGTTGTCTCCCTCCTGCAGGTGGATTTCCAGTTCCTGCCCCTGCGCCGCACCCGGACCCAGCATCGCCAGAAGGATCGAGTTTCGGATAAGACAATGACGTGGCATCAGGCAGGGTTCCTCTGCAACCAGACAACCTTAACAGTTCACCTTTTCCGATGGCTATCGCGAGGAGAAGTTGTGCGATTGTTTTACGCGGTCGGCTTCCCTCCGCCCAGAGAATCGTACCAGTCGACGTGTCGGGTCAGGAACATAACGGCTGCCAGCAGGAGAAGCAGTCCGATCGAGCCCATCAGCAGCGCGTAGTCCTGATTCTTTAGAACCACATAAAGGAAGGCGTAAAGGACCGAAGTCACCGTCCCCAGGGTCAAGCCTCCGGCTGTTCCCCCCAGGATGGCCCGACCGTACCCGGTGAGTAAGGCGACCACCGCCAGGCTCGCAAGTGCGTATGCAACACCGAAGCTAATATGTTCAGACAGGGAGAGCAGCAGGAGATAGAATAGACAGATGGCAGCTCCAACAAGGGAATAGTGGATCGTATGGATCCGCGATCTCCCCATCACCTCCAGCATCCACATCACCAGAAACGGAACAAAGAAGAAAAGCAGTCCGTACTTCAGGCTCCGTTGTGCCATGCGGTATGGATTGATCGGAGAGATCAGGTTGACGCCGAAGGTCGGAAAATCGGTCAGGGGCAGTAACCGGGAATCCGAAGTCCAACTCTTACGATAGTTGCTTCCCAGCGAGGGAATGTCCCATTCGGCACGAAAGCCCGAATCGGCCACGCTATGAGTCTGGGGAAGCCAGTTTCCCTGGAAGCTGGGATGAGGCCAGTCGGACTCAAGTTGAACCTGGGTTCGCGCTGCCACCGGGGCAAAAAACGCTCCTTGGGAGCCGTTGACCGCCAGTCGAAACCGGAACCTTGCCGGCTGGTCCAGTGGGCCCGGGAAGCGGACATGAATTCCTGAACCCTGGCTGAATTCTCCCGGATTCGGTTCGAAGTCGAGTCGTTGTCCGTTCCAGTCCAGGGTGACCTGCTCTTGAATCGCCTTCGGGTCCGCCACCTGAACCGACACGTAGGCCTGCTTCCAGAGAATGTCGGCGGCGTCCACACCCCATTCCTGAAACCGGGGTGGTTCGAAGGATCCATCGAAGTCCAGCTCCAGCCTGTAAACGGGAACTTCGAAGATCCCACGGGAACGGGTCTGACTGACCTGATTCCCGACAACCGACAACCGCGAAGGGAGGAAGGTTGCACTCACTATTCGACTGACTTCCTTGATCTGTCCCGAGTTGACCTTCTCGGCTCCCCGCTGGACAAAGGGGACAATGACAACCGGACCGATAATCGACTGTTCACCACCCCACTTCCGGGCGACGTCGTGGGACGCTTCGTAGAGCGCTCCTTGCCGCTCGGCCCGCAGCCCCGAGATCAGAACAATCGGGATCTGGAGGACCAGGATCAGGCCTCCCACCACGACCAGCGAGATTGGGAAGAGACGGTTCATTTGATTCCTTTTCGTGTTTCTGACTCCCCCGCCCCGGAAGAGTTCCGTTTTCCTGGAATTTCAAAAGACCTTCCCGCTCAGGACGGGAACCGGAGACTCAATGGAATCAAGAGGCAGGACTGGAGCGGGAAACGGGATTCGAACCCGCGACTTCAACCTTGGCAAGGTTGCACTCTACCACTGAGTTATTCCCGCTCCGGCAAGGGGTCAATGTTAGAATCGCGCTTTCGATTCTGTCAAGCTCGCATCAAGCTGTCCGGGACCTTCTGACCGGAGGGTTTTCGGGCTGCAAAACGGGGTCGAGCAGAGTAAGGTAGGTGCAGGTTTGAGCGCAACATCTCTTCGAATCGGAGTCGTCGGTCTACTGCTGGTTGTCCATTCCGGATGCGGAGGGTCTTCCAGCTCTCCCGACAGCGGCAGCCCGCGCTTTCTGAGCATCGGAACCGCGCCGCCGGGGGGGACCTTCTTCGTCGTTGGAGGAGCGCTCGCTGAAGCGCTCAGCCAGGCTCCAGCGGGAAGCGACTGGCAGGTCAGTGCCGAGTCTACCAAGGGAACCCGGGAGAACATCCGGCGCCTGGCCACCCGGGAACTGGATCTGGCGCTGGCCAATGCCTCCATTTCCTATTTCGCAGTGCGGGGCGAAAGCGGCTGGGAAAAAGCCTATCCGATTCGTACGGTCATGACCCTGGCGCCCAACATCGCTCTTTTCATCTCACCGGCTTCCGCCGGGATCAGAGCGCTGAGCGACCTGCGGGGCCGGCGTGTGGTCCTGGGGCCGGCGGGGGCCGGCTTTGAGCTGTTCGTCGGCCCGATACTGCAGGCTCACGGCCTGTCCTACCAGGATCTGACCGTGCTCCACGCAACCCAGGCGGGGGCCGTCGACCTGCTCGCGGACGGGGCGGCAGCAGCAGCCTTCCTGGGTGGGGGCGTACCAACGGCCTCCATAACGCAGGCGACCGCTTCCCGGGAGGTTGACTTTCTCCCCTTTGATCCTGCCGCGAGAGAGCAACTGATCGCGGACTATCCCTTTTTCGAGGCGGCCACGATTCCGGGCGGAACCTACCGGAACCAGGGTGAAGATTTCGAGGGTCTCAACGTCGGATCCATGCACCTGATCACTCATGAGCAGACCGACCCCGAGCTGATCTACCGGATCACCCGGATCCTCTATGAGAATCGAGAACGGATTGCCACCCGGCATCCGGCCGGCCGTTTCATCAACGAGTCTAACGTCACCAAAGACACCGGGACCGAGTTCCATCCCGGAGCGATCCGCTACTACCGGGAGATCGGCATTTGGCCCGAGAACTAGATCCTCAGGGCGGCGGGGAGCCTGCAACCGGACACCTGTTCGCTTTCCGGTCCGTCCTTCCTGCCCTGCTCTGCCTGTTCGTCCTGATCGAGGTCAACTATCCGAGCCTTTCTCCTCAGTCCCAGCTGGCGATTTTCGGCTCTCTGGGACTCGTCTACTGTTTCTCCGGGAGCCGCACGGCCTTCCGGAGAAGCTGGCTGGATCGGCTTTGTGTACTCCTGTCCGCCCTGTGCGGAGCCTACATTGTTGTTCAAACCGAGAACTGGTTTGCATTCCTCTGGTTGCAGGGGACCTCTCTGGGCGACCGGGCCGGCCAGGAACACGGCCTGGACCTGCTGGTGGGCCTGATTGGCGTGCTGCTGGTGCTGGAGGCTGCACGTCGCAGTCTGGGCTGGGCCCTTCCCGTCCTCTCCTCTCTGTTCCTTGCCTATTGCTTCCTGGGACCGTACCTGCCGGACCTGCTACTGCCCCATCGGGGCTACACTCTGGGCCGCGTGGTTTCGCAGGTCTTCCTGCACAGCCAGGGAGTCTTCGGGATCGCACTGAGGGTCATGTTTGCCTATGTCTTTCTGTTTGTCGTCTTCGGAGCTCTCCTGGAGCTGACGGGCGTGACGGCGTTCATTCTTGAGCTGGCCCGCCGCCTGTTCTCTCGCAGCAGTGGAGCACCGGGAAAGGTCTCGGTGGTGGCCAGCGGGTTGATGGGATCACTCTCGGGAAGCGCAGTTGCCAATACGGCAACCACGGGGACCTTTACGATTCCCCTCATGAAAAACTCCGGATTCCGGCCGTCCATGGCCGGAGGAGTGGTCGCTGCCGCCAGTGCCGGAGGGGCCCTGATGCCGCCCGTGATGGGTGCAGCGGCTTACATGATGCTGGAGATGGTGACCCCTGCCGTGACCTATATCCAGATCATCCGCAGCGCCCTGCTGCCGGCGCTTCTCTACTACTTCTCCCTGCTGCTGCTGGTTCATCTGTATTCCAGGCGCTACCGGCTGGCAGAGGAGAAAATGGAAGCGGATGCGAATCCAGCGGCGCCCTGGGCCGGGGTTGTCTTTTCGACGTCTCTGGCTCTGCTCCTGATCTTCCTGTTTCTGGGGTACACGCCCTTTCGGGCCGTAACCGCTTCAATTCTGGGGGTTGCCGTCCTGAGCACCCTCTCGAGGCGCACCCGTCTCACCCGCGCCGAGTTGATGAAGGCGTTTCAGAAGTCGGCCCAGGGGGGAGTTCCCCTGATCTGCGCGGCCGCCTGCGTGGGCATTATTATCGGGGTCGTGACCCTCACGGGTCTGGGCACCCGATTGCCCTCTCTGATCCTTCCCCTGGCTCAGCAGAATCTGTTCGCAGCGCTGGTTCTGATCATGGTGTGCTCCCTGATTCTGGGTATGGGACTGCCCTCGGCGGTCTGCTATCTCCTGCTGGCGACTTTCATCGGTCCGGTGGTGGGCGACCTGGGGATCGTGCCTCTGGCCGGTCACTTTTTTATTTTCTACTTCGGCATGATGTCCATGGTGACACCGCCGGTAGCTCTGGCGGCTTATGCGGCCGCAACGATTGCGGGTTCCCGGATCATGGCTACGGCCTGGCGGGCATTCACTTTCGCCCTGGTGGGATTCACCCTCCCCTACATGTTCGTTCTGCAACCCCAGTTGCTGCTGCTGGATTCCAGTGGGGACCCGGTTTCGCCAGTGGCGGCGATTCCGGCGCTGAGCACGGCGGTGCTGGGCATTACAGCCCTGGCCGGCGGCCTGTCGGGATTCTTTTTCTCGCCGTTGAGCGGGATGGTGCGGGGAGTTCTCTTGTTGAGCGCCTGTATGCTGCTCTATCCGGTGGATTTTGGCGGGGCCGTGACGGACCTCCTGCCCATGCTCACTGGACTTCTGCTGCTCCTGCTGTGTCTGGCCTTGAGCTGGCGCCGGCGGCAGTCTGTAGGCTGACACCCACGGCTATTTCTGTCGCCTTTCCAAGGCTGGCGGGGCAGCGTTCCGACGCGCTTGTTGCACGCGCGCTACTGACCGTGCAGCGGCTCCGGGGTCTTTCCGCCTTCCGTGGGCAGACGCCCAAGGGCTGTTTCCTGTCGGCCCCTCCGCGGCCTGGTGGCAGGGCAAGAGCATAGACTCATGCAAGGCAGCGTAGTAGGGGAAGGTTGAGAGAAAGAGAGGAAAAGCGATGTCGACGCTTATGAGTGCTTTGGGAGTCTGGCTGATCCTGTTGGGAGCGGCCTTCGTGGCCTATGTTCTGGTGCGAATGCGCTGGAAGAAGGCCGGCCCAGACGAAGCCCTGATCGTCTACGGAAAGAGAAAGCTCTTTGGCAAACAGGTGAGAGGGGATGAAGGCCAGATCGAAGGATTCCGCATCGTACGCGGCGGCGGGACGTTCGTCTGGCCCGCCTGGGAACAGTACGAGTTTCTGTCCCTGAAGATGATGACCCTGGACATCGACCTCCAGCACGTCTACACCGTGCAGGGGATCCCGATCAACGTCAGGGCGGTGGCCCAGGTGAAGGTGAAGGGAGACGTCGACCACGTTCGCAAGGCATCGGAGGGCTTTCTGGGCATGGCCTCCGATCAGATCCAGTCGACCATCAAGGAGACCGTGGCCGGCCATCTGCGGGGAATCATCGGCACCCTGACCATAGAAGAACTCTACCGCGATCAGAAGCGCTTTCAGGACAGCGTGCGCGCAGAAGCACACGAGGATCTCCGCCAGATGGGATTCGAGTTCAAGTCCTTCGTTTTTCAGGAGATTCAGGACGACGAGGGTTACCTCGACGCGCTGGGACAGCCCAAGATCCAGGAAGCTCTCAAGAATGCCCGGATCGCCACGGCTCAAGCCGATCGCGACGCCAAGATCGAAGAGGAAGCGGCCCGCCAGAACAAAGAACAGAAGCGCTTCGGAGTCGACACTGAGATTGCTGAGGCGGAGAAGTCGCTCGACCTGAAGAAGGCGTCCATCAAGAGAGAAGTGGACGTGGCCGAGGCGGTTGCCGTCAAGTCCGGGGAAATGGAGCTGAAGGTTCAGGACATCTCGATTGCCAACGAGGAGGTGGAACGGCAGAAGCTGGAGTTCACAGCCACCATTCGTGAGAAGGCCGATGCCGAGAAGTACGAGGTCGAACGCCAGTCCGACGCCAACCAGTACCGGGTGGAGCGTCAGGCGGCGGCCGAGCGGAAGCGGCGTGAGGAGGCTGCCCAGGCCCTCAAAGCAGAGGGTCTGGCCAAAGCCGATGCCGAGTCGGCGATGCGCCGGGATATCGGACTTGCGGAAGCCGAAGCCATTCAGGCCAAAGGCGAAGCGGAAGCCAAAGCCCGGCATCTGCTGGCCGAAGCTCTGAAGCTTTACAACGAAGCCGGACTGTCAATCGAGGCTTTGAAAGTGCTTCCCGAGATTGCGGCGGCGGTTTCCGAACCGCTCTCCCGCGCCGGCACCACCACGATCATCAGCCAGGGTGGAGCCAACGGCGGAGGAACGGGCGCCTCCAAGCTCACCGAAGACGTCGTAGAAGTGCTCAGCCAGTTGAGCCCCATCATGGAGCAACTGGCAGGCGTCGATCTCCAGAACTTCCTCCAAGACATCTCCAAACTGCCGGGAGCCGTGGGCCGGGGCTTGAAAAACGGAGCAGCTCACGAGGATTCAGCAGACTAGACTCAGGGAGAGACCTTTGCCGCCGCCCAAGGATTTACTGGGACTTCTCGAGGTTCTGGCCAGCACCCATAGTCCGTCCTCCAAACTCCGCCTTCTGGCGCATTCCTGGAAACTAGTGAAAAAGCTCACCCCAAAGGGGCGTGAGCGCCTCTTCGCCGCCCAGGGTCTCAAGGAGGCGGGAAGTTTACTGAGACGGGTGGGCGACGACCGGGAAGAGAAAGCTCGGGGTCTACTCCTGGCCCTGGCCGAGCGGGTGGAGGGCACCGATGTCGACACGCTGGGCGACCTCTTCAGGCGGGTCAAAAGGGGCGGAATCCCGGAACTGATCGACACGGGCCTGAGTCACCTGGAAGAACAGATCCGCGGATCCCGCGGCGAGCAAAAGCCACCCCTCAACGTGGATCCGCTCCCCCTCGATCTGGAGCCGAGCCCGGATGAGCCACCCGCTCCACCTGAGGCGACACCACCTGCCACGGAGCCTCCCGCGCGTCCTTCCCGAGAAAGAGAAAGGGTGATGGGGAAACCACCTCGCCGCTTTGAGCCTTCCTCGCCCCCGGAGCCGCCGCCGGAGCGGGACGAATCGCCCCCGGCCCCGGAGCCGCCGCCGCGCAGGGCATCGCCGCCCCAAACGACGAGAGAGGAGGCTTCAAAAAAAGCCGTGGAACCGGATTCTCTTGCTCAAGCGGCCCCGGAAACAGAAAAGGGACGGCCGCCGCCCGTCCGGCCAAAGGGTTCTCGGGAGTCAGAGAAGCGACCCGGGGATGGGTCTCTTCTGGAGAAGCTCTCGTCGACACAGGGCTTGCCGGCTCGATTCAGATTCGTGCGAGACCACCTGGCCGAACTCTCAGGTTCCGGTGACCCTTCCCACTGGTTGGAGGCATTCCCGTCGGGCTGGGCACGCCGAAGACTGGTTGCTCAGCTGATCCGCGCCAGGGGCGTGGATTTTGACCAGGCCTGTGAACTGGTCCAGCAACTCTCCGCCAGTGGAGAACACTGGTGCATCTCAGCAATCCTCGAGTGCTATCCGCTCGATGAAGGCCGCCTCCAGAAACTGCTGCATATGGTGCGCAGCCCCCTCTCAAAACGCAGGGTCCACCGGCACTTTCAACCCTGAACCTTTAACCTCTCGCCTTCAACCTTTAAACTTTCCTGTAATGGCGGATCGTTTCTTTACTGTTGTCAGGGCCAGATCCCTCTTGCCGCACGTCCGGGATCTCGCTGAAAAGATGGTGGCGCTGGCACGCCAGCTCCAAAACTTTCACCCGCAGATACGAGGCCTCGCCGAGAGAGGAGGCGAGAATGCCGGCAGCCCTGAGGGCACCCTCTATCTGACCTATCTGCTCCAGATGCAGGAGTGTGTCGGTCGGATCCAGGGGCTGGGATGCGTGGTCAAGGGTGTCGAAGAAGGCCTGGTGGACTTCCCTCATCTGAAGGATGGCCGGGAAGTGTACCTGTGCTGGAAGCTGGGCGAGGACGACATCCAATTCTGGCACGAAACTGATGCAGGATTCGCCGGGCGAATGCTGCTGGAGGATGAATGATTATGCTGATGGATCTGAAGGTCCGTGGGCTTCTAAGAGTCCGGTGGTCAGTCCTGTTGTCCGGACTGATCGCAATATCGGGTGGTGGAGCGGCCTGCTCCAAGAACTTCGTCGAGCCCGAGTCCGCCGGGGAAGTTTCCGGCGGGGAGAGCGGGGGCACAGGCGGGTCCCCGGCGGGAGCCCCTGAAGGAATACACTTTCAGGCTCCGGCAGGCTGGGTGGAACAGTCGCCTTCCAGCTCGATGCGCGAGGCGCAGTACCTTTTGCCCCGGGCCCAGGGAGACACGGAGGACGCTGAGCTCGTTGTGTACCACTTTCCGGGACAGGGGGGATCCGTCAGCTCCAACATTTCCCGCTGGGTCGGTCAGATGACCCGGCCCGACGGCAGTCCTGCCACCGAGGACGCTCAGATCTCGGAAAGGCAGGTCGGGGGAAGAGAGGTCACGCTGCTGGATGTCAGTGGTTCTTACCAGGGGATGAGGGGGCCCCGCTCACAGAGCGCTCCCAAACCTGGCTTCCGAATGCTGGGTGCCATCGTCGATACCGACGACGGGCCCTGGTTTTTCAAGCTGACGGGTCCGGCTGCCACGGTGGCCGAATGGTCTGCGTCCTGGGGTGAGTTTGTGGATGGTTTCAGGTGAACCCGCGAGGTCAGGCTCTGGGAGTCGGGGGGGAATCGCGTGCTGTCGGTGACGGCTACTGCTCACGCGCCAGCATCTCGATTCTATCGATCCGGCTCTCCACGACCTGACGCATGGATTGGTCCGGGGTGTTCTCGACGAAGTATCTGAAGTCGCCGAGGGCCTCACGGTATTCCTCCAGCTCCACCAGGGTCATACCCCGCTCCAGGACCTCCGACAAGGGATCGGACAGCAGCGGAATTCGGCGATTGAGCACCCGCAGGAGGCTGGTGGATTCTCCGCGCCTTCGGTAGATCTGCTTCAGATTCATGAGCATTCGCAGGACGATGACCGACTCGGGCACGGGATTCAGGAAAGACGTGTCGAATTCCAGCTCTTCCCCGAACAGATCCTTCAGCAGGGCGCGGCAGTCATCGGCCAGGAGGATCCGACCGTCATTAAAAGCATCCAGGAACAGTTCTCTTGAACTGGCACGGAACCCGAGGAGGAAATGCCTCGGCATGCCCACACCCCAGGTCGGCAGGCCCAGTTCGCCCACGATCTCCCGGTAGAGAATCGACAGCGTGATGGGGATGCCCGTCCGCCTGCCCAGCACCTGGTCCATCAGACTATTGAGGGGATCGTAATAGTCCTCGCCGTTTCCGCAGTATCCCAACTCCTGAAACACAACCTCATTGGTGCGCTCGATGATCGAGTAGGGGTCGCGGGAATGGAGCCTCTTCAGTACTTTGTGGCGGATACGGCTGACCCGGGCGAGGCATTGGTCGTCCCGCACCTCGCCACTCCCGACCCGGGCCACGTGCAGAGCCATCGTAAAGAGATCCCATTCTGAGCGGGGTCTCCGGAGCGCCCGCTGATACGCTCCCAGATCAGGATCCAGTCTTCGATAAGTACCCTCCGGCTTCACTGATTGATCACCACTTGACGCCTCTCCGCTCGACCCAGTATCTCAGGTACTCCCTTTCATAAATACTGTAGCGTTTGCAGACGGGTTTGGCGAGCTCGCACTGCCAGGGAAAGGAGGTGAATCCAGGTCTTTTTCGCGCCACCAGAAATCAAGAAAAGCTTTTGCCTTTTTCAGCATTCTTCGCTAGAGTTCCTGGGTGACTTGGTGTGAAGAATTCGTGTGCCGAGTTACTCCATTTGTTGATAAGGAGACAGAGGATGTTTCTGGCCATCTTGATCTGGCTTTTCACAATAGTTACAGTGATCGCCTTCGCGAGCCGCCACTGGTGGTTTCCCGAGTCCGCCTCCAGTCATGGCGCGATCCTGGATGGTCAATTCGTCGTCACCCTGGTGGTGACGGGCATCGTTTTCATTCTTGCCCAGATGGCCCTGGGCTGGGCGCTATTCCGATACCGTGACACGGGCAAAAACCGAGCGGTGTACAGCCACGGTAACAACAAGCTGGAGCTTCTCTGGACCTCGCTCACCGCCATCGTGTTCTTCCTGATGGTGTTGCCCGGACAAAAGATCTGGGCGGATCTTTACCTCAATCCGGCGCCCGAGAACGCCCTTCAGATTGAAGTGACGGGCCAGCAGTTCGCATGGAATATCCGCTACGCGGGCCCCGATGGCCAGTTTGGGACCGTCAAACCGGAATTGATCGATGACGACGGGGGTAATCCCCTGGGCCTGGACTTCGACGATCCGGCGGCTGAGGATGATCTGGTCGTGCCCACCATGGCCATCCCTGTGGACCGCCCCATCGCATTACTGCTTCGATCGAAGGATGTGACTCACGCCTTTTCGGTCCGGGAGCTGCGGATCAAACAGGATACGGTTCCCGGATTGCTGATCCCCTTGCGCTTCACCGCCACCAAAACGGGATCCTTCGAGATCGCCTGCGCGGAACTGTGCGGGATGGGCCACCATCGGATGCGTTCGTTCATCGACATTTTGAGCGACGATGAATACCAGGACTGGCTCCGTGAGATGGCCGAGGAATAGGGAGTTAGGAGAGGAACCTATGGTTGATGCGGCTCATACTCACGCTGTACATGAGCCTCCCTCTGGATTCATCAGGAAGTATATTTTCAGCAAGGACCACAAGGTCATCGGCATCCAATACTACCTGCTGGCTCTGTTCTCGGTCTTTGTGGGGATGGGGCTGTCGGTTCTCATCCGCCTCAACCTGGTCTGGTCCGGCACCGAGTTTTCCATTCTGGAAACGCTCTTCCCCACGGGTGCTCCAGGTGGGGTCATGACCCCGGAGTTTTATCTGGCGATGTTGACCATGCATGGGACCATCATGGTCTTCATGGTCCTGACCACGGCTCCCCAGGGTGGTTTCGGAAACTACTTTCTGCCCATTCAGATCGGGGCGCTGGACATGGCGTTCCCGACCCTCAACATGCTCTCTTTCTGGTTCACTTTCCTGTCCCTAGTCGTGCTGCTGGCAGCTTTCTTCGTGGCAGGTGGACCTCCCATCTCGGGCTGGACGGGTTACGCGCCCTTGAGTGCACTTGGCGAAATTGCCGGGCCTGGACTGGGGACGGGGCAGGACCTGTGGATTCTCAGCATAGCGATCTTTTGCATCGCTTCTCTCCTCGGCGCGCTCAATTTCATTACCACGACTCTGGATCTGAGGGCCAGGGGAATGACCCTCATGAGGATGCCGCTGACCTGCTGGAGCTGGTTCGTGACGGCGATTCTGGGTCTGCTGGCTTTTGGGGTGCTCCTGTCGGCAGGCGTCCTGCTGTTGCTGGATCGCCTGGGCGGTACCAGCTTCTTTATCCCGGGCGGACTGGTCGTCAGTGACCAGCTCATCGATCACAAGGGTGGATCACCGCTGCTGTGGCAGCATCTATTCTGGTTTTTTGGCCATCCGGAGGTCTATATCGCGATTCTGCCCGCCATGGGAGTGACCTCACAGGTTCTATCCGTGTTCGCGCGCAAACCCATCTTTGGCTATCGGGCCATGGTCTACGCCTTGTTCGGCATCGGCATCCTGGGCTTCATGGTGTGGGGCCACCACATGTTTCTGAGCGGGATGAGTCCGTACTCGGCCATCTTGTTCTCCCTGGTCACGACCGCAATCGCCGTGCCGTCCGCGATCAAAACCTTTAACTGGATCGGAACGCTGTGGGGAGGGAAAATCCGGTTCGACTCCCCGATGCTCTTCGCAATCGGTTTTGTCTCTCTGTTCGTGAGCGGAGGGCTGGGTGGTCTGTTCCTCAATCAGCCCAGCACTGACATCTATTTGCACGACGGCTATTTCGTGGTGGGCCACTTTCACCTGGTCATGGGCGTCGCATCGATTTTCGGCATCTTTACCGCCACCTACTACTGGTTTCCCAAGATGTTCGGGCGTCAAATGAGCGAGGGGCTCGGGAAGCTTCACTTCTGGTTTACCTTCGTGGGTGTTAACGCGATCTTCATGCCCATGCACTTTCTGGGCATCGAGGGGCATCCGCGGCGCTATGCGGAGCTTTCGGGATTCAATTTCCTGGCTGACCTGCAACCGCTGCACCTGTTCATCACGATCTCGGCTTTCGTGACGATCACCGCCCAGTTCGTGTTCCTGTTCAATTTCCTGTGGTCGCTGTTCAAGGGCCCCAAAGCGCCGATGAATCCGTGGGATGCCACAACGCTGGAGTGGGAAGTGCCATCACCACCACCCCACGACAACTTCGGTGACCGGCAGGTGGTGGTTCACCGCGGGCCCTACGAGTACAGTGTGCCCGGTCGGGCCAGGGACTTTGTCATGCAGACGGAGGTCGAAGAGGAGACGGTCGACGTCTGATGCCCACCGTTGCTCGCCCGCTTTCCCAGAATCAGCAGCCCGGAGCCGGAGGCGGGGGGACTATCTTCGACGTTCCTCCCGGAAACGACGACGGGAGCGGACCCGGGGGTCCCTTCCCGACAGCCGGGCGTCGTTACTACACCGGGATGATGGTCGGCCTGGGCGGTATCCTCATGGTCTTCGCCGGGTTTACCAGTGCCTACCTGGTGCGCCGTGGGATGGGGAGTGACTGGCAGGCGGTTCCATTGCCCTCCCTGGTGTGGGTGAATACTCTGATCCTCCTGATCAGCAGCGCCTGTCTGGAATTTGCCCGTCGACGGGTGCACGATATTCCTGCTTTACGCACCTGGTGGATGGCCGCTACGGCTCTCGGCGTGGCCTTTCTGGTGGGCCAGGGAATCGTGTGGAGGCAGCTCTGGGATGCCGGGGTTTTCCTCAGCAGCAATCCAAGTAGCTCCTTCTTTTATGTGCTGACGGCAACCCACGGGATCCACCTGCTGGGCGGAGTCGTCGCCCTGCTGGTCCTGAGCTGGAAGCTCTGGAAGGGACTGATGAGTCGCGTGCACGTCAATGTCATGGCCATATACTGGCATTTTATGGATGGGCTGTGGGTCTTCCTGTTGCTCCTGTTCGTGGTTGGGAGGTGAGTGGAATGGTAAATGGAAACACGGGGCTTTGGAGCGGCGGGGGTTCTCCCTTCGCCATGGGCTCCAAGAAGCTGGGAATGTGGCTCTTCATTCTCTCCGACACCTTGACGTTCTCAGCCATGCTCATTGCCTACAGCTATGTCCGCGTCGCCAATCCGGACTGGCCGAGACCTTTCGACGGTCACAGTATTTTCCTGTCCAGCATCATGACGTTCTGTCTGCTCTCGAGCTCGCTCACGATGGTGCTGGCCGTAGGAGCAGCTCATCGGGGCAACCGCAAGAAAGCGGCTCGATGGATTCTGGCCACCATCCTCGGAGGTCTGGCCTTCATCGTTCTGCACGCCAACGAGTGGATGGGATTGATCCACGAAGGAGTGACACCCTTCGACAACCCGTGGGGCGTACCCTTGTTCGGAGCGACCTTCTTTACTCTTACGGGTCTGCACATGACTCACGTCACCCTGGGGGTTATTTACCTGGCGGTGATCGCCTGGGGTTTCAAAGGCGGGAGATTCAACACAGAGGATGTTGAAGTGAGTGGCCTCTACTGGCATTTCGTCGACCTGGTGTGGATGTTCATCTTTCCCCTGGTCTATCTGATGTCGAACAAAATCTAGCAGGGATAAAGCCATGAGTTCCGAAGATCATACGAAAGCCTATCTGGTTATCTGGATCGGCCTCCTGGGGCTGACGATCCTGGAGATCGTGCTGGCCTACATGAGCCTGTCGGTTCTGGTCATGCTCGTCGTGCTGTTGTGCTTGTCCTTTCTCAAGGCCGGCCTGATCGTTGCCTATTTCATGCACATGAAATTCGAGCGCAAAAGCCTCTTCTGGACCTTGATCCCGGCGACGGTGATCTGCGTGATCCTGATGGCGGCATTTTTTCCGGACAGTCTGCGAATTCTGCAGTTGCCTGATCTGGGTGGAAACTGAGAAACGAGATGAAGAAGGTGGGAATCCGGGCGGCGATCGTGTCCGTAGCCGGTGTTCTGGCGATGCCGGTGGGACTGGCCCAGGGTTGTGCCATGTGCCGCAGCACCCTCGAGGCTCAGAACGAGACCGTCACCGGCGCCCTCCAGCTGGGAATCCTGGTTTTACTGATCCCTCCCCTCGCGATTATGGGCACTTTCATCTACATTGCCTTTCGAAAAGAAGACGACCCCTCGGCCCATCCGACCAGACCCTGAACACCAGGTGGAGGCATTAGAATCACCAGATGGAGGCATTAGAATAATGGGAAGCTGCTCGATTCGTCGAGCGTGTGTAGACTGTTGAGGAATATGGCGAAGCAGGTCGTACGAAAGAAAGTCAAAAAAGCGAGTCCGGAAGAAAAAGGGAAGATCCGACGGCGTAATTTTACTTACGTCTGTGTCTTCGGCTTCCTGGGGGCCAACTTTCTCATGACTCTTCGCTTCTTTTTCCCACGGACCTTGTTCGAGCCCAAGAGTAGCTTCACCATCGGCTACCCAGGCGACTTCGGGTTTGGCATCGACACGCGCTTCCAGCAAAAGTATCGGATCTGGGTCGTGAAAAATGCCACCCGCCTGTTTGTGATCTACGCTCGCTGCACCCATCTGGGTTGCACGCCGGACTGGGTCGAGAGTGAGAACAAGTTCAAGTGCCCCTGTCACGGCAGCGGCTACGACAACGAAGGCGTCAACTTCGAGGGGCCGGCCCCACGACCCATGGACCGTGCCAGACTGACTCTTAACCCGCGCGGCCAGATCATCGTGGATGTGAGTCAACTTTATCAGTGCGCACCGGGGGCCCCCTGCAATTTCGAGAATTCGAACGCCTATTTAGATGTTTAAGGCCGCGATAAAGCCTGCGAGAGAAGGATATGTCGGACGATCCAGTTTCAACTAAGCCAAAGCGAAAAAGGAAATCCTCTTCGCCCATCGGCAAGGTCAAGGATGGAATTCAGCCCTTTATTGACAAGGGCAAGGAGGATCTGAAGGCCGCCCAGGACTACAAGAAGACCCAGGTGTGGAAGTCGGTCTTCCGGCACAAGCTGGACGAAACGCCGCGGACCCGCGCCCTGGCAGTCCTGACCAACGTCTTTCTGCACCTCCACCCGGCCAAGATCAATCGTGACGCGGTCCGGTTCAGTTTCACCTGGGGCATGGGGGGAATCAGTTTTTATCTGTTCTTTGTCCTGACCATCACCGGCGTCTTCCTG
Source organism: Acidobacteriota bacterium (assembly GCA_965205615.1). Classification (GTDB taxonomy): domain Bacteria; phylum Acidobacteriota; class UBA6911; order RPQK01; family CBDAPI01; genus CBDAPI01. Next base: position 156,348 of record CBDBHK010000015.1, on the reverse strand, counting down.
ATGTTCTACTACCACCCGACCAAGGGTCAGGCCTTCGCGGACATCATGTACCTGGAAAACGACGTGCCTTTTGGCGGTCTCCTGCGCAACATGCATCGCTGGGCGGCCCATGCCATGATCATTACGGTCTGGCTCCACATGCTCCGGGTTTTTCTGACCGGCTCCTATAAGACTCCGCGCGAGTTCAACTGGACGATCGGCGTTATCCTGCTGGTGCTGACGCTTCTTCTCTCCTTCACCGGATACCTGCTGCCGGACGATCAACTGGGCTTCTGGGCCGTCACGGTGGGTACCAGCATGGCCCGGGCGACGCCCCTTCTCGGGCACGAAGGGCCGTTTGGACCGGAGATGGGTATGACGGCCTTTAACGATGTTCGATTTGCTTTGCTGGGTGGATCGATCGTGGACGCCAATGCGCTGCTGCGGGCCTATATCTGGCACTGTATCGCCATACCGCTGATTCTTTCGGCGCTCCTGGCCGTACACTTCTGGCGAGTCCGCAAAGATGGAAGTATCTCGGGGCCGGCTCCGGTGGTCCTGGAGTCCGAATTGAAGAAGAAATACAAGGTCTGAAGCCTTCCCCGGAGAACAGGTGAAGAGAGGTCGATAGATGGATTGGGGTCAACTCTGGGAAATTGTTTCGCTCCCCGACAACATTCCCATTGTCTTCCTGCTGCTGATGGTTCCGTTTTTCCTTTGGTACGGCCTTCGCCAGGCCTTCGCCAACGACCGCTTGATCGGCAAACTGGAAGCCGACCCCGAGCTGGCCAAGACCCACTACCGCAAGGTCGAGCCTTTTCGGGAGGGGTGGGACCAAAAGGTCCACGTGTGGCCCTATCTCCTGCGCATCGAGTTGCTGGCCGCCGTGATCGTCACCTTCGTACTGATGGTGTGGTCCATTACCCTGAACGCACCACTGGAGGAGCCGGCCAATCCCAACCTGACCATGAACCCGGCCAAGGCACCCTGGTATTTCCTCGGTCTGCAGGAAATGCTGGTCTATTTCGATCCCTGGATCGCAGGCGTGGTCATGCCGACCCTGATCATCATGGGACTGATGGCGATTCCCTTCGCGGACAAGAACCCGCTCGGCAACGGTTACTATACGTACCGGCAGAGAAAGTTTGCCATTCTTGCCTTCTGCTTCGGCTTCGTCGTGCTGTGGGTCATCTTCATCCTGGTTGGAACCTTTATCCGTGGACCCGGTTGGATGTGGTTCTGGCCCGGCCAGACCTGGGACCATCACAAACTGGTCTTTGAGACCAATCGCCATCTTCACGAGATTCTTGGAGTCACCAGTCAACCCTGGATGGGACTGGTCGGCGGAGCTGCGGTGGGGCTCTATTTTCTGGTGGCGGGCTGGATCTGCCACAGATTCCTGGTCTGGAATGATTTCACCCGTCGCATCTACGCGCAGATGACCCTCACACAGTACCTGATTTTCCAGTTCTTCATGACGACAATGATCTCGCTGCCGGTGAAAATGGCACTCAAGCTGCTCTTTCGGATTAAGTATGTAATGGTGACTCCATGGTTCAACATATAAAGGGCTGGTTCCGGAAGCTGGATGAGCGGCCGGTTCCCGAGAAGGACCCCATCGTCCACTCTTCTCTCGGTATACTCCTGGCCGTCTCTTCACTTCTCCTGATGTTGAGCCTGGTGTGGGCATTTTATGAAGAGATGGTAGGACTGCGACCCTGGCGCCAGCACCAGGAAGACTTTGCTTCGCTGTATCGAGCAGCGCTGGAGGACATGCGGCCCCTGAGGACGCTGGAGGTTGCCAGGATCAAGGCCAGCTCTGGCTATCAGGAGCTCGAACAACAACTCCAGGAAGCTCAGGGCCAGGTTTCGTCGGACCAGCAGGGACTGGAGGAGGAGGAACGCCGGATCCGGGCTGAGCTGGGCGTGATCAAGCAGGATTTTGCCAGCGCTCGCAGCGAACTCCAGGCCAAGATTTACGCGCTGGAGACAACCCACGGAGAAAGCTCCAGAGAAGCACTGCGTGAGGACGTCGAGAAGTTGCGGCAGCGATCCTATGAGTTCGAGCTGTCGGACGGAGCCGCTGCCTTCACCTACCCGGAGCTGGAAGAGCTCTTTAACGATTTGAAGGCCCGTCAGGGAGAAGTGCAGGCCCGCAAGTCCGGCATCTTGAGGCGCCCTGGACAGTTGCGCCGTGAGCTCAACATCTATCTCGACAATCGATTGACCGGTCTCACGGAGATGCAGATCGACGGGCTGCTCGCCGGGGTCGATGAATCGAGAATCGAGATCAAGCAGATCCACAACGAGGAAATGAATCTGGTAGATCGCTGTGAGTCGTGCCACCTGGGGATTCAAGAACCGGTTGAGCTCAGGCCGGACAGCATGGCCGGGAATCGACTGTTTGTCAGCCACCCCCGGTCCTCGGGGCTCCTGGAACTGCATGATCCCGAGGTCTTCGGCTGCTCACCCTGCCACAATGGAAACGGCGTGGGGACGGTCAGCCTGACCAGGGCCCATGGCCAGTACAAGCACTGGTTGCGGCCTCTCTACACCCCGGAGAATTTCGAGGCAGGCTGCATTCAATGCCATCGTCAGGATCGCCAGCTGCAGGGCGCTGAAACTTTCAACGCTGCCAAGGGCCTGTTCCAGAACCGGGGGTGTAGAGGCTGTCATGCCTACGCCGGGTTTGATGTCGAGCCCGCCCAGATGCGGGAGGCCCACAAGGGAATAGCCGACTTGAAGCTGGACAGAGAAGCCACGCAGGTCGGGATCGAGAGGTTGCTCGAGCAGGGAGACAGTGCGGACACCAACGAGGAAGCCAACCGGTTTTACTCCGAGGCCACCAGGAGGACCCTGCGGCTTGCCGAAATCGATGCCGACGCCGGTACGCTCCTTGCTCGCCTCGATGAACTCCTGATGGAGCAGAAGCGCGTGGGCCCCAATCTCAAGGAGATTCGAAACAAGCTTCGCCGTGAGTGGATTCCGGTTTGGATCAAGGATCCTCAGGCTTTCAGACCGACCACCAAGATGCCTCAGTTTCGGCTGACGGATGAAGAGCTTCGAGCGATTTCTGCCTTTCTCTGGCAGTCGGCAATTCAAGAGGGGATTCCTTCGCAGGCTCCTGGAGATGCTTCCCGGGGACAGCAACTCTTACAGTCGCGAGGCTGCCAGGCCTGTCATTCGGTGGGAGAAGGGGAAGAGGCCAGAGGCGGGACCTTCGCCTCCAATCTGACGCGGGTCGGAGAAAAGGTCAAGTACGACTATCTGGTGCGCTGGATCCACAACCCGCGCGAACGAACCCTCCCCTACGATCCCGTCCTGGGCCGGGATGTGACCAGAGAGGACTACGAAAGCCGTAATCTTCCCTTTCACTTCGATCTCGAGAACAACAGGAGCCCTCTGGGGAACCACTCGCTGCAGGTCCAGAACGAAACCGTGATGCCCAACCTCCGGTTGACCTGGGAGGAGTCACGTGACGTTGCGTCTTACCTCATGACGTTGAAGAGAGACGATGCGCACTACGACGACACCCCTTTCATGGAGGATTCTCAGCTCGTCGATCGGGGTCGATTCCTGGTCAGACACTACGGCTGCGCCGGATGTCATGAAATCGCTACCCTCGAAGAAGAAGGAAAGATCGGCACCAGCCTGACCCTGGAAGGGAGTAAGCCCAAAGAGCGCCTCGACTTTGCCCTGCTGACACACGACGCCAAGAAGGAGGGCTGGTACAACCACAAGGGCTTCTTCGAGCACAAGCTCAAGGACCCGGCGGTTTTTGACGAGGGCAAAATCAAGAATGAGCTCGAGCAGCTCAAAATGCCTGATTTCCACTTCGGCGATAAGGAGATCGATCAACTGACGACCCTCCTGCTGGGAAGTGGGGAGTCGTGGATTCCAGAGCGCTTTCATTACGCTCCGGGGGATGAGAGAAAAGCCGTTCAGGACGGATGGTGGGTGGTCAACAAATACAACTGCCAGGCCTGTCACCAGTTCTCCCCGGGACAGAAGACGGTGCTGGAGAGCCTCGACCAGTATCAAGGTGATCAGGCGGAGAGACTTCCCCCGGCCCTGGTTGGGCAGGGGGCCCGCACCAACCCGGAATGGCTCACCGGTTTTCTCAAGAACCCGGCCCTGAACGATCCGGACGTCCATACCAACGGCGTCCGACCCTACCTGGACGTCCGGATGCCGACCTTCTCTCTGTCGGACGGAGAGATCGGCGTCCTGGTCCGCTTTTTTGCGGCCCTGTCCAAACAGCCGGTACCCTATCTCGCTCCGGAGCTAAAGCCGCTCTCCAGAAAAGAGACGGCGATGGCGCGTGAACTTTTTACCAGCAATGCGGCTCCCTGCCTACGCTGTCACGCCACCGGGGATGCGAAAACGGACCCCGAAAAGACCGCTCCCAATTTCGCCCTTGTCAACCCCCGGCTCAAGCCGGACTGGACCGAGCGATGGCTTGTGCATCCGGAAATCATTCGTCCCGGAACGGCCATGCCGTCCGGGCTGTTCCGGCGCGACGGCGACCGCTGGGTCTTCGCCCTGGCCGACCTCCCCGGCTTTCGCGACTACGAGGGAGACCATGCCGACCTTGTGGTACGATACATGTTTGAATTTACTCCGGAAGAGCAGCGGAGGCTGAAGGGCAGGTGAGGGCATGCCCTCCTGACCCGGCGCGAGATACTCTTTCTGTCAAGCGAAAAAGAGCAGGCGGGCTTTGTCGGGCACCGTTCGCTCGGTCGCATTCATTTTCTTATTTTGAAGACGCATTTTAATGAGAGGTTCAGACATGGTTGACTCTCGAACTCTGATGGTTCTGGTATTGGCAGCAGTGGTTGCCGCGGGCTGCGGAGGCGGAGAAGCTCCGTCTACGACGCCGGCTCCCGTTGGCACTCCTGAAGCGCCTGCAGCCGTGAAAAGAGTGGATCTCTCGATGGCCGGTGGCGTCTCGGGAAGTGTCCGTTACGCGGGAGAGCCGGCGCGGAAAGTACGGATCCGAATGAATGCCGATCCCAATTGCGCCGCCAAGCACAGTTCTCCGGTCTACACGCAGGTGTTGCAGACTGGTGAAGACGGAGCCCTTCAGGACGCCTTTGTGTGGGTCAAGGCAGGCCTGGAAGACTACCAGTTCCAGCCTCCTGACGAGGCAGTCGAGCTGGACCAGCAGGGCTGCGTATACGCTCCCCACGTGCTGGGGATTCGGGCCGGCCAGGAGCTGAAAGTCGTCAATAGCGACGATACGACTCATAACATCAACCCCTCGCCGTCCAATAATCGTGACTGGAACGTCTCACAGGCTCCCTCCTCGAAACCCATCCGGAAGAAGTTCGCCCGGGCGGAAGTCATGATTCCAGTCAAGTGCAACGTTCATCCCTGGATGAAGTCGTATATCGGAGTGGTTGCGCACCCCTATTTCACGGTGACCGGCTCTGACGGGGGGTTCAGCCTGGAGGATCTTCCTCCGGGTGAATACACCGTCGAAGTATGGCACGAGAAGCTGGGGGCTCAGGAGCAGCAGATCACCGTCGCTACCGGGCAGACCTCCACGCTCGATTTTAACTATGGAGGCTAGAGGTCCTGTCCGGAAGCCTCTGAACCACTTCGACCGGACGATGGCAGAGGCTTCGATTCGGCGCGTCGATAGTTAGCTTGATGAGCAGGGGCAAGGGGCGTGCGCTTCACATGTTCTGTGTCGTGCTGGTGGCCTGCACGTTTATCCTGCTCATTGCCGGCGGACTGGTGACCAGCAACGATGCAGGTCTGTCCGTGCCGGACTGGCCGCTCTCCTATGGTCGCTGGATGCCGGATATGGTAGGGGGGATTTTTTATGAGCACGGGCACCGCATGATTGCCGCGGCGGTCGGGCTGCTCACCCTGATCCTCAACGGCCTCTTGTTCCTCTTGAGAGCCGATCGGAGGCTCAAACGGCTGGGCCTGATTGCCCTGGTTGCCGTTCTCCTGCAGGGTATTCTGGGTGGCTTGACGGTGTTGTTCGAACTCCCTGTCCTGGTCTCGGTCCTGCATGCCAGTCTGGCCCAGATTTTCTTTTGTCTGGTGGTTTCGCTGGCTCTGTTTACGTCGAGCGCCTGGCCTCCGCCGGCCCCACCCGACGAGGGGGAGCCGCCTCCTGTCAAGTACCGGACTGCGCGCCTGCTGACGCTGACACTGTTTGCGCAGTTGATCCTGGGAGCCCTGCTTCGGCACAGCGGGACAGTCGACGGTGTGAAGGCGACAAAGCTGGACCTGTGGGCACTGGCGGGGCATCTAGCGGGGGCGCTGGCCGTGGTTACCCTGATCGTCGCCGTGGCGTTTCCGGTTCTGCGCGGAGGCTCGACGGGCCCGGTCGCTCGAAGCTGCGGAGCTCTGCTGGGGCTCGGTGTGGGTCAACTGGGGCTGGGAGTGGCAGCGCTGCTGATCCGCCTGGGGGCCGTCAACCGAGTTCAGCCCATGCCGGTGGACGCCGCTGTTACCACGGCCCATCTGGGAGTGGGGGCTCTCATGCTGGCGATCAGCCTGACGGTGACATTGTGGTGCCGGCCGTCCCATGGTTCCGGCATGGAAACGACCGTGTTTCACCCGGACAGGGTCCTATGAAGACTGACGCCACCGTCACGCTGTCCACTCCGGTCGCAGCCCTGAGGCCCTATCTCGAGCTGCTCAAGCCACGGGTTTCCAGCCTGGTGGTGCTCACTACTGTAGCCGGCTTTTACCTGGGCTCAGGCGTCCCGCGCGATTTGACGGCCCTGTTCTGGACCGTCCTGGGCACCGCCTTTCTGGCCGGCGGAGCCGCCTGCCTGAATCAGATCCTGGAACGGCATGCGGACGGCCGCATGAACAGAACGGGTGGACGGCCGCTACCGTCCGCCCGGGTCAGTCTGTCGTCCGCGACGGTCTACGGGCTAGGGCTGATTCTCGCAGGAACACTCGTACTTGCGCTCATGATCAGCCTGTCCCCGGCCATACTGGGACTGGCAAGCAGCCTGATCTATCTGCTCGCCTATACACCCCTGAAAAAACAGACCCCGCTTTGTACCACGGTGGGGGCCCTGCCGGGGGCTATCCCACCCCTGATCGGGTGGACGGCCGCCGGGGGGCAGCTTACGATCGAGGCCTGGACCCTTTTTGGGATTCTGTTCCTGTGGCAGTATCCACACTTTCTGGCCATCGCGTGGATTCACCGGGAGGACTACCGGCGGGGAGGCTTCAAGATGCTCCCGCTGGTCGATTCTTCCGGAAGGCGGACGGCGGGGCAGATCGTTCTCTTCACCGTTCTGCTGGGGTGTTTCAGTGTCCTGCCCTGGAGCCTGGAGCTGGCCGGCAACTTGTATCTCGCGGCGGCAGTGGTCCTCGGGGTGGCGTTTTTGACGACCACGCTGGGCCTGTTGCGAACTCCCACCCAGGCCTATGCCCGCTACGTCATGCGCGCCTCGGTTGTCTATCTGCCTCTGCTGCTGGCCATGCTGGTCATAGACCGGTTGTAGGGGTTGCGTTGAGAGTTGAGAGTTCAAGCACAGAGTAGGAGCCGCTTCCACGCGGCGCCCCACAGAACGGTAGAGCGTGAGCTCACCGTTAACGGCCGGCTCACGCAATCGGCGCGCTTACTGCGTGCGCGCTACTGTGATCGGTGCGCGCTACAGTAGCGCGCGTGACAACAAGCGCGTCGGATCTGCATCAGGCGTGCTTGGGACAACAGTAGCGCACGTGACAACAAGCGCGTCGGATCAGGATCACGAAACCGGAGACGCCTACCCCACCCGCTGCACCAGCAGGAGGGTTATGTCATCCGTCTGAGCGTGGCTTTCGGTGAACGCCTCGACATCGTCCAGAATGATCTTCTGGAGGGCTCCGGCGCCCTTGTTGGCCTGGGCCTGGATGAGATCAATCAGCCTCCGCTCGCCAAACATATCCCCCTTCAGATTCTCGGCCTCCGTGAGCCCGTCCGAGTAGACGACCAGAATATCGCCCTCGAGCAGTTCGACCGGCGTGGCGCTATAGTCCACCCTGTCGAAGGCTCCCAGGACCAGGTTGGGCGACCTCAACTCCTCGATGGTCCCGGTTTGTCTTCGGTATAAATAAGCCGGATTGTGCCCGGCTCCGACATAGTGACCTTTTCCCTGCCTGTCGAGGCTGAACAGGAACAGGGTCACAAACCGATTGGACTGGGTCCTTTCACAGATAAACCGGTTGGCCTTGGCCAGAGCCTCGGTCGTGGCAAGTCCCGATCGGAGCTGCAGATCGAGGGCGCCCTGCAATAGCGAACCAAGCAGCGCAGCCGAGATGCCCTTTCCTGAAACGTCGGCCAGCACGCCCATCAGCTCCTTTTTTCCAACGTCATAGAAGTCGTAAAAATCACCACCCACGTGCCGCGTGGGCTTGCTGAAGGCCTGCAACTCGTAGGATTCGATTTCCGGAAGTGTGTGAGGCAGGAGAGTGCGCTGCGTCTCCTGGGCCAGTGCCATTTCCTTTTCAAACAGCTTCCTCTCTTCCAGGGTCTCCAGCATGCCCACTTTTTCGAAAACATTGCCGGCCTCCAGGGCGAGTTTGCTGAGGATCTTCTGATCCAGGCCCGAGAGAGCGTGCATGGCTTTCGTGCTGTCGAGATAGAGGATGCCCCGGACATCCATTTCGTCCGAGTCCGATGATATCCATTTGAGAGGAAGACAGGCGAGAGCGCGCAGATTCATGGCCACAATGCTGTCCTGCTGGGCCAGATCTCCGGCGATTCCTTCGGTCATGAACACTTCATTTCCTGTGGCCGTCACCTGGCGGACCACCGTCCGGCTGGCCTGCATAAACTCGGACTCTTCCATGGTGCGGCCTTCGCCGTCCATCCCCACTACGTATTTGAATCCGGTCTCTTCACCCATGAGAATGAATCCCCGCTCTGCTCCCGAAATCCGGAGTGCCGACGCAAGGATCTGCTCGAAGGTTCCGTTGGCCGAGACGTTACGGCCAAAGGCGTACTGGAAATCGAGAAGCATCGACATTTTTTCGAGATCGGACTGACCCGTGTATGCGGCTGGAAGATGCTCGGTCAGATCCAGAATAGAGGATCCCTCCTCGGCGGTACTGTCGTCTGGTCCTTCCTGTGGATCGCCTACGAAATAGGTGATTTCGATCCGGGAGCGGCCGTGTCCCAGGGATATCCGATCGCCGGACTGAAGAACCTGGTCGGCTACCCGGTCTCCGTTGACAAAAGAGCCATGGGTGCTCTGGAGGTCGATCAGGCTGTATCCTTCCAATGTCTTCAGGATCTTGGCGTGATGGCGTGAGACGTACGGGTCTGTCAGGACAATGTCGGCATCCGATTTTCGTCCTAGCCCGCATTTCTCACCGATGGGACCTGAAAAGGCCGCCCTGTTTGGTATAAAGCGTTTTGAATGAACGTTTTCACACGCAAACGGAGGCGGCCCTTATGAGAACAGAGTGTCAACAAGCCAGGTTCGAATTTCACGGACTATTTCAACGCAAAGTGAAGGCGCGGTTCGACGGCGGGAAGATCACCTCCGATGCAGGGGTGCTGCTGTTGCGAGAGGTCGAGAGGGGGACGGGTCTGATCGCCGGACTGGCTGAGTGTTTCAGGGATCACCGGGATCCGCGGTTGATCGAACACACGGTCGAGGAGTTGTTGGGGCAGCGCATCTACGGACTCTGTCTGGGGTACGAGGATCTGAACGATCATGATCAGTTGCGCACCGATCCGATGCTGGCGGTGGCGGTGAATAAGGCCGATCCGTTGGGGGAGAGGCGGCGGCAGGCCTCAGATCGGGGGAAGGCGCTGGCGGGCAGGTGTACGCTGAACCGGTTGGAGTTGACCGGCGCCCGAGGAGATGGTGCTGGATCTGGATGCGACCGAATCGACCCGACCCATGGCCAGCAGGAAGGCCGGTTCTTTCACGGTTACTACCGCCACTACTGTTATCTCCCGCTGTACATCTTCTCGGGGGAGCATCTGCTGTGCGCCCGGTTGCGGTGTTCCAATATCGATGGGGCCGCGGGATCGGTGGAGGAACTGGAACGGATCGTCGGCCGGATGCGGCAGAGCTGGCCGGAGGTCTCGATCGTCATCCGGGCCGACTCGGGCTTTTGCCGGGATGACTTGCTCCGCTGGTGTGAAGACCATCACGTGGATTACGTGATGGGGTTGGCCAACAATGATCGGCTCAAGTCAGAGAGAGCCGAAGCGATGACTCAGGCCGAAGCCGAGTTCAACGCCACCGGGCGACCGGCGCGGGTGTTCAAGGATTTCCGCTACCGGACTCGCCACAGTTGGACCTCGGAGCGACGCGTCGTCGGCAAGGCCGAGTTCCTGGACAAAGGCGCCAATCCCCGATTCGTCGTCACCTCCCTGTCGCCGGAACGCCTGGGGGCCCGCGCGCTCTACGAAGACTTCTACTGTGCGCGGGGCGACATGGAGAACCGCATAAAAGAACAGCAGTTGGGTCTGTTCGCCGACCGGACCAGCGCGGCAACGATGCGCGCCAATTAACTCCGGCTGTATCTGTCCTCCGCCGCCTACATGCTCATGCACGCCTTGCGTCGTCTCGGACTGAAGCAGACCCCCCTGGCTCGCGCTCAGTGTCAGACGATTCGCTTGAAGCTCCTCAAGATCGGCGCCCAGGTCCGCCTCACGGTCCGCCACGTCTGGATCTCCATGTCGGAAGCCTATCCCTACAGCGAGGTCTTCGCTGCCGTCGTTCGAAACCTCCAGGCCATTCCTCTGCGCTGCTGAGGTCTGTCCCGATCAAACGCCCCCAAAAACGAAATCGTTCCATCGCTCAGGCCGACCTCTGCCTGAATACATTCCGTCACGCTCTTCCGAACCCGAAAAACGGTTCATTCACGACCATCCACACCACCGCATCACTCGACCTGGACCGGATCGATAGCGAAACTCTCAGAAAACCGTTCCGGCCTGCCAAAATCACCTTCATTTCCAAATCGGTGATCTATGCGGGTTAGGAGGCCATTTTTCGGCCCTGACACCCCTGAAGGTGCCGATTCTTCGATTTTCGGTTGACATTAACACCCGTTCCCGCTATCCTGTTCTATTAGCTCCAAGAGGTTCAAAGGCTTCAACCAAGGGAAATGGCCTCTTTGCGGGGAGATTGAAATTACCGAAGCCGTTTGGTTTTGGTCATTTCAATTCGGTATTTCCTAGTTTAAGGTGTACTTAATTCCTTGATACTAGCGACAAGATAGGATAGATCCCGATCCCCCTTCAGGCTGTTACACGCCCCACAGAGCAGTTGCAGATTATCCAGGTGATCACTCCCGCCCTTGCTCTGAGGCACGATGTGATCAGTAGTGAAATTGCGGAATGGGAAGGAAACCTTACAACCCCCACAAAGCCCTTCCTGCTTGCCGAATAGCTGATGCTTGTGATTCCTGTAGTGAGGAATTTTGCCCTGATCAGTCCGCTTTGGGATGTCGGATCGTCGGATCGGTTTGAAGTTGTGGAATAGGTCAATCTCCTTGCGGATTCGTACCTGCACAAGATCGACTGCTTGCTCAGAAATGTCGATACCGACCCATTGACGGCCCAGACGTTCGGCGGCAACGCAAGCCGTGGCGCATCCGGCGAACGGGTCTAGGATCATATATCCCTCATTGCTACTGGCTTTGATGATTCGGTCCAGGAGATTGAGCGGCTTCTGAGTGGGGTAGCCGATGCGCTCTTTAGAAGATCCCGCCAGGATGGAAATATCCCACACGTCCCGTTGAGGCAACCCTTTTGTCGGTTCATCAACGACCAACTTTCTTGTTTTGCTCACAGGGTCAAGGATCTGTGTTTTGCCCTTGAACCTCTTGAGGTAGCTTTCGCTGGGAGGCTCATAACTGACATTGAAGGTATTTCCCCTCCCCTTCGTGTAAAACAAGATCGAATCGTGCATCGTTTGAAAGTGCCTGCTTTTGGACGGCCAGCGGCGATAGGACCACACGATCTCATTCCTGAAGTTGTTTTGCCCGAACACCGCATCCATAAGCAGCTTCAGGTAATGGCTGGCCGTGGGGTCACAATGTAGATAAATTGAGCCTGTGTCCTTCAAAATCCGGAGCATCTCAAGCAGCCGCACGGCCATCATGATGAGGTAGGACTTCATTCCCTTGCCGTGCGCCTCGCCAGCCGCCCCGATGACTGCATACACAGCGGGGCTTTGCTCGGCTATTTCGCCGTGCCACGCATCGTCTACGTCTTCCAGGGTCCCAGGTGTCCTTGAATGCCGCTCCCGCCGCCTCAGAGCCGATAGGGGCACTATAGGTGCGGTTACTGTTGAAAGGCGGGTCCAGGTAGATCAGGTCTACACACTCTGAGTTCATGCCCCGCATTATCGGCAGGTTGTCGCCCGTCCACATGGTGTGGGATTTGAAGTTTGGTTTACTCATCGTCTAATCGAAGGGCCATTTGTTCATTCTTCTTTGGAAAGGCTCGGCTCAGACTGCGCTTAAAGCTGGTCCAATTCGGGGCAGCTCGCATCAACGCAATCACAGCGGCTAAGTGCTCCTTGAGCTTTGGATGCCCCAGGTCTGGAGTAAACCACTGAAAAAGTTTGTGGCGGCGATGTCCAGTTGGTGTCTTGGGGTTTAGCCTTCTTAATTCTTGCAACACGCCAGGAGCAAGCCGGTCATAGACAAAATCGTTCGTGTAATGTCCGATGACTGATGGTTTTTTTGCTCCGTGCGGGCCCGGCCATCCTTTTAGTCGGAAGATTTGCTTGTAGAACTCATAAGGGAAGGTCTTGGTCCAAGGTTGCAGTTCTCCGGCAATGAACTTCTCCAAGATTGTTGCAAGGGCGCGTTGCTCCCTGATCTGTTGGTAGCCGGTCGCCTCATCAACGAGGGCAATAATGCCGATGTGAGAAAATCCGCGCAGAAGAATGGAACACCGCTCAGCGATCCGTTCCTGATTTGGGCGTAATTTTCCTGATCTTTGTGCTTCAAGAATAGCCAAGCAAATATCAGCTAGGATTGTAGCCGGATACCCGTAGGCATTTCCCCCTCCTGCCGGATTCTTGAAAATAATCGGGGTTTTTAAGGCCGACACTAAGTCATTGTTAACATAAGGACTTATGGATTTGGAAGCCATCAATTGAGGCATTCTAAAGCCGACCTCTGGATTGAGTCCAATTCCGGCTGTTACGCCTCGTTGGCTTAGGACTCTGGTTTCGTCTTCCAACACATAGCAAGGTATTTCAATGTCTTGGATGATTATCGGTTTGTCTGGTGTTCCAGCTATAACTTTCAGTGTTTTCTCGTTCATACTTGTAACCCCAATCCACGATCAATGGTCTGAAAAAACGCCGAAACAGGATCGGCATAGCGCAAGTTGTAGCGGTAGCAGAACTCATCGACATACCTCTGTAAGTGGCGTCGGCTGACACTGTGGAACTGGCCGAACATTCCGCGCTTCAGGAGTGCCCAGAATCCCTCGATGGTGTTGGTGTGGATGTTGCCGACTACATACCAGTCCTGATGCTTGATGACGGCGTGAGGGATAATCCTGGACATTCCCAAGTAGCCCTTGTACTCATCGGTAATCAACTGAGATTGCTCTGTGTCAACACGATCTCGAACAAAGGCTCGTAGGTGCTCTCCCTTCATCTTGTCCTTTGTGACGGCCTTAGCGGTCACTCTCCCGCCACGCTCGACAGCCCCGATAACTGGAGCCTTTTTGGTCCCACGGCCTCTCTTTGGCGGGTCGTCTGGAGGATAGCTCCCCCTTCTCGGTTTCCCACCGATATAGGTTTCATCCATCTCCACAACTCCCGTTAGGAGATCTCTCTGATCTGCTTGGGACATGGCCTTGCGGATCTGCATTGATATTCTCCAGGCAGTGTTCTTGTTGATCTTGAGGCTGCGGGATAGCTGCAAGGCAGAGATACCCTTCTTGGCCCCGAGGATCATCGAGATTGCAAGGAACCACTTCTGTAAAGGAAGGTGTGTGTGGTGGAAGATCGTTCCTACAGTGACACTGTAGGAGGAACGGCAAGCATAGCAATGATGCCGAGAGCCGGTGCGTCCAGACCTATTAGATCCGCAGTAGGGGCACTCGGGTTTATTGTCCCACCTTGCGGTTTCCAGGTACTCTATACAGGCTTTATGAGTGGGGAAAAGCTCGAAGATTTGAAGTATGTCCATGCACAAATAGTAGCATAGACAGGTTACTAAATCTACACCTTAAACTAGGAAATTCCGTTTTTTCTCTTCCGTCGCTTCCGTGCCCTCTTTTCTTCTCGCGCTCTTCTCAATCAGACCGTACTTCGCCAGCAGCTGCTGGTAGTCTCTCCTGTAGAACAGTCGCACCTTCACATTCGGGTAGAGCTCCTTCAACCGGCGTATCTTCCGGTTCTTCTTCGTCACCAGGCTCTGTCGGAGGGTGGTGAGCTCGATGTACGTATCGTAGTCCTCGAGGTAAGAAATCGGGCGACAACGCTTCCGAAAGCAGTCCTTCCTTGTTGAAGGACAACGGAAACGTGGTCGGCTCGTAGGCCCAACGAATGTGATAGTAGTCAAGGAGGCGCGCGAACTCCTCTTCGCTTTGGTTTGCGAATGCTGGTGACTGAGTCTGCTCTGAGGGTTCGCTCGGCTGCAACCGCTCGTCATCCAGGGCCTCCCCGGCCGGTGGATACACCCGCATCGATCGCTGGCCAAACGTTTTTATGATCACCTCTACGCAGGCTCGAATGTCCAAGCGGTCCCGGCGCAGAATCAGATCGTACAGCAGTGCCTGTTCGATGGGTTTCCCAAACAGGAGGTGGACGTAACGGCTCCGGAAATTGCCACGGCTTTCCACCGCGGCGCGGGCCTCTTCTCTGGTCACGTCCCCCATAGACGTCAACCTGTCCACGCGAACGCGCTTGGAACCTACAATCCGTACGTGCAGCGCGTCCTCGGTCCCTGCGAACAGGCACTGCCCACCCCGCCCGAGGAGGATGAAGTTTTCCCACTCGGCCAGGTCCAAAATGCAGGCGTTGACGCACTACAGGTAAAGCTTTAGATCCGACTTGTCCAACGAGGCGGGGTTGTCGGGCAGGGCGTCTGAGTCCAGAAGATTGTGCTCCTCGAGTCCGTAACTTGGTAAAAGGGCCTCAAGCCCCGTCCGATCGAGCAATCGGAAACCGAGCCGCTCAGACAAAATCCCGGCGATCTTACTCCCACCGCTCCCGACCTCCCTGGAGATCGTCACGACAGCCATTGGCAACCTATCCTCGAACGAGACTACGACCGCGAGATTGCGGATTAAAAGATCCCTGGGCCACTACACACAGCAAGAAAGAGACACGACGCATATGCCACATCCGTGGGCGTCACCTCGATGGTTTCCATTTTAGGTCCAGGTTCCCGGTACTGCCACCCGTGGAGGGATGAACCGGTAGCTGAATTGGGTGTAAACTCAATTTGTTGGAGGCTCATGCCACGCAACTCGACAAGTGTAGATGGATGGGACGGGCCTCCCTTCAGGAGGTGGATGATGAAACATGGGATTTGGTACACAATGGCGTGTGTTTTTGCCTCAGGGCTGGTCATAGTCGCTTGTTCGGGGCAAACCGCGACAGCGCCCGTGGAGCCGGAAGCAACACCGGCTGTCGCAGAGGAGTCCCCGCCAGACCCCGGACCGGAGCAAGCCAGGCAGGTAAAGGACTTCGTTCGTCAATGGGTGGAAGAACGGGTCGGCGACGGGAACATCTACAGCATTCCGCCGCGTGCCGGCAGGGAGGTCGCCGGCACCCTGGCCGGTTTCCACACGGTTCACCAGATGGATGCGGATACCTACTCCGTATGCGTCGACTTCCAGGACGGCGAAAACATGTACGATGTCGACTTCTTTATCGACCGGACGGCCGCAGATCTGACTCTCAGCGACCACTACCTTCACAAGATCAATGGTGAGGCCGTCGAGTAGGCCTGCCGGAAAGCCATCCCGCGAGGGTCGCCCGGACATGCAGACTTATGTCAGCGAACGGGTGAACAGGCTGGTTGGGCAAGTGATTGCAGAGCTCCACCGTGCACAGCAGGAAGCCACCGTCGAGGTCGTCCACGACCTTCGCGTTTCTATCCGAAGACTTCAAGCCGCTCTCAGAGCTTTCCCGACATTCTTCCCGCAGGCCGAATCCAGGCAGATTCTGAAGCAGGCTCGAAAGGTCCTGAAGCTGGCGGGTCGCGTGCGCGACTTCGACATTGCGTTGGAGCTGGCTTCTGAAAGTGGGATCCCCGCGCATGTCGAATTGTCCACGAGGCTGACGACGCTAAGACAACAAGCGGCCACGAGACTGCTTGATCAGGTGCGGAAGACCGAGCTGGGGGGTCGGGAGAGATGTAGCTGAAAGGATTCGACCTTATCTGAGAAACCCGACAATGGAAGTAGATAGAGAATGAAAAAGAAGGCGTTCGCTGACATCACGTGGGTAAACAGTGGCGGCTCTCAGCTCAACGCCTGGCGCAACCTGCCCTTTCTGTCCCGGCGTCTTTTCCAGTCGGGAGATGAAACCCTCCACGATCGGTCTTCTGAGATGCTCCACAGTTTCCGACTGCTCGCGAAACAGGTGCGCTACCTGCTGGAGTTCTTTCAATCCTGCTACGACTCCCGCCTGCGGGAGCAGATCGCTGAGATGAAAAGGCTCCAGAACCATCTGGGTGCCGTCAGTGACTGCCGGACAACTGCCCGGATTCTCCAGCAAGAGAGGCTCTCGGAACTCCCTGAAGCCTCTCATTTCAAGCGCTATCTGGACCGGAAAGCCGAAGAACACACACAGGCCTTCATCCACTACTGGATGGCGAATCTGGGTCGCGAGGCGGTGCAGACTCGGTGGATCGATCATCTGGAAGGTCCAGAAGAGTCCAATATGTGATCCGTCCAGGGGGACGAGACCCCACTGCAGGCCATCTGGGCGTATAATTGAGCGTGTATCTTGACGTACTCGCACTCTACTTTTCGGCAGGAATCCTGCACGCTCCGGGGTTGACGTGCGCCTTGAGTTGAGTGCGTTCAAGAATCTCGAGCTTGTCGATTTCTCGGTTCCCGAGAACCGGGCCAGCATGAAAGAGGCCATTGCCCTGGTCCGGTCTCAACTGGGCCGGGAATACGACATGGTGATCGGCGGCAATCACCTCAAAAGTGTCGACAAATTCCAGTCCTTCAATCCCTCTCTGAAATCCGAAGTTGTGGGAGTCTTTCAACGGGGGACCGAGGACCTGATCGAGCCCGCCATGGAGGCTACCGAAAGGGCGTTTGAGAGTTGGAGCCGAACACCTGCGGAAGACCGCGTCAAGCTGGTTCTGGAGGTTGCCCGAGTGCTGCGCGAGCGGCGTTTTGAACTGGCTGCCTGGCTGGTGCTCGAAGTGGGCAAGTCGTGGGTCGAGGCGGATGCCGACCTCGCCGAGGCGGTGGACTTCTGCGAGTTCTACGCGCGCCAGATGGTGCGCCTGGCCCAGCCTCAACCACTGGTTGACTACGAACCGGAAGAGAATGAGCTGGTTTACATTCCCCTGGGAGTCGGTGTCATCATTCCACCCTGGAATTTCCCCCTGGCCATTCTCGTCGGAATGAGCATGGCCGCGGTGGTCTCCGGCAACACGATTATCCTCAAACCCTCCTCCGACTCTCCCACCATTGCGGCCCGGTTCGTCAGGATCTGTGAGGAGGTGGGCTTCCCTGCGGGAGTCGTTAATTTCATAACGGGCCGTGGCCCGGAGATCGGGGAGCCTCTGGTCGTGCACCCCAGGACCCGGTTTATTGCGTTCACGGGTTCCATGCAGGTGGGCTCGAGGATTAGCGAGCTAGCGGCCCGCAGGCAGCCCGGGCAGATCTGGCTCAAGCGCGTCGTAGCCGAAATGGGGGGCAAGGATGCCCTCATCGTAGACGAAGAGTGCGATCTCGAGGATGCTGCAAGCGACGTAGTGGCCTCGGCCTTCGGATTCCAGGGGCAGAAGTGCTCGGCCTGCTCCAGAGCCATCGTCCTGGAATCTATCTATGACGAGTTTGTCGAGCTCTTGAAGGAAAAGACCGGGGAGCTTGTGCGCACAGGAAGCGTTGAAAACCCCTCCGTCAACTTTGGTCCGGTGATCAACCGGAGAGCCCAGGACAAGATCCTGGGATACATCGAGAAAGGCAGAGAGGAGGGCGTCCTTCTCACCGGGGGTAACCCGGGAACCCAAGAAGGTCACTATGTTGAGCCGACCATCCTGACCGACATCGATCCTCATGCTGTCATCGCCCAGGAGGAGATTTTCGGACCCGTCCTGGCGGTGATTCGGGCCCATGACTATCAGCATGCTCTCGAGATCGCCAATGACACGGTGTTTGGACTGACTGGAGCCGTTTACACGAAGAATCCGGACAAGCTAGAGATGGCGAAAGATGAATTCCACGTTGGAAACCTGTACCTGAATCGAAGGTGTACCGGTGCTCTCGTCGGCATCCATCCCTTCGGGGGCTTCAATATGAGCGGAACGGATTCCAAAGCAGGGGGTCGTGACTACCTCCTCCTTTTTACTCAAGCCAAATCCATCGCTCGGAAACTCCTCTGAAGAGCGAGATACCGGGAAAAAGGTCAGGCCAGGATCTGTTTTCCCAGGGCCGAGCAGACCAGACCCACCGCCAGGCGAGCCGTACGGTTGGCACTGTCGATGACGGGGTTCAGCTCAACCACACCCAGGGATCGACAGCATCCTGAGTCAAAGACCATTTCCATGGCAAGGTGCGCCTCCCGATAGGTCAAGCCACCCTCGACTGGCGTTCCGACCCCGGGCGCGACCGAGGGATCAATTGCGTCCAGATCAAGACTGCAGTGAAAGTTCCCTGTCCCATCGCAGGCAATCTCAACCGCCTCAGCCATCGCACCGGCCAGGCCCCGGCTATCTATCTCGGACATCGTGATCACACGCAAACCCGCCTCACGGATGTTTTCGCTTTCACCTGGATCAATCGACCGAGCCGCAATGACGACCGCATTCCTGCTTTCCACTCTGGAGACAAGCTCTCCCAGAGGGGCGAGCTCATCGGGCCCCAGCCCCACCAGTGCGGCCAGTGGCATTCCATGAACATTTCCGGAGGGACTCGTGTCGGGGAGATTCATATCCGAGTGAGCATCGATCCAGATGAGACCGAGTTTTTCCTCACGTCTTCCACGGTACGCCGCGGACCCGGCAACTGTTCCCACCTCGATGGAGTGGTCGCCTCCCAGCACGAGAGGAAACGCTCCTTCCTCCAGAGCATGCTCAACTCCGGTAGCCAGACGCTTACAGGCACCTGCGATCTCCTCGAGATACCTGCTTTTTTTCGCCCCGTAACGAAGTTCCTCCGGAATTCTGATGGAAATATTACCCGCGTCTTCCACTTCAATACCGAGCTGGCGGATTCTTCGATTCAGCTTAGCGAATCGCAACGCGGAGGGTCCCATGTCCACACCACGCCTCCCCGCTCCGAGATCCATGGGGACTCCAATGATCCGCACTTGTTCGGCACGTCTTTCGGGGGTCACTCGCGACCTCACTCTTTCGAGTTTCGACACTTTTTCGTGGGAGCGGTTCGAACCGTCATAGTGTACGTTGTCAGAGCAAATCGGACAAAGTGGCCCGGGGTCTAAGAGACCCATCGGGTGAGCCGAAACTCATTTCGAGACATGTTCCGAAAACAATCGGTTACCTCGAGAGGTCGACTGACTTCGGATCATTGCTCAGTGTCATTTTCCGAATAGTAATCTTCGTTTACCTCGTTTAGTCTTAGTGTCTCGGCATTTTGGCTTGAGACCCGACTTAAATACATTGGGAGCCGCGATGAAGATTGGGGTGATCAAAGAGATCAAGGACAGAGAAAACAGGGTGTCATTGACTCCTTCCGGCGTCAACACACTGGTTCAAGCCGGCCATGCTGTCCAAATACAAGAAGGCGCAGGCGAAGGCTCAGGATTCTCAGACGAGGAATACCTGGCAGCAGGAGGTAGAACGGTCTCACTGGATGAAGCCTGGGACGCAGACATGGTTATGAAGGTCAAGGAACCGGAGGAGTCAGAATACGGGTATCTCAGAGAGCAGATTCTTTTTACCTATTTCCATCTTGCCGGTGTGACCCGGAGCCTGACCGAGGCATTGCTCGAGAACAAGACCACCGCGGTTGCCTATGAGACGGTCGAGGACGCTGACGGAAAGCTACCTCTTCTGGCACCCATGAGCGCCGTTGCGGGCAATATGGCGGTCCTGATGGGTAGCTACTATCTGGCCAGATTCAACGACGGCAAGGGAATGCAGCTCGGTACTGTCCTGGGTCTCAGATACGGAAAGGTCGTTGTAATCGGCGATGGTACCGTAGGCCGGCACGCCGCCAAAACCGCAGACGGCATGGGCGCGAACGTGTTCATCGTCGGCAGGCGTCCTGAGAGAGTGCCGCAGCTCGAGCAAGAAGTATCAAGAGATATCCGCTTTGTCCTGTCAAAGCCGGAAAACATATCCCGGCACCTTGAAGATGCCGATCTGGTGGTCGGCGCGGTCCTGCTGCGGGGCGCCAGGGTGCCGTACATCGTGACAGAGGAGATGGTGAAGGGCATGGAGCCCGGATCTGTGGTGGTGGATGTGAGTATCGACCAGGGTGGATGTATCGAAACATCACGGCCAACGTCGCACTCTCATCCGGTCTTTGAAAAACATGGGGTCATCCACTACTGCGTCACCAACATGCCGGGGGCCTTTCCCAAGACATCAACCATTGCCTTGACCACCGCTACACTCCCCTACGCGCTGAAACTGGCCGATCAGGGCCTGGACGCCTTGCGTTCAGACAAGGGGTTTGGAAAGGGTGTGAACACCCACCAGGGTTACGTGGCGTATAAGCCGGTAGCCGAAGCCCTCGACCTGATGCCGCAGTTCAAGAAGTTCTCGGACATCAATGACTAGAAGAAGTCTCCAAGAATGCAGCTCCCCCAAGGTCTGACCAATCGGGAGCTCTAACCTCGCCCTGGAGGTGGCTGTTGCAGATGACCCAGGAGCCTTCTTGCCAGGGCTCCCTTATCCACGAAGAAGGGACCAAGAAAAACATAACCGACCAGTCCGGCCAGAGTGACCATCGCCAGCACCTTGGTCAGCGCAAAGGGCATGATGACGAGACAAAGCATTGAAGGTATAGAGAGCGACTTGATTCTCATCCATTCGGGATAGGAAACGGGCACCACCATCATCAGCGAAAGCCCCAGGACAATGACCACGAACAAAAACTCGCCCCACTCCCAGGCCAGGTACTGGCTCAACTCGAGGAAAACGAAGGTAACGACCGAGAGGGCGTAAACAATGGTCGCCAGCCCCTTGAAGATCCCTCCGCTCACCGGTTGTATGCGCCAGGCATAGCGAATCGATCCGGTGACGAGGGGGATCGTGAGCAACAGCAGGGACAGGTACCCAACGAATGGCTCTGCCAGCAGGTAGAAAACGAACCAGGGAGCCACAAGGTAGCAAAGGTAGTCCGCGAAAATCTCCAGCCACACTCCAAACCTGGTGGTGACCCGCAGAAACCTGGCCACAGCACCATCCAGGCCATCCGTTACAACACCCAGAGCGATGAGAGTCGCAGCCACATCGGCCTTACGCTCGAGGACCGCAACCAGGGCCCAGGCTCCCAGCAAAATCCTGAGCACAGTGATGAGTTGGGGAACAGTGAGCTTTGCAAGACGGCGTGGGACCGGGGTGTTCATTCTCCCTCTCTTGCCTTCACTGCTTCTTTGGAAAGGACAATTCTTGCACTCCGCAGCTGCATCCTCGATGCGGGGCACGTATTCCTGAAGAACCGGAAAGTCCTTGAGGTGCCTTGAAATGGCAGCTTCCAGGCAGGAGTCGACCCACCAGAAGACGTCCTGATCGAGCACTTTCTTCCTCAGCATTGCCATCCGTGACTGACGGTCGGCAGCAGGCATCGTATAAGCCCGGTGTATGGCCCGGGCAACGCCCTCGACGTCGAATGGATTGACCAGCAGCGCACCCTCCTGAAGCTGATCCGCTGCGCCGGCGAACTCACTCAGGATGAGAACACCTTGACCTTCGAGGTTACAGATACAGTACTCCTTGCTAACCAGATTCATCCCGTCCTTGATCGGCGTAACCACCGCGATTTCCGCAGCGCGATAGTAGGCGATCAACTCGACCACTGTGAGCCTCCGGAACTGGTAGTGGATGGGGACCCACCTCGAGCGTGTGAACTGCCCGTTGATTTCGCCGACCAGCCTCTCAATCTCCTGCTTGAGCTGGACATACTCGGGAATCTCGCGACGACTGGGAACCACGATCTGAATGAGAGAGATGCGCTCGTGCAGTTCGGGGTGAACCTCGAGCATCCGGCGAAAAGCGTTCAGGCGATAGGGTATGCCCTTCGTGTAGTCGAGTCGATCAATACCAAGAGCGATTTTCCGGTCCTTGAACTGCTCGCGGACCAGCTTGGTGGTTTCGGCCACCGCCTTGCTTTGAGCTCTGCGGACAAACGCCCCGGCATCAATGCTGATCGGAAAGTGCCCGATGCGGACGTGCCGTCCCTCGAATCCGATGTGGGCAACGCGCCCGGAGTCGTCGATCTGAGTGCCAGGGGCGAGCGCCTCCAGACAGGCCAGGAAGTTTCTCTTGTCCCTCTGCGTTTGCAGACCGATGAAATCGTGGGCCAGGAGGTGCTGCAGGATCTGCAGCCTCCAGGGGAGAAGACGGAAGATGTCGAGAGGAGGGAATGGAATGTGCAGGAAGAACCCTGTTTTGCTCGAAACCTTCATTTGTCTCAATTCTTTGGCGACGGACATGAGATGGTAATCATGGATCCATACCAGACTCCCGGCGTCGCAATACCGGGCCGCGATGTGGGCAAATTTACGGTTGACCTCCAGATAGGTCTTCCAGTATCCGGGGTCAAAATTACACAGGGTGTGCAGATCGTGGAACATCGGCCAGATGATCTGGTTGGCGAAGCCATAGTAAAACTCCTCTTCCTCCCGTGCTGAAAGCCTCACAGCATGGAGGTCGTAGCCGGAAGCCCGACCGGCGCTGGCCAGGACCTCTTCCATCTCGGCTTCGCCGCTTGCACCGGAAATCCCCGGCCAGCCGATCCAGTGCCCCCCGCGGTCTTTCAGAACCGGGAGAAGGGCGGTCACCAGTCCCCCCGAACCCGGTTCCGTCTGCCAGGCCCCTTCCTCTGTTCTTGAAAACACCACGGGAAGGCGATTGGAGACGATGATCAGGCGTCCCTTCAGGGAGGGGCCGGTCGGCTGGGTCATGACGGGCACCCCGAGGCCGCCATCCATCGCTTCAGAAACTCCAGAAGCTCTTCGGGAGGAGAGATCCGAAGGTCGGCCGAAGTCGTTCTGGGCCCGCTTCGAACCAGAACCCCCAGGCCCCGTTTTCCAAGAGCCTCAAAGGCATCTTCGTCGGTCAGGTCGTCCCCCAGATAGGCGACGGGCACGTCGTCACCCAGCTCGGAAAGAATGGTTCTCACGGCAGAACCCTTGTTTGCGCCCGGCGCTCTGAACTCCATACCCCCGTCAAACGGGTGCATCTGCACCGCTCCATTGCCCTCCGTCGCCGCCCGGTCGCCGGTCAGTTGGGCTTGAACCCTCTCCACGAGCAAAGGGTCACGATCCCGGAAGTGGATCGCCAGACATCCGGGCTTCTCCTCCAGCCAGTGTCTCAAGCCTTCCTGCTCGACCCACTCTTGGATGCGATCAAGGCGCTGCTGTGCCCGGGGGCTGATCTCCTGGAGCAGATACGTCCCATCGCGGAGCAGCCTTTCCCGGCCGTGAGAGCCCCATATCTCGGTCGGATAACTCAACTGCAGGAGCGGTTTCAGATCCTCAACCGCTCGACCGGTGACGATGATGAGGCGACAGCACCCTTGTTGAAGGATCGAGTCCAGGCAGTCCTGAACCCCGGGGTAGGGCGTCGCCTGGCTGGTGTCGCGCCTGAAGGGCGCCAGCGTCCCATCGTAGTCCAGGAAGAGCACGCTTTGCCTGGCATTTTCCAAACGGGCCAGAAAGAGCTCCAGAAGGGAGCGACCCCGATCAGTTTTCTGCACGGCGGACCACCATACCCGGAGAGACACAAGACGAGACGTTGTTCAGATCTTACCAGACGAGACCACAGGCCGCCGGGACGCGGTTGAGAAACGGCGCCGCTAAAAGCAACTGACCCGTGTCTTCAATCACTCTTGCAATAACCGGGACGTGTCGTACACTACCCGGGCATGTCGTACCTTCGCATCGAGGATCACGGGATCATCGGTAACCTGCAAACAGCAGCTCTCGTCGGAATTGAAGGCACGATTGACTGGTGCTGCCTGCCGGACTTTGACTCTCCCAGCGTTTTTGCAGCCATACTGGACGATGAGCTCGGGGGTCGCTTTTCCATCACGGCCAAGAGCCGGGTCAACTTCAAACAGCAGTATCTGCCCGACAGCGCCATTCTGGTGACGAGTTCCTACTGCGATCACGGTCTTGGCCAGGTCGTGGACTTCATGCCGGTCCTGGACGAAAGAAACGGCAGCCACCAGATCATCCGACAGGTGAGTTGTGTCCGCGGAGAGGTTCTTTACGACCTGCACTGCCAACCGGCCTTCGACTACGCACGGGCCCGACACGAAATTCAGCTGGTGGACGGGGGTGCGATCTTTGAGGATGCAAACGGGCGCCGCTATGGCCTGGAGAGCAGCATCGGTCTGGATGCGGCGGGACCCGCTGCTTGCGCTCCCTTTCGGCTGAAAGAAGGGGAGTGCCGTCACTTTGTCTTCAAACACCTGGATGCCGGCCAGGATCTAGCTCCCGGGACCGACACGGAAGAGCTTTTCGTCCGAACCCTGGAGTACTGGCAAGAGTGGATGGGGCGGTGCTCCTACACGGATCGATGGGATGAACTGCTTCGGCGCTCAGTGCTGACTCTCAAGCTTCTCACCTATCAGCCGACCGGTGCCATTGTGGCTGCTCCAACCATGGGCCTCCCGGAACACATCGGAGGGCCCCGCAACTGGGACTACCGCTACACCTGGATCAGGGACGCTGCCTTCACCCTGTACGGTCTGATGCGGATGGGCTACACGGCTGAGGCAACGCATTTCATGCAGTGGCTCTCGGATCGGGCCAGGGAGATTGACATCGACGGCCCGGTGCCCCTGCAACTGATGTACGGGATCAATGGCCAGCATGAACTGAAAGAACTGGAGCTGGATCATCTGAAGGGATACATGAACTCACGGCCGGTCCGGGTCGGTAACGCCGCCTACACACAACTCCAGCTGGACATCTACGGCGAGCTGCTGGACTCCATCTACCTGCACAACAAGTACGCCAGCCCGATCTCCCACGATCTCTGGCAGTATTGCCGCAGAATCGCCAACTGGGTGTCGGAAAACTGGGACCAACCGGATGAGGGGATCTGGGAAACGAGGGGAGGACGGCATAACTTTGTCTATTCCCGGCTCATGTGCTGGGTTGCCCTGGACCGCACGATCCGTATGTCTCTCTTTTATAGTCTTCCCGGTGACCGCCTCAAGTGGGCCAACCAACGCGACCAGATTTACGATCAAATCATGGACAAGGGATGGAACCCGCAGCGGCTGGCCTTTCGACAACACTATGACACCGATGCACTGGACGCCTCCAATCTTCTGATGCCGTTGGTCAAGTTCATTTCCCCGACGGATCCACGCATGCTGTCTACGATTGACGCAACGCTGGAGTCACTCACGACCGACAGTCTGGTGTATCGATACGATCCCAGGGAAGCACCCGACGGTCTGGCTGGCAGCGAAGGGACCTTCTGTTTGTGCACGTTCTGGCTTGTGGAGTGCCTGACCAGGGCGGGACGCCTGCATGAAGCCCGATTCCTGTTCGAGAAGATGCTGGGGTATGCCAATCACGTTGGATTGTATGCCGAAGAAATCGGCAGACACGGCGAAGCATTGGGCAACTTCCCACAGGCGCTCACACACTTGAGTCTGATCAGCGCCGGCTACAACCTGAACCGAGCCTTGAACAACGGTGGCAGCGGGGCACCCTCGGGTCGATCCTGAGAGAATATCCTCTTACTCGGCCAACGGACTCGCGTAAATCGCCACGTCATCAATCTTCCACCAGTGCGGTTCATAGCCCGCCCCCGAGATCGTGACATAGGCCCCGTCCTTCACAGACTCCGGACTGGAAGAGAAATAGCCGGTTATATCACCCCGGTCCATGACCTGGCCGTCCAATGTCCAGTAGATCGTATTGCCGTCATCCGTCAGATAGAGTCCGACACGGTGACCAAAAGGGCTCTCCATTTCGACCGGGCTGGAGTGTCTGCCTGCGATCGCGAAAAACGGAACCGCGGTAAAGTTCCCCTTTTCAAGGAATGCTCTCAATGTTTTGAACCGCCCATCCCAGGCCGGGAAATGTGTCGGATACTTCTTCGAATCGTCGGGTAGGATAGCGCGAGAGAGCCACCAGTTCAGTCCCCAGTTCGCGGTCACATCGAAAAAGACCTGCACACTCCTGACCCCTTCTTCTGGTAATCCGACCTGTCCATGGACGTTGGAAATCGTTATAGCCATGCCTGTCAGGTAGCGGGGCGTCAGCGGGAGAATGCCATGCTGGACTCCCATCATCCGGGCCTCGTCAATGGTAGGTTGTGGTGGATCGTGTTTGTGGACATACTCCAGAAGCGTGACCTCAACACCGTTGGTGCCCCTCAAGCCAGGATTAAAATACTTGGCCCGCGTGCCGATGCCGGCAACGCCAAATTGGCGGGGTGCTGCCACCGCACCGTACATCGCGTATCCGTTTTCAGTCCTGACATCCCCTTTCCATTTGATCCAGTGAGTCATGTCAAAGTGATGGGGCGCCCCATAGTCTTTGTTGAAATCATCCGAAAACTGGGCGATCAGGTCCGACGGCAGAAACACGTCGGTTTTCTGACTCACCAATGCGGCCTCTGAGTCTTCCATTGGCCCGGGGCCTTCTCTCCGGGAGTCGGCCTGACACGAGACTCCCAGAGCCATGACCGCGGCCAGGGCTCCAGCATGAAAGAAACGGCCGGTGAAGCAGACACAGAAAGTACAACAACTACTTTTCATGCTTATCCTCGTCCTGCTGGAATGGCAGAGCCACCGGATGTGCCGGAAAACGCCTTTTCACCGACACTCCTGGTAGTCACCTTGAACTTGGTCTCCCTTAACTTTAACGGGTCCGGAGGTTGAATACAAAGTGGGCCCACACTCGCCACCTGGTCTCGGCAGCGAATGACTTCATCCCTTTGGGTCCCAGGAAATGGGTGCTCACGGGAGGTGTCACGGCCCCGCGCTCTACTCCGTCTTGATGAGCGTCATCTTGGGCTGAATCATGTCGTGCATCGTGTAGCCGATGCCGCCAATGCCGTAGCCGGAAGTACGGCGTCCGGCGAAAGGCATCCAGTCCACGCGGAATGCGGTGTGGTCGTTGACCATCACAGCCGTCGCGTCCAGGCGCTTGACCGTGTCCATCGCCACCTCCAGGTTTTCGGCATAGACGGCGGCCTGAAAGGCCACGTCCAGACCATTGGCCCGCTCTATGGCCTCAAGGCGATCACGATACTCGTAGACGCAAACAACGGGACCGAAGATTTCCAGCGTTGATACCCTAGCCCGCATAGATCACCGATTTGGAAATGAAGGTGATTTTGGCAGGCCGGAACGGTTTTCTGAGAGTTTCGCTATCGATCCGGTCCAGGTCGAGTGATGCGGTGGTGTGGATGGTCGTGAATGGAGCGTTTTTCGGGTTCGGAAGAGCGTGACGGAATGTATTCAGGCAGAGCTCGGCCTGAGCGATGGAACGATTTCGTTTTTGGGGGCGTTTGATCGGGACAGACCTCAGCAGCGCAGAGGAATGGCCTGGAGGTTTCGAACGACGGCAGCGAAGACCTCGCTGTAGGGATAGGCTTCCGACATGGAGATCCAGACGTGGCGGACCGTGAGGCGGACCTGGGCGCCGATCTTCAGGAGCTTCAAGCGAATCGTCTGACACTGAGCACGAGCCAGGGGGGTCTGCTTCAGTCCGAGACGACGCAAGGCGTGCATGAGCATGTAGGCGGCGGAGGACAGATACAGCCGGAGTTGATTGGCGCGCATCGTTGCCGCGCTGGTCCGGTCGGCGAACAGACCCAACTGCTGTTCTTTTATGCGGTTCTCCATGTCGCCCCGCGCACAGTAGAAGTCTTCGTAGAGCGCGCGGGCCCCCAGGCGTTCCGGCGACAGGGAGGTGACGACGAATCGGGGATTGGCGCCTTTGTCCAGGAACTCGGCCTTGCCGACGACGCGTCGCTCCGAGGTCCAACTGTGGCGAGTCCGGTAGCGGAAATCCTTGAACACCCGCGCCGGTCGCCCGGTGGCGTTGAACTCGGCTTCGGCCTGAGTCATCGCTTCGGCTCTCTCTGACTTGAGCCGATCATTGTTGGCCAACCCCATCACGTAATCCACGTGATGGTCTTCACACCAGCGGAGCAAGTCATCCCGGCAAAAGCCCGAGTCGGCCCGGATGACGATCGAGACCTCCGGCCAGCTCTGCCGAATCCGGCCGACGATCCGTTCCAGTTCCTCCACCGATCCCGCGGCCCCATCGATATTGGAACACCGCAACCGGGCGCACAGCAGATGCTCCCCCGAGAAGATGTACAGCGGGAGATAACAGTAGTGGCGGTAGTAACCGTGAAAGAACCGGCCTTCCTGCTGGCCATGGATCGGGTCGTCGGTCGCATCCAGATCCAGCACCATCTCCTCGGGCGCCGATTCGTGGGACTCCACGAAGGCATCCACCATCCAGCCGTCGATCCGGTCCGGGTCCATCGCGATCTTCTTGTACCGCTCCTGCTCATCGACCTCGGCGCCGGTCAACTCCAACCGGTTCAGCGTACACCTGCCCGCCAGCGCCTTCCCCCGATCTGAGGCCTGCCGCCGCCTCTCCCCCAACGGATCGGCCTTATTCACCGCCACCGCCAGCATCGGATCGGTGCGCAACTGATCATGATCGTTCAGATCCTCGTACCCCAGACAGAGTCCGTAGATGCGCTGCCCCAACAACTCCTCGACCGTGTGTTCGATCAACCGCGGATCCCGGTGATCCCTGAAACACTCAGCCAGTCCGGCGATCAGACCCGTCCCCCTCTCGACCTCTCGCAACAGCAGCACCCCTGCATCGGAGGTGATCTTCCCGCCGTCGAACCGCGCCTTCACTTTGCGTTGAAATAGTCCGTGAAATTCGAACCTGGCTTGTTTACACTCTGTTCTCATAAGGGCCGCCTCCGTTTGGCTTTGAAGTCTTTCATTCAAAACGCTTTATACCAAACAGGGCGGCCTTTTCAGGTCCCATCGGTGAGAAATGGCGGCTAGGCCTCCAACTCGTCGCGGATCAATTCCCTCATGACCATCCGATCCGGGTCGGTGCCGGTCCAGGCGCGAAACTGAAGGGCCGCCTGCTCGACGAACATTTCCATGCCGGTGATGATCCGACAGCCCCTTTTTTTCGCCTGTTTCAGCAACCGGGTCTTTTCCGGGGCATAAATCAGATCATAGACAACCTCGAAATCCAGCTGTGACCCGGAGAGGGGAGAGGCATCAACATCCGGGTGCTGGCCCACGGGTGTGGTATTGACCAGCAGATCGGCGTGGCTGCTAAGGTCCTCGAGGAGAACCCAGGGGCACCCGTAGGCTCGCGCGAAGGAGGCCAGCTTCGTCTCGTTGCGACCCGCGATCGTCACCCCGGCGCCCTGTTCCAACAGCGCACCGACAGCCGTGTGAGCGACGCCCCCGTTCCCGAGCACAACAGCGCTTATGCCCTTCAGCGGAAGGCGAGAAGAAAGAGGAGACAGGAAGCCGGGATAGTCCGTATTCAGCCCCTCCCAGTTGCTGCCCCGGGCACAAAGCGTATTGACGGAAGCGACCGGCGAATCATAGCTTCGGCAGAAGCGAAGGACGTCGGTTTTGAAGGGCAGAGTGACGCTGAATCCATTGAATTTCAGGCCGGATTCCCCAAGGTAGTCGAACCAGGGATCCAGGGTGTCGAGAGGCAGGCGAACATAGCTTCCCGGGAGCTGATAGTGCCGGAAGAGTCCGTTGAGAAGAGCCGGGGAAAGAGAATGTCTGACGGGTTGTCCAATGACGCCGTAGAGGGGATCGTCCGGGGCAGCCCGCCCCAGTAGCTTCCCTTCTCTCAGGGAAAACTGCCCGGGCGCGGCCGGGGCACTGGTCTCTTCACAAACATAAGTCCACTCGCTGCCCAGGAACGGCATCAGGTAGCGGGACGGCTGGCCCGGTTCGTCCATGCCGATGACGACATGTCGCCTGCCCAGATGTCTGCTGGAGACGACCCAGTTGAGCAGTTGCACCAGTTCAGAAGTGTTATGAACTTTGACGGCCAGCTTTTGCAGGTCGCCGTCCGCCACCGGTGGCAACTCGGAATCAAGGTCAGAGGGAAAGGGACCGAAGATGTGGCGCGACCGGATGATCCCGACCCCACCCTTCAGAGGTTCTGGAACGACTGCGTCGTGTTCAAGATCGACCCAGTCGAATCCCCCCTCGGCTGCCCGCCCGAGAAGGTCGAACCTTGTCGATTCGTCTCCAACGTACATTCCCCCCTCTCGCTGCGGCCGGCAGGTGGCAACGTACCTGCTCCGGGGGGCGACGGGGAGTCGCGGGAGCCGGGGCCGATCGAGGAAGTCAAGGCGTGTCTCGATCAGGTCAACTCGACCGTCGTACAGGCCCACCTTTCGATTGAGATCCGTGGCCGACTTCTCGGCAAGAGTCAAGCAGAGTTGCATTGGCCAGGCTCCGCACCTGTATCTGGCATCCCGTGGGACTTTCGCCACGAACGGCCAGGCTAACCGTCCCGGGAGGCGACTCGTTCCTGGATCGGTCCCCAGTAGCGCACGAAGTACTGGATCATGGACAGAAGGGCGAGCACAACCACGATCCAGAGCAGGATCTGGCCGGCCAGAAAGATATAGGTCTCGGGAAAGCGATTGGCAAGGATCAGACAGCCCGCACAGGCCACCTGGGCCACCATCTTGTACTTTCCCAGTCGCAGGGCCGAGATCGTGATCCCCTGGGCCGAGGCGACGCTGCGCAGACCCGTTACAACAAACTCGCGGCCCACGATGATGATGACCATCCAGGCCGGTGCGATTTCGAGTTGCACCAGGGAAATGAAAGCGGCCGAGATCAGGAGTTTGTCGGCGACCGGATCGAGAAGCTGGCCCAGAGTCGTAATCTGCGACCGTTTACGGGCCAGGTAGCCGTCGAAGTAGTCGGTTGTGGCGGCAGTCGCGAAAACGAGGAATCCCCAGAACTCTCTGGCCGGCGGGCCCGTGGTGAGCAGGACACCAACCAGTGGCGGAACCAGAAAGATCCTGGACAATGTCAGAGCGTTGGGTAGATTCACCAAATCACTTATAGCACACTTGTTCGATACGACGAACCGGGTTTTGCGGTGTAAACCATGTACCCCGTCAGCACCCTTGACCCTTCAACCTCTAACCTTCAACCTCTTAACCTCTAACCTTCAACCTTTAACCAGTAACCAGTAACCAGTGACCAGTAACCGGTGACCAGCCCACCCACCGCCGGACCTGAAATATAATCAACCCCCATGATCAGTGAAGCCTTGCAGGCCAAGCTGGATAGCCTCCCCTCCAGTCCCGGCGTTTATCTTTTCAAGGGGGCGACCGGGAAGACCATTTACATCGGTAAAGCCAAGTCGTTGCGAAATCGGGTCCGGTCGTATTTCCGGCGGCAGAGACTTTCCGACCAGAAGACCGATGTACTGCGAACGTACATCCGCGATCTCGACTACATCCTGACCGACAGTGACGTGGAGGCTCTGATGCTGGAGAGCAACCTCGTCAAAAAGCAGCAGCCGCTGTTCAACGTCAACCTGAAAGACGACAAGTCCTTCCTGCACATCAAGCTGACGGTAAACGAAGAGTTTCCCCGGGTGCTCCTGACGCGGCGGATTCTGAAAGATGGAGCCGTCTACTTCGGACCCTATCTCCCGGCCTCCCTGGCCCGCAACACGATCAAAATCATCAACCGTCATTTTCTGCTCCGGACCTGTGACATCGAGATCGACGGAGAACTGGAGCGACCCTGCCTCGAGCACGATATTAAACGCTGTCTCGGGCCCTGTGTGGCCGGGCTCTGCTCGAGGGAGGAATACGGGAGGGCCGTTGGGGACGTCATTCAACTCCTGGAAGGGAAGAACACTCCACTTGTCAAGTCGCTGCGCCGGCGGATGTTAGAGGCGGCGAAGAAGGAGAACTTTGAAGCGGCGGCGTTCTATCGAGACCGCATGCGCCTGGTGAAGGACCTGGCGGAGCAGCAAAAGATGATTCTTTCGGGCGTTGGCGACGTCGACATATTTGCCTATCACCGGGAGGGATCCCGCGTGGCCCTGCAGCTCTTTACCCTCAGGCACGGTCGGGTGGTCGGCAAGCGTGAGTTTTTCTGGGAGGATCTCCCCTTTTTTGATCCGCCCGTTTTCCTGCGTGACGCGCTTCAGCAGTACTACCTGAATGCGGGGTTCGTCCCGGCCTCGATCTATCTCCCGGTTGAAATTGAAGATCAGGGGCTCGTTCAGGAATGGTTGACCCGGAAACATCGCTCCCGCCGTGGTCGCAAGGTCCGAATTCATGTACCCAGGCGGGGAGACAAGCTGGATCTGGTTCTTCTGGTCGAGCGCAACGCGGCGATAAGCTTTCACACCCGTTTTAGAATCCTCGAGACCTCACGGTCTGCGGTGCTGGAGGGACTTCAGAAAGAACTCGACCTTCCGACTGTGCCGAAGAGAATCGAGGCCTTCGATGTCTCCAACATTCAGGGTTCCGAGACGGTCGCTTCTCTGGTGGTCAGCGTGGACGGAAAAATGAGTCGGAAGGAGTACCGGAGGTACAAGATCAAGCTTGTTGACGGTCCGGACGACTACGCCTCCATTTGCGAAGCAGTCCGCAGGCGCTACCGACGCGTACTGGCTGAGGAAACAGCGCTGCCCGACTTCATACTCATTGACGGGGGCCCGGGCCAGCTACATTTTGCCTACCAGGCTCTGGCGGAGCTCGGGATTGAAGACATACCCGTGGCGGGCATCGCGAAAAAGGAGGAATTGATCCACGTCATGGGCCAGGAAGCGCCCCTGAGACTGGAGGGCAGCTCCAGGACTCTGCGCCTTCTCCAGGAGATTCGAGACGAGGCCCACCGCTTTGCTGTGACCTATCACCGCAAGCGCCGTTCCCTGAGAGATTTCCACTCCGTACTGGACGAGATCCCGGGCATCGGCCAGAAGCGGAAAAAGAGGCTCCTGCGCAGCTTCGGCAGCCTGGCCGGTATCCGTCGCGCCAGCGAACGCGAACTGGTTCCCTTTCTGGGCGCCAAACTGGCCCGACTTGTCAGGGAGAGGCTGGACGAGGTTCAAGAACGATAGGCTTCGGAGTTGTAGAAAGGTGCGAAGGCCGCAATCAAGGCCACGACAAAGGAGTGCTGGCGGTTAATGATATCTCGAGTCAGAACTCCCCAGACCCCCTGCTGACTGCTCACTTCGCGCTTCTGGGCGAATCGGTCGATGACAATTCCCAGCTCGATGCCGCGATCGATGACCTGGGTTGAAATGGCACGTGGCACATGAATCCCGCCTCCATGCCCGAAATAGCCAAGGTGCCCGTCCGAGACGAACGCCCAGCTTTCCAGGAAGACCTGTCTCCGTGCGCCCCTCGGATCCACGACATTGAAGCCCCCTTCCAGGCCCACGTAGAAATCAGCTTCCGCTTTTTCTCGTTTTAGCTGGAGCATGAGATGGTCCGCTCGTTGCTGGGCCCCTGTCATCAGCTGCCCCACCGTTACAGGCATGTCCGGAGCTTCCGTAGGCACATCAAAGGGGGAAAACTCGGCATCGTCGTCCCAGGAAGTCAGAACTTTGGAGGAAAAGATCTCCCAGGCTTCCTTGACAGCCTCGACTTTAGCCGCCATTTCTCACCGATGGGACCTGAAAAGGCCGCCCTGTTTGGTATAAAGCGTTTTGAATGAACGTTTTCACACGCAAACGGAGGCGGCCCTTATGAGAACAGAGTGTAAACAAGCCAGGTTCGAATTTCACGGACTATTTCAACGCAAAGTGAAGGCGCGGTTCGACGGCGGGAAGATCACCTCCGATGCAGGGGTGCTGCTGTTGCGAGAGGTCGAGAGGGGGACGGGTCTGATCGCCGGACTGGCTGAGTGTTTCAGGGATCACCGGGATCCGCGGTTGATCGAACACACGGTCGAGGAGTTGTTGGGGCAGCGCATCTACGGACTCTGTCTGGGGTACGAGGATCTGAACGATCATGATCAGTTGCGCACCGATCCGATGCTGGCGGTGGCGGTGAATAAGGCCGATCCGTTGGGGGAGAGGCGGCGGCAGGCCTCAGATCGGGGGAAGGCGCTGGCGGGCAGGTGTACGCTGAACCGGTTGGAGTTGACCGGCGCCGAGGTCGATGAGCAGGAGCGGTACAAGAAGATCGCGATGGACCCGGACCGGATCGACGGCTGGATGGTGGATGCCTTCGTGGAGTCCCACGAATCGGCGCCCGAGGAGATGGTGCTGGATCTGGATGCGACCGACGACCCGATCCATGGCCAGCAGGAAGGCCGGTTCTTTCACGGTTACTACCGCCACTACTGTTATCTCCCGCTGTACATCTTCTCGGGGGAGCATCTGCTGTGCGCCCGGTTGCGGTGTTCCAATATCGATGGGGCCGCGGGATCGGTGGAGGAACTGGAACGGATCGTCGGCCGGATTCGGCAGAGCTGGCCGGAGGTCTCGATCGTCATCCGGGCCGACTCGGGCTTTTGCCGGGATGACTTGCTCCGCTGGTGTGAAGACCATCACGTGGATTACGTGATGGGGTTGGCCAACAATGATCGGCTCAAGTCAGAGAGCGCCGAAGCGATGACTCAGGCCGAAGCCGAGTTCAACGCCACCGGGCGACCGGCGCGGGTGTTCAAGGATTTCCGCTACCGGACTCGCCACAGTTGGACCTCGGAGCGACGCGTCGTCGGCAAGGCCGAGTTCCTGGACAAAGGCGCCAATCCCCGATTCGTCGTCACCTCCCTGTCGCCGGAACGCCTGGGGGCCCGCGCGCTCTACGAAGACTTCTACTGTGCGCGGGGCGACATGGAGAACCGCATAAAAGAACAGCAGTTGGGTCTGTTCGCCGACCGGACCAGCGCGGCAACGATGCGCGCCAATCAACTCCGGCTGTATCTGTCCTCCGCCGCCTACATGCTCATGCACGCCTTGCGTCGTCTCGGACTGAAGCAGACCCCCCTGGCTCGCGCTCAGTGTCAGACGATTCGCTTGAAGCTCCTCAAGATCGGCGCCCAGGTCCGCCTCACGGTCCGCCACGTCTGGATCTCCATGTCGGAAGCCTATCCCTACAGCGAGGTCTTCGCTGCCGTCGTTCGAAACCTCCAGGCCATTCCTCTGCGCTGCTGAGGTCTGTCCCGATCAAACGCCCCCAAAAACGAAATCGTTCCATCGCTCAGGCCGAGCTCTGCCTGAATGCATTCCGTCACGCTCTTCCGAACCCGAAAAACGCTCCATTCACGACCATCCACACCACCGCATCACTCGACCTGGACCGGATCGATAGCGAAACTCTCAGAAAACCGTTCCGGCCTGCCAAAATCACCTTCATTTCCAAATCGGTGATCTATGCGGGTTAGGGTTGCAGGACCACGCGGGCTCCCAGCGTTCCGGGAGAGGCGGTATCCTCTCGACTCCAGTACTGCTCCAGCGAGTTGCGAAAGGATCGGTCGTCCAACCTCAATACCGATTCTCGCAGCCGGGCCGGAGCCGCCCCGGCCAGCATTTTCACCAACGCCCCCCGCAGGGCCGGCAGTTCTTCCCAGTCCCGGACCCGATCGGCAATCTCGCTCTGGAACCCGGCAACCTCCGCCGCGAAATGGAGTGCTTCGGCGGAGGCCTCGTAGCGTCCGGCCAGTTCTCGGGCCCGCCTGGCCCGCCGCCGGCCTAGCCGCCATTTCTCACCGATAGGACCTCACAAGGCCGCCCTGTTTGGTATAAAGCGTTTTGAATGAACGTTTTAACACGCAAACGGAGGCGGCCCTTATGAGAACAGAGTGTAAACAAGCCAGGTTCGAATTTCACGGACTATTTCAACGCAAAGTGAAGGCGCGGTTCGACGGCGGGAAGATCACCTCCGATGCAGGGGTGCTGCTGTTGCGAGAGGTCGAGAGGGGGACGGGTCTGATCGCCGGACTGGCTGAGTGTTTCAGGGATCACCGGGATCCGCGGTTGATCGAACACACGGTCGAGGAGTTGTTGGGGCAGCGCATCTACGGACTCTGTCTGGGGTACGAGGATCTGAACGATCATGATCAGTTGCGCACCGATCCGATGCTGGCGGTGGCGGTGAATAAGGCCGATCCGTTGGGGGAGAGGCGGCGGCAGGCCTCAGATCGGGGGAAGGCGCTGGCGGGCAGGTGTACGCTGAACCGGTTGGAGTTGACCGGCGCCGAGGTCGATGAGCAGGAGCGGTACAAGAAGATCGCGATGGACCCGGACCGGATCGACGGCTGGATGGTGGATGCCTTCGTGGAGTCCCACGAATCGGCGCCCGAGGAGATGGTGCTGGATCTGGATGCGACCGACGACCCGATCCATGGCCAGCAGGAAGGCCGGTTCTTTCACGGTTACTACCGCCACTACTGTTATCTCCCGCTGTACATCTTCTCGGGGGAGCATCTGCTGTGCGCCCGGTTGCGGTGTTCCAATATCGATGGGGCCGCGGGATCGGTGGAGGAACTGGAACGGATCGTCGGCCGGATTCGGCAGAGCTGGCCGGAGGTCTCGATCGTCATCCGGGCCGACTCGGGCTTTTGCCGGGATGACTTGCTCCGCTGGTGTGAAGACCATCACGTGGATTACGTGATGGGGTTGGCCAACAATGATCGGCTCAAGTCAGAGAGCGCCGAAGCGATGACTCAGGCCGAAGCCGAGTTCAACGCCACCGGGCGACCGGCGCGGGTGTTCAAGGATTTCCGCTACCGGACTCGCCACAGTTGGACCTCGGAGCGACGCGTCGTCGGCAAGGCCGAGTTCCTGGACAAAGGCGCCAATCCCCGATTCGTCGTCACCTCCCTGTCGCCGGAACGCCTGGGGGCCCGCGCGCTCTACGAAGACTTCTACTGTGCGCGGGGCGACATGGAGAACCGCATAAAAGAACAGCAGTTGGATCTGTTCGCCGACCGGACCAGCGCGGCAACGATGCGCGCCAATCAACTCCGGCTGTATCTGTCCTCCGCCGCCTACATGCTCATGCACGCCTTGCGTCGTCTCGGACTGAAGCAGACCCCCCTGGCTCGCGCTCAGTGTCAGACGATTCGCTTGAAGCTCCTCAAGATCGGCGCCCAGGTCCGCCTCACGGTCCGCCACGTCTGGATCTCCATGTCGGAAGCCTATCCCTACAGCGAGGTCTTCGCTGCCGTCGTTCGAAACCTCCAGGCCATTCCTCTGCGCTGCTGAGGTCTGTCCCGATCAAACGCCCCCAAAAACGAAATCGTTCCATCGCTCAGGCCGAGCTCTGCCTGAATACATTCCGTCACGCTCTTCCGAACCCGAAAAACGCTCCATTCACGACCATCCACACCACCGCATCACTCGACCTGGACCGGATCGATAGCGAAACTCTCAGAAAACCGTTCCGGCCTGCCAAAATCACCTTCATTTCCAAATCGGTGATCTATGCGGGCTAGCGGTCTGAAGTCTCGCGGTGCCATCGAGGATAGTGGGATGCCGCCCAGCGCTCGGTCACCCAGCCATGGATCATGGCTCTTAGAGAACCGGGGACGTTGACGGTTGCCATGTAGATGTGAAGGATGATCAGGAGAATCGAAATCAGAGCAACCGGGGGGTGAACGAAGACTGCCAGCAGCCGAAGCTGCTGGGAAGTCGATTCCGGGAACCAC
Organism: Acidobacteriota bacterium; assembly: GCA_965205615.1. Classification (GTDB taxonomy): domain Bacteria; phylum Acidobacteriota; class UBA6911; order RPQK01; family CBDAPI01; genus CBDAPI01. The sequence goes on along the minus strand of CBDBHK010000015.1, from coordinate 118,403 downwards.
AGGGCCAGTCCGCTGGCGAGCAGCAGCAGACAGTTGATCGCCTGAACCCAGAAGAGCAATTTCTGGCCGCCGTTGAAGCGTCCGGAGGGTGGGATACCAGTCTCATCGTTGACGGCATAGCGATCGACCTCACGTAGCCACGCCCGGTCCGCTTTTTTCAGAACCATCTGCCTGGCCCATTTCCAGAACATCAGGCCCAGGAAGACAGAGAAAGCCACCCCTCCCCAGGGATGCCAGCCCCGCACCATCTCTCCTCCGCCCAGAGGGATTGCCAGCCAGTAAAGACCGGGAGTCCACAGCGCCAGCCCGCTCAGTGCCGCGTACACGAAACCGAGAGCCGCCAGCCAGTGGACGGCGCGCTCGGCGAAACTGAACCGAACGATCCTGGTCTCTTCAGACATCCTCGCCCCTTGGTCCGAAACGAAGATAGTGGAAAAAGGCGCCCAGCACGCCTCCAGCCAGCAGCAGATTCCCCCATGACTTGAGCGGACCCTTCCAGAATCGGATGACCCAGTGCACCCGGGGATCCGGTGGCAATCCATAATCCTGGGGCCGGTCCCCGTGCTTAAGGACGTAGAGCACGTTGGTTCCTCCTACGCCGGGAGGATTGTAGACGCCGGCCTTGACATGGCCCTCCGACTGCAGCTCCTCCGCCCGTCCTTCCGCCTTCTCCAGCAGATCGGCGCGGGTCCCAAACGTCAGACAGCTGGTGGGACAAGCCTTGATGCAGGCCGGCTCGAGGCCCACCTCAACGCGATCGGAACAGAGAGTGCACTTATAGACTTTCTGAGTCGTGGGACTGAAACGGGGGACGTCAAAAGGGCACCCGGTGATGCAGTAGCCGCATCCGATGCAGATGTCCTGGTCAATATCGACGATTCCGTTCTCCCGAACGAAGATGGCGCCGGACGCCGGGCAGGCCTTCAGACACCCCGGATCGGCACAGTGCATGCACTGGTACTTGGCCATCAACCAGTCGAAAGTGCTGCCCCGCCCGGTTTCATTGAACTGAATAAGATTCCAGAAGTCGTGACCGAGGTCCGGCCGCGTCTGATAGGTGCCCGGGTTTTCGGTCAGTGTAAAACCGTGATCGTTCCACTCCTGACACGCCACCTCGCAGGCTTTGCAGCCGATGCAGGTGGTGGTGTCGATCAGCTTGGCAACGACCGGGGTCTTGCTCATTGGCTCAAATCTTCTCAACGTTGACCAGAAAACCCTTGTACTCGGGAGTTCCGGAATTGGGGTCCAGAACCGAAGGGCTCAGATTGTTGACCAGCGGCCCCGTGACCTTACCGACGAAACCCCAGTGAATGGGAAGGCCGACCTGGTAGATGCGGCGGCCGCTGACCTGGAGCGGTCGCAGGCGGCGCGTCACCAGGGCCTGACCCTCTACTGCACCCCGCGCCGACGTCACCCGGACGTCCTCTCCATTGGCCACCCCCTTCTCGGCGGCCAGTTCCTCGGGCAGTTCCACGAAGAAGCGAGGCTGCAACTGGGAGTTGGCATCTACATGCTTGGTCCAGTAGTGGAAGTGCTCGGTCAACCGATAGGTGACCGCCACGTAGGGGAACTCGTCGGCGCTCCCCAGAGAGTCGAAATCACTCTGGAAGACCAGGGCAAGAGGGTTGCTGCTCACCTCCGGGTGCATGGAGTTGGGAACCGGAGATTCGGCCGGTTCATAATGTTCGGGAAAGGGACCTTCAGCAAAATCTGCGGCAAAGAGCTTGGCCACTCCCTCCGGCAGCATGATGAAGGCGCCGGCGGCGCCGGGATCCGCCCTGGGACCGTAATCTGGCACATCCCCCACCCAGCGGCGCCCGTCCCATTGAATGCCGGCGCGGAGCGGATCCCAGGGCCGACCCTTGTCGTCTGCCGAGGCCCGATTGTAGAGAACCCGGCGGTTGAGCGGCCAGTTCCAGGCCCACTCATGAAAGAAGCCCAGTCCGCTGGGGTCCTCCTGGCCGCGGCGCGCCATCAGGTTGCCGCTCTCGGGGTAGGATGCCGAATAGAGCCAGTTGCCGCACAGTGTGGACCCGTCCTTCTTCAGCTCGGCAAAGCTGCCCAGCTGGCGCCCGCTGGAAATCTCGCGACCGTTGATCTCGCGGGCCACCTCTCCCAGATCGGGGGAGGTGGGACTGGCATAATCCCAGGCGATATCCAGGAGCGGCCGGGGGGCGGTTCCCCCCTCCTGCTCGTAGAGCCTCCTCAGCTCCAGGAAGAGCCTGGCGATGATCTCCTGATCCTTCCTGGCTTCTCCGGGAGGATCCACTGCAGCCCATTTCCACTGCATCCAGCGGGACGAGTTCACAAAGGTCCCGTCCTTTTCAACCGAGCAGGCAGCCGGAAGCAGAAAGACTTCGGTGTCGATGTCAGCCGGGTTTCCGGCCTCCGGATAGTACTCGCCGGCCAGCCTCTTCGAATCCCAGAAGGACGAGGTCTCCGTATCAAAGCACTCGGCCACGATCAGCCACTTCAGGCGGCTCAGTGCCGCAATCATTTTGGGCGAGTTGGGACCACCGGCCACCGGATTCATGCCGAAAGCGATCAACCCGTCAACCCCTCCCCCGAGCATCCGGTCGAACAGGAATCCCCAGCTGTGGTTTTCTCCGTCTCCAATCTTGGGGAGGTTGTGATATCCGAAATCGTTGGCTGGAGTGGCGCTGTTCCCATAGTAGGCCTTGAGGAGGCTGACCATGAAGCGGCTGGTGTTGCGCCAGTAGTTCACCGAGCGGCTGCTCAAAGCCCTGGGACTGCTCTCCTTGACGTACTCGGCCAGGCTCGTCTGGGCGGCACGAGGGACGCTCAGATATCCTGGCAGCTTGTCCCAGGCGCCCAGATCGGTCGCCCCTGGATGTTGGAGTGGCCCCGCTGCGCGTTCACCCCGCCCCCGGGAACTCCGATGTTGCCCAGCAGAAGTTGCAGCATGGCCGCAGTGTGGATGAGCTGGACAGAGTGGCTGTGCTGGGTCCAGCCCAGCGCGTAAAGGACGGTTCCCCTTCGATCGGGCCGACCGGTCGAGCAGATGATCTCAGCCGACTTCGTGAACTCTTCTGCGGTGCAGCCGCTGATCTCAGCGACCCGCTCGGGTGTGTAGCGAGCGTAATGTTTCCGGAGCAACTGGAAGACGCTGCGCGGATGCTGCAGAGTCGGGTCAGTGCGGGCATGACCCTGCGAGTCGAGTTCATAACGCCAGGTGGACTTGTCGTACTGGTTGCGGTCCCGGTCCCAGCCCGAAAACAGCCCCTCCTTGAAATCGAATCCTCCGCCGATGAGGAAGGCGGCGTTGGTGTGAAGCCGCACGTAGTCCTCGTGATGGAGGTTCCGGGAGAGGGTGTAGTGAATCAGACCTCCCAGGAATGCGATGTCGGAACCGGCCCGAATAGGAACGTAGAGATCGGAAACCGCCGCGGTCCGATTGAAGCGGGGATCGATGCACACCAGCTTCGCCTTGCGGCGGCGTTTGGCCTCCATCACAAACCGGAAGCCTACGGGATGGTTTTCGGCGGGATTGCCCCCCATGACCAGCACGACATCCGTGTTGGCAACATCGGTCCAGCCGTTGGTCATGGCCCCGCGGCCAAAAGTGGCGGCCAGACTGGCCACCGTGGGACCGTGTCAGAGGCGGGCCTGATTCTCGTAGGCCTGGATCCCCAGCCCGAACCGGAACTTGCCCAGCAGGTAGTTGATCTCGTTGGTGTCCGTGCACCCTCCAATCAGGCCTACGTTGGCCAGGCGATTGACCGTCCTGTCCGATTCGTCTTGTTGCTGGAATCCCTGGTCCCGAGCTTCCTTGATCCGTCGAGCCATGCGCCGGATAGCCGTCGGACAGTGATCGATATAAAGCTGTCAACTTGATCGGGGTAACAGTTTGTAATTCCATTCCCCATGGAACGCATCGCGGACCAGCGCGATTGCGTCCATCTGTTCCTGGGTCACCTTGACTCCCGTGGGATACTGACCGGCGTCGAGTTCGGCCAGGACCCGGAGCCCGGTCGCCGTCCGGGTGTTCCCGATACGGTCGACGATAGTCTCATACGTCGTCAGCGGGGTACCGCGCCAGTTCGCCGTGATGTGACAGAAGAGCCGGTGCTCGATCTTGTTCCACTTGCTGGTGCCGGGTGGAAAATGGCTCACCTGGATGGTCAGTCCGGTCTCGTCGGCCAACTGTTGGAGCTCATGCTTCCAGGCGCGATACCGATATCCGTTGCTCCCGCCCGAATCGGCCGTGATGAACAGGGCTGTGGCATCGGGGTAGGCGCCGCAGCCCATCTGGTGCCACCAGTGGCGAATCGACGCCACCGCGAACGTCGGTGTGTCATGGTCCCATCCCACGCTCACCCAGGCTTCGTTGCGCGCCATGTCGTAGACACCGTACGGAATCGCATTGCCCTCCGCGTCGCTTGGGAAATCATGGACCAACACCGCCGCCGGCGTCCCCTTCGGCTGCCATTCCCGCCCGCCGTTCTTGAAGTTCCCGACCATCTCCTTCTTCTTTGTGTCGACCGAGATCACCGGCTGCCCGTCGGCCAAAAACGCGTCCGCGGTCGCGTTGATGTACTCGAACTGCGCGTTACGGTCCGGGTGGCTCGCTCCCTCCTGACGCTTGCGGACCGATTGCAGCCGGTAGCCCAGTTGATGCAGCATCCGGCCGACGGTGGTCGAACTCACTCGCCACCCCTGTTGTGCCAGCACCGCGGCCAGCTTCGCCCGACTCTTGCATGTCCAGCGTAGCGGCGAGGTCGGGTCTCCGCGTGTCAGCGGGTCCACCAGACCTTCCAGTGCCGCCAGCAGACCGGGCTGGCTCTGTTCGAGACGGGGCCGTCCGGCACCCGGACGCCGTACCCGGTCTGTCGGCGCTTCGCCTTGCGAGATCTCCCGGCGACCCTTCCGAATCGTCTCCCGGGCCAGACCCGTGGCCGACGACACCAGCGCATCCCCGCCATAGCCGATGGACAGAGACTCGGCGGCCGCCCACCGGCGGTGACTGCGCTCATCCAACACGGGCGAAACTGCCGTATACTTCGCGACGATGCTGGCTTCCAATTCCACGTTGCGCTTCATGCCACCGAAATAAACAACAAAACCCAGAAGACGGCCAGTTAATTTCCGTCACTGTCCGTCTCCCAGGAGATCGGCTCCCAGTGATCGGACCCGGGGGGCCGGTAAAGGGGCCGGGTCAGCCTGCGATCACTGAGCACGAATCGTTTCAAGGTGATGCCCTTGGAACAGAGGGTTCCCCGGTTAATGGGGTTGTCCGGATCACCTTCCACGTGAACAACCGAGGGCTTCACATTCTCAGCCCCGTCGCCAAGTGTGTGAATGACCACACCGCAACCCACGGCACAGTAGGGACAGACGCTGTGGGTCTGTGTGGTTCGAGAGATCTTGAGCTCGCGAGCCCGGGCCAGTGCCGGTTTCAAATCGAAGCCGAAGACCGTAACGGCCGCAGTACCGACCTTGATAAATCCGCGTCTGGTCAGGTCGACAGACACTCGACTTTTTCTCCTTTCGAACTCCCAGGGGAAGATGTTCGAGATTTTATCAGTCCCCGAAGAGACTGTCCTGGAAATCCTCGGCCCATGATCTCCGACCTTGACCGGAACCCCGCCGCCACATTAAACTCCAGGTTCCTTACGGTCGCTCCGAGCCGGGGAGGAGCTTGTTCATGTCGAATTTGCAGTCTCACCGAGACTTTCGAGTCTTTATCGTCAATCCCGCGCCGACTGCCGAACGAATTGAATTCTCGTTCATCACACCCAGAGCCCTGCCCGTACTGGCTGCGGTCACGCCTCAGAATGACTTTGTCAAGAACCTGCGGCTGGTCGATCAGACCATCGAGGAGTTTCCCCTCCACGAGGTCGGCCAGGACGATCTGGTCGGAATCAGTATTCACACCTTCAACGCCATCCATGGCTATGCCCTGGCCAAAGAAGTCCGAAAACGGGGGGCGACCGTGATCTTCGGCGGGCCCCACGCTTCGGTGTTTCCAGAGGAGACGCTTCGCTACGGCGACTCGGTTGTGACGGGCGACGGAGAGGTTCTCTGGCCGGGAGTCGTCGAGGACCACGCAGCCGGAAAACTCCAGGAGTCCTATCGCGGCGGACGAGTGGATGCGGATTCCTTCGCCCCGGCGCGCTGGGATCTGCTCAAGCACGACCGCTACCTGGTGGCCTCCATACAGACGGTCCGGGGATGCCCCAAGAAATGCTCTTTTTGCTCTGTCTGGGTTCAGGACGGGCGGGTTCCGCGCCTGCGCGCGAACGACGCGATCCTGGCTGAGGCTCAGTACCTTTATCAGGCCGGGTTCAGGTTCATCATGTTCGCCGACGACAACTTCTACCCCTACACGAAAGAGGAAGTGGCGAACGCACGCATACCGGCTGAGAAAGAGCGCCTGGAAGCCGGTATGGAACAGCGCTTTGACCTTCTCAGAAGGCTGGAACGGGAAGTGCCCGACGACCTTAACTTCTTCACCCAGATCACGATGGAGGTTGCCGACGATCCGGAATACCTGGCCGCGATGAAGAAGGCGGGGGTCGCCGGGGCGTTGATCGGCATCGAGACGGTGACGGAGGCGGGCTTAAAAGCGACCAACAAGTCCTTCAACTCCACCGGAACCGAACTTGTGGACAAGCTGGAGAAGATTCGGACCGAGGGGTTCCGTTATATCATGGGGGCTTTTATCTTCGGGATCGAAACCGATACCGTGGACTCCCTCGATTACACGATTCGGTTTGCGCGCGACTGCGGCATCGCACTGGCCCAGTTCGTGCCCATGACTCCTCTACCCGGAACCGTGGACTTCCACATGCTCCAAAAAGGCAGGAAAGAGATCAAGCTCCTTAAAGAAGACTACGACTACTGGCTGGATCCCGACCATCCACGAATTCTGTACAAGCACCCCCACCTGTCTACGGAGGAACTGCTGGGACGGGTGGAGCGGGCCTGGAGTGTCTTCTACAGCTTCTCTTCTGTTGTTAAACGATCTCGGCACTTCGGTCTCTTCAAAGACATCCGGAAGTTCCTGGTCTATCTGGTCGTTTGCCGCGGTCTGCTCACCCGCTACAAGCGTTACGGCATTTCGGCAGACAGCGCGGTTCAGGGAACCCGCAGAAGACTGGCGACCCTCCTCGGGCGAGCCGCCCTGAGTTTGATGAAAAGGCCACCGACAATCAACGGTAACGATGCAGCGGAAATGGGGATCTGGCCCGATCCGAAGGCTGAGAACCTGAATTCTACGGCAACTCGCTGAACTAACACTCCCCCTGTTCCGGCCCTGACAGAACGGCAAGGCGTAAGCCTGCCGTCACGCTTCACGAGCAACGAGGCCGACAGTAGCGCGCGTGACCAACAAGCGCGTCCCTACCAAGCCAACACGCGCTGGGATCTACGCGCTTACTACGTGCGCGCTACTGTACTGAGTGCGCGCTACTGACTCTCCGGCAAAAGTGCACTACAGAAAAACGGTGAGCTCATGCTTCACCGTTCTGCAAGAGACGGTGAGCTGACACTCTACCGTTCTGTAGGATGGCTGCTAGCCCGGATTATGCAAGAACCGTTGTTGAAAAACGACTCGAGAAGTGGCCCAACTCGGAAGCGGGCAGGTGTGACAGGCGGATTTGCGAAGGATATGGGTTGGCGAGGCGTTTGAGTGGTTTGGGGAGTGAATTTCAGACAGATCTGGGCCTGGATGAGTGTCGGAAGCGGTTTTTCGGGGGAGCTGGGAAAAGCTAACTGGAGTTGAGGCGACTCAAGACGAGGTGGAAGAGGGGTTGTTCGGGAAAGGCTGAGGAAAGATGGACCCAGATGCGTCGAGTGGTTTGTCGGATCCGGGCCCCAATCTTGAGGATCCGACGACGTAAGGTTTCGATTTCGAGCTTGTGCCAGGGGGTTCCGTGAAGATAGTCGCGCAGGCGAACGAACATCTGGTAAGCCAGTGCATGCAGGAGGAGTCGAAACTGATTGGCCAGGAATCGATGACAGCTGAGTCGGTCCATGCTCAGATGATTCTTGAAGGCCTTGATGAAGTTCTCGGTCTGCCCTCGGTTTGTGTAGTGGTCATAAAGTGATTGGGAGCAGAGATCGTCCCGGTTGGTAACTACAAAGCGACGATTGATCCCACGCTGATCGACCTCCACTTTGACAATGACGCGACGGGATCGATCCCAGCTGTGGGCTCGATAAAGAAACTCGTCAAACTGACGCTGTTTTTCCTCCAGCTCAAGGAACCTTTCCCGAGTCGAATCCAGCAGGGGCTCGACCACTCGCTGCAGGCGAGGGTTTCGGCTTAACCCGATGACATATTGGAGTTTATTCTCTTCACATTCACAGAACTCGTAGAGCCGAGGCGTGGCAAAGCCGCTGTCGGCCCGAATCTCAATCTCGACATCCGTCCCCACTGCTTGTCGGATGGCCTCCACGACTCGCTTCAGAATGGGCACGATGTGAGAGGCAGCCCCCTTGTTGCCAGGTCTCAACACGGCACAGACCAGGTCTCCCGTGTCGGCATCGAAGATCAGCCAAGGATGCAAAATGTGGTTTCGGTAATACCCGTGGTAGAAGGAGAACTCCTGTTGGCCGTGAGTGTGGTCGTCGGTACTGTCCAGATCCAGGATGATCTTGCTGGGACGTCTCTTCTTCAGGGAGCGCACATAACGGCCTAGCAGCCACCGGCTCAGACGCATCAGATCCTTCTTGGTGACGGAGTTCTCCAGGCGGGAGAAAGTCGGCTGGGTGGCCAAATCGGGATCGCTCTCTGGCAACTGATCACAGACTGTCTTGAGCATCGGATCCGAGCGCAGCGTATCGGCGTCGTTACAGTCTTCGTAGCCGGCCACGATCTGCAAGACTCGTTGTCGGATCAACTTCAACAGGTCATGACGAATGTAGCGTTGGTCTCGACTTTCCGAAATACAGGAACTGAAGCCCTCGCACAATCGATGTTGACGATCCAGCGATCCAAACAACAACCATCCTGCGTCGGAAGTGAGGCTCCCCCCATCAAAACGAGCCGTGATGTTTCTGTGGCTATGAAATGGCAGGGTATTCTGGCAGACTGTTTTTGACATTGCCGTAGCTCCTGTTTAGGGTCTTTGTTTCTCTAAACCCTTTTATATCAGAGAGCTACGGCCTTTTTTCTGGGCCCACATCTCACTTGAATTTAGATCTCTTGCATAATCCGGGCTAAGAGAGGATTGCAGCGATGAGCACCAACGCAGCTCCGGCGGAAAAGCCTCAGGGAAGTGTCGGAAGCCTGTCGGGAAAACGGGCCATCGTCACCGGAGCCAGCCGTGGAATCGGTTTTCGGATCGCAGGAACTCTGGTTTCGAAAGGCGTTCGCACCGTGATCTGCGCCCGTTCCAGGGATCGCTTGAGGGATGCTGCAGAAAAGCTTTCAGGGACGGACACCGAGGTCTTCTGGAAAGTCTGCGACGTGGGTCGTGCCGAACAGGTTGAAGAGCTGGTTCGTTTCTCAGACGACCGACTGGGCGGGCTCGACATGCTGATCAACAATGCGGGCGCCGGGACCTTCCGTCCGGTCGGCGAGATGACACCCCGGGAGTGGCGCTCCGTGATGCGAACCAATCTGGACTCCCTTTTTTACAGCTGCCACTACGCGTTGCCGATATTGCGTCGTAGCGGAGGGGGCTTCATCGTCAATATCGGGAGTCTTGCGGGAAAAAACACTTTTCCGGGCGGTGCCGCCTACTGCGCCTCCAAGTTTGGGCTCAAAGCTTTCAGTGAGGCCCTGATGCAGGAGGTTCGCTACGATGACATCCGGGTCGCGTACGTCATGCCCGGCAGCGTCAACACCGGGTTTGCTGGAAGTCCTCCCGATCCGGAGTCCTGGAAGTTGTCTCCTCAGGACGTGGCGGACGTGGTCATCGACACTCTGCAGCGGGATCCGCGCTGTTTGACCAGTCGAATCGAAATGCGCCCCTCCAAGCCACCGAAGTGACCTCCGTCTGCCGCGCCGTTCTGTTGTCAGCCCCGCCGGGTTCTCTGAAAGTCCTGGCCGGCCTTGCGCACCACCTTGCGGAAGTCGGGGCCCTTCATCTCGATGATCTCGCACATCTCGAGTATGCGAGAGTAGAGTCGCTCCCCGATGCGATCCGACAGCGTCGGCTCTCGAGCCACGGTCTCGACGCCGGGTTTGGCGGAAAGTCTCCAGTTGCTGGAAAAGACCGTTAGCCGCTGGTTCGTATAACGGTGGTTGACAATCGTGTGGATGGTCTCCCGAACCCAGTCAGTGGGTCGTCCAGTGCCGAGATCGTCCCAGATGAGAAGGTCGGCTCTGCGCAGCGGGCGCAGCAGTTCTTCCTCGGTGGCCCTGGAGTCGCGGCCGTAACTGTATTGGAGACTGCGTAGAAGTTCGGCCTCATCCACAAAGCGGGCGCTCACATCGTGCTCGGCGACGATCGCTTTCAGAACGGCGACGGACAGGTGCGTCTTTCCGACTCCACACGGCCCGATAAAGAAGAGTCCCCTGTCCAGGGCCGGAAAGGCCTCGACAAACTCGATGGCTCGCCGTTGTGCCGGCCCCAGGCTGGGATGAGGAGTTGAGAAGGTGTCGAATCCCTGTTCGGCGTAGCGCGGCGGGATAGCGGCGTTCTCGAGCCGTTGACGGGATTTGGCCTGGCTCCGACACTCCGGGCAAGCCGCTACCGTCTCCAGTCCCTCGGCCTGGATCACAACCCAGCCCGTTCCTTCGCAGCGCTGACAGGTTTTTGCCGTCATAGTTGCTCTTCTTCAGACCTCACCCCGGTACTCCTCTGGCAGCAGTCGTCAGGGCCTTCAGCTTCGCTTCAATCTTACGGCGATCGGCCCGATGGCGAAAGAGTTCTTCGTCTCCCAGCGTCGCGACGGGGATGTCGTACCGGTAGGCCGCAAGCAGTTGCAGCGAACGGCTGATGTCTACGACTTCGATATCCAACGGATAGCGGTTATCGAACGTCTTCAGGACCTTCAATCCCTCGCTGCAGAGTTTGCAGCCGGGGCGGGTAAAAAATTTGATTTGAACGCGCTCCATAGCTGCTTTAAAATTCCCTTATGTTTTCCAACTACCGGCCCCTGTGGTCCATTCCGATTCTATTATTGTGCGCCTCTCCCGGCATTGTGTCCATGGCTGGTGGAGCCTCTTCGGCGTCGGCCGCGAATTCGCTCGAGGTTGGCGACGAGGCTCCGGACTTCGAACTGAGGGACCAGCACGGCGAGACGGTCAAGCTGAGCCAGTTTCGTGGAAGTAAGAACGTGGTGATGGCGTTTTACGCCCTCGCCTTTACCGGCGGCTGACGGACCGAGTTGACACGGTATCAGGATGATATCGAATACTTTACCGAACACAACACGGAGATCCTGGCCATCAGCGTCGATGCCGGCCCCAGTCAGAAGAAGTTCGCCGAAGAACTGGGGGCTCAATACCGGTTTCTGGCCGACTGGCCCGATCGCGAAGTGAGCCGGCTTTACGGCGTTCTGTCGGAAAAAGGATTCGCGAACAGGACGAGCTTCTTGATCGACAAACGAGGCATCATTCGCAGAATCGATTCCGGGCAGGATGCTATGAATCTCGCGGGCATCAAAGCGGCGTGTGCTGACCTGGGCTGAGGGTCCATCCCGTTCAGCCGATAGCAGCCCGTCGGTTTCATCTCATCCTTCTGCAGGTGAGAGTGCCGGCTTGTTTCCAACAACTCAGCAGGAGCAAAAGTCATGAGTCGAAAGTATCGGCACCGCGGATACATGAGCGAAGATGGAGAGAGCCGCGAACGACGTCCCGCGCGCTCCAGCACGTCTCGCGAAGGGCCCCGGGCGCCCAGAATGACGGATTTTCAACAGGTGGTGCGCTGTAAGAGTTGCGGCAAGCCTCTTCCAGCCGGTTTTGAGGAGATCTTGACGGAAACCAGCTGTCCGAACTGTGAAGCGGATCTGCACACCTGTACGAACTGCGCATTCTTTGACCCCTCCAGCCGCTTCGAGTGCACCCAGCCGATCGCCAAACGGGTCTCTCCCAAGGACGCCGCCAACCACTGCCGCTATTTCGAGCCCCGGAGGGCCGTAGAGAAGCAAACCACCTCCAGCCCTGAACGCGAAGATCCGAGAGACGCCTTCGACAGGCTTTTCAAGTCTTGAGGGTGTTCGCGTGCCTGAAGGAGGTTCCGGCGCGTGAGACTCGTTTCCGGATCAATCTGGAGGAAACCTGGATCGAGTCGGCGGATCTGACTCACGCAATCAGCGAGTGCGATGAATACTCCATCGAAGAGGCTCTCCGCCTCAAAGAGTCTCACGGTGGCGAGGTCGTCATTCTCAACATCGCAGGCCCGGGCAACGAAAAGTCCATCCGCAAGGGCCTGGCTATGGGTTGCGATCGTGCGGTGCAGGTCCTGGATCCCGGGGGCCGAGCGAAATCTCCACACGCCAGTGCCGAGATCCTCGCTCGGGCATTGCACCGGGAGCCGTTCGACCTCATTCTGACCGGGACTCAATCAGATGATCTCGGCTACGCTCAAACGGGAGTCATTCTGGCGGAACTGCTCGGCATTCCGCACGCCACCATCGTGATGGAGATCGAAGCTGACCCTGAAGGGGGAACGATTAGAGCCCTGCGAGAAATGGAGAGTGGAAGCTTTCAGTGGTTGGAACTTCCCCTGCCGGCCCTGCTCACGATTCAGGCCGGTAGTTCCCGGGTTCGATACCCGTCACTGAAAGGGATCATGCAGGCCAGGAAGAAAGAGATCCGACAGCTCGATGTTGAGGACCTGAACATCGATTGGCCGGAGCTTCCCGGGATCGAGGTCACCCGGCTCTATCCACCGCCGGCTACGAGCCAGGCGGAAATCCTGGAGGGAGACACGGCGGCGGTTGTGGAGGCTCTGGTGGAAAAGCTCAGGAAAGAAGCCGGGGTGATCTGAACTGAATCCAGGCGCGGGCGGAATCTGTGTCTTACTGGATCATGCCGCTGGAGTCCTGCGCAACGCAGCCCTGGAAGCGCTGGCTCTTGGCCAGGCCCTGGCACGTGACAGCAGGACTTCTCTCGATGTCCTGCTCCTGTGTTCCGACCCGGGGCCGTTCAGTGAACGACTGTCCGGCGTCGGGGCCCGAAAGGTACACCTTCTGACCGCACCCGAGTTGAACGAATATGACCCGGACGGCTATTGTGTCGCCTCTGTCCCCTTCCTGAAGGAGCTGCGGCCCGACTTTCTCCTGCTGGCTCATACTTACCAGAACATCGACTTCGCTCCCAAGCTTGCCGCCCGCCTCGGTTCCGTCCTCGTTACCGCCTGCACCGGTTATCGAATCGAGGAAGGGGGCGTTGTTCTTGTCCGCCAAATGTTCCGAAACAAGCTGAATGCAGACGTTCGAGTCCGTTCCCGTCCCCCCGTAATGGTCACTCTCCAGGGGGGATCAGCACATCTGGATCGCCTTCAGACGGGGGCGCCTGAGCTGCATTCAAAGCCGGTTCCCATGGGCGGATTCAGCCCTCGACGCACTCTCCTGGAAACGATTCAGGTCGGAAAGGGGCGTGTCGATCTGGACAAAGCTGAAATCGTAGTCGGGGTGGGCCGGGGAATAAAGAAACAGGAGAATCTGGGTCTCATCCAGGAATTGGCCGATGCGCTGGGTGCGGAAGTCGGCGCCAGTCGGCCCGTAGTAGACAATGAATGGCTTGAACGGGAACGACAGATTGGGAGTTCAGGCCAGACCATCGCGCCCCGGCTTTACATCGCCTGCGGGATCTCCGGGGCCATTCAGCACGTCGTGGGAATGAAGAACGCCGACTGCATCGTGGCCATCAACACAGACCGCAACGCGCCTATCTTTAATGTTGCCCACTACGGCATCGTGGGGGATCTGTTCGAGGTGGTGCCCGCCCTCACCAGAGAGCTCAGAAAACAAGGGTGAAGGCGCACAATCCAGGCCCCGGCAAGGACAGACCGCTCCTGCTATAATCCCGCTCATAGTCGCGTCCTCCGAGATCCTGCAATGCTTCGATGCCTGGCCCCCATCGTCCCCCTGCTCTTCGCATCTCTCCCGTTTCTGGACAAGCCCTTCACGGCCTGGTCTCTCGAGCAGGCCGTAGAGGTGCTCAACGAGTCCCCCTGGGCAAAGCAAACTACCTTCACCGAAGTTGTAGGAGGAGTGGGCAGCGGAGTCCGGGGGGAGAAAGAAATCTTCAGTACGTTTTACACCAGACTTCTCTCCTCTCTGCCGGTGCGGCGGGCCTTTGTCCGCGTGGAACAGCATGTTCAGGATTACGACAAGCTGAGTCTGTTTGAACAGGCTCGCTTCGACGCGCTGGCTGCCCCCGGCCTGGAGCTGGACTTCGAGGACTGGATCGTTCTGGCGGTATCGTTCCGTTCCAACGACCCGGAGAAACAGCGTGAGGTGGACCGCTATCTCGAAGTCAGTACTGCAGATTCCCTCAAGAACCTGGCCTTTGTTTCCACGTCCAGAATCACCCAGGTTCGCTTGAGCGGCTATTCTCCTCCCCGGGGAGACGGGATCGGGGCCAGGTTTGTTTTTCCCCGCAGAGTGAAAGGAAATGCAATCGTTGGCGAAGATACGGAGACCCTTGTATTCGAACTCGAAGTTCCCAATGCCGAACCCCTCCTGAGTGTCACGTTCTCGGTTAAGGAGCTGAAGTTGGGGGGCGAGATCCTGCTGTGAACGGTTGGACGGTCTGCCTGCTGATGAGCGTGGTCCTGACTTGGTCTCCAGCAGTGTTGTGGGCCGGGGGAAAAGAAAAGGAAACAGTTCCCCTCACTCCCTCTGAGCGGGACACCCTGCAGGAAGTCTCCGTCTATCGTGTCTTGACGGCGCCTTTCGAGCGAAACAGCGAATACGGGGCCACCATCCAGATCGTCAACCCGTTTCTGGCCAGGGCACCTCGCCGCTTTCACGGTTCCGTTTACGAGTTTCATCGAAATGACAATCTCGACGCCCGAAACTTCTTCGACACACCGGGAGAACCTCTTCCCGAATTCAAGCGCAATCAATTCGGATTCCAGCTAGGGGGGCCGATCCGGGAAAACCTGGACTTTCTGGTTGCCTACGACGGACTCAGAGTTGTGCGGGGACAGACCCTGCTCTCGCACGTCCCCCTGGCAGCTATGAAACGGGGGGACTTCTCGTCTCTCGACTCTCCGCTCATTGACCCCGCTACCGGTGAGCCCTTTCCAGGGAACATCATTCCAGAGTCGCGAATCCACCCGGTAGCCCGCAACCTTCTTCCCCTTATTCCGGATCCCAATCAAGTTGACCCGGACCGAAACTTTGTGAACAACGACCCCAGGGTCAGCAACAATGATCTTCTGCTCTTTCGCGTCGATCACCAGATCTCCCCTCAATCCAAACTGGTGGGCAGCTACCAGTTTTCAGACGGCAGGGGTCGTCGGATCGGGGCCTTGCCCGGTTTCGACGTGATCTCGGACAACTCCGACCACCGTGTGACCGTCTCCTATCACCGGAACTTCTCGAGTCGTTTTTCGAATCAGTTGCGTTTTCGATTTCGACAAAGGAGCCTCCTCGAGCTTTCCGAAAATGCGGGTCGTGAGGGGCTTCTCGCCGCTGTCGGAATCAACGGAGTCTCCACACTCGACACGCTCGATGAGGGCTATCCACGCGTTTGTCCTCTCCGGTTACATGAACTTTGGAGATGAGTCCGATTTACCCTCAACCCAGACCTCCGGCTGGTTCGACGTCCAGAGTGTCTTCATCTACAACTTCAGCGACCACAATCTAAGTTTTGGATTGGACATCGGAGGGACTCGACTGAACAACAACCGAACGGGCGGGGTTCGTCGAGGAAAATTCTTTTACAACGGATTTTTTACAGGCGACACTTTCGCGGATTTTCTGCTGGGAATCCCCGACACCGCGAAACGCGGCGTCGGTTCCGATCGCAACGACTTACGACGATCTGACCGGTCGTTCTTTATCGAGGACAGCTGGAAAATCAGCCCGGTCGTGAGCCTGACCGGCGGCGTCGCCCACAACTACTACGCCCCGTATCGGTCGGTGCGGCCGATTTCCATTCTCTTTCCCTTTCTGGCCGAACCGGAACCCGGCTCGGAAGTCATCATCTCCAAAACGGAAAGGGCGGATGAACTCGGTTTTTCCGGTCATAGTTTCATCCATTCTGACAAGAATGACTGGTCTCCCAAACTGGGCCTGGCCCTCAGTCCCACGGGTAACAACCGATTCGTGCTTCGGGCCGGTTACCGCCTTCACCATTTTCCGTTCAGCAGCCAGCGGGCCAGAAATTACATCGGTCGAAACTATCCTTTTTTTCAAAGCGAGGCTGCGCTTTCAGGACTGGCGAGTCCTGAGATCGACGTCGCCGATCCCTTCACCAGTCTTTCGCCGACAGAGTTAACCTTCCAGGGAATCGAGCCGGGCATCCGAACGGCCTACGCACAGGATTGGAACCTGGTGATTCAAAAACAGGTCTCCAGGAACTGGAACCTGGAAGCTTCCTACAAGGGGAACAAAGGAACCGGTCTGGATCGCATCATCCCGGGCAATGTCGCCTTTCCAGGAGCCGGTCAGATTCGGGACAGACGACCCGATCCGACCTATGGCCAGTTCACGATTGTGAGTGGTGGAGCTTCCAGTATTCGCCATGGTCTTGGTTTCGACATCGAGCGAAAGCTGGTCGACGAATTTTCTCTCCGCTCCGGATTCGACTGGAGCCGATCCATCTCTGACCGCGTGTTTTTCCACGTCTCCAATTCTCGCGATCTGGCGTCGGAGCGGGCCGTTTCCGGGCGTCGGCCGCTACGCCGAGGTTACCTGAATTCTATCTTCGATCTGCCCGTCAATTTCAAGGCGGGCCTGTTCGGATCACTCATGTCGGGGTGGCGTCTTTCCGGGATCACCCAGTTCCGGGATGGGGAGCTTTTCACCGTATCCCTGCCCGGCGACTTCAATAACGATGGAGTGGCAGGGGATCGCCCGCTGCGGATCGGAGACGGCAACCTTGCTGTGGATCAGCGGTCCGTCGATCGATGGTTCGATACGTCGGCCTTTGCCGAACCCGAAGAGCTCCAGTTCGGAGACTCGGGTCGGAATATCGTGGAGGGCCCCGGGTTGCAGACCTGGGACGTTGCTCTGAGCAAGAGCACAGAAGTATCCGACGGACATCAAGTGGAGTTTCGACTGGAGTTCTTCAACGCGCTCAACCGGGCCAACTTTAATCGGCTCTCAACCTCTCTCGGCGACTCGACCTTCGGTCAGGTCTTTGGGGCGGATCGGGCCCGTGAAATCGAAGTCGCCCTCAAGTATTCGTTTTGACCGACGCGCTTGTTATCACGAGCACTACTGTAGCGCGCACGCAGTAAGCGCGTAAATCCTTGCGCGTAAATCCTTAGCGCGTCTATTGCAGCGCCAATTTCAGCGTGTCTCAGCCTGGGCCTCTCCTTTGCCCAAACTTGACTCCAGTGTGCGCATCAGCTTCACTCAAGCGAAGCTAAGACCCAGAACCCTGAGCAGGTGATTCTTGAAAGCTCTCGCCATCCCTCATCACGGCACCCTCGACGACATTCAGTTGATGGATCTGGACCCACCCTCACCCGGACAAGGTGAGGTGCTGGTCAAAACGCGGGCGGCGGGCCTCAACCGCCTCGATTTGTTCGTTGTGGCGGGCTTGCCCGGGGTCGACCTGGAAATGCCCCACGTGCTGGGGAGTGACGGAGCCGGAGAGGTCGTTGAGGTGGGGTCTGGGGTTGACGGTTTCCGAGCCGGCGACCGGGTCATGCTCAACCCCTGCATCTGGTGTGGAAAATGTGAGTTCTGCCGGCAGGGAGAACAGAGTCTGTGCGTGCGCCTGGGGCTCAAAGGGGAACATGCCCCCGGAACCTTCGCCGAGTATTTCACGGCCTCAGCCGCCAGCCTGGCCCTCATCCCCGACGGGATCTCCTTTGCTCAGGCCGCCGCCTTTTCTCTGGTTCACCAGACCGCCTGGCGGCTGCTCATCTCGCGGGGACAGCTTCGCCCCGGGGAGGACGTGTTCATCCACGGGATTGGTGGCGGCGTTGCAACTGCCGCTCTCGGCATCGCGCGACTGGCCGGGGCCAGGGTCTTCGTGTCTTCCTCGGATGACGCCAAGCTGGAACGTGCCCGGGAACTGGGAGCCACATTTACCTGGAACTATGAGAAAGAAGATATCGCCGCTCAGGCAAGCGCCCACACCGGGAGGCGGGGAGTTGATCTTGTAGTGGACAGTGTGGGCGAAAAGACCTGGCTGCAGAGTCTCAAACTTGTGTGCAAGGGAGGAAGAGTCGTCACCTGCGGGGCGACCACGGGCCCCAACCCGAAAACCGAGATCCGCCTGATTTTCTGGAAACAGATCTCGATCCTCGGGGGCACAATGAGTAATGTGGCCGAATTCAATCGGGTCGTGCACCTGCTTGGTGAGGGTCGCCTCCGACCGGTGATCGACCTCGCGCTGCCGCTCGAACAGGGAAAGGACGCGCTCTTGCGCTTGTCTCAGGGTCGACAGTTTGGAAAGATCGTACTCGAGGTGTCGTGATAGCAGTACGTTCCAGGTTTCATGTTTCAGGTTCCAGGAGATGATCAGAGCCGGCCGCGGGAGCGGCCGGACGGAAACGGTTGCGACCTGGCTCAGATCCCGTCCCCCCGGCTTCCGCCGGGGGCTCTGATTTGCCGTCCACCGTAACAGGCAGTAACCGGTAACCAGCAACCATGAAACCCGACCTGTCACCAAAACCCCTCACACAGCTCACCGAAGAGGAAGAACTCTTCCGCGACAGTGTGGCCTCTTTCGCCCGCAAGGAGATCGGACCCCACGTCGCCAAAATGGATGAGACCGCGCAGTTCAGGGAAGATCTGATCGAAGCTTTTTTTGATCTGGGTCTGATGGGTATTGAGATTCCGGAGAGCCTGGGGGGAGCAGGATCAAGCTTCTTCATGTCTATCCTGGCGATTGAGGAATTGAGCCGCGTGGACGCCTCGGCCGGAGTGATCGTGGATGTGCAGAACACACTGGTCGATGGAGCTTTGATGGAGTGGGGTACCAAAGAACAAAAGGAGTGCTACCTCCCAAAGCTGGCCACAGAGTGGGTTGGAGCCTACGCTCTCTCGGAAGCGGGCTCAGGGAGCGACGCGTTTGCCCTCAACGCTCGAGCCCGGTACAAGAACGGCGTTTTCCAGCTGAACGGGCAGAAGCTCTGGGTCACGAACGCCAAAGAAGCCTCTCTATTCCTGGTCTTCGCCACCACGGATCCAGGGCTGGGGTACAAAGGTATCACCGCTTTTCTCGTGGAGAGGTCGTTTCAAGGCCTCAAGGTCGGGAAGAAAGAGAACAAACTCGGCATACGCGCCTCGTCGACCTGCGAGGTCGTCCTGCAGGACTGCGAGGTACCAGCAGCAAACGTGCTGGGCGAAGTGGGAAAAGGCTATAAAGTGGCGATAGAAACCTTGAATCGAGGACGGATCGGGATCGGAGCTCAGATGGTCGGAGTCGCTCGCGGAGCTCTCGAGCAGGCTCTTAGCTACTCCCGGGAACGCCATTCCTTTGGGAAACCGATTTCCTCTTACCAGGGGATTCAGTTTCCGCTGGCCAGAATGGCGACAGAGGTCGAAGCGGCGCGTCTCCTGGTCTACAACGCGGGACGCCGGCTGGACTGCGGACTGTCTTTCCTGCAGGAGGCGGCCATGGCGAAGTATTTCAGTTCCTCGGTGGCCGAGACTGTGACTTCGGAAGCGCTTGAGGTCTTCGGAGGTTACGGATATAC
The DNA here is from genome assembly GCA_965205615.1 of Acidobacteriota bacterium. Taxonomy (GTDB): domain Bacteria; phylum Acidobacteriota; class UBA6911; order RPQK01; family CBDAPI01; genus CBDAPI01. The sequence continues at coordinate 98,655 of CBDBHK010000015.1, read as the reverse complement.
GAAGGATTACCCTGCCGAAAAGTACTACCGGGATGCCAAGATCGGGAAGATCTACGAGGGCACGTCCAACATTCAGTTGATGACGATCGCGCGCCAGCTGTTGAAAGGCTAGCAGCCCGTGCTAGAAGGGGTTTTCGATCCCCGCAACTTCCACCGCGGGCTGGTGGCTGGAAGAGTTACTTGGGACTGATCTTGAGCTGGCGCAGGAACTTCTCATCCTGGGAAGAGAGCTTCAATCGGACACCCGGCCCGAGACTCTTTTCGGAAGCCCCTTCCTCGCATTTGTTGAACCCGATCGTGGCTTCCACCATCAGGAACACATCATAACCGACTTCGCGGATTCTCTGGATGGCGTCGTTGATAACCGGAGCATCCTTAAGTACTTCATTAATAGCGACTTCCAGGTCTTTCTTGTACTTTTTGAGTTCCTCGTCGCGCATTTGAAGTTCATCCCAGGGCTTTGCTAACATCCCGGACTGCGCCGGCGCTCTGCCGAACACTCATAATATCAGAATCGAGTCCCATTTTCACAAGGCGAAGATGTTTGTGGGGGGGCGACGGAGACCGGCTCAAGGCGAGACTTTGAGTCGATTCTGGAGTGCCGGCAGTCCATGGCAAAGGCTCGAAACGGCATGTCGGATAACAGCAGGAGCAAGTCAGCAAAGTCGCAGCCCATCGCCTGGCGGCCCGAGAGTTCATTGAACTACGACGGAGACCTGGGCGATCCGGGCTGTTATCCCTTTACCCGGGGAATCCACCCCGAGATGTATGCCAGGCGCCTCTGGACGATTCGCCAGTATGCCGGGTTCGCGACAGCAGAAGAATCGAACCGGCGCTACAAGTATCTGCTGAAACAGGGAACCACCGGCCTCTCTGTCGCATTCGATTTGCCGACCCAGATTGGCCTGGACTCCGATCATCCGCAGGCAGCAGGCGAAGTGGGACGAGTGGGGGTCGCCATCGACAGCCTCCGCGACATGGAAATCCTGTGCCGGGATATTCCGCTCTCGGATGTGTCTACATCGATGACGATCAATTCCACCGCTGCCATACTTCTTGCCCTCTATCTGTGTGTCGCAAAACAACAGGGCTGCGGGTTCGATGAACTGCGCGGAACGGTCCAGAACGATATTCTGAAGGAGTACGTGGCCAGGGGAACCTATATTTTTCCTCCTGGACCCTCGCTCAGACTCGTCACCGACCTCATGGCTTTCTGCCATCTCCACGTTCCGCGCTGGAACACGATTTCCATCAGTGGCTACCATATCCGGGAGGCTGGGGCCACAGCCGCTCAGGAAGTGGCGTTTACGCTGGCCAACGCCGAGACCTATTCCCGGGCGGCCTTGTCGGCAGGACTGGAAGTCGATGATTTCGCTCCCCGGTTTTCCTTCTTTTTCAACAGTCACAACGATCTCTTCGAGGAAGTAGCCAAGTTCAGAGCCGCCCGCCGACTGTGGGCCCGCCTGATGCGCGAGGACTTCAAGGCCCGAAACCCCAGATCCTGGAAACTCAGGTTTCACACTCAGACCGCCGGGAGCACCCTGACTTCCCGGCAGCCGGAGAACAACACGGTTCGGGTTGCCTACCAGGCTCTGGCCGCAGTACTGGGCGGAACCCAGTCGCTGCATACGAACGCACGCGACGAGGCTCTGGCCCTTCCCACAGAGGAATCGGCAAGGCTGGCCCTGCGGACTCAGCAGATCCTGGCCTTCGAAGTCGGGCTGAGCAGCGTGGCTGATCCCCTGGGAGGAAGCTGGTATGTGGAGAGCCTGACCGACGAGATCGAAGGAAAGGCCGCCGAGTACATGACCAGAATCCGGGACATGGGCGGCGTTCTCAAAGCCATCGAGAACGGCTTTGTCCAAAAAGAGATTCAGGACTCCGCCTATCTTTATCAGAAGGCCGTGGAGGCCGCTGAGCGCGTTGTGGTGGGGGTCAACCGCTTCCAGGAGGAACTGGATCCCCCTGTCGAGATCCTGTGCATCGATCCGGACCTGGAGAAGAAACAGATCGCCGCGTTGAGGCGGCTCAGGAAGGACCGCGCGGAGGCTGACGTTCAGGAGTCTCTGGAAGCCGTTCGGACCTGCGCTGAGGGCACGGAGAATCTCATGCCGGCACTGATCCGGGCGGTCCAGGCCTACGCTACGATCGGAGAAATCTCTGATGCGTTGAGAGACGTCTTTGGAGAGTTTAAGGAGTCGGTCTTTATCTAGGAGTGCCGGGATCCGGTCTGACGCGCTTGTTGCACACGCGCTACTGATGTCAGTCTGACACGGCTGCCCTGTCACGCGCGCTATTGCGAGGAGACGCGCTGGTTGTCACGCGCGCTACGGTCTAATGGCAAAAGGGTTGAAAACGGGCGCCGCATCACCGCTGCTCGAAGTCGTCGACCTGAGCGTCAGCTTCTTCCACATGGAGAATACGACGAAGGCTGTCGACCGCGTCTCCTTTTCCCTTCAGGCGGGCCGAAGTACGGGGATTATGGGTGAATCGGGATCCGGGAAGTCCACGCTGGGACAAGCTCTGCTCCGGCTGGTACCGAGGACGGGGCGGATCACGGGCGGTAGAGTCCTTCTCAAGGGTCGCGACCTGATGCGACTCTCAGAATCAGAAATGCGAAAGGTCCGAGGCCGCTGCCTGGGCCTCATATTTCAGGAACCCGGTGCCGCTCTGAATCCGCTGGCCAGGATAGGGACTCAGATGACTGAAGGCCCGAAATACCACTTCAAGGTGAAAGACTCCGCAACCCGCCGGGCGGCTTCCGAACTCCTCCAGGAGGTGGGCATCTCGGAGCCGGACCGGTGTATGGCAAGCTTCCCGCATGAGCTTTCGGTGGGAATGCAGCAACGGGTACTGCTTGCCGCAGCGCTGCTCTGTCAGCCCGACCTCCTCATTGCCGATGAACCGACCGCATCCCTTGACAGCGTGACCGAGTTTCAGGTCCTCGATCTTCTGGCCAGGACCACCCGAGTCCGCCAGGTGGCGCTCCTGATGATCTCGCATGACTGGAACGTATTGCGCCGGGTCACCGATCGTGTTCTTGTCATGCGTGAAGGTCGAATCGTGGGCGAAGGCAGCGTGCAGGAAATCGGCTCCGAGTCGGAGCCCTACATACGGGGCCTGGTGTCCGCCGGTCCCGTCGAGCCTTAAGGAAAAGGCGCCGTGATTCTGGAAGTCGAGCAAGTCTCCAAACGCTTCCACAGGCGGGGCGGCCGATCTTCGGAGCTTCTCAAGGCGGTGGAGGGGGTCTCCTTCGCCCTGGAAGCAGGCGAAACTTTCGGGCTCGTCGGCGAATCGGGCAGCGGCAAGACGACCCTGGCTCGCTGCATTCTGGGTCTGCACGAGCCGGATGCCGGAGCCATCCGTTTTCTTGGCCAGGATATCTTCAGGTTGCGGGGGCGCGCCCAGCGACTGGTCCGGCGCGAGATTCAGAGTATTTTCCAGGACCCGCTCCTGTCCCTCAACCCTGGAATGACCGCCCGGCAGATCATAGAAGAGCCTCTTCTCATCCATCGAATGGGTGATTCGAAGTGGCGCCGGGCGCGAGTGGACGAGATGCTTCGAGCGGTGGGCTTGCCCGCCTCGTCCCACTCTCGCTATCCAGCGCACTTCTCGGGAGGACAGAGGCAGCGGATCGCCTTCCCCCGGGCTCTGGCTCCGAAACCCAGGCTGGTGGTGGCCGACGAACCCGTCTCGGCGCTGGACCAACCCGTCAGAACTCGCATCCTCTCTCTGCTTGACTCCCTGAAAGTAAGCCACCGGCTGTCCCTCCTGTTCATCACCCATGCCATTGAGCTGGTCCGACAACACTGCGACAGGGGGGCCGTCATGTATCGGGGCCGCTTTGTAGAGCTGGCACGGGTCGAGGATCTTTTCTCCAGACCGCAGCATCCGTACACCCGCTTTCTGCTGGCGACGCACCAGGCTAAAACGGCACCCCTGGAGGGCCCCTCAACCTCGACACCGGGGGAACTGTTACAAGGAGTCTCAGCGTTCGAGGAGAGGCTCGGTGAGCTTCACCAGGTCAGCGACGGACACTGGGTGGCTTCTTAGGCACTCGCTTTGCTCGTGCCCGTTTCAGGTTTCAGGTTTCAGGTTTCACTAACGGGGCGGAATTCAGGGGGCGGCCCTGCTGGCCGACGGGCGGACTTCGTAGGGGCGACCCTGGTGGTCGCCCGTCACTCGGGCCGGCACAAGGCCGGCCCCTACGGTCGGCGCCCCCGGGCGCCTTCCTCCCCATCCTCAACAGACAAGTAGGCAAACGGGGGAAGGCTCAGCGCCACGACGTCGTCGCCTCCGGTCAATTCACGAGCCCGGGCCAGGGCATGTTCTACAGACGGCGCCCACGAAACCCCCAGCCTCTTGGCCATGCGGTCGTCGGGAGGTCCCACCAGGATCACCTCGGACAGGTACTTCAGAGGATAGGTGGCCCAGTACCAGACCGTAAAAGGATGGAAACCGTGGTGCGCCCACCGATTGCGGTAAGCATCTCGCAACTCCGGATCGCGGGCAAATGGCTCCTGAAACTGCTCCTGCATTTCGAAGGGGTCCGTTGTCACCGGCAGGACCTCCTGAAAAAAGCGGGAATACGCCGCATGGTATTCGGGATGGAAGAGCTCGTAGACAGGATTCAGAATAATGACGACTCCACCCCTCTTGAGGAAAGGCTTGTTGTAGAACCAGTTGAAGACATACCCGAGCACGTCGCTGACAACCAGCACGGGATTGATTCGGGCTCCCACCGAGTAGGGACTGAGGTCGGGTAAACCGAAAACCAGCGTATCGTACTGCTGATCGACTGTGATCTCGAGCTGTTGCCGCAGCAGTTCCAGAGTCCGCTCGTGGGCGGCATCCACCGACCCAACGTTGATCTCGACGGGGGAGTAGCTCGACTTGATGGCACTGAAGATCTGGAACCTGACGGCTTCAGGCAGCAGTCTCATGGAAAGCGGTACCGTCGCCTTCAGGGCCCTTTCAACAGCATTGCACCGCTCGCGGGGCTTGGAGAGGTAGCGCACGTGCGGAGGATAGGTCTGGCTGTTCATGGCCGCTTCGAGCACCATGATTCTGGTGTGCTTCTGGATGACCCGGTCGATCCGCTCAATGGAATCATGCATCCGGGAGCGGTGGGGCTGCATGACGTGAGGAGACTCTTTTGTCATCATCGGAGAGTGGTGGCAGGCGATCGTCCGATAGCCCGCAAGACCCACGGAGACACTTTTGTGCCCACCGTTGAGAGGGATCTGAACGGAGTCCACGTAAATGACCAGGTCACAATCGACGGCTGCCCGGCTGATCTCAACGATCTCTCCCTGTTCCGTTTCACCGAGCTCGACCAGGTCATCCTGATCCTCTGCGTCAAAGTTCTTGAGACGCTCAGGATAGAAGGTGCTCATGATCCGGTTGCCCAGCATGTAAGCGAGCTCTTGCTTCCTCATCTTTCGGTGCAGGGCGATGGCGCAGCGCAACTCGATGTTGCTCTCCTGAACACCATAGGAAAAGAGCATCTCGAGCAGCTTCTCGATAATGATCTGGCGGATATCCGGCCTGCGCATGGGTGGGAAGGGCTGGCAGTTGTCGTCAAAAGCGATCAGGATCCGGGAGCTGGAACCCACCAATTCCCGAAGGGGTTCCATTCCCATGGGGTTCTCGAAGGCACGTTCCACCGCGGCAGGAATTTCAGCCCTGCTCAGGCCGGGGATCGGCGGGTTCGGGTAAAGGACGGTGGACTGATCCGGTAGATCTATGTTGAGCAGGTTGTTGCCCGAGTAGGTCAGGAATTTCATGTTCCCTCGAGTGCAGCGCTATTCTAACTGACAGGCTGACAAGCTGACAGGCTGACGGTTATTGGTTGCCGGTTGCCGGTTTAAGCTTGAAAGTACAGTAGCGCGCACGAAGTAAGCGCGTGGATCCCCCAGCGTGAAAGTTGAAGGTTGAAGGTTCGTGGAACCTGGAACCTGAAACTTGGAACCTGGAATGGGCTGACAGGCTGACAGGGCGAGCCAGGAGGCCCACCGACCACCATAGAAGCCGCAACAGCGAACTGCTATCCTCGGGCCACGAAAGGAGGCATCCCATGACCACAACACTTCGCGTTCGAGTTGTTTCGTGTGACGCCAAGGTCATCGGTTTCCTGGTGGGAGGTTGCCGCATCACGGTCCGCAATCTGGAAACGGGAGAACTGCTGGCGCAGGGCCTGCAGCTCGGCGGTTCGGGTAACACCGCAGCAATTATGGAAACTCCCCGCCAACGTGAATCCATCATCTACGACACCCCCGGGGCCGCCTGTTTCGAGGCCGCGCTGGAGCTCCCTCGGCCGACGCTCGTCGAAGTACGGGCTGAGGGCCCCCTGGCTTTCCCCCACGCCTCGCAGAGTGCCACCAAGACCACCTGGCTGATTCCCAGCCAGGACGTTGTGGGTGAAGGACTGGTACTGGAGCTGAACGGTTTCATCGTGGACATCATCCAGCCCCATGGCGTCGATGTCCTCCATTCCAACCAGCGGGTTTGTCTAGAAGCGGGAGTACGGTTGCTTTGAGGCTGCCCCATAGAGCCCGGTGGGCTCTGGGATGCAGACAGGATTACGGTGAAGGCGTCCGTTTCCCACAATGACCGCCAGATCGCCGACCTGAATCTCCGCTACGCCGGACGGACCAACGTCTTCTCAGGGGAGTTCGAATTGGGACTGGTGGAGAAAGACTACGAGGTCTTGAGTATCCTGGTGACCGCGGCCGAGGCGGCTACGGCCAACCTGGGCGCCCATCGGGTGAACGTCAAACTGGCCCCATGAACATCTACGTCGGATTCCTGCTCGTCTACCTGTTCTTTCTGGTAGCCGTCGCCTTCAGGTATAGCCGGCGTGTCCGAACGCAGGAGGACTTCTCGGTTGCGGGGAGAAGTCTGAACGCTTTCGTTCTCTTCGGAACCCTGCTCGCTACCTGGATCGGAACCGGGAGCATTTTCGGAAACGCCGAGAAGACCTACCGGGTTGGAGTGGCGGCCATCATCATCCCCATCGCTTCCCTGGCCGGGATATGCATTCTCTACTTTCTGGCTTCCCGGGCCCGGGGACTGCGAGGGATTACGGTTCAAGATCTGCTGGAAAGAAGGTACAACGCGGGCGCCAGACTGATGGGAACGATCTGCCTGGTCATCGCCTACTCGACAATCGTCTCCTACCAGTACCGCGCGGCGGGAGCGGTTCTGAACCTGCCGCTGCCCGGCCTTTCGGTTGAGAAGTCGATTCTGATCGTTACTTCCTTCATCATTCTCTACACCGCCCTCGCCGGCATGATCTCGATCGCGTACGTCGGTGTGATTCAGGGCGTGACCATGATCCTGGGTGTCTCTCTCGCCCTTCCGGTTTTCTGGTCCAGAGCCGGTGGGCTATCGGGGATGTCCAGAACTCTGGACGCCTCCCATTTTCAGCTCTTCGGACCCATTTCCGTTGTGGAGGCGGTGGGTATCCTGCTGCCCGCTTTTCTCCTGATCCTGGGCGACGCCAACATGTACCAGCGCTTCTTTTCGGCCCGCGACCAGGGCACGGCTAAAAGAGCGGTCCTGTGGATGCTGGGAGGCGTTGCTTTCATGGAAAGTGCCATTATTCTGTGCGCCTGGGTCGCGAGTTCGCTGGAGCCCGATCTGGAAATCCACGGGCGGGTCATTGCCTTCGCCGCCCGGGATCATCTGCCGCCCCTGCTGGGCGCTTTCATGCTCACGACCATCATGGCCATTGTGCTCTCCACCGCGGGAAGCTACCTCCTGGCTCCAGCGACATGCCTGGTGCGGGATGTCTACCAGAGATTCATTCACCCCGGGGCCTCGGAGCGGCTGCTGGTCGTGCTGCTGCGTCTATCCGTGATCAGTCTGGGCCTCGCCGCCTACTATCTTTCCACTCTGTCGGACGAGTTTCTGGAAGTTGCTCTGCTCGCCTATACGATCTACGGAGCGGGGATCACGCCGGCCTTGATTGCCTCTTTTTTCTGGCGCCGCGCCACCGCCGCCGGAGCCATGGCGTCGATTCTCTCGGGAACGGCGGTAACCCTTGCCTGGTATCGGTTTCAGGACCAGCTTGGAGCCTGGGCGACGGTAGACGCCGTGGTGCCGGCGATCCTGGTCTCGATCCTGACCCTTGTCGTCGTGTCACTGGTGACGAAACCGTCGCCGCCGGAAAAGGTCGAACCTTTCTTTGCATAGTTTCTGGATACCGGAAGCTTTCCAGATTGAACCATCGTAGGGGCCGGCCTAGTGCCGGCCCGCCTGACGGGCGACCACCAGGGTCGCCCCTACGAATCATGCCCGACGGTAGAAGCCCGTGGGTCAGATTCCCCTCAGCAGATCGAGCTGCAGGGCCGGAGGATAGCGCTTCAGTTTCCGGCCGATCAAAAGGCGGAGTTTATGGATTTCGGGGCCAGCCAGGACACTCTTGAGACGGGCCATGCGGCGCCTGCAGAGCAGGAGATCCTCGCTGCATACAACGGCCTGAACTTGCGCCTTGAGCCTGTAGAATTGCCTGGAATAGGCTCCGGAGAGCTCGTCTAGGAAGGCGCAAGATGTCCGATGAATCGGGCAGGGACCCAGCCGACGAATGGCCTCCTGATGCTCCGGAGTCGAGTAGCCCTTGTGACGGGCCAGGCCATATCCGGGGTGTTCCCGATCCAGCCGTTTCATGAGCCGGTCTCGAAAAGTCTTGGCCAGGATCGAGGCTGCAGCAATTGAGAAATGCCGTCGATCACCGCCGATGACCGCATCCTGGGCAATCTCCAGGTCCGGGAGCCGGCGGGCATCAATCAGTAGATGGTCAGGTTTCACCGCCAGGGTCGATACGGCTCTCCCCATCGCCTTCAGCGAAGCCTGGTAAACGTTGATTCGATTGATTTCATCTACCTCGGCAATTCCGCGAGCGTAGCACTCAGCCTTATCCCGGATCTCCCGGCTCAAAACTCGACGGGTCTCCGGATCAAGCTTCTTGGAATCATCGAGTCCTATAATCTCTACGCCGGGCTTGAAAATCACAGCCGCCGCCACAACCGGTCCCGCCAGTGGACCGACCCCGGCCTCATCGACTCCCGCCACCGTCAGTCGGCCGCCCTGGGAAAGTTTGTTTTCAAGCTGCTGCAGTCGCTTGAGCCGGTGCCGTTCCTCCTTCCCTGCCGTCTCGCGTTTCTGGAGGATCCGATAGACTCTTTGGACTCCGCGACGGCCATCCCGGCGCATGAGGGAAAGTATGTAAGGGGAGGGCTCAGACCCTTCGGGCAGATACCGCCGCTGAATCTCAGCGACAGACAGCCCTTGGTATCCCCGCCTTGCCTTCGCCATTTCAGCAGCTATGCATCCAGGAACATTAGATTTCCGAAAGCGGCAGGATCCAGAACATTCGCATAGGTAGAGAAACCCGGTCTCCACAGCAGATACTCGGTTTCCTGCTCCATCTCGATGATCCGCGCCAGGTTGAGGCGCCACACGGAGCCCTCTTCGGGAGGAGCCTCGGACCAGAGGAGCAGGAGATGGTGCAACGGTAGCGCCACCTGGAGCTGCCGCGAAAACCCCTTTTCTCCGGGACCTATCTTGATTTCGGCTCTCGAATCCCATTTCAAATCAACGTCGACACCCGCCCTCAGGACGTGGGCGTCCACACATTGCCCCTGAGAGTCGATCTCGAGCTTCACGCTGGTTCCGACCGACTCGGGCTGGATCACCAGGACCACGGTGTCCTGGCCCTGGTGGGAGCCGCCCGACCAGCAGTCAAAATGAAAAAACAGTCCCCGATCGGACCAGGCTGACGCGACGAGAGTGAGATTGGGCCAGCCGGCGCCCTTTTCACTCAACATGTTCCGGCCCAGACAGTCTTTTTCGATGGTGACCCGCTCCCCGTTGCTCTGCCACCACTGCGAGGTCCCCGGCTCGTCGCTGTCGTTCTCCAGCCTGTAGGAAAACAGCGTATTCTCGGGCATGCTGTCGCAATTATAATTCTTGACGATGACAACCACCCGGTTCACCCTCCTCCAGCGCGTATGCCTGACGCTGATCTGTCGGTTTGCCTGGCTGCTCGTCTGGTTAATCAACTCCACTACCCGGTCCATGTGGAGGGTCTCGACCGCCTCGAGCAAACCGCCTCGAGGGGTGGAATCATCTTCACTTTCTGGCACAATCAGATCTTCAGCTGGAGCTACCTGGCGCGTTTTCGCGACATCGTCGTTATGATCAGCCGCCATTTCGACGGGGAATATGTTGCCAGAATGATTGCTCTGTTTGGCTACCGCACAGCGCGGGGGTCGAGTACGCGGGGAGGCACGGCAGCCCTTCTGGAATTGAAGGCCCAACTTGAGAATGGTACGGATGTTGCCTTCACGATCGACGGCCCGCGCGGTCCGATCTATAAAGTGAAACCCGGCCCCCTGTGGCTGGCCGGCAGTACCGGATTCCCCATTCTGCCGGTACACGTGCAGCCCCGGCACTACTGGGAACTGAAGAACTGGGACCGGTTCCGGATTCCCAAACCATTTACCCGTATCTTCGTCAAATTCGGGGAGCCCATCCAGGTCAACGGTGACCCGGATCTGAAGCGCTGGCTGCCCCGCTTCCAGGAAGGGATGGACCACTTGAAGGACACGGCCGAAAACTTTGACTGGAGCACTTTTGAGACCAATTGGGACGTGGACAAGAACCGCGACTATCGTTACCGTAAGCGGCACGACGAGGTGTAAGCGAGCAGAGCGCACAGCCCTTACAACGAACGGAGAGAATTGAGATGAAGATTGGCTCAGGAAGAGCAGACTACTATCGAAACGCAGGCGGGCTGTTCGTGGCCGGGTTGCTGGGGATTGCGTTGCCGGGGGCTTCCTGTGGCGGTGACTATCTGGCGCCCGACCGCAAGTCGCCGAGCGGCGCACCAGCCGACCCAGTCGAATCTGTCGTGATCGAGTTGAATACAGAATTGGCCGAGCTCCAGCCCGTCTTTCACTTTCAGGACACGATGGAATCTCCGACCGGCGGAAAGATGGATTTCCCAGCCGGATTCTTTGATGGCTTCGCCGACCAGGGTCTCAAGAGCTTTATCGGGGTGGACGGCATCCTCACCACATCTCCCATAATGGGATTCCCTTTGTTTCTGACCGACAATACCAGGGCTATATTCGGCGGATTTCCCTCGGTGACGGTGCAGGTGCAGGGGGACTCGATGGTCTTTACAGCCGATTCTCAGGGTAGCCCGATTCCCCCCGGGGCCTACGTCATGAGTTTTTTCCCGGGTGTTTTCAACCTGAATTCCGGAACCTATGATCTGCCCATGGAGGTGAACTGGCCTCAAAACCGGAGTGTGACTTTTAACAAGCTCCTGCTCGTGAATGCCGCTGTCGTCCCGCATTTCGGAGTCGGCACCGCCGACGGGATCGACATAGGATCCATATTCGTGGTCAACAATCCCGGCTCTGAACCTGTGGATGTCGGGTTCAGTTTCCGTAAACAGGACGGATCGCCATTTGGAATCGTTGTGGGCGGCGCGGGATCCAGCCAGGCGCAGCTGCTGGTACCGCCTCTGGAGTCCGCGTTTCTGGAGGTGAACGCCGCCCTCGAGGGCATGGTAGAGGCCGGCTGGGCGCTGCTCCAGGGCGACGGACCATTCCGGGCTTCAGTGCTTTTCGCCAATCGCGACGACGGGAAAGTGGGCATGTTTCGCAGAGCGGCCGGGATCAGCGCCTCCAGGCTATCGACTCAACACGGGTTGGCTGCGATCAAGACGCTGGAAGGCGTCAATACAGCCGTGGCTATTGCGAACCCTACCGCCGGGGACGCCTCCATCACTCTGCGATTGACCGGCGAGGACGTACTCGAGACTCAGATAGCACTCGAGAGCGGCGAGCAGGTTGCCCGGTTTACTGACGACTTCTTCGAGATCGCTGAAGAAGAGTTCTTCAGGACCCTCTTCATCTTCAGCGATACGGACCTGGCTGTCATGTCCCTTCTGACTTTTGAAGGCGAGCAAATCGCCAGTCTGCCCTCAGGAACTTTTTAACCAGCCCGTGGCGCTCTTGTTGACCGCACTCTTGTGGCTTCCGGGCATGGTCCTCCTTCTCTTACTGCTCGGATTTCTCTACCAGTGTATGGGGGGGGCGCTGGACCGGTGGAAGTTCCCGCCTCCAGGCAGGCGGGTTGACGTCGGAGGCTACAAGTTACATCTGCTCGATCCGGGACATGGTGGGCCTTCCGTCGTCTTCGAATCGGCCCTGGGCGCCTCGTCTCTGACCTGGGCGCTGGTTCAGTCCCGGGTGGCAGAGTTTACCCGAACCTGCTCCTACGACCGGGCCGGCTGCGGCTGGAGCGACCCGGGGCCGATGCCCCGATCGGCAGACCAGATGCTGAAAGAATTGCGGTCGCTGCTCCAGAACGCCGGTATCGAGCCCCCCTACATTCTGGTCGGACACTCCTATGGTGGCCTCACTGTCAGCCTGTATGCACACCGCTATCCGGGGGAAGTGGCCGGTGCTTTGCTCCTGGACCCGGCCGACCCTGAACAGTGGGTGACCTTAAAGGAGGAAGATCGGGTCAAGATCGAAAAGGGGGCGAGATTGTCGCGTCGCGGAGCCTGGCTGGCGCGCTTTGGCCTGGCCCGGCTGGTTGTCTCCCTGGGAAGTCTGGGCGCCCGCTCGCCGGCTCGGAGGCTGGGGGCATTCTTGACCGACGGCGTCCCCAGGCCCGTACTGGATCGGCTGCTTTCACCCATGCAGCGCCTGCCGCAGGAGGCACGTGACGCGCTTAAGTGGTTCTGGACGAGGCCGGCCTTCTTCCAGGCCCTCGCCAGCCAGATCGAGTGGGTCAGCCACAGCGCCAGGAAGGTCCAGCACAGCCCTTTTCCGCCGGAGCTGCCGCTGACCGTGGTTTCGGCGCCCAATGCCGAGCCGGGGTGGTTGCCCGCCCAGGAAAGGATCTCGCGCCTGTCCCGTCGGGGACGCCACCTGACTGCGACCGAAAGCGGTCACTGGATTCCTATCGATCGCCCTGATCTAGTGGTCGAGGTTCTGCGTGAGATGGTAGAGGAGGCCCGTGGTGGTGGGTCAAGTTGACGGAGAGTGGGAGGGGCCCTGGGTCGCGGAATTGATCAGAGCCGGCAGCGGGAGCTGCCGGGAAAGGGAGGCGGCCGTTCAAATCCCCCTGGTCCCGACACTAACCAGAGAGTGGGAGGGGCCTTGGGCTGCGGCCGGGGGGATTTAAACGGCCGCCTCCCAAGGCCCCTCCCACTCTCCTCAATGTCCCCGCCCGGGGGCATTGGGGGGGTTACTGGTTGCTGGTTGAAAGTACAGTAGCGCGCACGAAGTAAGCGCTTGGATCGGCGCGCTTGTTTACCGGGTTTCCGGAAGGGATGCGGTAACTATTCCCGCGGCGGCGCGGGCGGGGCGGGTCACGAGGGCGCAGATGTAGAGGAGACCTACGATGAGCAGCACGCCTTTGACGCCGATCACGAAGCTGATCGAGTGGAGAAGGGCCCCGGCCAACGCTCCAAAGAGGTTCGCTCCCAGGGCTTCATCCTTGCGAGAGGTCTGCGCGAACGATCGAATGAAAACGATTCCGCTGAAGAGCATGGGCAGACTTGCCAACAGCCCGGCGGCCGTCGCCTTGAGAGGGTAGGAAAGAGTGTTGAGGCGGGCCAGGTCGGTGAAGTAAAGCACCAGGCAAGAGGTGCACAGCAGCAAATAAAACGTCCGCATCGGAAGCACCCTGAAAAGGCTGGCAATCAGATTCGCCACCAGGATCATTGCCAGAACGCCCCCCACAATCACAGCATTGACCAGCCACGTGTTGCCCAGCACCACGGCGGCACGGCTGATGTTTGTGACTTCGAGCAACAGGAAAGCCGCCCCCAGGAAGAAAAAATGCCAGTGGTCCGTGTCCCACCCCGAGAGCACGGTCCGGGCTTCCCAGTGCCGCAGCGACCTCAGGAATAGAAGGAACATGAGTCCAGCCATGAGAAAGAAAATGAGCGGAATTCCAGGCCGTTCCAGGTACAGGTAGGGCCAGTCGTCGGTGGCCGAGGCGGTGGAGTACGTGAGATCGAAGGTCGTTTGTCTTTCGAACTGCTGCACGGGCAGGGCCAGCTCTGGACGCTGCACAAGCAGCTCCCGAACGGACTCCAGATTGCCCGAGACCAGCATCACCCCTCCCCACCCAAGGCGAGTCGCTGGCATCCAGAAGGCAATAGGCTCTTCTCCAAAAACTTCCCGGAGAACCGTGGCCAGTCGGTCCGCCACGAAGGGCTTTGGCGCCGCGAAGTGAACCGTCATAACGCCGCCCTCGGAAAGCAGGGCCCTGGCCTGCCTGAAGCTCTCACGGATGTAAACATAGTGGTCCAGGCGGGCGTTCATCATCGTTGTCGCGGTGTGGGAGTCCAGGAGTCCGAAGGAGATCACGTCGAACTCTTCGCTGGAGTTGGCGAAGTAAGCGCGGGCATCGTCCAGGACGACTCTCACATTGGCCGCCGAGTAGGGCCTCTCCGGATGGTACTTTCGTCCCAGAGCAAGAATTCCCGGATCAATCTCGACCGCAGTGATTTCCGGGGTGCCCTGGCGCAGTGAGCCTGCCACATCGTTGCCGGCTCCCGCTCCCACGATGAGATGCCGACGCGCGCCCGGGTGAAGCAGAAGGGGAAGCTCGTAGTGGTTCAACTCCGGTCTGGAGGGGTCGAGCCCTTTACCCTTTCCATCGACGCCTCCTTGTTTTTTGCCGTCCGCAACCCATTGATAAAAAACACTGTTGACGTCGATCACATATTCGCCGGGCTGCGCCTCTTCCTCGGGTACCTTGAGCTCCAGTTTCTGATAGGGAGACCAGACGGTCTCGACGACCCCGGGCCGAGCACCCCAAAACCAGACTGGAACCGCTACCACCAGGAGCCAGGCGCAGTTGCGGAAGGAAACGCGTCGGGTCACGAAAAGCAGCGCCAGGAAGAGCAGGGCAAGAACCAGACACCAGACCCGGGGAGAGAAGTACCATGCGCTCAGAACAGCGAACGCCAGGATTCCCAGAAGACTCGCCCCGACGTTGATGGAATAGGCCCCGATCGTGTGCGGATGTTCGTCCATGAACCTGCCCAGCAGTCGTCCCAGAGGAACGAAAGCGTCCAGCACGAGCACCATGACACAGTAGGTCAGGGCGAGCCCAAACAGAACCCAGAAGGTGGCGTGCAGGGGATCGACGACGATGGCTCTGGACCAGATCAGAAAATCGTGCATGACGCTGAGCATTTCGCTGATGGAAGCAAAAATGTTGCGCGTCAGCGGGAACGAGAGAAGAACACACAGCGCTGCCACAGGAACGATCATTTGCCGCGTTCCGACTGGGCGGCGTGACGTCAGGCAGCCCAACCCCAGTCCCAGCAGGCACACAACCAGAATCGAATTCTGGAGGTACGCAAAGATTCGGATCTCTGTGCCAATCCAGCGGATCAGCATCATCTCCAGGAAGAGACCCAGGAGGCTGACGATCAGAATGATCCAGCCGGCGCTCGGGGGCGTGGATGGGCTAGAGTGTGGAGGGCGTCCGGAAGTCGCATGGCTCAATGGTGAATCCCCTTTGTCTTATACATTCGGCCTCCGACTCACGGGCAGCGGAGGAATCCTGACCAGCACTGCGGAAAAAGTGTCATCGGCCGGAACGATTCCAGGGGCAAAGCCGGGCCACTCCTCCAGGAAGTCAGCGCGCCAGCCCCACCAACAGTATTCAAGTAGAAGATTCAGAATTGAGTGATTTCCGCCACACGCGGGAAGTCTTGCCACTTAGGGATCCGTGGTGAAAGTCCGTCAAGAAGTGTACTGGAGAGCGACGAATCCCAGGGTCGTGTTCTTCGCCGGCCCGGTCTCAGCGATAAAATCGCCAGCCAGAAAGTGATAGACACCCCATGAAAGCGTGGTGCCGGATACCAGCGAATGGATGAGAGTGGCTCCCAGTTCCTGACCCACTTCAAGCGAAGAACCGGGGAATCCCGCTCTGACCACGCCACCGACCGGATTGTAAAGTGCATCCTGCTCCTGTGCCCGCCACAAGAAGTGCGTCTCGAATCTGGCCGTGGTTCGTCTCAGTACGGGAGCCCCAATTCCCGCGCTCAAGTCGACAATGTTCTGCCGCCCCACGAGATCAATCGCTCCCAGATGGGCGTGCCCGCTCGGGAACAGCGGGTCGAAGGTTTCCAGTTGGTGGTCATTTGGATCGTGGTCACCCGAGCCATAATCGAATCCTATGAAGAGGCGGGGGTTCCGGGAGACCGACGGTAATGACCATCCTACCTGTGAGCCGAACATCCAGGCGCGGACGCTCAAAGGTTGCTTGCTGCCTCTCTGATAGGCTCCCTCGAAGTCGTAGTCCAGGGATCCGAGTGCCCGGCCTGAGACCCGACTCCCCATGGTGTGTCTTTCTTCATCGCTTTCCTGGGGCCGTTTCAAGCCCAGCCAGTACAGATCCAGGGTGGGACTCCTGGCGCTGATTTTCCCACTCAGGTAAGCGCCAAAGAAGGTGTTGGGCGGGGCGTTGGGGTTGAAAGCGTATTTGAGAACCCGGACCTGGCGTCCCCAGAACCCGTCCATCCGCCAGGTTCCCGTTTGGAGGATGGCCCGCGCTGCATCGAAGGTCTGGAACCGGGTGTTGGACCAGTCGCGAGCGCTGACCAGGCGCTGTTTTCCAAACAGCATTTCCTGGCGCCCCAGTCGAAAAATCAGGCAGGTGTCATTGGAGGTGGCGAACCTTAAGTCGGCGATGGCATTGTGCAGTTCAAGGGAGTCAACGTCGAGCGTCCTCAGCCCCCCCGGAAGATCGCGGTCGGTTGCCAGTGAGCTCTTACCCTCGGCGAAAAGTCGGAAATGCCGGCCGGCATAAAGATCGGCGTGAAAGCGAATCCTGGACAGGCCGAAGATGTCGTCCCCGCCCTCGTCCAGAAAAGTGAAGTTGTCCCAGAGCTCAGCTCGGAATCTGATCTGTCCACCCAGACTCAAGAGCACGCCGTCGCTCAGAGGGATGCGCTTGTAGCCCGGGCCAACTGTGGCGCTGGACCAGTCTTCTTCAAACCGGATATTTTGGAACGGTTTGGGTGGCGGAGCTTTCTTGGGATCCGGGGTCTTCTGATCTGCTGCCAGGCCCGGACCCGGCAACAGTGCCAGGTGAAGTAATAAGAGCGATGTTTTCATCCGGGGTCGCGTCTCAGTTCGGGATGTAGCGATTCTTCCGTGGATGCCGGCGCCCCGAAGAGGCCTCGACCGGCGGGAGTTTCTGCGCGGCGTTTTTTTTGCCGGGTGTGTCGCCCAGGTCGAGAATAGTGGTATCCTGAGGGCAAGCTACAATCGTAGCCTTGAGCTATAGAGCTTGCCATTTGGGGCTGTCAAGGTTGATAATTCGCGCGTGCCCGACTCCGCATTCTGTTTTAATCAATAAACTCGTGAAAGAAGGAATCGATGAACATTTACGTGGGTAATCTGCCCTACTCCGTAACAGAGGATGAACTCAAGAACATGTTTGGTGAGTTCGGGGAAGTCTCGAGCGCCAACATTATCACCGACCGGTACACCGGGCAGTCCAAGGGATTCGGCTTTGTCGAGCGAGATGGCCAGCCAGGAAGAAGGAGAAGCGGCCATCAGTGCCCTGAATGACAGCGCAGTCCAGGGACGGAATGTCAAGGTCAGTCAAGCCCGGCCACGCAAGGAAGGCCCCTCCCGGGGACCGCGCTACTAGCGACCGGCGACCCGCAGCTCCCAACAGCCGGGCTGGTGAGCGCACTAGCGAATGGGGGAAACACCCCTGGGGGCCGGCGAGCTGCTCCAGTGAATGATCTTCCAGGCTCCCTGCTGGCGGGTAAATACAGCCGTCAGTCGAGTCTCCTTGTCAAAGCCGTCACCTGCCCTGGTATCGATCGCCAGCCTGGTCATACCCCACACCATTCCTGTTGCGCCAAGCACACGAAACTTGAGCGCCTGTTGCGTGTACCCGATGCTGATGATCTGCGCGAAAGCGTCCTCGAACAGCTTGGCCCACTCCCGGTCATCCAGCTGGGCTCGATCAATCGGATAAGTCGTGGAGCGTGTAAAAAGGACGGCTTCTCGATGCCAGTGCGAGAGAAAGCCATGAATCAGACGCATCGAATCTCTCCTCGAGCAGTTTCCTATACTTTTGTGGTCGCCGCCGCTCCGGAAAAGCCGAATCATTCCAGTTCAGGAAATTCCAACTCTATCATTCTATCTGAAAACCGCACCCGAGCGTTCCTGGCTCTCAACTCGAAACTGACTGTCAGCGCGTCAACTTGTCAGCCTGTCAGCGTCTCCCGGATCGGACCTCGCAGGGGCGACCCTCGTGGTCGCCCGCTCAACCGGGCCGGCACGGCCCCTACGAAGCTTCAGCCGGTAACCGCTAACGAGTAACAGGTAACCAGTACGAACAGCTCCAATCGGACCACGGAGGGTCCTCCTACACTGGGATGCAGCAGGAGGGCGACGACCCAAAAACACCCTGGAGGTTGAAAGTGAGGGGTGAAAAGTGAAAGGTTAAAAGAAGGAGAACCCCTTTATGCTCAGCGTTCGTATGCAGGTCGAACTGAAAGTACCTCCAGACGACGTCTGGAATGTGGTGGGTAGATTCAACGATCTTCCCGAGTGGGTCCCGGCTTTCGAGAAGATCTCTCTCTCAGAGGACGGCAAGGTCCGCCACTTGACGCTGGCCGGCGGCGGGGGCGAGATCGTGGAGCAACTGGAAGACCATAGCGATGGGGATCGCTTTTATCGCTACTCGATCGTCAGTGCGCCCCTCCCGTTATCCAACTACGTGTCGACGGTCCGCGTCATCGCCCAGGGCAGTGGAGATCACTCCATCGTTGACTGGTCCAGCCACTTTACGGCCGACGGTGTGCCAGACGAAGAGGCGGTGGGGATGGTAGAAGGTTTGTACCAGGCCGGTTTCGATCGACTGCAGGAAATTTTCTCCGACTAAAAAGGGACAGTCTACTCTGTCCCCATTTAACCAAGGCCCATTCACCATGATGGCCCGGCCATGACCGCCACGTTTTCCCCCGGCACCCCGGCTCAGCAGGACAGTCCCAACGGCCTACCGACGCGGCGCCTGGGGCGGACCAATGAGCAGGTTTCCATTTTCTGCCTGGGAGGCTGGCACCTCGGAAAAGCGGCCCAGGAAGACCGCCGGGAGACGATCCGCATCATGCACGCGGTCCTGGATGAGGGTATTACCTTTTTCGACAACTGCTGGGAATATCACGACGGGCTCTCGGAAGAGGTCATGGGAGAAGCCCTGGCCAGTGGAGGCCGGCGTCAGAGAGTGTTCCTGATGACCAAGAACTGTGAAAGGGACTACGAAGGAAGCCGGACACACCTGGAAGACAGCCTGCGCCGACTGCAGACCGACCACATCGATCTGTGGCAGTTCCATGAAATACTCTACGACAACGATCCGGACTGGATCTTTGAACAGGGTGGACTCAGGTACGCCCTGGAGGCCCAGGAGGCTGGCAAGGTTCGCTACATCGGCTTTACCGGTCACAAGGATCCGCGCATCCACTCCAAGATGCTGGACAAACCCTATGACTGGGCCACCGCTCAGATGCCCCTCAACCTGATGGATGTTCACTATCGCAGTTTTCAGAAGGAGGTCCTGCCCGTCTGCCTGGAACAGGACGTGGGCGTGATCGCGATGAAGAGCCTGGGGGGCGGCAAGATTGTTTCCGATACCGGGTTTACGCCCAGAGAATGCCGCACCTATGCCCTCACCCTGCCGGTCTCGACCCTCGCCGTCGGAGTCACTTCGATGGCCGAGCTGGAACAGGACGTGGGGATCGCCCGCGATTTCCAGCCACTCTCAGAAGAAGCCATGCGGGCGCTGGAGGCCAGGGCAGAACCGGAAGCCGGCGATGGCCGCCACGAGCTGTTCAAGTCGACCCAGGTCAACGACGGCCCCCACCACCGTCGGCAGCACGGGTTTGCGCTGGACTAGATGGGGAAGGCCCTCAGGTGTGCGACCGGGGGGCGATTCGTAGGGGCGACCCTGGTGGTCGCCCGCTCAACGGGCCGGCACAAGGCCGGCCCCTACAGGTCGCCGCCCTGAGGCGCCTCCCACTTTTTCCTGCGTCCCACACTCTTTTGATCCTCCCACTTTCTCTTGACTCTCAGATTCCCACCAGGTTGAGTTGCTCTTTGGAATAGCCTTTTTCGCGGGCCCAGACGTCGAGCCCGGATTATGCAAGAACCGTAGTTCGGTGTTGAAAAACGACTCGAGAAGTGGCCCAACTCGGAAGCGGGCAGGTGTGACAGGCGGATTTGCGAAGAATATGGGTTGGCGAGGCGTTTGAGTGGTTTGGGGAGTGAATTTCAGACAGATCTGGGCCTGGATGAGTGTCGGAAGCGGTTTTTCGGGGGAGCTGGGAAAAGCTAACTGGAGTTGAGGCGACTCAAGACGAGGTGGAAGAGGGGTTGTTCGGGAAAGGCTGAGGAAAGATGGACCCAGATGCGTCGAGTGGTTTGTCGGATCCGGGCCCCAATCTTGAGGATCCGACGACGTAAGGTTTCGATTTCGAGCTTGTGCCAGGGGGTTCCGTGAAGATAGTCGCGCAGGCGAACGAACATCTGGTAAGCCAGTGCATGCAGGAGGAGTCGAAACTGATTGGCCAGGAATCGATGACAGCTGAGTCGGTCCATGCTCAGATGATTCTTGAAGGCCTTGATGAAGTTCTCGGTCTGCCCTCGGTTTGTGTAGTGGTCATAAAGTGATTGGGAGCAGAGATCGTCCCGGTTGGTAACTACAAAGCGACGATTGATCCCACGCTGATCGACCTCCACTTTGACAATGACGCGACGGGATCGATCCCAGCTGTGGGCTCGATAAAGAAACTCGTCAAACTGACGCTGTTTTTCCTCCAGCTCAAGGAACCTTTCCCGAGTCGAATCCAGCAGGGGCTCGACCACTCGCTGCAGGCGAGGGTTTCGGCTTAACCCGATGACATATTGGAGTTTATTCTCTTCACATTCACAGAACTCGTAGAGCCGAGGCGTGGCAAAGCCGCTGTCGGCCCGAATCTCAATCTCGACATCCGTCCCCACTGCTTGTCGGATGGCCTCCACGACTCGCTTCAGAATGGGCACGATGTGAGAGGCAGCCCCCTTGTTGCCAGGTCTCAACAGGGCACAGACCAGGTCTCCCGTGTCGGCATCGAAGATCAGCAAAGGATGCAAAATGTGGTTTCGGTAATACCCGTGGTAGAAGGAGAACGCCTGTTGGCCGTGAGTGTGGTCGTCGGTACTGTCCAGATCCAGGATGATCTTGCTGGGACGTCTCTTCTTCAGGGAGCGCACATAACGGCCTAGCAGCCACCGGCTCAGACGCATCAGATCCTTCTTGGTGACGGAGTTCTCCAGGCGGGAGAAAGTCGGCTGGGTGGCCAAATCGGGATCGCTCTCTGGCAACTGATCACAGACTGTCTTGAGCATCGGATCCGAGCGCAGCGTATCGGCGTCGTTACAGTCTTCGTAGCCGGCCACGATCTGCAAGACTCGTTGTCGGATCAACTTCAACAGGTCATGACGAATGTAGCGTTGGTCTCGACTTTCCGAAATACAGGAACTGAAGCCCTCGCACAATCGATGTTGACGATCCAGCGATCCAAACAACAACCATCCTGCGTCGGAAGTGAGGCTCCCCCCATCAAAACGAGCCGTGATGTTTCTGTGGCTATGAAATGGCAGGGTATTCTGGCAGACTGTTTTTGACATTGCCGTAGCTCCTGTTTAGGGTCTTTGTTTCTCTAAACCCTTTTATATCAGAGAGCTACGGCCTTTTTTCTGGGCCCACATCTCACTTGAATTTAGATCTCTTGCATAATCCGGGCGAGGGGGAGGGCGGTCAGTTCGTCGATGTCGGGGACGGCCTGCGGTTCTTTCTCGAGATCGACGACATGGAGGTAAGTCTTGCAGAAGCGGCAGGCCTGAACCTGGATGTGGGGAAGTTCTTCAGACGAGTAGAAGTCGAGCACACCCCGTCCGCCCTTTTGGCAAGAGTTGCAGTGCCCGCGCGTGACGGCGTACTCGGTCAAGCACAGAGAACAGACCAGGCTCAGCGCGCTGCCGTGGCCGGCGGGTCGAAGGACACCGGCCTGCGGGGCGTGCCTGCAGGCCGGACAGTGATCGGGTTGCCGGCCGGGTAGTGAGTTTCCGTGCTTGGAGGACTGCTGGAAGGCATAGCCGCCATTTCTCACCGATGGGGACCTGAAAAGGCCGCCCTGTTTGGTATAAAGCGTTTTGAATGAAAGACTTCAAAGCCAAACGGAGGCGGCCCTTATGAGAACAGAGTGTAAACAAGCCAGGTTCGAATTTCACCAACTATTTCAACGCAAAGTGAAGGCGCGGTTCGACGGCGGGAAGATCACCTCCGATGCAGGGGTGCTGCTGTTGCGAGAGGTCGAGAGGGGGACGGGTCTGATCGCCGGACTGGCTGAGTGTTTCAGGGATCACCGGGATCCGCGGTTGATCGAACACACGGTCGAGGAGTTGTTGGGGCAGCGCATCTACGGACTCTGTCTGGGGTACGAGGATCTGAACGATCATGATCAGTTGCGCACCGATCCGATGCTGGCGGTGGCGGTGAATAAGGCCGATCCGTTGGGGGAGAGGCGGCGGCAGGCCTCAGATCGGGGGAAGGCGCTGGCGGGCAGGTGTACGCTGAACCGGTTGGAGTTGACCGGCGCCGAGGTCGATGAGCAGGAGCGGTACAAGAAGATCGCGATGGACCCGGACCGGATCGACGGCTGGATGGTGGATGCCTTCGTGGAGTCCCACGAATCGGCGCCCGAGGAGATGGTGCTGGATCTGGATGCGACCGACGACCCGATCCATGGCCAGCAGGAAGGCCGGTTCTTTCACGGTTACTACCGCCACTACTGTTATCTCCCGCTGTACATCTTCTCGGGGGAGCATCTGCTGTGCGCCCGGTTGCGGTGTTCCAATATCGATGGGGCCGCGGGATCGGTGGAGGAACTGGAACGGATCGTCGGCCGGATTCGGCAGAGCTGGCCGGAGGTCTCGATCATCATCCGGGCCGACTCGGGCTTTTGCCGGGATGACTTGCTCCGC
Source organism: Acidobacteriota bacterium (assembly GCA_965205615.1). GTDB lineage: Bacteria > Acidobacteriota > UBA6911 > RPQK01 > CBDAPI01 > CBDAPI01. Next base: position 75,556 of record CBDBHK010000015.1, on the reverse strand, counting down.
TGGTGTGAAGACCATCACGTGGATTACGTGATGGGGTTGGCCAACAATGATCGGCTCAAGTCAGAGAGCGCCGAAGCGATGACTCAGGCCGAAGCCGAGTTCAACGCCACCGGGCGACCGGCGCGGGTGTTCAAGGATTTCCGCTACCGGACTCGCCACAGTTGGACCTCGGAGCGACGCGTCGTCGGCAAGGCCGAGTTCCTGGACAAAGGCGCCAATCCCCGATTCGTCGTCACCTCCCTGTCGCCGGAACGCCTGGGGGCCCGCGCGCTCTACGAAGACTTCTACTGTGCGCGGGGCGACATGGAGAACCGCATAAAAGAACAGCAGTTGGGTCTGTTCGCCGACCGGACCAGCGCGGCAACGATGCGCGCCAATCAACTCCGGCTGTATCTGTCCTCCGCCGCCTACATGCTCATGCACGCCTTGCGTCGTCTCGGACTGAAGCAGACCCCCCTGGCTCGCGCTCAGTGTCAGACGATTCGCTTGAAGCTCCTCAAGATCGGCGCCCAGGTCCGCCTCACGGTCCGCCACGTCTGGATCTCCATGTCGGAAGCCTATCCCTACAGCGAGGTCTTCGCTGCCGTCGTTCGAAACCTCCAGGCCATTCCTCTGCGCTGCTGAGGTCTGTCCCGATCAAACGCCCCCAAAAACGAAATCGTTCCATCGCTCAGGCCGAGCTCTGCCTGAATGCATTCCGTCACGCTCTTCCGAACCCGAAAAACGCTCCATTCACGACCATCCACACCACCGCATCACTCGACCTGGACCGGATCGATAGCGAAACTCTCAGAAAACCGTTCCGGCCTGCCAAAATCACCTTCATTTCCAAATCGGTGATCTATGCGGGCTAAACGGGAAGCCTGACCGGGGCTTCCCGCTCCATCGCCCGTGCGCAAGTGAGTATCCCGGGAATTATGTTAATCTAGCACGGGCTGCTAAGTGGAAATCCCCTGTTCCTGGGGAGAACTGGAGAAATAAAGATGGCGTCACAGGGAGATAAGGTCACGTATTTTCTGGTCGGGGGTTTCGTGGGAGCGGCCATCGCCTTGCTTTTCGCGCCTCGGACCGGAGAAGAAACCCGTCGAATCATCGAGGAGAAGTATCGGGAGGGGTCTGAGAAGCTCGGTCAGACGGCCCGCGAGGGCAGGGAATATCTTGAAGAAAAAGGTGAATGGGTCACGGACAAAGCCCGAGCGGGCAAGGAAAAACTGAGCGACAAGTCGCGCCAGGTGGTCGGAGTGGTCGGAGACGGCATCGAAAAGGAGAAAGAAGTCCTGGCCAAGAAGAAAGAAACGATCTCGAAAGCGGTCGAAGCGGGCAAGAAGGCCTACGAAGAGGGCAAAGAGCGGCTCAAAGAGGGTGCGGCAGAAGAGGAAGCCTGAGGCTTCCCGGAGGCAGTTGGTGAACAGCATGGAGATGTGGGCCGTAGGGATCGCCGTCCTGGCGGTTGTGGCTTTCCTTTTTCAGATCATTACCATCATTCTGGCCGCCCGTTCGGTCCAACAGGCAGCTGATCAGGTCGACCGTCAGTCCCGCGAACTCGAAGAAACGCTCTCCCGTGTCCAGGCGCGGCTTCTGGAGGTCTCGGAGAGCCTGAAGCCCGTTCGAGAAGTCGCGGAGGACCTTGCCGAGAACCTGGCGAGGGTGTCTGAAACTCTGCAGAACCGGGCTGACCAGGCGGATGCCGTGATCAGGGAAGTGATGGAGGTGGGACGCGACCAGGCCGCCAAGATCGACTATCTCGTCAGCGACACAGTCGAGAAATTCAAGGAGACGACCGAAACCATTCAGAAGGACCTCCTCAAGCCCGCCATCGAGATCTCCTCCTTCATCCGGGGTATCCGTGGCGGCATCGACGCTATTTTCTCCCGCAGGGGAGAGATCAAAGAAAAGTCGGAAGAAGAACTCTTCATCTGACGACTCACCTGGGCTGGACCTTGCCACGCTGAAAGCCGGCCCAGTAGCCGGCACTAAAAATCGTGACCACCGCGACCACGTGAAAAATCAAGAGACCTGTCGACATGTTAATGACTTCCACACGTGTTGCGTTTTTCAAATTGCATGCTGACCCGATAAAGACTTTTTTTGTCGTTGACGCTGAGGAAGGCACTTGAGTCAATACCCGCCTCTGCGGCCTCGGCGATGTGCACCTTCAGAGAGCTCGATCGCAGGATCTCGGTGATGCTCAGGACTCCTTTGTCCAGCTGCTCTTCCAGGATCGGAAGACAGGCTTTCGAGTAGTAGCCGCAAAGCGGCTGAAGTGTGGCTTCGGCATCGGCCGGGACCACCACATCGACACCCCTGATCAACTTGCGGAATCCTCGCAGCAGAGCCGCGGGGACAAGGGGCATGTCACAGGCCAGAAAATAGTTCTCCTGATGCGTCGAGTCCTCGAGGGCGCTGCAGATGGCCATGCCCGGTCCAAGTCCGGGAGTTCGGTCAAGAATACAAGGACCTGGAATGAGTCGAGCCTGCCGCCTCGATCCGCAGACGCCCCGAACCTCGAGGCCAAGCTCCCGGAGCGTGTTCATAGCTCGTTCGACCAGAGAGATTCCGCCCAGCTCCACGAACGCCTTGTCCCTTCCCAGGCGCCGACTCGAACCTCCGGCCAGTACGTATCCACCTCCGTCCACCATCCCTAAGATGGATCCTCCTTGACCCGGTGTCAACTCCCATGCAGCCTCCGCGGCGTTTCGGGTTAGCCCGGATTATTCGTGAGTTTTCGGAGCGAAGCCGGGAAATTACCGGGCTGCAGCAGACAATTAATGAATTGTCCGGCTGAGGGGGGCATGTCATAGAATTGGGGCATGCGCAGGTCGTGTGCACTGCTGATACTTCTTCTGGTTCCCGTTCAGGCGGCTCCCGCAAAGGTTCTGACTCGAGGGAAGCCCGAGCGGGTGGGGATGTCGGCGCGGCACCTGGCTAGAATCGAAGCGGTCGTCGAAGAGGCGATTCAGCAAAACCTGGTGCCGGGTGCGGTGGTTGTCGTGGCGCGCTACAGCAAAATCGTGTACAACCGGGCTTTTGGCCATCGCGTCCTGCGCCCCCGGCCGGAGCCGATGACGATCGATACGGTTTTCGATCTGGCTTCTCTGACGAAGGCCGTTGCCACGGCCACCTCAATCATGATTCTGGTGGAGGAAGGCCGCTTGACCCTGGAAGATTCGGTCAGCCTGTTTCTTCCTGCCTTTGGCACACGGGGCAAAGAAGACATCACGATTTTGCAGTTGGCGACTCATTTCTCAGGCCTGCGCTCTGGATTGGACCAGGACGAGCTCTGGAGTGGAGTTGAAGAGGCCTTGGGGCGGGCCAGCCGCGAGGAACTGGTGGCTGTGCCGGGTCGTCGTTTCAACTACAGCGACATCAACTACATCGTCCTCGGTGCGGTGGCCGGGAAGGTAGCCGAGATGCCCCTGGACGAGTTCGGCGCCCGGCGTGTTTTTTCTCCGCTCGGGATGGAGCACACGACCTTCAATCCCCCTGCTTCGTGGGAACCCCGAATCGCGCCGACCCAGCTTCGCGACGGGCGCATGTTGAGGGGAGAGGTTCACGATCCAACCTCTGAACGCATGGGAGGCGTGTCCGGAAACGCGGGGCTGTTCTCCACGGCAGGTGATCTCGCTATTTTCGCGCAAATGCTCCTGAATGAGGGAACCTACGCTGGAACCCGGATTCTCTCGCCCCTTTCCGTCCGACGAATGACGACGAACCAGTCCCCCCCCAACCAGGAGTCCTGGCGGGCCGTGGGCTTCGACATTCGCACCCGGTTCAGTTCCACTCGCGGGGACCTTTTCCCCCTGGGATCGTTCGGCCATACCGGGTTTACCGGAACTTCCCTATGGATCGATCCGGCGTCGCAGACTCTCCTGATTATTCTGACCAGCCGTCTGCACCCGGACAGCAACGGGAATGTGGGACGCTTGCGCAGGCAGGTGGCCAATGTCGTGGCTGCCTCGATAGAAGACCGGCGGGTCAACCCGTCGAAGAGGAATTAACGAATTGTCGCAAAGGTGCCCGGTTTGCAAGACCTGGCTGTGGGCCGAACCTCTGAGGGGCCGGTCCAGAATGAAGTGCCCGCGCTGCGGAGCCGAATTCAAGGCAACGGTGCCCTGGCACTACGTTCGGATCCTCCTGATTCTCCTCGTCCTCCTGGCTCTGGCGCTCATCTTTGTTGTCAGCCACGGCGACATCCCCCTGCTCATGCTGCTGGTGGTTATCGGGCTCATGTTGTGGTTTGCACCGCGACTGATCCGTTTCGAGCCGATAGGGCCCGAGCTCACCCCGTCGGAGGGCGTTCTCGATCCCGAAGAATGGAGGATGCGGGTCGAGGATCAGAATCTCGACGAAAAGTTGAGCGAAACGGTGGAGCGCCTACGATTCAGGTGGGCCGTCTCCGTCATTGTGATTCTGGGCCTCTTGCTCACGCTCGCCGCCTGGTTGTATCAGAGTCTTTAGGAGGCGAATCACGCTTCGATTGGCGGGAGGAAAGTTTCTTTCCTCCAGGTCGCGAGCGGGGATCCAGGTTCCTTCTCCTGCCGCCACGGAATCGGCGACGTCAAAGAGCAGAAAGTGGAGGTGGACTCTGCGGTCTGCATAGTCGTGAGTCTGTTGTCCAATCTCCCGGGCACTTGCGGGGTCCAGGGTCAGACCGGCTTCTTCTCTAGCCCGGATTATGCAAGAACCGTAGTTCGGTGTTGAAAAACGACTCGAGAAGTGGCCCAACTCGGAAGCGGGCAGGTGTGACAGGCGGATTTGCGAAGAATATGGGTTGGCGAGGCGTCTGAGTGGTTTGGGGAGTGAATTTCAGACAGATCTGGGCCTGGATGAGTGTCGGAAGCGGTTTTTCGGGGGAGCTGGGAAAAGCTAACTGGAGTTGAGGCGACTCAAGACGAGGTGGAAGAGGGGTTGTTCGGGAAAGGCTGAGGAAAGATGGACCCAGATGCGTCGAGTGGTTTGTCGGATCCGGGCCCCAATCTTGAGGACCCGACGACGTAAGGTTTCGATTTCGAGCTTGTGCCAGGGGGTTCCGTGAAGATAGTCGCGCAGGCGAACGAACATCTGGTAAGCCAGTGCATGCAGAAGGAGTCGAAACTGATTGGCCAGGAATCGATGACAGCTGAGTCGGTCCATGCTCAGATGATTCTTGAAGGCCTTGATGAAGTTCTCGGTCTGCCCTCGGTTTGTGTAGTGGTCATAAAGTGATTGGGAGCAGAGATCGTCCCGGTTGGTAACTACAAAGCGACGATTGATCCCACGCTGATCGACCTCCACTTTGACAATGACGCGACGGGATCGATCCCAGCTGTGGGCTCGATAAAGAAACTCGTCAAACTGACGCTGTTTTTCCTCCAGCTCAAGGAACCTTTCCCGAGTCGAATCCAGCAGGGGCTCGACCACTCGCTGCAGGCGAGGGTTTCGGCTTAACCCGATGACATATTGGAGTTTATTCTCTTCACATTCACAGAACTCGTAGAGCCGAGGCGTGGCAAAGCCGCTGTCGGCCCGAATCTCAATCTCGACATCCGTCCCCACTGCTTGTCGGATGGCCTCCACGACTCGCTTCAGAATGGGCACGATGTGAGAGGCAGCCCCCTTGTTGCCAGGTCTCAACACGGCACAGACCAGGTCTCCCGTGTCGGCATCGAAGATCAGCAAAGGATGCAAAATGTGGTTTCGGTAATACCCGTGGTAGAAGGAGAACTCCTGTTGGCCGTGAGTGTGGTCGTCGGTACTGTCCAGATCCAGGATGATCTTGCTGGGACGTCTCTTCTTCAGGGAGCGCACATAACGGTCTAGCAGCCACCGGCTCAGACGCATCAGATCCTTCTTGGTGACGGAGTTCTCCAGGCGGGAGAAAGTCGGCTGGGTGGCCAAATCGGGATCGCTCTCTGGCAACTGATCACAGACTGTCTTGAGCATCGGATCCGAGCGCAGCGTATCGGCGTCGTTACAGTCTTCGTAGCCGGCCACGATCTGCAAGACTCGTTGTCGGATCAACTTCAACAGGTCATGACGAATGTAGCGTTGGTCTCGACTTTCCGAAATACAGGAACTGCAGCCCTCGCACAATCGATGTTGACGATCCAGCGATCCAAACAACAACCATCCTGCGTCGGAAGTGAGGCTCCCCCCATCAAAACGAGCCGTGATGTTTCTGTGGCTATGAAATGGCAGGGTATTCTGGCAGACTGTTTTTGACATTGCCGTAGCTCCTGTTTAGGGTCTTTGTTTCTCTAAACCTTTTTATATCAGAGAGCTACGGCCTTTTTTCTGGGCCCACATCTCACTCGGATTCAGATCTCTTGCATAATCCGGGCTAGCCCGCATAGATCACCGATTTGGAAATGAAGGTGATTTTGGCAGGCCGGAACGGTTTTCTGAGAGTTTCGCTATCGATCCGGTCCAGGTCGAGTGATGCGGTGGTGTGGATGGTCGTGAATGGAGCGTTTTTCGGGTTCGGAAGAGCGTGACGGAATGCATTCAGGCAGAGCTCGGCCTGAGCGATGGAACGATTTCGTTTTTGGGGGCGTTTGATCGGGACAGACCTCAGCAGCGCAGAGGAATGGCCTGGAGGTTTCGAACGACGGCAGCGAAGACCTCGCTGTAGGGATAGGCTTCCGACATGGAGATCCAGACGTGGCGGACCGTGAGGCGGACTTGGGCGCCGATCTTGAGGAGCTTCAAGCGAATCGTCTGACACTGAGCGCGAGCCAGGGGGGTCTGCTTCAGTCCGAGACGACGCAAGGCGTGCATGAGCATGTAGGCGGCGGAGGACAGATACAGCCGGAGTTGATTGGCGCGCATCGTTGCCGCGCTGGTCCGGTCGGCGAACAGACCCAACTGCTGTTCTTTTATGCGGTTCTCCATGTCGCCCCGCGCACAGTAGAAGTCTTCGTAGAGCGCGCGGGCCCCCAGGCGTTCCGGCGACAGGGAGGTGACGACGAATCGGGGATTGGCGCCTTTGTCCAGGAACTCGGCCTTGCCGACGACGCGTCGCTCCGAGGTCCAACTGTGGCGAGTCCGGTAGCGGAAATCCTTGAACACCCGCGCCGGTCGCCCGGTGGCGTTGAACTCGGCTTCGGCCTGAGTCATCGCTTCGGCGCTCTCTGACTTGAGCCGATCATTGTTGGCCAACCCCATCACGTAATCCACGTGATGGTCTTCACACCAGCGGAGCAAGTCATCCCGGCAAAAGCCCGAGTCGGCCCGGATGACGATCGAGACCTCCGGCCAGCTCTGCCGAATCCGGCCGACGATCCGTTCCAGTTCCTCCACCGATCCCGCGGCCCCATCGATATTGGAACACCGCAACCGGGCGCACAGCAGATGCTCCCCCGAGAAGATGTACAGCGGGAGATAACAGTAGTGGCGGTAGTAACCGTGAAAGAACCGGCCTTCCTGCTGGCCATGGATCGGGTCGTCGGTCGCATCCAGATCCAGCACCATCTCCTCGGGCGCCGATTCGTGGGACTCCACGAAGGCATCCACCATCCAGCCGTCGATCCGGTCCGGGTCCATCGCGATCTTCTTGTACCGCTCCTGCTCATCGACCTCGGCGCCGGTCAACTCCAACCGGTTCAGCGTACACCTGCCCGCCAGCGCCTTCCCCCGATCTGAGGCCTGCCGCCGCCTCTCCCCCAACGGATCGGCCTTATTCACCGCCACCGCCAGCATCGGATCGGTGCGCAACTGATCATGATCGTTCAGATCCTCGTACCCCAGACAGAGTCCGTAGATGCGCTGCCCCAACAACTCCTCGACCGTGTGTTCGATCAACCGCGGATCCCGGTGATCCCTGAAACACTCAGCCAGTCCGGCGATCAGACCCGTCCCCCTCTCGACCTCTCGCAACAGCAGCACCCCTGCATCGGAGGTGATCTTCCCGCCGTCGAACCGCGCCTTCACTTTGCGTTGAAATAGTCCGTGAAATTCGAACCTGGCTTGTTTACACTCTGTTCTCATAAGGGCCACCTCCGTTTGCGTGTGAAAACGTTCATTCAAAACGCTTTATACCAAACAGGGCGGCCTTTTGAGGTCCCATCGGTGAGAAATGGCGGCTAGCGGGAATCAGGCACCGATTCGCTTCGGGAACCGAACTGCTCTTTCTTGCTCTGGACGTGGCGGCGATGGAGCTCTTCCCACCGGGCCAGCTCGGCCTTGTATGAGGCCCTCTGTTCGCCAGTAAGCAGCGGCTCGATTTCGCTCTGGGCCTGGAACAGGATTTCATGAATCCGGGGAGCCATGCCCTTTCGCAGCTCACTCAGTTCCGAGCGGCACTGTTCGAGAACCTTCTCGAGCGAACTCCACTGCTGCTCGGTCAGATCCAGTCCCGAATAGAAAGAGTCCGAGAGCGGGGAGGCTTTGTGCCTGCAGGACGTCCGGTCGTCGGCCGCGGAGTTCAGATCGAGAATGTTGGACACACTGGCTCCCGACAGAAAACCGAGAGCAAGAAGTAGCGCCACACCCACGAAGCGCTTCCAGAAACTCATCTCATTCCCCTCCTTCCGCATGCAGGATGGACTCGACAATCGCGTCCCCTTCCGGGCTTTCACTCAAGAGCGCGACCACGTCGTCCTCACCTTCCGGGCCGGCGGCTCTATCGAACTGGTGACCGGCTACGAGCGTCAAGCAAAGGAGGAAGCTGGCGATTCCGGTCACCGGGGCCAGTCTCCAGCACCAGGCTCCGAGAGTCTGAGGCTCGAAACGCACACCTTCTCTCAGCTTCTGGTAAAACCCTTCCAGGAAGACCTCATCATCACTGTGGCCGGGGAACTTCACCTGGCTGAAAATTCTTTCCAGGAACAGCTCCAGCTGTCTCTCTTGACGTCGATTGTTGGCAGGCACGGTTCATTCCTCCCGGACTATATCCAGTTGGTTCAAATACTTCCTCAAAGCCCGGCGGGCCCGGAAAGCCCTTACTTTGACGTTAGTGTTGCTCCAGCCCAGCGTCGCAGCGACCTCATCGACGCTCCTGCCCTCGCCATAGAGCAGATGCAAAACCAGACGGTCCTTGGCAGCAACTTTGCGGAGGACCCGGCCGACCAGTTCCCGGGCGATCAAGTGGCCCACGAAGCGAGGCTCCGAATCGGCGCTCCCACGGTACAACTGCCTTTCCAGCCACTCTTCCTCCGGCTGCCTGAGGTCCGGCTCGATCTGCTGAGGTCTCCGGCCCTCCTTGCGCAACTGATCCAGGCATAGATTGATGGTTATTCGATAGAGCCAGTTCTGAAAGGGGACACCCGGTCGAAGTTTCTCCAGATTCGTAAAGGCCCGCACAAAGGCCTCCTGGGCCATGTCCTCGGCGTCAGGAGGATCCGAAAAGAAACGCCAGGCTACGGCGGTGACCTTTCGTCGATAGCGCAAAACCAGCGTATCGAAGGCACTCAGATCTCCGGCTCGCGTTCTTGCCACCAGCTCTTCATCGGCTAGCTGAGCCGGAACAGACGACTCCTCGAACTCCGAGACCGGCGCAATGTCCGGGGTCGGTACCGCGATGCGAAAATGTCCGCCGTTCGCCATTAATCCCAGCATCTAGATTACAACAGCTACCAAAACAACGCTCCCGCTGTTGGATTGGTTACATTCGGAGAAGGGGGCTGGCTGGTGGTTAGTGGTTGCTGGTTGCCGGTTACTGGTTACTGGTTGAAGCTTGTGGATTCGTGAAGTCTGGCTGACAGGCGGACAGTCCAACTCGGAACTGGGCACTGGTGACAGCGCAAGCAGGAGCGAGCGCTCCCGCGATCTACCGCTCCTTGATGGCCAGCACCGAGGTCGTAGCGGCGACACCGCGGCCGTCTTCATACTCGATCTGCCAGGTTGGACCCCAGACCAGCCCGAAAAAAGCGACGTCTATGTCGCTTTTCCTGGGAACGAGAGCCTTTTCCTCCAGGCTTTCCCCGGCCTGTTCCCACAGTGCTTCAATTTTTCCAACCTCTTCAGTAAGCTCTGCCTGGAGCTGGGCCATTTCCCGCTGCAGGGCCCGCACGCTCTGCTCGGCTTCTTCGGCAGACTTGCCGGCCGTTGAGCTCATTCGATACCGACCCAGAGCCGAAGAAGCTGCACTTCGCGACCGGCGGCCCAGAAACATCGCCAGGACAGTCTCACCGACAGAAACCAAAACCTCACGTTTTCGAGCCGAGGCGGTTTCCTCCTTCTTTTCCAGCGTGATCGTCGATCGTCTGAGCCGATCCTGTAACCTGTCGAGTCTCTTTTCGTAACGGCTCTCCACCCGATCGACTTCGGCGTCCCGCTTCTCTCTCAAAAGTTGGCCCAGGCGCATCTGAAATTCGCGTCGAGCCTCGCCGGGCCCACTGTACACCTTGAGTTTCGGGTGGTAGTAGAGGGGCATCTTCCGGGAGCGATACAGGTACTCTTCCAGCTCGTTCCCGAAGGCCTTCAGCTCTCCCATATCGTTGGCCGACGCGGGCAGGTCCAGGAATGCACTCCCGCTCTCCGCCTGCCCCGAAAGATCACCTGCATCCTGCACAACATCCAGGGCCCGATCCCAGTCCACGGATTGCTTTCCGAGGGGCGGTTCTGCGAGCAGGGCAAACTCCTCGCTCTCAGCGATATTGCGACGGCGATTCACGAAATGGACGGTCCCCATCCCCGCAACGTAAGGTGCATAAGTGAGGCGACGGTCCTTGATGAGATGTCTACCGAGACGCTGTTCCAGGGAATCCTCGACTGCCCCAAAACTCAAGGTTAAGGGGAAAAAGCTGTGCTGCATACCCCTGCCCAGAACGGGGGGCGAGCTGAGGAACTTCGCGCTATCGCTGCCGGGTTGCACAGGAGGCGTCTTTGGGTCACCTCCCCTGGATCCTGAAGCTCCCTCACGGTTCCCGACCAGCTCCCGGATCTGTGAGCGAGTGATTGGGCCGCGCAAATAGCTCAGCGCCCAGCGGGTCTGGAATGTGACGGGCTCTGCCTCGTGAACATTGTGCATCAGAAAGACTCGCTTCCCCAGATCAGAGATGAGAGCCGAAAGATCGCCGCGGCTCATCTCTTGAGCCGAATCGGCTCCCTCGAGTCCATCCAGCACTCGTTGCTTGTCCCGATCCGTCTGCAGTCTTCCGATGAACCAGGTACCGGCGTTGGTCAGGCCCTTGTAGTCGAGGTCCATGGGGTTCTGAGTGGCCAGCATGACTCCGACGCCGTAAGCACGCGCCTGTTTCAGGAGCGTAAGCATGGGTGGCTTGGACGGGGGGCGGGCCACAGGAGGAAAGAATCCGAAGATCTCATCCATGTACAAAAGGGCCCGCAGGCTGGTGGTCCCGGGCTGGGTCCGGACCCAAGTCACGAGCTGATTGAGGAGCATGGTGACAAAAAACATCCGCTCGGACTCGCTCAAGTGGGCGATGTAGAAGATGGAGTGGCGCGGCTTGCCTTCCGGCGTTGCCAGGAAACCGGCGATATCCAGCGGCTCGCCCTGCAGCCAGCTCCGGAATGACGGGGAGGCAATGATGTTGTTGAGTGCCATGGCCAGCTCGAACCGTTCTTTGGACGGAAAGAACGTGTCCACATCCACGACCCCCATCTTCCTCACCTGGGGATGCTGGATGGCATTGATCAGAGCAGCAAGATCGAGGGACCTGTTCTCTCTCCAGGCATGTTCGAAAATGCTGGCCAGGAGAATACTCTCCCGGGACCTGACCGGATCTGCGTCGATCTCGAGCAGACCCAGAAGGCCTCCCACGATTCCCTGGATTCGCTCGCGCAAGAGCTCAGCGTCCTCCTCCCAGGACAATGGGGGAGGGGCGAAAGACTGCAGTATTGAAATGGGAACACCAGCCTGACTGCCCGGCGTGTAAATCACTCGATCGACGGAGTCGGTGAGGGTTCGGACCCTGTTTGCATCCTGTCCCCACTTTTCCAGCCCCGATCGCCAAAAATCGGCCTGGTGACGAGCATAGCCTTCCAGGTCCATGCCCCGTCGACGCCCGTCGTCCGGATTGACCCAGGGGCGAAAATCGCGGGGGAGGAGATCGGGGAAAGTGAGCAGGAGGTTGGTCATATCCCCTTTGACATCGATGATGAGGGCCGGTACCTCGTCGATCGCGGCTTCTTCGAGGACGTCGATACAAAGGCCCGTTTTGCCGCTCCCGGTCATCCCCACACAAACGGCATGGGTGGTCAGATCGCGGGCATCGTACATGACCAGGTCTGCCAGCAGCTTCCCACCCGGCACATCGTATTTTTTTACCGATATAGAAGGCGCCCAGCTTCTCAAAATCCATTTTTATTCCGCCCCTCGACGCGAAACTCCGTTGAAAGAGGAGTGTAGGCAGAGGGGCGTTACAGGTCAACAGGGCATCGGCGGCCACCACGTCTTTCCTGTATCATGCGCCTATGCGTCGGTGGTTGGTGAGAGGCGGGGTCTTCTGGGTGGCTGCCGGCTTTCCCGTGGCTGCAGGATACAAGATCAAGGACATTCCGGTCAGGGCGGCCGCCGAGTACCCTTCCCATCAGTCTCTCCAGAATATCGTAATCGGCGCAGAGGCCTTCGACCGGCAAGAGGAGGTCCTGTCGGCCTTTGATACGAAGAAACTGTACGAGAAAGGGATCATGCCCGTATTTGTCGTCGTCGAAAACAACAACGACTTTGCAATCCGGATCTCAGGAAAAGATGTCTATCTGAACAATGACGGGCATAACTATCTTCCGATACCCTACACACGGGTGCTTCTGAGTATCGCGAAGAAAAAGAAATCGAAGTATTCGAACCCATGAAGACATTTCCCTGGGCCAGATCAAGAACAAGAATATGGTGGCTGACTTCGAGAGGAAAAACTTCGGAGAAAGGCTGATCCCCCCTTACGCCAGTGACTCGGGAGTCGTCTTCTTCGAATGGTTCAAGCTCACCGCCGAAACCCGAATCACCATTTCGAACATCACCAATCTGGAGTCTCAGGAAAGTCTGATGTTCTTTGAATTCCCGGTTCAATGACTTCCACACCTCGACTGCGGTGATGAGCGAATTTCCCCCCTTGAGATTCAGTCGGATTAAGCTCGAGAACGGCCTCGATGTCATCCTGCATAGCGACCGGAGGGTTCCGCTGGCCCACGTCACTCTGCACTACCGGGTCGGTTCCAGCCATGAGGAACCCGGCAAGTCCGGGTTGGCTCACCTCTTCGAGCACATGATGTTCCAGGGGTCCGAGAACGTGGGCAAGGCCCGGCACGGGCGGCACGTCGATGCGGTAGGCGGCCGCTGGAACGCCAGCACGAGCAAGGATCGCACCGGTTATTTCGAGACGGTTCCCTCCAATGCTCTGGAGTTGGCCCTCTGGCTCGAAGCCGACCGCATGCGCTCTCTCCGAGTCACCGAAGAAAACTTTGAGAATCAGCGACAGACGGTGATTGAGGAAAAGAAGCAGAGCTATGACAACCGGCCCTATGGTCCGGCCATGTTGCGTTTTGATGCTCTCGCCTACCAGAACTGGGCTTATGCCCACCCGATTATCGGATCTGTCGACGACCTGAGAAAGGCGACAGTGGAGGATGCGGTGACCTTTCACCGAAAGCACTACGGGCCCGACAACGCGACCCTAGTGGTGGCTGGTGACATTCTCGAAGGCGACGCGCTCGGCCTGGTCAGGAGATATTTTGAAGGTATTCCTCCGGCTACCGATGCTCACGACCCGGATTTGAGTGAGCCTCGACAGGGGGAGGAAAAGAGGGAAGTCATTCGAGATGAACTGGCGCCACTTCCGGCCATACACGTGGGCTATCACATGCCCCCGGCCGGGTCGCCGGCCCACTATGCTCTTTCCATGCTCGCCCTGGTCCTGACCAAAAGCGAATCGTCGCGACTCTATCGCCGCATGATATATGACAATAACTGGGCTGCCAGCCTCTCGGTCGGCCCGTCTCTCTATCGTGGACCCCAAATGTTCGTCATCTGGTGCCAGATTCAGGATGGAGCCGAGACCCGCATCGTGGAAGAGGCCCTGGAGGAAGAGGTCCTCCGCGCCAGAGAGTCGAAGGTCTCAGATCTGGAGCTTGAAAAGGCCAGGAACCAGGTTCTCTACCGCTTCGTTTCGAGCCGTGCCACCATTCACGGAAAGGGTGAGGCCCTGGCCCAGTACATGACCTATTTCGATGATCCCTCTCTCATCAACAATGAGGTGGAACGATATCTGGAAGTGACCGCCGAAGAAATTCAGAAAACGGCCCGGCGGGTCCTTGTCCCGGCCAACAGAACCACCTTGATTGTCGAAACGGGCCCCGCACGGCAGGAGCCGGAAAGCGCTGCCGGAGCCGCCCCATGACCCACTACCCCGGTTATCCATCCAGGCCGCCTCCGGTGGGCGGCCTGTCCAATGTCGATTACCCTCTCATTCAAGAAAGACGGCTGTCGAACGGACTGACCGTCATTGCACTCAAAGAAGACACGCTTCCCCGAATCTCCCTCCGGCTGGGGGTGCCGGGGGGACGTGTCGGTAATCCCAGCGACAGCCTGGCGGCCCTGCAGGTGGGCACGGACCTGATCTTCGAAGGAACCCGGAAGCGAACCTCCCAGCAGTTGGCCGAGCACCTCGACCGTTATGCCATTCAGGCGGACACCGAAGTCTACATGGAGTCCTGCCGATTTTTCCTGACGGCCCTGGATTCGTATGTCGAGGAGTCCTTTCAGGTTCTGGCGGAGGTGTTGCTCGAACCCAGCTACGACGCGCTCGAGTTTGAAAAACTCAGGGTCCGCTGGACAAGTTTTCTGATCTCCGAGAGAGCACAGCCCGCGGTGCTCGCGACCGAGAGAACTCTGGCTGCCCTGTTTCCCGGCCACCCCTACTCGCGGGTCACCATTCCTCACAGTCATCTGCAGGGGCTGACCCGCGAAACTCTGATTTCCGTTTTCGAGCGCCGCATGGTTCCCCGCCATGCTTATCTGCTGGTGGCGGGCCCGATCAGTCTGGAGAGGGTCGCAGACCTGGCCGAGCGCTATCTTTCGGACTGGAAACCAAGCCCGGATGAAGTCCTGGAGATGCCTGCCCTGCCCGAGCCGGAGACCGGCCGGGTGTTGCTGGTGCACCGTCCTCACTCCGTTCAGTCCCGCTTTGAAGTGGCGGGCCGGGGGCTAGCTCGATCGGCCCCTGATTACCTGGGTTTTCGCCTCGCCAATCAGGTTCTGGGAGGAGGCGCAAGTGCCCGTCTGTTCCTGAATCTGCGAGAGGACAAGGGCTACACCTATGGTGCCTATAGTTTGCTCAGAGGGTACATCGAGTCCGGCTTCTACTCAGCCGCCGCCGATGTGCGATCGGATGTGGTTCTCGACGCCATCGGCCAGACCCTGAAGGAACTGGAGCGAATGCGGGCAGAAAAACCTGACGAGTCGGAAGTCGCATTGGCCCGGGCTGAACTCGTCGGCGGTTTCGTACGGAGAATGGAGACGGCCACCGCCATGGGAGGACTGGAAATGGACCGCCGCCTGGCTCAGCTCGAGGAGGACTACTACCTGAACTATATACCCGCCCTCCAGCAGATGACTCCGGCGACGGTGCTGGAATCCTCGAGGCGCTATTTCGACCCCGCAAGAGTCGTCATCACGGTGGTGGGCGACGCGGACCAGCTCCTTGGTCCTCTGCAGAGCCTCGGCGCCGTCACAGTGTTTGACACCCGGGGCGGCCGGATCGACGGATGACCCGGGCATTGCGCGGTGAAAATCCCAGGGGGTCCAGCTGCGGGTACCGCGGGGCGGGCCGTGATCGGCTATTCTGGAAGTGCTGGATGGCGCCCCGAAATCACTGAAACGCGGATCCGAGTCGCGGATAATAGTGAAGTCTTATGGCGACCGAAGAACTATTCCAGCCTCACGCCTGCAGTCGCCTCCAAAAACCCAGCGGGGTTCGTTGGAAGGGACTCTGGTATCTGTCGCTCCTCGTCACCAGTGCGGCCACTGCGGTCGCCACTGCTCAGGAAGTGGCCGTCGCTCCGGTCTATTCGAGGAGTCAATCGGGGACACAAACCGTCTGTCGACTGATCCAGCCCGAGTCTCACCCCCAGCTTCTGGCGCGCTTCCGGAAAGCGCCTGATAAGGACATCGGACCCGCGCACGTCGTAACCCTGCAGGGCGCCTCCACCTGGGAGGTCACCTTTACCGGCTTTCCAGACGAGGCCGAGGCGGCCTTTCAGTTCGCCGTGGATATCTGGGCCACGTTTCTCTCTTCACCCGAGAGGATCCGGGTTGAGGCCGAGTTCGTTGACCTGGGGGAGCCGAATCTACTGGGAGGAGCCGGTCCCACTGTACTTGTCCGGGACTTTCCCGGAGATGTCCCCGACACCTTCTTTCCGGTGTCCCTGGCCAATGCCCTGGCAGGCAATGATCTGTTCTCAGGTGCCGACATCCAGGTGTCCATCAACAGCGACTTCCCCTCCTGGTATTTCGGTATTGACGCGAACCCTCCCTTCAATGAAGTCGATTTCGTCAGCATTGTCCTGCATGAACTGGCCCACGGCCTGGGGTTCTCAGACAGCTTCAAAGTGGACGACAGCGACCGGGGGAGCTGGGGCCTTGGAGGGCGCCCCGAGATCTTCGATCGCTTCGTGGAAGACTATCTGGGCCAAAACCTGATCGACACGGCCGTCTATCCACAGTCCTCCATTGCCCTGGGCAGCGCTCTGACGGACGACGTCTTTTTCTACGGAGCCAACACCTCGGGTGCGGAACTCTATGCCCCCTCCACTTTCCAGGAGGGCAGCAGCATCGCCCATCTGGACGAAGCCACATACCCTTCCGGGGGGGCGAACGGCCTCATGACACCGTCTATCTCCAGTGGCGAGAGCCACCACAATCCCGGGGACGTCGTTCAGGATATTCTGGAGGACCTGGGCTGGAGGTGGTCCAACGGAACGGTGCATCACTCACCTGTTGCGGATGCGGGCCCGTCCCAGGAAGTCGATGAGCTGGACAATGTCTTTCTGAGCGGCGCGGGAAGCTTTGACCCGGATGGGGACGCCCTGTCCTTCTCGTGGGTCCAGATCAGCGGCCCCGCCGTCTCCTTCGACGAGACAGCTCGAGACCCGTCCTTCCAGGCTCCGGATGTGGACGGCGACACGACCTTGACCCTCTCGCTGACCGTCGACGACGGCTCGGCCTCCAACTCCGACCAGGTCAACGTCCTGGTTCTCGACGGAGATTCCAATCAGCCACCAGTTGCAGATGCCGGGTCCGACCAGACGGTTGACGAAGGGGCACCGGTGACCCTGGACGGCACCGATTCCTTTGATCCGGATGGAGATACGCTCAGCTTTCAGTGGTTGCAGCTGTTGGGCCCTTCGGTCCAACTTGCAGGCTCCGATTCCGCCCTGCCCACCTTCACGGCTCCGGAGGTCTCGAGCGATACCCAGCTCCGTTTCCGCCTCACGGTCGATGACGGCCAGGAGGGCGACACGGATACCGTTGACATCGAGGTGAACCATATTCCGGGAAATCTTCCTCCTGTGGCCCGGGCCGGACCGGATCAGGCCGTAGAGGAGGGAAAGCAGGTTCAGCTTGATGCCACGAGTTCGTTTGATCCCGATGGTGACGATCTCACTTTTAGCTGGGTGCAGACGTCGGGTCCGGAGGTCCAGCTTCCGCAACCGGGCCCGGCCACGCTCACGTTCGAGGCCCCCCTCCTGGAGCAGGACCGGGTTCTACGCTTCAGAGTCACGGTCAGTGACGGATTCCTGGCGGACAGCGACGAGACCAGGGTCACTGTCTATGATGTGAAACCGTTCGGCTTCGATCTGGATTTCGCCCAGTTCGCGTACGGCGGGGGCCTTGCCAGTGAAATCTGGCTGCCTAGCCCAGATTATGCAAGAACCGTAGTTCGGTGTTGAAAAACGACTCGAGAAGTGGCCCAACTCGGAAGCGGGCAGGTGTGACAGGCGGATTTGCGAAGAGATATGGGTTGGCGAGGCGTCTGAGTGGTTTGGGGAGTGAATTTCAGACAGATCTGGGCCTGGATGAGTGTCGGAAGCGGTTTTTCGGGGGAGCTGGGAAAAGCTAACTGGAGTTCAGGCGACTCAAGACGAGGTGGAAGAGGGGTTGTTCGGGAAAGGCTGAGGAAAGATGGACCCAGATGCGTCGAGTGGTTTGTCGGATCCGGGCCCCAATCTTGAGGACCCGACGACGTAAGGTTTCGATTTCGAGCTTGTGCCAGGGGGTTCCGTGAAGATAGTCGCGCAGGCGAACGAACATCTGGTAAGCCAGTGCATGCAGGAGGAGTCGAAACTGATTGGCCAGGAATCGATGACAGCTGAGTCGGTCCATGCTCAGATGATTCTTGAAGGCCTTGATGAAGTTCTCGGTCTGCCCTCGGTTTGTGTAGTGGTCATAAAGTGATTGGGAGCAGAGATCGTCCCGGTTGGTAACTACAAAGCGACGATTGATCCCACGCTGATCGACCTCCACTTTGACAATGACGCGACGGGATCGATCCCAGCTGTGGGCTCGATAAAGAAACTCGTCAAACTGACGCTGTTTTTCCTCCAGCTCAAGGAACCTTTCCCGAGTCGAATCCAGCAGGGGCTCGACCACTCGCTGCAGGCGAGGGTTTCGGCTTAACCCGATGACATATTGGAGTTTATTCTCTTCACATTCACAGAACTCGTAGAGCCGAGGCGTGGCAAAGCCGCTGTCGGCCCGAATCTCAATCTCGACATCCGTCCCCACTGCTTGTCGGATGGCCTCCACGACTCGCTTCAGAATGGGCACGATGTGAGAGGCAGCCCCCTTGTTGCCAGGTCTCAACACGGCACAGACCAGGTCTCCCGTGTCGGCATCGAAGATCAGCAAAGGATGCAAAATGTGGTTTCGGTAATACCCGTGGTAGAAGGAGAACTCCTGTTGGCCGTGAGTGTGGTCGTCGGTACTGTCCAGATCCAGGATGATCTTGCTGGGACGTCTCTTCTTCAGGGAGCGCACATAACGGCCTAGCAGCCACCGGCTCAGACGCATCAGATCCTTCTTGGTGACGGAGTTCTCCAGGCGGGAGAAAGTCGGCTGGGTGGCCAAATCGGGATCGCTCTCTGGCAACTGATCACAGACTGTCTTGAGCATCGGATCCGAGCGCAGCGTATCGGCGTCGTTACAGTCTTCGTAGCCGGCCACGATCTGCAAGACTCGTTGTCGGATCAACTTCAACAGGTCATGACGAATGTAGCGTTGGTCTCGACTTTCCGAAATACAGGAACTGAAGCCCTCGCACAATCGATGTTGACGATCCAGCGATCCAAACAACAACCATCCTGCGTCGGAAGTGAGGCTCCCCCCATCAAAACGAGCCGTGATGTTTCTGTGGCTATGAAATGGCAGGGTATTCTGGCAGACTGTTTTTGACATTGCCGTAGCTCCTGTTTAGGGTCTTTGTTTCTCTAAACCCTTTTATATCAGAGAGCTACGGCCTTTTGTCTGGGCATAATCCACATCTCACTTGAATTTAGATCTCTTGCATAATCCGGGCTAACGTGCGTGCGGCCTGTCAGGAGCGCGGGTGATGACAAGTGCGCCCGGGGGGTTACTCCCGAAGGGCTCCGTGTCCGTATACGACGAATTTTTTGGTGGTTAACTCGCGGACCCCCATGGGACCGAAGGCGTGCAATTTGTCCGTGCTGATGCCGATCTCCGCCCCCAGTCCGAAGACACCTCCGTCGGCCAGACGCGAACTGGCGTTGACCATGACCGATGAGGAATCGACCTGCCGGACGAAATCCCGTGCGGCTTTGTACGACTCTGTGACGATCACGTCCGTGTGTCTGGATCCGTAGTCCCCGATGTGACGGGTCGCGGATTCGAGATCGTCAACCACCCGGATGTTGCATTCCAGGGCGAGGTATTCCCTCCGATAGTCGTCTTCCTCTGCCGCCTGGTCAACCGGCGCCAGGGAAGCCGTCCGAGAACATCCTCGAATCCGCACTCCTTCGCTTTTCAGCTCGGTGACTACCTTTGGCACGAAGTCCTCCGCGATCTCGGCATCAACCAGCAGCGTCTCCAGTGCATTACAGGTTCCGGGTCTTTGCACCTTCCCATTGAGGACGATCTCGAGGGCCATTTCCTGATCGGCATCCCGATGAACGAAGGTATGGCAAATCCCTTCGAAATGCTTGATCACCGGAATCGTCGATTCTTCCACGACTCGCCGGATGAGTGCCTTTCCCCCCCGTGGAATGATGACATCGACGAACTCGTTCATCCGCAAAAGCTCACCCACCGCCCGGCGATCGGTGGTTTCGATCAACTGCACGGCGTCGGGGGTCACATCGGCTCGGACAAAGGCTTCCCGAATGCATTCCCCGATCGCCAGGTTCGAATAAAGGGCTTCTGAGCCTCCTCGAAGTATGGCTGCGTTGCCGGCCTTGAAGCACAGTGCCGAGGCATCCGCGGTTACGTTGGGCCGCGATTCGTAGATGATTCCGATGACTCCCAGAGGGATTCGCACCTGTCCGACTTCGAATCCGCCCGGACGGGTCCACTGTGAGACCACTTCACCCACAGGGTCGGTGGCGGCGGCAATCTCTTCGACAGCCATAGCCATGGACTCGACCCGCTCCTGTGTCAGTTCCAGCCGGTCCAGCATAGCTTCGCTGAGCCCGTTGCCTTCGCCGGCCTTCAAGTCCTTCTCGTTTTCAGCTCCGAGAAGGCCTGCTCTGGCGCGCAAAACCGCAGCGAGTTGAAGCAGGGCACCCGTTTTGACCTCGGGGCTGAGACGGCTGACCTGGCGGGCTGCCGCTCGGGCCCGGGCGGCGATGTCAAGGACGTGGGCGCGGGCATCCACGATATCGACTTTCATATTTCCTTCTTGCCGTTGAAGACTACCATGTCGTCACGGTGGATGACCTCGTAGGTTTGCCTGTCCTCCAGGATTTCCGCAATCTCTGAGCTCTTCTTACCCTGAACCGATCTCAGTTCGTCTGCCGAGAACCGAACCAGCCCTCTTGCGATCGGTTCCAGCTCTGTCCCTACGACGTGAATCACATCTCCTGTCTGGAAGGCTCCGCGCACAGCGATCACACCGGAGGGAAGGAGGCTCTTTCCTCCCGTCCGAAGAGCCCTTTCAGCGCCCTCGTCAATGATGATGGCCCCTTCGGCCGGCGTTTTCCCTGCGGCGATCCAGCGCTTTCTTGCCGAGATTCTTTTCTCGCGCGGTTCGAACCAGGTTCCCGAGGCTTCACCCGCCAGGATGCGGAGAAGGACGTTCTCGTCGCGACCACGGCAAATGTTCGTGAGGATACCCGTGTCGGCGGCCAGAGATACGGCCCTCAGCTTGCTCGGCATTCCTCCCAGTCCGAATCGACTCCCCGCGGCTTTTCCCACTTCCAGATCCGGGGTCTCGTCCTGGTAGACGACGGGGATTCGCCGGGCGCCGGGCTGATCGGGCGGGCGATCGTAGAGGCCATCCACGTCGGTCATGAGGACCAGCAGATCAGCTCCGATTTTCCCTGCGACGAGAGCCGACAGCTCATCGTTGTCGCCAAATTTCAATTCATCGACCGAGACCGTATCATTTTCGTTGACAATGGGAATGACACCCCAGCGCATCAGCGTTTCGAGCGTGTTCCGCGTGTTCAGGTACAGATCGCGGCTGTCGAACGTGTTTCGGGTCAGCAGCACCTGCGCGACCGTCAGACCGTGGCGGGCGAACATCCTTTCGTAGTGCTGCATGAGGCGCGATTGGCCGACCGCGGCCAGCGCCTGCCGCCTGCTCAACTCGGCCGGGGGTTCCTTCAGACCCAGCACGAAAGCCCCTGCGCCCACCGCACCCGACGAAACGAGAATCAACTCCTTTTGCTGTTCCCGTGCCTGGCCGAACTGGTAGGCGAGATGGTCGATCAACGGAAGATTCAGGCCCTGGTCACGGCCTCCCAAAAGGCTGGTCCCGACCTTGACTACAACCCGACGTACCTGGGAGAGCCGTTGCTTGACAAAATCCATGGCTGTCTTCCGAGTCCCCTATGTTGCCATTTTTCCAGCGACCCGTGGGATTTTCGCCACGGGCTGCCCGCGATTCCGGGTTCTGGAATCTGGAGGCGGGAATTGAGAGAATTGACCGCATGGCTCATGTTCGCAGCACACCCAGGAAATTCGACGTTGTCGTGATCGGTTCAGGCGCCGGCGGCGGAACGGCCGTCCGGGTTCTTACGGGGAAGGGAATCGAGGTCGCCCTTCTCGAGGCCGGCCCCATGCTGAATCCGCGCCGTGACTTCAAAGAGCATGCCTGGCCTTACGACGTGCCCCACCGGGGAGCAGGCGAGGAAGCTGGAGCGTACTTTGGCAAAGGAAAACCATTCAACCGGTATTTCGCGGCTACCTTTGGCGGCTGGGAGCTGGAGGGCGAGCCCTACACCGTGGCCGAGGGCAGCCGGTTCAGGTGGTTTCGTTCCAGGATCCTGGGCGGGAGGACCAACCATTACGGCCGCATGTCGTTCCGCTTCAGTGACTACGACTTCAACCCCTACGACCAGGACGGCCTGGGGACCAACTGGCCCATCAGGTACGAAGATATCCGTCCCTACTACGACAAGGCCGAAGCCTTCATCGGTGTTACCGGCACCATCGAAGGAATTCGCAGCGCACCGGATGGTGTTTTCCAGCCGGCGCCTCCGCCCAAGGTTCATGAAATCTTGATTAAGAACGCCTCCCAGCGGCTGGGCATTCCCTGTATTGCGAACCGGAGGGCCGTCATCACCACGCCCCTCAACGGTCGCCAACCGTGCCACTACTGCGGGATGTGCAGCCGGGGGTGCGTGACGGCATCCAACTACTCGTCCAGCACGGTCGAAATCCTCCCGGCGCTGGAGTCGGGCAGACTGACGATATTCGACAATGCCATGGCGCGGGAGATCCTCACCGACGACGAGGGGCGAGTCACAGGAGTTTCCTACATCGACAAGACGACCCGTCAGGAAAAGCGGATTCACTGCAGAGTTCTGGTTGTAGCCGCCAGTGCCTGCGAATCGGCGCGCTTGCTCCTGAACTCGAAGTCGAGCCGTTTCCCGGCGGGGCTGGCCAACGATTCCGGTGTGGTAGGCCGCTTTCTGATGGACACGGTGGGTTTCAGCCTGTCCGGCTACGTTCCTGCCCTGGAGGGTCTTCCTCACTATGACACCGATGGTGCCGGAGGGGCGCACCTGTACATGCCCTGGTGGCTTTACGACAAGAAAAACAAAGATTTCCCGCGCGGCTACCATATCGAGATCGGGGGAGGCTATCGCATGCCGGCGATCGGCTTTGGAGGAAACACGATTCGCCGACACGGTGGTTACGGTCACGACCTGAAGGCCGCCATCCGTCGAGAGTACGGGGGTTTCGTGGGCTTTTCCGGCCGCGGTGAGATGATTCCCAACAACCTGAGCTACTGCGAAATCGATCCGGACGTCGTCGACCAGCATGGTATTCCGGTGCTTCGTTTCCACTTTCGCTGGAGCGACCATGAATGGAAACAGGCCAGGCACATGGAGCAGACCTTCCGCGGAATCATCGAGACGATGGGGGGAACTGTCGAGGGCATCTCCAATCCTGCCTTTGAGGGGCAGGGCATCTCACTGCCCGGGACCATCATTCACGAGGTGGGCACGGTTCGCATGGGCAACGATGCGCGCAGCTCGGCGCTCAACCGCTTCAATCAGGGCCACGAGACGCCCAATCTGTTCGTTGTCGACGGGGGATGTTTCGTGGGTAATCCCGACAAGAACCCCACGTTGACGATCAACGCCCTGTCGTGGCGGGCCAGCGATTACCTGGCCGAGGAAATGAGGAGAGGAAATGTCTGAGTCAGAACAGCAGAGCCGTCATTCCGGGAACGTGACCCGCCGCCAGATGTTGCGTTCGATTGCGCTGGCGCTTACCGGAGTCGGCTCCGGCGGCCTGACCCTCGAAGCCGGCCGCTTCGTACACTCACTGGCCCAGGAAGGGGCGGGGCAGGATGGATCCTACCAGCCCAATTTCTTCAACGATCATGAGTTTCAGACGGTGATGCGGCTGGCCGAGTTGATCATTCCGGCAGACGAGGCCTCCGGCAGCGCTCTCGAAGCCGGTGCTCCCGAGTTCATCGACCTGTTGTGCAGCCAGAATCGGAAACTGGCCGGCATCTGCACGGGGGGGCTCCAGTGGCTCGATCGAAAAATGGAGAGAGACTTCGAGTACTCTTTTGTCGCCTCCCCCCCGGGGGCCCAGCATCGGATGCTCACGGCGCTGGCCCAGGAGGCGCGAGAGCAGGAAAGAAAGGAGCGGGAGGCCCGCAATGCAAGGTTTCACACGCCACCTCGTAACCAGGGCTACCTGGGATATACGCGTGAGCCTCCTTCGACTCTCGGTCCCGGCGGCCGCTTCTTTGTCTGGGTCCGCCGCCTGACGGTCGATGCCTTTTACACCAGCCCGGTCGGGATCGGGGATGTCGATTATCAGGGAAACGGCTACTGGGAACGCTATCGGGTTCCTCAGAAGGCCATCGACTTTGCTCTCGAGCGAAGTCCATTCAAAGACTGATTCATGAGTCCCGAATTCGATGCCCTGATCCATGAGCAGTTCGAGTTCTACAAGGGGACCGGTTTTCTCATATCCGCTGTACTGGTTGTCTGTTTGCAGATGCTCCTTCCCAGTCGCCTGGCGATTCGGGATCTGTTGAGCAACTGGAAGGTCAACATCCCGCTGGCGGTTATCAATCTGGCGCTGCTTTCCATCGTGTGCGGGGCCTGTGCTTCAGCCCTGGCTGTTTCCGTTCGGGAGGCGAAACAGGGAGCTTTCGAGATTCTGGGACTGGCCTACGGGACCCAGGTTGTGCTTACGGTATTCGTCCTCGATCTTGTCGCTTACGTCTGGCACCGCGCCAACCATCTCTGGCCCCTGTTGTGGCGATTCCACGTGGTTCATCATTCGGACCACCACTTCGATGCATCGACGGCGGTTCGTTTCCATGTCGTAGAACTCCTGATCTCCCTGGGAGTCAGGCTGGTAGTGGTTTTTGTCTTGGGCCTGCCGGTCCTGGGATTGATCGTCTTCGAGGTGATTTACGGGTTCTTCAACCTGCTGGTCCACAGCGATCTACGCTTGCCCGGCCGAGTGAGTCGGGTTCTCTCATTAGCCTTTGTCACTCCCGCCCTGCATCTGATGCATCATTCGGTCAAGCGGGAGGAGCACAATCGAAACTACGGGACCATTTTTTCCTTCTGGGATCGGTTACTCTTCAGCTATCTGGGGCCGACGTCCGGCCCCAGGATTCAAGTTGGGTTGCTGCAAACCGGAGTCGACGTCTCGCTGAAACGCCTGCTCCTGCTTCCTTTCTATCGCGGAGCAAGGAGGCAGGAGAAGCCATAGTTCCCGGGCCATGAAAGTAGATTGCGACCACACCCCCACCGGGAACACGCTCTGGGATCTGCCCTTCGACTGCGCGAGCGCCGATCTGGTCATCATTCCCGTTCCCTGGGAGGTGACGGTCAGCTTCCGGACGGGAACCGCCGAGGGCCCGGCGGCAGTCCTGGCGGCATCTTCCCACGTGGATCTTTTTGACGCGCTTTATCCGGACGCCTGGAAAAGAGGGATCGCCATGCTGGCGCTTCCGGAAGGCCTCAAGCAAGAGGGGAGTCGCCTCCGCGTCCTGGCCGAAAGCGTGGTTCGGGACGGTGCAGACGCCGGTCGCTCCCGGGAGGTAGAGCAAGCCCGGAAGGAAGTGAACCGCGGCTGCGCCGAAATGGTGGATTGGGTCAAGGCCACGTCGCAGGATCTTCTCCGGCAGGGGAAGCTGCCGGCTGTACTGGGAGGGGACCATAGTTGCGCGCTGGGATTGATCGAGGCGGTTTCCGATCGCAATCGTGACTTTGGGATTCTTCAAGTCGATGCGCACGCGGATTTGAGAGAGAACTACCAGGGCTTTCGCTTTTCCCATGCCTCGATCATGTTCAATGCTTTGCAATGCCGGAGTGTGCGCAAACTCGTCCAGGCAGGTACTCGGGATTACTGCAGCGAGGAGGAGGAAACGGCATCGGGAGACCCCGACCGGATTCATCTGGTGGAGGGCCGAGGCTTGTGGCGTCGTCGTTTCCAGGGAGAATCCTGGCGTAACCTGTGCCGGGAAATCGTCGCACATCTGCCCGAGGATGTTTACATCAGCTTCGACATAGACGGCCTGGATGCGTCGCTGTGCCCCGGCACCGGGACGCCGGCACCCGGCGGATTGATGTTCGAGGAAGCCCTTTTCTTGATCGACGAGGTCGTCGCCAGTGGACGTAAAATCGTAGCGTTCGATCTCAGCGAGGTGACGCCGGGGACGGATTTGTCGGACGCCTACATCGGGGCCCGGCTCCTCTACAGACTGTCCTGTGCCGCCCTGGCGTCGCGGTAGTATGGGTTGAGTCAAGTGTCAGGCCGAAGAACAGAACGGTAGAGCTCAGCTCGGCGTTTCTCCGCTCAACGGCAGGCTTACGCCTTGCCGTTCTGTGGTGTCTCTTAGCGCGGACCCGGCCTGACCGGGAGGATGCAATGAACCAGGGTCCGATCAGCGACTTCCTGCGGCAACACTTTCGACATTTCAACGCTGCAGCCCTTGTGGATGCGGCCCAGGCCTATCGCGAACTCGTGGACTCAGGTGGCCGGATGGTCATCACTCTGGCCGGGGCGATGAGCACGGCGGAGTTGGGGGGGTGTCTGGCAGAAATGATCCGCAGTGAAAAGGTCCACTGTATCTCCTGCACCGGAGCCAATCTGGAAGAGGACCTGTTCAACCTGTTGGCCCACCATGACTATCGGCGAATTCCGCGCTATCGGGAACTGACCGCAGAAGATGAAAGGCGACTGCTGGAGCAGCGGTTCAACCGCGTCACCGACACCTGCATTCCGGAAGAAGAGGCCCTGCGGAGGCTGGAGGGCGAGGTTTTGAAGCAGTGGCTGCAGGCTCGGGAGAGCGGTCGGCGCCGTTTCCCGCATGAGTTCCTGTACGCCGCAATCCGGGCGGGCAGCCTGGAACCCTCATACCAGATCGATCCCGCCGATTCCTGGGTGCTCGCCGCCTGTGAGCAGGACCTTCCCCTGGTTGTACCCGGGTGGGAGGATTCGACCCTGGGCAACCTGTTCGCGGCCCACTGCCTGGAGGGGAAACTGGGTCCTGAAATCGTGAAGTCGGGGATCGAATACATGATGGAGCTGGCCGACTGGTATGAACGGGAGAGCCGTGAAGCGCCCCTGGGCCTTTTTCAGATCGGGGGTGGAATCGCCGGAGACTTCCCGATCTGCGTCGTCCCCATGCTGAGGCAGGACCTGAAACGAGAGCGCACACCGATCTGGAGCTATTTCTGCCAGATTTCGGATGCCACGACCAGTTATGGCTCCTACTCCGGGGCGGTGCCCAATGAAAAGATCAGCTGGGGAAAACTGGGAGTGGAGACGCCCAGATTCATGATCGAGTCCGATGCCACGATCGTGGCGCCGCTCGTCTTTGCCTGGGTCCTTGGCCTCTAGCAGCCCGTGCGATTTTCACCACGGGCTGCTAGCAACCTGCGAATTTACCCTCGGTCGGCTCCCTCGATGTACTGCCATCCACACGGGTCAGGTAGTGTCGTAGCCCGGATTATGCAAGAACCGTAGTTCGGTGTTGAAAAACGACTCGAGAAGTGGCCCAACTCGGAAGCGGGCAGGTGTGACAGGCGGATTTGCGAAGGATATGGGTTGGCGAGGCGTTTGAGTGGTTTGGGGAGTGAATTTCAGACAGATCTGGGCCTGGATGAGTGTCGGAAGCGGTTTTTCGGGGGAGCTGGGAAAAGCTAACTGGAGTTGAGGCGACTCAAGACGAGGTGGAAGAGGGGTTGTTCGGGAAAGGCTGAGGAAAGATGGACCCAGATGCGTCGAGTGGTTTGTCGGATCCGGGCCCCAATCTTGAGGACCCGACGACGTAAGGTTTCGATTTCGAGCTTGTGCCAGGGGGTTCCGTGAAGATAGTCGCGCAGGCGAACGAACATCTGGTAAGCCAGTGCATGCAGGAGGAGTCGAAACTGATTGGCCAGGAATCGATGACAGCTGAGTCGGTCCATGCTCAGATGATTCTTGAAGGCCTTGATGAAGTTCTCGGTCTGCCCTCGGTTTGTGTAGTGGTCATAAAGTGATTGGGAGCAGAGATCGTCCCGGTTGGTAACTACAAAGCGACGATTGATCCCACGCTGATCGACCTCCACTTTGACAATGACGCGACGGGATCGATCCCAGCTGTGGGCTCGATAAAGAAACTCGTCAAACTGACGCTGTTTTTCCTCCAGCTCAAGGAACCTTTCCCGAGTCGAATCCAGCAGGGGCTCGACCACTCGCTGCAGGCGAGGGTTTCGGCTTAACCCGATGACATATTGGAGTTTATTCTCTTCACATTCACAGAACTCGTAGAGCCGAGGCGTGGCAAAGCCGCTGTCGGCCCGAATCTCAATCTCGACATCCGTCCCCACTGCTTGTCGGATGGCCTCCACGACTCGCTTCAGAATGGGCACGATGTGAGAGGCAGCCCCCTTGTTGCCAGGTCTCAACACGGCACAGACCAGGTCTCCCGTGTCGGCATCGAAGATCAGCCAAGGATGCAAAATGTGGTTTCGGTAATACCCGTGGTAGAAGGAGAACTCCTGTTGGCCGTGAGTGTGGTCGTCGGTACTGTCCAGATCCAGGATGATCTTGCTGGGACGTCTCTTCTTCAGGGAGCGCACATAACGGCCTAGCAGCCACCGGCTCAGACGCATCAGATCCTTCTTGGTGACGGAGTTCTCCAGGCGGGAGAAAGTCGGCTGGGTGGCCAAATCGGGATCGCTCTCTGGCAACTGATCACAGACTGTCTTGAGCATCGGATCCGAGCGCAGCGTATCGGCGTCGTTACAGTCTTCGTAGCCGGCCACGATCTGCAAGACTCGTTGTCGGATCAACTTCAACAGGTCATGACGAATGTAGCGTTGGTCTCGACTTTCCGAAATACAGGAACTGAAGCCCTCGCACAATCGATGTTGACGATCCAGCGATCCAAACAACAACCATCCTGCGTCGGAAGTGAGGCTCCCCCCATCAAAACGAGCCGTGATGTTTCTGTGGCTATGAAATGGCAGGGTATTCTGGCAGACTGTTTTTGACATTGCCGTAGCTCCTGTTTAGGGTCTTTGTTTCTCTAAACCCTTTTATATCAGAGAGCTACGGCCTTTTTTACTGGGCCCACATCTCACTTGAATTTAGATCTCTTGCATAATCCGGGTCGTAGGGGCCGGTCTGGTGCCGGCCCGCCTGACGGGCGACCACCAGGGTCGCCCCTACGGATCCACACCGGTCAGGGTACGGGTTCTGACTTCCGGTCTTCGAAATGGGACAGGGAGTCCCAACTGAACCACTGTGCAGGGTCCTGTTGAATGACTGCTTCGAGTCGCTGGGCGCAACGCTGCACATCCTGGTCTACCCGACCCGACAACTCGAGTCCGGGTCCCACCTTTAACTGGTGACGGAACCCCGACTCCGGCTGGCGAATGTTGAAGTAGGGAATGATGGGCGAGCGACACTCGTGGGCCAGTCGGACCAGGCTGGAGGTGAGACGGCAGTCGCGACCAAGGAATCGAACCGGCACTGAATCGTTGACCCAGGCAGGGTCCACATCCAGGGCCATCGACACCAGCTGGTTGGCCGAGAGTGCCCGCTTAATCTCGAGCACCGCCGAGGCAAGATTCGGATTGTCGCCCCGGTGGGCGTAGATCAGGGGACGGCCCATTTTGGACTCCATCCAGCGAAGCTTGAGCAACGCAAATTGGCGGAACGCCGGCTCGATCGCAGTGTCCGACCCGTAGTCGCGCGCCACGTGACGCACGGGGTAGCCGAGAACTCCGAGTGCGACCATTCCAGCGCAGACCGTTCCCAGATGGCCCGTCAGCAGGATGCCTCCTCGTCCCTGGCTCAGTGCCTCATCCAGGTGGGCAAGGCCGGCCAGGTCGAAGTAGGCCCCCAGATTGCGAAGGTTCCAGAAAGGATAGTAGTAGGCGTCCAAGTCCTCGCAGGCGACGTGTTCGAAGTAGCTTTGAACGACGCTGCCAGGATCCAGGGCGGCCTCATCACCGGGCATCAGGCGGAGGTTCCCCAGAATCGCCTCGCGCGTTTGTGGATGTATCCTGTCCAGCCTGCGCCCCAGTCGCCTGGCCAGCCGGTAAGCCGGCCGGCGCGGCAGCGCCGCCAGACCCGCCAGCAGCCCGAAGAAGTAGAGCCGGTCAGGAAGGTGCCTGAACCTCCTCTCCATTCCCGAATGTTAGCGAATGCAGCTGCTTCCACTCAACCAGGATGGGTCCGATTTGGTCGGCGGAATCGGGTCTGCTAACCTTACTCCGTCTTGAGCGTGGACAGCCCTACAGCCATTCGTGACCAGATAGCGATGCTCGCCAGGGCGGAAGGCTTCTTCGAGGTCTCCGTGATGTTTGCGCTGCTTCGGCTCGAGCTGTTCGAGGCCATTGGACGGGAAGAACTCTCGATCGTCGAACTGGCAGCGAAGACGGGGGCCGACGCTCAAAGGCTGGCCCGCCTGCTGCGCTATGCTGCCACAATGGGCATCCTTGAAAGCCGGGACGGAGAACGGTTTGCCCTTTCCGAGCCGGCCGGCAACGTGCTGCTCAAAGCTTCGTCCGACGCTTACCTGGGAGACTGGCTCAGGTTCCTCGACCATCTTTACGGCGTCTTCTCGGAACTCGACAAGGCGGTCCTGGCGGCACGACCTGTCTTCGATCTGACCGAGGAGTTGCGACAGACACCAGGAGCGGCGGACAGTTTTAGTCGCGCCATGGACACGTACGCGCGTCTTCGGGGAAGAGAGCTGGCGGATTACCTGGACGTAAGCGCCTCCGGGTCGCTGCTCGATCTGGGCTGCGGTCCCGGAACCTACGCTCATCATCTGGCCCTGAGGAATCCCCAATTGGAGCTTTTTCTGTCCGACCTTCCTTCCGTGCTCGAGGAGACCGCACAGCTTTCCAGGTGGCGGGATATTCCGAACCCGATCCGGTACCTCCCGCTGGATCTGGTCGAAGACGAGATTCCGGGGACCTACGACACCGTCCTCATCTCCAATACCCTCCACATGCTGGGACACAGGGCGAGCCGGGAATTGATTCGGCGTCTCTTCTCCGTCGTCAACCCCTCGGGGAGGCTGGTCGTTCAGGCTCAGTTTCTGGGGTCCGGCGGCCTGGGAAAACGCTGGCCGGCGATTCTCGATCTGATCATGTTGAGTGGCTCCCGCCAGGGAGAAAACCACACCATAGAACAGACCTTCGCCTGGATGCAGGAGGCCGGATTCGTGGAAATGGAGCACTGCGAGCTGTCACTGCTCAACACCAACAGCTTCGTCAGCGGTCGGAAACCTGCCGGGAGCAGCGCATGACACCGGAACCGGGCTCCGAATCCGTCATCCAGGAGATTTCTACATTTGTCCGGGATCGATTTCGGGTGCCCGAGACGTCCATGATTGGCGTGGACACGGAGCTGTTTCGCGAAGGGATCGTCGATTCGATGGGAGTCCTGACCCTGATTGCATTCCTGGAACAGACCTTTGAGATTCAGATTGAGCCCAGGGAGATGCTGCTGGCGAATTTCGAGACCATTGCGGCCATGCGGGATTTCGTGATGCTCAAAAAGTCCTGAGACGGACGAACCCCGGGCCCTCGGCCCGGTTTTCTTCTCTGCCTGGTTCCCTTAAGATGAGTAGCGTCGGCTCGGGGTACAGGAATGAATTTCTCGGTAATGCTTTCGATCCTCGCCGCCCTGGTCCTGACGGGAGGTCCATCAGGGGCTGCCAGGCCGAGTGTTCTCATTATCGACGGAGAGAATCATCATCACCAGTGGCGCGAGACCACTCCAGTCCTCAAAGGGATCCTGGAACCCTACTTTGATGTCTCAGTAGCCACGGTGATCAAAGACCAGCCATTCAAGCCGGATTTTTCCGGTTATGACGCCGTGCTCTCGAACTACAACGGGGAGCCCTGGCCCCCGGAGACCAGGAAGCGATTCGAGGACTTCGTCCGTGAGGGTGGGGGATTCGTCAGTGTTCATGCGGCCAACAATGCCTTTCCGGACTGGCCTGAGTACAACCGCATGATTGGATTAGGAGGATGGAAAGGCAGAACCGAGAAGCATGGGCCCTACCTCCGTGTCCGAAGGGAAGGGATCGTTCGCGACAAGTCCCCTGGCCCCGCGGGGAGCCACGGGGTTCAACAGGAATTCCTGACCGTCGCGCGCCAGCCCCACCATCCTATTCTGGAAGGGATGCCCAGTTGGTGGATGCATGCCAGAGATGAGCTCTACGACCGGCTGCGGGGACCGGCCGAGCAACTGGACGTCCTGGCCACGGCTTACTCACAGGCATCGGCTGGAGGGACCGGCGAGCATGAACCCCTGCTGATGGCGATTGCCTTTGGTAAAGGACGTGTCTTTCACACCGTCCTGGGTCACAGTACTGTGGCCATGAGAGGCCTCGGGTTCCAGATCACTTTGCAGCGCGGCACGGAGTGGGCCGCCACCGGTGAGGTCACCATTCCCGCAACGGATGGCGAGTACCTGAACGACAAGTACGCCGCTTACCGTGACCACGCGGGGGGGGAGCCGGGAGTCTGGCTGTCTTTGTTCAACGGGCATAGTCTCAAAGGCTGGGTTCAGCGTAATGGCTATGCGTCGTACGAAGTCGAAAAGGGAGCCATTCTGGGCAGGACCGACGAGGGGAGCCCCAATTCCTTCCTCTGCACCAGGGAAGATTTCTCCGACTTCGAACTCAAGTTCGAAGTGATGGTGAACGACCGCCTCAATTCCGGAGTCCAGATAAGGTCCCAGAGTCGAGCCGACTATCGAGACGGTCGCGTGCACGGTCCTCAGGTAGAAATCTCTGCCGCACCGGAGGGTAGTGCCGGCTACATTTTCTCCGAGGGCACCGAGCGAGGCTGGCTCAGCCAGAGCCGCCCCCTTCAGGGTTTATTCAAAGGCGGGGACTGGAACCATTATCATGTGAAAGTGCAGGGGGCTCGGATCCAAACCTGGGTCAACGGCGCCAGGGTGGCTGACCTCACCGATGAAGAGTCTTTCCGATCGGGCTTCATCGGACTTCAGGTCCACGGTATTCCCGCGGGAAGCGGGCCCTACGAGGTGCGCTGGAAAACACTGCTCCTGCGCAGGCTCGACCGGCATTGAGTCTCGAAGACAACTCCCGCCGGAACCGAAGGTGGGGAATCTCCTGGCTTCTGTTGAGCGGGGCCTTGGCCCTGCACGTTCTTGACGAAGCGGTCAACGATTATCTCAGCTTCTACAACCCCGCAGTCGAGTCTTGGCGCGGCAGATGGCCCGGCTTACCTCTGCCCACCTTCACTTTTGGACTCTGGCTGGGTCTGCTCATCGGGGCCGTGGTGGTGCTCCTGGTGCTCAGTGTCCTCGTCTTCCAGGGCAAGTGGGGGATGAAGCCGGTCTCCCATATTTTCGGCTGGCTGATGCTGGGTAACGGTTTGATGCATATTTTTCAGTCCATCGGGTACGGGGAGCTGC
Source organism: Acidobacteriota bacterium (assembly GCA_965205615.1). Lineage (GTDB taxonomy): Bacteria > Acidobacteriota > UBA6911 > RPQK01 > CBDAPI01 > CBDAPI01. The sequence goes on along the minus strand of CBDBHK010000015.1, from coordinate 42,072 downwards.
TGGCAGGGTTCTGGTCATCCCCTTTGCTGATGATCGGCGCCTTTTTCCTGCTCCGGAGTATTCCCCGAAGGAAAGAGAAATCCAGGTTCCGGAGATCGGACTAGACGGTGAAAGAGGTGACACGATGACGGATTCTTCAATAGACTTCGATTTCACGCAAGTCGGCCAAGTCTCGACACCCGTGCCGGATGCCGGCAGAACTGGAGCTGGAACAATCGTCCTTCGGCTTTCCATGAGACTAGCAGTCCGTGATTTTCACCACGGGCTGCCTAGCCCAGATTATGCAAGAACCGTAGTTCGGTGTTGAAAAACGACTCGAGAAGTGGCCCAACTCGGAAGCGGGCAGGTGTGACAGGCGGATTTGCGAAGAATATGGGTTGGCGAGGCGTCTGAGTGGTTTGGGGAGTGAATTTCAGACAGATCTGGGCCTGGATGAGTGTCGGAAGCGGTTTTTCGGGGGAGCTGGGAAAAGCTAACTGGAGTTGAGGCGACTCAAGACGAGGTGGAAGAGGGGTTGTTCGGGAAAGGCTGAGGAAAGATGGACCCAGATGCGTCGAGTGGTTTGTCGGATCCGGGCCCCAATCTTGAGGACCCGACGACGTAAGGTTTCGATTTCGAGCTTGTGCCAGGGGGTTCCGTGAAGATAGTCGCGCAGGCGAACGAACATCTGGTAAGCCAGTGCATGCAGGAGGAGTCGAAACTGATTGGCCAGGAATCGATGACAGCTGAGTCGGTCCATGCTCAGATGATTCTTGAAGGCCTTGATGAAGTTCTCGGTCTGCCCTCGGTTTGTGTAGTGGTCATAAAGTGATTGGGAGCAGAGATCGTCCCGGTTGGTAACTACAAAGCGACGATTGATCCCACGCTGATCGACCTCCACTTTGACAATGACGCGACGGGATCGATCCCAGCTGTGGGCTCGATAAAGAAACTCGTCAAACTGACGCTGTTTTTCCTCCAGCTCAAGGAACCTTTCCCGAGTCGAATCCAGCAGGGGCTCGACCACTCGCTGCAGGCGAGGGTTTCGGCTTAACCCGATGACATATTGGAGTTTATTCTCTTCACATTCACAGAACTCGTAGAGCCGAGGCGTGGCAAAGCCGCTGTCGGCCCGAATCTCAATCTCGACATCCGTCCCCACTGCTTGTCGGATGGCCTCCACGACTCGCTTCAGAATGGGCACGATGTGAGAGGCAGCCCCCTTGTTGCCAGGTCTCAACACGGCACAGACCAGGTCTCCCGTGTCGGCATCGAAGATCAGCAAAGGATGCAAAATGTGGTTTCGGTAATACCCGTGGTAGAAGGAGAACTCCTGTTGGCCGTGAGTGTGGTCGTCGGTACTGTCCAGATCCAGGATGATCTTGCTGGGACGTCTCTTCTTCAGGGAGCGCACATAACGGCCTAGCAGCCACCGGCTCAGACGCATCAGATCCTTCTTGGTGACGGAGTTCTCCAGGCGGGAGAAAGTCGGCTGGGTGGCCAAATCGGGATCGCTCTCTGGCAACTGATCACAGACTGTCTTGAGCATCGGATCCGAGCGCAGCGTATCGGCGTCGTTACAGTCTTCGTAGCCGGCCACGATCTGCAAGACTCGTTGTCGGATCAACTTCAACAGGTCATGACGAATGTAGCGTTGGTCTCGACTTTCCGAAATACAGGAACTGAAGCCCTCGCACAATCGATGTTGACGATCCAGCGATCCAAACAACAACCATCCTGCGTCGGAAGTGAGGCTCCCCCCATCAAAACGAGCCGTGATGTTTCTGTGGCTATGAAATGGCAGGGTATTCTGGCAGACTGTTTTTGACATTGCCGTAGCTCCTGTTTAGGGTCTTTGTTTCTCTAAACCCTTTTATATCAGAGAGCTACGGCCTTTTTTCTGGGCCCACATCTCACTTGAATTTAGATCTCTTGCATAATCCGGGTTAGCCTCACGGCTGCGGCCGCCACTGAAGCCGTCGTCGCCTTGACAACCTCCCGGGGACACCCCTGGAGCCTGAGGCTCAATGGGACCCGGGTGGACGGGCAAATCGAGGTGCGGGTTCCGCCAGGGGGCGCAGTGCGCCTGGTGAGTCCCGCTAGTGGTCCCGTCCTCAGCGGGTCTGTGAAGGTCACCTCCGATCATCCCCTTGAGGGTCTCGTGCTGTTCTCAGGTCCCTTCGGGCTTGCCGGGATCCCCCCGGGGCCGGCGGGAAAAACCGGATTCCGGATTCTTGTGGAGACCAGCGCCGTTGAGGCGATTGACACGGGGTTCTCGGTCGTCAACCTGCACCCGGAGCCGGCGACCCTCCAGGTGTCCCTTCTGAATCTGGATGGCTCACAGCTCTCGACGGCAGAGCCCGACCAGGAGGGATTGAAGATAGCCGGCGGAGGCCAGCGATCTCTATTCGTAACGGATTTAGAATTCTCTCCGCCCGTCGACCTTTCCGATTTTCTGGGGATTCTCAGCGCGAGTGCCGGTCAGAGCGTGGGTGCAACGGCCATTCAGACCAGGCCCGGCGAGTTCGCTGTAATACCGGTGGCTCGCGAGAAGGGAGCCAACTCGGCGGCGGCCGCCATCGAGCCCTCCCGAGTTCTCGATTTCGCCCATTTTGCCGATGGAGAAGGCCTCATGAGCCGTCTCTCCCTGATGAACCTGGCCGATACGACCGATGCCGACGCTCTGGTGATCGCCAGGGATGGTGAGGGGGCTCTCCTTTCCATCGACCTCCTGGATGTCTCCGGTGATACCCTTGCAGACACCAGAATCCCCGCCAACGGAGGCAGGGCTCTTCAGACCAGGGGAAAAGGCCCGCTGCGAGCCGGTTCACTGCGAATCGAATCGAATCATCCTCTTTCCGGCGTGGTTGTCTTCGGAGGTGACTTCGGTCTGGCCGGCGTTCCCGCCAGTCAGATCATGGAGTCGGGATTCAGGACCCTGATCCAGGTTGATGCAGACCAACAGATCAAGACCGGCGTCGCGGTAGTGAACCTGGAGGATCACGCCGTCAGCCTGGAACCTCTTCTCTTTGACACCGGGGGAGAACAGGCAGCCGAGTTGGCCACGGATCAGGTCATTCTCATTCCCCCGGCCGGGCAGATCCGTTTCTTTATCACCGACTTCGCCTGGACGGGCGGGAGTCTGGACGACTTCTTTGGAATTCTCGAGATTCGGGCGAGCGGGCGAGTCGGAGCCACGGCCATCCAGACTCGACCCGGGCAGTTCGCCGCTCTCCCGGTGGCGCGGCTGCCGGATTGAGTGTTGATTCCGGTGGAAGGTTGAAGGTTACAGGTGCGGGCGGTGACCGTAGGGGCCGGTCTTGTGCCGGCCCGCGTGACGGGCGACCACCAGGATCGGAAGGTTGAAGGTTAAGAGTACAGTAGCGCGCACGAAGTAAGCGCGTGGATCCCGCAGCCTGAAAGTTACTGGTTACAGGTTCAAGGAACCAGTAACCCTTAACCAGTAACCCCACATGCTACACTCTGCACGAATGAGCCAGGGCGAGATTCATCCAACTTCGCTCGTCGACCCCGGGGCCGAGGTCGGATCCGGCGTGCGGATCGGGCCCTATGCAGTGCTGGAACAGGGGACAGCTATCGGAGACGGGTGCAGTATCGGTGCCCATGCGGTGGTCAAAGAGTACACCCGGATGGGAAACCACAACTCGATCGCTGAAGGTGCGGTGCTGGGGGGTGACCCGCAGGATCTCAAGTTTTCGGGGCAGCGCTCCTATCTTCGAATCGGTAACCACAACGTCTTCCGGGAGGGCGCTACCGTGAATCGCGCCACTGAACCCGAAGGCGTCACCACGATCGGCAACCACTGCTTCCTGATGGCGAACTCGCATGTCGCCCACGAATGCATCCTCGGAAACCACGTTATCCTGGCCAACAACGCAGCCCTGGCCGGTCACGTTACCCTGGAGGATCACGCTTTCCTGGCCGGAGGAGCCGGGGTGCATCAGTTTTGCCGCGTCGGCCAGATGGCAATGATCGGCGGACAGGCCAAGGTCGTCCAGGATGTGCTGCCCTTCTTTCTGGTCGACGGAATCCCGGCAGTTCACCGCAGCCTCAACCTGGTGGGACTCAGGCGCAGCCAGATGAGCAACGAAGAACTGCAGGGCCTGAAGAGAGCCTACCGGCTCCTCGCATCCACCGAACTGAGACTGACCCGGAAGCTCGAGGAACTAACAGGCCTGGACTCGCGTCTCCCCGCCCTGCTGGTCGAGTTCATCGAATCGTCCAGCCGTGGAATCTGCAGCTTCGCTCGCTGAAGCTCCTATCAGGGCGGACCCACGTTAGGTGGGATTTCCCCTGTGAGCGCCTCCAGGAAGGCCTCCAGATCTGCCCGAGACCAGTTCTCTTCCCCGGTTTCCGATCGAAATAAGCCGGGCGGCTGGCGAGAGCCATTCAGCCAACGGCCCATACAACCAGGGCAGCGAGAAAGAGAGTCTTGCGCGTCACGACGTTCCTCCACAAATACCCGTCCCTTGACCGGGAGAAGCTGATTCTAACGTGCTCTTTTCAAATCGACAACTGGAGGCCGCAGTCTTCCTGTGACCGCCGACGTTGGAACATTGCGATGCCGGAACGCTATCATTTCGGGTATGGCGGAGAGCCACATAGGAATCCTGACGGTTTCGGACCGGGTCAGTCGAGGGGAGTACGAAGATCGAGGCGGTCCTGCTGTCGCCCGTTATCTGGAAGGAAACATCCTCAGCCCCCTGAGGATATTTCAGCGCATCGTCTCGGACGACCTGGGTGCGATCTGTGACGAACTGAAGCGAATGGCGGACCACGACGGGTGCAGCCTCATCGTCACGACCGGCGGCACGGGGCCCGCGCTTCGTGACCGGACTCCCGAGGCAACCCGTCAAGTTTGCGAGAAAATGCTGCCCGGTTTCGGAGAACAGATGCGCCGGGTATCCGTAGAGCAGGTTCCCACCGCTCTTCTTTCGAGACAGACCGCCGGCCTGCGAGGCAACTGCCTGATTTTGAACCTCCCGGGAAACCCCCGGGCAATCGAAGAATGTCTCGATGCCGTGTTCGCTGCGGTCCCACACTGCATCCGCTTGATGGGAGGGCCGAGGCTGGAGCTAAAAAATCCACCGACACTTCCACACTAGCAGTCGCATGCGCAAGTGGATCAGGGCCTTTCAATCGATAATTCTCCTGACACAGCTTTCAGCTTGTGTCGAGCCGGCCCAACCCGGGCCCCCGATACCTTCTGCTCAGACGGTCCAGGAAAAGGCCCGACAACTGGCAGGGCAGTTGCTCATCCTGGATACGCACGTCGACATTCCCAACCGGCTGGTTCGACAGAAGGAAGATATTTCCATTCGTACGCCGGGCGGAGACTTCGACTATCCGAGAGCCCGAGAGGGAGGCCTCGATGCCGCCTTCATGTCGATTTACGTGCCGGCCTCTTTCCAGGAGTCGGGGGGAGCGCGTGAGCACGCAGACAGGCTGATCGACATGGTCGTCGGCTTCGAGAGGGCGTGGCCCGACAAGTTTCAGGTCGTTCGGTCGGTCTCCGAGTTGCGAGCCGCCTTCGGCAGCGGCAGGGTGGCCCTTCCCATGGGGATGGAGAACGGAGCACCGATCGAAGGAAGCCTGGAGAATCTGCAGCGCTTTTACGACCGAGGCGTTCGGTACATCACGCTCACGCACTCGCGCTCCAAGCACATCGGCGATTCCTCCTACGATTCGAATCGACGCTGGCACGGCCTGAGCCCTTTCGGCAGGACCGTGGTCGAGGAAATGAACCGACTGGGCATCATCATCGACGTCTCTCATGCTTCGGACGATGCTTTCCACCAGGTGATCGAGCTGACGAAGGCTCCGGTCATTGCCTCTCACTCCTCGTGTCGACATTTCACTCCGGGCTGGGAACGTAATATGAGCGACGACATGATCCGCAAGCTGGCCGCCAACGGGGGTGTGATCCAGATATCCTTCGGGTCGTCTTTCATAAGCAACGAGTATCGTCTCGGGGAGGCCGGCCGGAGGCGCGAGATCGATGAGCACATGCAACGAAACGGCCTGACGAGAAGTGATCACGAGGCTCAGGAGTGGATTCGCCGGTTCGAGGATGCCAATCCACTCACGCTGGCCAACGTCTCTGAAGTCGCGGATCACATCGATCATGTCCGGAGGCTCGTGGGTGTAGACCATGTCGGATTCGGTTCGGACTTCGACGGCGTCGGGGGAACGACACCCACTGGACTAAGGGACGTTTCTCACTACCCGAATCTCCTTGCGGAACTCTTGCAACGAGGCTATTCCACGAAGGAGATCCAGGGGATCTGTTCCGGAAACCTTCTCCGGGTCTGGGAGGCAGTGGAACGAATCGCCGAGCAGCCGGGAGAGCACGCTTCAGACCGGTAGGACGGGAGCCGTTGATGCGTGTCAGTTTTCAGCACTTGCCCTTCGCCGCAGCCTGTTGCAGGTACGTCCCGACGCTGATTCTCGGTATCAGCGCGTGGTCCGGGCCGGCGGCGGCCCAGAGCCATCAGGTGGTTTCGATGAGCCGGGGGATGGAAGGGCAGCCGGCAGAAGTGTCGCTCGCCATCAACCCTTTGCGGCCTCAAAACGTGGTCGCGGTCGCCCTGGTCACCGGACTCGATCTTCGCTCCACCAACCTCAGCTTTTCCTCCAGCGACGGGGGGAGGAACTGGACACATCGGCCGTCGTGGAATCCTGAGAAACGAGTTCAGGGAGATGACGCGGTGGTGTTCAGCCGGGAGGGCCGCGCTTTCCGATCTTACATCTCCTTTGCCGGCCTCGAGGACGAGACGGAGACTCCTGCCAACGGCATTTTCGTCAGCTCCTCTGAGGATAACGGCCTGACCTGGGCTCCGCCGGTGGCTGTCGTGAATCACCCGAACGGGATCACCCCGTTTGAAGACAAACCCTACCTCGCGGCCGACGCGGGGGCGGAATCTACCTACTCGAGCCGCCTCTATCTGGCCTGGACGCGATTCGATCGGTATGGCAGCGAGGATCCCGGAGATCAGTCCCACATCTACTTTTCCCACTCCCGGGACGAAGGGCGCAGCTTTTCCCCACCTATCCGGGTTTCGGACTCGGGCGGAGACTGCCGCGACAGTGACGACACGGTGGAAGGAGCGGTACCGGGCGTGGGCATCGAAGGTGAAGTTTACCTGGTCTGGGCCGGCCCGCAAGGTCTGACTTTGGACCAGTCCCGGGACGGCGGCTCTACCTTTGGTCAGGATCGCGTGATTTCGGACATGCCCGGGGGCTGGGATCTCGAAGTCGAGGGACTGGAACGGGCCAACGGACTTCCTGTGACGGGGGTGGATCACAGCCGGGGCCCTTACCGGGGAACCGTGTATGTCAACTGGGCCGATGAGCGACACGGCGATGTGGATGTATTCGTGATGCATTCAAGGGACAGGGGAAACACCTGGTCGACCCCGGTTCGGGTTAACGACGACCCTCTTTCGAACGGCAGACCACAGTTCTTTGGCTGGATGGCAGTCGATCCGGTGGACGGCTCCGTCAACGTCGTTTTTCTGGACCGGCGGGCCGGAGCAGGCAAGGGCACCGGAGTCACCCTGGCTCGCAGCATAGACGGGGGCAGGCACTTCGTCAACATCGCCGTAGATCAGGAGCCCTTCGAAGGCGACTCCTCCATCTTCTTTGGCGACTACACGGGAATCAGTGCCTTTGGCGGGCTCGTGATCGCCGCCTATCCCCACTTCGTTTCCCCGCACCAGCTCGAACTGGCCGCTGCGATCTTTCGCTTCCGCCCGGGAAGTCAGGAGACGGAGTAGTCTGACGGCTGACGAGCCGAAAACAGAACGGCGCGGCGTCAGTCTGCCGCCACGCTTCACGAGCAACGAGGCCGACAGTAGCGCGCGTGACCAACAAGCGCGTCCCTTCCAAGCCAACACGCGCTGGGATCTACGCGCTTACTGCGTGCGCGCTACTGTACTGCGTGCGCGCTACTGACTCTCCGGCGAGAGTGCACTACAGAAAAACGGTGAGCTTACGCTCTACCGTTCTGATTGGTGGGGGACGAACCGGACTTCGAATACTCTGGGCCAGTGCTTACCGGTCAGCAGGAAGGTCCGGCGTTCGGGAATGTAGGCAATGCCGTTCAACACATCCTCGCCCGACCCGTCTCGATGCGGGTGGAGATGCGAGGCGTCAACGACCGCCATGACCTGTCCGCTGCCGGGGTCGATCCCCACGATCCGGTCGGTGTTCCAGATGTTCGCCCAAACCACGCCATCGACGCACGCGAGTTCGTTCAGGCTGGAGACAGAGCTTCCGTCCATTGTGACCTTCCTGCGATCCACCACCAGGAATCGCTCGGGCTCCCGGATCACGAGCTGATCGCTCCCATTGCTCATATAGAAACGACCATCCGAAAAACACAGGCCCCAGCCCTGCCCTCGATACGAAAAGGTTCCCCGTTTCTCGAACGTGGCCAGATCGTAGATGACAGCAATGCTGCTGGTCCAGGTGAGCTGTACCAGCCGATCGTCCACCAGTTCCAGCCCCTCCCCGAAATAACGGCTTTCCAGATGATGGCGCCTGAGCACCCTGCCGCTCTCCAGATCCACCTCGCGGAGTTCCGACCTGCCGTACTTGCCCGTGCTCTCGTAGACCCGGCCGCCATCCCACACCAGGCCCTGTGTATAAGCCTCTGTGTCGTGCGGGTACTCGGCTAGAATCTCCGGTCTCAAATAGTCCACGGGCGGAGAGGACTGTACCGCCCATGCGAGGAGGGCCGCAATCAGGAGAAGCGCACCCGGCAACAGGAGGCCCCGTTTTTTCAGGCGGTGAGGCGGTTTCAGTGTGCCCTCTCTCCTGGCAGTCATGAGAAGATCCTACGCGGCATGCCCTGCATTTAGGTTGAGCCGGAGCCGGGAACTTGTCTAAAATGGCGAGTTTACACTTTCGTGACCAAGGGCGCGCGGCGGCAGCCAGATCGAGAGTGCGAACCTGGAGCAGATGATGGCCAAGAGATGTCAGCTGACGGGCAAGGGCCCGATGAGTGGGAACCGGGTTTCCCATTCCCACAAGAAGACGCGCCGCAGACAGCTTCCCAATCTACAGACCAAACGACTCTACATTCCCGAGTTGGACCGATGGGTGCGTCTCAAGCTCTCGGCTCGCGCGCTCCGAACGGTGACCCGAAAGGGCCTTCTGAGATTCCTGAAGGACGAAGGATTGACTCTCAGGGAAGTGACCCGATAGTCCCTGCCCGCCTTCCTTTCCGCGAAAAGGAGTACGCCGTGGTGAAAGATCGACCGGCACCTCTCCCCACCAACTACCGGGGTTTGGAAAAGCTGCAGCAGGAGTTCGAAGAGTACCAGGAGCAGGCATTTCCAGACCGGCCGGCCCGCTTCTTTTCCCTGGAACTGTGCGGAGAGGCGGGAGAGGTCGCGAATCTGGAGAAAAAAGATTGGAAGGGCATTGAAATTCCGCCGGCCCGCTTCGCCGAAGAAGCAGCAGACACGGCCATCGCGCTCCTGAACTACGCCAACGCGAGGAAGATCGATCTGGCCTTTGAGGTCAGGCGCAAGATGTCAAAGATTGAAAACCTGCGACTCGGACAAACGGAGAGGCGAGACTGATCAAAGGGCCTTGCCCCTGTGCCGACCGATCCCGGCTCGATCTGTCGGCCCACCTCTTTATCAGGCTTTAGTGGGAGCCTTCCATTCTGGCGAAGGCGACTTCGGTTGTCCACGTCTCGTCGCCCCAGGCGATTTTCAGGGCTGCGGACTTGCCATTCTGTTTGAAGGCGTACGTCAGCAGTTCGACCCGGTTCCGGGACGAACCCTTCTTCAGGGGAATTCGGGCCACTTCCGCGTGGCCGATGTCTTCGTTGTAGTTGCGGTGGGGCCATGGCTCGTTCGCCAGCTCTTCTGGGGCCGCATCCCAGATTTCGCCCAGCGGCTTTCCCACAACTTTGTTCAGGATCAAAGAGAAGGAACCGTTTTCGGGACAGTGAAGGTACAGGGAATATTTCCCCGCCTTAATAATCTGTTTTCCTATTTTCAGGTCGGCCTCCGTAGCGAAGGTTGTGACCTGCTCCGACCCGGCGCGCCAGATGCGGTCGGGTCCCAGTTTGCCGGTGAGATCGGCAATGTTTCGTCCCTTCAACGACGGGCGCCCATACTCGACCGACACCACTTTGCCGCCCACATGGGTGGTGGCCGTGTCGCGGGGTGCCATCTGAGAGAAACCCGGAACCACAATGAGATACAGGATCAGAACTGGAATCGCGTTTTTCATGTACTCCTCCCTGGAATGACGGGCCCGTTCAACTTTCAGGACGCCTTTTTTCGACGCGGGTTCCCAAAAAGAGATTTCCCATGCTTCCTTTGGATTTGATTCCTCTGCCCGGTTCCCGGTATCATAACTCTTTTTTTGAGGTGCGGCTTGCCGTCAGGGCGAAGCGGCTGGATGGAGATAACCTTCGATGCCCAAGAGACGATTCGGACGCAAGAAGTTTTGTCCGTTTAAGGCGGATCCCAGCCTCGCCACGTCGATCAGTTACAAGAACCCGGACTTTCTCAAGCGGTTCCTGGGGGAAAACGGCAAGCTCGTGCCGCGCCGCATCTCGGGAGTGAGTGCCTACTACCAGCGTCGCCTCACCCGAGAAATCAAGCGGTCGCGCCACCTGGCTTTGCTGCCCTATTCAACAACCGGCGAGTTCTTTCCCCGAAGCCCGCGCGGCAGGCGATAAGATAACCTCGATTCGGCCCGCGAGGCTGACGACAAAACGTTGACTGAGTAAAAATGGCGAAAACAAGTACTGTCGCCCGAAATCTCAAGAGAAAGCGACTGGTTGCCAAATACGCCCACAAGCGTCGGAAACTCAAGAAGCTGTTCATGGATCCGAGTCTGAAGCCGCAGGAGAGGGAACAGATACAGAGGGCGATGCGGCGACTCCCGCGGGACTCCAGCCGCACCCGGGTGACAACTCGATGTGCTCTGACGGGTCGGGGCCGGGGCTGTTATCGAAAATTCCAGCTTTCCCGCATCGCCTTCCGGGAGGCGGCTCTGAGGGGTGACCTCCCCGGTGTCACCAAGTCCTCCTGGTAAGAAAAAAAGGGACGGTCTACTCTGCCCCCTTTTTATCGGGTCACTTTGGGAGGGACGGCTGAAAAGAGGTTGACTCCCCCTCCGCCCAGCACTGCGAAGACCACCTGGGCGATCAGGGGCTGGGTGGACGTCACCCGGATGTAGCCTCCGGACTTGCCTCTGGCCCCCGGAACCAGCGAGAAAATCAGCTCGTCCAGCCGCTCTCCCGCTTTGAGCATTCTCATGGATTGTCCGACCGACTCGCCGCTTGCCAGGATGACTTCAATCGTGATCTCCGTGTCGGGAATCGGTCCCTGGGGAACCGCTCCGATGTCGCCCGGATAGTAAAACGCCAGTCCCGTGAAAAACAGATTGGGGATGTCCGCAAACTGGCTAAAAACGGCTTCCGTAAACGGTTCCGACTGCAGCGGCAGCGAGGCTGCGAACGCAACAGCCACCGGATCCCCGAAGATCACGTCTCCGACCACTCCGTCTCCGTCGGCCTCCACCTCCAGGGATCCCACGAACTCACCCCCCTGCAGCCGTCGGTCTCCCGCCGGGGCGGCACCGCCAAATCCGAAGATCTCGGCCGCATCCGCCGCAAACTGGGCACCGGCGGCCAGGACCACCTTCACCGGGTCTCCCTCCACACTCCCGTCTGTCCGCACAGCCGTCAGTTCCACGTTCCGGGTACCGGCGGCCGTGTTGATCACGTTGATATTCGTGAAAACATCGGGCCTCGAAGCCAGTTGTGCTGAAAAAGAACGAGTGGACATATTCCCCGTCGAAGCGTTCAGCCCCAACACCATGGGTCGATCCGTTAACTGCACGACTTCGAAAGCCGCCACTCCACCTCCCTCCGTGACCTCTCCGGCCACATATCCACCCGAGACGCTGGTGCCAAAGATGTCCGAGACCTTCTCGTCCAGAAACGAGCGGGCCGGGATCTTCCTCGTGGCCTGCCGCGGCATTCCCAGGGGACCGTCGTCCGGGGGAAGGTAGTTCAGATCGACCGTCACCTCCTCCTCTCCCGGATTGAGGACGGTCAGCCCCGTCGTGGCCGCCTGTCCCCGGAAGGCGCCCGGTCCGTCAAAGACCCGCTGAAAGTAAAACTTCGTGGCCAGATTCTCAATCGCCACTCCGCCGTCCAGCTGGTTCAGCTTTCCCGAGCCGAACTGAAAGAAACTGGCGATGTCCGGATTGTCGCTGGTCAGTTCGATCCAGGCCGGCAGCGTGGGGTCCGCCTCGAACAGGTCGCTGCGCAACTCCGCCAACTGGGTCCCGGCAGCCAGATCCCGCTCCACCTGCTGGCCACCTCCCAGCGGCTGCAGGGCGCCCTGTTCCGAGAGCCCTGCTTTCCCGGAAGTCGAGTCGCTCATGAGCAGCAGGCTCGCCCTGGTGTCGATTGCCGTGTGGTTGGAAAGCGCCACACCGTCGAAGAACCCTCCCACCCCTGCCGGGTCTCCAGCCGCAAACAGGTACTGTGGCAAGACGCCGCCCTCAGGCTCATACCGGAACACGCCGAAGTAGGCGGGAGCAGCGTAAACCCGCCTGGGGTCGGCCGGATTGATCTCCAGGGTCCGGACCGTGACGGTGGGAAGACCCTCGCTGTATTCCGCCCAGGTGTCTCCCCCGTCCTCGCTCTTGTACACACCGTCGAAGGTCGTTGCAGCGTAGACCAGGGACGAATTGACGGGATCGACGGCCACGGAAGTGACCCGGCTGATCTGGGAGATGCCGGTATCCAGGGTCACCCAGCTGGCGGCCCCGTCCGTACTTTTCTGGAGTATCCCACCGAAACCGCCCGCATAAAGCGTGGAAGGATCTCCGGGGTCGATCTCCAGAGCCAGGACCTCGAAGGTGATCTCAAAACCCGTGTTGGCTGCCGCCCAGACATTCCCCCCGTTGGTGGTCTTGTAGATTCCCGCCGCCTCCGGCGAACCGATCCGGGGACTCGATCCGACGTACACGGTGTTTCCATTAGACGGATCCGCGGCCAGAGCCCTGAATTCCACGGTAGTCGGGAGACCGTTGCTAATCGACTCCCAATCCCGGGCCCGGTTGGTGCTCTTGTGAACGCCAGCCGAGTGAGCGGCATAAAGGGTCGTAGGATCGGCTGGATGGATCCCCAGCTCATACACAATGGCCCCCCAATGGCGTTGGTTGCGTTCCAGCTCTCCGCCCCATCGTCGCTCCAGTAAATGCCCCCAGGAAATCAATCCCGACATAGACGTTCAACGGGTTTACCGGATCGACGACAATGTCGTTGATGTCAACGAATCCAGGCAGAACGCCATCCCGTTTCGCTTCCCAGGTTTGTCCCCCGTCCGTGGATTTGTGGACACCACCCACGTCCGCCGACGTGTAAATCGTCATCGGGCTCTGTGCATCGAAAGCGATCGAGAGGATGTCGATGTTGCGCAGTCCGGAGTTGGACCTGTTCCAGTTGGCGCCGCCGTCGGTGGTCTTGAAGAGCCCTTCAAAGAAACTCATTCCAGCATAGAGGGTCTGAGGATTCCCCGGATCAATCGCCAGGGAGTTCACGACGAGCTCGCCGAACACGCCGTCCTGCTCGACAAAGGAGGCGCCGCTGTTCGTGCTCTTCAGGACCTTCTTAACGCCCCCGGCATAGACGGTACCCGGGCTGGTCGGATCGAGGACGACGGAGGAGATACCGTCATTGAGCGTAGTCAAAAGGGCCCAGCCGGCACCGCCGTCGGTGGTCTTGAACAGGCCGCCGTCGGCGGCAACATAGACGATGTCCGGGTTGGTGGGGTGGACGGCTATCTGGCGAAACCGACCGGCGTTGTCGAGTCCAGAACTGATCGAATTCCAGGTGTCCCCGCCATCAGTGCTCTTGAAAGCTGTGCTGACGCCGCCGCCATAAACGATCGAGGAGTTGGAGGGTGCCACCGCCAGTGCATCCACTCTCCCGAACTCGCCGTCGACCACGCGCTCCCAGCTGCCGGCGTCGTCGGTGCTCCGGTAAACCCGGAGGAAACCGGTGCCGGCGAACAGATTAGACGGGTTGGACGGGTCCAGGGCCAGCGCCATGATCCCGTTGTCGTTGGCCGGCATCCCCTGGTTCGCCTTCATCCAGGATTGCGCTCCATCCGTGCTCTTGAACACCCCGCCACCGGAAACCCCGGCATAGAGCGTTTCCGGCGTGACCGGATCAATGGCCAACTTGCTGACCTCCAGAGCAGGCAGATCAAACCGGTCCAGGAGTCCGGCATTCATCGGCCTCCAGTTGGCGCCGGCATCGGTACTCTTGAAGACTCCCGCTCGAACGGTTCCGGCATAAAGCGTGGAAGGAGTCGCCGGATCGACGACCAGGGACAAGATTGACCCCGAATCCGGTCCGAGGGTCGTCCACTGTCCGGCCGGCGGCATGATGGCGCCGCTTAGTGTCAAGAGAGCGATACAAAGGAAAGAAGGGGAGAATCGATTGTTCGAGGCCAGGCAGGGCATGTTGCTCACCTCCGGTCAGTCGTCGAGCCCGGCGTCGGGCCAGGGCACACGGGTTGAGATTCCAGCGTGCGCCATTTGTATTCCTTTACTCCTGAAGTGTCAATCCGGCGGGTGGTGCGCGGATCCCGACACCCCTGCGGGCATTGGGTCATTCCGGTCGGTTTCGGTCCAGGTCGCGGCGGTGGTGGATGCCGGTCTGGACGAACTCCCGCGAAAAGAAGAAGTCGAGCGTCCAGTCCAGAGCAACCCGGATGCGGCGTGACCAGGTCGGCATTCTGGCCAGATAGAACGTTCGCCACAGGAACCAGGCGGGAAAACCGGCCAGCTTGATGCCGAACAGCTGGGCCACACCGGTTCGGCAGCCCAGTGCAGCCAGACTTCCTCTACTCGAGATGCGACAGGGGCGCGCTTCCTGTCCCCGGATCAATCGACTCAGGCTCTCCCCAAGGCAGTTGCCCAGTTGGACGGCGTGCTGCGCGGTGGCAGGATAGGGCTTACCTTTTTCATCCGGGTTGGAAGCACAGTCTCCGATGGCCCACACGTTGTTGAAACCCTCGACGCGCAGGTCGGCCCGGCAGCGTATGAAGCCCGACTCGTCGAGTGGCAGCCCCAGGTCTGCGACGAGCGGATTGGCAGCGATACCCGCACACCAGATGACTGTCCTCGAGGGCAACGACTCGCCGCCGGAAAGGACGACCGAATCTTCCGACAGCTCGGCGACTGAGCTGTTCAGGCGAACCCGAATTCCTCGGTCCTCCAGATGCGCACGAGCAAAATCGGCCAGTTCCCGGTCCAGCGCCGGCAGGACGCGGTCGGCAATTTCGATCACCGTCATCGAGTAATCACTTTGATCGATGTTGGGGTAGACCTTAGACGCCTTGCGCAGAAAGTATTCGAATTCTCCTGCCACCTCCACGCCCGTGTAGTTCCCTCCGACCACGACGAAGTTCAGCAGCGCCCGCTTTTCCCGGGGATCCCTGGTGGCATCGGCGCTTTCCAGGAGCTGGACGGCCCGATCGCGGAGAGCCACGGCATCGGAGAGACCCTTGATCTGGAACCCGAACTCTTTAAGACCCGGGAGGTCGGGGAGTCTCGTGACGCTCCCCAGAGCGACCACCAGATGATCGTAGGGGATCTCGTCATCGTGATTCGAACCCCACAATCGATAAGCCACGCGCTGCGAGTCGAGATCGACCGCTTTCACGCTTGCCATCACGAAACGGGTTGATCGGAGAAAGGCTCGAAGCGGCACAACCGCATGCCTGGGTTCCAGACTCCCCGTCCCCGCCTCGATGAGGAGGGGAGAGAAGATGAAATAGTTGCTCTCGTTAATGAGTGAGACGTCCGCACCTCTCCCTCGCACGGTGTGCTTTTCCAGGGACTGAGCGCAGTAGGCCCCGGCAAATCCACCTCCCAGGATGACAATTCCAGGCCTGTCGTCCACTTTTCCTCCCCGGGGCGATTCTGAGGCCCGCGGGTTTTCCGAAAACGATGAGCCCGACAACCCGGACCTATGACACCGTAGATCTGGAAGTCACGAGGCTTCGCTCCAACTGGGGATGGGGGTCTGGAGCCCTTCTTCGATCCACAGGAATTGTCCAGTGATGGACTCGGATTCCTCGCTCACCAGCCGCAGGACCAGGTCTGCCGCCTTCTGGGGTGGATCCCCCCCGGTCTCGTCCACCCACTGGACCCATTGCCGATACCCTTCCCCCTCCGGTCCGAGACTTGCGGCTACGTCTCGAATGTAGCCCCACATTGGAGTTTTCACGTCGCCCGGGTGGATCAGGTTGGCTGTCACGCCGCTTCCGGTCAACTCGGCCGCCAGTTGTCGCGTGAACTGGTTGAGCGCCACCTTGCTGGTGGCATAGGCACTGTTCAAAGGACCGGGTGGATGAACAGCCGCGGCTGAGCTGAAGTTGATGATTCTGCCCCATCTTTGCCGGATCATCCCCTTCACAAAGGCCCGGCAGGTGAGATACGGACCCAGGGTATTGACTTTCACGGTCTCGATCCATTGCTCAGGATCGCTGTCCTGAACGAGCTGGATCGGTCCGAAGACACCGGCAGCATTGACCAGAATCCCAGGAACTCCGATACGGCGCTCCACCTGCTCCTTGAGTCGGTTGACAGCCTCAGGACTGGCAATGTCGGTGGGAAACGCGTGGGCCACGCCGCCGGCCGCTTTGATCTCCTGCTCCGCTTCCTGGAGTCGATGCGCGCTGCGAGCCACCAGGGCCACCGCTGCCGAGCGGGAAGCCAGGTTCATGGCCACGCAGCGACCCAGCCCCTGACTACTCCCGGCCACCACCGCTATCGTGTCTTTCAGATCGGTCATACAGGAATCCTGCCGCGGATGGATCTTTGCCGCGGCCTGCTATGCAGCCCCGGTCTCGAGATGAAAAATCTCGCGCAGCTCCCCCGCAACCGGCTTGCCGTCAACAATGTCTATCAGGTGCTCAAAGAGCTCAGCCCACCGGTAGTGGACATCAGTGTCCCAGAGCCTCTGCCAGGCTTCCTCATCGTGGATCTCGGAGTAGATGAAAATGATCGGATCTTTTTCGAAGCTGGTCATGGAGGCAATGCCGCTGCGCTCGATTTCCTCCACCAGCTCGGGCCAGATATCGTCGTGGAGCTCTTTATATTCGGGGAAGGAGCCGGGCTTCAGTCTCAGGGTGAAAGCGCGACGAATCATGGGGATTCTCCTTGTCGGGGGTAGCGTGGGGCCCGGAAAGTGGACCTCTCCTTCACACGAGGATTTCCTTGATCAGGTGGCCATGGACGTCCGTCAGCCGTCGATTGATGCCGTTGTGAAGATAAGTCAGCCGCTTGTGGTCGATGCCCAGGAGGTGCAGAATCGTGGCGTGCAGGTCGTGCACGGAAGTGGAGTTTTCCGCTCCCTTCCACCCCCACTCGTCACTCTGCCCGTAGACCTGGCCCGGCTTGACTCCGGCACCGGCCAGCCAGGTGACAAAAGTCCCGCCGTTGTGGTCGCGGCCCGAACTGAACTGGCCGAAGGGCATGCGACCAAACTCGGTCGTCCACACCAGCAATGTATCATCGAGCAGACCCCTGGCTTTCAGATCCCTGTAGAGTCCTGCGATTGGTTTGTCGGTGCGCCCCGCCATCGGGCTGAGTTGCCGTTCGATGTCCTGGTGGTTGTCCCAGTTCTTCACGGCCCCGTTGGTTCCACTCCAGACCTGGACAAAACGAACTCCGGCTTCCGACAGACGCCGCGCAGCCAGGCAACTGCGGCCAAAATCTTCTGTTTTCTTGTCATCCAGGCCGTAAAGTCTTCGCGTCGCCTCGGATTCACCGGATTCGTCCAGAACCCGGGGGGCGCTCAGTTGCATACGCGCAGCCAGCTCGTATGACTGAATACGAGCTTCCAGGCGAGAATCCCCCGGATGTGCTCGCCAGTGCTCGCGGTTCAGTGCGTTGAGCAGGCTCATTCCTTCGCGGTCGCCGGTGGAAGTGACAAATTCTTCCGATTCCGGAGGGAATAGATCGTGGATCGGGTGTGGTGCACTGGGCTTGATCAGCGTGCCCTGGTGGGCTGCCGGCAGAAATCCCGAGGAGAACGCTTTCTGGCCATTGTAGGGCAGACCGCGGGAGTCCGGTATCACCACAAACGACGGCAGATTCTCGTTCATGCTCCCCAGACCGTAGGATAGCCAGGAACCCATGGCGGGAAATCCGGGCATCGGGAAACCGGTGTTCTGTTCATACACTCCCAGTCCGTGAACGTTGGTGCGTGAGCGCATGGCCATGAGGAAGGTGAGGTCGTCCACGATGCCGGCCATGTGAGGGAAGACGTCGCTGACCCAGCGGCCTGTCTCTCCGTGCTGTTCGAACTCGAAGGGGCTCTTCATCAGGATGAAGCCGGGGGAATCGGTTACCGATTCCAGCTTCACGTCGGCGCCGGGGTTGAACCGCTGGCCGCTCAGGCGCTCGAGTGCCGGCTTGTAGTCGAAGGTGTCGAGCTGACTGGCCCCGCCGTTCATGAACAGCTGTATGACTCGCTTGACTTTGGCCCGATGGTGCAACCCGCCGTTGAGGTCCAGGCCGCTCTCCAGGCCTGCAGGGGCCGCCAGCACCCCCTCCCCGGCCATCATGTGCGCCAGGGCCAAGCCACCGAGACCACCGCCCAGCCGGTCCAGAAAGCCCCGCCGATCGAGCAATCCCGAGGAGGGTCCCCGGGGGTCAAATGGGGGGCGACAATGTCGACATCTCATGAAGATTTCTCTGCTCTTAGTACTGCACCTAGTTTACAAAAATGAACTCATTGGTGTTAAAGATCAAACGGCACACATTGGTCATTCCGTGCTTGGCGGCGTAGGCGGTCAGCTCCCGGGATTCCTCCTGGGTGGGGAGACGGCCCAGGACCAGCTGGTAGGCATTGTCCACTTCTACTTTCAGATCTGCCTCCCCGTTTCCGGCCACCCG
Organism: Acidobacteriota bacterium; assembly: GCA_965205615.1. Classification (GTDB taxonomy): domain Bacteria; phylum Acidobacteriota; class UBA6911; order RPQK01; family CBDAPI01; genus CBDAPI01. The sequence continues at coordinate 23,115 of CBDBHK010000015.1, read as the reverse complement.
GGCTGCCAGATGCCGGCTCTGGCTCAAGACGAATGCATTGTTCCACATGGCCAGGGCCTGCAGGGCAGTCGTCGACACATTGCGGACGGGAGCAAGTTGAGAGGAGTCCGGACTGTCGAGGACCCCCATGAAAGGGTCGGGCAAGGTCCGGAAAATCCATCGGTACACGCTTCGACGGTAGTTGGCCGGATTCTCCACATCGAAGGTCTCATAGCTGATCAGCGGCGTCACACTCGGGTTGGGGTCCTCGTAGTCGAATTGTTTGACGGGGGGACCTCCCATGGTCAAGTCCAGCTTGCCGCTGGCCTGCAGCACCGAGTCGCGGATCGATTCTGCGTCCAATCGCCGGCGATTCATGCGCCACAGATTCCGATTGTCCACATCGGTTTTTGAATACTCCGCATGGTCCTGAGAAGACTGCTGATAGACCGAACTGGTCAGGATCAACCTGTGCAGCTTCTTGATTGAACCTCCGTTGTCCCGGAACCAGAGCGCCAGCCAGTCCAGCAGCTCCGCGTGACTGGGTCGCCCGCCCATGTGGCCCAGATCGTTGGGTGTATCGACTAGTCCCCGGCCAAAGTGATAGTGCCATATCCGGTTGACGATGGAGCGCCAGGTCAGGACATTCCCTGGATCCGTGATCCATCTGGCCAGCTCTGCGCGACGCTTTCCTTCCTGGTGCGGTTCCTCCAGTTCAAATTGTGGGTCCAGATCCGGGATCAGAGAGAGCGCGCCGGGAGAGGCGGGTGCCAGGGGCTGGGTGATCTCTCCGCGACGCAGCACGGAAATTGAGCGGGGAATCCCCTTGCTGGGCTGGAACTGCTGGAAAGCCGCGAAATCAGCCGTTCCCGAGTACACCATCTGGGCCGGCGGCATCCCCGCGAGCTGCCGATTGACCTCCTCGAGCGTTTCTTCTACTTCTGCCAGCTCCGACCGCAGGTCCGAGTCAGCTTGAGAGTGGGCCGTCGTTGTTCGCCGCTTTTGGAGCTCCTCAATTTCGAATTCGATTTCACCTCGGCGCCGGGCACGCCTCAAGGTCGTGGTCAGGTCGCCCGTGCCCCGGGCACTGCCCCGGTTATCAGCCGAATCCAGATTCACCAGGCTGGTATAGCCATCCACGAGATTGGCAAGAGACCACCTGGAATTTTTCACCGCATCGGAGGCGGTCACATTCCCATTTAGGGCTATGTTCTCGTGGCCCGAGAATGCCATTAGTTCCGACAAGGCAAACAGCCAGTAGCTATTGGCCGTGCCTGGAGACAGGGCGGTCACGCGGATGTAACGAGCCTTTTGTCCGCGGGTCTGGATCCCGTAGGGATTGGGCCCGGGATTGGCGAAATCCGCCCCGGTCTGATCGGCCACGGTCTGATAACTGACGAAGAGGGGGTCATTGGCGAGATCCACCCGAAAGCGCGTCGGAAATCCAAAGCCGGGCCGATCGGGCAGGTCTACGGGCACCAGATAGATCTGATGGATGGAAGCTGCGTCCTTCAGGTCCAATTGCACCCATTTCTCCTGTTGCCCCGGCGACCGAACCTCACTCTGGTACCCGTAGGTGAAGCTGAGTCTTTCGGTTGGCCTCGAGGGATCGTCCCGTTCCTCTTCAAGGCTCTTGATTTGTGCCTCCAGGTCCCGGATCTCGGGACTCGTCACGGCGTCGATGCGCTCTTTCAGGTGCTCTTGTCTGACTTCGAGACTCAATCGTTCCTTGAGGAGCGGCTGGCGGAGATTATGCGTTTCGGGATCAGCATCAAAGGGACGGTCGGCGCGATCAACCCCGGCAAAAACGGACTGGAGATTGTAGTACTCGGTCTGTGAGATGGGGTCGAATTTGTGGTCATGGCAGCGGGCACAGTGAACCGTTGTGCTGACAAAGGTCGACATGGTCGTCATCAGCATATCGTCGCGATCCAGATTCTGGGCCTGCTTTTTGTCCTCGGTATCGTCGACGATGAAGATCATGGAGCTTTCGTCGAAGGGTCCCGTGGCGATGAATCCGGTGGCCACGGTGGCCCGGGGATCGTCGGGAAAAAGTACGTCGCCGGCCACTTGCTCCTCCACAAAGCGAGCGTAAGGCTTGTCTTCGTTGAAGGAGCGAATGAGGTAGTCGCGATAGGGCCAGCTGTTTTCCCGGGGCCGGTCCTGGTCGTGCCCCTGGCTGTCGGCGTAGTGAACCACATCCATCCAGTGTCGAGCCCAGCGCTCTCCATAGCGTGGGCTGGCCAGAAGTCGATCCACCACCCGTGCGAATGCGTCGGGGGAGCGTTCCTCCTGAAAACTGCGGTACTCTTCCGGCGTCGGTTGCAGGCCGGTCAGATCGAGCGTCACTCGCCGCAGCAGGGTGTGCCGGTCCGCCTCTTCCGAAGGTCCGAGTCCTTCTTCTTCCAACCCGGCCAGAATGAAGTGATCGATCGGGGTATGGGGCCACGACTCTTCCTTCACTTCAGGCACCTGCACGGGAAGCAGCGGCTGGTAGGCCCAGTGGTCTCTGGATCGGGAATGCTGAGCGGCATCAAAAGCGTCCGGCCATTCTGCGCCCTGATCGATCCAGGCTCTGAGCAGGCCGATTTCCTCATCACTCAGGCGCTCACCGACCTGAGGCATGAGCATCTTTGGTGGTATTCCGGCCACAAATCGAATGAGCCGGCTCTCGGCACTCGCACCGGGCACAATGGCGGGACCCGACGCTCCCCCCTGCATGGCCGCTTCCCGGGCATCCAGCCGAAATCCTCCGAACTCAGTCCCCTTACTGTGGCAAAAATGGCAGCGGGTGGAGAGGATGGGCTTTATATCGTGGACAAAATCGATTTTCTTTTGGGCAGGTGGGGGGAGACTCGCCTCAGTGCCTTCTGGGCTGGGCTGCTGCGGTGCCGCTTCGAGAGGCGCAACAATGTATGAAGTAAACAGAAGCAGAAGAAAAACGGGCGTGTGCGTCGAGACGCCGGCCCGTACGCAGGATTTGAGCGCCGCAAAAGTCATTCTCTTCAAGCTATTTTACTCTGGTTGCTGCGGCGTCTCAATCGATAGCTTGTTGCGGGGTCTCAATCGATAGCAAAGCAGTAGAACAGTCCGTCGCCGCCCGTACCCCGCAGATTCTCCTGGCTGCAGCCTCTGGAGCTGTGCGCCGAGTTCCAGGAAGAGGGGTGCGCACCGCCACCGGTACGATCATGATGGCCCACCCGGGCACTCCCTTCACCAGAGCTTGTCCAGTTCTTACAGGTCCAGTCCCCCTCGCCCCCAAACGCCCCGCCGTCCAGCTGAGATCCCGTCAGGATGTCGTGCCGGTTGGGAGTGTCCCCCCGACCGTTGACCACCTCGCCTTTTTCGTTGAGCTGCGTCTCCTTGGTGAGATTGTTGTCTGAATGCAGGCCGGCGACATTCTCGGCGATTCGGACTCCCCTGGAGTTGTACCAGGGGCCATCACCAATGCGGTCCCGGGCATTGACGGCTGCCTGGTCGCCGGCGGCGCTGGTGCTGAGGTAGGCGCGCCAGGTGCGGTTTCCAGCACCTACGGCCGTGGCCAGCATCTGACAGTGTCGGTCGGCTCCGGTCAGGCCACCCAGATCGGCTCCCCTGCCGGGACCCGTGCTCGCGAGGAAAAAACTCATGTGGGAGTCCGCGTTTTGTGCCTGCCCCGGGTGCGAGCCCAGACCGGCCACTATGATTAAGCCAAAAGCGAAGTGCATCCTGTTCATTTATGGCTCTCCTTGATGTTGTGAAAGGCCCGTCCCGCCATTGGACCCTCCCCGATGGATCCGGCCCTGCTTATCGTGTTCCCTCGAATCACTATGCCCCAATCTGCCCGACTGGTGCAATGCTGTATCCGGCCGGCGAGAGAATTGAGCTATTATGTGGGCGATTCGGGTGCCTCCGGGACCGCGGACGGCAGCTTCACGATTGGACTCAGCACTAGGAGGATTGAATGAAAACACGAAGAAAAGCTCTGCTGGCCGGTGGCCTGGCCTTTTTTTTCGCGCCCTCTCTGGAAGCCGATGTGGTCTCTTTGAAAAACGGGGACCGCTTCACGGGACAGGTGAAGAGCCTGGCGGGAGATAAGCTGGTTCTGGGGACCGAGTACGCCGGTGATATCTCCATCGATTGGTCGGTCATCTCCAGCTTCTCCAGCGCCGAGAAGGTTCAAGTGGACCTCGCCAGTGGCGAGCTGGTTACCGGCGAGATCGAGTTGACCGAAGAGGATCGGTTCCAGGTCATAACAGAGAAAGAAACTCTGGCTCTGAACCGGGCCGACGTCAAAGAGTTCGGCCCCATTCCCCAGCCCGAGAACTACAGATTCATCGACAACTGGCACGGGGGCATTAATTTTGGGCTATCGGTGGCCAAGGGGAACACTGACCTCTCGAGTCTCGCCATCTCCGCTGATCCTTCCCGAGAGACCTCCAACGATCGGATCTCAATTTTCTTCTCAAGGGTGCGCAGCCGCGACGAGGGCCTGCCCAAAGCAGACCTTTACAAGGTGAGCGGCCGCTATGACCGTTTCCTGACCGAGAATATGTTCCTGTACGGTGCAGGGGCCTATGACCGGGACTTAGAGTCGGATCTGGATTACCGACTCCGGGAGGGAGGCGGTGCTGGTTATCGCTTCAAGATGGCCGACCATACCGTGCTTTCGGCACTGGGCGGCTTTTCAGTCGCGCAGGAGAAGTTCACCCTCCTGGACCGCTCCACCGAATGGTTAGCCCGCATAGATCACCGATAGGACCTCAAAAGGCCGCCCTGTTTGGTATAAAGCGTTTTGAATGAACGTTTTCACACGCAAACGGAGGCGGCCCTTATGAGAACAGAGTGTAAACAAGCCAGGTTCGAATTTCACGGACTATTTCAACGCAAAGTGAAGGCGCGGTTCGACGGCGGGAAGATCACCTCCGATGCAGGGGTGCTGCTGTTGCGAGAGGTCGAGAGGGGGACGGGTCTGATCGCCGGACTGGCTGAGTGTTTCAGGGATCACCGGGATCCGCGGTTGATCGAACACACGGTCGAGGAGTTGTTGGGGCAGCGCATCTACGGACTCTGTCTGGGGTACGAGGATCTGAACGATCATGATCAGTTGCGCACCGATCCGATGCTGGCGGTGGCGGTGAATAAGGCCGATCCGTTGGGGGAGAGGCGGCGGCAGGCCTCAGATCGGGGGAAGGCGCTGGCGGGCAGGTGTACGCTGAACCGGTTGGAGTTGACCGGCGCCGAGGTCGATGAGCAGGAGCGGTACAAGAAGATCGCGATGGACCCGGACCGGATCGACGGCTGGATGGTGGATGCCTTCGTGGAGTCCCACGAATCGGCGCCCGAGGAGATGGTGCTGGATCTGGATGCGACCGACGACCCGATCCATGGCCAGCAGGAAGGCCGGTTCTTTCACGGTTACTACCGCCACTACTGTTATCTTCCGCTGTACATCTTCTCGGGGGAGCATCTGCTGTGCGCCCGGTTGCGGTGTTCCAATATCGATGGGGCCGCGGGATCGGTGGAGGAACTGGAACGGATCGTCGGCCGGATTCGGCAGAGCTGGCCGGAGGTCTCGATCGTCATCCGGGCCGACTCGGGCTTTTGCCGGGATGACTTGCTCCGCTGGTGTGAAGACCATCACGTGGATTACGTGATGGGGTTGGCCAACAATGATCGGCTCAAGTCAGAGAGCGCCGAAGCGATGACTCAGGCCGAAGCCGAGTTCAACGCCACCGGGCGACCGGCGCGGGTGTTCAAGGATTTCCGCTACCGGACTCGCCACAGTTGGACCTCGGAGCGACGCGTCGTCGGCAAGGCCGAGTTCCTGGACAAAGGCGCCAATCCCCGATTCGTCGTCACCTCCCTGTCGCCGGAACGCCTGGGGGCCCGCGCGCTCTACGAAGACTTCTACTGTGCGCGGGGCGACATGGAGAACCGCATAAAAGAACAGCAGTTGGATCTGTTCGCCGACCGGACCAGCGCGGCAACGATGCGCGCCAATCAACTCCGGCTGTATCTGTCCTCCGCCGCCTACATGCTCATGCACGCCTTGCGTCGTCTCGGACTGAAGCAGACCCCCCTGGCTCGCGCTCAGTGTCAGACGATTCGCTTGAAGCTCCTCAAGATCGGCGCCCAGGTCCGCCTCACGGTCCGCCACGTCTGGATCTCCATGTCGGAAGCCTATCCCTACAGCGAGGTCTTCGCTGCCGTCGTTCGAAACCTCCAGGCCATTCCTCTGCGCTGCTGAGGTCTGTCCCGATCAAACGCCCCCAAAAACGAAATCGTTCCATCGCTCAGGCCGAGCTCTGCCTGAATGCATTCCGTCACGCTCTTCCGAACCCGAAAAACGCTCCATTCACGACCATCCACACCACCGCATCACTCGACCTGGACCGGATCGATAGCGAAACTCTCAGAAAACCGTTCCGGCCTGCCAAAATCACCTTCATTTCCAAATCGGTGATCTATGCGGGATAGGGGGCAAATTGTGTTGTGGAGGGGCCCCTGAGATCGATCTCTTCGACCAGAACTGCGGGGTCGATACCCGTTAAGCTCGACCACCACTGAAGACTGGCTCCGGCCGACTGCTGCACGGCGCTGCAGATCCAGTGACGCCTGTCGGTAAAGTAGCCCGTGTGGACTCTACCCTGATCGTCAACGATCGCCTCGTCCAGAACGCAGTTCACGTTGCCAGCGGAGCCGACGACAACCTGGATCATGGATGGATCTCGCAGCCCCGCGCCCAGAGCAGCGGAGATCGAATCGCCGGCCCCGGCAGCAACAGGAATGCCTTGACGAAGACCCGACCACGCCGCACCTTCGCGGCTCACCCCTCCAACGACTTCGGCACTCTCGGCCAGGGCAGGCAGTTCCGGCAGAGTAAGTTCAAGTGAATGAAGGATCGATTCGTCCCATTCACCCCGGTGAATGTTCAGCAGGAGGCTGTTCGAGGCGTCGGAATAGTCCGTCAGCGTCTGACCCGTCAATGCCCGGGTCAGGAAGTCCTTGGGAAAGATCAGCTGGGTTGCCGCGTTGAGCTGGTCGGGGAGGTGTTCGTCAATCCACAGCAGCTTGGGGGCGGTGTACCCGGTCACCGCCGTGTGTCCGGTCATCCGCAACAGCCGTGGGGCCTCGATGCGCCGCTCCAGTGTCCGGCACTGGGGAGCGCAGCGGCTGTCGCACCACATCTGGACCGGGCAGGTGGCTTTGCCCAGGCCATCGAGTAGAACCGGGCCGTTCATCTGACCGGTGGTTGCGATGGCGGCCGGCTCGAGCGACTGCCCGGCCAGGGCCGTAGTCAGTTCCCGCAGCGTTTCGCCTGCCAGGTCGTGCCATGTCTGGGGATCCTGTTCGGCGATTCCGCCCGGACCCGTGCGAATTGGATTGGGCCGCTTCGCTGATCCGACGCCCTGCCCCGCCTCATCCAGGGCGACCGCCTTGATGCTGCTGCTGCCCAGATCAAGACCGATGTAAGCGTGACGACTCATGGCTGTGGCAGAAGTGGATGTCTTTTAGTGAAGCGCTCAATTCCCTGATGCGGGCACCGATTCCTGCCGGTACCGGGTCCTGGAGGCCTTCGCTGATCAGTTGAGCCAGGTCCGGGATCTGATCACCTTGCAAACCCATTCGGACCAGTTCCTGAACGCCGAGACGGATACCTTCGCTGCCCTGTTCGACCGGCAGGGTGACGGCCCCCGTGAGGATACCCAGCGCCTCAAGTTGGGCGACCTTCTTTTCGGCTGAAGGGACCTTGAGCAGCAGGGTGTGACTGCAGGTCGGACCCTGCGCCGTGCGAACAACCGGGACGCCCCGCTCTTCGAGGGCGTCAGCCAGGGCCACGGCACGAGCCACGATCGTCCGGGCGTAGTCGCAACCGTAGGTGCGCCACTCGGCGAACAGTGCGACCATCGCGGGTATGCGCATGAGGTGGTGGTTGGTTACGAGGCCCGGATAGAGTGCCGGCAGCATCGCTTCCAGGTCGGCTGGCCGCCGACCCAGGAGGATCCCACCTTGAGGTCCACCAAAGGTCTTATGGGTGGACGCGGTGATCAGGCTGGCGCCCCCTTCAAGCGGCTGGGGAAACTGCCCCCCCGCGATCAGGCCCAGGATGTGGGACGCATCCACCACCAGAGTGGCGCCGTTCTCGGCACAGGCGGCTGCGATGTCCTCGAGTGGGGTCGGAAACAGATAGTGGCCGCTACCCAGAATGACCAGTCGCGGTCTTCGCTGCTTGATCTTATCAACGGTCGCTTCCACATCCACCTGAAAGGCAGATCCGTCGAAAGGCACAGCCTCCACCCGCAGTCGGATGACGCGGGCGTCGCAGAGTTTCGACCCCAGGCGGTGTCCTCCACCGACCTCGTCGAGTTCGAGCACCAGATCATCAGGTTCGCACAGACCCATCACCACGGCCGATCCAGCGACATGGCCGGATAGCGCCCTCAGATCGGCGGCGCCGGCCGAAAAAAGGTGGCAGGCGTCCGCCAACGCACGGCGCTCGAGTTCGATGAGATAGCGATTCCCCGTGTATTTGCGGTCGCCGACGTCTAATCGATCGTAGTTGCCGTATCGGTGCCCCAGGTCCAGACTGTAATAGCGGGACACATCATCGCTCATGACGTTTTCCGAGGCAATGAGATTGAGCGTCTCTCTCCGATACGAGCGATGTCGATCGAGGGCTTCCTCGAGCCAGGCGCAGCTGTCCAACCAGTCTTTGTCGTTGGCGTCGTTCATACGATCTCCGCTTGCTTCAGGGGACCGGAGTGCCGGGCAGGACGGGAAATGCCGTCAGAGTGGCCACATCCTCGGGAAAACCGGTCAACGGATCATTGTTCTGTTTGAGAGTTACCGCCGCCACGGGAACGTCACTGGAGACCGCCACCAGACCTCGCATCTCGTCAATCTGCTCCACGTCAGGAAACAGCTCGCTGACAAACCGGGCCGTATGCTCTCCCACTGCCAGCGCCAGTTCCTGTTCATCCAGCTGCTGCCCCTGGTCATCGAACAGCGTCAGGCTCATCGTGGCCATGCCCCCGCCACCGGCTGGTGCGGGCCCAGGGTTGACCAGCGCCAGACCCGTCTCCGAATCTCCAAGCGTGTCCACAAAAAGCGAGAATGCATTCAACGGAACCGATGGCGGGACGCCGGACTCTGTCTCCAGAATCCCACTGGGCATATCCACCTGCGAAAACACCGCCGAACCGCCAATCCCTGCAAACGTCGACACCCGGGCATACCCGGCCGTGATCGCTCCCAGACCATCCGTCTGTGCCAACCACCGACGCTCCACTATTCAAGGGGAAGTTAAAGCTCGATCCCGTCCCCAGGCTGCCCAGGGTAAGAATCATCGGCGACGCATCGCTCTGGAAAAAGTCCACCTGCACGTTGTTGGCCTGTACCGACGTGTTTGCGAAGCTCAATGACGTCTGCAGTCCAATCGACCCCTGTTGTCCGTTTCCAACCTGGGCGAGATAAAAAACGATCGGCGCCGCTCCGGCATTTGTGACTCCCCCCTCCAGAACAGGGAAGGCTGCCAGTGTCGGCACTTCATCCGGAAACTCCACACCTGGGGCGTCATCCTGGCGGAGTGTCACCAGCGCCAGGTCAGCTCCGGCAGGGGCCTGTACGATCAGCACGCCCTGCATCTCCTGTGCCTGGGCGGTGTCGGGAAAAAGCTGTGACACAAACAGGGCTTCATGCTCCCCGGGGCTCAATGGACGGGTCGTCTCATCCACCAGGTTAAAGGCCTGATCAAACAGCCTTAACAGCACCTCGGGGCCTTTGCCTCCCGCCGGACCCAGTCCCAGATCTGCCACGTTGACCATGGCCAGACCTGTTTCAAGGTCACCCAACGAGTCCACGAGCAGTGTTGCCGTCTCCATTCCTGTCGAAAGCGGAACTCCGGCCTGATACAGCACTTTCCCAGAGGCGGTCTCCCTGCGGGTAAAGATCCCCGTCCCTCCGATGTTGGCTCCCGACTCCAGACGCGCATAGCCGGAGCCGATATCTCCCTGTCCGGTGGTGCGAAAGGTAGTGGACTGACCGGGCGCCAGAGACGCCGCCACGAACGAGGTAAACCCAACACCGTCTACGTCGACTTGCCAGGGCTCTCCCGAAGACTGAAAAAAGGAGATCGCCACAGACTCCACCCCCTGGCTTCCCACGTTGGCCAGGTCGATTCCGGTTTCCAGAATGATGTTGCCGATCTCACCATTTCCCATCTGGGTCAGGAACTGGACTTTTTCGGCTCCTTCCGAGAGCTCGTAGGCTCCAATATCCACCAGGGGGCCGCTGATGCGCGGATTGCCGTCCAGATCGGCTCCCCCCAGGCCGCCGGGCGGCTCATTGGTCCCCCCATCGATGGCGGGACTGCCCAGCGCCAGCCGGTAGTTTCCATTGGCTGCGTCCAAAAATAGCGGGTCGGCGTCGATCAGATTGTTGCCCGTCTCGGCGTTGGTGGCCCGAAACGTTCCGCCCAGGAAAATGGAGTTGAAAACGGAGACGCCGGCGCGGGTGGACTGCATGGAGAAGTCTGTGTGATCTACGACCGTGAGGTTGGTCAGTTCGATCGTCGCATCCTCTCGAGGGCTCGCCTCGAGAGCACGGGATCCGCCACCGGCAATCAACGAATCTCGAACAACGATCCTCGAGGAGTCCTGAGCCGAAAGAAATAGATGCTCGGTGCCTGCCAGGTTCTCCAGCCACTGATTGCGCTCCATCGTCAGCGTGGCTTCTTCCCTGAGAATCGCCAGAATCCCGACGGCGTTGGAGGTGGCGGCCTGGGATAAATTCCCAACGATCAGGTTGTCTGCGAGCAGGCCCCGTGATTGGGAACGAACTTCAATCTTTAAACCCATTCCAGAGGTGAAATCGGTGTCGACTGCCATGTTTCCCCTGATCTCGTTACCCGTGATCTCATAGCCTCCGTCACCCGTACCAAAGACTTGTATGCCGGCCCCCAACGCCGACACCTCCTCCGACTTCAGCATGTTGTTCATGATCAGGTTGTTACGAAAGTTGACCGAACCTCCCTGGAGGCTGATCTCTATCCCACCGCCCGATGCAACCCCCTGGGTGCTCTGCACGATGTTGTCCGCAACAATCGAGTCGAGGATCTCACTCACGCCGCTCAAGACGCCCACTCCCAGAGACACCGTTCCGGACGCGGCGCCCAGGCCGCTGAGGCTGTTGTTCGAACCTCACACCGGACCATGGATATAAAGCCCGGGCCGCCAAACCCGACCAGCAACGCCGACGCTTTGACCGGGTCGTCGTCGACCTCTCGACTGACGACGTTGTCGCGAATATGCACGTCCGCCAATTCGACTTCGCACTCCGCGCAATCAATTTTTACGCCGGCGCCACTCTTATTATCGAAGCCTTCGGCGATCGTTAGATTCTGAAGTTTGACCTGGCCGGTCCCGTCGACCAGATCCACCACACGGTTGGCGTTGCCTCCGCTGATGACCGTCAGTGCCGGGTCGTCGGTTCGGGTCGCGAATCCATCCGACCACCCGCCGCTGATGTCCAACTGAGCCGTGACCGCAGAGAGCACCACGGCTTCGGTGAACGTCCCTTCAGCGATATGAATTTCATGGTCGCCGTCCCGGCCCACGGCATCGTCAACCGCCGCTTGAATGGTGGCGTGCATACCGCCAGGACCCACAGTCAGGGTCTCTCCCAGGAGGGACGGGAAGCCGGCCCAAAGGGCAATGAAGCAGATGCTGCCTGCAAATCGCGCGGGCCGGCACTTCGGCAACTGGGTGCCACGGTCAAGGCAGCCAGACATCCGAAACAAGTCGCTTACGTCACCCCGACTCACTTGTTGGGCCGCGGCGGATCCTGGGCGTGGAATCATGTAACGACCTTCTTTCTGGAAGCACCAGCGTTGCAGCGAACCGGCAGCTTTGGACCGTCCGGCCCTGACCGAATCCCTGGCAAGCCCGGATGGTCTCGAGGTTCGGCGGCCCGCCCCGAGTGGACTGAGTTCAGTAGTTTAGCAAACCGCTTGCAAACGATCCTTCAGCAGGAGCTCGGAAGACGGCACTTATTTCTTGTCAAAGACGTGTGGCCGTGGTCTTCTTGGTGTCTGAGCTGAGCTCGTGGAGGAGGGAGACCCAAGATGGGAAAGACAATATCCGCAACCATGCGGAGACGCTTGAATGTTCAGGGCCTGTGCAACGTCGATGATGGGACCCTTGCTGAAGTTGCGCCGTGGCACCGGATGGCATTCGGAATGTGTGCACTCCTGGCCGGAACGGGAACAGCACTGGCGTCACCGATCTTCCTGTGGATCTTGACGCCCATCGCGGCACTGGCCGCGTTGTTCCCGGTCCACCCGTTTGATTTGATTTACAACCACGGCATTCGCCATCTCCGTCAGACCGGCCCATTGCCCAGACGCCGGGCGCAGACTCGGTTCGCCTGTGGCATCGGCACCCTCTGGCTGGTGGCGACCGCCCTCGCCTTTGAGTCCGGTGCGCTCACTCTGGGCTACATCTTGGGAGCGGCGCTGACGGGCTCCGCCGTCCTGGTCAGCACAACTGACATTTGTATTCCGTCAATGGTCTACAATCTCCTTTTCGCACGTTCACCAACCGCGCCTTCACTTTGCGTTGAAATAGTCCGTGAAATTCGAACCTGGCGTGTTTACACTCTGTTCTCATAAGGGCCGCCTCCGTTTGGCTTTGAAGTCTTTCATTCAAAACGCTTTATACCAAACAGGGCGGCCTTTTGAGGTCCTATCGGTGATCTATGCGGGCTATTTGTGCGGAGAACGAACGCCACATCTGGACCCCGACGTTCGCGGCGCCTTCGTCAACCTGAATCAGCACTCCTCGCGCGCGGACCTGACTCGAGCGATTCTGGAAGGCGTTGCCTTTTCCTTTAGAGATGCAGTCGAGGTTTTTCAGGAGATGGACCTCTCCCCGCATCGGGCTGCCATTTCCGGCGGTGGTGGCGAGAGCGGTGTCTGGCGCCGGATCATCGCCGGGGTGCTGGATCTGCCGCTCATTGCCGGGACGGGCGACACGACCGCCAGGGGCGCAGCCATGCTGGCTGCCTACGCCTCCGGCCGATTTGAGTCGTGGTCGGAAGCTATCGACGGTTGGTCGCAGCCGACGGATGAGGTCCAGGCTGAAGGGGAGTTGGCCGAACGATATCAGACGGCCTACCAGCAGTTCAGGGAGCTCTATCCTCGATTACGCAGTCTCACTCGGAAGTTGTAGCACTTCCAGAAACTCCCGGTCGGGCCCGTAAAAATAGCACCAGCGAACGCCATTGGCCAGGGTCACGGGGCTCGATACGAATGCAACCCCTTTTTGAAGGAGTTCCCGGTAGGCGTCCTCAATGTCGGTGACTTCAAAACAGATGTGGCCGAATCCCTTGTCGTTAGGCTTCGAATCAGAGGGGATGGGACGGCCTGGCGGATGGACATACTGAAACGCCTCGACCAGCGTCCCGGAGCCCGGCACCGAGAACAGGACCACCTTCACCCGGGTGTCGGGCAGGTCCACGCCGCGGCTCAACTCGCCCCCGTCGATCGACTTTTCAAGCTCGATCTCAAGCCCGAGAACCTCAGTGTAGAACTCCTTTGTTTTCTCCATGTCGGAAACCACGAGGTTGGTGTGATGAAAGCCTTTGATCATGCATTCTCTCCTGTTCCATGGATCGGTCCCTGTTGGATGGATTACTCGCCCGCCCCGGGGCATCATAGCAAGGGAGGATTCCATTGTTCGAGCAGGGGCAGAGATAACTTTCATACTCGACCGGAATAGATTGACCTGGCCCGTAAGCCAGCGGGCGCCCCGGGAGACCTTGAGCCCTCGGAGTTGGGTCTGCTAATCTCGTTCAACCCGAAACAGCGGGCTCATCCGGCAGGTGACTGGAGGAACGGTGATGAACGACAAACCCCTGGTTGGTTTACTGGTGCTGGCCAGTTGCACGCTCTGGGTGCATTGCCAGGACCCGGATGCAACCGAGCAATGGGCTGCCCTGGTGGGCGGCCAGTATCGCATCCACTCCAACCTGACCTACAGGGTCGCCGGCGATTATAAAGCCAAATTGGACGTCTACGCCCCGCGCGATGCCAAGCAGCCGCGGGCTACAGTCATCTACATTCACGGTGGAGGCTGGATCGGCGGATCGAAGGAAGCCGTGGCACTGCGGCTGATGCCCTACCTGCAGATGGGGCTGGCGGTTGTGAATGTGGAATACCGACTGGCGCGCGTCGCGCTTGCGCCTGCCGCCATCAAAGACTGCCGGTGCGCTCTGCGGTGGGTGATTCGAAATGCCGACCAATACCAGTTCGACACCTCTCGCCTGGTGGTCACCGGTGGCTCGGCCGGCGGCCATCTGGCGCTGATGACCGGCGTCCTTGACCCTTCAGCCGGGCTGGATGACGAGTGTCCCGGAAAAAGGAAGCTGAAAGTGGCGGCCATCGTGAACTATTACGGAATCACCGACGTCGTCGACCTGCTGGATGGCCCTCATCGTCAACGTTACGCCGTCGCCTGGCTGGAAGGAATAGAGAACCGTGAAGCGGTTGCGCGGCTCGTCTCTCCCCTGACCCATGTGCGCGAAGGACTGCCACCGATTCTCACCATCCACGGGGACGCCGACACTCTGGTGCCTTACGTGCACGCGACCCGGCTCCACGAGAGACTTGACGACAGCGGAGTACCAAACGAACTCGTGACGATCCCCGGCGGCGGCCACGGGAGCTTCTCCCCCGGGCACACTCTGGAAATCGACCGGAAGATCAGGGCATTTCTCATGAAAAATGGTATTCATTGAGCGCCTGCTGCTCACTCTCATTTCGGCACTCGCGCCATTGGAGCGCAACTTCGATGCAAGACGAATCCACTTCATGCTCGCGCACAACATTCGCTGAGGTAAACAATGATCCATCACACTGAAGCTTCAGGATCCCGGGTTTCGGGCAGAAAGGGAATCCTGGTTCTCATTCTGGCGGCAGCATCCTTCTTCGGACACTCGAAAACGGAGGGTTTGCCGCTGGAGACCGACCAGGAACCCATAGTCAGAACCTTTGAATTCGAGTACCGAACCCAAATCGATCCACCCTCCGGCGCAAGCCGACTCGACATCTGGATCCCGCTTCCGCAAAGCGACGAAAACCAGAACGTGACGGTTAAAGACATCCAGGCTCCTCACCCGACCGAGGTACGGCGCGAAAGCGAGTTCGCGAATGAGATCCTCTACCTCAGTGTGCAGGACCCCCAACCCCGCCCCATCGAGATCGTGATCACCGCGCGCGTCGAACGTTTCGAAGCTGTCCGCAAGGATTTCGACAGGGCCCGCGCCCGCGGTACGCCGGCTGGGGACCCCGGGCTCGCGCCCTGGCTCGCGCCCGACCGCCTGGTGCCCCTGGACGATCTCATCCGGGGGATGTCGCGGCAGATCACTGCCGGTCAACACACCGATCTCGACAAGGTCCGCACCATCTATGATTACGTCGTTGATAACGTCACCTACAAAAAGGAAGGTGAGGGTTGGGGACGAGGGGACATCTACTGGGCGTGTGACGCCAAGACGGGTAACTGCACCGACTTTCATGCCCTGTTTACGGGCCTGGTTCGAGCAGCCGGAGTTCCCGCCAAGTTTGCAATCGGCTTCCCGCTTCCCCCGGAGCGCGGCGCCGGCAGAGTCGGCGGCTATCACTGCTGGAGCGAGTTCCACCTGGATGGCTACGGTTGGGTGCCCGTGGATGCTTCCGAGGCCAGCAAACACCCGGAGAAGCGCGACTACTACTTCGGTGCACACGACGAGAATCGGGTGGAATTCACGGAGGGTCGCGACATCCGCCTGTCCCCCCGCCAGCAGGGTGAACCGCTCAATTTCTTCGTCTATCCCTATGTCGAGGCGGACGGCCAGGAACTGGAGGGTGTTCACTATGAGTTCAGCTACCGGGACGTTGATAGAAAATCACCACGGGCTGCTCGCGATCGGCCTTTAAATGACGGAATCTAGACATTCCCTGGCCGCTGAGCTTGCCGAATGGGTGAATGATGCACGCCTGAGGACAGTGGAGTTCGTGGCGGATCTGGGTGAACGGCAGTTCATGGGACCGAAGCTGTCTGTCGTCAATCCGCTGCTCTGGGAAATCGGACACCTGGCCTGGTTTCAGGAAAAATGGGTCCTGCGGCACGCCTGCGGGAAGCCGCCGATTCGCGATGACGCCGATGCTCTGTGGGACTCAATTGCGATCCCGCACGCCACGCGCTGGGATCTACCCTTGCCATCTTACGAGGGTACTCTGGCGTACCTGGATGAAGTGCGCCTTCGTGTTCTGGAAGAACTTGATCGAGGAGAACCGGGAGAGGGACTGGAGTACTTCACCCGCTACACCGTCTTCCACGAAGACATGCACCATGAGGCGTTTACATACACACGGCAGACTCTGGAGTACTCACCGCCGACACTGTCCATTGATGGGCAGACATTCGGAAGCCCCGGTGAGGGCGGCTCCGGGGAAGAGTGGCAGGCCGGCGATGTCGAGATCCCCGGAGGGGAGTTCATGCTGGGAGCTGCCTCGGATAAACCCTTCTTGTTTGACAACGAAAAGTGGGCGCACCGGGTAGAGGTGGAACCCTTTGCCATCGCGCGAGCCGCCGTCACGCAGTTCGAGTTCGCGGCGTTTGCGGACAACGGGGGCTATCAGCGGCGGGAGCTATGGAGCGAAGAGGGGTGGCAATGGCGAGAAGCAACCGGGGCGAACCATCCTACTTATTGGCGGCGTGATTCCGAAGGAGCCTGGCAGCGGCGCCACTTTCACCAGTGGGTTTCACTGGAGCCACAGCTCCCGGTTATCCATGTCAACTGGCACGAGGCCCAGGCCTACTGCCGTTGGGCCGGCCGCCGCCTGCCAGCCGAAGTCGAGTGGGAGATGGCCGCCGCCGGCCGGCCCGATCCGCAGCGTCCTACACTCGTTGAAGGTAAGCGTTCGTTCCCCTGGGGTGAGGATCCCACCACTTCGGAGAGAGTCCACATGGACTGGCAGGAAATGGGCTGCGTTGGGGTGGAATCGCTCTCTGGAGGCGACAGTGCTTTTGGCTGCCGGCAGATGATCGGGAACGTGTGGGAATGGACGGAGAGCACATTTCTTCCCTATCCCGATTTCGAGCCGGATCCCTATAAGGAGTATTCGGAGCCCTGGTTCGAAACCCGTAAGGTGCTGCGGGGCGGATGCTGGGCGACACGATCCCGCCTGGTTCGCAACACCCTGCGCAACTTCTTCACACCGGACCGATCCGACGTGTTCGCGGGATTTCGCACCTGTGCGCCGGTGGAATGAGAATCCACATCATTACACCGGCCCAAAAGGGCAATCGAGTGTCTGCGCTTCGCTGGGCTGGGATTTTGCGTGACCTGGGTCATGCTGTCGTCATGGGGCAGAAGTACCAGGGGCAGGATTGCGACCTGATGGTTGCTCTCCACGCTCGGCGCAGTCACGCCTCGGTGCAGCGCTTTCAGCGGCAGTATCCGGGCCTGCCTCTCGTCCTGGCTATGACGGGAACGGATCTGTACGCTGACATCCGCACCGATCCCTCAGCCCAGGAGTCGATGGAAATGGCGTCGCTTCTCATCGTCCTCCAGCCCCTGGGCATCGAGGAACTGCCCCGGCACCTGCGCGCCAAGGCCCGGGTCATCTACCAGTCTGCCAGGAGACCTCGCGGGACCTTTCCACCCAGGAAGGACTTCGTCGAGGTGTGTGTCATCGGGAACATGCGTCCGGTGAAAGATCCATTCCGGACGGCCAGAGCGGCTCGACTGCTACCCCCGTCTTCTCGAATTCAGGTGGTGCACGCAGGCGCAGCGACCTCCAGGGAGATGGAGGAGGGTGCCCGTCTCGAGCAGGCATCCAATCCACGCTACCGCTGGGTGGGCGAACTCCCGCACTCGCAAGCACTCGGGTTGCTGACCGGCAGCCGCATGATGTGCCTGAGCTCGCAAATGGAAGGTGGCGCCAATGTGATCTGCGAGGCACTCGCCTGTTCGGTTCCCGTTCTCTCGTCGCGGATACCGGGATCGATGGGAATTCTGGGAGAGGACTACCCCGGGTACTTCCCAGCCGGTGGCACCCGGGAACTGGCAGATCTTCTGCAACGTGCCGAGAGCGACCAGGAATTCTACGCGGTACTCCGAACCCGCTGCGGGGCTTTGAAACCCCTCGTCTCGCCCGAGCGCGAGCAGCGGAGCTGGGAGAGTCTGCTCCGGGAATTGTAGGAAGGGATTCCTCAGACATTGCGTCTTCGGCCGCCCGGTCGTATTCTTGCTCTATTACCAATCCAGGTGTGGACCTTTTTCAACAGAACTCTGCCACCTGAATTGCGGCCGGGCAGATTCGATTGAGCACCCGTGAGTGTTCGCCCCTGGGAACAGGAGGAGAAGAGGAATGAGCAAAATCTTCGCAGTGCTCTATGGACTCGTGAATCACGTGATGTTCCTGGCAGTTTTTCTTTATCTGATTTGCTTCCTGGGAAACTTTGATTCTCTGGTGCCCAAAACCGTGGACAGCGGCACACCGGGCCCCGTCAGCACGGCGCTGGTGGTGAATGTCCTCCTGTGGCTGCTTTTCGGCGTGCAGCACACCGTCATGGCCCGCCCCGGATTCAAACAGTGGTGGACGGGGATTGTCCCCAAACACCTCGAGCGGAGCACCTACGTCTTGCTCAGCAATGTCCTTGTGATTCTCATCATGTGGCAGTGGCAGCCGATGACAGGGGTGATCTGGGACGTGCAGAACCCTCTGGGGCAGAACGTGCTGTGGGCCTTGTTCTTTCTCGGGTTCGGCCTGGTCGTTCTTTCCAGTTTTATCATCGATCACTTCGATCTGCTGGGCACGCGCCAGGCGATCCTTTACGCCATGGGACGGCCTTACACCACGACGCCGTTCAAGGTCGTTGGATTTTACAAATTCGTGCGGCCCCCTCTCCTGCTGGGCTGGATGATCGGGTTCTGGTCCACTCCCACGATGACCGCGGGGCACCTGGTCTTCGCGATCGCCACAACGGCCTACATGCTGATCGCCATCCGCTACGAGGAAAAGGATCTGGCGAGTCTCCATGGCGAGCCTTATAGCAGCTACCGGGAGAGAGTCTCCATGGTCATTCCCTGGCTGGCACGTCGTTGAGGGGGGTTCGATGACCAAGACACAAAGATCGAAACCCTTATTCTGCGTCCTTTTCCTCCTTGCCGTGCCCGTTGCAACGCTGGCTCAGACGACACATTATGCGGTCAATGACGACGGAGCACATATTCTCGGCTATCAAGGCAGTCCTGGCTGCAACTTCCCTCTTTTTGTTATGGGAAGCGGCTTCAATCCGTTCGTCGGAGACGACAGTAGCCTCACACCAAATACGGATTTCACGGTCCTTTCCTTCGACACGATCGACTGGTTGCTGAACGATACCTACACGCTCTTCGCCGGCGAGCAAAGCCGCTCCGGGCAGCCTTTCCAGAAACTGGGGAGAATCATGGTCGAAGCGGGAAGCTCCGACGAGCCTTTTCCGGCTTCCAATGACCCCGTAACTCCCAACCCGATGAGTCTTGTGGCGACCCTGACTGAGGAGGAATTCTTCTCAGAGACCGGGATCGACATTGGAGAGTTCGTGAACGATCTCCTCAGCGCCGGCCACGGGCGGTATCTGTATGTCCGCTTTCGCTTCGAGACCTGCAGCGATAAAAGACACCGATCCTGATTTGATTGAATTACAAAAGGGAGGCAGCACCAATCCCGAGAGTGTTCGCATCGTGCAGGGCTCGTCAATCGTGGAGCTGCCCAACAAACTGTTCTTCGCCCAGTTTGCCGACGGGAACTTCGGGGACACTACACTTTCCAGCCAGATCGTATTGGTGAATCCCAGCGACCTCGTGACCGCCGAAGTGCGGATCATCCTGAATCTGGGCTCGGGTGCACCCTTTCAAGTTGACTTGAACGGCGAGGTGGTCGAGGGCCTTCTCGAATTGATGATTCCGCCCGGCAACACGGTCATCTTTGCCACCGACGGCCTGGGAGACATTCGGCAAGGGTCGGTAACGGTGTGTTCGAACATCAAGCTGGTTGGCGTAGTTTTATTCTCCGGAAGCCTGGGTTTTGCGGGTGTGGGAAGCGGCAGCCCGCTCCGAGAAGCCATTGCACCAGTGCTGGCGGAAACCGGTGCCGGGGTCAATACCGGAATTGCAGTCATGGCTCTCGGCCAGGAGGTCACTATTCGAGTCACTCTCCTTGATGCCGCTGGGAACGTTCTCGCCTCGGCAAGCGTGGAACTGAGCTCGCTGGGTCAGGACGCTCTGCTGGTCACCGATTTCGACTGGGATGTGGAGGACCTGGATTTCTCCGATTTCCAAGGGTCGGTAGCCCTCTCCGGCACGGAAGAGTTCGCCGCCATCGTGATCCTCGTCCGACCGGCGCAGTTCGCGACGCTCCCGGTGGAGTAGTGCCCACCGTGTCGTCGTGGATGCGGGCGCCTGGACGTGGACCAATTCTGGCGGTCGCGCTTATCCTGTTGCTGGCCGCTCCCATGGTTGGAGTCTTGCTGATCGGCCTGGTACGCTCGATCCTGATTCCAAGAATCCTGATCTGGACGACCATCCCGTTTTACCTGATGATTGCGGCGGGCATCCTGAGCTTGAAACAGCGCTGGCTGCAAGGGTTGGTTTTCAGTGTCGTGGTCGGCCTGCACCTGTGGGGGCTGGCACACTACTACACGTCGTATCGAAAGGAAGCCTGGCACAAGGCAGCCCGCTTCGTGGCCCGCCAGGTCGTCGGGCGATTTGATTCTGATCCACGTGGGGCAGGTGAGGGAGCCCTTTCACTACTATTTTCGCAACTATGAAAAAGATGTTCAGCAGATTCCATTGTGGGGTGGGGCTGCTGAAATCGAAGGGCACATCCGAGCCCTCCCTCCCCATGAGCGCTTCTGGCTCGTGCTCTCGGGAGTCCCGTTTGACGCGCTGCCGGAGGTCCTGGCTGTGGTCGGGAGATACGGCGTTATTCGTAAATCGAAACCATTCAAAGGCGTGTACGTCCTGCTGTACGATACTTCATGAAACACACGTGATTCCCGTGATGCCCGGCGCACCGTGAGAGGGTGGAGATGAAAGCTGCTGATTTGTTTGTCAAGTGCCTCGAAAGCGAAGACATTGAGTACATCTTCGGAGTGCCCGGCGAAGAGAATGCCGACTTCATGATGTCTCTGGCGCAATCCGACCAGATTCAGTTCGTCCTGTGCCGGCACGAGCAGGGTGCTTCCTTTATGGCCGAGGTTTACGGGCGTTTGACCGGAAATCCCGCCGGTGCCCTCGGCACACTGGGCCCGGGGAGCCACCAATCTGATTACGGGAGTTGCCGACGCCAACATGGACCGTGCCCCGATGCTGGTGCTTACCGGGCAGGGAGATTCTCAGAGGCTGCACAAGGAATCCCATCAGATCATGGACGTTGTTTCCATGTTCAAGCCGGTTACCAAATGGGCCCAGTCCGTGCTTCATCCGGACAACATTCCGGAGATCGTCAGAAAAGCCGTGCGTCTGGCCCGCACCGAAAAACCGGGTGCGTGTCACATTGAGTTGCCCGAGAACATCGCTAAGCAGGATGCAACCACTGAACCGATCGAGCCCCGGAGATTTCGTCGACCCGTACCCGACGACAAAATTGTGGAACGGGCGTGGGATGTCATTCGCCGGGCCCGGCGGCCCATTATCCTGGCGGGAAACGGGACCATCCGGAAGCGGGCGACGAAACAGCTCCGTGAGTTTGTGGGTAAGACGGGAATCGGTGTCGTCTCCACGTTCATGGCGAAGGGCTGTGTCGACAAAGATGATGAAACCTGTCTTTATACCGTGGGCCTGCAGGCCCGAGATTATCCGGTGGCCGCTCTGGAGGCATCAGATGTGGTGATCTCCCTGGGATACGATATGGTCGAGTACCATCCTCGCCTGTGGAACTCGAAGGGCCGCAGCAAAATCGTTCACATCGATTTCATCCCCTCAGAGATTGATGAAAAATATCGCATCGATGTCGAGGTCATTGGCGACCTGGCCCACACCCTCTGGATGTTGAACCAGCGAGTTGACGCCTACCAGCCCGAGCTCGAGTTTGATCACAGTCATACCCGTAATGCTCGAGTCAGGATGACTGAGGATTTTGAAGAGCACCGCGACGATGATACGGAGGGATCCATCAGACCACAGAAGGCCCTGTGGGACATACGCCGGGTGATGGGACCTGAAGACATACTTCTCTCGGATGTCGGCGCGCACAAGATGTGGATCGCCCGTTACTATCAGTGCCATGAGCCGAACACCTGCCTGATCCCGAACGGGTTCTCTTCGATGGGATTCGCTCTTCCCGGTGCTATTGCTGCACATCTTGTCTATCCGGACCGTCGCATCCTGGCGGTGTGTGGTGATGCCGGGTTTCTGATGAATGTCCAGGAGATGGAAACCGCCAGGAGGCTGAATTCGAATATCGTGGTGGTGGTCTGGGAGGACAAGGCCTACGGTCTGATCGCCTGGAAACAGCAGAATGAATTCGGCCGGCACACGGACTTGAGTTTCTCCAATCCTGACTGGATGGAGCTGGCCGGGGCTTTTGGCTGGAACGGTTTCTGGTGCGACCGGAGCCGTGACTTCAAGACCACCCTGGAAGACTCGATGGAAGCCGAGAGGTCCGTCCCTGGTCGTGATTCCGATCGACTATCGAGAGAACGAGCTTTTGACGAAGCGACTGGGCAACATCGGATGTTCGATCTAGCACGCGGTCGAGATGAATAAGACGCGGGTCTTTTTCCTGGCCGCCTGTCTTGCGACGGCTGGTCTGGACGCCGCAGGGACGACCGGGGGCATGCCCGGATCAGGTCACCGTTCGGGCAAACCACTGCGAGAAATGCTGGTCATCAACGAAGATAACAGCCATTTCTTCCAGACGCGAGAGCCCGACGCCATGACCCGCAGCGGCCTGCACGCACTTGTTGACCAGTACGCGGGATCAGCCGTGAGCCACCTTTTCCTGTGCCCGAACGCAATGCGGGCCAGCTTCCGCTCCCGCTCGCGCGACGCCATCTGGGATCCGGTGGGTGGGACAGAGCCTGAAGGCCTGTGGCCTCAAAACGCCAAACGGCTGTTCGAGGCGGG
>CBDBHK010000014.1:0-16116 GCA_965205615.1 Acidobacteriota bacterium | reverse complement strand
AAGGAGCAAAGCGGGTTCCTGGATCATAGTAGGATTGTTGGTAGGCGACCTCGACGACGGCGATCTCTCCTGCAACCTGCTGGAGCAGGGGGAGGGCCGGATCATAAAAGCGTTCATCCCGGGGGACGACCAGCGCAAGATCGGCGTTGAGACCGGCGGCTCGGCACAGGGCTACGAACACCATAGCTATTTCAACGGCTGTTCCATAACCGAGTTTCCACACATCTCTAGCTGATTTTCTCTGTTTGAGCTTCTCGCGCTTCCGCTCCTTTTTCGTGAACGATTCTTCATAAGAGAGATTTCGAATGCCCTGGACGGCCGTGTAGATACTCCGAAGCTGACTTTCCGTCGAATCTTCCGGGGAGACCAGACTCTTGAGGGCTGACTTCCACTTGTCGGGCTTTCCGATGAAGGCTTCAATGTAGGTTGCAAAGCCTCTCTCCTGGGTGAGTGTCTCGGAAGTCGTCGTCGTACTGAACTCGAGGCGCACCTGGACGGCCTGATCCGGTGGCATATGGGGTTCCCTCTCGAAGGCGGGCAGATCATGCAGAGTCACGGTCTCGGCACTTCTCCCCGTTTGCCTGCTTTCCGGGGGCAGGCCCCGGATGACCATGCGTCCCGGGCTGTCCTTCGAAGGCTTCCAGCGGAACCGGGCTTCACGAACAAAGAGGGGTTCCTGCAGGAGCCAGGTGTCGGGGTGGGGGTCGGATCCCCTGGTCTTGAGCTGGTAGCGATACTCGATGATGGTGCCGGCCAGCACCTCCGGGAGGCTGAGCGTCTTGGCCTGCATGCGGACTTTTCGCATTCTCACCAGGGTCTTCTCGAAGATGGGCCCCCGGAATTCCAGGTGTCGACCGTCGGGCTGGGTCACGCGAGCCTGGAAACCCTGTACCTCCTGGACGCGACGGACGTAAGGAATCTCGAGGTTCCCATACTCTCTGCCCTCATCTGTGAGGACTTTGATTCGGAAGTATCGATCGAGGATCCCTTTCGAGTCATCCCGAGCCTCTTCCTTCAGGAGAATCATCGCGCGAGAGCCCGGATCCGAAGGGTTGCCCTCGAGCACCAGGTCCTCGGCAGGGATCGGGAGCCAATCCTCCCGAGCTTGCGCCTGCAGGCCGGATTCACCGGGCGGCACGAGACCAGAGAGAAACATTGGCAGGAGCCAGCGAGCCGTCTGTCCGTAGGTCAACGGGGAACCTCTAAGCAGTTGCGATGGAGCGATTGTTTCTTAACTTACACAATGACCCGTACGAAGGGAAAGCGAATCATCCCGATCAGGACTTTGTGCCCGCACTGGCTTTGCTAAACTTGGACCGGGGACCATGGCCGATTCCACAGTTCGCCTGCTGCTCTTTGCCGACTTGCACATGGACCGGGCTTTCGCCTGGGTGAGAGACAAGCCGGAGGCCGCCCGTAAACTCCGAAATGGCCTTCGCGAGACCCTTTCCAGCATCGCCGCCCTGGCCAGGGAAGAGAACGTCGACGCCCTGCTCTGCGCCGGAGATCTGTACGAACAGGAACTCTACTCGCGGGACACGTCCGCGTTTATCAGCGAGACCTTCTCCGACCTCCATCCGACTCCGGTGCTCCTGGCCCCCGGGAATCACGACTGGCTGGCACCCTCGAGCATCTATCGAACCGCGGTGTGGAGCCCCAATGTCAGGATCTTTGAGGAGAGCGACTTTGAGCCCGAAGTGCTGCACGACGGTCTCACGATCTGGGGCGTGGCCCACCACGGCCCGGCCGAGACACTGAACCTCCTGGACGGGTTCAAGGTGGATCGGGGAGGTGTGAACCTGGCCCTCTTTCACGGCTCCGAATCCCACTTCGCCGGAAACCTGAAGCACTCTGAAACCGCCCATGCCCCCTTTCAGGCAGCGGACATTGGAAAGGCCGGTTTCGATCATGGCTTCGTGGGGCATTACCACCTTCGCGTCAAGGGGGAAGACCACACCTATCCCGGAAATCCTCATCCGCTGTCTTTCGGAGAGAAAGGGGAGGCTGGAGGCGCCGTTGTGGTGGAAGTCTTCGAGGATGGGATGGTGGACCGCCGGTGGATCCCGGTAACGAAGACGAAATTCCACGATCTGACTGTCGACGTCACCGGGGTTGAGAGCGGGCAGGGCGTTCGGGACCGGGTTCTCGAGGCTTTGAACCGTCACTCGGGTTTCGCGCGGGTCACCCTGGAAGGCGAGATTCCCCCGGAAGTCGACATCGGGAGCGCGGACTTCAGGGATCTGGACAGTTCGCTGGATGCCTACCTCGTCCGAACCGGTGACCTGCGAGTGGCCTACGATCTGGAGCGGATCAGCAGGGAGCCGACGGTCCGGGGCAAGTTCGTGCTCAACGTTCAGGATTCGTCACTGGATGAGGCAACCTGGCAACGCGTTTTGATTACGGGCCTCAGGGCCCTTGACGGCCGCAAGGATCTGGAGGTTTTCCAGGATGCGGTTTGAGACGCTGCGCAGCGTGTCGTTTGGTCCGTTCCAGAATGAGGAACTGACGTTCAAGGAAGGCCTGAACGTGATCTACGGGCCTAACGAAGCCGGGAAATCAAGCTGGCACGCGGCCCTCTTCGCGGGGCTGTGCGGTCTTCGCCGACGGCCTGGAAAGCGGACTGCTGAAAGGGAGTTCGAAGAGCAGCATCGGCCCTGGGATGGGGACGACTGGCAGGTCGATCTTTGCCTGAGTCTGGCTGACGGGCGTCGCGTCGAGCTGTCCCAGAATCTGGACACTCACAGGGGCACGGTGAAGGACGTCGACCTGGGTCGCGATTATGCCGATGAGATCATGTTCGAGGGCGCTCCGGACGGATCGAACTGGCTGGGCCTGAACCGGGAAATTTTTCCTGCCGTCGCCTGCATCGCCCAGGGACAGCTTCTGGGAATCCTGGAAAAGCAGGAGAGCTTGCAGGAGCATCTGCAAAGAGCCGCAGACACCTTCGGTGTCAAGGGAACGGCTGCCGAAGCGCTGAGTCTCATTCGGGAGTTCCGGAGGACGCAGGTGGGGACGATCTGGGCCAACAGTCGCCGGCCCCTGCGTCTGGCCATGGACGAAGTAGACCGGGCCGAGGGGGAACTGACCCAGGCCAGGGAGGGCCGCCATGAGTATGAGAAGTTACTTGAGGAAAAAGCTCTGAGTGACCGAAAACTGGAGGAAGTTCGATCCACGCGGCGACTGAGCGAGGCCGGCCTGGCGCGTGTCAAAGCCGGGAAAGCCAGAGCACGCAATACGGAGGTGGTCCGGTTGGCGGAGAACTACACCGGCTCCACGGAACAGACCGACCCCGACGGAGCCGAACCATCGATGATCAGGGAACTCGAGAACCGGTCCGCTGACGTCCGGAGGCGGTTCATCGAGTTGCAGGGCCGGCAATCGCTTTACAGCCGAATCGGTGTGGTGGGAGTTGTCCTGCTGGTCGCGGGGATACTCGCCTTTGTTTTGACCGAGGCCTTCTGGGTGTCCCTGGCCGGCCTGGTTCTGGGAGCGGAAGCTCTGCTGCTGGCCTGGTTCAGAAATCGCCAGGCCGTGAATGAGGAAACGAGACTTCGGAAGGAACAGACCACGTTGCAAAGACTGATGACTCTTCTGGACGGTCAGTCACTGCAGGAACTTTCCGAACTTGTAGAGGCTCTGGAACGGCGGGCCACGGAAAAGGCCGAGGGAGTGGATCCTGTAGAGCTGGATAACCTGGACCTGCCCTGGGCCGAGTCTCAACTGGATGTCGTGCGGCGCAAAGAGGGGGACTGTGCCACGGACGTGACCCGTCTGGAGACACAACTCTCGGAACGGAGGCGATCCATACTCCCGGTTGCCGAGTGCGAGGAGGCGCTGGAGGGCGCAAGGGCGGAACTCGCCCGGGCCCGGCGGCTGGATGAGACTCTGGATCTGACCACCGTGTTTCTCCAGAAGGCCGAGGAGCAGGTGCACCGGAGTATCGCACCCCCCATTTCAGAGGTGATTCGCCGCTGGCTCCCGGCTATCTCCGGCCATCGATACCGGGACGCGCGGGTAGATCCCGATAGCCTGGTTGTCGAGGTCCAGGCCGAGTCGGGACAGTGGAGAAAGGCGACACACCTGTCACACGGGACTGCCGAGCAGATCTACCTGCTCCTTCGAGTGGCCCTGGTTCAGTACCTGACGGAACCCGACGAAATCTGCCCTCTCATCCTCGACGACGTGACCGTGCAGAGCGATTCCACCCGCACCCGCGCCATCCTGGACACGCTGCTGGCCATCAGCAGGGAGAGGCAGGTCATCCTCTTCAGCCAGGAGGACGAAGTCCTGGAGTGGGCCGAAGAGAACCTCCGCGACGGTGCCCACAGCCTCGTCAGCCTCAACCCGGGGAGAGATCCGGAGACCCGGGGGTGAAGCGGCTCCTGATCACCGGCTATCCTCCCACCCTTGACGACCTGGTGGCGGCCTTCAAGCTCAGACCGGACTGGAAAACCCGGGTGCTTCCGATACCGCAGACCGCTCGCCGCCTGGCCTGGCCATTTGCTGTCGTGGGCGCCATTCCTCGAGTGGATCTCTGGTACCAGTTCGGTGGCTACGCGATGCGGGGCTTCAGTTTCGCGCTATCCCGGTTGTGCGCCAACCTCAGGGTGCCGACCATTCTCCATTGGACGGGTACGGACGTGCTGGTGGCCCGGAGGCTTTTCGAGCGGCATGGTTGGCTGCCGGGTCTGCTCTCGCAGGCTCATCACTGGGCGATTGCGCCCTGGCTCGTCGACGAACTGGCCGATCTGGGACTGAAGAGTGAGTTTATGCCGCTTCCCAAAACCCGCCTTACCGAAGCTCTGGACGCCGAGCCTCCCCCGCTACCCCGGCGCTTCCGGGTTTTGAGCTATATGAGCGACCGGAATCATCAGACGTACGGCAGCCGGCACCTGGTCCGGCTGGCCAGGGATCTGCCTGACATTACAATCGCGGTCGCCGGGGCCCAGGGGACTTTTCTCGAGAACTGTCCGTCGAATCTGCACTTCCTGGGGTGGATCGACGACATGTCGTCAGCTTATACGCAGGCAACGGTCCTGGTTCGCATGGTCGGGCACGATGGATACGCGGCAACGGTGCAGGAGGCCCTGGCTCATGGCCGCCAGGCGATCTGGACCTATTCCATGCCGGGTGCCCACCAGGTCAAAGGCTACGACGACCTGAAACGCTGTGTCCAGACGCTCCTGGCGCGCCATCGGGAAGGAACGCTCTCGCTGAACCTGGAGGGCCGGGAGTTCGTGCAGAGGAATTTGCATCGCCGCGTGCTTGACCCACGGATCGTGGAAGGGGTTGAACGAATCCTCGATATCTCCTGACAGATCGTGATGCCGCTTAGTGGAGACGAGTGAATTGTCTTTCCGCGAGCCAGGGGGTAGCATCGGGCGAAGCCCCCCTGGTACCAGTCATGATGGAAGCGGCGCGGCCCCTGAGGCCTCAGAACTACAGAAGCTATTTGATTCTTCTGGTCCGCAGTTCTCTGCGCCGGGCGGGTCCGCTCGCCCAGAAGGTCGATGCTTCCGACATCGTGCAGGATGTCCTGATGCGGGCCCATCAGGCGGTTGATCAGTTCAAGGGGAAAACGGAGGGCGAGCTGATGGCGTGGTTGCGCCGGATCCTGGCCAACAAGCTCACGGACGCAACGCGTCATTTTGCCCGCCGCAAGCGGGATGCGGCTCTGGAGCAGACCTACCAGGAAACCATTGACGATTCGGCCAGGCGCCTGGAGCGAGTCGTGCCGGCCGACCAGACTTCCCCGAGCCAGATAGTCCTCAGGTCCGAGCGGGCGCGGCGGCTGGCTGATGCTCTCTCGGAGCTTCCCGAGGACCAGCGGGTGGCTGTCGAGTTGCACCACCTCTCCGGTTTCAAGCTGGCGGAAGTCGCCGCGTACATGGAGCGCACCCATGCCAGCGTCCGGCCTGCTGCGCCGCGGCCTGAAGGCCCTCAGGGTGCACCTCGAGGGTCTGGAGTAGGCGGTTGGGCGAGGACGAGACCCACACCGGGCACGAACGGCAACTGGATGAGATCGTGGCCTCCTACCTTGAGGCCTGTGAGAGGAATGGCACCCGGCCCCGGGAGGAGTGGCTCTCCCGGCATCCGGAGTTCGCTGACGATCTACAGGATTTTTTCGAGGCCGAGGACGTGGCGGGCCGGGCGACGCGGGCCTCCAGGCGGGTGCCCAGCATCACTCCCATCGAGCGCGTTGGCACCTTCGGCGACTATGAACTGCTCGAGGAGATCGGTCGCGGAGGGATGGGAATCGTCTACCGCGCCCGGCAAAAGAGCCTCAACCGGATTGTCGCTCTCAAGACCATTATCGCGGCCCAGTTGGCGACCGACGAACAGGTCAGCCGTTTTCGCACCGAGGCCCTGTCAGCGGCGCGCCTGAAGCATCCCCACCTGGTGACGGTCCATCACGTCGGCGAGTACGAGGGTCAGCCCTTTTTCTGCATGGAACATGTGGAGGGCCGAAATCTTCGCGACGTCATCGGTGGACAGCCCCTCGAGTTCAGGCGGGCGGCCCGCTATCTGAAGGCTGCAGCCGAAGGGATCCAGTATGCCAGGGCGTACAGCACCGGGACCTCAAACCCTCCAACGTCCTGTTGGATTCGTCCGACCAGCCCAGGATTACCGACTTTGGACTGGCCAAACTGGCCGAGGAAGAGGCCACCCAGATCACGGTCTCGGGCGCTATCCTGGGCACACCCAGTTACATGCCGCCCGAGCAGGCCGAGGGCCGGCGAGGGCAGATCAGCGAGCGCAGCGATGTGTACTCTCTGGGCGCCATACTCTATGAGATGGTCGCGGGCGTCCCCCCTTTTCGGGGCGAGACGCATGCTGAAACACTCGCCCAGGTCATCATGTCCGAGCCGGTGCCGCCCCGGGCCATCAATCCCAGAGTGCCGATGGATCTCGAAACCATCTGCCTGCGCTGCCTGGAGAAGGAGCCGGCCCGGCGCTACGCGTCGGCCGGGGAGCTGGCTGCCGACCTGGGGCGGTTCCTGGAAGGTGACCCGATCATCGCACAACCGGTGGGTTACGCAGGGAAGGCCTGGCGCTGGTGCCGTCGCACATCGTCCATCGTGCGGCTCAAGACCAGGCTGGCCACCGTCGGCCTGGTTCTAGGGCCCCTGCTGGCGTTTCTCCTGGTGTTTGGACCTCGACTGGGTCTCCCCCTGGAGCTGGCTTCGGGGCGGCCGGAACTGAACACGATGACCGGCATCCTGGCGCTCATGGCCGTGTGGTGGCTGACCGACGCCATTCCGGTGGCGGCAACAGCTTTCTTGCCCCTGCTGCTTTACCCGATGGCCGGCATCATGGGGGCCGAGGAAGTCGCTGGTAGCTATGCCGCTGACGTCATTTTTCTGTTTCTGGGTGGCTTTCTGGTGGGCATTGCGGTGGAGGAAAGCGGGCTTCCCCGCCGAGTCGCTCTGAGAATTGTGGCCCTGGCCGGAGCCAGCCCGCAGCGGGTCGTCCTGGGGTTCATGGTGGCTGCAGGCGCGCTCTCGATGTGGATGTCCAATACGGTCACGACCATTATCATGCTGCCCATCGCCGCCAGTTTCCTGTATGGGCTCCAGGAGGTCGGGGAAAGACAGTCGCGATATTTTGCGACCTGCCTGATGCTGGGAATCGCTTATGCCGCCAACATTGGCGGAACCGCCACGCTGGTGGGTACTCCCCCCAATCTTGCGTTTCAGAAGGAACTTGTGGACTCGTTCGGTGAGAACGTGACTTTTCTCTCCTGGACGGCGTCCGCGCTGCCCTTTGCGCTCCTCATGGGTGCGGCCACCTGGATGATGCTGGTCTACCGGCTCTTTCCCCTGGGCCGGCGCTCTCTTTTCGCCGGTCGCAGGGTCGTGCTGGAGCAGCTCGAGGCCATGGGACGTCTGACGGCCCCTGAGCAGCGCATGCTGGCGGTTGGCCTGGTCACGGCCCTGCTCTGGATCTTTCGTACTCCGGTCCAAGGGTGGGGCTGGGCAGTCTGGCTGGGCGTGGATGCGCATGTGAAGGACGGAACCGTGGCCATGGCCATGGCACTGGTGTGCTTTCTGCTTCCCTCGGGTGAGGGGCCGGAAAGGCGGCTGCTGCACTGGAAGTCGACGGCGCGTCTGCCCTGGGGCGTTCTGTTTCTTTTCGGCGGTGGCCTGGCTCTGGCCCGGGGAATGGAGGTCACGGGCCTCGACCAGCATTTTGGAAGTCGGCTGGCCGAGACCCTGCGCGACATGCCCCCACAGACGACGCTGATCGCGCTGCTGCTGCTCTTCGCCGCGGCGGCCGCCGCCTATCAGTTGCGGAGCAGCCGAAAGACGGAAGCGCTTCTGGCCCGGGAGCCGGAGGCCCCCGAGGTGGAAGTGGGGCGCGGCCGCCGCCTGCTGCCGGTGGTTGTCCTGGCCGGCGTGGCTGCGATTCTGCTCGCCATGAGCAGGCAGGCTTCGATTCTTCTGGCGACCTCAGCAACCATGGCCGCCCTGACCGAACTCATGAGCAATCTGGCCACCGTCGAGATGATCCTCCCACTTCTCTCCGAGGCCGCCAGGACACTTGGGATTGATCCCCGATCGTTGCTCCTGCCCGCCACCCTGGCTGCCAGCTGCGCCTTCATGCTGCCCGTCGCCACCGCGCCCAACGCTATTGTCTATGGCTCCGGAAAGGTGAAGCTTAGGGACATGCTGCGGGCAGGCCTGTGGCTGAATGTCCTGGGTCTGGTCCTCATTACCCTGTGCATGACCTTCTTGCCTGTCGTGTGAGTTCGGCAGCGGCCTGATTCGTGGTGGGCGGGAACTCCGGAATCCAGGTTAGAGCAACTCAGACGAAGACGCTGCAACCATATCAGTTCGCAAAGTCGCCCAGGGCAATCGCCTGGTCGGGAAATGCAGCCAGGACCTGGGTGTCGAGGGTGACCAGAGGAACAGACAGGTCCTGGGCCAGAGCCACAAACTCACAGTCATAGGCGGAACAGCCACTTTCGGTGGCCAGGCGAAGTACATTGAGACTCGGCACCATGAACTCACGGTCCTGCAACTGGTTCTCCGCCGCTTCCACCAGTTTCAGGGCATGAGCAAGATCGAATCGTTCTTTCTGAACCGACACGGCCAGGACGCTCCGGAATTCGCTGCGCCACAGTACCGGGACGGCCCAGTCCCCGTCCTTGAGCAGAGCGTGCTCCGCCTCCCTGGTGCGTTCGGTCTCGAGATAAAGAGAAGCGATAACGTTGGTGTCTACCACAATCATGGCCGACCGTGACCCTTTTCTTCGGCCACATCCGCGACGGTGAGCGGACCGTCTGCCAGGTGTTTTCGGAGGTTTTGCGCCCGCGTCAAGACGCTTCTGGTGTCGGTGGGCCGCCTCCGCAGGGCTTGCTCGATGCACACGATCACCTGGCTATTGATGCTGCGGCGATGTAGAGAGGCACTCTGCTTGAGTCGGTCGTAGAGATTTGAAGGAATGTTCTTCACTGTAATGGTTGCCATAGCACCCAGACCTCGTGGTTTCAAAATGGAACCATTTTACAACCGCAAGAATCTGGGCGTCAACGAGGGATGCCGGGGCCGTGACGATTGTGGCTGAAGTGTCGACGCAGCCCGTCGGACTTCCACTACAGGCTGCTAAGATCGAGAGGTGGGCACTTGGGAGACAAACACCCGGAGTAGAGCCGCTTGGTGAAGGACGAAGAAAGCATAAACCGACTGGACGAAATCATCGCCCGGATTCTGAAGGCCCGGGAGGGCGGGGAAGGGCTGAGTCAGTCGGAGACCCTTCGTCGATACCCCGAGTACGAACAGGAGATCAGGGAGTTTTTCGAAGACCTCGACCGCCGGTGGCCCCAGCTCCCCGAGGACGATGGCCTACCTGTTTTCGGAGATGACTACGAGGTCATCGAGGAGATCGGGCGGGGAGGCATGGGAATTGTCTACAAAGCCCATCAGAAGAGCCTGAAGAAGTCCGTTGCCATTAAGACGATTGTCGAAGGTCTTTTCGCAACGAAGTCGGACGTCGAGAGGATCTACAGAGAGGCCCGCAGGGCTGCCGGACTAAGGCACCCCAATATTGTCACGGTCCACCAGGTCGCCGAGCACGAAGGCCGCCACTTCTTCGTGATGGACTACATCGAGGGGAAGACCCTGGCCGATCTCGTTTGCGACCGGCCCCTGCCCTCTTCCAGAGCTGCCCGTTATGTGCAAACGACTGCCGCCGCGATCCACCACGCACATCAACGACAAATCCTCCACACGGATCTGAAACCCGCCAACATCCTGCTGGATGGGCACGGCGAACCACATGTTTCAGACTTCGGCCTGGCCAGGCGCCTCGAAGAGGGCGAGACGTACGTACCCACTGAAGCCATCGGCGGGACGGCCGGTTACATGGCGCCGGAACAGGCGGCCGGGGGTGAGTTGACAACGGCAACAGACGTTTACGGTCTCGGAGCCGTCCTGTACGCGCTGCTGACGGGCGAATCTCCGTTTCGCGCCAAGACCGCTAAGGCCACCATGAGACTCGTCCGGGAGCAGTCTCCCAGGCCTCCCGGCGAGCGCAATCCCGGGGTCGACAAAGACCTGGAGAAAATCTGCCTGAAGTGCCTCGCCAAAGAGAAAATCGACCGCTACGGATCCGCTGATGCGCTGGTCCACGACCTGGGGCGTTACCAGTCGGGGCAGGAGACCTCGGCCCGACGCTGGAGTCTTCGTGAGAAGGTGGCCGGCTGGTGCAGGCGAAATCCTGTCGTCACCGGACTGGTGGTGGCGGTGGTCATGATTGCAGCGCTCACGGTTGCCATGTCTCTGCTGGTCGCCCGGGCACGCCGGGACGCGCAACTGACCGAGGCGGGTGAGAGCAACACCTTTGCCGCCAGGGACGTGTCGAGGACAGCCCTGTTGCAGTTGCAGGATCTGAGCGACGTGGCTGAAACAGCCAGGGTCGATGGCCGCCTGGGCGACCTGTTGGTCAAAGACGACCGGGCGGGCCTGCAGGGCTATCTCGAGCAGATTTGCGGTGCCCGGCCGGGTGATTTCGCGAGCTGTTTTGTTCTGGACGCAGAGGGCCTGCTGGTGGCCCGTGTTCGGCCCGAAAAGCCCGCTGTGGATGATCTGACCGGGGAGAGCTTTCGCTGGAGAGACTATTTTCAGGGCGCCCGGGCACACGGCGCTCTCGGAAACCGGGAGCGGGTCCATATCTCATCCGTTTACCGCGGCAGAAGCGACGACCTTTACAAGTTTGCGATTTCAGCACCGATCCTGGGCGACGACGAGAGATTCCTTGGTGTTATGGCCACCTCGGTCACCACGGATGCCACCATGGGTCTGGTTGACCTCGACGATCCCCGTCGCCAGGTGGTTCTTGTTGCTCCCAAAGATGCCGACGGGGCGGACCTCGGCGCTGCAGGGGGAACCCTTGAATACGTCGTCCTCTTTCACCCTGCTTACCGGCCCGGCGTCGCGGCAGTTGAGTTTCCAGACCCGGGCGAAATCACGCCAGCCTTGAAACGGATCCATGCGCGGGAACTGGACAATCCCGCCCTGCTGCTGCCTGGTCGGGACGACTACTTCGACCCGGTCGAGTCAGTTTCCGGGGAGTACCGGGGGCGCTGGATCGCCGGCTTCGCGCCTGTTGGACACACGGGGTTCGCGGTGATCGTTCAGCAGCGCTTCGAGGAGGCTCTGGAACTGGATCCCTCGGTTTTCCGAAACCTGTGGGTAGGGAGTGCCCTGGTGAGTCTTCTGGCCCTGGCGATTGTGGCAGGAGTCGTGTGGAGGTGGGTGGGGCGTTCAAGAGGAAGCCGACTTCCTCAGTAACGGGCCGGCCTCGAGGCCCAACCCCAACCTGAACCTCAGAAATCCCGTTAGCATCTAACCCGGTACATCAACCCAACCAACTGAAGGAGCGGAGGAAGCATGAAACAGCTAACGTTCGCGCTAACCCGGATTATGCAAGAACCGTAGTTCGGTGTTGAAAAACGACTCGAGAAGTGGCCCAACTCGGAAGCGGGCAGGTGTGACAGGCGGATTTGCGAAGGATATGGGTTGGCGAGGCGTTTGAGTGGTTTGGGGAGTGAATTTCAGACAGATCTGGGCCTGGATGAGTGTCGGAAGCGGTTTTTCGGGGGAGCTGGGAAAAGCTAACTGGAGTTGAGGCGACTCAAGACGAGGTGGAAGAGGGGTTGTTCGGGAAAGGCTGAGGAAAGATGGACCCAGATGCGTCGAGTGGTTTGTCGGATCCGGGCCCCAATCTTGAGGATCCGACGACGTAAGGTTTCGATTTCGAGCTTGTGCCAGGGGGTTCCGTGAAGATAGTCGCGCAGGCGAACGAACATCTGGTAAGCCAGTGCATGCAGGAGGAGTCGAAACTGATTGGCCAGGAATCGATGACAGCTGAGTCGGTCCATGCTCAGATGATTCTTGAAGGCCTTGATGAAGTTCTCGGTCTGCCCTCGGTTTGTGTAGTGGTCATAAAGTGATTGGGAGCAGAGATCGTCCCGGTTGGTAACTACAAAGCGACGATTGATCCCACGCTGATCGACCTCCACTTTGACAATGACGCGACGGGATCGATCCCAGCTGTGGGCTCGATAAAGAAACTCGTCAAACTGACGCTGTTTTTCCTCCAGCTCAAGGAACCTTTCCCGAGTCGAATCCAGCAGGGGCTCGACCACTCGCTGCAGGCGAGGGTTTCGGCTTAACCCGATGACATATTGGAGTTTATTCTCTTCACATTCACAGAACTCGTAGAGCCGAGGCGTGGCAAAGCCGCTGTCGGCCCGAATCTCAATCTCGACATCCGTCCCCACTGCTTGTCGGATGGCCTCCACGACTCGCTTCAGAATGGGCACGATGTGAGAGGCAGCCCCCTTGTTGCCAGGTCTCAACAGGGCACAGACCAGGTCTCCCGTGTCGGCATCGAAGATCAGCAAAGGATGCAAAATGTGGTTTCGGTAATACCCGTGGTAGAAGGAGAACGCCTGTTGGCCGTGAGTGTGGTCGTCGGTACTGTCCAGATCCAGGATGATCTTGCTGGGACGTCTCTTCTTCAGGGAGCGCACATAACGGCCTAGCAGCCACCGGCTCAGACGCATCAGATCCTTCTTGGTGACGGAGTTCTCCAGGCGGGAGAAAGTCGGCTGGGTGGCCAAATCGGGATCGCTCTCTGGCAACTGATCACAGACTGTCTTGAGCATCGGATCCGAGCGCAGCGTATCGGCGTCGTTACAGTCTTCGTAGCCGGCCACGATCTGCAAGACTCGTTGTCGGATCAACTTCAACAGGTCATGACGAATGTAGCGTTGGTCTCGACTTTCCGAAATACAGGAACTGAAGCCCTCGCACAATCGATGTTGACGATCCAGCGATCCAAACAACAACCATCCTGCGTCGGAAGTGAGGCTCCCCCCATCAAAACGAGCCGTGATGTTTCTGTGGCTATGAAATGGCAGGGTATTCTGGCAGACTGTTTTTGACATTGCCGTAGCTCCTGTTTAGGGTCTTTGTTTCTCTAAACCCTTTTATATCAGAGAGCTACGGCCTTTTTTCTGGGCCCACATCTCACTTGAATTTAGATCTCTTGCATAATCCGGGCTAGCTCGACTGGATGGTGTCAACGCTGGAGGGTTTCGGCAAGGCCTTCAGGACGCGCCTGAAGTCCCTCAATGTGGCGGAGGTCCAGACGGGGCACGAGCCGACGAGGGAGGAATGAGCCAACACCGCTTTAAAGGAACGGCTTTTGCTTATGGTTCACAGTCCTGGTAGTCCGAGGCCATACATGTGCGAGCCAGTTCGGTCGCACGGCTGATCTCGGCGCGAGTCATGTCGTCTTCGAGGTTGTCTCGTTGTTTCCTGGCCGCTTCGTTCCCGTTGGTGCCTGCGATGTTGGACCACATGTGCGCGAGCACGGAGTCCTTAAGGACACCTTGCCCGTTGTCGTACATGACCCCGAGGTTGAACTGCGCTGTGGCCTCGCCTTGCTCGGCGGCCAGCCGGTACCAGCGCACAGCTTCGGCAGCGTCCTTGAGGACACCCTCGCCGTTGTCGTACATGAACCCGAGGTTGAGCTGTGCTGTGGCGTAGCCCTGTTCGGCGGCCAGCCGGTACCAGCGCACGGCTTCGGTATCGTCCTTGAGGACACCCCGACCGTTGCCGTACATGAACCCGAGGTTGAACTGCGCATTGGCATCACCCTGTTCCGCAGCCAGGTGGAACCAGCGCACGGCTTCGGCATCGTCCTTGAGGACGCCCTTGCCGTTGGCGTACATGTTCCCGAGGTTGAACTGCGCATTGGCATCACCCTGTTCCGCAGCCAGGTGGAACCAGCGCACGGCTTCGGCATCGTCCTTGAGGACACCCCGACCGTTGCCGTACATGAACCCGAGGTTGAACTGCGCATTGGCATCACCCTGTTCCGCAGCCAGGTGGAACCAGCGCACGGCTTCGGCATCGTCCTTGAGGACACCCATGCCGGTGTTGTACCTGAACCCGAGGTTGAGCTGTGCTGTGGCGAGGCCCTGTTCGGCGGCCAGCCGGTACCAGCGCACGGCTTCGGCATCGTCCTTGAGGACACCCATGCCGGTGTTGTACCTGAACCCGAGGTTGAGCTGTGCTGTGGCGAGGCCCTGTTCGGCGGCCAGCCGGTACCAGCGCACGGCTTCGGTATCGTCCTTGAGGACACCCCGACCGTTGCCGTACATGAACCCGAGGTTGAACTGCGCATTGGCATCACCCTGTTCCGCAGCCAGGTGGAACCAGCGCACGGCTTCGGCATCGTCCTTGAGAACGCCCTTGCCGTTGGCGTACATGTTCCCGAGGTTGAACTGCGCATTGGCATCACCCTGTTCCGCAGCCAGGTGGAACCAGCGCACGGCTTCGGCATCGTCCTTGAGGACACCCTTGCCGGTGGCGTACATGAACCCGAGGTTGAGCTGTGCTGTGGCGAGGCCCTGTTCGGCGGCCAGCCGGTACCAGCGCACGGCTTCGGCATCGTCCTTGAGGACACCCTTGCCGGTGGCGTACATGAACCCGAGGTTGAGCTGTGCTGTGGCGAGGCCCTGTTCGGCGGCCAGCCGGTACCAGCGCACGGCTTCGGCATCGTCCTTAAGGACACCTTGCCCATTGGCGTACATGTTTCCGAGGTTGAACTGCGCACTGGCATCACCCTGTTCCGCAGCTTGCCGGACCGTGTCGAGATCGTCCTGTGCCGAGAGCACCATGACTGCGAGGCCACCCGCCACGATCACAGCAGTGGCTGTGCGGATCAGCCTTGGTATTTTCTTGATCGGCTTCAAATGTGGGCTACTCTCCTCTCTCCAGACCCTAGGAGCCTGTCGGACTTTCGGCGTAAGTCCTTTGTTTTCAACAACAGTTATTTTTTAGCCTGAATATAAAACTCTTTTTTTTCAACGATTTACACGATTTGGATCAGGTAAGCCCGACAAACTCCTAGTATATCCGAGTCATGATGCTAGGAGAATCCCAGGAGTGACGAACGCGGCTTGGCTCGCCACCCCTTCTGTCCGAGTCAACCCATCGATCCAGAGGGCTTCGGACGGGATCGATGTTTCTGGATCCTTTTGGGAATTTCCCACTCTGGAGTGGAGAACGCCCTTGCGCAACAGCTCGGCCCAGCGTCAGCTTGAGTCGCTGAGTCCGCACGGCCTCGGAAGTCTCCTAGACCAGTAGTAGCGGCATTCGCCTGTTTTTTTGGCGGCCCGGGTCTGGGGTTCTACCCCGATTTCACGGACGGTTTAGAAAAGAGTGCTTCCTCCTGATTTAAGCGCCCCAGAGCACGTCGTTTGCGTGGGTTATGGAAGCGCTCGATGTAATCGAAGACGTCGGATCTAGCTGCATCCTGGGTTCGGTAGTTTCGTCGATTGACACGCTCTCGCTTGAGCAGACCAAAGAAACCCTCGACCGCGGCGTTGTCAGCAAAGCTGCCCACCGCACTCATCGAGCAGACTAGGTTGTGAGCCTTCAGGAATCGTTGATACTCGCTCGAAGTAAACTGGCAGCCACGATCTGAGTGCAACACGACCGGCTGGCGGCCTTCTCGCTGCCACAGTGCCATGACCACAGCTTGAAGCACCAGGTGGCGATCTTGAGTTGGACTCATCGACCAACCCACGACGACACCGGA
>CBDBHK010000013.1:0-54274 GCA_965205615.1 Acidobacteriota bacterium | reverse complement strand
TATCGTTACCGAGTCCTCGTTGGGATTGAGGATGGAGACACGGGTTGTGGCCGGCTGGCCTCGAAAGGCCTCCGATCCATCGAAGACTCGCGTAAAGACAATATGGGTACTGGTCTGCGTGATGGCGACACCTCCGTCCAGCTGCGATAGAGTGCCAGTGCCGAATTGAAAAAAGGTGCCGATCTGAGAGGTATCGCTGGTCAGTTCGATCCAGGCCGGTTGGGCTGGGTCGCCTTCAAACAAATCCGTGCGCAGTCGGGCCGTCTGCTCGCCGGACTGCAGGATCAGAGAGGCCTCGTTACCATTCCCCTGCGGAGAATTCAATTGTACCGAGGTGGCGGCTGTAGACGTGGTGGCTTTCAGATTCAGGTCAGCTTGTGAGTCGGAGAAGTTGGTTAAAGCCAGGCCGTCGAACTGGGCTTCAACGCCGGCAGGATTGCCCGTGGCGTACGAGCCAACGGGGCCCTGGGGTCAAGTAAAATACTCCCCCCCGCGTCCCTGCATAAACCGTGGAGGTATCGTTGGGGTCGATGACCAGCGCAAAGACATTCGTGTTGGTCAGGCCATTATTGATCGCCACCCAGTCGGCTCCCATATCCGTGCTCTTGAACACGCCTCCAAAGTTGATGGTGCCGGCATAAAGGGTGGAGGTGTCGGTGGGGTCGATGGCCAGGGCGAAGATGTCAAGGTTGGTCAGACCATTATTGATCGCCAGCCAGTTGCCTCCCATGTCGGTGCTCTTGAACACGCCTCCCTGGAGAGTGCCGGCATAGAGGGCGGAGGTGTCGGGGTCGAGGGCCAGCACTTCGATAATAGTGCTGGTCAGGCCATTATTGGTCGCCACCCAGTTGGCTCCCATGTCGGTGCTCTTGAACACCCCGCTCCCGAGAGTGTCGGCATAAAGGGTGGAGGTGTTGGTGGGGTCGAGGGCCAGGGCTCGGACACCAGTGTTGTCGATCAGGCCGTTGTTGATTGCTACCCAGCTGGCTCCCATGTCGGTACTCTTGAACACCCCACCGGCAGTGCCGGCATAAAGGGTGGACGTGTTGGTGGGATCGATGGCCAGCACATGGACCCGAGCGCCTATCAGGCCGCTGTTGACAGCCACCCAGTTGGTCCCCATATCGGTGCTCTTGAACACCGATCCTCCGTCCGTGCCCGCATAAAGGGTGGAGGGGTTGGTGGGATCCAGGGTCAGAGCATAGACAGGAGCGTTGGGGAGGCTGTTATTGATCGCCGCCCAGTTGGCTCCCATGTTGGTGCTCTTGAACACCCCACCCTCGGAAGTGTCGGCATAAAGGGTGGAGGGATCGGTGGGATCGAGGCCCAGCACAATGATCTCAGTGTTCGTCAGGCCATTATTGATCGCCGCCCAGTTGGCTCCCATGTTGGTGCTCTCGAACACCCCTCCCCCGAAAGTGCCGGCATAAAGGGTTGAGGGGTTGGTGGGGTCGAGGGCCAGGGCATTGACAAAAAGGTTAGTCAGCCCGTTACTGATCGCCACCCAATTGGCTCCCCTGTCGGTGCTCTTGAACACGCCCCCCCCGCTGAGAGTACCGGCATACAGGGTGGAGGGGTTGGTGGGATCGACAACCAGGGCTCGAACGGTGTCAGAAGTCAGGCCATTATTGATCGTCGCCCAGTTGGCTCCCATGTCCGTGCTCTTGAACGCCCCTCCGCCGAAGGTTCCGGCATAAAGGGTGGAAGTGCTGGTGGGATCGAGAGCCAGGGCAAGGACACGAGTATTGGTCAGACCGTTGTTGATCGCCGCCCAGGTGGCTCCCATGTCGGTGCTCTTGAACACGCCTTCCTCGAGAGTGCCGGCATAAAGGGTGGAGGCGTCGGCGTCGAGGACCAGCGTTCGGACATCAGTGTCGTTCAGACTGTTATTGATGGCCCGCCAGTTGACCCCCATGTCGGTGCTCTTGAACACCCCGCCCCCGATAGTGCCGGCATAAAGGTTTGACGTGTTCTTAGGATCGACGACCAGGGCTCGGCATTCCAATCCTCCTGGTAGCGTTTGAGTCCAGCGTTCGCTACCGAGTGTGAGGCTCGTTACTAGAAAACCCAGGAAAGTGGCAAGAGCAAGTCTTTTCTTCCAGTTCATGGATCTACTCCCCTGGTGCATCAAATTATTCGCCGCGGGTGCCTGTTCTGCGTGTTTGAAGTCCATAATGGTTGCGTGCCCGAAGGGAGGCGTTTGCGTAGGCGATCAGTTCTCAAGCCCTCTTCTACTGGGAACCCGTAACGGCTATTGAAGGGACAGGTTCGGGTGGCAATTGGAGTGAAAAGATCAGATTCGGCTATGAAGGTAGAAGGCATTTAGGAGTCGAGGGTCAGATGTTCTTGGAAAGTACTGAGCAGTTCCTTGGCCTTCAACATTCTAAGGGGTTTTGCTACGATTGTAAAGTTCTATCCGAGTACTGTCTAAGCTGCAAGGTGCTTCGCTTTGATAGTTTCGTGCTGGCCCCTTAGAATAGGCTCGGCTCTCCGAGATTACGTTTTCCGGGGACTCTGTTACCCAGGCGAATTCTCATAGAGGCAGCGGCCCGGGGTCCCAGAGGGTTGCCGCAATGAATCGATCACCGCCGGGGTCGACATTCATGTAATACACCGTGACGACTCGTCCATCCGGCCGCTGAACGCTTCTGGGGTAACCGAGATCTCGACCGCCCCCATCCTCACGAAGGGCGATTTCAGGGCCCCAGGTCAGGCCGTTGTCGGTGCTCAATCTTGCCCGAATCCCGAAAGGCCCAGCCCGGTAACCGTAGGTCAGGCAAAGCCTCGTGTCTCTCAAACGAATGAGGCTAGGTGGGTTCCCAACTCCTGTGGAAGGTACGGCCCGGCTCAAGAACTGCCAGCTTCTGCCGTTGTCGTTTGACTGCACGGCGTCGATCCAGCGCCGGGATCCCTCCCGCTGGCGAAGAGTCGTGACGATTCTGGTCGGTGACAGCCGAACCGAAGAGGGCATGATTGAGAATGCTCCCGGAGGAGGCTCTGGCAGGACATGGGAGAGGAGATTCCAGGTCTTCCCACCGTCAGAAGTGCGAGCGGCTACCACACGGCCCTCACGGCCATCCGACTTGGAAACAGTGATCAGAAGCGTACAAATGTTCCGACCATCGATCAGGTAATCAGTTCGAGCGGCAGTCCCGGCGGCCCCGAAATTGGGGAGCCTGAACGGGCCCTCCCAGGTTCGACCCCGGTCATAGGAATAGTGGAAACGCGACTCACCTGCGTGCACACTCGTCATGCGGAGGGTCAGAGCGAAGTCCGGGTGCGTGAACTCGATTCCTCCGGGGCAATCCTGGACCCGGGGCTGGATCAGTTTGGGTGGTGCAATGCCATGCAGGGATTCCCCAAAGGGGATCAGGAACCCCCGAGCATTGGGATCTTCGATCGCCCAGGTCTCGCCGCCATCCAGGCTTCGCGCCAGCAGGTGAAGTTCGGGTTCCTCGGGATCAAAATGATGCTGCAGCCCTCGTTCTTTGTAGTGTCCCTGGCTGAACCCGACCAGGATCTCATTGCCCCAGGACCAGATTCCGTGGTTGGCGGGCCATCCCCCGCAACGGCCAGGCTCCCGGTAAACGTCCACGTGACGGAGAACGCTGGCTCCGCCGGCTGAGAGCGGGACATTGACGAGGCAGGCCATGAGGACCGCCCGCCCGAACCTAGAAGTGCTCTTCCGAGATGTTGTCATGATTCCACTCTTTTTGCTGGACGTGGACCCGAATTATTTCCTGGAAAGCTATGCGCTGGAAAGAGAGCACAAGTAAAGCAAATTTCTATCTTCTATCTTCACCTCGGTTGCCAGAGCACGACCTTGCGAAACGGGGCGCCCCACCGCTTCGCTCCCTGCCCATGCGCTATTCCCCCTCGATCTCGACAATGATCTTCCCCTGAGCCCGGTGACTTTCACTGTGGCGATGGGCTTGGGCGATGTGCGAGAGGGGGAAGCGGCTGTCAATCGCTGGTTTCAGCTTGCCCTGAGCCACGAGTCCGGAGAGTAGCTCCAGATCTCGCCCCAGCGGTTTGACCCAGAAAAACTGGGCCTTTTTTCGTGAAAAGTAGTTCCCGATGAACATGGCGAAGATAACGGCAAGGCTGGGGAGAGTGGTGACGTAGCTGCCCTCTTCGGTCAAGAGCGGCCGGGTCTTGGGGAAGCCATAACGGGCCACCGCGTCGAAAATCACGTTGTACTTCTCCCCCGCTTCCAGGACGTTTTCCTTCCGATAATCGATCACCCGCCGGGCGCCCAGGCTCATGACCAGTTCGCGGTTGGCCCCGCTGCAGACGCCCGTGACCGTGGCACCAAGAGCCCGGGCGATCTGGACGGCGAAGCTTCCCACTCCGCCCGAGGCGCCCAGGACCAAGACGTTGTGTCCCCTTTGAAACCCGCCGTGATCGCGTAAAGCCTGCAGCGCGGTCAGGCCCGCCAGCGGAATCGCCGCTGCTTCCCCCGCGCTCAAGGCCTCCGGCTTAATGGCCAGTGTGTCTTCACTGGTGACCACCAGCTCGGCATAGGCTTGGCCTGTTTTTCGGTCAGATCGTGCGTAAACCCAGTCGCCTTTCTGGAACTTGTCGGCTCCGGCTCCGGTGCTCTTGACTCGCCCGCAAAGGTCAAACCCCAGCACTTTGGGAAAACCGCGTCCAATCAAGAAGCGGAGAGATCCATTTCGGATCTTCCAGTCAATGGGGTTGATGCTGCTGGCATGCACCCGGATCAGAACTTCTTTTGGCCCGGGAACCGGGTCGGGTATCTCCTCAATCTTCAGAACGTCCGGCGTTCCGTACTCGTGAATCACGACCGCTCGCATGGAATTCCTCCCGAAAACAAGCAGGCTCCTGGCCCATTAAATTAATCGATCGTTCCACTCCCAAGACGCATTGTTGCACAATTAGATTCCCAGCGATCTTTGGTGTGTACCCGATCGGGTGAACCGCTCCCTACCTTTCAAGAGCCGGGGTTTGACACTTCAGGAGCGAAGGAATACAAAGGATGAAGAGTCAGCATCCGGAGCGATACACGAATCGACGCAGACAAGAGGTGGCTAGACGTGGCCCAGTTCCCGGCACCCAGGAGAATCCTTCCCTTCATTGTTATCCTGGGCCTGGTGGCCGCCTCGATCACCGTCCCGACGGCGGGTCAGTGGACTTCAATCGGACCCGATGGAGGATTCGTCGAGGCTCTGTTGATCGACCCTGAGACTCCTTCTACGCTGTACGCGGGAACCGATCGAGGGTTGGTCTACAAGAGCACAGACTCAGGCGCCTCGTGGAGGCTGATGAATACCGGGTTTCCGCCGGATCTCAACGTGCTGATCAAGGAAATGGTCATCGATCCGGTCACACCGCAAACACTGTATATGGGAACCAGCCGGGGTGTGGCCAAGAGCACGGATGGAGCGCACTCCTGGACGCAAGCGAATGAGGGAATCACCGCCACCTTCACCACCATCTACGGACTGGCCATCGACCCGTCCAACCCGTCCACTCTCTACGCCGGAGGCGGTTTCCCCAACGGTGTGTTCAAGAGCACTGACGCCGCGAATAGTTGGACGATGGTGCTCGACGGAGGGGGGCTGGGGGACCTGGAGGCTCTGGCGGTGGCTCCCTCCAATCCCCAGATCGTCTATCTGGGGGTGGGCCA
This sequence comes from Acidobacteriota bacterium, assembly GCA_965205615.1. Taxonomy (GTDB): domain Bacteria; phylum Acidobacteriota; class UBA6911; order RPQK01; family CBDAPI01; genus CBDAPI01. The sequence continues at coordinate 48,624 of CBDBHK010000013.1, read as the reverse complement.
AAGCTCACTCTACAAGAGCACGGATGCCGGAGACACCTGGAATCTGTTCAACACCGGGCTCGACGATGCCTTTGGGCTTGCCCAGATAGCTGTCCACCCGACCAACCCGGACATCGTCTATGCCGCCGCCGTCGGTGGGCTCTTCAAGACGACTAACGGTGGAACCGCTTGGGCCATGCTGAACACGCCGGAAACGGTGATCACCTCCGTCGTCGTCGATCCCTCCAACTCCCCAACCGTGTACGCCACCAGCGACAGGGTGATGAAAAGTACTGACAGCGGCGGTACCTGGGTCGAGCAGGAGGATGACGTTTTCAACCGGTTCCAGAATCTGAGGACCATGGTGATCGACCCGGCCAATCCTCTGAATCTCTACACTGGAGGGTGGGGGCTGGGATCCGAGGCTCTCTTCAAGAGCACCAACGGGGGGGGCCAGTTGGGCGATGTCGTACGCCGGCCTCAGGAATATCAACGTAGAGACAATTGCCTTCGATCCTCAGAACCCGTCCACCATCTACACCGGAGCGGGGGAGGGGAGGGGCGGCATCCACAAGTCGACTGACGGGGGCCAGACCTGGGAACTGAAGGTCGATCCACCCGCTTATGATGGGTTTACGAACGTCCTGGATATTGTGGTCGATCCGCTGAACTCTTCGAACGTGTACGTGGGAACCCTGTTCAACGGGGGCATCCTGTGGAGCGACGACGGTGCGGAGACCTGGAATGCGCCCAACGTCCTGGTGCAGGTGAATGAACTGGGAATTCACCCGACCAACCCTTCCACTCTCTATGCAGCAGCTCAATCCGGTGTGTACAAGAGCACCAATCAGGCACGAGATTGGGTATTGCTCGGCAACGGTCTCCCCGACAACCTGAACTACACTGGTCTGGTCGTGGACCCCGCCGCCGGCGAGACCGTCTATGCAGGCGCAACACCGGGGTTCGGGGGCGGGTCTGCAGGAATTTACAAGACCACCGACGGGGGGGGAACCTGGGCGGAAAGAGCCAATGGTTTCGATCTCGTCTCGGTGACGGCCCTCGGGATCGCTCCCGGGAGTCCTTCCACTCTCTATGCGGGCGGTCGCGGCGGAATGCAAAAGAGTACGGATGGCGCCGGCAACTGGATGACGCTGGATATCGGCATCCCGCAGTTCGCCACGGTGTTGTCCGTGGCCATTGATCCCTTCAATTCGTCCGTTGTTTACGCGGCAACCAACACCGACGGTGTGCTCAAGAGCGTGGATGGGGGAACCACCTGGACGGAATTCAACGCGGGCCTGCCGCATCGGACCATCCAGACCGTGGCGATCAACCCCGCCGACCCCAAACAGGTCCTCGCCGCCCCCTACTACTACAGCGTTTTCGGCTACGAGAGCCTCTCGCCGCAGTGGCTCTTTGCGGCTGGAGATCCGTCTGGAATCGGCGGCCTTTTCGATGGAGTGGCGCTTTCCAACTACTCGGGACAGAATGCCAGCGCGACTCTGGAAGCCATCGACGACTCGACTTCCGGGAAAGCCGGGCTTTCCGAGGGCGGTGACTTACAATCGCTGGGAGCGAACCAGGAAATTGTGGACCTCCCGGCCGGTGAACAGTTTGCCGATTTGCGGGAAAACATCTTTCCGGACATTCTGGAGACCCTCCCGGTCTGGATCGAACTGAGCAGCGATAATCCCGACATCGCCAGTTTCTTTCAGTTTGGCTCCGGGACCCTGACCCAGTTGGACGGCGGAGTGGCCATCGAGAACCTGGCGATGAAGTTCTTCTTCGGGCGCGTGTTTGACGGACCGGCCGCCTTCCGGGGACTGGATGCAAGTACCCGGTTGACTGTTCTCAACCCCGGCGACGAACCGGTGACCGTCGATCTGAACTATCTTCCGCCTGAGGACGGTCCTCTGGGCCTGCCCCGCCAGGCGACCCGCGAAATCCCGGCCCGCTCGTTTTTGGACGAGAAGGCTTCGGATCTGTTCGGCGCCAGCATCTCGGGAAGATATGTGGCCGGGGAGGTGACCGAGGGAGGCGGAGTCGCGGCCTTCGAAGTCGTGCAGTTGGGCGATCGACCCATGGTCCTGGGACTGAACGCTTCGACCGGCAATTCGTCGACCCGATCCTTTTCGGCTCAACTGGCTTCCACCCCGGATGTCTTCACCAATGTCAACCTGATCAACACCTCGACCGGGGCTCGGAACCTAGACCTGACGGCGATACGGACCGACGGCGGTGTCGAGGGGGATCCCGTGAAGGTGATCCTGGCGGCCGGGGCCTCGTTCAGCGCCGACGCGTCCGAGATCTTCGGGTTCGGGGCGGCAGCGGCGGGCATCCAGCCTCAGGGAGGGCAGTTCGTGGGATCTCTTGAGGTGGCGGCCGACGGGGACGGAGTAGTGGGCGACGTGCTCTTTGGTGATCAAGTAGAGGTGGGCTTTGCAGCTTCGCTCCCGCTCCAGTCGAAACCTTTCACGGAAGCCGTTTTCAGCCAGTTTGCCGACATTCCGGGGCTGTTCTTTACGGGACTAGCTTTCTATTATCCCGGCGATATCGGAGCGTCACCCCAGGGAGGGGCCCCCGACACGAACATCACGATTGAAGTGATCCTGGCCAGCGGTGAGTCGGTGGGCAAATCCGCGCTGATACTCTCGGCAGGAGAGCGAATCGACAAGTCGATTTCCGATCTGGCTCCCGATGCAGCAGGGAAAGCCAACGGCTACGTCCTGGTCACGTCCACCCAGCCGTTGATTGCACCGGTGGTCTTCGTCGCACTGCGCGGAGGTGGAATCAGCCTTTTCTCGGCGGTCCCACCCAAAGTGATCCGCTAGACAAAGGATGTGGTTTCCGTTTATTCGGTCCGCCTTGGAAACATTGAACTTGCACCGGTGTTCCCGTCCTATCCGAAAATTCAGCCGCTTCGTAACCCGTTGTGGAAGTGTGACTTGTGGGCAGATAGAATAGCGGCATGAAGGCCGACACCTATCCGCTTCGAGTGCTGCTCTGGTCCTTCTCAGGGTGGCTGAACCGCCACCAACAAGACATCATCGCCTACCTGGTCGAGGAGAACCGTGTCCTGAAGGAGCAAATGAAGGGTCGTCGGTTCCGACTGACAGATGAGCAGCGGCGACGGCTCACCGCGAAGGGCAAGCTCCTTGGCCGGAAGACTCTCAATCAGGTCGCAACGATCGTGACTCCCGATACGATCATGCGATGGCGCCGGCGATTGATAGCTCTGAAGTGGACCTTTGAAGCCAAGAGGGTCGGCCGTCCCGGACTCATGAAGACTAGGATCTCGCCAGCGACACACCTGTGGGGCCGATTTGAGCCTCCGACCATGCTGCCTTTAGACGCGGAACTGTCACGACCGAGTTTTCGGATAGGATGGTCTCACGCCCAGCGTTAGAATTGAGAAATCACAGTATATTGCATGGGAATTATCTATGAAACAGACACAGACACCACAGATCGTTCCGGAAGAAGAGATTGGGTTTATGAATCTTGACGAAACGGATTTCGCGTCAATGGCGCGACCCGAACAGGTTCGTCATCTCGAAGTAGAAGGTTACGTTGTGTTTCCTCAGATCCTGGATGCAGACCGTATCAGACGGATCAACCAGGAGTTGGCCGACGCAGAGATGGGGCACACCAGCTACAGCGTGAACCAGACGCGGTCGGTGACCCAACCACAATGGCTCAGTCGAGCGGTTGCAGAGTTGATTGGTTACCCGCCAATGATCGAGTTCCTCACTGAACTGATGGGTCCGGAGATTGTTTTCACTCGAGGCTTCTTTCAACGGACCCTGCCAGGATCCCCAGGCATTTCACATCATACCGATGGCCAGCCACACGGATCAGACCTGTTTGGTTACGAGGGGAGTTGTCCGCGTTTACTGCGTGTGCTCTACTACCTTGACGAACTGACGCCGGAGCGGGCGCCATTCCGCTTGCTCCCGCGCTCACACCTTTCGTTTCATGCTCAGGCCAGTCCATACGTCCGATATAAGTCGCACCCGGAAGAGATTACGCTGGCGGCGCCGGCTGGATCTGCGGTCGTGGTGCCCTCCACGCTGCTGCACGGCAGTCATCCGAATAAGGACACGCAACCACGCGAGTTGGTCCAACTTGGATACAGGCCCGCCTGGGCCGGTCCGATTCAGCCAGTCGATGAATGGGATCCGGAATTCGTCGCCGATGCGCCCGAGGTTGCCAAACCATTTCTTAAGAGCCTGAACACGAGTGATGCGGAGTGGGTTCAACCGCACAAACCGCCAGGTATGGAGACTGAGGCCCCCGGCATTAACCCTAGCCGTTGGGGGGACCGCTAGCGATTTTGGGAGTGTCTAGACGCAAGCAACATTCTAACCCGCGGATCGAACGGTCGCTAACGCGCCGCTCATCCGCAAACCGTTAGGCTGATCTCAGCGTCGCCGTGCCAGCCCAACGCTGAAATAAGCGACGGAGTCGAGCGAAGCGAAACTCCGTTCGTCTCGACTGGTTCTCTGTCATGTTCAGAGAACGCGCTGCTACCCTCGCCCCACATACGGCATGTTGGTCGCCATCACCGTCATGCTCAGCACATTAGCCGAAAGCGGCAGGTTGGCCATATAGACCACGGCTTCGGCAACGTTTTCGGGATCTATCGTCGGCTCGGGTTGCATCGAACCGTTAGCCTGCATCATACCCTCTGTGACCTTATAGGTTTGGCTGGTCAACGCATTGCCGATGTCGATTTGCCCACAGGCGATGTCGTACTTGCGGCCCTCCACGGCGGCTGATTTGGTCAAGCCGCAGACGCCCGCTTTCGTGGCGTTGTAAGGAGAGGCGGCGGGGCGGGGAACATGACCCGATATCGAGCCGTTGTTGATGATGCGCCCGCCCCTTGGGTCCTGGGCCTTCATCAGCCTGAATGCTTCGCGGGTGCAGTAGAAAATGCCGGACAGATTGGTATCGACGACCGAGCTCCATTCTTCGTCGCTCAACTCTTCGAGCAGTTTGCGCGGAGCGCCGATCCCGGCGTTATTGAAAAGCACGTCGAGGCGACCGAATTCCTCGCGAACCTGTTCGAACAGGGCGCGTACCGAATCGGCATCGGAAACATCCGCAAGCACTATCGAGGCGCGAGCGCCTGTGGCGACAACCTCGCCGGCGGCCTCTTGAACCGTATTCTCGTCCCGATCGGTCAGGGCGACGGAAAATCCCGCCCGCCCCAGCGCCACCGCCGTCCTTCGCCCAATACCTGATCCTGCCCCGGTGACCAGGGCGACGCGAGGATCGACTGAAGATGAAGCGGCGGCGTTCATGCGGGGTATCTTGAACTAATAGAACATAGTCTTGCAAGCCTTCTTCTACTTCCGCAATAATCGGCAGCTTCTCAAGAAGCTTTGCCCGTCCTATCCGAAAATTCAGCCGCTTCGTAACCCATTGTGGGAGTGTGACTTGTGGGCAGGTAGAATAGCGGCATGAAGGCCGACACCTATCCGCTTCGAGTGCTGCTCTGATTTAGAACCTGAGCTTGCTCCAGGGGCTCCGTCATCGGTTGGATAGAGTTTTTCGGATGGACAGGTCAAGGCAACATCATTCGACACCCCTTCTACATCACCTCGCAGGGCAGACGGCGGCGCTATCGCTGCAAGGAATGCGGTCGGACCTTCTCGTCCACTCACGGCACGCCTTACTATCGGCTCCATAAGCCCAGGTCTTTGTTCGATGAAGTCATCCGGATGTGTGTCCATGGTATTGGGATCTCCGCCATGGCTCGCATCAAGCGGATGTCCTGGGGAACAGTCGCTCGCTGGCTTGAATCGGCATCCACCTATGCACAGCGGTTCAACCGTCGGATCCTTCGAGGTTTTGTTATCCATGAACTTCAAGCCGACGAGATCAGGACATTTGCTGGTGCAAAGAAGCGGGTGATCTGGGTTCTTACGACCCTGGAACTGTGGTCCGGACTTTGGGTCTCTGCAGTGGTTGGCCGCCGCAATTTCCGAAACACAACCCTCATATCTCGGGGCCTGCGCAAAGACTTGACGTACTCCTTTGGTACGCTGCCAGGCATTGGGCTTCCCGGGCTTCGCAGCGTTCCAGAGCTCGAAGCGAAGACCCGGGATTATACTTCATGGCTATGATCGCGATCCCGGAAGCAGGCCCGGTAGATCCAGTCGCCGACTGTCAATTACCAGGGTAATTCCCCCACCTCCGTCACCAGGGTATTTCCCCCATTTGGGGATCAACATCATCTCGTTTCTCTTGATTTTCGGCGGTTGTGCTTGGGAAAAGTTTTCCCAAGCAGGCTCCTCCTTTCTGGTCGCAGTCGGGGTCTGTTTCGAGCCAGCGTTTTTCCAGTCGCAGCATTTGCATTTGATTGAAAGTCCGATAGCGGGCGGAAAGCTGGCTGCTCGTGACCTCCTGTAAAACGGAACTGAAGTCATGCAGGGACCCGATGGGCTGCCCCGGGAGTCCGTTGAGCCAGGAGACGTACTTGCGTCCGCAGCCCAGGAAAATAGACTGGCGGACATCCTCGAGTTCGATGCCTTGCTGGAACCACTGGGCAGCCAGCCGGCGATCCGAGGTCGAGTATCGGCAACGGATGCAGGGACGCTCCAGCAACATCTCTCCGATGGCCTCCACATAGAGGGTTTGAGCCGATCGAGTGGAGCTGAGCGAGTCGGCCGAGAGGCTGCGCTGGTAGGGCCAGTACTGGTCGGCAATCTCCAGGACACCGGGAGCATGCTGGTTGGAGCTACGCCGGACCCGGCAGACCTGCCTCTCCTCGAGCTCCTGGAGATAGGTTCCAATCGAGCGGCGCGATTTGCGCAGCGCCCTGGCCAGATCCTGCTGGCGAAAGAGAAAGCGCCCGGTACTTCTCTCGGCGCCCAGAGAGATGTGAACGAACAGCTTGAAGGCCCCGTCGGAGAGTTTCTCCAGAGCGGCCTGCCAGCCGGCGGCGGCGGCAAACCAGCCGTTGTCGCCTTTGATCTTCAACCGGCTCATGGCGAAACCTCCTTTTGGGGGGATCCTTTGGCGGGTCGTTTTCGCCTCCGGTAAGACTCGCCCCTCCCACTCCAGCTGGTGAGCGTTGTGGCAGAGCCGGGTCCAGCAGCGAGTTGGCCTGGATGGAGTCGCCAAACAGCGCCATCCACTCCTCCAGGCTGCGATTACTGGTCAGCATCAGCGAGCCTTTCTGATAGCGCTCGTAAACGATGTCGTACAGATCGTCGGCCTGCTCCTCGGTCAGGGGCTTGAGCCCAAAGTCGTCGATGATCAAAAAATCATAGCCGCAGGAGTGCTGGATGCGGCGATCGCGGGAGAGATCGGCCCGGGCCGCTTCCAGAGTACGGAACAGGCGCGGAGCCTGGATGTAGCGCACGTCATGACCGCGGCGTACCGCCTCGTGTCCCAGAGCCAGGGCGATGTGACTCTTGCCCCCACCCACCGGCCCGCACAGGCAGATGTTTTCTTTGTTTTCCAGAAAGCGGCAGGTGGCCAGGTCATAGATGCGGCGCCGCTTGATGTTCGGGTTAAAGCCAAAATCGAACTCTTCGAGGGTCTTGATCTCGGCAAAGCAGGCTTTCTTGAGCCGGCGCGCAAACTTGGTCTGGGAGCGACGCTCCAGCTCATCCTGAATCAGCAGAGTCAGAAAGTCGACGTAGGCCAGTTGTCGTTTTTCGGCCTCCTTGAGCCGCACTTCCAGAGTGTCCAACAATCCTCCCAATCGCAGTTGCTTGAGCTGGTCGAGCAGATGTTGATAGTGACTCATGAGACCTCCCGTCGGTGCACGAAGTAACCCTGGGGACGGGCAAATCGACAAGCTGAGGCCGCCGGACTGGGGGGTCTACGAGGAGGTAAGGGCTGTCGGAACAAGCCTTTCGCCAGAATCTGCTTCAGAGAAGCAAAGCGGACATTGTCAAAGCGCAAGGCCCGCCGGCAGGCCTGATCCAGAGTGGCCGCTGGGTGGGACTCGGCCAGCCGCAGTACGGCCTGGGCCTTTCTCAGGTTGCGCATGGCGTGATCGCCAAGGACGCGCCGCACGTAGCGGCCCACTTCGCGACGCCAGCTCGTCGGACCGGCGCCGGCACCACTCGGGAGTCTGCTCCAGATAGATCCGCTTGTCGGGAGGATAGTCGGCCGTTTGGGTCTGCCAGGTTCCCGGTTCGAAGACCCGCACGTGGGTCTTGATCAACTGATGGTTCCGATACACCCGCACCAGCTTCAGGTCGGCCCGCACCCACAGCTTCTCTCCCCGGTAGGGATAGGGGACCGAGTAGTAGCACTTGTCCAGGATCAGATGGCAGTCCCAATGCACGGTGCATTGTTTCCACTGAGGCGCTTCGTAGGGTTGATCGGGCAGGGGCAGCAGCAGCTCGGCTTCTTCTCCAACAAACACCTCGTAGGGTTTGCGATGGGTGGTGCCATGCTCTCGCAGACCGACTTCCTTGAGACACCACTCCAGAGCTTTCTCGTTGGCCTCCTCGATATCCCGAAAACGACGCCCCGCCAGGATCTGCTGACGCACCACCGGCACACATCTCTCCACTTTCCCTTTGTGGCGAGCCATCTGCACTTTTGCCGGGTCGGCCACGAATCCATAGTGTCTTTCCAGTTCGGCGTAGGCCGGGTTGAGCGTCGGATCGTACAGATCGGGCTTCAGCACACCGTCTTTCAGATTGTCCAGGACAAGCAATCTTGGACCGCCTCGAAAAAAGGAAAAAGCACGCATGTGACAGTCCAGCCAAGTGGGGCTGTCCTGACGAAACACAAAGCGCACGAAGCGGTGGCGGCTGTAGCTCAAGATCATGATAAAGACCCAGGTCTTGCGCCGTTTGCCGGTTTCCGGATCTTGCATCAGCCCGGCATAGCCGAAGTCGACCTGGCCCTGCTCTCCGGCCGGCGAATGCATCCGTACCGTCACCGGCTTGCAAAGCGGCACGATGTGGCTGCGCACATAGCGGTAGACGCTCATGTAGCTGACCTTCAACTCGTGCTGCTCCTCGAGCAGCCGCTGTACCTGCTGAATGGTCATATCAGGCTGCTCAAGCCACTCCTGGATCTGCTGGTGGTAGAGGCGGATCCGCTCCCGGGCCGGTTGTTCGAAAACCGCCACCTGGACCACCGAGGCCACCATCCGGGCCAGCTCCTCCTGTGGCGGCAGGAGCTTCTCTCGGCTCAAGCCTCTGGCCATGAAAAGCCGCAGATACTTGCGAATCGTCTTGCGCGAGATCTGCAACGAGTCTCGGATCTGGCGGATACTCCGTCCTCGGTGCCATTGGTAAACCAACTCCAGGTACTCTTCCATCCTCACGTTCCTTCTGGCCATGCTTCCTCCTGCGGAAATCCTTGTTGGGGTTCCGCAGAAAGATGGCCCTGGCCTCTGTCACGAAATGATCAGGTGGGGGAATTACCTTGGTAAATCAGCCGCCCAGGTGGGGGATATACCATGGTGACCGACAGGGAGAGGAGGAGGAGTTCGCTGAAACTCTGAGGGAAGCCATCCAAGCAGCGGACGTCATAGCCGTGGTTGATTACGGGTTAGGTCTGATAACGTCGGTCATCCAGGAAATATTGGAGACGGAGTCTCCTTATCCTGGCAGGTACTGTGAAGGCCTACCACGCGAACTTCGGCTTTAATGATGCCTCGAAGTACAATCGGATGGACTATTTTTGCCTTAGCGAATTAGAGTACGACCTCGCGATCAAGCACTCCCGAGGTTCCCTGGCGACCGATAAAGTAATGGTTATGCGGGGAAAAGATGGCGCAGATTACTGCGAACACAAGGTCCCCTCCCTCGCCGTTAACGTCATTGATACGATCGGGTGTGGTGATTCTAGCTTTAGCGTAACGGCGCCGTTAGTAGCTCTCGACACCAATCCGGAGATCGTTAACTTCGTGGGGCAGGCCGTTGCCGCAGTTCAATGCGAGATTCTGCAGAACACGAAGCCTGTAGACAAGGCAGTGTTACGCAAGTTTATAAGAAGGCTTCTGGCTTGAGTGAATCACGCCCAACGCGACTGGGTCGCTGAGTTCGGCGCCGGCCCCGGTTCGGCCCGCTCGAGTAACCCGCCCTTTCGAATGAGTCGGATCCACAGAGTCAGGTATTTCTCAGCCAGTCTCAGCACATATTGAGGGCAGTTCTCGGACTTTAGAAAAACGCAGAGCATCCCACTTTCAGTGCGCTTTCCCAGCCACGTCCCGGCCCCGTATTCGAGGTCGCGCTCGAGGTAAAGGACGAGACGATCGATCAAAAAGTCACTCAGATTCTCGTAGAAGAGAACCTCACAGCGCGACCCGCCCACGTGGAAGATGGCGCCACCCTCGGCACCATTGAGCGAAATCAGCTCGTTGAGGCGAAACTCCTGGAGACGGCGCAGGTAGAACCGGTTTTGACAGCCCTCGGCCGCGTTGGGGCTCGGCCAGACCTCACCGATGTCCGTGTCGAGCGCAGCCAGAATCCGGTGAAGATGGTCCAGACTGATTCGACACTGCCCTGTTTCCATGGAGGCATAGGAGCTGATCGGCATCCGTAGCTTGGCAGCCAGCTCCGTCATCTTGATGTCGTGGCGAATCCGAATCCTCCGGATCCGTCGCCGAATCCGCTCGTTAACAAGAGACTCCTTAACCGACATGTCCCCACCTCTCGGCAACCAACTAATTTTTGAGCTTTGAACAAGGCCAGGGCATTTGAGCTCAGTTTGCAAGCCCATTCTAATCTGAAAACTCAGCCGAGTCGTAACCTACTGTGGGAGTTCAACTTGTAAGCACGGTTTGCTCATGGCCAAACTATGGAATACGCAGCTGCGAGGGAATATCGGGCACAAGGAGGACGAACCCGTGCCTTCCGGCGTAATTTGTTCGGCGTCAATCATTTTTTCCGTCGGGAATAATAATCCTCGTTGATCATACGGGCCACGCTTCAGCCCAAAATAGGCCACCAAAGATCGCTGGCCCACTTCAGGGATTACTGGTTGAACGGGCTGAAGAGCGAGTCTACGGCGGGAAACACTGGTCTGCCCCCCGGGATGAGAACTACTCCCCGTGCCGCAACCGAGCTACGCCGAAGCCATGAACAACTTTAGAATCCTTATTCAACAGCAGGTTAACTTCAGATCTTGGTATCAGTTGGGTTCGTAGAAATAGGCCTGCGTTCCAGTCATCCGCATCCGGTAAGTTGGGCGAACACTCAGAACAACTTCTGAGATTACTACAGGATCATCATCCCGATGGTAGACACACAGAGCCATTTTCGGGCCAAAATTCTTCAGAGTTTCTTTGGCACCAGCCAGGGCATGTCTTTCCGCCCCTTCAATATCCATCTTGATCAGATCGACTCTGTCCAGTCCCAGCTTGTCGACCTGATCGTCGATCGTGACGGCCGGCACTAGCAAGTCCTCAACGTAACGGTCCCACGCATTGGACCAGCCCTGGTCCTTCACGCGACCGGCCGCGGTATTCTCATTCCGTTGAAACCTCAAAGTGTCAGATGAATGCCACGCGGCCGCTTCGACCAGTGCCACTTTGCCGTTTTGAAGCTCGCGGGCAAATGTACGCTTGAAGCAGCTGATGTTCCCGGGTTCGGGTTCAAACGCGACCACCTGCTGGGCCCCTCTTTTTAGTGCGAAAAGGGTAAAAGTCCCCAGGTGGCTCCCGATATCCAAAACGATATCCCGTGGCGCAACGCTTGCGGGTTCGCGATCATACACGCGAACGACGAGCTGTTCCGTCAGGAGGGCTTCAAGTCCGGCTTCATCTTCTAATCTTCCCCAGATCTCGCCCAACGGCGTCTTCCACATGACCGGACAGGCACCCTGCTCCTCAACCTTGGCTCGAGTGACAAACCCTGTCCTGTAAGCCCCATCTTCTCCGTACAAGACAGGAGGCATAATGGCAGCGAACGCTTGAGGCCAGGTCAACTCGGGGAGACGTCGCATGGCCTTCAGGGCGATCACCCTCCCTCTCCACCCGAAAAGCCAATTTGTCGAAGCTTCGATGAATTCTCCTCGTAACGGTCCGATAAAGAAAACATACACTTGCCCGCCAATCAGCAGCACTAGCAGGAAAATGACAAGCTTCGCTCTGTAATCAGAGAATCGCATGGTGTTGCTTCAGGCAAGTGTCGTTGAGCTATACCCCTGTCGCCAGAGTACGACCGGGAGAGTCTTGAAATCAAATCTTAGAGAATCAGAAGTTTGATGCACCCGTCGTCTAGACGAAAAATCTGTGCGAGACGGCGATTTCCTTATCCGTAATGAACTCCAGCAGCGCCGGCTGGCCGTTGCGGGTGGCTTCAATACCTCGTCGCAGCGCCACACGAATCTCGCCGGGATCGGTCACCCGTTCTCCGTAGCCGCCGAATGCCCGGGCCATACCCGCGTAGTCCCCGGAAATATCGGTTGAACGGTATTTCTCAGTGGAGATGGGCATGACCGGAAGTTCGATCGCCATGCAGAAGTTATTCAGCAAGACCGAGAGGATGGGAATCCGCTCGCGTACGGCGGTCTCGAAAGCCATGCCTGTGAAACCGATGGCAGCATCGCCCCACACGTTGATGTACAGTTTTTCCGGGTGGGCCAGCTTGGCACCCATGGCCAGTCCCAGACCATAGCCCAGTTGAGTCGTCTTACCCCAGCCGATGTAGCTCAAAGGCGTGGTGCTTTCCCAGAAAGGGGTGAGCTGATCCCGGGGACTGCCGGCATCGTGGGTAATGATCGTGTTTTCCTTGTCGACGATGTCGTTGAGCTCCCACACGACCCGGTACGGATTGATGGGGGACTCATTGTTGGTGAGTTTGGGCATCCACTCACCCAGCCATTCCTCTTTAACCGCCGCTATCCGCTGAGGTACGTCAGCACGGGCATCGGCCAGGGTTCGCGGCTGGTCGGCCAGGGCCTGATTCAAGGCGTCGAGTGTCAACTGCGCATCTCCCAGGAGCGCATACCGGGCCGGTACATCTTTGTTGAGATCCACCGGGTCGAGCGTGGCATGAATAATGGTTTTGCCGGGCGGCACCTGTATGCCAAAGACCGTCTCCGAAAAAACTGCAGCCCACACCGAAAATCACATCGGCTTCCTGCAGGAAGTCTTTCACAGTCCTGGGATTGGCGAGACCACCCGACCCCAGAGACAGCGGGTGGATCTCGGGAAAGGCGCTTTTACCTTCAATGCTGGTCGTCACGGGAATGTTCCAGGTTTCGGCGAGGGTTTTCAGCTCCTTCCAGGCTTTCGCATAGTGCACGCCCTGGCCCGCGTAGATTACCGGACGCTCGGCCTGCGCCAGTATGCGGGCCTCCTCCTCCGCAGCAGGATCGGGCCCGCTGCGCGCGGCGAAGCTGGGCAGGTATTCCCAGGGGTCGGGCACATCCTCGTCCAGTACATCGACCGGCACCTCGACCAGGACCGGCCCGGGTCGACCGTTGCGCAGCTGGAAAAACGCCCGGCGCATCACCTCGGGAAGCGCTTCTCCCATGGTGACCGGCTCAGCCCACTTGGTGACATGCTTCAGATTGAGGGTGGAATTGTAGTTGGGACGGTAATGAGCCAGTCGACGCGGGTAGCCGGCCGGCATGACGAGAATGGGTACGGATTCCGAGAAGGCCTGGGCAACGCCCCCGAAGGCATTCTCGGCTCCGGGTCCATGCTGCATACAGAAAACGCCGATTTTTTCTCCCGAAGACAAACGCGAAAGGGCGTCGGCCATATGTAATCCAATGCGCTCCTGACGCACGATCACGGTGCGAATATCCTCTGCCGCGGCGGCTTCGATGATCGGGTTCACCGGATAGGCAAAGAGGATCTCAACACCCTCGGCCTTCAGCACTCTGGCAATCGCATCGACAACTTTCATTTCACCCTCCTGCGAACGGCTCGATGGACAGATCCGTATCCTTGAACACATCTTAATAGTACGTGGGCAATTTCGATCGGGACAAGTGGCCAACACCCCTTTGGAGAACCCCGTGGGAGACCCGCTTCCGTGGTATGATCCGGGCAACGAACTCGCAATGGGTGCAGCCGGCCAAGGAGAGGGGAGAATCGAACGCAGGTCTGTCGCCGCCATCGGCCTCATCATTCTGCTGCTGGCGGGGTCCGTCCTGCTGGCTCTTCAGGAACAAGCCGTTCCCGGCCAGGAAGAACAGGAATCCCTCCCTGCCGATCACCCGCCCACCCCTGATCAGGGAACCCGAAGCTCCCTGAACAAACTGACCGATCAGGTGGCGCCTCACCTTCAGGGGGGTCCGTCCTCGCCGATCGTGCGTCAGAATCTCATCGACGAACACATCTTCGCGAAAATGGAAAAGGAGGGTATACCGTGGGCCCCTCTGTCCAGCGACGAGGAGTTCTTCCGCAGAATCCACCTGGACCTCTGGGGGCGCCTTCCCGATAGTGAATCGGCGCGGAAGTTTCTAAAGGACTCCGATCCGGGAAAAAGAGACAAGCTGATCGAAGAAATGCTGGCTCTGGATCAGTCGTGGGAAGACCTTTCTAAGAAGGAAGGGTACGATCCCAACGATCCGGCCACAGCCTCGGCTGAGCGCGAGATGAATGTTGTGGGCCCGTGGCTGGTCGACACGGCCTTTGTGTCGCGCTGGTCCTACTGGTTTTCGGACTTGTTTGGCAATTCCAGAGCACTTCTGGCTGACGGCCGCAATGCTTTCTACCACTACATCTACGACTCCTTGAGGCTCAACCTCCCTTACAACAAATTCGTGGCCGACATGATGACGGCGACGACCGTCATCGGCAGGGCTTCAGGCCCGGCCAACTTTCTTATCCGCTGTCAGGTGGGCGACCCCCTGGTGGATGGCCCCATCGTGCACGAAGACACTCTCGACGAGATCGCCATTCGAACCAGCAAGTATTTTCTGGGGATCGATCTGGAGTGTGTTTCCTGCCACGACGGCGCCCGTCACCTTGAATCCATCAACTTGTGGCTGACGAAGCGGAAGCGGCCCGAGGTGTGGCGCCAGGCGGCTTTTTTTGGCAACATTCGCCTCTTCCGCCCCACCTGGGCCGACAACAACTTTGCCCTCCTCGAAGGTCCCCCGCTGCTCAAGTACAAACAGTTTCATGAGGGAGGTACCGGGTATAGTCCCACGGCGCGCAGCGTAGTCCGGGTGCCGCGCTTCCAGACCGACGTTTATCCGGAATTCATCTTGGGTGGGGAGAGACCACAAGCGGGTCAGAATCCGCGCCAGGAGTACGCCCGGATTCTGACCTCTCATCCTCAGTTTGCCAGGGCCACCGTCAATCTCATCTGGGCTGAACTGATGGGAGTCGGGATCGTGGATCCCCCCTTCGGGTGGGATCTGGACCGACAGGATCCTCAAGATCCACCTCCCGCTCCCTGGACGATTCAACCGACCCATCCGGAACTTTTGCAGGTCCTGGCGGAAGACTTTCGACGCCACAATTTCGATCTTCGCCGCCTCATAGCGTTGATCACGAAATCCAGTGCCTACCAGCTCTCTTCCCGTTTTCCGGGTCGGTGGAAAGAAGAGTACTCGAGATATTTCGCCCGGCGGTCTGTCCGCCGTCTCCCCGCGGAAATGATTTTTGACGCGATCTGCAAAGCCACCAACGTGTTTGAAACATTCAAGACGCCTTCGGGAGATGTTCATTTCGTGCTGGAGACTTACTCCCATGAGGACGTTGAGGATCCGGCGGTTAAGCAATTCCTGAAGCATTTTGGTCAAGGCGACAGGGACGTGAACGATCCAGTCACGGATGGCTCGATTATCCAGGCCTCCGTGCTTCTGAACAGCGACATCGTGAAGAAACGGGTGCTCCCCTCTACGGAAAACAGCCGTGTGGGCGCCTTGCTGGGGAAGGCCCCGCTGCCGAGCAATGACGAAATAGTCGAAGAACTCTTTCTGTCCACCCTGGGACGGTTCCCCGGCGATGAAGAAAGAGCGGTCTGCGTCAAGCAGCTCGAGGAGCGGCGGGATCGAGGCGCAGAAGACATCCAGTGGGCCTTACTGAATAAACTGAAATTTTTGTTCAACTATTGATTGAACGGGTCTGCCCGAAAGGCAAGGAGAGCATGAAAAACGATCGCCCTGGTCTTCCCCAGCTCACCCGGCGCGACTTGTTTCGGGTGGGAGGAGCCACCGTCGCAGGCTATTCGTTGCTCCCACTGCTGAGCCCCGTGAACGTTCATGCCGGAAAGCGAGTGAAGCCTCGAGGAACTGCCGAAGTCTGTATTTTCTATTTTCTGCAGGGAGCCATGAGTCACGTCGACACCTTTGATTTGAAAGAAGGGAAGTGGACCCCTGAGGATCTGGACATTCGCACGGCTTCTTCGGGAATCAAATTGCCTCATGGGCTCTATCCCCGTCTCTCCCAGCGGATGGAAAAACTGGCGCTCATCCGCTCTATGGCCGCCTGGACAAACCTTCACAGCATCGGACAGTACTATCTTCAGGTGGGTCATCCGTTGAGTCCGGCCCGGGTCAAAGAAATGCCCAACGTGGGAAGCGTGATTGGCTATGAATACGCGTCCCGCCGCAAAGAGCGCGACTTCCTGCCGCCCTTTGTCGCCCTGAACTTCGGCACCACTCTGGTGGGACCGGGAGTCCTGCCGGCCAGCTTTGAGGGAATGGTCGCCGACACGGACAAACCTCCGCCTTTCCTGTTGAAAGAAGAAGAACAAGAGCTTTTCACGATTCGCCAGAGAGCTGCTTGCACGTCTGGACCAGTCAAGGATGAGACCCTCAGAAAGAGGCAGACTTCTGGAGGACTACGCGAACTATTACAAAGGGGCCTATCAACTTTTCGCTGCTCCGGGCGCTCCGGAGATCTTCCAGATCAGCGACGAAGACCGCCAGCGCTACGGCGCGACGCCCACCGGAGACGCCTGTGTTGTCGCTCGCAATCTGGTGAGAGCCAATGCCGGCACGCGTTTCATTCTGATCGGGCAAAATGGTTGGGACCTGCACATTAACGCCTGGAAGAAGGACGACAAAGGGAACTTCGTGGGGGAGGATTCCGCCCAGAAAAAACTTTGCCTGGAGATGGACGGCGCGCTTTCGGGCCTGCTCGATGATCTGGCCTCCATGGAGGGGGAAGACGGCCGCTCTCTGCTGGAGAAAACCCTGGTCGTCTGTATGGGTGAATTCGGACGGACTCCAGGGGATATCAATGGACGGGGGGGACGTGACCACCATATCTTCGCCCACACGGGCCTTTTTGCCGGCGCCGGAGTGGTGGGTGGGAAAGTCATCGGAGGAACGGACGAGATCGGCACACTGGTGGCCGAGCCCGGCTGGCACGGCCAGCGTCCGATTTACCCGGAGGATGTGCTGGCAACCATCTACTCCGTGATGGGCATCGACTGGGAGAAGAAGATTACCGACACCCCCACGGGGCGTCCCTTCTACTATATTGAGGACGTGTCTCCCCTCGGGGTCATGGACTTCGACGAAATCAGCGAGCTATTCAGCTAGAGAACGCCGCTTGATTGCGGTAGTGTCGAACGAAGGTAAAGGTTTGCATGAGATTTTCTGCGGTCGCGCACTGTGTATTCCAGGTCGTTCTCGTGGGGGTTTTAACGACCTCGGTTCGGGCCCAGGAGCAAGACCGCTGCCGCGCGATCCTGGCTCAGAGTGTGGGCGACCGATTGAAGCTCGCTCGAGGCGCATACCAGCAAGTCGAGCAGGGGGACTACCAGCAGCAGGCGGTCGGTTGGATGTGCAATAACCGAGGGGGCACTCTGGGCCTGGACGATAATCTCAAAGCGGGCTTCATTCGGGGGATCCCTGTTCAGTTTGGCGGCGACCTGGATGGCGATTCTGCGACCGCCTGGTTCGACAGTCATTGTGGTACCGGTCCACGATCGATCCCGGTGAAGCAGGCTGACGCCGTAGTGGCTCAGCTGGTCCCTCTTCACAACGCGGAACACTGGCTGGCCTGCATCACCCACAGCGCCTATGACTGGCAGATCCGTATCCGGCGGGCTCAGGATTTGAAGGAGCTTGCCATCAAGCTGGCGGCTGTACTGGATGGGTCTTCCATACAATTAACCGCCACGTGGCAGCCTCCTGCTTCCGGTTACGACCCGCCCCAGGTCACCAGTTTCCTCGTATTCGGCGCAGATTGTCCCATCAGGGGGAGCGGGTTCGCCATCGGTGCGCCTTTAACTCAGACGAGCACGATGACCTGCCAAAGACGAGGAGACTCGGCAGTGGCATTCGTCCTGGGTACGAGCTACTCGCCGGCTGCCTTTCATTTCCCCAGCGTGGTGCCCCTCTCTGCCGAGAGCCCCAGGATCACTTCGCTGGCAATGCCTGTGGGAAGCCTGGATGGAGGCGCCCCCCTGGAGGACCAGGCGTGGAGCGTCACATTCCCCTTGAGCAAACCAGACGCTCCGGGAATCGGGTATCTTGTTGCGCCTGAGAAACTGCCGGACGACCGGCTGGCCCTTCACGATCATCACTTCCTCGAGCCCGGCACCAGTTTTCTTGATCGGCGCCGTTCAGTGATCACATACGGTTTTGAGCGAGAGACGGCGGTGTTGGAACTGGAGATGATTCAGCATAACAACGCCCTTGCGAGAGTCGAGGGCTTTGCCGGGAACAGGGAAGATGAAATGGTCTCGGTTGGGGTCGCGTCCATCGATCCCGGCTGCTTCAGAGCAGAGTACTACGAGGGACAGCATTGTCTCTTCACTTTTCCGCACCCGAGAAAAGCCAGGTTCTTCCGAGTCGAAATGCTGGAAACAAACTCTCCCCAGGGCTTCGCCGTGTTTCGAGCCTACCCCCGCGGCATGGACCATCTTCGCTATTTGCCGCAACGCTAGCCCGGATTATGCAAGAACCGTAGTTCGGTGTTGAAAAACGACTCGAGAAGTGGCCCAACTCGGAAGCGGGCAGGTGTGACAGGCGGATTTGCGAAGGATATGGGTTGGCGAGGCGTTTGAGTGGTTTGGGGAGTGAATTTCAGACAGATCTGGGCCTGGATGAGTGTCGGAAGCGGTTTTTCGGGGGAGCTGGGAAAAGCTAACTGGAGTTCAGGCGACTCAAGACGAGGTGGAAGAGGGGTTGTTCGGGAAAGGCTGAGGAAAGATGGACCCAGATGCGTCGAGTGGTTTGTCGGATCCGGGCCCCAATCTTGAGGATCCGACGACGTAAGGTTTCGATTTCGAGCTTGTGCCAGGGGGTTCCGTGAAGATAGTCGCGCAGGCGAACGAACATCTGGTAAGCCAGTGCATGCAGGAGGAGTCGAAACTGATTGGCCAGGAATCGATGACAGCTGAGTCGGTCCATGCTCAGATGATTCTTGAAGGCCTTGATGAAGTTCTCGGTCTGCCCTCGGTTTGTGTAGTGGTCATAAAGTGATTGGGAGCAGAGATCGTCCCGGTTGGTAACTACAAAGCGACGATTGATCCCACGCTGATCGACCTCCACTTTGACAATGACGCGACGGGATCGATCCCAGCTGTGGGCTCGATAAAGAAACTCGTCAAACTGACGCTGTTTTTCCTCCAGCTCAAGGAACCTTTCCCGAGTCGAATCCAGCAGGGGCTCGACCACTCGCTGCAGGCGAGGGTTTCGGCTTAACCCGATGCCATATTGGAGTTGATTCTCTTCACATTCACAGAACTCGTAGAGCCGAGGCGTGGCAAAGCCGCTGTCGGCCCGAATCTCAATCTCGACATCCGTCCCCACTGCTTGTCGGATGGCCTCCACGACTCGCTTCAGAATGGGCACGATGTGAGAGGCAGCCCCCTTGTTGCCAGGTCTCAACACGGCACAGACCAGGTCTCCCGTGTCGGCATCGAAGATCAGCCAAGGATGCAAAATGTGGTTTCGGTAATACCCGTGGTAGAAGGAGAACTCCTGTTGGCCGTGAGTGTGGTCGTCGGTACTGTCCAGATCCAGGATGATCTTGCTGGGACGTCTCTTCTTCAGGGAGCGCACATAACGGCCTAGCAGCCACCGGCTCAGACGCATCAGATCCTTCTTGGTGACGGAGTTCTCCAGGCGGGAGAAAGTCGGCTGGGTGGCCAAATCGGGATCGCTCTCTGGCAACTGATCACAGACTGTCTTGAGCATCGGATCCGAGCGCAGCGTATCGGCGTCGTTACAGTCTTCGTAGCCGGCCACGATCTGCAAGACTCGTTGTCGGATCAACTTCAACAGGTCATGACGAATGTAGCGTTGGTCTCGACTTTCCGAAATACAGGAACTGCAGCCCTCGCACAATCGATGTTGACGATCCAGCGATCCAAACAACAACCATCCTGCGTCGGAAGTGAGGCTCCCCCCATCAAAACGAGCCGTGATGTTTCTGTGGCTATGAAATGGCAGGGTATTCTGGCAGACTGTTTTTGACATTGCCGTAGCTCCTGTTTAGGGTCTTTGTTTCTCTAAACCCTTTTATATCAGAGAGCTACGGCCTTTTTTACTGGGCCCACATCTCACTTGAATTTAGATCTCTTGCATAATCCGGGCTAGCGAACGCCTGTCACCGCAGACCTGCGGGCTGGTCGGGATTGTACATGGAGTGCCGACCGCCTGGACACGAAGCTCAAGAAGGGATGGCTTCTGCGATCTCCACGGCCCGATGCTCGCGAGCCGACAGGTAGCAGGCTTCCACCAGTGCCATGGTCATGAGATTGTCTCTTCCGCTGATCTGCGGCTCGCGATTCTCCTCCAGTGAGCAGAGCAGGTCGGCCATGGGACCCGCAAAGGCATCGGGGAACCACACCTCGTCCCAGCGGGGCTGATGCCACTGTCCACTTGCTCGGGTCGTGAAGTCCAGGGTACTCGGCGTTCGAGCCGGGTAAGAGGGCCAGCCGATGGTGCCCCGGGCCATACCATCGGTCCCCTCCACTCTCCATCGGATGTAGGTATCCGACGCCGATCCTTCCTCTGCGGGACCTGCCCAGACGTCGTCCCAGGAGGCCGCCCGCAGACCGTTGGAGTATTCCAGGATATAGAGACAGATCCCGTCCTCGTGATCAAACTTTTCAGAGGTGCGCGGGTCGGGGCGGACGCTGGCAAAAACGCGCAGCGGATCCCGGAACCAGAAACGGAATGTATCGAGATGATGGATGGACATGATGCTGAGCGTGACGCAACCCAATCTCTGCTGCCAGGGCATCCAGTGAGGGATAGCCCGCATGTCGATGGTGGCCAGAACCGGATCTCCCAGTACCTCGGCGTCCAGCAGACTCTTGCAGGCGCGAACCGATTGGTCGTAGCGCATGTTGTGGTTTACCGCCAGAGCGATTCCAGCCTCGCGGCACAGGTCACAAATTCTCTTCGCTCCGTCGTAGTCGTTGCTGAGAGGCTTCTGGGCCAGAATCCCCCGGATGTGCGAATGACGAACCACTTCTTCGACAACCTCGAGCTGAATATCCGGTGGAACCGCTATGTCGACAACCTCCACCTCGGGGTCGGTGAGCATCTGCTGGTAGGTGTCGTAGACCCTGGGAATCCCGTGGCGGGTGGACACCTCCCGGGCATGCTCGGGGTTCCTGGAGGCGATGGCCACCGGATTGAACCCCGCCTGTGTGTAGGCTTCCAGGTGGCAATCCGCCATGATGAATCCGGAACCTACACAGCCGATTCCCGTATCTTTGTTGGTTGGCAGTCTGGGCAGGTAATCGACCTGGAATGAACTTCCGTCACCAGCCATCTGTCGGTCTCCATTGGGTTTAGAGTTCGGCAACTCGAGATGAGTTTGTAAACTAGCAGATGCCGGGACGCCTCACAAGGCGATCGAGGACCTCTCAAACTCTGCGACCAGAGCGTCGGTCATGTTCAGCGGTGCGTGGGCCGGCGATTCGGAGAGGAGCCCGAACTTGTGCTCGAGATGTGGGGTAGATGCTACCCGTAGATTGTTTCTGGGGAAAGGTGGGGTAAAAGAGGCCCGGGCGAACCCGGGACCCTTTCACTAATGAGCGCGGCGCGGGATTACCAGCGATTCCTTCCGCCGCCGCCGCCGCCGCCGCCGCCGTAGGTATCTCGCTTTTCACGGGGCTTGGCCTCATTCACGGTCAGAGTTCTGCCCTCGAGCTGAGAGTTGTTCAGCTTCTCAGCAGCCGCCTCGGCTTCTTCCGGGCTGCCCATTTCAACGAAACCGAACCCTTTCGAGCGTCCCGTCATTCGGTCCGTGATGACACGCGCCGACTCAACGGTTCCATGCTCCGCAAAAAGGTCTTCCAGGCTCGCCTCGGTTGTCGCATAGGGCAAGCCACCTACATAAAGTTTGTTGCTATTCATGTTCTCCTCCAAAGAGAATCTCTATTGTCTTTCACTCGCAATACTTTCCCCCCAAACGGGTCAGAAACACGGGGGACAGGCACTTTAGTGCCGCAATCCTGCTGTTCTTAAGTTTTGTTGGGTGTTTTCGCTAGGTGAGACAGTCCGGGTCTTCTGGTCAGTTTTCCAAGCTTCTTCAGGAGACCTCAAACCGAAGAAGCTCTTTGAGAGTACAGGATTTCGGGCATTCCAGTCAAGCTATTCCCTGGAACGGCGCCCTGGGCCCGGTCCAAAATCATTGCACGCGGACCCCTGTGCGTCGTAGAATATATGGTTTGCTCGGTGCCGGATCGATCCTCGACCGGTCTATTCAAAGAGAACCCTTGCAAATGACGGCTCACCACCACATCCGCAACCTGGCCATCATCGCGCACATCGATCACGGCAAGACCACGCTGATCGACGCGATTTTTCGTGAGGCCGAGACTTTCGGCGCGCGGCGTCAGATGGCCGAACGAGTGATGGACAGCAACGAGCTCGAGCGCGAGCGCGGTATTACGATTCGATCCAAGCATTGCAGTGTCCGATGGAACGATCACCTGATCAATATCATCGACACGCCGGGCCACGCCGATTTTTCGGGCGAGGTCGAACGCGTACTCTCGATGGTCGATTCGGTTTTGCTTTTGGTCGATGCGAGCGAAGGCCCGATGCCGCAAACCCGATACGTGCTGATGCGCGCGCTGAAACTCGGACTGCGGCCAATCGTCATCGTCAACAAGGTCGAACGCCCCAACGCGCGTCCCGATGGTTCGCTCGACGCCACCTTCGACCTCTTTGTTGAACTCGGCGCCAGCGACGAACAGGCCGACTTTCCGGTTCTGTACGGATCGGGCCTCGAGGGCTGGTTCGTGCGTGACCTGGAAGGCGACCAGCGCCAAGGCATGGTCGCCCTGTTCGAGACGATCATTTCGGAGGCTCCGGCGCCGGACGTCGATGCCGAAGGCCCGTTTCTCATGCAGGTGAGCACTCTCGCCTGGAGCGATTACGTCGGCCGGATCGGTTGCGGTCGAGTCTCGAGCGGGAGCCTGGCCAGGGGTCAGGCGCTCGAGCGGGTGAGTACACAGTGGCGCGATCCGAACAATCGCGACGGAGGCTGGGAGGTCACCAGCACGCAGCAGACCAAAGCCGTGCATCTTTGGGTCACCCGGGGGCTCGAGCGGACAGAAGCCGACGAGATCAGCGCCGGTGACATTGTATGGATTGCGGGCCCCGAGGAGATCTCAATCGGCGACGCGCTGGCTGAGCCTGGAACCTCACCGGACGGCCTGCGGCCGCACGAAATCGAAGAGCCGACCGTTTCCATGCTTTTTCTCGTCAACAACGGGCCGTTCTCGGGCGGGGAAGGGCGGGCGATCACGCTTCGCGAGATGGATGAGAGGCTTGACCGTGAGACTCGCGTCAACATTGCCCTGCGCGTCGAAGACGTTGGCCGCACCGACCGCTTGAAGGTTTCTGGTCGCGGCGAATTGCATCTGGCTGTGCTGATCGAGGAGATGCGCCGCGAAGGGATGGAGTTTTGCGTTTCCAAACCCGAGGTGATTACGCGCAAGGGCGCCGACGGAAAGACGCTGGAGCCGATGGAGAAGCTGATCGTCGACGTTCCCGACGAATTCCAGGGCATCGTGATCGAGGGGCTGGCGCGGCGCAAGGGTGAGCTGGTTCACGTGGAAAACTCCGGCACCGGCACGATACGCATGAACCTCGAGATTCCCACGCGAGGATTGATTGGCTATCGCAACGAGTTTCTGACCGATACCCGCGGTCTGGGAATCATGACATCGCGATTCACGGGTTATGGCCCCTGGAGAGGAGAGGTGGCCACGCGTAGCCGGGGCTCGCTCGTGAGCATGGAGACCGGCGCGGCGACCGCCTATCAGATCGATAGCCTCCAGGCGCGGGCTTCACTCTTTGTCGAACCGACCGAGCGAGTCTATGCGGGCCAGATCGTGGGCGAAAACTCGCGCGGCGACGACCTGCCCTGCAATCCAACGAAGAAGAAAGCCCTGACCAACCACCGCGCGGCCAGCAAGGACCACACGACGACGCTGAAAGTCGCCCGCAAGATGTCGCTCGATCAGGCGCTCGAGTGGATCGCTGAGGACGAACTGGTCGACGTCACGCCCCAGTCGATCCGCGTGCGCAAGACGATCCTCGACGCCGAAGAGCGCAAGCGCGCCCGCAAGCGGCAGGTTGCGTGAAGACCCGACGACCTCGTCGGTCCGTCCCGAGAAGGCGAATTGACAAACTGGACAATCCCCCCGCTGCCCGTTAGAAAGACAATCGTAATTGACGACCGACCAGCTAAAAGGAGTGAAGCCGCATGAAGCCTTGGAAAGTAGTCCCGCGTGTCGCGATGACGATCCTGATCCTGACGACACCGACCCTTGCACAGGACACCGGAACCGC
Source organism: Acidobacteriota bacterium (assembly GCA_965205615.1). Classification (GTDB taxonomy): domain Bacteria; phylum Acidobacteriota; class UBA6911; order RPQK01; family CBDAPI01; genus CBDAPI01. The sequence goes on along the minus strand of CBDBHK010000013.1, from coordinate 23,979 downwards.
GAACTCGGAAGCCCTGAAGAAAGCTCATCCCGACCGAGCCTATTCCCCGTACGCGGGAGGGGTGATCCCGACTCGAGTGTTCTGGGGCGACACCCATCTCCATACCTCTTTCTCCATGGACGCGGGAGCCTTCGGCGCTCGTCTTGTACCCGAGGATGCCTATCGCTTCGCCCGTGGGGAGGAGATCGAGTCGTCCACGGCGGGACGGGTTCGACTGGCTCGCCCCCTGGACTTCCTGGTGGTCGCCGACCACTCCGACAACATGGGCTTTTTCCCGGATCTCTTCGCCGGCTCTCCCCACCTTCTCGCCGACCCCACCGGCAAACGCTGGTACAACATGGTGCAGAGTGGGTCGGGACTGACCGCAGCGCTCGAGATCATTGATAACTTCTCACGAGGAACCTTTCCCGAGGGCCTCTTCTACAAGCCCGACAGCAAGCCCTACAAGAACGCTTGGGCCAAGACGATCGCCGCGGCGGAGACCTACAACGATCCGGGCCGCTTCACCGCGTTCATCGGATACGAGTGGACTTCGCAGGTGCCTCCCGGGGATAACCTCCACCGGGTCGTGATCTACCGCGACGGTGCGGACAAGGCATCGCAGACAGTTCCGTTTACGACCTATCCGCCCGACGGCAGCACCAACCCGGAGGACCTGTGGACGGTCCTGGAGGCCTTCGAAGAAAAGACGGGCGGTGATGTGCTGGCGATCGCCCACAACGGCAACCTCTCGAACGGGATCATGTTCCCTCTCGTCAATCCGGTCGGTGGCAAGCCCCTGACAACCGAGTATGCGGGCAGGCGCGCCCGTTGGGAGCGGCTTTACGAGGCCACCCAGATCAAGGGCGACGGCGAGGCGCACCCGTTCCTGTCGCCCAACGACGAATTTTCCGACTTCGGCACCTGGGACAAGGGCAACCTGAACCTGAGCGTGCCCAAGAGCGACGACATGCTGGTGCACGAGTACGCCCGCAGCGGCCTGAAACTGGGCCTGCAGCTCGAGAGCGAACTGGGGATCAACCCCTTCAAGTACGGCATGATCGGGTCGACTGACAGCCACACCGGGCTGGCCACCGCCGACGATGACAACTACTTCGGGAAGCACTCCGGCTCCGAGCCGGGCCCGGAACGAATGATGCACCCGTTCGCCAAGTTCGGCGGTATGGAGATTCTCGGGTGAGAAACACTGGCTTCCGGTTACGCGGCGATTTGGGCGCCCGAGAACACTCGCGAGGCGCTCTTCGACGCCATGGAGCACAAGGAGACCTACGCGACGACCGGCCCACGCATGCTCGTTCGCTTCTTCGGCGGCTGGGACTTCGAGAGTTCCGACACGACCTCGCGTCAGCCGGCGGCGATCGGCTATCGCAAGGGCGTGCCGATGGGTGGCGACCTGAGCAGCGCACCCGCCGGCAAGTCTCCGTCTTTCCTTGTCGCAGCGCTCAAGGACCCTATCGGCGCCAACCTGGATCGCGTCCAGATCGTCAAGGGCTGGCAGACCGGTGCGGGCGAGCTAGAGGAACGAATCTACGATGTCGCCGTCTCGGATGGCCGCGCCATCGGCCCCAATGGTCGTTGCACGACGCCGGTCGGCAACACGGTGGACGTCGCCGACGCCAGCTGGACGAACACCATAGGTGAAACCGAGCTGATCACAGTCTGGGTGGATCCCGACTTTGATGCCACTCAGAGAGCCTTCTACTACGTGCGGGTTCTCGAGATCCCCACACCCCGATGGACGGCCTACGACGCCAAGTACTTCGGCATCGACGTCGCGGACGAAGTGGAGATGGTGGCCCAGCAGCGCGCCTACACCTCCCCCATCTGGTACACCCCGTAAAAAAAGGGACAGTCTACTCTGCCACCTTTTAAAAAAGGGACAGTCTACTTTGGCACCTTGTTTTCATCCTCGCTTCGCGGCTAAGAGGCACGCTCGGTTCGTCCTTTCAGGAAATAGGTGCCAAAGTAGACTGTCCCCTTTTAGTCCCTTTTGTTACTGTGCTCGCGGATGGGTAGGCTGATCCGTCTGTGTAAACAGCGTTTGGGGCTGGCGGCTCCTCTGTCGGCCGTATTGCTTTGTAGTTGCCTTCCGCCCGGTCCGGAACCGGTCGCGATACGCTTGCTGAGCCAGTTCGAGCACGGCCAACTTCGAACACCGGCGCAACTGCCGAACGCTGCGCCGCCTGCGGAATGGCGCTTCGATGGGAACACGCCCGCGACACCTCCTGCAGTGGCCTTCCACTCGTTGTTTCGCTGGCAGGCGGGACCCGGGGTTGCCGACCTGGAGATCAGGAACGGACGCCTGGCAGGCACAACCACGACCGAGTTTCCCATCGTCCATTTGGAACGAACCTCCGGGCTGGATCACGAGGATGTTCTCCAGGCGGTGGAAGTGCGCCTGCGCGTTTCTAAGGGGACCAACCTCGGCCTGGCGTTTGTGGGTTCCAAGGAGGTCGTCTTCGAAGGGTTCTGGACAGAGTCCGTGGGTTTCCCATGGCCTATGACGACTCCTGTCCTCCCCGGCGACGACCTGCAGACCTACGTTCTTCGGACCGGAACCGGGAACCTGCAGCCGGCATCTCCCTCATCCTCCATTCGCCACGTTTTATTGCGCCCGGGCGACACAGCAAGGAGCCGAATTTGAGATCGAATCGATACGATTGATCTTTCGCAAAGATTACCTGTCCTCTATCCCCTCGGGCACGAGCTGGCAGGGACTCGCCGGGATCTACAGAGAAACGCTCGTGACCAGATCGCCGGAGACGTCTTCGGTCAGCGTCAGCCTTCCCTCCCGTCCCTGGCTCGATCTGGCGGTAGGGACCATCGAGGACGGCCCGGTGACGTTTCGCGTCATCGCCCGCGAAACGCCGCCCGCTGAGCAGAGCGCCGGGAAGGTGGTCCTGGAACGTACTGTCTCGATCCCCAACCAGTGGGAAGGGGTACCCGTGGATCTGAGTGAGATGGCGGGCGAAAACGTGATCCTCTCCTTTTCGCTGGAGGCGGAAACTACGGGAACGCTTGGTTTCTGGGGCTCTCCGGTGATTCGTAACCGGGGGAGGTTGCCCGCCGGTTTACCTTCCCCCGGTGGTCGGGCCGGGGAAGACCCGGATGCCGGGACGCCACCCCGGGGCGTCATTCTCCTCCTCGCCGACACGCTGCGTGCCGACCATCTGGAGGTCTACGGCTACACTCGACCCACAACCCCGGAACTGACCCGGCTGGCGTCCGAAGGTGCGGTCTTTGAGGACTGCATCTCCCAGGCCTCCTGGACGAAGGTCTCCGTGGCTTCCATTCTCACCTCTCTCTATCCGACGTCTCACGGCATCAGCCGGATCACGGATTGGCTGCCCGGTTCGGGGGTAACGCTCGCCGAAGTCTATCGCGACGCCGGCTATGCCACATTGTCCCTGCTCTCAAACCCTTTGCCCGGTCGTCTCTCGGCCCTCCATCAGGGCTTTGAGGAAGTCCATGAGCGCGAGTCGTTGTCCTTGCCGCCGGGTCAGAGTACGAGCAAGACGGCAAGGGGATACGTCGACCGGCTGTTGCCCTGGCTCGAGGCCCACCGTGACGTACCCTTCTTCGTCTTCCTCCACGTGCTGGACCCTCACACGCCGTACCAGACATATCCGCCCTACGACAAACTCTGGGGCGACCCGGCTCACCGGGCGGAATACAACCGACAGTTGCAACTTGTCTCCGAGTACGTTCAGGATCCGGCCAGGAGGTTTCTGGGGATTCCAACTCGAGAAGAGCTTGAGAAGGCCGGGATCGATGCTCAAAAGTTCGTCGCCTATGAGATCGACCTGTATGACAGTTCCATCCGCGCCATGGACGCGGAGATCGCGAGACTGATGGAGGGGTTGAGCAGCATCGGCCTCGAGGACGATACCCTGATCGCGGTCATAAGCGATCATGGAGAGGAGTTTCTGGAACACGGAAAACTCCGGCACGGCCAGACGCTCTACGGCGAGATGACGAACGTGCCCCTCATCATCTGGGGCTCTGGCAGGGTGCCGGCAGCTGTTGTCTCCGAGACGGTGCAATCGATCGACCTGATGCCCACACTCCTCGAGCTCAGTTCCCTTCCCCTGCCGGAAGGGATTCAGGGGCAGAGTCTGGTTCCCCTCCTGCAGGGCGGAGCCTCTTCTTCTGAGTGGCGTCGTCGTCCGGCGGTTTCCGAACGGGCAACCCCGCCCACCGGACCCCACCTGGCCGGTGTGGAAATCGATTCCTTCGCCGTCGTCGCCGACGGGTGGAAGCTGATCCACCATCCACGGCGCCCCGGGGGATGGCCCGAGTATGAGCTATACGATCACCGCAGCGATCCTCTCGATCTCCTGGACCTGGCCGCCTCGAAGCCCGAAATCGTTGAGCAACTGGCCCGGGAACTCGAGTCCTGGCACGAGCAGGCACTGGCGGCCCGCCTGGTTGCAGAAGAAACGACTCCCGAAGGCTTGAGCAGCGAGGAACTGCAGCGCCTGCGAAGTCTCGGATACATCCAGTGAAAAAGGGGACAGTCTACTCTGTCCCCTTTTTTCGTCCTCGTTTCGCGGCTAAGAGGCGTCGTCCCAGGGCCGTCTCCAGGCCTTTGATGAACGTTTTCGAGCCCAGAGGTCTTCCAGTTCGCGCCTTTTGCCGGATCGTCTCAATCTCTGCTGCCGGCTGACCTGCAGCCAGCCATTCGGCCCACTCCGGAATGAGCTGCGGATTGACTTCGAAGGAGGAAAGAATCGGGTCCGAGCGCCGTCCGCAGTGGGCGGCAGCACTGGACCAGGGATACTCTTCGGCCCGTTCGACCATTCCGGCCCGAACCGGGTTGTTTTCCACGTAACGCACCGCGGCCCAGAAATGAGCATCGTCCATCGGACTGGAATGGAACCGCGCCTGCCACAGATGTCCGCAAAAGCCGTAGCGCCGGTTGAAATAGGAGGCATAGGGTCCATGGGTGTCTCGCAGAGTCTTGCCAAGCGAGTCTTCGTGCTCGGGGACCGCGACCAAATGGACATGATTAGTCATCATCGTATAAGACCGAATTGAGAGGCCAAAGAGTTCGCATGCCTCGGACAACAGTTCGAGATAGATCTTGCGGTCCCGATCATCGAAGAAAACCGGAGATCGACGAACGCCTCTCTGCGTAATGTGATGAGAAAGCCCGGGAACAACAACCCGGCAAAGTCTGCCCATTTGTGTTCGGTTCCTCCCTTCAGGAAACAGGTGCCAAAGTAGACTGTCCCCTTTTTAAATAACGACGCAGGTCGGATAAGTACGAAGGGGGGCGCCTGGATGCGAGACTATTGAAAATTGACCTAGTCAAGTAATGCCTGTCCAGACACCATCCTTCGACTTCGCGCTAATTCCCACTTGCGTCGTTATTAAGACCTGATGGGAGGAAGTGCGCAGAGTGTTTGACATGAAAAAGAGATGAAAACTATCATATGTACATGAGCGGCATGATTCAAATCAGAAATGTCCCGGATGCTTTGCACCGGCGCATCAAGTCCCGGGCAGCTCTGAGCGGGATGTCCATGTCCAGGTTCATCCTGATGGAACTGCAGAAAGTAGTGGAGCGTCCCACGCGAGAAGAAATCTTACAGCAGATCGCCCGCTACCCGACTGACAACCTGGAACCACCGCCGGCAGAAGCCATTCGGAAAGAACGGGAGACCAGGTGATTGTCCTGGACGCTTCGGCCTGCGTGGAACTACTACTGGGAACGCCCGTCGGACACGAAGTTGCACGATGGATCCGCCCCCCGCGGGAGGACGTCCACGTCCCCCATCTGCTTGACCTCGAGATTGCCCAGACACTTCGACGGTATGTGTTGAGCCGAGCAGTGGCGGAAAGAAGAGCGGAGTTGGCGCTCCGACACCTCCGGCAAATGGACTTCGAACGGCATGGCCACGACCTCCTCCTGCCCCGCATCTGGTCCCTGAGGGACAACCTGACTGCCTACGACGCCGTCTACATCGCTCTGGCTGAGGTACTGAAGGCCACGCTGCTGACCACTGACCGAAAGCTGGCGGCGGCCCCCGTCAAGGCGAGCATCGAGCTAATCCACTGAAAAAGGGGACAGAGTAGACTGTCCCCTTTTTTCACATCTTCACCCAGGTCGATCCGCTCTCGGCGGACTCCACCGCCTTCTTTATAAACTCCATGCCGCGCAGGCCGTCGTAGACGGTGGGAACGTCGTACTCCTGGGTGGCCAGGGGTGATCGGTCAAGGTGGGCGCGGATGGCCCTTGTCGCACCATTGTAAATCGTTGCGAAAGCCTCCAGGAATCCTTCGGGGTGCCCCGGCGGAATCCGTGAAGAGTCGTTGGCGGCATCGGAGAGGTAGCCTTGAGCCCGAGTAAGAGTCTGGCGGGGTTCGCCGTAGCGATAGAGTTTCAGGGTGTCCGGCTCCTCCTGCTTCCAGAGAACATCACCTTTCTCCGCATAGACCCTGAGTGTGAACCCGTTCTCTTCGCCGGTGGCGATCTGGCTGATGCTGACTACTCCTTTGCCGCCCCCTTCAAAACGCACTAGTGTGCTGTCCGAGAAATTCCTGTTGTTAACATTGATCGATGGATCTTTGAGCTCTTTCGACCTTGTCTAAGATCGAAGTAGCGTTGGCCCGCCACTTAAAGGGCTTGGCCAGGTGTTGGTTATGCACTCGAATATATCTTCGTATTTCGTTCCTCAACTCTTGAACACTAGCCCGGATTATGCGAGAGATCTGAATTCAAGTGAGATGTGAGCCCAGAAAAAAGGCCGTAGCTCTCTGATATAAAAGGGTTTAGAGAAACAAAGACCCTAAACAGGAGCTACGGCAATGTCAAAAACAGTCTGCCAGAATACCCTGCCATTTCATAGCCACAGAAACATCACGGCTCGTTTTGATGGGGGGAGCCTCACTTCCGACGCAGGATGGTTGTTGTTTGGATCGCTGGATCGTCAACATCGATTGTGCGAGGGCTTCAGTTCCTGTATTTCGGAAAGTCGAGACCAACGCTACATTCGTCATGACCTGTTGAAGTTGATCCGACAACGAGTCTTGCAGATCGTGGCCGGCTACGAAGACTGTAACGACGCCGATACGCTGCGCTCGGATCCGATGCTCAAGACAGTCTGTGATCAGTTGCCAGAGAGCGATCCCGATTTGGCCACCCAGCCGACTTTCTCCCGCCTGGAGAACTCCGTCACCAAGAAGGATCTGATGCGTCTGAGCCGGTGGCTGCTAGGCCGTTATGTGCGCTCCCTGAAGAAGAGACGTCCCAGCAAGATCATCCTGGATCTGGACAGTACCGACGACCACACTCACGGCCAACAGGAGTTCTCCTTCTACCACGGGTATTACCGAAACCACATTTTGCATCCTTTGCTGATCTTCGATGCCGACACGGGAGACCTGGTCTGTGCCGTGTTGAGACCTGGCAACAAGGGGGCTGCCTCTCACATCGTGCCCATTCTGAAGCGAGTCGTGGAGGCCATCCGACAAGCAGTGGGGACGGATGTCGAGATTGAGATTCGGGCCGACAGCGGCTTTGCCACGCCTCGGCTCTACGAGTTCTGTGAATGTGAAGAGAATAAACTCCAATATGTCATCGGGTTAAGCCGAAACCCTCGCCTGCAGCGAGTGGTCGAGCCCCTGCTGGATTCGACTCGGGAAAGGTTCCTTGAGCTGGAGGAAAAACAGCGTCAGTTTGACGAGTTTCTTTATCGAGCCCACAGCTGGGATCGATCCCGTCGCGTCATTGTCAAAGTGGAGGTCGATCAGCGTGGGATCAATCGTCGCTTTGTAGTTACCAACCGGGACGATCTCTGCTCCCAATCACTTTATGACCACTACACAAACCGAGGGCAGACCGAGAACTTCATCAAGGCCTTCAAGAATCATCTGAGCATGGACCGACTCAGCTGTCATCGATTCCTGGCCAATCAGTTTCGACTCCTCCTGCATGCACTGGCTTACCAGATGTTCGTTCGCCTGCGCGACTATCTTCACGGAACCCCCTGGCACAAGCTCGAAATCGAAACCTTACGTCGTCGGATCCTCAAGATTGGGGCCCGGATCCGACAAACCACTCGACGCATCTGGGTCCATCTTTCCTCAGCCTTTCCCGAACAACCCCTCTTCCACCTCGTCTTGAGTCGCCTGAACTCCAGTTAGCTTTTCCCAGCTCCCCCGAAAAACCGCTTCCGACACTCATCCAGGCCCAGATCTGTCTGAAATTCACTCCCCAAACCACTCAGACGCCTCGCCAACCCATATTCTTCGCAAATCCGCCTGTCACACCTGCCCGCTTCCGAGTTGGGCCACTTCTCGAGTCGTTTTTCAACACCGAACTACGGTTCTTGCATAATCCGGGCTAGTGAAAGAGTTGCGGTAAAGGGAACGCCGCTCAAGCTGTGAAAACCAGGTTTCGACAGCGTTTAACCAGGAAGCACTGGTAGGAGTAAAGTGGAGATGAAAACGTGGGCGTCGTAGGAACCAGTTTCGGATTTTCTGGGTCTTGTGAGTGCTCGAGTTATCGAGAATGAGGTGAACGTCCAGATCTGGATGGACGACTTGCTCGATCTGACGTAAGAAGGCTAAAAACTCTATGGCCCGATGCCGTTTCGTGATTCGGCCCATTACTTCACCGGTGGCCACGTCGAAGGCGGCAAACAGACTGGCCGTCCCGTGGCGTTTGTAATCGTGGGTTCTGCGTTGGACCTGCCCGGGTTTGAGCTGAAGCATGGGCTGGGTTCGGTCCAGAGCCTGAATCTGAGTTTTTTCGTCTACAGGACAAAACCAAAGCGTTGTCGGGCGGGTCCATGTACAGGCCCACCACGTCGATCACCTTCTCGGCGAAATCAGGATCGTTGCTGATCTTGAAAGAGCGAATCCGGTGGGGCTTAAGATCTGCGGCTTTCCAGATTTCAGTCACCTGATGTTTGCTGACTTGGGCATACTCTGCCATGAGGCGCAGGCTCCAATGAGTCGATTCCCTGGGGATGGTCTGCACGGTGGCCTTGAGAATTTTTCGTACCTTCGCTGGCGATAGTCGCCGTGGTCGACCCGAACGGGGCTGATCCTCCAACCCTGATAGCCCCACCTCAAGGTAGCGCTTTCGCCACTTCTGTATGCTGCCCAGGCGCTTGGACAGCCTTTGGGAGACCTCAATTGCTGTGAGTCCGTCCCCGCACAGTAAGATCATCTGGGCTCGCTCGGCGAGGATTCTTTTGGTGTTGGAGGCCCGCAGCCAGGACTGTAGAATTGCTTTGTGTTGTTGGGGTAGATCGAGTCGAATATGTGGTCTTGCCATGCCCAAGGATAGAAAAGTACCCTGACTATTAACTACAAGAACTTTCCGGACAGTACACTAGCCCGCATAGATCACCGATTTGGAAATGAAGGTGATTTTGGCAGGCCGGAACGGTTTTCTGAGAGTTTCGCTATCGATCCGGTCCAGGTCGAGTGATGCGGTGGTGTGGAGGGTCGTGAATGGAGCGTTTTTCGGGTTCGGAAGAGCGTGACGGAATGTATTCAGGCAGAGCTCGGCCTGAGCGATGGAACGATTTCGTTTTTGGGGGCGTTTGATCGGGACAGACCTCAGCAGCGCAGAGGAATGGCCTGGAGGTTTCGAACGACGGCAGCGAAGACCTCGCTGTAGGGATAGGCTTCCGACATGGAGATCCAGACGTGGCGGACCGTGAGGCGGACCTGGGCGCCGATCTTCAGGAGCTTCAAGCGAATCGTCTGACACTGAGCGCGAGCCAGGGGGGTCTGCTTCAGTCCGAGACGACGCAAGGCGTGCATGAGCATGTAGGCGGCGGAGGACAGATACAGCCGGAGTTGATTGGCGCGCATCGTTGCCGCGCTGGTCCGGTCGGCGAACAGACCCAACTGCTGTTCTTTTATGCGGTTCTCCATGTCGCCCCGCGCACAGTAGAAGTCTTCGTAGAGCGCGCGGGCCCCCAGGCGTTCCGGCGACAGGGAGGTGACGACGAATCGGGGATTGGCGCCTTTGTCCAGGAACTCGGCCTTGCCGACGACGCGTCGCTCCGAGGTCCAACTGTGGCGAGTCCGGTAGCGGAAATCCTTGAACACCCGCGCCGGTCGCCCGGTGGCGTTGAACTCGGCTTCGGCCTGAGTCATCGCTTCGGCGCTCTCTGACTTGAGCCGATCATTGTTGGCCAACCCCATCACGTAATCCACGTGATGGTCTTCACACCAGCGGAGCAAGTCATCCCGGCAAAAGCCCGAGTCGGCCCGGATGACGATCGAGACCTCCGGCCAGCTCTGCCGAATCCGGCCGACGATCCGTTCCAGTTCCTCCACCGATCCCGCGGCCCCATCGATATTGGAACACCGCAACCGGGCGCACAGCAGATGCTCCCCCGAGAAGATGTACAGCGGGAGATAACAGTAGTGGCGGTAGTAACCGTGAAAGAACCGGCCTTCCTGCTGGCCATGGATCGGGTCGTCGGTCGCATCCAGATCCAGCACCATCTCCTCGGGCGCCGATTCGTGGGACTCCACGAAGGCATCCACCATCCAGCCGTCGATCCGGTCCGGGTCCATCGCGATCTTCTTGTACCGCTCCTGCTCATCGACCTCGGCGCCGGTCAACTCCAACCGGTTCAGCGTACACCTGCCCGCCAGCGCCTTCCCCCGATCTGAGGCCTGCCGCCGCCTCTCCCCCAACGGATCGGCCTTATTCACCGCCACCGCCAGCATCGGATCGGTGCGCAACTGATCATGATCGTTCAGATCCTCGTACCCCAGACAGAGTCCGTAGATGCGCTGCCCCAACAACTCCTCGACCGTGTGTTCGATCAACCGCGGATCCCGGTGATCCCTGAAACACTCAGCCAGTCCGGCGATCAGACCCGTCCCCCTCTCGACCTCTCGCAACAGCAGCACCCCTGCATCGGAGGTGATCTTCCCGCCGTCGAACCGCGCCTTCACTTTGCGTTGAAATAGTCCGTGAAATTCGAACCTGGCTTGTTTACACTCTGTTCTCATAAGGACCGCCTCCGTTTGCGTGTGAAAACGTTCATTCAAAACGCTTTATACCAAACAGGGCGGCCTTTTCAGGTCCCATCGGTGAGAAATGGCGGCTAGTTGTCCGGCTATGCAAGTGATGCAACCGAAAGCGAACGAACAGAACGGTAGGGCGTAAGCCTGCCGTTGAGCTGGGAAACGGCGAGCTTACGCTCCGCCGTTCTGTTATGGACGATTTGAAAAGAGCCCTGATCGCGACGGCCATACTGGTTGTGAACCTGCCGGGTCACGGCTATGGGCAGAGTTCGGTCTCCCAGGATCTTTCCACCCGGGTCGCTGAGGTGTTTGCGGACAACTGTTTTTCCTGCCACAACCAGATCCACCGAAAGGGAGGCCTGAACCTCCAGACCTACGAGGTCCTGCTTGAAGGCGGCGACCGGGGATCCGATCTGGTACCGGGTCGTCCTGACGAGAGCCGGTTGCTGGCCATGGTGGAAGGCTTCGAGGAACCCGTGATGCCTCTGGGAGGAGCTCTGCAGGAGGACCAGATCGATCTGATCCGAACCTGGATCGAGAAAGGCGCCGCCCCCTGGGACGGGGACCTGTCGGAAGTCAACCTGCGGCAAGTTCCACAAATCGCACCCCGGGCTTCCCAACGAGCCGACATTACGAGCCTGCAATTTTCTCCTGACGGAAAGTGGCTGGCGGCCGGCGCCTACCAGGTCGTCAAGCTGATCAACCCCGTCGATCGGAAGGTCGACAGTGAGCTTTCGGGCCACGCGGAGTCCGTCCGGGCCCTGGCCTTCAGCCCCGATGGACAATGGCTGGTCTCGGCCGGGGGCCATCCTGCACGATCCGGCGAGATCAAAGTCTGGGACCTGGAAAGCCGGGAGTTGCTGAAAAGCCTGCAGGGTCACGACGATGCCATCTATAGCGTGGCTTTTCACCCTACCGAACCTGTTATTTGCAGCGGGAGCTATGACAAGCGGCTCCTCGTCTGGTCTGCTGCCACGGGTGAGAAGCTCCTGACGATTCCAGGGCATGTCGATGCGGTCTATGAAACGGTTTTCAGCCGGGACGGGCGGTGGGTGCTCTCCGCCTCTGCAGATCGGACCATCAAAGTCTGGAGTGCTTCCTCTGGAAAACAACTTTTCAAGCCCATGAGCGAGTCGACCGCAGAACTGATGGCCATGGCAGTGCACCCGTCCGGCCAGGAGATCTCGGCGGCGGGAACCGACAAGTTGATTCGAACCTGGAAACTCTCCGCGCAGGGGGGGACGCTGCTCCGCTCCACGTTTGCCCACGACGGTGCGGTTCTGGACCTGGCCTACACTCCTGACGGAAAGACGCTGGTATCTTCGGGAGAAGACTTGCTCGTGAAGTTCTGGGATTCCCATACACTAGAGGAAACCGGCTCTCTGGAGAAACAGCCCGACTGGGTCTCGGTCCTGGCCGTCAGTCCCGACGGCCGAAGCCTGGCACTGGGGCGGTATGATGGAACCCTGAAGGTGGTTCCGGTTCCCGGCGAGTCGACAGGAAGGGAGGATCAAATTGCCAACTAGATCTGTTTCCTGCGGCCTGGGAAGCCTGGTTCTGGTGACCCTGCTGCTCGCTCCCGACAGCTTTGCCCGGCAGGTCTCGCCTGCCGTCCTGAACCAGACCCGCTACAGTGTGCAGCAGGGATCCGAGGCCAGGATTTTCGTGGATGGAATCAACCTGGAGAAGGCAAGCAGCTTGCTCTTCAGTCACCCCGGCCTCTCCGGCCGAATCGCGAAGCATCGGTCGCTGCCCTACCCGCCCAAGCAGCCCGGCGAGCTCGGCGAGGATGTGGTTCGAACCGAATACATGCACGATGGATCGACCAAGGATCGCCTGCAACTTGTCATTCGGGCGGATGAGAGTGTCCCCCCCGAGATCTATGCCTTCCGGCTGGTGACGCCGTTGGGAGTCACGAATCTGGCCCGCCTCGCGGTCAGCCCCTTTTCCGATACCACGGAATCCGCTGAAAACGATTCCACCGGGTCCGCCGAAAAGATCGCCATTCCTTCAACCATCGGGGGCGAGATCTCCCGGCTCGAAGATGTCGATTTCTTCCGATTCAGTGTTCAGCGAAACCAGGAGATTGTCTTCAGAGTCCTGGCTCGGACTCTCGGCTCCGATCTCGATTCGGTTCTAACCCTGTGGGACCAGGAAGGCCGGGAAATGGCCCGGAATGACAATTTCAGGGGGGCCGATTCGGTCCTGATCCGCCGTTTTGAGGAGCCAGGGGACTTCCTGGTCTCGATCGGGGACCGGCTGGGACAGGGAGGTGGGAAGCGCTTCTATGTGCTCGAGATAGGGGAGCTGCCTTTCGTCACTTCTCTTTCCCCCCTGGGACTGGTTGCTCATCAGACGACCCGGCTGGAACTGGAAGGGGCCAACCTGGGTGACACCCGCGCGGTCGAGATCCAGGCTGAGGAGAGCCGCTGGGGAGATCTCCGATCCGTCACCCCGGGCCCGGCCACCAACATCATGCGGCTGCCCGTTGCTCCCTACCCCATCACCTCCGAAAGGGACGCCGGGACGGGTCACGAGGGCGCGCAGCTTCTGCGCTGGCCGACCACCGTCGAGGGATCGCTTCCGGCTGGCGATGTGGACTGGTACAGCTTTGAGGCTGCGGAGGGACAATCGGTCATCTTTGAAGTGGAGGCCAATCGGATCGGATCGAGCCTGGACTCGGTCATCCAGATCTTCGATTCTGACGGGAAACCAGTTCCCCAGGGGGTCATTCGATGCCTGGCCGGTACGGAGATGACGCGGGCGGGCTTCAACGTCCGCACCTCTACCACTTTCCGATTCCGATTCCAGAAGTGGGATGATTTCTCGGTTGGAGATCTGGCCATGCTGGGAAGCGAACTCGTGAGAGTCGAGTTTCTTCCCCGGACCCCGGACGACGACCTGTTTGTGACCAATTTCCTGGGGCAGAGGTTTACCTACTATGGGACGACTTCAGTCGCCCATTCCGGGGGCACGCCCTTTTACCGGGCCAGAATCCTCCCGCCCGGCAGCCGGCCGACGCCCAACGGAATGCCCGTTTTTGACCTGGACTTCCGCAATGATGACGGGGGTCCACTTCTGGGCAAGGACTCCCTCTTGACGTTCACCGCTCCCGACTCCGGCTCCTTTCTGGTCAAGGTCTGGGATGCTTCAGGCGATAGCGGCCACTGGCCGGTCTACCGGCTCACCCTGCGCGAGCCGACTCCCGACTTCAAACTCTTCCCGGGTCCAGTTGCGAATGTGTCCGCGCCGCTGCCGAGGAAGGACACTTTCAACCTTTCTCCCGGTGGGACCGCACCTCTGACTGTGGCGGCCTACCGGGTCGACGGGTTCGAGGGAGCCGTTGAAATCCACCTGGAGGATCTGCCCGCGGGAGTCCGGGCCACACGGGCCGCCATTCCGGCCGGAAAAGCCTATGCCGTGGTCGTCCTTTCGGCGGAGCGGGACGCCTCATTTGAACCGAGTCCGCTGCGGGTGGTGGGAACCGCCGAGATCGGCGGCCGGCGGGTGCAAAGACGCCTGGCGACCGACTTCGACTTTGGACTCCTGGCAATGACGAAGCCGGCCGACCTTCACGTCAGAATCGCCGACCGGGAAATCAGAATGCGTCCCGGCCAGGAGATCACGGCCTCCGTCGAGATCGTGAGGGAGGACTTTGACGGCCGGGTGCCCGTTGCCATTGTGGGTCTGCCGCCGGGAGTACAGGTCGTCGACATCGGCCTCAACGGAATGCTGGTGCCGCCTGCCCAATCCCGTCTCCAGTTTACGCTTTACGCAGAACCGTGGGTCAAAGAGCAGGAGGTCCGTATCCTGGCAACTGCGCGAGTCGAATCCGATTCGCCCGTCCCCATCATGTACGCCTCGACTCCGGTGCCCTTCCGCGTCCTGCCCTCAGCAGAAGGCACCAGTTCCAACCGCTAGTACAACGCGTCAACGGTTCTGCGCCACCCTCAAAACAGGCAACTGGCAGGATATAACTTTACGCCGGTTGACTTTGGGCGCGACGTTGGCGAGCATGGGCAAATCTGGAGGGCGGATGTGAATCTTTGCGGAAGACCAGGGCGCTTTTGCTTTGCGGCGTTGGTAGCCATCGTGCTGAGCGCCGGCTCCGCCTGCTCACCTGAGCCTCCCCAGGAAAGGCCCAACATCCTGTTTGCCATCTCCGATGACCAGTCTTTCCCCCATGCCTCGGCCTACGGCAGGTCGGGTCTCCGGACCCCGGCTTTTGACCGGGTGGCGCGCCAGGGTGCTCTGTTCACAAATGCCTTTGTGGCCTCCCCCGGCTGCAGTCCCTCACGTGCCGCACTGCTGACCGGGCTTCACACCTGGCAACTCGAGCATGCCGGAACGCATGCCAGTTCGTTTCCCGCTCGATTTTCAGTCTATCCGGACCTGCTGGAGGAGGCCGGCTACTTCGTGGGTTACACCGGCAAGGGCTGGGTGCCGGGCAACTGGGAAGCTGGGGGCCGGAAACGAAACCCGGCCGGGCCGGCGTACAACGAGCGCGTCATCAGTTCCCCGCCCCCGGGGATCGGGGACCGCGACTACTTCGCCAATTTTGAGGACTTTCTTGACGCCAGGCCAACCGACCGGCCCTTCTGTTTCTGGTTCGGTGCCCAGGAGCCGCACCGGGAGTTCGGGTTCCAATCCGGGATCCAATCGGGAAAAAAGCTGGAAGATGCTCGGGTACCGCCGTTCTTGCCTGACACCCCGGAAATTCGCAGCGATGTGCTGGACTACTTCTTCGAGATCGAGTGGTTCGACCGCCACCTGGGCATGATGCTGGACCTCCTCGAGAACAAAGGCGAGCTGGGAAACACCCTGGTCGTGGTCACCAGTGACAACGGCATGGCCTTCCCTGCCGCCAAGGCCAACCTTTACGAATATGGCATCCACGTACCCCTGGCCGCCAGCTGGCCGGCTCGAGCCCCGGCTGGACGCGTTGTCGATGACCTCGTCAGCCTCGTCGATGTGGCTCCCACCTTCCTGGAGGCGGCGGGCGTCGACTTCGACCCCCAGACAATGTCTGGACTCAGCTGTCTGGACCTCGTGCAAGGCGGGGCCGATCGGCCACCTCGCGGTGGCGTCTTCGCTGGCCGCGAGCGGCACTCCTCCTCACGCCACCAGAACCTCGGATATCCGTCCCGAGCCATGCGCACGGATGAGTTCCTCTATATCCGCAACTATGCGCCTGAGAGATGGCCGGCCGGCGCCCCTCAGAAGCTGGAGGGAGATGAACAGTTGGGGCCAATGCACGGGGCCTATCACGACATCGATGCCGCGCCCAGTCTATCGGTGCTGATCGAGGGCCGCGATGACCCGGGAATCAAGCGTTACTTTCAGCTTGCGGTGGACAAGCGCCCGGCAGAAGAACTCTTTCGGATCGGGACCGACCCGGGGTGTCTGGAGAACCTGGCCATCGACGGCGAATACGAAATGGTGGTGGCTATACTGTCGGCCGCCCTCGAGGACTATCTTGCCCGGACGGGCGATCCCCGCCTGGGGCCGGACGGCGACGTCTTTGAAACCTATCCCCGCTACCTGCACATGCGAGAGTTCCCGCCCCCGGAATAACTGGCTTCCCTCTGATAATATTTCCTCAACTTGAATGATAAGGTCGTTACCCTGAGAATCGTGGTCGGGTTGCTGCCTGAGCAGCCCCACTAACAGTCCGCTAAAAGGAGGAACATCATGAAACTCAGTGAAAAAGGAATGGCCAAGGCCCTCGGACTCGGCTGGGGTGGCGCCATGCTGCTGCTCGGGCTTGCGCACCTGATCTTCGCCCCATACGGACAGGCCCTTATTCAGCTCATGGCCTCTGTCTACCCCGGCTACCATGGCGTACCGACGATCTTAGACGTGGTGGTGGGAACCCTTTACGGTGCGGCCGATGGTGCCGTCGGGGGATTTATCCTGGCCTGGCTTTACAACCGATTCGCCTGAAATTTTCCACCAGACCGGGCCCTACGTAGGGGCGACCCTGGTGGTCGCCCGTCTAGAGTTGCGGAAACAAGCGGGGAAGATTCTCGATTTCGGCCCACCCCTCGCCTCTCTCCACGGCAGAAACCGTCAACTCATCGAAGAACTCATCGAGCGCGGCCGCGCGTTCCTGTGCCAGGGGCGGCGAACAGTAGTCTTCCTCCTCCCACGTGGCATAGCCGTCACTGCGGAGTCGGGCATGATTCAGTGCGTAGGTGAGCGAGCCTCCAAAAGGACGCATCGAGGCATACTTCTTCTTCTCGAGATTCTTCTGCAGGTCCGGCAACCGGTCCGCCTGGGGTCTGACAACAACCAGGTAGTAGGCCATTCGGTGTCTTCCTTCCTCAGACCAGTATAGTCCGCTGGATCGGGAAGAGCTGTCCTCCGCAGCGTTTTACGGCGGCCGGCGCCAGCAAAATACAGCAGCCTCCATCCGCCCCCGACCGCAAACCTCTGCCCCGGCAGGGTTTCCGCCATGGCACGGTTCTTGCGGGCAAGATCTGGTATGGCCGGGTTCATTAAGGCGTTTCGAAGACTTCACGCCCGATCTCTGGAGAAGAAGTGGGAAAGCTGGGCAAAAAGCTATGAGGCTATGGGGCCTGTCGAGCAGGCCGCGGCCTGGAATGCAGTGGGCCGGAAACAGAGAAGGTATCTGGAACGGCAATTGGGCATGCGGCGGCCCTTGAGAACTGAAACTCAGGCGGCGCTCGATGCAATCGTCGAGATCTTCACGCTCCTCAAGGAAGAATGGCCGAGATTAACCGACAAACTGGGGAATGCGCCCGCAACGAGAGGGCTCTGGTCGACCCTCGATCAGAATCGGCGGAAGGCATTCAAGCAGGAGTTGTGTCTCGCGACCGTCGCCTCCAACGCCATGGCTCTGAGAAACCTCTTCCCTTCCGATCAGGCAGAAAGGTTAATCGCGAAATACACGGCTGCGTTGGCCAAGGCGATGGAACTGGACGTCAGCTACGTGGAGCAGGTCTTTCGGGAATACCAGGGGCGACAGGATCGACAACGAAATTCTTCAACTGCCGCCGCATCCGATGCTGCCTTTTCTGTTTTCGGCACCGGTGAGGTCCTGTGTGAACGAGTTGGGTGGGGAGTTGGGTACTCCTCTCCAGAGCACCCGCCGGAAGCGTCGCTCCTGGCTCCCGGCGAGTGCGCCAAACGCGCCATGCTGCTGGCTGAAGCCATCGTGAAGTGCTCCGGGGTGTGGGAAGCTTTGACGGAGCATTTCGATATCCTACCTGACTAGCCGGAAAATCTCCGTACACTAGCGAATCGGGAGGGCCGTGACGGGTCCGGTGCGGTGATGAGAAAATGATCGTCCTCAAGAACGTTACGAAGCGGTTCGACTCCGTGGTGGCGATTGACGATCTCTCCTGCCGCTTCGAACGGGGCCGGACCCACGTCCTGCTGGGATCCAGCGGCTGCGGCAAGTCCACGATTCTGCGGCTCGTCCTGGGGTTGATTCCTCCCGACTCGGGTTCCGTCGAGGTGGACGGGCGTGTGATGAGTGTGGAAACGAGGGCCGAGCTGGTGGCCGGGATGGGTTACGTCGTCCAGGAAGGGGGACTCTTCCCACATCTGAGTGTGCACCGCAACGTCGCCCTGGCGGCTGAGGCCCGCGGCTGGTCCGGAGAACGCATTTCTGAGCGCGTCCGGGACCTTGTCGGACTCGTCGGCTTCGACGATCGGATCATGCGGAAATACCCTAACCAGTTGAGCGGAGGCCAAAGGCAGCGGGTCGGGCTCATGCGTTCCCTGATGCTGGATCCCCCGATACTGCTCCTTGACGAACCGTTGGGTTCGCTGGATCCTCTCGTCCGGGACGGGCTGCAGAGGCAGCTCAGGCAGATCTTCAGAGAACTCCGGAAGACAGTCGTCCTGGTTACTCACGACATTCGCGAGGCTGCGATTCTGGGCGAGACGATCACCCTGATGACCGAGGGTCGAATCGTCCAGCACGGCACCTTCCTGGATCTCGCACAGCGACCCTCGAGCGAGTTCGTCAGCGCATTCCTGCAAGCGCAAAAACCCCCGGCCAATATGAAGGACATCTTTTGAACCAGGAACACTTTCGCATGAGCAGACCGGGGCGGGCTTTCCTGCTTTTTCTGGTCCTGGCCGGATTTTCGACGACCGGGCTGCCGTCTGAAAAGCCGGTCGTCCGCGTTGGCTCCAAGTCCTTCACCGAGAGTTTTATTCTGGCGGAGATCATTGCCCGCATCATCGAAGAGAGCGGAGAAGCCACAGTCGAAAGGAGAATGGGGCTGGGAGGCACGGGCATCACCCACAGAGCGGTCGCCAACGGCGACATCGATCTCTACCCCGAATACACGGGTACGCTGAGCCTGGCCATTCTCAAAGACCCCTCGTCCAGGAGTGTCGCAGACATCCGCCAACGCCTGCAGGGAAGTGGCCTGACCATCAGCGATTCCATGGGTTTTAACAATACCTACGCTCTGGCCGTGCGCGAGGAGCTGGCGCAGAGCAGGAACCTGACGACGATCAGCGACCTTCGGGAGCACCCGGAGTTGAGAGCAGCCTTCAGCTCGGGGTTTACCGATCGTGACGACGGCTGGCCGGGACTGAAGGCGCACTACGACTTGCGCCTCTCCGAAGTTCGAGTCATCGAACATGCGCTGAGCTATGTGGCTCTTGCCCAGGGTAAGGTTGAGATGATCGACATCTACTCCACGGATGGCAAGCTTCAGAAGTTCGACCTCCGTATTCTCCGGGACGATCTCGGATTCTTCCCCGACTACCAGGCCGTGATGCTGGTGCGCGAAGATTTCATAGAGCGTCTGCCGGCTCTCTGGAAGAGACTCGAGGACGGCCTGGTGCATCAGATCGATAACCAGTACATGTCTCGGCTGAATGCACTCGCCGACCTCGAAGGAATGAGCCTGGACCAGGTGAGCGCCTTCTTCCTGGGCAGCGAACTTCCGTCCGAGCGCCGCTCCAGCGTTGTCTGGGCAGAGGTCTTCGACCTGACGCTGGACCACCTCTACCTGGTGTGTCTGTCACTGGGGTTGGCCGCACTCGTGGGCATCCCGCTCGGTCTGTTTGCCGCCCGCTTCAAGAGGCTCGGCCAGATCGAGCTCATGTCCGTGGGAGTGCTCCAGACGATTCCCTCTCTGGCCCTGCTTTGCTTCATGATTCCGCTCTTTGGAATCGGAAAGTTTCCTTCGCTCGTGGCGCTCTTCCTCTATGCGCTCTTGCCTATCGTGCGCAACACCTACACGGGCATGATCGGCCTGGATCGGCAACTGCTGGAAATCGCGGGAGTGCTGGGTCTGAGTCGATGGCAGAAACTCCTGCGCATCGAACTGCCTCTTTCCTCACTCAACATCCTGGCGGGTATCAAAACCTCGGCAGTACTCACCGTTGGCACCGCCACCCTCGCGGCCTTCATTGGAGGAGGGGGCTACGGGACTCTGATCGTACGCGGGCTGGCCCTGGACGACATGTCGATAACGCTGGCTGGTGCGGCACCGGCGGCGGTCATGGCCCTGGTCATGCACGGACTCTTCGAATGGCTCGATCGGATCCTCATCCCGCGGGGCTTGCGCAAAGACTTCACCTATTCCTGAGTGGCGGCCCGGAGAGCGGGCGACCACAAGGGTCGCCCCTACGGTGGGAGTCGTGGGGGGGCGGGTGTAGGGGCCGGTCTTGTGCCGGCCCGTTGAAGCGGGCGACCACCAGGGTCGCCCCTACGATGTCATGGAGCGGGCGCGCAGACCAGGTTGTCAATGTTGAACACGAGCAGTTCCGCAGACCCGAAGGTGACCGTAGTGAAGGGCACATCCGAGATGATCCCCAGGAAAAAGAAGGTTGGAATGTCGTAGACGAGACCCCCTGTGCGAACCGTTCCTACCGGAGTCTGGAGGAAGAGATCGTCGGATGAGTCCACCTCCAGATTGGCATTGATAAAAACGCCCACTGCAAAACAGGGCTCCTCGAAATCGACAGCGATCGAGTCTCCTCCAAAAAAGAAATTCTGACCGGGACCACGACTGAGCTGAAGACTACGCGTCCCAAAGCTGTTGTAGTCGTTGTTCACCAGACCGTTCAGACCGCCGGGGAACTGATAGGTGACGCCGTTGGCCGTCGACCCGTCGGGAATCAGAGTTCCCAGGGCAAACGTCTCATAACCTTCAACCCACCACGGCTCGCCCCCCATGACCCGAATGGACGCCGGTGAACTTTCCAGCAGCGCCGCGAAGAACTCCTGGGACCGGGTGAAAGAGGCATATCCCGAGATGACCGTGGCCGGGGGCGGGGGTGGATTGAGCGTCTGTGCATTGTTGACCTCATTCTCAACCACGCTCACGACTCCGGGCTGTTGGGGGGGCGTGCCGGCAATCAGAATGCCCTGGCCGGCCAGGCCGCTGCCCGGAGGCAGTACAGCGACGTCCTGTGCTCCCGGCGCGTCGGGCCATTTCTGGGCGGTTCCCTGCGCAGGAATCACCAGCGTGATCTGGTTTCGTCCCTCCTCAACCACCAGGAGCTGGCAGCTGTCAGGACAGGAGACCCCGGCACGATAGATGGCCAGGAGCTGACCCGGATTGAGAAGCCCTTCAACCACCACAGTCCGGGTCAGGTCTTGCCGATTGATCCTGACGATCGTGCCCGCCACCGCGTCGGAAATATAGATGTCCCCAGTGCAGGCATCCACAGCGATGCCCGACGGGGTGACCCCGCTCACCAGAGCTCTGACCGGTGGAACTCCCGGATCGTCGGTCGAAAGAGCCGTTACCACCAGCCCCTCAGCCAGCTGCAGCGCCGACACGACACTGATCTGGCTGGCCTCAGCAACCAGCAGATCCCGGGTCACAGGATCCAGCACGATGGCACTGGGCGAAAGGAACCCGCCTGCCACCTGCCGAAATTGCGAAGTCAAGGGTTCGAGCCTGAAAACGGCTCCGGTACTGCGCGCCACCATCAGCAGGTAGTCCTCACCATCCCCGGCCCGGTACTCGATAATTTTGGGAATGTTTTCGGCGGGGAAGGTCCGAATCGTGTCGACCGGCGTACCGGTAACATCAAAGATGGTCGAATCCGCCGCCCCTCCCGGCACTGCAACGGCCGGGAGCGGTGACCCGGCAGCACTCAGCTCGGAGGTATAGAGTCGATTCAGCCCCGAAAGGAAGGCCACTGACTGAACGATGCCCCGATCGGCGACCAGATTGCCGACGGTGATCACATCGACCGAGGCTCCTACCGTGGAAGGACCCACCCGGGCCGTGATGGTCAGGGGCAACTCGTCGGGCAGGACCGCGGGAGCCCGGAAAAAACCCGAGCCATCGATCGTGCCCAGCGCGGGGCTACCCCCACCGACACCGTTCACCTGCCAGGTCTGAACCTGTCCTCCACCCACGAGTTGAAACTGCTGAGTTGCCGCCGGACTGACGACGGCCAGAGGCGGACTCACCCCGCAGGGCCGGGCCCAGGACTTCGAAGTCAGCCGGAAGTTCCTGGGGTGGAATATTGGCCAGCGCTCCCGTCTGAAGGCTTCCGAAGATGGCCGTCAGAAAAATCGCCACATCGCTTTCCACGATGACGCCCCCGCCTACCTGTCCTGCGGCCTCCAGGATAATGTCGGCTCCAATCAGATCGGCAAACCTCACACCCGGCGCCAGGGTCGTCGAGAAGGACCCGAGGACGGTTCCGTTGGCTCTGATGGCGATCACCCGGAGGTTGGCCGCCAGGCTTCCCGGATTCAAGCCCGCCAGACCCGTGAAAAAGTCAGCGGTCGTGGCCAGGTGAGAAAAGATGGCCCGGCGCGTGCCCCGGGCCGCCGAGGCGACGGCCGCCCGGGCTCCCGAAGCGGCCAGGGAATAGCTCAGGGACCCACTCAACGACACATCCGTTGACTCCACTTTGAGCCACCCCTGCTTCAAGTCACTTCCCTTGAAGCCAAACAGTTCGGCCAGATCGAAGCGGCGTACTTCCCCCGGCTCCAGCGACCGCGCGACCGGATTCTGCTGAAGGTCGGCGGGTCCGAAGGGTTGGCCATCCTCCCTGAACGCCGTCATCGTCACGATCACCGACCGATCGCCGTTATCAACCACTACCAGTTCCGTCTTGAAAGGACCCAGAACCGCCATTTGAGGAAACAGGAGAGTGTCCAGCAGGGCCCGAAGCGGTCTGGCGTTGAGGCCCAGAAGATCGCCCGCTTTGACGAAAGCAAAGGCCGCCAGTTCGGCATCTGCTTTGAGCGTCAGGAAGCTGGACTCGATCGGACCCCCAACCCCGAATCGCTCCGCCACATCGACTCGCAAGACCGAGCGCGCCGGGAGGGTCACACGGTTGTAGAGAGGCTCTGCTCCTCCCAGCAGGGTGGCCGTGCCGGTCGCTGCGAAATCGTTCGGGTTCACGATCGTCAGCTCGGTGGAAAAATCCGGGTTCAGGTTGACTTCCGTGAGAACGAGTTCTGTGGAAGCCACGGGCAGATCCGCACCATCGAGCTCCGAAAAGTCACCGGTCAGAAAGATAAAAAAACCTGTCAGGCCATCAACGGGGCTTGTCACCTGAAACCAGGCTATGGTTGCAGGGTCGCCGCCCTGGCCAAAAATCGCGGAAGTGACCGCAGCGAACTGCTGGCCGGCATTGACGATGAACTGAACGGGATTCTGGAGCCCCTGGGCTTGTACGATCTCGCCGCCCTCACCGTAGGCGGTGAACGTCAGTTGAGCGTCCTGATTGGAGGGGTTGAAGATGGCCACACCGATCAGGACGTCGTTTCGAAGTGTGAGATAAACGAAGTTGAGCTCGCTGGCCGGCTTCGCCTCCCGGGTCAAGCCACTCACAATCGCCAGCAGGACTGCTGCTGCCCTGAGCACTCTGTGGGGTTTCATCGCTGACTCCTCCGCGTCCCTTATCCGGACTTCGCCGCGGGCCGTTGCCGGGCTCGCACGACCGGGACGGGCTACCATCCATGGCGTCCCGGGCTTATAGTGTACCGTCGATGAAAGTGGCCTTGAGAAT
>CBDBHK010000012.1:0-10132 GCA_965205615.1 Acidobacteriota bacterium | reverse complement strand
CCAAGAAATTGGCGAAATCTGCCTGAGTTGTCACCAATATGATTTCATTTGCAAGCAGAGCCTGATTGCCACCTGTCCGGATGCGCAACAGTCTGTCAAGATCTGACAGAAAGAACTCTCCCAGATCCGTGTTTAGCTTTCCCTTTGGTAGGAGACGTGCCGTCTTTTCTAGGCGGATGATCTCGGTGAGGGGGAAGGACCGTGCATCTTTCTGACAACCAAGGACTTGAAGCCGAAAAAAGTCAACTGATCCTGTCTCAAAGAAACCACCAAACTCGTACACATGTCCAGTTGGTAGAACCCTGATGCGCTCACCCCTCTCGAACCCTGTTCTCGCGTATTCTTTGAGTAAAGAGGGGAATCGTTCCACAACTCCGGAAAGAGCCGCCAAAACCGCTGTGTATACACCAATATCGGTTGTGCAAGGAAGGAGTACACACGCGTTTCGCTTGAGACGAGGATCGGTCATCGTAGTTAAAAGGCCAACCATTGGAGGAAGGGGGGAAGGGGTGGAGCCGAATCTCGAGAACTGGAGTTTTTCTAAAAGCGGAAACCTTTCGCCTATTTCTGTGATCAGAGCCTTTTTAGGGTCATCCGGTAAATGGGGAGGTGGGGACGTGGTTGGCACCTTCCGGATCCCAAATCTGCTCCCCGTTCGCTTGTCCATATAGTCGGCTGCAGTAGCAGAGGCCGTGGGAACTGTGGAAAACTCCGAGCGACATCGAACCGGGCCAGCAAGCCCGTGATACGGAGTTTTCCAAGCGCTGTGCGAACGGTGGAAAAACAACTGCGAGCACTTGCCAGTTCTCCTCCAGAACTACTTGTTTTTCCACGGTTTGCATAGTGCGGCAGTTTCCATGGCCTGCCTTTGACTGGCGGCACCTCCCCATTTACCGGATGAACCCCTTTTTAGTCATTACATGTCGGGGGAGAAATAAAAATTCTAGTGTCCACAGTGCTACCCATTATGCCCGAAGCCGCATTGTTGCATAAATCCGCGTTGTTGCACAATTCCGGTCGGGTCACGGACCGATCCCAGTCCTGTTTGAATGCTATCGAATTCGCACTGACTCAGGCATGCCCCGGCTTGACATACGATTCAGTACCTCACATTTGATGATGGCCTCGACCCGTTGATTGTCGAATCGTCGGGCCGACAGCTTAGGCCCAAACAACGTCTTGAACCTCGACATCGCATTCTCTGCAAGGCTTTGCCTGGTGCAACCACTGGAGATGCGCCATTCATATCGACCGAGTCTCCTTATTTCTCGTAGATGGGCATCCCGCATTGCCCGCCAGGCAGGCGGGTCCACACTTTCACTCAGCCGTGCACTGCGTCGCGGAGGGATGGTGGCGACAGCCTCCCGCTCGAGTATCGATTGAGAACAGGCCCTCGTGTCATAGGCCCCGTCGCCCGAGACTTGAACGATGCGACCCGGAATCTGATCCAGCAGGGCCGGCAACAGACGACAGTCGTGGACCCGGCTCGGTGTAACCTCCACCGCCACCATCTCTTTCGTCCTCTCATCGACACCCAGGTGCAGCTTACGCCAGGCTCTGCGCCGACCATGTCGATGCTTTCGGACGTGCCATTCACCCGAGCCGTATACTCTCAGGCCCGTCGCATCCACAACCACGTGCCGAGGCCGACTGCTTGGGCTAACAGTCAAGAACGTCGCCAAGGAACTCTGTCGTCTACTGAGAGTGCTGTAATCTGGAACTGGCAGATCGAGTCTGAGCAACTCCAGGAGCGAAGAAACGAAGCCCTGCGTCGACCGAAGGCTAAGCTGAAACACCGACTTCAATATCAGCGCACACTGAATGGCCGTGTCGGAGTAAACCTTCGGAGCGCCGGGGCCCTTGGGCGGGTCGGCGTTCCGCCAGGCGGCAACGGCGTCCTCATCGAACCAAAAGGTCAGACGCCCCCTGGCGATCAGCGCCCGATTGTAGTCTGACCAGTTGCGTACTCGGTACCGGAACGTGTATTGATTCGGCGTCATTCCTCATGCTGGCACCCTGGCCCATCGGAGACAAGCGGACGTGCCGAAGCGATTTATGCAACAACGCGGGTTAAATTGTGGCGCTCCACGAAACTGGTGTTCAGTGTGCTGGAATCCTCGGAATGAAACAGTGCTTCTTCCAGTTCGCCTTGTGTTCCGAGAAGCAGTCTACGATCGACACGAACCACCCGATTCTCCCGACGCTTCTTGATGACTTGGCCGTAGATGCAGACTCCCAAGAGCAGCCTTTTCGCAGCCCACTCGTACATCTCGAACCCGTCGGTGGTGAACAGGAAGCGGTGTTTAAGGAGGCCTCGCTGCAGTGTGTTCTGCCGCGCGAAGTAACCGTCAACGCGCAGCAACGCTTCCTCGAGGAAGGGCTCATTCATCGAACCGAGCGCGGTGACCTCGTGCGCTCGAAATCCGAGCTGGTGATTGCCGACAAGCTTCACGCCCGGGGGATCGACTACGCCTACGAGCAGCCTCTCGTGCTGCCCAATGGTCGCACCCGCTACCCGGATTTCACGATCGCGGATCACGCGCGCGGCGTGACGTTCTACTGGGAGCATCTCGGCATGCTCGACGACCAGGGGTACAGAGCCCGATGGGAGGGGGTCGGTCTTGACCATCATGGCTTTCCACGGATCGGACAGCAGCGCCCCCCCATGAGGGTCTGCGGTTCATGGTAATAGCGCTTCAGGTCGATTTCCGAGCCTATCTCTGGCGTAAAATGAGCTGTGAGCTTGCGGGCCGGGTGGAAGACTCTCTGGAGATGAATCTGATCCTCGATCAGGAAATCGTCCACAAAGAGCTGGGGGGCCACCGGGATCTCAATCGGTGGCTCCGGTTCCGGAGGTGAGCCGTTCCGATAGAGGTAGAGGGACCGGCGAACGCCATCGTCCCAGAGACGGCCGTCGATCCGGGGCCGGACCCGGACATGGTAAGTAGCCGGCGCCAGACCCTGCAGATCGAAGGGCACCCGAGTCTTGTCCCGGGTGAGCCTGCGGTGGCTGAGGGAAGATCGTGTCTGGCCCGTCCTGGCGTCTACCAGATCGACCTCCACGGGCAGTTCCTGGACCGGGGCACCCTTCTGGAGCCAGAGCTCGACCTCAGCAGAGTCGTCGCCTATATGGGCGAGGCGATCCAGATCCGCCCCCACCCAGGTCTGGACCGGGAGTCTCAGGTCGGTTGTAAAGAGGATCTGGCCGTCTTGGACCCGTCTGCCCTTGACAGTCAGCAGATAGTTCCCCGGATCGTGGGTGTCCATGAACCAGCCGGTGGGCAGATAGCCTCGCTTGGGAGGGGCCCTTTCTGCTGTCTGCGGGAAGCGGCCGGTAGGGACCGTGACCCAGGAGTGGGCCTAGATCGAAGCCAACCTGGGCGTCCCTCGCTCCCGGCTCCTCCTGCCTCAGCAAGTACGGGGTCATGTCGATCGGGGGATTGGAGCTCTTCGGCTTCACCTCTCGATCGAAAGAGAGGAAGAGCAGGACAAGGGCCACCATCAGTCGGGTACTCGACACCATCACTGGTTCCCCCTTTTGAAGTTGCAACTTCGGGCAATGCTGAGCCCCGGGTAATTCTAGAGGGCCTTCTCGAAACAGCGCCAGGTAAGCGGCACTGCACTATCGATTACTCTTGCACTGCTCACTGCTCACTGATTCTGACTGATCACTGATCATAACAGAAGCCAGTCTCGCCTCACCGGCAAGCAATCCCCGCTCACTTGACAAACGGCCGGGGCCGTCTATACTCCCTCAGCAAGCCTGATCAGGAATCGAGAGGAAGGTGGTCTGAGATCATGAGCAACCTGCGATTGATGTTGTCTGTGTGTCTGTGGTTATCCGTCTTCCCAGGGCAATCCGAGGCTCAGGATCCGACTTGGTGGGTGGAAGATACCTTCGAGGACTTCGCCGACGGGCGATTGGATGCGTCCGGTCAGAACCTCTACGTAGCCCGCGACGGAACGCTTCGCACCATTCATCGCTTCGACCTGAACCAGGATGGATTCCTGGATCTCATATTCAACAGCACTCATGACACCTCCGCCTACATTCCCGCCACGCTCGCCTCGCTGACACCCCAGCGGCAAATCCAGGAGGCTCCGCTGGCAGTTCGAGGAAGTATCCGAGCACTGGTGGCGGACTTGAACCGGGATGGCCATTCCGATCTGGCCTTCTGTCCCAACTACAGTGGACTTCAGAACAACCGGCGGTTCCTTACGATTATCTGGGGTGGAGACGACGGCTGGCCCTCGCATCGCAGCAACGGGGTGCTTCCCGTGCACGGAGCCATGGCGCTGGCGGCTGCCGATCTCAATCGCGACCAATGGCCCGATCTCGTAGTGCTCAATGGCGAGGCCTGGCTTCCTCAGCAGCCAGAGGGCCAGATTGTTCGAATCTTCTGGGGGAGCGAGCACGGCTACCTGCTGAACCGCCGGCAGGACCTCGGTGTTCCGGAGGCCTTCGATCTGGCGGCTTCCGACTTCGACGGCGACGGTAGTGGTGATGTCGCCGTTCTCACCACTCAGGGCGTTCTAAGGCTGTTCTGGTCGACTACCTCGAAAGACAAGCAGGCAGAGCGAACAACCCAACAAAACAGATACGTTATCCGGGAGAGGATGCCAGTGAGGCTGGACTCCAGCGACATTCGGCTGCCCGGAGCCGAAGCCACCTGTTTGACCGCGGGCGACTGGAACCAGGATGGTCACACCGATCTGCTGCTGGGGACCAGGCTCGATCGTGTGTATGTAATCTCGGGAAGGTCAGGACGATCCTGGTCCGAGGTCGCAAGTCATGAGGGGTTCAAGGCCTCTCACTTGACGCTGGGAGATCTGGATGGGGACGAAAAACCGGATCTGGTCCTCAGCCACTTGTCTCTGGCGCGGGCCGGTGGAGGTGAGGTCGCTGGGGCCGGCGAAGACGGTGACGGCCTGGTTCGCATCCTCTGGGGAAACGGATCCGGCTTCTCGACGCAGGACTCCACCACACTCAAGGTGCCTCAGGCGGCCGCGGCCGGTATCGGGGATCTGGATGGGGACGGTAAGCAGGACCTGGCGGTAGCTGTCTTTCAAGGGAAGGACAGCTTCAAGGCCCAGTCCCGTATCTTCCTGGGGAGTGGGGACAGGCAGTTCGAGCAGCTGCCTCAGGGTGTTCGGACCGTGGGCGCCATCCACGTGGTGGTGACGCCCGCAGAGGGTACTTTTCCGGCTCGAATGGTCTTCAGCAATCGAACCGGCGGCACCGTCGACGAGAAGGTGCCCCTGCATGTCTACTGGGGTACTGCCGGAGGCTTCAAGCCTGAACGTCGTTGGGATATTCCCTTCAGGAGCGGCTATGAGGCGAGTGCAGCTGATCTGAACGCGGATGGGTTCGTAGACCTCATCGCTCTCAACTCGGGGCATGGTGGCCAGGCAGCTCGTTCGGATCCCAGTCTGGGAGCCAATATCTTCTGGGGTGGAGAGAGTGGTTTCGACCTGGATCAGGGTCGGACCGTGTTGAGCGAGAATCACCTTGGCTCTAGCAGCGTCGCCGACTTGAATCGAGACGGTTATCTGGATTTGGTATTGGGCGCCTTCGAGTCGTACTCCCTTGAGGATCCGGTGCACCTGATCATCTACTACGGCGGAGCCAAAGGATTGGATCGGAGTCGGAGAGTTGCTGTGCTCTCGGAAGGTCGATCTACCGGTTGTGCCATTGCGGACTTCAATCGCGACCAGTGGCTGGATATTGCGGTGACTTCCACTCTATTCGATCGTGTACGCGTTTTCTGGGGTGCTCCCGAGGGTTTCAGCGAGGCGCACCAGTCGCGGCTGGACATCCCCTATCCGATCGGACTGGATGCCGCAGACTTCAACGCGGATGGGCACCTGGACCTGGTGGCGGGCAGTTACTATGATGGAATGGCCGGCCATCACGATACCGGCAGCCTGATCTTCTGGGGGGGCTCCGACGGTTTCGAATCCTGGAACGCTCAGTGGCTGCCAGGCTTCACTCCCATCGGACCGACTGTGGCGGATTTTGACGATGATGGCCACCTCGATCTCTTCAACCCGCACTATCTCGGAGATCTCACTCGGGAGCAACTGCCCTGCTACCTGTATTGGGGCGGTCCCAAGGGCTTCGACACTGGCCGTCGAACCAACCTCATATGTGACTCGGGCCATGACGCGATGGCTGCGGACTTCGATCAGGACGGCAGGATCGATCTGGCGGTTTCCAATCACACGCAGAACGGCGACCACTACACCGCTTCCAAGGTCTTCTATAACGACGGGAATCGCTTTGCGGACCCGAGGACCGTCTCCCTTCCCACCCACGGTCCTCACTGGATGTGGGCTCAGGACGTGGGGCATATCTACCACCGCAGGTGGGAGCAGACCTACGAGTCGTCGCTATTTCGATGGGATCGGAGTTTGGGATCGGGACGTTTGAATTTCAAGGCCAAGGTCCCGACTGGCGCCCGTTTTTCCTTCTCAGTCCGATCAGCTGCCTCGGAAACGGCAATCGAGAGGGAGCAGTGGCGAGCGATTCAGACGAGTCCGTTTGAGCTCGCTTCGCAGGACCGGTACCTACAGTATCGAGTCAAGTTCCATTCCAAGAACGGCGATGCCTACCCGGTCCTGGACCAGGTCAGCATCGCCTTGTGGTAAGGAGATCGAGCATATGAGCATGCGGCCCCAGGAACTCTTCCGGTGGGTCGGCTCGAAGACCCAAGAGATACTCCGTCTGGTGCCGGAAGGAGTGGGGTGAGATGAAAAGTCCTACCACCGCGATTCGAGAAACGCCCGCTTTCTCCAGTTCCTCTACCCCCGCTTGCAGAGAGTTCCTTTGAGCCATGCCGAAAGCGACCGTGACTGGACAGAAGGCCTCTAAGGGAGCCACCGCCTCCTCTACCGCCTCATTCCATTGCCGGGTTCCTCCGTGGTGCTTCATCAGGGAACTGTTGTTGACTTTCTCCTTGAGCTCCACAACATGTGATTCTGCCTGGGTTTCCCGTGGCTTTTCTGTCATCAAACATGTATGAGGCAAGCTACATACCTGACAGAAGCTCTCTGATGTAACTGTACACTGGATCTCAAGCGGCCTTTGGTCGGAAGTCCTCCGCCCTCAACAACACTTCCCTGAAGAAGCACCCACCTGGCGGCATTTATACCGGCAGTTCGGAGCGCACCCGGACAAGGCTAGCGACAAATTCACCGTCCATGCCTTCCGGTATAAGGTTCTCCGCGAGTTGAAGAAGATCAAGCTCGCCTGGCCGGAGTTGAACTATATGACGCCTCCGGGCGTTTTGATCCTGCATCCCTCGACCCCGACCATCGTGCCGCTCAACCAAGGCCAGTTAACAAGCTAGGCTCCCCGTTCCCGGCGCAAGGATCGCCCCTGACAGCGTCCGGGCCGACTGCGCGCCCCCCCCTTTTTTCATGTCCCGGTCTCGCTAAAATAAACTCAAGAGCGGCCTAGTGTTTTTTATCCACAGGAAATGGTGATTCGGGGAAGTTTTCCACGTCCAAACAGGTACACTACCCGCGCCACGAATACGTCCAAACGGGTACACTACCCCCCTCCCAGATACGTCCAAACGGGTACACCATACAAGTAGTAAGACAAGTAGTTAAAGAACAAGTAGTAGTAGCGACGACTACTGTGAATAAATCAACCAGAACCCAAAACCGACCCAAACCAACCCCAGACGGCGAGAGGCTCTCCCCTTTTTGAGAGTAAAACCCGGAAAACAGAACCCACCTCCGCAACGGGTGCGTCAAAGCGCTGCGCACCTCCTTCGTCCCTGCGGATGACTCCGCCCTCTCTGCGACGGCTCAAACCCTGGACACTACCTGGTCCCTTCCCTTATCTATTCCTGAGACATCCTCTCTGTCACCGGCACCACCGGCAGGGTGGTGAAGATGCGGTTGCCCGCATCCAGCTCCACGGCGACTCCGGTGAACATTGCCTCCCCGGGCGGCACCGTGCAGCGCACCGACCCCACGAAGTCCGACCTATCGGCACCGGTGAAGGTAAACATCTCTTCGATGTACCAGGCCTCCTGTCCGTTGGCCGCCAGAGGGATCTCTGTTTCTTCGAGCACGGCGCCGTCTTTCATCAAGCGGCAGGTCACCACCAGATCAGACTCGGTCAGATTGCGGATGGCCGCCGCCGTGTCGAGCCCTCCCTCCTGGCGAACGGGGAAGAGGGCGTCCCTCACGGGTGGGCTGGCCCCCACCCCGGTGACCCCGATGCCGGGCAGGGCATAGCGCAAGACTCCGCCGATGGGACCTTCGGAGACCACCTTCACCGATCCGCTCACGAGCTCCCCCCGGCCATGAGTTGAAATCGTGAGTTCTCCCAGCGGTTCCATTTCCGTCTGGATGCTCAGGGCACCGTCCCCGGTGACCTCCAGATCACCCGTGAGATCCACCACCGATGCCGGGTCCATGAGATTCCCCTCCTGATCGTAAAAGTAGAGGGCTAGCCGGCTCGGAGAGACGGCCGCATGATAGGGGGTGGGGCCCGGGCCGCTCGGCCGGGGGGACACATTCACAAAAACGAGATCGGAGGTGGTGCCGCTCCCATTGGCGAAATGCGCAAAATACAGGACCGTTTCCTGGCCTCCGCCTCCCGCCCGGGCCACCGGCACCACCGGCAGCGTGATGAAGATGCGGTTGCCCGCATCCAGCTCCACCGCGATTCCGGTGAACAGGCCGGGCGCGGTGCAGCGCACCGACCCCACGAAATCGGAGGTATCGGTCGCGGTGAACAGCTCCTCGATGTACCGGGCCTCCTGCCCGTTAGCCTCCAGGTCAATCTCCACCGCTTCGAGGACCATGCCCCCGCTCATCAACCGGCAACTCACCGTGATCGCTTCCTCACCCAGGTTGTGGAGCGCCGCTGCGGTGCGGATCCCTCCGGCCTGGCGGCGAGCCGGGAAGAGGGCATCCCTCACGGGTGGGCTGGCTCCCACCCCGGCCACTCCGATCCCGGGCAGATCAAAGCGCAAGACTCCGCCAATGGTCCCATTGGCGGCCACCGCCACCGATCCGCTCACCAGCTCCCCCCGTCCGTGGGTCGAAACCGTGAGTTCTCCCAGCGGCTCCATCTCCGTCTGGATGCTCAGGCCACCGTCCCCGGTGACCTCCAGATCTTCCGTGAGATCCACCACCGATTCCGCAACGATGGGATTGCCCTCCTTATCGTAAAAGTAGAGGACGGGCCGGATCGGGTGGGTGGCCACGTTCACGAACACTAGATCGGAGATGGTGCCCGCCCCATTGGCGAAATGCGCAAAGTCCAGGGCGCCCACTCCCGGAGTGGCCTCAGCCCGGTTGGAGGGGAGGCTCCTGCCTGCCGCGCTTACTGCCCGCACCTGGAAGACGTAGATCGTGCCGTTGACGAGGCCGGTGACCGTATGGGCGGTGAGGGTGGAATCGATGGATACCCAGCCCCCTCCGGACCCGTTGATCTGGTACTCGTAATCCGTGATCGCCAAGCCGCCGTCGTTCTCCGGAGCCTGCCAGGACAGCGTCACCTGCTCATCTCCCCCGTCTGCCAGGAGATTCGTGGGCGCGCCCGGGACCGTTTGGCTCGGCCCACGAGTACCACCACCACCACCACCAGGCGGCGGCGAAGGTGGTGGCGGCGGAGGTGGCGGCGAGACTGTTGTCCCCCTGATCTCAAAAATAAAACTAGCTGGAGATGTGTTCCATGATGTTGCGCCTTCTGAGCTTCTCCATAATCGATCGTCGTCAACGGACCAGCCCGTCAGGCCTGACTCGGCGTTGTTCGTTGTTACGGAGTAATATCGCGTTGTTGCACAATTCCGGTCGGGTCACGGACCGATCCCAGTCCTGTTTGAATGCTATCGAATTCGCACTGACTCAGGCATGCCCCGGCTGGACATACGATTCAGTACCTCACATTTGATGATGGCCTCGACCCGTTGATTGTCGAATCGTCGGGCCGACAGCTTAGGCCCAAACAACGTCTTGAACCTCGACATCGCATTCTCTGCAAGGCTTTGCCTGGTGCAACCACTTTTGATGCGCCATTCATATCGACCGAGTCTCCTTATTTCTCGTAGATGGGCATCCCGCATTGCCCGCCAGGCAGGCGGGTCCACACTTTCACTCAGCCATGCAC
>CBDBHK010000011.1:0-15623 GCA_965205615.1 Acidobacteriota bacterium | reverse complement strand
ACAGGCCATTCTGGCCCGTCGTGGCATCCAGGATCAGCAGCGTTTCATGAGGAGCACCCTCGACCTCGCGGGAAGCAACGCGAATCATCTTCTCGAGCTCCTTCATCAGATTGATCTTGCTGTGGAGTCGACCCGCCGTGTCCGTAATCACGACGTCCTTCTCGCGGGCGTTTGCCGCGACAATCGAATCGTAGAGCACTGCCGCCGGGTCGGCTCCCTGGCTTTGCTTGACGATGTCGGCTCCCGCTCGCCGGGCCCAGATGTCAAGCTGGTCCACGGCTGCCGCACGAAAGGTATCGGAAGCACAAATCAGAACATCCTTGCCCTGCTCGCCCAGCAGGTAGGCCATTTTCCCGATGGTCGTCGTCTTTCCAACCCCGTTGACCCCGACCACCAGGACGACATGGGGACGGCCGGCTTCAGGCTCGCGGTGGTCAATGCTGGATAGTATCCCAAGCAGCTGTGTCCGAAGCATTCGTCGAACCTGAAATGAGGTCACGTATCGGTCTCCCCGGCTTTTCTCGCGGATCTGTTCGACGATCTCAAGACTTGTCTGAACGCCGATGTCGGAACCGATCAGGATTTCTTCCAGATTTTCGAGCTGGCTTTCCGAGACGCGACTCGTGCCCGTTCCCATAGCCTGATTGATTCGATGACGAAAGTCGTCCCCGGTGACCTGCAGAGCTTCCTTGAGCCTGGCGAAATAGCCCTTCTTCTCTGTGTAGCGAAAAATACTCATGGCGAAGCATTCAATTCGTCTGCGAACTGGCGCGCCAGTTCACCCCCCTGGCCTTCCTGAGCCGCCCGCAAATAATGGGTGAACCATCGAATCAGGGGTCGGCACACCGAGTCCAGACTCTCCGGAGCCGCGCCTTCCAGGTACAGGGAGGTCGGAGAAACGTGCGGTCGACCCAGGCCTGGAAACTCGGTCTGGAACACGTTGATCCCGATTCCGATGATGGCCCACTTGATTTCGGACCCCAGAGAGCCCAATTCTACGAGAATCCCGGCCACCTTCCTGCCGCCGATCAGGACGTCGTTGGGCGCTTTCGCATGCACCGACGTTTCCGCGGGGACCACCGAACGCAGACTCTCGAGAACCGCCAGAACACCGACCGTGTTGAGAATCGAGGCCCTTCGCGACGACCAGGCAGGATAAAACAGAAACGAGATGTAGATTCCCTGATCCCTGGGCGAGAGCCACCGTCGATCCTCTCTCCCCCTCCCCGCCGTCTGTTCACGGGCCATCGCAATTCGGGGCCGGCCCCGGTCCAGGTACTGCTTCAGGTAGTCGCTCGTAGAGTCCACCGCTTCCAGCAGCTGGAATTCTTGAAAGGTACCCCTGGTGAGGTGCAGAACTCGCATTCCGTTCTACACCGCTTCGAACTCAACGCTGACGTCACGGGCACGGACCGAGTGTGTCAAGGCCCCGATCGAGATAAAATCGACACCCGTCTCGGCGTACGCCACCAGGTTCTCGGCCGTGATGCCGCCGGAAACCTCGAGCTGGCAGTTGGAGGCGGCTCTTGCAACCGCCTGCCGAGCCTGGGCCGGGGACATGTTGTCCAGAAGCACGACATCCGCTCCCGCATCGACGGCCTCCTCGAGCTGGTCGAGCGAGGAGATTTCCACCTCGACGCGGCACAGATGAGGGCCCGACCCGCGACAGGCTTTGACAGCCGCTGCAACACCGCCGACGATCTCAATATGGTTATCCTTGATCAGGACCGCATCGTCCAGGCGCCATCTATGATTGTGCCCGCCACCGGTTCGAACCGCATATTTTTCCAGATCTCTCCATAAAGGAGTGGTCTTGCGAGTGTCCAACAGGCGCACTTCTGTGTGCGAGACCATCTCCACCAGCCTTGCGGTGTGTGTCGCGATCGCGCAGGTTCGCTGGAACAGATTGAGGGCAACCCGCTCACCCTTGAGCAGAAGAAAGGGGTCAGCCCGCAGCCTCCCGATTTCCCCCGGCGCAAAATGGCACCCTTCGCCCGGTGCAGAAACCACGTCCACCTCACCCAGGAGTTGAAACACCCGGATCAAGACAGGCCACCCCGCAACGACTACGGGTTCTCTACAGATGACGACGGCCTGGACATCACTCTGGCCCGATTGTGGAATGGCCCTGCGGATGGCCTCACTGGTGATGTCTCCACGGCCTATGTCCTCTTGGAGTGCCCCTTCCAGAAGGGGATCAAGACTGAGAAAGTCCATTCAGCTGCTCTTCAAGTCGCGCCCGTCGTTCCCGGGCTTCCTGGAATCGTTCTCTGGCCCCCTCCACGACTGCGACCGGGGCTTTCTCGACAAATGCAGGATTCCGAAGCCGCCGATCCAACCCGTCAATCTCGCCACTTACCTTTTCGATCTGGCGTCCGAGACGATCGCGTTCCGCCTTCACGTCAATCACGTCGTCAAGTTGCAACGCGAATTCTCCCAGGGGGGAAAGTCCCCGCACCTGCAGGCCGTCGTCGCCCAACTCGTCGACGGGGGTGATGGCCTTAAGCCCGGCCAGCGAGACGATCTTCTGCTGGTGTCGGCGAGCCAGATTCCGGGACCCGGGTTCGCTCTTGAGCTGACAGGGCAGTCTGTGCCGCGGATCGATCCGATTCTCGGTCCGAGCGGTTCGAATCGCCGAGATCAGCTGCTGGAGCATGTGTGTCATTTCCAGGGCTTCCCGATCAATCCAGTCCTCCCGGGTTTCCGGAAATGAGGCCAGGGCAATGGTGGGGCCGTCATGGGGTAGTCTCTGCCATAACTCTTCTGTCACGAACGGCATGAACGGGTGCAGAAGCCGCAGCGAAGTGTCTAGAACGTAGAGAGCGATGGTGGAAACCTTCGCACCATCCTCGAGATCGTCAGTGCCCAGTCTCACCTTGATGAATTCGATGTACCAGTCGCAGAACTCATCCCAGAAAAAGTGATAGAGAGCATGGCTCGCTTCGTGAAACCTGAACTTGCCAAGGTTAGCATTGACGCTCTCAGTCACCTCCTGCAGCCGGCCCAGAATCCACCGGTCTTCCAGCTTCAAAAGCCCTTCCTCGAGGAGACCACCGATCTCCTCAGCCGGGACCGGGTTCGACCTCTCTACGTTGAGGAGCAGGAAACGTCCGGCGTTCCAGATTTTGTTACAGAAGGAGCGGTAGCCGGCCATACGGGAAACGGAAAAGGGGATGTCCGTTCCCGGAGCTGCGGATACGCTGAGCGTGAAGCGGACGGCATCCGCTCCGTAGTCCTCGATGATCTCGAGAGGATCGATCACGTTGCCCGTGGTCTTAGACATTTTGCGACCCTGCCCGTCTTTGATCAGGCCCGTGAGGTGGACGTCTCGAAACGGAACCGCTCCCTTGAAGCGAAGGCCCAGCATCATCATCCGGGCCACCCAGAAGAAGATGATATCGGCGGCGGTTACCAGCGTCGTCGTTGGATAATAGACTTCCTGCTCGAGAGTTTCCCGGGGCCATCCCAGGGTGGAAAAAGGCCACAATCCGGAGCTGAACCAGGTGTCGAGAACATCCTCGTCCTGTCTGAGCTCGGACGCCCCGCACTGCCCGCAGGAGGTCGGAGCCTCCCGGGCTACGATGACTTCGTCACATTCCCGGCAATACCAGGCCGGGATTCGGTGTCCCCACCACAGCTGGCGGCTCACGCACCAGTCGTGAAGGTTGTACATCCAGTTGAGATAGATCTTCTTGTACCGTCCGGGCACGAAGCGCGTGTGGCCGTTCTCGACGGCCTCGATGGCGGGCCGGGCCAGCGGCTCCACCTTCACGAACCACTGGGTGGAGACCAGGGGCTCCACGATCGTGTCACAGCGCTGGCAATGCCCGATCTGATGATCGTGATCTTCAATGGCGATGAGCAGGCCCTTTCCTTCTAGATCCCGAACGACCTGCTGCCGCGCCTCGAATCTGTCCAACCCGGCGTAGGACCCGGCCTCGGACGTCATTATGCCGTCCTCTCCAATGACCTTGACGATGGGGAGCTGATGCCGGCGACCCGCTTCAAAGTCATTGGGGTCGTGTCCCGGGGTTACTTTAACTGCGCCGGTTCCGAACTCACGGTCTACAAACGAGTCCGCGATCACAGGGATCGGGCGGTCCATGAGGGGCAAACTGACCGTTTTTCCGATAAGGTCCCGGTAGCGACCATCCTCGGGATGGACGGCGACTGCAGTGTCACCCAGCATGGTTTCCGGGCGAGTCGTGGCCACTTCGATGAAGGCACCGCCTCGGGCCAGCAAGTACCGGACGTACCACAGTTTTCCTGCGACGGGGCTGTGAATAACCTCCAGGTCCGATATCGCTGTAGAACAGCGGGGGCACCAGTTGACGAGGTACTCTCCTCGATAGATCAGGCCATCTTCATAGAGTCGAACGAACACTTCGCGAACTGCGCTGGACAAACCCTCGTCCATGGTAAAGCGGGTCCGCGACCAGTCACAGGAACAACCCAGCCGCCGAATCTGGCCGAGAATCCGAGCTTCGTATTTGTCCTTCCAGTGCCAGACGGTTTCCTCGAATTTACGGCGTCCCAGGTCCTGGCGCCGGAGGCCCTCCGAGGAGATGTGGCGTTCCACGACATTCTGTGTCGCAATCCCGGCGTGATCGGTGCCGGGAAGCCACAGCACGTTGTGTCCCTTCATCCGCTTCCAGCGCACCAGGACGTCCTGGATCGTAATGTTGAGAGCGTGGCCCATGTGCAGGGCGCCCGTAACATTGGGGGGAGGGATCACGATGGAATAGGGTGGCCCCTCAGAGGTTGGGTCCGCCTCGAAAAAACGGTTCTCCAGCCAGTATTCAGACCACTTTTTCTCAACTTCGGGGCCGTTGTAGCTCGCGGAGATCTGACTGTCTGAACTCATGGCAACACAGGCACTTGACGAAAGCCCACGAATAATCGGAGCCAGGCAGAAACAGCCCCGTCAGTGCTTCGTTCTGGAAGTCACGTCGCCCCAGGTTGAAAGGGGGGATTATAACAGCCCGGGCAGGCTTCGCCGTCGGTGGTGAGAGTCCACGGGCTCCTGGCAGCTCGTCTAGGCCAGGTCGCGGTAGATCTTGTCCGTCAGTTTCGGGATGACCCGAGCCAGTTCCTCGGGCAATCTCTGGCTCATCGCTTTGGCCATGTGGTCCACCCTCCTGGCGGCTTCGGCATCTGCCAGGTCGCTGACCGAGGGTCTCAAGTGTTCGTGCAACAGCGTCCTGTCGGAGCTGCGGGCCTGGCTCCGAGACAGTTCGAAAAGCGCCTCTTCCTCGGATCCATTGACGGGGATTTCGAATAGATTCGAGACCAGTCCGGGGTCTTCAGAAACCTGTTCCCGAGCTCTGGTGACTACGTCCAGGAGTCCGCTCGTCGAGAAGGGTTTTCTGAGCAGAGCAACGCTACCGGCCTTTCGAGTGTTCTTCTCCTCGACTTCGTCGAGAGCGCCCACCACGAGAACTACCGGAACGCCGGCTTTGTCGGGTTCATCGGCAAGCCGGCCACACAAGGAGTAGCCGTCCAGTCCGGGGAGAGCGACGTTGGCGAGAACCACATCGACCTCGTTTTGTAGAACGTACTCGAGCGCCTTGTTCCCATTCGTGAAAGGAATGACCTCGTAACCCTCCGTCTCGAGTGAGAGTTCCACCATTCTTTGAGTCGTCAGATTGTCATCAGCAAGCACTAAGCGGGGCATGGCTTTTAATTATTTCCTCCGTCGGCGTCGCCGGAAAGCTGCCGTTCCTCCTTTTCCTCGGCCCTTTGTCGAGCAACTTCGTAGATGTCTTTGCCTCCACTGAAGGTCTTCCAGACATTGCGAATCGGGTCGAAGAAAGAAAATCCCTCCGCCGGTCGCTGATTGGAGAGATGGCGCTCGGCAGCGGCCTCATCGACTAGCGGAATATCTCTTTCCAGGACGGTCAATTTATCAATCGCCTTCTGATGATACGCGCTGAAGGGAAACTCCCTGGCGATCCTTTCATAGATGGTCGCAGCCTGATCGACACTTCCTTTCTTCTCCATTGAATCGGCCCAAAAATATAAAGTAACATCCGTCCCGCTAAAGTTTTTGTAATCACGAACAACTTCTTCGTATCTTTTCGAAGACGCTTCATAACGCGATTTCTTGTAATAGAAATCACCTTTCATCCGCACGCCCGTCGCCAGATTCTCTTCCACCTCCCACAACACTTCTCTGGCCGTGGGGGCCAGAGGACTGTCCGGATAGTCCCTGCGGAACTTGCGGAGTTCCGACATCGCCTTTCGGGAATAGGTCGGGTCGCGGTCAGGAGCACTCATGAGACGAAAGTTGATGGCAGCAACTTTCATCTGGGCATCATCTGCCATTTCATGAGTCGGATAGAAGATGATGAAGTCTTTGTACTGAGCTTCAGCCTGCAGCAGGTTACTCGTCCCGCCTTCCCGGTAGTAGGAATCCGCAATCGAAAGAAACGAGATGGGTGTGAACTCACTGTCCGGGTACGTATTGATGAGGGTCTGAAAAGCCAGGCGGCTCTTGATGAACGCGTTCTTCTTCAAATACTTCATTCCGTTCTCGAACAGCGCCGTGTCTGGAGGCACCGCGGCGTCCTGAAGATCGGCACTCTTTTGTCCACACCCGAAGGCCGCCGCTACCAGCAGCAGTACTAGTGCAGCCAGAAAAACCCTGGATCGCATCATGCCATTGCTCCAGCCTCTTGGGCCATTTGCCGCAGGGCTCGAAAACAAGCCCGGGGCTGCTCATCCTTGAAGACGGACGAACCGGCGACGATGAGGCGCGCGCCCGCCTTGACGACGCGACTCACGTTCTCCAAACCGACTCCACCGTCGACTTCAATTATAACCTCTCTGCCCTGAGTTTCTATCAGGGACTTGAGCTGACGGATCTTGTTGTAACTTTCGTCTATAAAGGCCTGCCCCCCGAAACCGGGGTTCACTGACATGATCAGCACGTGGTCACACTTGCAAAGAATACTTTCCAGAACACTCACGGGTGTACCCGGATTCAGGGCCACTCCCGCCTTCACGCCCCTTTTCCTGACCTCTGCCAGCAGCCTGTCCAGGTGAGTCACAGCCTCCTGATGGACGGTCAAATAGTTAATTCCAGCCCCACCTTCCCCGATGTAGTCCAGGAAGCTCGACTCTGCATTTTCGATCATCAAATGAACATCCAGCTCCAGGGTCGTGATCGCCCTGATGTCTCTGATCACCGGCGGGCCGAACGTCAGATTGGGCACAAAGTGCCCGTCCATCACATCCAGATGCAGGACTTCGACACCTGCTTCTTCCAGGATGCGAATATCCCGTTCCAGGTTCACGAAATCCGCCGCCAGCAGCGAGGGCACGACCACAGGTTTCACCGCGACACCTCCAGAGCAATCATATCGTCCGAACGCAACATGTGCCCGGAGCGGGGAAGCTGGCCAATCACCGTGCCCTTGGAAAGGCCCTGGTGAAATCGATAGTGCACCTTTTCGAGCTTCAGTTTGTGTGCTTCGAGAAAGGGTTTCACGCGATTGAGGTTCATGCCGACGAAATCAGGCATGATGTATTTCGATTCGTCTCCTGAAACGACGAGGACATCTATTCGAGGAGTCACTGCCGAAGTGGATCCAGGGGGAGGAGACTGAGCCAGGACTGTGTCCTTTCCCATTCCCGGCACCGTGATGGTGCTGATTCTACCAATCACGTAGTTGCTTTGCTCTGAGGTCATCTTGGCTACACCCGAAGTCGAACCGATCAGGTCAGGAACCGGGTGTGTCCGGGTCCCCTTGCTCAATACTGCCTGCACGGTTCTGCCGGGCTTGCTTCTGGTGCCGGGAGGAGGAAGCTGCGAGAGGATCGTACCGTCGGGAACTGCCGAATCATATCGCTCTCCGGCCACGCGGAGGGCCAGCTCCAGCGGATCCAGCGAGTCGTTTGCCGCCTCCAGTGTCAAACCAACCAGTTGGGGGACCTCCACCTCGGATCGATTGACGGTGAGTTTCATTCCCACGATGAGACCGATCAGTCCCACGGCCACCAGAATTCCCACCAGCAACAGAACCAGGCCCACATCCTGGGCCTTGCGTTGGATGCCGGATTGTACTCTACCAGTGTGCTTCCTGTTCTGCATGTTCTACGTACTCTTCTTGCAGAGTGACGACGACACCCTTGGGGAGCATTCTACTCGCGTCCAAGTCTGGCTGCGAAGAAAGCCTGTCCTCCATGGCGAAGCGGTGAAGTTCGGCGGAAGGGCCCCAGAGCCTTCGCTGCGGGCTGGGTGCGTAAAAACTCTGCAACCACTGCCTCATTCTCCTCCTCTTCAGTGGAACAGGTCGAATAGAGCAATTCTCGCCCTCGCCTCAGTAAAGGGAAGACCGAACTCAGGAGTCTCAGCTGCTGCTCCTGCAGGGCAGCCAATCGCTCCGGCCGAAACCGCCACCGGATGTCCGGATTGGAAGCGAGCGTTCCCAGGCCACTGCAGGGAACATCCAGAAGGACAAAGTCGAAGGTCTCCTCGCGGAAACATCCCTGGCTCAGATCCGCGACGACCAGCGAGATGGCCGGGATTCCCAGCTTGAGGGCACGTTCTCTCATGGACAGGATTCGCCGCTGACTGATGTCGGAAGCAGTCAGGCGACCGGCGGCGGGCAAGCGGGAGGCCAGGACGAAGGATTTCCCTCCGGGCGCCGCGAAAAGGTCCGCGATCTGCCGACATTCGCTCAGATCGGGCAGGTTGGCAACCCATTGACTCGAGACATCCATGAAAACACCGGCACCCCTCTCGTAGAGAGCGTGACCGGCAACTGCAGCCGGGGTCTTCAAACAATTCGGTAGTGAATCGACGGGCTCGCAGGGGAAGCCGTCCTGGCTCAGGCGTCGGCACAGGTCCAGACTGCTTGCCCGGAAGGGGTTGACCCACAAAAAGTGCTCGGGCTCCGTGTTGTTGAGCTCCATCAACTGTGTGGCAGCCTTGACACCGTGGCGCGAAAGGTATCGTCGAACCAGCCATTCAGGGTGACTGTAGCGGATGGCCAGGCTGGGAGGGTCCGTGTCCCGAGGGAGAACTACGGGCCGCCTCAAGTACTCGCGTAGAATCCCGTTGACGAAGCTCGTGGCAGAGGCCTTTCGGAAGCTGCGGCACAGCCTCACCCACTCGTGGAGAACGGCCCTTTCAGGGGTGTCCGAATCAAGGAGTTCGTAAACGGCCGCTCGAAGAATCCACAGGATCTCCGGATCGAGCCGTTCCAGCGGCTTGCGCGAAACCCTTCCCACCCGATAGTCGATTTCGGAGAGTCGCCTCAATACCCCCAGGACCAGGCGCTGGACGAATCTTCGATCGCGTGCCGTCAGCGGCGCTGCGGAGAGATCGTCCCACACCACTCCCAGGTGGGTGGTTTCGGACAAGACCCGCAGGAGGACCCTAATCGCGGTTGCTCTGGGATCCGGTTTCACCCAAAAACCTCGCCCGCCTGGAGGCGGACGCCGTTCGCAAACTCAAAAGCGCTCATGCGACGGCGGTTTTCGGGTTGAACCTGAATTAACTCGATGACGCTGTCTTCGCCGCAAGACACCTGGACCCTGTTCCTCCCGAACCGGTTCGCGCTTCCCGGGGGCTGGTCCGCGGCAAGGGCTGCCTCCGAAAGAACCCGTGTCTTCCACAGCTTAACGAGATCGCCCCGCAACGTCGTGCGGGCTCCGGGCTTTGGATTGAACGCCCGCACCAGATTGTGGATCCGCGAGGCCGGCCAATTCCAATCCACGGCCGCGTCAGAGCTCCGGATCGCCGGGGCATATGTGGCGAGGTCCTGGTCCTGCTGCTCCGGCACGAGTTGGCCGGAAACATAGGGACCGAGAACCCGCATGAGCAGATCCGCTCCCAGCCGCGCCAGGGTCTCTTCTACCTCCCCGGCATTCACGTCGGCAGAAATGGGTAGCTCTTCCGCTCCCAGGATCGGACCCGCGTCCAGCTGCTGTTCGATTCTCATGATCGACACTCCTGTTACCCGATCTCCCCTGAGCAAAGCGTGGGCAATGGGTGCCGCCCCGCGATACCCGGGCAACAGCGAAGCGTGGACATTCAGCGTTCCGTGTCTCGGGAAATCAAAGACGCGGCGCGGGAGCAGCTGGCCGAAGGCTACCGCAACGGCGGCGTCCGGGCCGGCATTCTCGAGAAACTGCCCGACGCCGGGGTCGTCCCGGATGAGTCCAGGCTGGATGACGGGAATTCCATGCTCGAGAGCGAGTGACTTGATGGGCGGAGCACCTAACTGTTGTCCGCGCCCGGCCCGGCGATCGGGCTGAGTGACCACACCGACCACGTCCGTTGCCGCATCGTTCAGGAGGGATTCCAGAGTGGGGATAGCAAACCGGGGTGTTCCCATGAAGACCACCCTGATCATCCCCATTCTCCGCCCCGCACCAGCTTCTTGATCTTGCGCTTGATCAGATCCCTTGTGAGGCGGGAAACCCGGTCCAGGAACAGAATGCCGTCCAGATGATCGATCTC
This sequence comes from Acidobacteriota bacterium, assembly GCA_965205615.1. Taxonomy (GTDB): domain Bacteria; phylum Acidobacteriota; class UBA6911; order RPQK01; family CBDAPI01; genus CBDAPI01. The sequence continues at coordinate 5,155 of CBDBHK010000011.1, read as the reverse complement.
ATGGCACAGGACCCGTGCCAGCAGGCCTTCGGCCTCTATCTGAATCGTATCACCCTGCAGGCTCCGCGCCCGAACCGTGACCCGGGTGGCCCGCTCCACGACCGCCGTAAAGCCCGGGATACTGAGACAGCCCTCCTCGGCCTTCTCTTTTCCTTGCCGGTCGATGGTCTCCGGATTAACCAGCGTGAAGCTCTCCCCCTCCTCACCTGCCGCTGTGACATCGGCCACGATCAGACGCAGATTCGCGCCGATCTGAGGAGCAGCAAGCCCCACGCCACGTTCGGCATACATCGTTTCGAGAAGGTCTTCGGCCAGCTTCTCGAGCTCGGCGTCGAAGGCTTCCACTGGGCGACTGACCTCGGTGAGCTGGCGAGCACCGTACTTGAGAACGGGTCGGATCATCGGACGCGGTTGGCAAAGTTCAAGAGATTAGTGTAACACTAGTGCAGCTCGTCATCAGTCCTGATCCAGTAGCCTCGGGGGCAGGGTTTTCGGGCGCGCCGGCACCGGGGCGAGCGTTCCCCGACTCGCCGGTCAACTGTCTAGTGCGGACGGCTAGCTCATGGATCTGATCATCAAACTGGTCGCGGAAGTCCAGGCCTTCACACTGCTCTCCGTGCGAGCATCTACAAACCTCTTCCGTCGTCCTCGTTATATCAAGGATACGTTCCAACAGATGGACGAGGTTGGAGTCAAGTCGGTTGCAATCATCGTTCTTACAGGCTTTTTCACGGGCGGAGTTCTGGCTCTTCAATCCGCCAACTCGCTCAAGGCGTTCGGAGCCGTTAACCTGACTGGACAACTCGTCGCTCTTTCTCTGGTCAAGGAACTGGGGCCGGTACTCACGGCGTTGATGGTCGCGGGCAGAGTGGGATCGGGAATCGCCTCTCAGCTGGGCTCCATGCGGGTAACGGAACAGATCGACGCGATGCGGGCTCTGGGAACAGACCCGATCAAGAAGCTCGTCACTCCCCGGGTCATTGCCTGTACAACGATGCTGCCCTTGTTAACGGTTGTCGCCGACTTTTCCGGTCTGGTCGGGGGCTGGCTCGTCTCTTTCAACATTCTCAAACTCAACACCCAACTCTATTGGAACACCGCGTTCCGCGCACTCAACTACAATAATTCGCTGGAAGGTCTGATCAAGCCCGTGGTCTTCGGCTTCATCGTCGGAACGGTGGGGTGTTATTTCGGGCTCCGCACCAGGGGCGGAACACGAGGAGTTGGGCAGAGCACGACTCAGGCCGTCGTGACGGCCTCCGTTCTCGTCATTGTGGCGGACTTCTTTTTGAGCAAGCTGATTATCGAGACGTGATTCGCTTCGACAATGTCTCCAAATCCTACTCCGGCGAGGTCGTGTTGAACGCCCTTTCCATGAACGTTCGCGAGGCCGAGACCAAGATCGTCATGGGCGGCAGCGGCTCCGGCAAGACGACGTTGCTGAAGATGGTACCCGGGCTCGTCAAGCCGGATTCAGGTCGGGTTTTCGTAGAAGGGCGGGACATCACCCCGATGGGGGAGGATGACCTGATGAAGATCCGGTCCGGCATTGGAGTAGTCTTTCAGGAAAGCGCTCTTTTCGATGCCCTGACCGTGGGTGAGAACGTGGCCTATCGCCTGCTCGAGAATCAGGCGCTCCCATTTCGCGAGATCGAAGAAACGACCCGCCGGATCCTCGGGTTCGTGGGTCTGGAGCAAGCCATTGACAAGATGCCGTCCCAGCTCTCAGGAGGGATGAAGCGACGAGTGGCCATTGCCCGGGCTCTGGTAGGAAGCCCCCGCATTTTACTGTACGACGAACCCACGGCCGGGCTTGATCCCATCACCAGTCGGACGATCTGCGATTTGATCATAAAGCTGAGGGACCTGGAGGGCGTCGCATCGATTCTCGTGACTCACGATCTCACTTCGGCCGTAACTCTGGCCAGCGAGATGGTTCGGGTCAGCCCCAGCGGCGAAGTGACTTACATAGGCGAAGAGGGACGTTTTTGTCTTGTCAATACTGGTTTTGTAGTGCTCAGGGACGGCACTATAATCTTCGAGGGGCGCGACGAAGAAATGTTTGCCTCCAGTGATCCCTATCTGGTGGAGTTCCTGACCTGAGACAACCCCAACGTTATGGTATGAAAGGCAGCAGAGACCAGTCATGGAAGAGAAAAAACAAGTCAGTCTGTCGGAATTGCGAGTCGGAATCTTCGTTATCCTGGGCGCTGGGGTCCTGGCCTTTGCGGTTTTCCAGATCGGTTCCACTGCAGGGCTTTTTATGGAGACGTTCCATGCCCGTGCGTACCTGAACAATGTTTCCGGACTAAAGCCCGGGGACATTGTCCTGCTGGGCGGGGTCGAAATCGGGAACGTAACCGGCGTCCGGATTACCCCCGCCGACCGTATGCCCGAAACGGCGGCCAATATCCTTGTGCAGGCCCGGATCGGAGATCTCGAGGACCAGGATTCGATTCTCGCCGCCGACCTGGCCAATCTGGATCAGCGGATCAATGACCTTCGCACCCACTACCAATCAGTAACCATTGAACAGGGATCAGCTTCTGAGCAGGCCCGAGTTTTGCGCGCTCAGCTCGACGATTTCGAGGATCTCAGGAGCCAGGCCGTCCGGGACCTCGAAAGAGTCAGGGAAAGGGCCCAGAGGGCCCGAGACGATTTGCAGAATATCGTCGTCCGAATGGAGATCCAGACCGGCTACCGGGACTGGATTCGGAGCGACAGCTACATCTCCCTGGGATCGGTGGGACTGCTGGGCGACAAGTACATCCAGATCTCTCTCGGTCGCGCCTCGGATCCTCCCAGAAGCGTTCCGGGCGCGATCCCGGGGCGCTGGTGGGGCGAGGAGGAAGTTGAGTTCGTGGAAATCACAGGGAGGCCTCAAACCGGCTTCGAAGAGCTCATTACCGGCGCCAACGATATTCTGGTGAACTTTCGGACCCTTTCGGAGAAAGTTCAGGACATCGTCAGCCGCTTTGAATCGGGAGAAGGAACAGTAGGAAAGTTTCTGACTGATCCTTCCTTCTATAACAACCTGAATGATACGGTGCTAGCGGCCAAGGGCACGATGGATGACGCCAGCAGGGTCCTGCAGGACTTCTCGGGGGGCGACGGGACGATCTCCAGGCTGATCCATGAACCGGATCTGTACGAGCGGATTTCGGGCTCAGCGGCTCGCTTGGACAGGGTGCTTGCCGACCTGGAGGCGGGTGAGGGTACGGTGGGGACACTACTCAAAGACCCCGAACTGTACGACAACGCCCGAGAAATGATGGCCAGCATTCGATCGGTGGCAAGCAGACTGGAGTCGGGAGAAGGGACCCTGGGAAAGCTCTCCACTGATGACAAGCTCTATCGCGAGATGAACGCTGCGCTCGAGAAGGTTTCGACGTTTGTCAACAGTATCGAAGAGGGCAAAGGCACGCTGGGTCGACTGGCCAAAGACGAGCAGCTGTACGAAAACATCAATCAGCTCTCGGCAGAGATGGTCAAGCTGATTTACGATTTTCGTCAGAACCCCAAGCGCTTCCTGACCGTCAAGTTTGAGTTGTTTTGATCGGTGCAGGTTGGAATGAGCGAGGAGCTGAATCTTTTTCTTCGGCCTTCAACGGGCCTCTGAGCAGCTAAGATGATTTCGAAAAGAATAGGCCGGGGAGCTCAGTTTCTGCTCCGTTCGATCGTCAACGGACTGACTGCTCTGGGAATTAAACCCAACCACCTGACATCCCTCGGGGGTGGTCATGAGCGTGATTACCGCGTTCGCTTTCGCGCGTGACCATTTCCATGTAGCGGGCTGGCTGCTGATTGTGGCCGGCTTTTTCGATACGGTCGACGGAGAAGTCGCGCGGTCCTCGGGGGCCGTCACGCGGTTCGGGGCCTTCTTCGACTCGATCATGGACCGCTATTCCGATTTGATCGTCTATCTGGGCATCATGATCCACTATGGCGCTCACAACCGCACGGGATATGCCGTGCTCGTCGGTGTTGTCATGATGGGCTCGGTTTTGACCAGCTACGTCCGGGCCAGGGCGGAGTCGCTGATTCCCTCCTGCAAGGTCGGTTTCCTGGAGCGTCCGGAGAGAATCGTGCTCCTGATCATCGGCGCTTTCTACTGGATGGATCCGGTTTTGTGGGTCCTGGCCGTCCTTTCCAACTGGACCGTCGTACACCGCGTTCTCTACACCCGTTCCCAGCTGCGGGGCCTAACCAGAACGGTAGGGCGTCAGCCCACCGTTCCCTTCAGAACGGTAGAGCGTGAGCTCACCGTTGACTGCCGGCTTACGCCGCGCCGTTCTGTCCTCAGCTCCTCGCCACGCGCTTGTTGCACGCGCGCTACTGACAACAGCTCTAACGCGTCCCCGCCCGCCGGGCCAGTTTACGGTAGCGCGCCCGCAGTAAGCGCGCCGCATGAGTATATCGGTCTGGGATCCAACCTGCGTCCCGCTCCCTTTAGTTCAACCCTACCTGCCTGGTTCCCCTGGGAGCTTCAACTGGAAATCGGCGGGGGTAAGGGCCGGATTGAGCTCGATTTCCCGGAACCGAACCAGCAGATAATCATCGCTCGGCTCGACCAGCTTCTGCTGGATCGGTATCCAGCGCCTCCCCTCGATCCAAAGAACGATTTCCCCGAAGTAGGCTTGCACCTTCTCCGATTTCGGGATCATCTCCAGAACGTAGGCAGGAGTCTCCTCGATCTTCTCCGTCCCCAGTAACCTCAGCTGATAGGCCTCCTCCAGAGCGCGTCGGCTGGTGCCGAAACCCAGGAGCAGGAACTCCGCCTTGTCCTTGTTGTTACCAAGACGGTACTTCTGCGCCTGTTTGATGACCGGCTGAAAGAAAACCAATTCACCATCGCCAATCAACAGAGAGCTCGGCTGAGGCTCGTCAATTTCCTTGCGAATGTAGACCTGGTCCTGTTCCCTCAGAAAGAGGAATGTGCCCGATTCTCCCTCATCGAACTCCTCGAGGATCTCAGTCCACTTCTTTTGTTCGAGCCGTGCCTTCATGGAATGGATCCCGGCACCGTGCTTTTCAATCTGGCTGAGAACTGTCTCCAGATCGGGCGGCTCGGCCGCCCCTGGTGCGCCCACCGCCAGTGCGGTCACAAGAGCAGCCAGGGTCAGAGTCGATCGTACTGGTGTTTGTCCCATCTTAG
>CBDBHK010000010.1:0-82738 GCA_965205615.1 Acidobacteriota bacterium | reverse complement strand
AGGGCACGCGCGCAGTGCGGCCGGGCTTCTCCAGTAGTAACTCGATCCCGATGACCAGAATAAGCAGGACGCCGAACGCCAGATTTTCCGCGTAGTAGGGCAGCGCTTTGAAATTTATAAAGCTGCTCACCAACCGGATGGTCATCGCGCCCAGGGCAATTCCCAGAACTGTGCCCTGTCCGCCCGACAAGGCCGTTCCACCGATCAGTGCCGCGACAGCGGCGAGAAGCAGCAGACCATCCAACCCATGCGGGATCGCACTGCCCGACTTCAAACAGACCCGCGCTCCCGCGAGTCCGGCCAGCAAGCCGGAGACAGTAGAGATGAGGACGATCGTGCGGTAAACCGGCACACCGGCTGCTGCCGCCTCCATTCTTCCTCCACCGATCGTGTAGATATTGCGCCCCGGGCGAGTGTACCTCAGGAAGAAACCGATCAAGATGAACACCCCAATTGTTACCAGGCTGAACAAAGAGAATACAGAAACCGGATGCCTGATTATTTCAACCATATTCAGATCGGACACGACTACCGTCTCTTCCCCGGACAGGATGTAAACAAGGCCTCGCAGCCCGATCATCGTGCCCACGGTAAAGACGATGGACGGGATACGAAGGAGCCCGATGGCGACACCCTGTAGAGCGCCCAGCGTCGCCGTAACCAATACGGCGAGCAGCACAGCGCAAAGCAAACCCCATCCGGCCAGGCTGACCGCAACGACACCGGCGACAGCCGCCATCGAGCCGACGGACAGATCCATCTCCCCGGCAATGATGGTTATCCCGAGCGCGAGAGCAACCAGGCCCGTAAACGCAAAGCCCTCCAGTACGGTGTAGATATTCGCCGCCGCTGCAAAGGAAGCCTCGAGTACGGAAAACAGGACAAAGAGCACCAACACAAGAACGATGCGGGTGGTGATTTGCGCCTCGAAATGCAGTGAACTTTTCATGAGGTTCTCTGCCTCAACAGATGAAAGAGGCTCACCCCGAGAACAACGCACAAACCCATGACGAAGATGCGAATGCCATAGGGCTGACGACTGAGCAGCAGGAGGTTATTCAGCAGAGCGATGAAAATGGTTCCCATCGTAGTTCGGAGAGCGGATCCCTCGCCTCCCTCGATCGCGGTTCCAGCGACCAGCACCGCGGCGATCACCTCGAAATTGAGCGTTGAGAACTGATCGACGCGGCCCTGGCCGATTTGGGCCGCCAGGAAGATGCCGCATATACCCGCCGCGATGGAGGCAAACGCGAACGCGGCCACCGTGGCCTTCATGGAGGACAAGCCCGTCGCCCGGGCGGCCTGCTTGTTGGTTCCTACCAGCATGATGAGTCTGCCAAGACGGGTTCTCGTTAACACGATATGAGCAAGAACGGTAAAGAGGAGCAGGGCATAGGTTTGCATGGGAATTCCCAGCGGCCGGGCTCTGCCGATCCACTCGGCAACGTCGGTGCCTGCTCTCACGACCTTGTTGTCGGTCGCCAGGGCAGCCAGTCCGTAGATCACGACGCCGGCTCCCAGCGTCAGGATGATCGAGTTCGCGCCAATCCCAACCAGGTAGCCCTGCACCAATCCAAGGACCAGGGCAAGAAGCAGGGTCACCAGCAGGGCCGGAACTACACCCCATCCCAGGGACAGGGTACCGGCGAAGCAGATGGCGCAGACCATGGCCGTTTGCTGGACGGCAAGCGAAAAATAGCACCCGGCGATCGTGATAAACGTTGTACCAAGAGCCGCAATGCCGATCAGGGCGGCTGACCTGACACTTTGCAGCAGATTATCTTGCGTTAAGAATGCCGGATTCACCATCCAACCAATCATCAGGATGATGAAGGCTGCACCGCCGACTCCAAGTGGAACGATCAGGTTTCGAAGATTTGCCGGAGCATGCACGGTCCGATTCTTGTGCGCCGAGTCCTTCACGATGCGGTCTTTATCGGATCGTTCGGAGAGGTGACATCCCTGGTCAGACGGTTCACATCCGCTTCTTCGGCCGCATAGATGTTGATGAGTCTACGGTGATAGAACGTGCCGATTCTGTCTGCAAGCCCTAAGGACTTCCTGGATGTCGGAAGAAGCAAAAACAACCGCCAGCCCTTCCTTTACCATCCGACGAAGGTGAGCGTAGATATCCGCTCTTGCCCCCACATCAACTCCCGGAGTGGGTTCCTCCACCAGGAGCACTGCAGGCTCAACGCCCAGCCATTTACCCAGGGCGACCTTCTGCTGATTCCCGCCGCTTAACGTGCCGGCCGGATACTCCAGCCGGTCGACATCGATTTGAAAAAACCCTCCCAGACTTTCGGCGAGTTGTTTTTCCTTCTTGCGGTTCAGCCAACCACGAGGGGTTACGCGATGCAGGGCGGGCGAAGTGAGGTTCTCGGTAACTGTTCGACCACTGAAAATTCCGTCTCTTTTCCGATCGGCTGAACAATGGGCAATTCCTGCCAAAATAGCATCTCGCCTCCCTCGGAGATGGAGTGCCCGTCCCTTCAGTTCGATCCTGCCGCGAACAACCGGCTGAATACCGGCAATGGCATTCAGGACGTCGCTGGCCCCACTGCCGATCTGGCCGGCAAGTCCAAGAATTTCGCCGGAACGAACAGACAAGGTAACAGGAGTTCTCAGTTCTGCCGTACGAAGTTCATGAACAGCGAGAACTTCCGTCCCGAAGTCGGTCGCTTTGGGCGGATACATTCTTCGGAGCGAACGACCGATCATCCGCTTGATCAAAGACGCGGGAGTAAGCTCCGACACGGGAATGCCGGGCTGACTTTCACCATTGCGCAACACGGTCACCCGATGGGCCAGATCGAATACTTCGGGCAGACGATGCGTCACATAGATCACCGACCTGCCCTGCTCGGCCAGGGAGTGGACGACGCGCTTGACCCTCTCTATTTCACCCTCGTCAAGGGAAGCGGTGGGTTCGTCAAGGATCAGAATGCGTGCCTCCCGCGAAACGGCTCGAGCCACTTCGATGAGATGCCTCTCGGCCACGGAAAGCGTTCCGACTGGGATCGATGGATCGAGATGCTCAAGGCCGACCCGTTCCAAATAGGGCGAGGCCAACTGCTCCAGTTTCCGTGGGTTATACACAATGCCGAATCGCCGCGCTCCAAGAAAAACGTTCTCCGCAACCGACATCGTGGGAACAAGACTGAGTTCCTGCTGAACAACCGCGATCCCCAGGGCTTGGGAATCTGCCGATTGCCGGATCTGGACCGTGCTGCCTGCAATTTGGATGGAGCCCGAGTCGGGCGCGTAAAGACCGGTGAGGATTTTGACGAGGGTACTCTTACCTGCCCCGTTTTCTCCCACGAGGGCCATAACTTCCCCGGTCCTTACCTGGAAGTCGACATCTCGCAACGCCTGGACGGGGCCGAAGAACTTCGAGATCGACAACGCTTCCAGCAATGGCCCGTCGCTTGCTTTTACCTTTTCCGGCGCTGTCTGAATATCACTAACCATCAAGTTTCTGGTTAGTAAGTGGCCAACTGGTCAAACCGGCACCCCCAAAGCCTCGTGGTATCAATCTCGTCCGAACGCACCGGTGGATTTGGGATGAAATTAAATCGTGCAGGAATGCCTTTTGCCTCCGGTATCGAATCCGGGTCACCGGGCGCACGATACACTTCCCCTTCCGTCTTCCCGGAAACGATGAACTTGTGAACCGTCTGAACCGTAAACATCCCCTCGAGGAGAGCTGCCTGCAGCCCGGTGGCATACTGTTTTCCCTCTCGCAGGGCGGTCAGGTCTCCGTGGCAGGTGCCTCCGACGACCATGACATCTTTTCCGGGATGGTAGCCGGCCTCTTCCAGCGCGTGAATCATCCCTAGCGCCAACGCGTCATTGTTTGCATAGAACAAATCAATGCCCTCGGCCCGATTGGCTGCAATCATCTGTGCTCCGATGTCGTAGCCGGCCGTCTCATCGAAGCCGGCCGGTTGCTGGTCCAGGATTCGGATCTGCGATCCGGATATCGCTTCCTTGAATGCCTCGACCCTGTCTACACCGGACTGATAGCCCACGGGGAATGTGATGACCAGGCAGTTCCCCCCGGGGCTATGCATCCGATGACCGCGTGCTTTCAGCTTGTCCCGGGCCTCCACCATCATCTCCCCGGAAACCGTGCCATTGAGTTTGCCATCGACACCGGCATAGGCAACCCACAACTCATCATGACCGGAAACAGGAAGTTGGTTTGCCTGGATTACCGGGACGCCCGTATCGGCAAGGGCTTTCAACGAGGCAAGCCCACCCGCATTGTCAGTCGGCCACCAGATGTAGCAGGCCGGGCTTCCCCTTGGCCGCGACCTGCTGCTGAACTTGTATGTCCTGCTCCTCCTGCTTGAAGCCGTTTTCAAACCGAGTCAATTCATAGCCGAGCTTTTTCGCCGCTTCTTCGGCGCCCCGGGCCCACTCCGCGATGTAGTTGTTGGTAGTCGTGGGCATGAAGCACACGATATGGTTTGTCTTCGTTTCAGATTCATCCTCCTCGTTCCCCCGAAACAGGACGACAGCAAGGACAATACAAAGTGTTGAGATGATCAATGCGGTCGAATTATTTTTCATTGTTCGGGATACTCGTAGTCGCGGTTTCCATACACTTCCGGCATATCGAGGAGCTCTAGTAGAATCCCATATTGCTGGGCGGTTTCAAAGTAGTCAAACCGACCGTCCCGGTCATTCTCCAGGATCGGTCCGCCCTGGATCTGGGCATAATTTTCTCGTCATGCCAGGGGTGGCCCCTGGCCTGCAGGGGGCCCTCTTGACCGGTTCTCTACCCCGGGATATAGTCCAACTCACAACCAAATCCTTTCGCTCGGAGTTAGGAGTCATGACTGCAATCAGACGCGCCTTTCTGTTTTGGGCATTCCTGCCGCTTCTCATGGTCTCCGTGAGTGCTCAGGAATCGAACGCTGTCTCTTTCGAGGAGTATCTACGGGAAAGCAACGTCTCCAAAGACGTACTGGATACCTTCCTCGACCCGAAGAAGCTCTCCTGGGCCCAGTTCGACCCCGAAGTCGGCTATGTCCTGGGAAACTACCTGCCCAGAGATGGAATTGACGGCAGTTCAACGATTTCTACGGTTCAGCCAGATGGAGCCCGAACTGCCCACCTATATGTAAAGAGGAAGGGGCGGATCAATACTTACGGGAACAGTTTTACCCAGTCCCAGCAGGTGAACGACGGAGAGACCTGGCAGGAATACCTGGCCGCCCACCTGGGAGAACCGATTCGAAACTTCGGGGTGGGCGGCTTCGGAGTGTACCAGGCCTACCGACGCATGCTCCGTGAAGAGCAGACAGATCGGGGTGCTGAATACGTCATTCTCTACATCTGGGGAGACGACCATATTCGCAGTCTGCTGCGCTGTCGCCATGCTGCCGTCTTCAAGTGGTCGGACCATGCTGGTGGGACTATGTTCTCCAGCAACTTCTGGGCGAATGTCGAAATGGATCTCGACAGCGGGCAGATCGTGGAAAGGCCAAATCGACTGCCGACTCGGGAGTCTCTCTATCGGATGATCGATCCCGACTGGATGTACCAGAACCTGAAAGACGACCTGGCGCTGCAGATGCTCTCGTTTTCCGGGGGAGCGATCCGCGACGTCGACTGGCCGGAAGTCGAGCGCCTGGCGGAGGCGCTGCGTCTACCTCCGATTGATCGCGAGAACCCAAAAGAGGCCGTCAACACTATATTGGACAGCTACAGCTTCGCGGCTACCAGGTACATTCTGAAGAGGGCTCGAGCATTCACTGAGCGGAAGGGAAAGAAACTGCTGGTGGTCCTTTTCGATCCCTATCGGGTGATGCCGGAATTGATCGAATCGGGGACCCGTTACGACCAGGAAATCGTTCACTTCCTGGAAGAAAACGACTTCTTGTACTTCGACATGAATCTAGAGCATGCCGAGGATTTCAAGTTCTTCAATCTTTCTTTCCAGGAATACCGGAGACGGTACTTTCATGGCCACTACAACCCCGCAGGAAATCACTTCTTCGCCTTTTCCATCAAGGATACGATCGTCCGATGGCTGGACCCGAAGCCGATCAGCTATCAGGACAAAACGGAAGCCTTCGGGAACTTCGCTGACTACGTCCCGTGAGCGGAAGGTCACGGAGCTGGAAGGCCTCCTGGAGGGGAGCGCTTCGGGTGATGGTTCCTTGGGAGGTCCGGGGGCAATCGTCGGGCTCGGGATCACCGTCTCCCTGCCTCCAGAATCTCCAATCTCACATCCGCCAGTTCACGTCTCAGCTCCTCCATTTCCCGATCCTTCTCCTGGAGCAGCTCGTACAGCCCCTGAATGGCTGCCAGGGCCACACCGTCGGCATCCACCGTGGAGATATACCGTTCCTGCTCCCCCACTCCAAAAGCGGCATAGAAGTCCTGTGCCATGGGGCCGATGTGGCGGATGTCAGAAGACTGTGCCTTGTAATTCCAGGTCGCGATGGGAACCTCGCTCAGCTTTTCTAAAACGAGCTGTGCATCGACGCTCTGGAGGTTGTCCTTGGATTCCCGGTCGCTGAAACTGCTCCAGGAACCGCTCCCGGCATCCAGGAGCACCCCGGACGTAGCGGACCCGGAGCCGTCAATCCCGGTCACGATGCGGAACCCCCCGGTGGAACGGACGTTGAAGCGATCCCGGACGACGGTGCTAAAGTTGAAGTCCTGGCTGTCGGCCCAGGTGAAACAGCCTACACAGTTGGATCGCCCTCGGCGTCCGGCCGCGAAGCTGTAGGCTCCGGCTGCCCGGTTGCTCAACCCCCCGGGGATCGTCGTGTAGGGCAGACTGGCAATGTTGTCTTGCCCGCCCCCTACGGTAGCGTAATCTCCGCTGGCGTGATTGTTATTGCCTCCCCCGACCGTTGATCGAATCTCTCCGGCGGTGTTGCCAGCTCCGCCAGCGACCGTTGAATCGTTTCCACCGGCTGTACTGCCAGTTCCTCCGCCAACCGTCGATCTTAACCCGCTGGCCATATTGCCGCTTCCACCACCGACCGTCGAAATACCTCCCTCGGCTGTATTGGAATTTCCTCCCCCGATAGTCGAAAAGCTCACGGAAGCCGTATTTGAAATTCCTCCCCCGACAGTCGAAAAAGTGCCTGAGGCCATGTTGGGTGAACCCGATGCTCCGCCCCCTCCAATCGTGGCTCCGTTGGTTCCCACAGCAATGGAATTGGAGAGGTGGCCCAGAATGAGACTGGGGCTGTCAGCGACGCCACCATCACCGGGCTGCACTTTCCCGAAAGACACCTCCGGCGCCAGTTCCGACAGTCCCACCGAGTCGTCCGCCAGATGACTGGAGTTGATGCCGCCGCCGGCCACCGCCAGCGTCACACTTCCTGCGTTCCCGCCTCCCGTCAGTCCGTCTCCCGCATTCACCGCTGTGATGTCTCCACCACCCCCTGCCGTGGAAGCAATCGTCAGCATATTGCCAAACGGAAGGATGCTGATGTTCGCCCCTTCCACCAGGATCAGGTCATCGGTCAGACCGTTGAGCCTTCTCACCACCTGCCCGCCGGCAATCTTGTTGGCTGCCACCGCACCATCGGCCAGCTTGTCATGGGTCACTCCCGAGGGAGCCAGGGCCAGCGTCACATCGGCCGTCTGGCCGCCGCCGGTCAGCCCTTGCCCCGCATTGACGGCCGTGATGTCTCCTTCGGCTTCCGCTGCCGTCGAGGCGATCGTCAGCGTATTGCCCACCGGCGTGATGCTGATATTGGACCCTTCCGCCAGCATCAGATTCTCGGTCAGGCCATTGAGGCTTCTCACCACCTGACCGGCAGAGATCTTGCTGCCCGCTACCGCACCATCGGCCAGCTTGTCGCTGGTCACTCCCGAGGGGGCTAGGGCCAGGGTCACATCGGCCGTCTCCCCGCCGCCGATCAATCCGTCCCCCGCATTGACGGCCGTGATGTCTCCTCCGCCTTCCCCTCCCGTGGAGGCGATCGTCAGCGTATTGCCTGCCGGCGTGATGCTGATGTTGGACCCTTCCGCCAGCGTCAGATCGTCGGTCAGGCCGTTGAGGCTTCTCACCACCGTGCCGTCGGCAATCTTCGGCCCCGTCACGGCTCCATCGGCCAGTAACCCTTCCGTGATCGATCCCGGTCCGGGCGCCACTCCTTCCGGCTGCAGCACGGCCGTCGAGGTGAGCAGACCGTCGTCTACCCGCAGGCTCAAGAGAATCACCGGGCTGGTTGCCGTAAACTCAATCAGACCGTTGTCCTCGAGCTGGAGCAGATCTTCGGTCACAAACAAGGCGTCCTGTTCTCCCGGCCCATAGGTCTGCTCGACTTCCTTCTGAAACACCCCGTTTGGATTGAACACGCGCATCGTTACCGTGGAACTCTCCGTAGGACTCGGATTGGCAAGGGCAAAACCTGTGTCGACTATATTTCCAACATAGGCGAACAGCTTGAACCTGGTCCCCGGCTGACTGGGAAGGACCCCCACGTTGCCCACGCCTGCGATGCGGAAAAAGGCGGTGGCGTTAAAGAGGAACTCAGAAGTCATGCGGGCCCAGCCGTCGCGCAGAGGGGCGTCCGCTCGGCCCACCGCAAAGCTCCTGCTGCCCCCGGCCGGGACGGTGACATCTCCGCCCCCTAGCACCGAGCCGTCGGGATTGAAGAAATCGAGCCTGACAATGATCTCTGCCTCCCCCGGGTTATGGACACTGAAGATGGTTTGAGCCGGTCCTCCGATACCGTACTGGGCAAACAGCTGCTGGGTCTGGCCGAAGGTGCCGGCCAGGCAGGGAGTCAGCAGAATCAGGGTGTTCAGGACGATCTGGAAAAGAGTAATTCGGAGATTCATAAAGGATTCCTCCTTCACAAGGAGCGCATTCGCGCTGTGCAGAAAAACCGGTAATAGTCGAAGACGAGTTGCAGCAAAGACTAGCCGAGGGGGTGCGACCAGTCAATCGCGCAGCCGGAGCTTGTGCGTCCTATCCGAAAACTCGGTCGTGACAGTTCCGGGTCTAAAGGCATACATCCCGTATGGTGGATTATTCTTCGGGGTAGACGTATTGGGGTTGCCCGTAGATTTCCGGCATATCGAGAAGTTCCAGGAGAATTCCGTATTCCCGGTCCGCCTCGAAATAATCAAAACGGCCGTGGCGATCGCCCCCGTAGATAGGACCGCCCTGAATCTGAGCATACCCAAGCTGTTCAAGGTACCGATAAGCCGCCTCGTACTCCGTGGGCGTCAAGTAGGTTCCCAGATGATGGAGGCCGCCTTCGGGTTGCTTGTCTAGGTATTCGGTATAGATGTTCTTACCCCCCCGCACCGGGACAATGATCTCTACCGTCCAGGAGGCGATCTCTGCCATTGCCACCTCAAGGGAATAATCAGCCGGTGCGCCCCGATAATTGACGGCTTCCATGTCTTGCGTATCCATCGAGTAGATCTTGAAGGGTCCTATGCCGACCGCGACCAGGCGAGCCATCATGACCTTTAAGTCCTTGGCGACAAATCCGAGTTGACACCAGTTGGCCAACGATTCTATCTCGGGTCTCAACTTGATCATTTTTTCATCCTTTTTTCGGGCGGTGCGCCTGCTGTTCACGACACCTCACCGATTTCCGCACATAAGCTGTGTACAAGTTCCCATCGTCGGGTGTCCACCCGAAAAACTCCATCCACCGACACTCCGAGAGGTGAGGGTCGACTACCGGTGAGAAACCCGGGCTAACGGTCCAGTCGGGAACGCAGCAGGAGACGCAGTTTTTCAACCACCTCGGAACTCTCTGGCTTTTTGGCCAGATTGACGAATTCGTCTGGGTCGGCGGGGTGGTCGTATAGAGTTGGGGCGGGGGCGCTACATAAGTCGCTTCGGCGCGTCGGCTTGCCGTGGCGCTGGAAGTCAAGGAGTGAGCAGGTATGGTCTCAGCACAGTGGTCCTTGAGACAAAGGAAGCAGAGATTCAAAGGCTCGACAGACAAGATAGCCCGTAGCTGTCGAGTCTCGTGTCATAAGTGGGAAATCATAAAATCACACTATCCACAGATGTGCGCTGGATTCATGCTGATAGCAGTGTGCTTCTGGGTTGCAGGCTGCGTTGAAGAACCGCACGAGATTCAGAAGCTTACGATGGCGGCGGTCTTCGCCACGCCACTGGAGGAAAACTTTGTCAGGGCGATCCACGGAGCTACCGACAGCCTCAGCGACGAGCTTGCATTCGAGTACGTTTATGCGGACGACGTGAAACAGGCCAGCTTTGAAAAGACACTGAGGGGGTATGCGGAGGCAGACCACAACGTCATCATAGGTGATGCGTACTTCTCAGAGGAGATCGCTCGGCGCGTCGCTCGAGAGTATCCACACATCGCCTTCTGTTTCGTGTCGGCCTTGGGGCCGGCAAAGCCCAACTTCTCGGTGTTCGATGATCGGATCCATGAGCCGGCCTTCGTCGCGGGAATGATTGCCGGTCGCCTCACACGCTCGAACATGGTCGGCATTGTCGGCGGCTATCCTGTTGCCACCGTGAACCGGATGATAAACGCCTTTGGAGAGGGAGCCCGGGAGGTCAACCCTGAGGTTGAGTTCCGCGTTTCGTTTATCAACGATTGGTTTGACCCGGCCAAAGCCAAGGAGGCTGCTCTGGCCTTGATAAGCCAGGGTGTCGACGTCATGTACGCCGAACGGGATGGCGTAATCGAGGTGTGCGACGAGAAGCAAATCCCGGTCTTTGGGAATCTAATCGACCAGGGTAATCAGTCGGAATGGGTCGTCACGAGTGTGGTCTGGGATATGACTCCCATTATTCGTCGTCTCGTCAACAATGTTCGAGGTGGCGTCTACACGGCCGAGGACTTTCGCGAGTGGTCGTGGATGTCCAAAGGGGGTTCCCGGCTGTCGCCCTTCACGCCAGAATGGGAGGCCAAACTAGGTTTGGAAATTCTGAACATGGTGCAGAGCCGGACCGACGACATCATTCTGGGCAAGTTCCGCGTGCCCATTATCGAGTCTGATCCCGTCCCATCCGAAAATTCACCCGGGTCGTAACCCACAGAGACTTCGACTGACAAACCCCGGCATCCCGGCGAAAAACCGTTGATTGTCCGGTTTCCAGATAAGTCCGTTACCCGGGCTTTGGTTCCTTGGCAGGATAGGTCAAATATCCCCGTCTCTCTGTGCGCACTCGATAAAGACTGCCGTCTGCGGTGACAAAGAGCGTCTGTAGATCTGCGTCACCAAACGTACAGTTTGTCGGATGATCCGTTGGGACCGGGTGTGTCTCCAACACCCGACCGTTGGGGGCAAAGACATAAATCATGGGACCGGGACCACTCACCTGCCAGCCTGCGGTTGCAACGATGTTGCCGTCGGTATCCAAACACATTCCATCGACACCCCGGTGCGGGTAGAAATTATGCAGGACGTGGTATGCTCCAACCGTCCGGTCATCATTGATCGAGTAAGCTCGCAATTCTCGTGGGTTTCCATCACCATATTCGCTTTGGGCGACGTAAAGCCACTGCTGATCAGGGGAGATCAAAATCGAGTTTGGTTTGGATGTGTCATACGTTACCCGTGTGATTTGCCACTCTCCATCTGGTTCTGGATCTAGCCGATACACAGATTGGTGATCAAGTTCCAGATTCATCTGTTTTGTCTCCGTAACGCGGATCAGTGAACCACAGACTTCCCTGTTCGTCGAAAGCCAGATCATTTGGGCTATTTAAACGCTTACCTTCAAAGTGGTCTGCGAGTACGCTCCTGCTACCATCCGAGTTATAGCGCACGACCCGCCGCGTGCCTTCCTCGCACGCGTATAATCTTCCATCCCTGTCCAACATCAGGCCATTAGCGTGATCCGTTGCCGTCTGATATTCCGTGCACTGGCCGCTGCTCGGACGATAACGCATGATGCGATTATTCGGGATGTCGGTAAACAGCACAGCGTTTCCATCCCAGGCAGGTCCTTCGGTAAGAGCGAATGGCCCGGCGACGCGTTCAAAACCCCAAGTCATGTTTTTCAGCCTGCTCGTTTTCCTAAACCATCCGGCGGGCCATTTTCATTGCCAGCGAAGGCGGCCTTGTTCTTCATGGCCCGGGCAGCTCGTTGCATTACCTCCATGCTCCCAATAACGAAATGGCTGGCCGAGGCAGCGACGTCTTCGTTCTGCAATGCACTTATGATGAGCTCTGGACCGATCCCGGCCGCGTCTCCCATGACCAGACCTATCACAGGCTTCGAACAGGCATGAGCAACTCCTTCTTCAGAATGGTGGCACAGGCATCCTGCCTGTGATCAAGATAGGACTTTGCTTTTCAAACCGAGCGTAGCAAGTGCTGAAATGAGGGTCAACATGGGCCAACAAGGCGTGGTGACTGGCGACCTCCAGAGCACCTTCCAAGAGTACCAGAGGCTTTGAGCGCCGACCCTGCACAACGGCAATTGGCGCCGGTGCAGGCACGGGAGTCGTAGTGGCTACCGCCGGCGAAAATGTCGAGTTCGGGGTGGAGCAGCTCTTTGAGGTCGTCCTGGAGCAGGGGGTGAAGATGAAGATCCTCCGCGACTGAGCCCAATCACTCTTCAAGAAGGGATTCGTCCGGCTTCACAATAAACGAATCACTTAACGGGACATAGGCGCGAAGGCCTCCGTTATCAATACTGCCAAGAATGCGAATATCTTCCTCTTCATCGCCATCCCACCGTCCCTCTATTTCAAGCTGGTATTCAACCCCCGAAGCTCCGGCTACGTTAAATGCCTGGATATCTTTTTGTTCAACGAATGCTTTTCGGAGTTGCGTGTATCCGAGGCTCCTGATTTTTTCGAGCTCACCCGCAAGCAGTAATCGTGCTTCCTCTTTGTCGAACTTTCGGGCTCGCGGATCGAGACACTTTATTAAGATCAGGAGCATGTTGAAAACGAAAATGATTGGGGATAGCAGCAGGATTACGATCAGTGGCAGTTTGTTGTTCAGTCGCTGGAAGAGCATTTAAATCGAGCTATCAATGTGTCCGGATAAGCGGTATGGCGGCCCGGTTCACGGGGCCTTCGATGCGACGCTTGCCCATATTAGAAACTAACCTGGTACAAAGCCACGCTGACAAGTTCAGCGTCGTGATGGGGAAATTCGAGAGACAGCTCGAATCTTCATTTGGGGGGGGATTGCAAGGGAGACATCGCATGAACACTCTGCCTGGTAATGCTGATTCTACTGCGCCATGCTCCCCTTTCCGAGGGAGAGCCTCGGCTCGTCTACGATCTAGTCCGCAACCTCAGAGAACCAAAAACTCGTCGGACCTCTCATTATGAATACGCGAAAACAGGGGGCAGGTCACCACGAGTCCACTGTGTCTGGGTCCTGGATCACTGCACCGTCAGTCAGGAAATCCCCCGTCGTTTTCCCTCTAGCCCGCATAGATCACCGATAGGACCTCAAAAGGCCGCCCTGTTTGGTATAAAGCGTTTTGAATGAACGTTTTCACACGCAAACGGAGGCGGCCCTTATGAGAACAGAGTGTAAACAAGCCAGGTTCGAATTTCACGGACTATTTCAACGCAAAGTGAAGGCGCGGTTCGACGGCGGGAAGATCACCTCCGATGCAGGGGTGCTGCTGTTGCGAGAGGTCGAGAGGGGGACGGGTCTGATCGCCGGACTGGCTGAGTGTTTCAGGGATCACCGGGATCCGCGGTTGATCGAACACACGGTCGAGGAGTTGTTGGGGCAGCGCATCTACGGACTCTGTCTGGGGTACGAGGATCTGAACGATCATGATCAGTTGCGCACCGATCCGATGCTGGCGGTGGCGGTGAATAAGGCCGATCCGTTGGGGGAGAGGCGGCGGCAGGCCTCAGATCGGGGGAAGGCGCTGGCGGGCAGGTGTACGCTGAACCGGTTGGAGTTGACCGGCGCCGAGGTCGATGAGCAGGAGCGGTACAAGAAGATCGCGATGGACCCGGACCGGATCGACGGCTGGATGGTGGATGCCTTCGTGGAGTCCCACGAATCGGCGCCCGAGGAGATGGTGCTGGATCTGGATGCGACCGACGACCCGATCCATGGCCAGCAGGAAGGCCGGTTCTTTCACGGTTACTACCGCCACTACTGTTATCTCCCGCTGTACATCTTCTCGGGGGAGCATCTGCTGTGCGCCCGGTTGCGGTGTTCCAATATCGATGGGGCCGCGGGATCGGTGGAGGAACTGGAACGGATCGTCGGCCGGATTCGGCAGAGCTGGCCGGAGGTCTCGATCGTCATCCGGGCCGACTCGGGCTTTTGCCGGGATGACTTGCTCCGCTGGTGTGAAGACCATCACGTGGATTACGTGATGGGGTTGGCCAACAATGATCGGCTCAAGTCAGAGAGCGCCGAAGCGATGACTCAGGCCGAAGCCGAGTTCAACGCCACCGGGCGACCGGCGCGGGTGTTCAAGGATTTCCGCTACCGGACTCGCCACAGTTGGACCTCGGAGCGACGCGTCGTCGGCAAGGCCGAGTTCCTGGACAAAGGCGCCAATCCCCGATTCGTCGTCACCTCCCTGTCGCCGGAACGCCTGGGGGCCCGCGCGCTCTACGAAGACTTCTACTGTGCGCGGGGCGACATGGAGAACCGCATAAAAGAACAGCAGTTGGGTCTGTTCGCCGACCGGACCAGCGCGGCAACGATGCGCGCCAATCAACTCCGGCTGTATCTGTCCTCCGCCGCCTACATGCTCATGCACGCCTTGCGTCGTCTCGGACTGAAGCAGACCCCCCTGGCTCGCGCTCAGTGTCAGACGATTCGCTTGAAGCTCCTCAAGATCGGCGCCCAAGTCCGCCTCACGGTCCGCCACGTCTGGATCTCCATGTCGGAAGCCTATCCCTACAGCGAGGTCTTCGCTGCCGTCGTTCGAAACCTCCAGGCCATTCCTCTGCGCTGCTGAGGTCTGTCCCGATCAAACGCCCCCAAAAACGAAATCGTTCCATCGCTCAGGCCGAGCTCTGCCTGAATGCATTCCGTCACGCTCTTCCGAACCCGAAAAACGCTCCATTCACGACCATCCACACCACCGCATCACTCGACCTGGACCGGATCGATAGCGAAACTCTCAGAAAACCGTTCCGGCCTGCCAAAATCACCTTCATTTCCAAATCGGTGATCTATGCGGGCTAGCCCGGATTATGCAAGAGATCTGAATCCGAGTGAGATGTGGGCCCAGAAAAAAGGCCGTAGCTCTCTGATATAAAAAGGTTTAGAGAAACAAAGACCCTAAACAGGAGCTACGGCAATGTCAAAAACAGTCTGCCAGAATACCCTGCCATTTCATAGCCACAGAAACATCACGGCTCGTTTTGATGGGGGGAGCCTCACTTCCGACGCAGGATGGTTGTTGTTTGGATCGCTGGATCGTCAACATCGATTGTGCGAGGGCTTCAGTTCCTGTATTTCGGAAAGTCGAGACCAACGCTACATTCGTCATGACCTGTTGAAGTTGATCCGACAACGAGTCTTGCAGATCGTGGCCGGCTACGAAGACTGTAACGACGCCGATACGCTGCGCTCGGATCCGATGCTCAAGACAGTCTGTGATCAGTTGCCAGAGAGCGATCCCGATTTGGCCACCCAGCCGACTTTCTCCCGCCTGGAGAACTCCGTCACCAAGAAGGATCTGATGCGTCTGAGCCGGTGGCTGCTAGGCCGTTATGTGCGCTCCCTGAAGAAGAGACGTCCCAGCAAGATCATCCTGGATCTGGACAGTACCGACGACCACACTCACGGCCAACAGGAGTTCTCCTTCTACCACGGGTATTACCGAAACCACATTTTGCATCCTTTGCTGATCTTCGATGCCGACACGGGAGACCTGGTCTGTGCCGTGTTGAGACCTGGCAACAAGGGGGCTGCCTCTCACATCGTGCCCATTCTGAAGCGAGTCGTGGAGGCCATCCGACAAGCAGTGGGGACGGATGTCGAGATTGAGATTCGGGCCGACAGCGGCTTTGCCACGCCTCGGCTCTACGAGTTCTGTGAATGTGAAGAGAATAAACTCCAATATGTCATCGGGTTAAGCCGAAACCCTCGCCTGCAGCGAGTGGTCGAGCCCCTGCTGGATTCGACTCGGGAAAGGTTCCTTGAGCTGGAGGAAAAACAGCGTCAGTTTGACGAGTTTCTTTATCGAGCCCACAGCTGGGATCGATCCCGTCGCGTCATTGTCAAAGTGGAGGTCGATCAGCGTGGGATCAATCGTCGCTTTGTAGTTACCAACCGGGACGATCTCTGCTCCCAATCACTTTATGACCACTACACAAACCGAGGGCAGACCGAGAACTTCATCAAGGCCTTCACAAATCATCTGAGCATGGACCGACTCAGCTGTCATCGATTCCTGGCCAATCAGTTTCGACTCCTCCTGCATGCACTGGCTTACCAGATGTTCGTTCGCCTGCGCGACTATCTTCACGGAACCCCCTGGCACAAGCTCGAAATCGAAACCTTACGTCGTCGGATCCTCAAGATTGGGGCCCGGATCCGACAAACCACTCGACGCATCTGGGTCCATCTTTCCTCAGCCTTTCCCGAACAACCCCTCTTCCACCTCGTCTTGAGTCGCCTGAACTCCAGTTAGCTTTTCCCAGCTCCCCCGAAAAACCGCTTCCGACACTCATCCAGGCCCAGATCTGTCTGAAATTCACTCCCCAAACCACTCAGACGCCTCGCCAACCCATATTCTTCGCAAATCCGCCTGTCACACCTGCCCGCTTCCGAGTTGGGCCACTTCTCGAGTCGTTTTTCAACACCGAACTACGGTTCTTGCATAATCCGGGCTAGCGGGGAACGAAGAGCTCAATCGAGCGCCCGGCCACTTCAAAGTCCATAGGCAGGTTGCCGACAACCTCCCCATCCATCTGCACGGGAATGTTGGACTCGCCCAGCGCCCGGATGCGTCTGGCCTTCCGGTAGTGAACGTCAGACAGTTCGATGTGCTTTCCGATGAGGGACCCCAGAAGATACACAACATAACGTTTCCTGTTTGTGGAGGTGAACAGGCACACGTCCAGGCATTCCTCCGACACATTGGCCGCCGGAGCCACCAGCAGGTGACCTCCGTAGTGTCGGGCATTGGAGATCACGGCAAATGTGGCCTTGTAAGGACAGTCGTCGAGGAGGACTTCAAAGGGTCGCAGGGGTATCCTTCGAAACGCAGACAACCCGGCCAGCCAGTACGACCCCATCCCGAAGCAGCGCTTCAACCCGCCGGAAGTCTGATCGATAATGTGGCTGTCAAGGCCGACGCCGGCCATCACGTGAAAGTACCTGCCCCCGCTTTTGCCCAGGCGGATACGAGTTCGTTTACCCTGGCGCAGCAGCCGCAGAGCCCGGGCCGGGTCTCTGGGGATGCCAAGTTCCCTGGCCAGGACGTTAGCCGTTCCGGCGGGAAGGAGAGCGATCGGAATCTGGTGGTCGAGTGCCGGTTCCAACGCCTCATGTATTGTTCCATCCCCTCCGTGAACGATCAGGACGTCCTGGTCCACCAGGTTCTCACCCGAGAGAGCGCCCGGTTCAGCCCGGGAGGGCACCGCCGACACCTCGAGCCCGAGGGCATGAATCGATTCGATCAGCTTCCTCAGTCTTCGGGGAGAAAGACTGATCCGGCCGGCCTGGGGATTGTAAAACAGAAGCGCACGCTTCATCGGCTATTGAGCAGGCAAGTCCGGTGCCACGGACCGTCTGGGGACCCCTATTCCGCGGTGGACAAGAGTTCCGGAGCCGCGGGACTCGCGAACCCGCCATCCAGCCGAAACAAAAGGTGTTCACGGACCGCCGCAAAATCGCTTCGGTAGCGATCTTCCAGGGGCTTGTCCGAGGGCCAGGCGATCCTTCGGCGGGGGTTCAGGTAGCGTCCTCGCGGGTCCTGGACACGATAGTCCAGGTGAGGTCCAGTGGCCAGTCCCGTGGACCCGACTCGCCCGATCACATCTCCCTGGGCCACTTTCCGACCCGCTTTCACGAGGATCCTCGAAAGATGACCATAGGCGGTCTGAAATCCGTTCGGGTGACGAAGCTTGACCAGATTACCGAATCCGCCCTTCCTCCCGGCGAAGGTGACCGTGCCATTGGCTGAGGCCAGCACCGGTGTTCCCCGGGGAGCCGCGAAATCGATTCCGAGGTGGGGGCGCCTTCGTTTGAGAATGGGGTGATATCGACTGTAGCTGAAGCCTGAGCTGACGCGCGGACTGAATCGAAAGGGGACCTTCAAGAAGGCTTTCTTTACGGACTTTCCAGCCGCATCGTAGTACTTGACCTTACCGCTCTCAGGCAGCACGAAGCGGAAGGCAAAAAAGTCCTTTCCTCCGGTCGTGAACTGGACGGCGTGGATGTCTCCGTACTTGACGAGCTTTCCCTCCCGGTACTTCTTGTCAACCACCAGCTTGAAGCGATCACCTCGCTGTATCGCCGTGAAATCCACATCCCATTGCAGAATCCAGGCGAGATCCATGACCAGCTCATCTTTCTCGCCTAACTCGAGCAGAGTCGACCACAGGGACTCGTCGAGACGAGCGGAAAGTTGCTCGGTTTTGACGTCGAATTCATAGGCGTGACGAGCGGCGGCGTACTCCGAGCCATTCCACTCGGCAAGCAGATACTCCTCGTCGCTGATCTCGTAGCGCAAACTCTCCAGCTGTCCGGCGGCACTGATTCTCATTGTGTAGCCGTTTCCGGCGCGGACACGGTCGAGATTGTAAATGTGTCGGGTCTCCCGGGTCAGTTCATGAACGACTTGCGGGCTGAAGCTCTGGCCGAGCAGAAGGTCCTGCACAGTCGAGTTCCGGGAAAGTGTCCCCTTCACGAGCCTGGACGCCGGACGGGCAACTTTCGCTTCAGGGCTGCTGGCGCGACTGGGCCGGAGCGTTGACAGGCTGCGGGCTGGAGTGGGTGAATCGGGAATATATGTGAGAACCGCCAGACCCACCAACAGCCCCAGGGGCGCGATTCCCAGGGCGATCCTGCTGCGGTCACTCGTCATCTTGATCCCGGTCCTGGATCCTGGCCAGCAATCGCGTTTCCACCGGTCCGGGAACGAGCCCGGTGACCGTACCTCCCAGGAGGCAGACTTCCTTGACGAGGCTGGAGCTCAAGTATGAATACTCGAGGGCGGGCACCATGAAAACGGTCTCCAGATCGTCCTTCAGCCGGCGGTTCATCAGGGCCATTTGAAATTCGTAGTCGTAGTCCGTGACGGCCCGGATTCCACGAACCACAACCTGCGCCTTGCTGGCCAGCGCAAAGTCGACGAGCAGACCGTCGAAGGCCTCAACTCCGACATTCTGGCACGAGGCCGTGACCTCCCGTATGAGTACGATTCGCTCCTCGGGACTGAAGAGGGGTGTTTTCTCAGCGTTGACCAGAACCGAAACGATCACCCGCTCAAAGATTCTGGAAGCACGCTGGATGATGTCCAGGTGTCCGTTCGTGAGCGGGTCGAAGGAACCTGGATAGAGTGCAGTCACCGGCCTGGGCATAAAAACTTCAAGATATCTTAAGTAGATATTGTGGCTGGTTCAACCCTGCAACGGCCCGTGCGATTTTCACCACGGACTGCAAGGCCTTGACGGTGAGTGAAGCACCGGTTATATTGGGCTCGCCCTTCCCTTTCCCATCCCAGGCCTGTTCAAAACGCTGCTGGAACGTATCTGGCGAGCCCACCAGGGCGTCTTCCGGGCCATTGCCGGGAGCATTCTTCGGGAGAGGTCACTGGTCGAGGACGCTCTCCAAGAGGCCTTTGCGCGGATCTTCCGGGCCCATCGAAGCTTCGCGACGGAAGTTCAGGCTTTTCACTTCGTCCGCCGATCCGTATATAACGCCTCGATTGATCAACTTCGACGGACCAGACGCCGCAACCGCCGCTTTCCTTCCTACGACGATCCGCGTGTCGGGGAGAGCCTGAGAGCGATCGATTCGCGGGACCCGCTGCAACTGCTGGTGGGGGCCGAGGAGAAGCGGCGCCACCAAGACCAGCTCCGCGAGCTGAGGGCCGGCCTCAAAAGTCTGAGCCGGGAGCAACGCGAAGCCATCCGGATCATGTTTGAGAGGAACGGCCGTCCCATCAAGCAGACCTGCGCCGATCTGGGCATTCCTTACTCCACCGTCCGCAGCCGGATGTTGACTGGAATCGAAGTTCTACGCAGGCATCTGTGCGACCGCGGACTCCTGAACAACCGGGCAGGGAGCGAAGATCCATGAAATGTGCTCGATATCCTCTGCTGCGTTTTCTGCGAGGTGAGTTGAACACGGCCGAAGCCGGTCGCGTGGCGACCCATGTGTCCGGTTGCCGGGTCTGCCGGCAGCGGGTCCGGATCGTGGTTATGCTGGACGAAGTTCACCATCTTCGGCGGCCCCGCCGCCACAGAATTCGGTGGCTGGCTGTGGCCGCCGCCCTGGCTTTTTTCCTGGGCCCGCTGACCCTGGAGACGATTCTGTTCCAGCTTCAAGCGCCCCATTCCGGTCATCTCGCCGTCCGTGAGCCCCATCCGCTGGTTCTACTCAGCAATCGCTCCGCAGCCGGGTCCGGCCCGCCGCGGGATGCCTACCAGGCCTATTTGAGAGCTGATTATTCAGGTGCCGAGTCACTTCTTTCGGATTCGGCCGATGAGATGGACCTCCTGGTCCGTGGCGTGAGCCTGTACATGCTTGGTCGGGAGACAGAGGCTCTGGAGGTCCTGGAGCAGGTCCCGGAGGACGGCGCCTGGAGCGAAGCCGCCCGCTGGTATGAGGCCAACGCCTTGCTTCGAATGGGCGAAGCGGCGGCGGCACTGAGCATTCTGAGTCGGCTGGCAGTCGAAAATGGAGGCCACTCCGAGCGGGCCGCCCGGCTTGTGCGCCGCCTGGGAGGCGCTCCTTGAATCCGGCGGGTGTCGTTTTTGCGCTACTGGCGGTATTCCTTGCTGCCCCTGGACTGACCTCTCCGCTGGAGTTGCACGGCCGCTTTCTCGAACTGGCTCGGCAAGGTCACCCCACCGGGGTCCTGGCCCGGAGGTGGAGAGTAGAAAGCGGGGATTACTCCTTCGATACGTTTGAGAATCCCTCTCTGGAGCTCGAGGCAGCGACGGCGCTGCAGGAGAAGGCGCTCCTCTGGTGGGATCAAGGGGAACGTGACCGGGCTGTCCGGGCCTATGGCCGTGCAGCGGGAATCCTGGCGGCCGGAGGAGGATCCAGTGAGGCTGCCTTCTGCTATTACTTTCTGGCCGAGCTACTGGCTGAAGAGGAAAGGACGGTACTCAGCACCCACTATTTGAGGCTGGTTCTCGATCTGGCCGAGGGCAAACCCCGTCCCTTTTTGAGAGGACTGATTCTACAGAGCCTGGCCAGTAACTTCTGGCTGGCTGGTGATCTCGACCTGAGCATTCGAGCTTTTGGTGAGGCAGAGTGCTGCTGGGAAAGGACTCGGTTTCCTCACGGCCAGATCGCTATTGAGCACAATCTTGCGCTCCTTTTCAGCCAACTCGGTCTCCAGTCCAGGGCTCGGCAGTCGTATCAACGCGCCTTCAACCGTCTGCAGCGACATCCCGAACTACCGGAGGTCTCGTTCCAGCTGGCTGCCAACTTCAGCCGCTTCCTGTTCCTTGACGGAGACGTAGGGCGGGCACTCGGGCTGCTTGAGGTCGCTCGCCCGCAACGCCGCGTCAACCCCTTCGAGTTTCTACTGCTGGAGCACGAAGTGGCGCCGACTCCCCAGACCAGGGAAGCACTGCGCCGGGCGTCGCCTCCCTCGCACCGGGCCGCAATCGAGCGCCGCCTCCAGTTGGCCAGGGGGATGCCCGACGAGGCAGGCACCTTGCGAATGTTTGCCGAGGCCCTCGAACTCAGCAGCAGCCTTCCGGCCCAACTGCTGCAGCGCAGAGTGGAGCTGGAGTTTGGAGACTGGCTGGCTGAAACGGGCAATCACCAGACAGCAGAGGAACTGTACCGTCGGGCCCTGCTGCATTCCGAGATCTCGACAAGCGACCTCATTTTCCCGTTTTCCCGGATGCGGGCGCCGCCCCTGCGAGGGTTGGTCAAAAGCCTCATCGAGCAGGATCTCTGGGAAGAAGCTCACGGTCTGATTCAGCGTGAGGTTCGAAGCCACATCGAAAGGGGAACGGAAGCCTTTGCCCGGCTGAAAAAAGTCCCGGTTGCCTCCGATGATCTCGGCCTTCTCGTAGAGGCAGCCGGCCAACAGGAGGCCTGGGGCGGCTCACCGCGTTTGCGCCCGGGCGATCGCGAGGCCCCGTCCCTTCCCGAGGACGCCCTGGCGATTGAACTCTGGCCCGACGGGAAGCGAGTGTTGGCCTGGCTGTGGGGGCGCAACGAAAAAGTGGAACACCTGGTCCTGAACCTGAGCGAGAGCATAACGTCCCTGCTTCACCCGGTGGTGGAACCTCTCTACAAAGTGGGGGAGGCCCTTTCAGCACCCCCGGACCAAACTGCACTGGAGCGGCTCTCCCGCCAGCTGTTAGGACCCCTCGAACCCTACCTGAAGACTCCCAGGCTGCTGGTCATTCCCCATGGCGACCTGCAACTCCTTCCTTTCGAGCTGCTGCTCAATAAAGAGGGAAGCCCTTTGCTGGACGAGTTCTTTGTCAGCTACCTCCCGCCCACAGCTGTGCCCAGACGTCAGGTCCAGGGACCTCCTCTCGCGATCCTTCCGGGTCTTCCGGGGCAGACGTCGATGGTTCGCAGGGAGAGATTCCTGTTCGGAGCTCTTTTCGGCAATGCAGCGACAACCCCCGAGTTGTCGGCATTGGCCGGAAGAGAGTCGTCGTGGGTTCATGTGTCGGGCCACCTCTCCCTGGATGCCGGATCGTGGTTCAAAGCCGAACTCCGCGGGCGCCGCACCGGCCTTGGCCTGTGGCATTTTCTAAAGACCGACTTCCGGTGTTCGCTGCTCACTCTGAGTACCTGCGATGCCGGCAACTCTTACGACTGGGGCACTCCTTTCTGGCTGGGCATCGCGGGGTTGCTGTTGGAGAGGAATACTTCCTCGGTGGTTGTCAATCGCTGGAAGCTGGCTGACGTGTCTGCAGAAATCTATCTCGATTTCTACCGCAGAGTCAGAGCGGGAGCCAGTCTGGATGTGGCGCTGACCGAAGCGCGGCGCCACTTCAAGAGAAAGGCTCGAAGGCAAGGCCGGGACAGGCTGGAGCTGTCCCACCCCTTTTTCTGGGCGGGAATGAGCTACGTTGGCGAACCCGGACTGGTGCTCTATCCGAAAAGAGAGCGAGTTGGCTGGTCGCCTCTCTTGTTGCCTCTTCTTATTCCGCTGTTCACCCTGGTCAGAGGTTTGAGCTCCGGTAAAGCCACAGAACGGTAGAGGGTCAGCTCACCGTTTTTCTGTAGTGCACTCTCGCCGGAGAGTCAGTAGCGCGCACGCAGTAAGCGCGTAGATCCCAGCGCGTGTTGGCCTGGCAGGGACGCGCTTGTTGGTCACGCGCGCTACTGTCGGCCTCATTGCTCGTGAAGCGTGGCGGCAGGCTCACGCCTTTTCGTTCTGTGGTGCTGAAGGGCAGAAAGAGGCCTTGAGGGGCGACATTAGCCCGGATTATGCAAGAGATCTAAATTCAAGTGAGATGTGGGCCCAGTAAAAAAGGCCGTAGCTCTCTGATATAAAAGGGTTTAGAGAAACAAAGACCCTAAACAGGAGCTACGGCAATGTCAAAAACAGTCTGCCAGAATACCCTGCCATTTCATAGCCACAGAAACATCACGGCTCGTTTTGATGGGGGGAGCCTCACTTCCGACGCAGGATGGTTGTTGTTTGGATCGCTGGATCGTCAACATCGATTGTGCGAGGGCTTCAGTTCCTGTATTTCGGAAAGTCGAGACCAACGCTACATTCGTCATGACCTGTTGAAGTTGATCCGACAACGAGTCTTGCAGATCGTGGCCGGCTACGAAGACTGTAACGACGCCGATACGCTGCGCTCGGATCCGATGCTCAAGACAGTCTGTGATCAGTTGCCAGAGAGCGATCCCGATTTGGCCACCCAGCCGACTTTCTCCCGCCTGGAGAACTCCGTCACCAAGAAGGATCTGATGCGTCTGAGCCGGTGGCTGCTAGGCCGTTATGTGCGCTCCCTGAAGAAGAGACGTCCCAGCAAGATCATCCTGGATCTGGACAGTACCGACGACCACACTCACGGCCAACAGGAGTTCTCCTTCTACCACGGGTATTACCGAAACCACATTTTGCATCCTTGGCTGATCTTCGATGCCGACACGGGAGACCTGGTCTGTGCCGTGTTGAGACCTGGCAACAAGGGGGCTGCCTCTCACATCGTGCCCATTCTGAAGCGAGTCGTGGAGGCCATCCGACAAGCAGTGGGGACGGATGTCGAGATTGAGATTCGGGCCGACAGCGGCTTTGCCACGCCTCGGCTCTACGAGTTCTGTGAATGTGAAGAGAATAAACTCCAATATGTCATCGGGTTAAGCCGAAACCCTCGCCTGCAGCGAGTGGTCGAGCCCCTGCTGGATTCGACTCGGGAAAGGTTCCTTGAGCTGGAGGAAAAACAGCGTCAGTTTGACGAGTTTCTTTATCGAGCCCACAGCTGGGATCGATCCCGTCGCGTCATTGTCAAAGTGGAGGTCGATCAGCGTGGGATCAATCGTCGCGTTGTAGTTACCAACCGGGACGATCTCTGCTCCCAATCACTTTATGACCACTACACAAACCGAGGGCAGACCGAGAACTTCATCAAGGCCTTCAAGAATCATCTGAGCATGGACCGACTCAGCTGTCATCGATTCCTGGCCAATCAGTTTCGACTCCTCCTGCATGCACTGGCTTACCAGATGTTCGTTCGCCTGCGCGACTATCTTCACGGAACCCCCTGGCACAAGCTCGAAATCGAAACCTTACGTCGTCGGGTCCTCAAGATTGGGGCCCGGATCCGACAAACCACTCGACGCATCTGGGTCCATCTTTCCTCAGCCTTTCCCGAACAACCCCTCTTCCACCTCGTCTTGAGTCGCCTCAACTCCAGTTAGCTTTTCCCAGCTCCCCCGAAAAACCGCTTCCGACACTCATCCAGGCCCAGATCTGTCTGAAATTCACTCCCCAAACCACTCAGACGCCTCGCCAACCCATATTCTTCGCAAATCCGCCTGTCACACCTGCCCGCTTCCGAGTTGGGCCACTTCTCGAGTCGTTTTTCAACACCGAACTACGGTTCTTGCATAATCCGGGCTAGGCTACCTGATTCTTGCCCGCCAGCACAGGCAGGGTCGCCGCCTGGACCTGCTGGTCGTTGCTGTCGAGCAGTGTCGCCTGAATCGTGGCCGGGGCGCTGGTGGGATTGGCGATAGCCAGAGCCGTGTTCATGCCCAGCGCCGGACTCTGATGACTCGTCTTGATGATGTTCAACACGTGCACTTTATCGACGCCGGAAGCGGCGATCCCCGCCTCTCCCAGTAGATCGGTGGCCGCGGCCGTGGCCGGAGCCTGTGCCCCGGAATGGACGATTCCGTCCCGGGCCGAAAAATCGAGCGCACAGGAAATCGGCCAGGTACCCCAGGCCAGAGCCCAGACCACCTTCACCCCGGGGTCGCTCACGCTGGGGCGCACACGCATACTGCTACGGGGCCCGACAGTGACAGTATGTACGTTCGATGTGGTCTTACCGACCGTGACCTGCGCGTCGCTGCCGTTCTGGTTGTAGTACCTGACGCTGACCCTGTTCTCCACCGGGTTGACGTTGTAGAGGACGTAGTCGGTGCCCAGCACCAGGCCGGTGAGAGCCGCGAAGCCAATGTGGGGCATGATGCAGCTGTTCATGCACATCAGGGCGTTGCGGCGGACCGTCAGACCCTCGGGCGCCAGTTCGCTCGGCTCCCCGATCATCTCGATGGTGACGTCCCAGTAGGGGTCATTGCCGCTGATGGGTATCAACCCGGGGAAAAACGTCAGGTAGTAGTAGCCCGCCTCGATTCCGAATCCACCGAACGGGTGGATGATTTCGAATCGCGTCATCGTCGGGTTCCAGTTGACACGGATGTCCCCGCTGGTAAAGGTGCCGCTGAAACCGAAGTCAATGAATCCGAAACTGCCGTTGGACACAAAGTTGAAGATGAACTCATTTTGACCGACCTGGTCATTGTTGATGGCAAAGTTCCCGATCACCCCCGGCGTCCAGAAGAAAGACGTCAAGTGGGGTATGGTGATGTAGATGATGTTTGGATTCAGAGTACTCCTGTCTCGAAACCACCACAGACACAGCCCCTTCAGGTCGTAGACAAAATTTATGTACATATCCTCGAAGGTTACTTCCGGCGGCTCCCTGCGGGGGCACCCGGTGTTTGCCAGCAGCAGGGCCACGAGCACTAGCGTGGCGACAATTCTGTTCACTTTCATGACTTTCTCCCCAATACCCTTTTGCGAATAACATTCCTGTGACAACAGTACTCTTTGTCCAGGCGAGATTCTTGTGACGCTCCTGAACCGCGTGACCGCCCGGAGGACTCTCGCTCATTGTTGACCTTGCATCCACGGTTTGCGTTATTCTGCTCGAGATAAGTGACGCTTCATGTCAAGGGCGTGCACTGAAGAAGGAGAAGATCATGGCCCAGGCGATCCCCGCACGAGCTGCTCCCGGCACCGGCACAGAGATCTCAGCCAGGTATGGGAGGCCCTATCCCGGTTACGCGCCGCTGAAGGGGGCCGTGGGCGAATACAACGGCAAGTTCATGTGCAACCAGTACGTGCTCAGGGGAGGATCCTGCGCCACCCCGCCCGGCCACGTTCGCCCCTCTTACAGAAACTTTTTTCCGGCAGCGGCTCGCTGGCAGTTTTCAGGGATTCGTCTGGCACGGAGCAGTTGACCGGGGGGTTTGGCCGTCATGCAATCAGTTCAGGCCACCCGCGATCAATTTCTGCAGGACGTATTGAGCGGACTCGCTGCTACCCCGAAACGAATTCCCTGCAAATATTTCTACGACACCCCGGGTTCGAAGCTGTTCGAGCAGATCTGCCAGCTCCCGGAATACTACCTGACCCGGGCGGAGGCGGAGATCATGGAGCACTTCGCCGCAGAGATGGCCGCCTGCATGGGACCCCGGATCAGGCTCATCGAGTTCGGGAGCGGGAACAGTGCAAAGACTCGAATCCTCCTGGACGCGCTGGACGAACCCTCCGTCTACGTCCCGGTGGACATTTCGCACAATCACCTGCTGGCCGCTTCCTCCCAATTGGCTGCGGAGTACCCCGGCATCGAGGTCGTGCCCGTGGCGGCAGACTACTCCGCGGCCTTCCCTGTGCCGGAATCGTCTTCCTCTTTCAGACGTACGATCGCGTATTCCCCCGGGTCCACTATCGGTAATATGAACGACGCTGAGGCTGGATCTTTTCTGAAGAGCGTTCGGAATGTCGTTAGCCACGAGGGAGCACTCTTGATTGGAATGGATCTGGCCAAGGATGCTGCTATTCTGGAGGCGGCCTACGACGATGAGGCTGGCATAACAGCGAGGTTCAACCTGAATCTGCTGGAGCGGATGCGTCGCCAGCTTGGTGCCGAGGTGGTTCCAGCCAACTTCTCTCACGTCATCCGCTACGACCAAGCCGGAGCCAAGATCGAGATGTTTCTCCGTTCAAGTTGTGACCAGACGATCCTGGTTGAGGGGAGTGTGTTCAAGGTCTTGAAGGGCGAGATGATTCACACGGAAAGCTGCCGCAAGTACACCGAGGAGAGGGCCTCCGGGCTGGCTGCACAGGGAGGCTTTGCGCCACGCCGGACGTGGTATGACGCCAGGCGTTATTTCAGTGTCCAGTACTGGGAAGCTGGGCCTCGAGCTTAGTCAGCCGTGGAGTTTTCACCACAAAGTGCTAGTCTCGTTTTTTGGAGATGCTGAAGGGAAGTCAGATGCAAAGACTCAAGGCCCTTGCCGGGGAAGCAGCCGATCGAGAACACGGACTGGCAGCCATCTGCCTGCTGTCTCTCCTCTACCTTACGACCTGCGCCGGTCCCGCCGGCTTTATGGCCACCTGCGTCCGTGTCCCCAGCGGAAGCATCATTGCCATTCGCGTGGGTGGCGAGCGGATGCGGGTTCGTCTGGAAGGAGTCCAGACACCTGAGCCTGGACAGGACTTCGCCGACCAGGCAAAAGAGTTCACGGCGAGTCTGGTCCATGGAAATGAAGTCCTGATCCTCCCCAAGAGAGGGAGTGGGGTCCCCAACCAGCCCCGAGACGTCGAAGCGGACCCGTCTTCCGGAGATGACGCCCGGCTCCTTTCCGTTCAGAAAGACCAAAATGGTCGTATCGTGGCCCGGGTCGAGGTTGACGGCAAAGACGTCTCGCTGGAACTGCTCAGGGCCGGGCTGGCCTGGCACTACCAACGGTTCTCGGGCGATCCCGGGCTGGCAGCGGCAGAAAAGCAGGCCCGGACGAAACAGATCGGGATCTGGTCACTTCCGGATCCGATACCACCCTGGCGGTGGAAAGAAAGCCGGAAAAAAGCTGAATCGAAGTGATACGGGCTTGCCCTACTTCACTCCATAGGCTCCGAAGAGCTCATAGTTTTTCAGTATCCGGCCCAGGAAGAAACCGCAGCACACCAGAAACCAGTCCCGCATCTCCGAGCTGGATCTCTCATAGGCTGCAGAACAGGCCTGTACAAGGAGCAGGTCATAGCCCTGACCAACCCGGGCATCGTTTTTGGCAGCCAGCGTAGCCAGGGTCTGTGTCAGCTCGCCGCAGGCCTCCGCTCCCATTCCCAGAATCGCCCGGACCGTATTCGCTGAAGCGTAAGGGTCACTGTGGCTGACCAGGCTGCGCAGGGTGACGAAAGGATTTGTCGGGCACACGCTCTCCACCGGTTCCACGACGACCCGGCTCTCACGGCTCTCCCGACTTCGGCCGGAGGCCTGCTGGATCAGCAGGGCGGCCAGCGCCAGTCCCCGGCCTTTTTCCCCGGCCGGAACCCCCTGGGCCCAGACAAGGCAGGCATCCGTGTAGAGAAAGGCCCTCAAAGGAGG
Organism: Acidobacteriota bacterium; assembly: GCA_965205615.1. GTDB lineage: Bacteria > Acidobacteriota > UBA6911 > RPQK01 > CBDAPI01 > CBDAPI01. The sequence continues at coordinate 53,795 of CBDBHK010000010.1, read as the reverse complement.
GAGCCAGCGACCCATCTGGGCATTGTTGAGCGCCTGGGCAGCGACCAGAAGAAGAGCCTCGTGAATAGAAGCAAAGCCATGCCCCTGGCCGGCAAGACGGGCCAGAGCGTCCAGGGAAGCCCTCGAATCGTCGGAACAGAGAATCACATTTTCCAATCTCTGCAGGTCTGCCCTGGAGACCGGGTCTTTCTCCGGGTCGGGGATCTCGAGCTGTCCGGCCGCCGCCACCCGGGTTGCCAGTTCGTCCCGGCACGGCCCCAGGACCATGAAATGAAAGGCCGGAAAAAGGATCTGATGGGCCTCGTTCCAGTCCTGAATCTCGGCCATCTCCCAGGCCTTTGCCAGCTGAATGAACTTCAACCCGCCGTGAGCCGTGTCCAGGAGGGCCCGGGTCAGGCTCTGGGTTCGAAAAAAATCGCGCTGCGACGGATCCTCCAGGAATCCCCGCAGCAGAGCGAAGCAACGCTTGAAGTCACGACTCGACGAGGCCGTCTGGAACTGACTCCATCCCTCCTCTTCAGAAGCAGGGGCTACGATGTCTGCAGGGGCTCCGTCCCAGGCTCTTCGTCGGCGCGCGCGGGCGATGAACCACGCCTGCTGGACACAGGGCCACCAGCGGCGCTCCTCGGGAAACAGGTGCAGAGTCGACGCAGCACAGGAGAGTCCAAAGAAGCCGTGGGGAACGAAGTCGTCGTAAAATCTCTCATAAAGCTTCAAAGGAATGCTGGAGGCTACCTGCTGGATGAATTTCGCTGGTTCCTTCCAATCCTCCTCCGCGGCTTTGAATCGTTTGGCAAAAGCCTTCGGATTTGAACTCTCGAACAGTTCCGCCAGGACCTCTTCCTTGTTTTTCGTTTCCGACTCCGGGTTCTTCATTTCCCTTTGTTCGTCCATTTCTTTCTCAACGTTCCTTAGCCAGGCGTTTCAACGTGCTTGCACCGTACCTTTGCCGGCTCTCATATTCAACCCTTCAACCCTTAACCTTCGACTTTCAACCTTCAACTTTCAACCTTCACCCGGCCGCCTTGGATCGCAGGGCTTTCGGGGTAGAATAATCGCATGATCGAGAGGCGCCAGAGCATCACGGTGCGGGTCGGCGGCATTCCACTGGGCTCGCTGCATCCGGTGGTTGTCCAGAGCATGACGAACACCGACACGGCGGACGTCGATGCCACGGTAGACCAGGTTCGCCTGCTTGCCGAAGCCGGCTCGGAACTGGTGCGAATCACGGTGAACAACCAGCAGGCCGCCAGGGCGGTGCCCGAGATTGTGGGCCGTCTCGAGGAGTCGGGCTGCCCGGTACCGATTATCGGAGATTTTCACTACAACGGCCATTTGTTGCTGACCCGATTCCCGGACTGCGCTCAAAAACTGGCCAAGTACAGAATCAATCCGGGCAACGTGGGCATGGGAAAACACCGGGACGCGAACTTCCAGAAAATGATTCAGGTGGCTATGGACAACGACAAACCGATTCGGATTGGCGTCAACTGGGGGTCCCTGGACCAGGCGCTTCTGAATCGGTTCATGGAGCAAAACGCGGCCCTCTCGGAGCCCGAGGACGCCAACGGAGTCCTGATGAGGACGATCGTGGAGAGCGCACTGCGCTCCGCCCAACTGGCCGAGGAATACGGGTTACCTTCGGATCGCATCATCCTCAGCGCCAAGGTGTCGAAAGTCCCCGCCTTGCTCCGAGTTTACCGGCAACTGGGAGAGCGCTGCACCTACCCGCTGCATCTCGGTTTGACCGAGGCCGGCATGGGAACCCGGGGCATCGTAGCCAGTACTGCCGGACTGGCCGTACTCTTGACCGAAGGGATCGGAGACACGGTGCGGGTGAGCTTGACTCCACAGCCCGGCGGCGACCGCAGCCGGGAGGTTCGAGTCGCTCAGCAGGTGCTCCAGGCTGTGGGGAGCCGGAGTTTTACACCCCAGGTCAGCGCCTGCCCGGGATGCGGGCGAACGACCAGTACGTTCTTCCAGCAACTGGCTGAAGATATTCAAAGTCATCTGGTTAGCCGCATGCGGGACTGGAAGGAGTCCTATCCCGGTATCGAGGAGCTGAAGGTCGCCGTGATGGGGTGCGTGGTCAACGGCCCCGGCGAGTCCAAGCACGCCGACATTGGAATCTCGCTGCCGGGCACGGGAGAGAGCCCCAAAGCTCCTGTCTATATAGACGGTCGCCATTTCACGACCCTGAAGGGTTCCAGTATTGCCGTTGATTTCCAGAACATTCTGGAAGAATACGTGAGGGAGCGGTTCGGGGCTGGGCAGGCACTTGGGAATGACTGATCGGCCCACGCGGCCGGGGCTCGCCGAAGCCCTCTTGCCCGTCTTCCTTCTGATTATTCTGCTGTCCTCAGCGGTCTATTTGTTTGGTGACGACGCCTCTTATGGGCCCAACCAGATCGCTTTGACCCTGGCCTCCGCAGTGGCGGTCGTGGTCGGGATCCGAAACGGATATTCCTGGAAGGAATTGGAAGAAGGCATGGTCAAGGGAATCTCCCTGGCCTCGGGAGCTATCCTGATCCTTCTCGTCGTGGGGGCGTTGATTGGAACCTGGATTCTCTCGGGAATTGTTCCTGCTCTCATTTACTGGGGCCTGCAGTTGATGAGTCCCTCCTTCTTCTTCGCCGCCGCCTGTGCGATGAGCGCTCTCGTCTCCCTCACGACCGGGAGTTCCTGGACCACCGTCAGCACGATTGGCATCGCGCTGGTCGGAATCGCCGGGGCCCTGGAGCTGAGCCTGCCTGCAGCGGCCGGTGCGGTCATCTCGGGAGCCTACTTCGGGGATAAGCTATCGCCGTTGTCAGACACGACCAACCTGGCGCCTGCGGTTGCAGGCACGGACCTTTTCGCGCATATCCGTCACATGTTGTGGACCACCGTACCAGCGATGTGCCTCTCCCTTGTACTCTTCACCATCCTGGGGCTGGGTGTGGACGCCCGAGGAAGCGGCCCGGGCCTCGAAGAGTTCTTGGCGGTTCTCGCTTCCTCGTTTGATATCGGCTGGCACCTGCTGATTCCGCCGGCGATGGTTCTCTTGCTGGTCATGCGCAAAATGCCGGCACTTCCAGCCCTTCTCATCGGGGCACTGCTGGGAGGAGTGTTTGCATGCCTTTTTCAACAGCGAGCCGTGCTTCAGTTTGTGAATCAGCCCGAGCTCGGAAGCACGGTGGCTTTGCTGAAGGGGCTCTGGACGGCCCTCTTTGCGGGTTATGTCTCCTCCACGGGTAACGCCCGGATTGACGAACTGCTGACCAGGGGAGGCATGCAGAGCATGCTGGACACAATCTGGCTCATTCTGTCGGCAATGGTCTTCGGGGGCGTCATGGAAAAAACCGGTATGCTGCAGGTCATTGCCCGGAGAATCCTCTCCCGGGCCCACAGCACCGGCTCTCTGATTCTTTCTACGCTGGCGACCTGCATCGGAATGAACGTCATCGCCTCGGATCAGTACATTTCGATCGTGGTTCCGGGACGAATGTACCGCGCCGAGTTTGAGAGGCGCGGCCTGCAGGCCAAGAATCTGTCTCGATGCCTGGAAGACGCCGGGACTCTGACCTCGCCCCTGGTGCCCTGGAACACGTGTGGGGCGTTCATGGCACAGACGCTGTCCGTGGCGACCCTTGCCTACCTGCCTTTCTGCTTTTTCAACCTGATGAACCCGGTGATCTCCGCGATCTACGGTGTGACTGGATTCACAATCGAACGAATCGAAGAGGCTCCAGAGCCCGTCTCGGTCTGAGAAGGAACAGGAGCGGGCTCGTGCTATACTGCGGCTCCTCATGAATTCCCCGAGCACTGGTGCCGAACTGGTGCATCTCGAGGACATCCTGGCAGCACGCAGCGTCATCGAGTCTGCTCTGCATCGGTCGCCGCTGGTTGGATCGCAAACTCTGAGCAGGCAAACCGGGCTGGAAGTCCACCTGAAGCTGGAGATGTTTCAGAAGACGGGTTCTTTCAAGACCCGTGGCGGCCTCAACCGGCTGTCTCACCTCGATGTCGAGGCCCGGGAAAAAGGCGTCATCTCGCTGTCTGCCGGCAATCATGCGCAAGCCCTGGCCTGGGCCGCATCCTCTCGCGGAATTGCCTCCACTGTGGTGATGCCCGAGAGCAGCGTGAGCAGCAAGGTCGATGCTGCCCGAGCTTACGGTGCCAGCGTCGTCCTCACTTCCGGGAACCTTTTGGAGACTTGCCTTCAGCTGCGCGACGATCGGGGGCTGACCCTGGTTCATCCGTTCGATGACGAGTTCATCATCGCCGGACATGGAACGGTTGGCCTCGAGATCCTGGAAGATTTACCCGAGGTAGAGGCCGTGATCGTAGGAATCGGAGGCGGAGGCCTTATCTCGGGAGTCGCGGCAGCCGTCAAGGGCAGGGACCCGGGAATCCGGCTGATCGGTGTGGAACCCGAGGGAGCCCCGACCATGACCAGGAGCCTCCAGAAGGGAGAACCGGTTCATCTCGATCGAATGGATACGATCGCCGATGGTCTGGCGGCTCCCTTTGTCGGTGTCAAGAATCTGCACCACGTGCAGGCCCTCGTTGACGAGGTGGTCACCGTTTCCGACCGGTTGATTGCCATCGCGATGAAGCTGCTCCTGGCGCGCTGCAAGGTCCTGGCGGAACCGGCGGCGGCTTCAAGCGTAGCAGCCCTGCTTGGCGGAAAGGTGATACTTCGGCCGGGGGCTCCAGTGGCCTGCCTTTTGAGTGGAGGCAACGTAGATCTCGCGATGCTCGGAGAACTCCTCCGTAATCCGGACTTTCCCGGCAAGGCGAATGAGGAGACGGCGTAGGGGCCGGTCTGGTGCCGGCCCGCTTGATGGGCGACCACCAGGGATCGCCCTTACTAGGGTTTCGTGCTGGTGTTCTTCTGAAGCGCGGAAGAACTCCTGGAAAAGGATTTCATCGCGGCATCGCCCACGCCCCGGCCTGAGCCCGTCAGTTTCTCGACTGCCATGGCCAGTCCCTGGTCGAGGTCGCCCGAAATTCCCGGCGCCGAGAGGAGGAGTTTCTGAGACGCGAGGCTCGGTACCTCGACGACCTGAAAGACCATGACGCAAGCGGCGAAAGCAAGCGTCATCACGCTCAGGAGGAGATACCCTGTCAACAGACGCCGCAGCTGCGAGCCGACCACGTCGACCGGTGTCTGAGCCGGCGTGGCTTTGACTACTTCGCCTCCCGTATACGTTGGAGCTACCCGGTCGGGGGGGGCCATGCCGAGGATCTTTTGGGCATAGGTCCTTTTTTCCGCCGGCAGAGTGTTCCACAAATCCCAGCGTTTTCCGTCGGAGACCCGGTAGAACCTGGAAGTGAAGTCCTCCCACTCCGGTTCAACCGAGAGAACCTGGGGCACAGACTCCCTGCAGAATCGACAAACGACTGCTGCGTCATGGATTAGCTGGCTGCAATATGGACAACCTCTCATGATACGACCATCCTATGATGTCGAGGGGTCCCCGGCTTGTGATCCCTGTCTCACGCGCCAGATGGAAAGAAGAAGATCCGGTTCTCAGTTTCCGCCAGACTCTATTACCCTAATCTCCACAGGACCCGAAGGGCGGCAGGACGACTACTCAATTTTAAAACGGGCTTAGAAAAAGATGAGGCACCGTTCAAATCTTTGGCCCGCCTCCCCTAATGGACAGACATTTTACACCCAAGTACCCTTTTTCGTAAACCGGATAACGTCTTAACAATTCCGGCGTCTTCCTGAAGGGTAGCGGGCACGGGCTGCTGGAGAAGGCCGAAGTCTAGCGATGCGGCGTGGCCGACGAGCTACCCGGGACGGGAGCCAGCGAGATCGTCGTCAGGTCCGAGGTGGAAGGTTCCTGCTCGAGGCCCGAAACCACATTATCCGCGGCCGTTGCAACCGATTCGCTCGCGCTTTGACCGAAATCCGCCCACAGGCCCCTGGTCGTCTCGTAAAAGTCGAAAATCACCTTGTCGACCTGCTGGGAGAATGATGGAAAGACTGCCGCATCATTATTCGAGGCGCCCGCCGGAGTTCCGACCAGGTTGAGAATAAAGAAACGTGCCGCTAGCGACAGCGTGAGACTGACTGTCAGAAAAAGTCCAAATTTGAGGGACCTCCCCGTGGCCGCGCTGGCAGCAGGGGCGGGGCTCAACTGAGGCGTTGCCCGAACCGGGGCGGGGCTGGGAATGCCCAGGACCTTTCGCACGTAGTTCCGGTCGTCGGGACTGAGTTGGTCCCAGACGGTCGTGCGCTCTGCCGGGGAGAGACTCCGGTACTTCTTACCGAATTCGGTCCATTTATCTGAACTCTCGGTTGCTGGGGCAACGTCGTGATCACAGAACCTGCAGAAAATCGACGCGTCCTGGATCAAGCTGCTGCAGTTCGGACAATGTCGCATAGTTGGTCAATTCTAGCCCGGATTATGCAAGAGATCTGAATCCGAGTGAGATGTGGGCCCAGAAAAAAGGCCGTAGCTCTCTGATATAAAAGGGTTTAGAGAAACAAAGACCCTAAACAGGAGCTACGGCAATGTCAAAAACAGTCTGCCAGAATACCCTGCCATTTCATAGCCACAGAAACATCACGGCTCGTTTTGATGGGGGGAGCCTCACTTCCGACGCAGGATGGTTGTTGTTTGGATCGCTGGATCGTCAACATCGATTGTGCGAGGGCTTCAGTTCCTGTATTTCGGAAAGTCGAGACCAACGCTACATTCGTCATGACCTGTTGAAGTTGATCCGACAACGAGTCTTGCAGATCGTGGCCGGCTACGAAGACTGTAACGACGCCGATACGCTGCGCTCGGATCCGATGCTCAAGACAGTCTGTGATCAGTTGCCAGAGAGCGATCCCGATTTGGCCACCCAGCCGACTTTCTCCCGCCTGGAGAACTCCGTCACCAAGAAGGATCTGATGCGTCTGAGCCGGTGGCTGCTAGGCCGTTATGTGCGCTCCCTGAAGAAGAGACGTCCCAGCAAGATCATCCTGGATCTGGACAGTACCGACGACCACACTCACGGCCAACAGGAGTTCTCCTTCTACCACGGGTATTACCGAAACCACATTTTGCATCCTTTGCTGATCTTCGATGCCGACACGGGAGACCTGGTCTGTGCCGTGTTGAGACCTGGCAACAAGGGGGCTGCCTCTCACATCGTGCCCATTCTGAAGCGAGTCGTGGAGGCCATCCGACAAGCAGTGGGGACGGATGTCGAGATTGAGATTCGGGCCGACAGCGGCTTTGCCACGCCTCGGCTCTACGAGTTCTGTGAATGTGAAGAGAATAAACTCCAATATGTCATCGGGTTAAGCCGAAACCCTCGCCTGCAGCGAGTGGTCGAGCCCCTGCTGGATTCGACTCGGGAAAGGTTCCTTGAGCTGGAGGAAAAACAGCGTCAGTTTGACGAGTTTCTTTATCGAGCCCACAGCTGGGATCGATCCCGTCGCGTCATTGTCAAAGTGGAGGTCGATCAGCGTGGGATCAATCGTCGCTTTGTAGTTACCAACCGGGACGATCTCTGCTCCCAATCACTTTATGACCACTACACAAACCGAGGGCAGACCGAGAACTTCATCAAGGCCTTCAAGAATCATCTGAGCATGGACCGACTCAGCTGTCATCGATTCCTGGCCAATCAGTTTCGACTCCTCCTGCATGCACTGGCTTACCAGATGTTCGTTCGCCTGCGCGACTATCTTCACGGAACCCCCTGGCACAAGCTCGAAATCGAAACCTTACGTCGTCGGGTCCTCAAGATTGGGGCCCGGATCCGACAAACCACTCGACGCATCTGGGTCCATCTTTCCTCAGCCTTTCCCGAACAACCCCTCTTCCACCTCGTCTTGAGTCGCCTGAACTCCAGTTAGCTTTTCCCAGCTCCCCCGAAAAACCGCTTCCGACACTCATCCAGGCCCAGATCTGTCTGAAATTCACTCCCCAAACCACTCAAACGCCTCGCCAACCCATATCCTTCGCAAATCCGCCTGTCACACCTGCCCGCTTCCGAGTTGGGCCACTTCTCGAGTCGTTTTTCAACACCGAACTACGGTTCTTGCATAATCCGGGCTAGGCCCTTTCGATGACACGCATTGTGACGTGGATCGCAATAAATCACTGATTGTTTTAGTTGAAATCTGTTGTAATCCGAAGGTCGATCCAACAGTAGCGCGCGTGATAACAAGCGCGTCGGGAGGAGCCAACGCGGGCTTACTGGCGTGCTCGCCTCTGCAGGCCTCCCTTTCAGCCCGGGGAGCGCAGAACCAGGGTCTTGAAAATCCAGCTGGCCACCAGCTTGCCATCCTGGTTGACTGCTTCGACTTTCCAATCGACGACTCCCACCGGGCGACCCTTTATGGGTTTTGCTCGAGCTTGCGTCTTGAGGCACTTCAGCCGGGCGTGCAGTGTGTCCCCCAGAAACACAGGCCGAAGGAACCGCAGCCGGTCACATCCGTAGTTGGCCACCACCGGTCCCGGCCGGCTGGTCACCATCAGACCGGTGGCGAGAGAAAGAACCAGGAAACCGTGGGCGATTCTACGGCCGTATGGAGACTTACGGGCGGCTTCCCGGTCGACGTGCAGATAATAGAAATCCCCGGTCAGGCAGGCGAAGTTGACCACATCGGCTTCGGTAACCGTGCGGCCGTGAGTCGTGTAGTGGTCGCCGACCTCAATATCGTCGAAGTGTTTTCGCAGGGGGTTGACCGGCTCCGACGGTGCCGGGGCCTGCTGCGTTGGGACGCCCTTGTCTCCCACTTGTGCCTCCTGCGGACAGGTTAGAGTGAATTCCCGGGTGCAGACGTTTCCCCTGGTTCCTCAGGATCTCGATCGTCGGCAGGCGATCGAGATCGACCGTGTGCGGATTGATCGCTTCAGTGAGCATGAGGCCAATCAGCGGCCACGATGGCGGTCCAGGAACTTGAAGAAATCGCTGTCCGTAGTGAGGATCAGCCAGGAGTCCTTGTCCAGCGCGTCCTGGTAGGACTCCATAGTCTTCAGGAACTGGTAAAACTCGGGATCCTTGTTATAGGCCTTCGCGTAAATGGCCGTGGCCTCTCCATCGGCCTGACCCACCAGCTCCTGCGACTTTCGATAAGCTTCGGATTCGATTTTCTTCAGCTCGCGCTCCTTCTCTCCACGGATACGGGCACTTTCGCCCTGGCCTTCGGAAAGGAAGCGCTGGGCGATTCGATTGCGCTCAGCGATCATTCTCTCGTAGGCGTTCTGTCGGACTGCTTCCACGTAATCGATGCTCTTGAAGCGCACGTCGACCACTTCGATCCCGAGATCACTGGTGTCCTGGCTCGCATTCTCGAGGATCTCCCGCATGACTTCCCGGCGTCCTTTCACGATGGTCGCCAGCTCGCCGACTTCCGACTCGGGCAAGCTGGGATCCGGGGTGACCTCCCGATTGGTGGAACGGACCAGGGAAACGAGATCATGTTTGGCAACGGCCCGTTTGGTCGCGCCGTCTATGATGTCATCGAGCCGGGTCTGGGCGGCTCTCTCGTCGGAAAGACGCTCCAGGAACAGCCTGGGGTCAGAGATTCTCCAGCGTGCATAGGTGTCGACCCAGATGAAGCGCTTGTCAGCCGTGGTGGCCTGGTCGCTGTCACCATCCCACTCCAGAAAACGCTTGTCAAAGAAGTGAGCTCGATCCATAAGAGGCACCTTGAACTTGACACCCGGGTCGGTGATGGCCGATCCCCGGGGCGCTCCGAAGCGAGTGATGACGACCTGCTGGGTTTCGTCCACGATGAAGAGGCCGTTGAAGAGGACGATGACCGCGATAACGAGAAGGGCGATGAGTACTACACTGATCTTCATTGTCCTGTCGCCCCCTTTCCAAGCTGGAGCAGTGGCACGATGTTCTGTGTGTCCTTGTTTAGAATCAGCTTGCGGCCGACCTTGGGCAGAACCTGATTCATGGTTTCAATGTAAATTCGCCGCCTGGTGACTTCAGGTGCTCTGCGATACTCGGCATACAGCTGATCGAATCGGGAGGCTTCGCCCTTTGCCCGATTCACCCGGTCGATGGCATATCCCTCAGCCTGGCTGATCTGCTGCTCGGCTTCGCCGCGGGCCCGGGGGACGTCCCGGTTGTACTCCCCCCTGGCTTCATTGATCAGCTTCTGTTGCTCCTGCTGAGCCTGGTTCACCTCGTTGAAAGAAGGTTTGACAGCATCGGGAGGGGCCACGTCCTGAAGGATCACCTGTTCCACCCGGAGTCCCGTTTCGTACTGCTCACACAACTCCTGCAGCCCGTCCTCCACGGCCTGAGCCAGCTCGGTTCGGCCGACGGTCAGGACTTCATTGACGGTTCTGTCTCCCACAATCTCCCGCATGACCGCCTCGGTCATGTCGCGGAAGGTGTCGCGCACATTTCTGACTTTGAATAGGAACTTGCGGGGCTCCGCGATCCTGAACTGCACACTCCATTCCACCTCTGCCACGTTGAGGTCGCCGGTGAGCATAAGAGACTCTTCGGGAAAGTCCCGGCCCGAATACTGAGAGCGGACGCCCGCCTGAAGGGTGCGGAAACCGAATTCTTCCTTGAGCTGCCGCTGGGAAGGAACGATGCTGACGGTTTCGACGCCGAAGGGAAACTTGAGGTGCAGCCCGGGACCAACGGTGCGTTCGTATTTGCCCAACCGCAGGATAACTCCCTCGCTGTTTGCTTCTACCTGAAACCACATGGTGAAGAGCAGAATCGCGGCCAGGGCGACCAGTATCAGCGGAACCATCTTGAGCCGGCTCAACTGGTCGGGAATTTTGAGATTCTTCAAATCGATGTAATCTGCAGGATCCATCGGCTACCTCCTTTATGTGACGTGCAACCTGGTTATTGAGCCGGCCCGTCCTGGGGCACCCGGTGCCGCCGGCTTCACAGAAGACACTGTTTTCTATTACGATAGATAGTTCAAAACCATTGTGCCTGGTACGAGAGAGAAGTTAAATGGGCAGTGTCCTTAAGAAGAAGAGAAAAAGAAGAAGCAAGCTTCGCCGCAAGCGCAGACACCAGATGAGGAAGAACTCACACTCCAAGTGAACCCCCGCCTCTGTTGTGCCCGCCTCCGGTACGCTCCCGCCACAATTTCTGCGGCCTGATCGCCTGGGCCTGTGCGCCTTTCCGCCAGGCCTGCTGGTGAAAAGAGTCCGTCGTGTGTTCGAAGATAAAGACCACCGGCATCGGGCCCGAGCATGACACGCGAGCAGGGAATTGCCGTGCGAAGCCGCACCGGGTATAGTAAGGCTGAACTCATCAGATCTGGCGCTCTATCGAGGAGGATGCAATGGCAGAAGAAAAGAGGGGCGGGAAGGAAAGTGCCGATTACTCCCGCCGTGATTTTTTCAGAACCGGTGCTACCGGTGCTCTGACAGGGAGTCTGGTTGCAGGAGCAGCCACGACGGTGGCGGCCGCAGCTCATGAACTCGTCGGGCCGGCGGCAGTTCCTATCACCCTGAGCGTGAACGGCAGGGATCGATCTCTGGAAGTAGAGCCTCGGGTCACTTTGCTGGATGCCCTGAGAAACGATCTGGATGTGACCGGGCCCAAGCGAGTTTGCGACCGTGCCACCTGCGGGGCCTGCACGGTTCTGTTGGACGGTAAGGTTGTCTATGCCTGTTCGGTTCTGGCCATCGATGGCCAGGGAAGCCGGGTTGAAACGGTGGAGGCCATGGGCACCTCTGATCAAATGCATGCCGTCCAGGCCGCCTTTGTCGAGAACGACGCTTCCCAGTGCGGCTTCTGCACGCCCGGCTTCATCGTTGCCTGTAAAGCGGTCCTGGACGAGCACCCCGAGGCCTCCAGGCATGACTTGGAGCAGGGTCTGGGCGGCAACCTCTGCCGCTGCGGCACATATGCCGGAATCCATGATGCTCTGGCCGAGCTGCTGGAGGAGGAGGTGCCGAATGCCTGAGTACAAATGGCCCGATTTTTCCAAACGATCCCTTATCGGCAGCAAGGTCACTCGCCTGGACTCGCCGTTCAAAGTATCCGGTGAGGCCAAGTACAGTTACGACGTCAACCGACCAGGGATGCTCTTTGGCGGCATCCTGCAATCACCTCATGCTCACGCCCGAATCACCCGTCTGGACGTTACTGCCGCCCGGGCGATGCCCCAGGTCAAGGCCCTGCGCGTGATCCAGGATGCGGGCACCGAGATCAAGTGGGAGATGGACGACATTGTCTCGGTTGCGGCGAGCAGTGAAGCGGCCCTTTACGATGCTCTCGGGGCCATCCAGATCGATTTTGAGGTTCTTCCCCATTTCGTGACCGAAGAGCAGCGGGACGAGGCACCGAAAACGAACCCGGGTGAGGCACAGACCACCGGCAACCCGGAGCAGGCTTTTGGGGAGGCGGATACGGTGATGGAGGGCTACTACGGACTTGCGAGAATCGCCCACTGTTGCCTCGAGTCCCACGGCCAGGTCTGCGAATGGCAGGACGACGAGCATCTGACGGCCTGGTGTTCGACCCAAAACGTCTCGGGCCTGCCCCCCCAGTTTGCCGAAGCCCTGAACATTCCCGCTGCCAACGTCCGAGTCATCACTCCTTACATGGGAGGAGGCTTCGGCAGCAAATTCTCGGTGGATCGCTGGGGCGTGGAGTGCGCTCAACTGGCCCGTGAAGCGCGGGCGCCCGTCAAGATGATGCTCCTTCGGGATGCCGAGATCGCCGTTGCCGGCGACCGGCCCTCCGCCTACGCCAATGTCAAGGTCGGGTGCACGAGCGACGGCGAACTGACCGCCTGGGAGTCGGAATCGTGGGGTTCCGGAGGCGTGGCCAGGGCTGGGAATCCACCCCTCCCCTACGTTGTCCAGATCCCGAATCGCAAGAAACAGCACATCGCCATACCGACCCATACCGGTGCGGCCCGGGCCTGGAGGGCGCCGAATCACCCCCAGGGGTGCCTGATCACGATGGCGGCCATCGAAGACACGGCAGCCAAGATAGGGATGGATCCTCTCGAATTGATGATCAAGAACATTCACCTGACCGGGCGCCTGGCCGCCGTCTACCAGCAGGAGCTGAATGTGGGCGCCAGGATGATTGAGTGGGAGGAAAACTGGCATCCCCGTGGAGAGGGGGGCGGATCAGGTCCGGTCAAGACCGGCCTCGGCCTGGGGATCCACACCTGGGGTGGGCGGGGGCACACCAGCCATTGCGAGGTCGTGGTGTATCCCGACGGCGGGGTGGAGGCCAAAATCGGCACCCAGGATCTGGGGACCGGTACCGGGACGATCATAGCTATGGTTCTGGCGGAGACTTTTGGACTCGGTATCAAAGATGTCAAGGTCCGGATGGGTGACAGCAGTTACCCTCAGTCAGGGCCTTCCGGAGGCAGTACTACGGTCGGTGGAGTGAGTTCCTCGACGAGAAGGGCTGCCCTGGACGCGCTCGAGAATGTACTGGAAGCTGCCGCTCCGGCCCTGGGAGTGGAATCGGGTGAAGAACTGGAAGCCTGGCGCGGCACGATTCGGGTCAAGGCGGACCCCTCCCGGCGCATGGAGTGGAAGCGGGCAGCCGCCCGGATTGGTCCGAGCCCTCTCACCGCCATGGGACGAAACCCCGGTCCCGGGGGTCTAAACGACAGCGGCGTCGGTGGAATCCAGATGGCGGACGTATCGGTGGACACCGAAACAGGGGTCGTCAGGATCAACCGGATGGTAGCTGTTCAGGATTGCGGGCTGGTCCTGGACCTGAAGACGGCGCGCAGTCAGGTCTTCGGCGCTTTGATCCAGGGAATCGCCTACGCCCTGATGGAGGAAAAGATCATGGACCCCGTGAGCGGCAAGCTGCTCAATCCCGACATGGAGTTCTACAAGTTGCCCGGGCTGTTTGACGTTGGTCGCCTCAAAGTCCACATGATGACGGGTCCGGGTTACGACGAGCGTGGAGTGATCGGCCTGGGCGAACCGCCCGTCATTTCTCCGGGAGCTGCCATCTCCAACGCCGTGGCCAACGCCATCGGCGTGCGCGTGCCCACTCTTCCGTTAACTCCCGACCGGGTCCTCACAGCATTAGGGAAAGGAGCCTGAAGCCATGAAAGCTTTCTCGTATGCACAGCCAAAGAGCACCGGTGAGGCGGTCAAGATTCTGAATGGGGCCAGGGGAAAAGCCGCTGTTTTGGCGGGAGGAACCGATCTCCTGAGTCTCATGAAGGACTCGATCGTGGCACCGGAAGTGCTGGTCAATATCAAGAATATATCTGAGCTTTCCGGGATCAAGGACAGAGGGGGCCAACTGAGGATCGGCGCCACAACGACGCTTGCCCAGCTGGCGGGTAGTCCTGCTGTAAGGACCAGATATCCGGCTCTGATCCAGGCCATCGAAGGTGTTTCGAGCCCCCAGATTCGCAACATGGGGACGGTCGGCGGGGATCTGTGCCAGAGTCCCAGATGCTGGTATTTTCGGCGCGGTTTTGGCCTCTTGGCCACCCACAACGGGCGCTCCATGGTCGAGGACGGAGACAATCGCTACCACGCTATCCTTGGCAATTCGGGGCAGGCCCTGTTCGTTAATGCGTCCAGTCTGGCGCCGGCGCTCGTAGCTCTCGATGCCAGAGTGGAGATTTCGGGGCCGTCCGGATCCCGTACCGTTGGTGTGGCCGACTTTTTCCAGATTCCTCAGGGCAGCGGAGAAAGGGAGAATGTCCTGCATAGCAACGAACTGCTCGTCGCAATTCGAATCCCGGGATCGGTCGGCGACAACGCAACCTACGAAGTGCGTCACAAGCAGGCGCTGGACTGGCCACTGGCCACGGCTTCAGTAAGCTTGAGAATGAGAGGTGACACCGTGCGCTCGGCTTCCGTCGTGCTGGGTCACGTGGCTCCCGTGCCCTGGGTGGCGACCGGGGCGGCCGCAGTGCTGGAAGGCAAGACGTTGAGTCCTGACCTCGCTCGCCAGGCCGGCGAGGCCGCCACGACCGGGGCGAGGGCTCTGAGCAGAAATGGTTACAAGATTCAGCTTGCCCGGGTGGCCACCGCGCGGGCCATCCTTCGCGCATCCGGGAGGGAGGGTTAGACGATGGATCGTTCTCTGGAAACAAAACAAGTCTGCCGCCGCCTCCGCTTCAAAGGCATGTACATCGACGTCGAGCCCGACCCCCATGTTCCCAATACCAGCGATGGCTTTTGCTGGTGCAGCCATACTCAGACGTGTCTGGGGCCCGACAGCGAACCCGTGGACAAGGACGACTGCATCCCCGGCCGAGACTGCTACGAGGAGGTCTGAGCAGCAGGGGCGGGCGAAACCTTTTTCTCAGCCCGACGTCTGAAACGGCGACCGCCCCCTGCGCTTGCCCGCTCGATTTCTTTGAGGGACGGTTCTGCTAGAATAAGTAGGAACGATTGAGATCTGTATCTGGATTGGAGATTTTGAAATGAGAAGCATGACGATGTTCGTTGTTTCCATCACCCTGCTCGTTGGCGTCGCAGTTGGGGCCGAGGCACAGGTGCGGGGAGATTATCTGGAAGTCCGCACGGCCAACGTTTACGTAGGCCCCTGTATTGCGAACGGAGAGGTGAACCTGACCGGCAAGGAGGCCATTATGGCCTGGCGAGTCAGAGAAGGAAGTTGGGAAGGCACTGCGGTTCAAGGACTGACCGTCGTAGCGGTCGTCCAGGCAGACGCCACCCTGGGAGATCCGTTCGCCGGCGAAACCGAGCCCGCCCGCTCTGTCATTCTGGTGGATGAGTCAGCCAGTCAGTCCCAGAAGGAAGCACTCGTGAGCCTGGCGCGCTCGATGGCACCCGACCTGCTGAATCGCATCGTCAGTATCGAGTCGGCTCCTATCGAACTGACCCGGGACCTGGATCAGCGGGCCTCCCTGCGGGCAGGTGATGTTGCCACCTTTTCGACACGCGGTTTCAATAAAGGGGACCATTTTTGCGGCAATGAGTCGATCCTCTACCCACCACTGATCCAGGCAGACGCCCGGCCGGCCTTTACCCTGGAACACGAGTTTCGAGGAGAGGGCCTGGGCTCAAGCTGGAGCAGTCCGGATCGGGCCAGCGCATTCGTAGGCGAATTCGTCCGGTAGTCGCAAAGCTTTCATGCTCCGATTATTGCTCTTCGCTTTGATCCTGGGAGGCGGTGGCGCGACCCCGACGCTTGAAGTCGAAGAAGCACAACCTCCTGCGGGGGTTTCCGACCAGATCCGCCCGACTCTTTCGGAGCGGCTTTTCCGGGTGAGGCTGGGAAGCGACTCGACCGCCGAGTTCTGGTTTCGAGCCGAAATGCCTGTGGATTCGGACCGCCAGGGAGGTCTGGGTGTGAACTTCGGGGTTTTCGAGCCGGGGGCTCTGGTGGGTGTCGTGCGTTTCTCTACCCTGTGGATGGATTACAAGCATAAGCCGGTGAAGCCCGGTGTGTATGGCCTCCGCTACTACACCCAACCCGCCGACGGAGATCATACGGGCGCCTCACTCTACCGCGATTTTCTGCTACTGGTTCCCGCTGCCGCCGACCAGGATCCGGATGCGCAACTCACTCTCACACAACTTGTAGACCTCAGCCGGAAAGCCTCCGGAACAACTCACCCGGCGGTGATGGGACTCTTCCCGGTCTGGGAAGTTCCCGACCAGGATAGCGTTCTTGTCAACGAACTGGATCAGCCGATTCTGGTCCTGAAAAAGGGTGATCTGACCCTGGGTCTCGTGCTCAGTGGTCACGGCGAAATCGAGGGGTATTGACGCCGCCGCGGCCAGCTGGTTAACGGTTGGGGTAAATCAGAGCCCCCGGCGGAAGCCGGGGGAAAGGGAATTGCCCCCGGCCGCTCCCGCGGCCGGCTCTGATCGAGCGCCAAGACCACGGCTAGGCAACCCGGGAGACGTTGGGGTTCTGCTCGAGGGCCGCGATATGGGGCAGGCTTCGGAAGTGACCCTGGAAGTCGAGACCATACCCCACCAGAAACTGGTCATCTACCTCGAACCCCCGGTACTTGAGCGGGATCTCAACCAGGCGCAGCTGGGGCCTGTTGAGCAGGGAGCAGATGGCCAGCGAGTCGGGACGGCGCTGCTCCAGCACCTGGCACAGGTAGTTCAGGCTCAAGCCTGTGTCGACCAGGTCTTCGACGATGAGAACGTCGCGACCTTCAATGCACTCTTCCAGATCTTTGGTGATCTCGACTTGCCCGGCCTCGGCGTCCAGCGGACTGAAACGACGGAGGGACAAAAAATCCAATGTGACCGGAGTTGCGATCCGGCGAATCAGGTCGCAGGTGAAGAAAAAGGCCCCGTTCAGAACTCCGACCACAACAGGGTCTCGGTCACGGTAGTCCCTGGCGATCTCGGCACCCAGCCGCTCCACTTCCTCCAGAATCGCCTTTTCGCTGAGCACAATCCGGCCGAAATCCGGGACCGAGGCGGAGCCCGTAGGGTTCATTTGAACACACCGAACTTAAACGCCAGCCCCTTGTAGTCTCTGCCGTAGAAGATCTTGACGTTGATCTCGGGGTAAAGCTCTCGCAGGCGCCGGAGCTTGCGGTTTTTACGGGTCACGAGGCTCTGCTTCATGGTTGTCAGTTCCACGTAGAGATCGAACTGGGGAAGGTAGAAGTCGGGAGTAACACTCTCGGTAACGCGACCGAAATTATCTCGTCGAAGCGGAAAACAGGTGGGCTCGTAGTGCCACTCGATCTGGTAAAAGTCGAGGAAGTGAGCAAACTCTTCCTCGCTGCTGTGAGCAAACGAAACCGCCTCGTCCGCAAGTGCCTTAATCTGTCTCACTCACAGAAGTTTTTTAGCAGAGACGTCTGACCCTGACTGCCCGCTCGACCTCAACCTCGAGCTGCCGGTGCGGGTTCCGGAATCAAAAAATCACCCAGTCAACAGCGATCCAGGAGCTCAAGAGGGCGGCAAGCAACAGCCCGAGCCCTGTCCACAGCCCGGGTCGCCTGAGCTTTCTGCCCGGACCCGTCCACTGGAGTGACGCCTTCTGGGCGTACCGATAGTAATTGTCGCGGATGCCCATGATGGTTGCGTAGGTCACCGCGTAGAAAACCAGGAAGACGAATGCCAGGAAAAAAAGAAGAATGGTACGTCCGGCCCACCACGGCATCGCTGGCTACTGTCTCCGTAGACGATTCAAGTTTCGGCGTTCCCGCTTGGTCGGCCGGCCCAATCCTCGGGGGCGGGAAATCTCCATGATCTGCTCCACAGGGTCTGTTTTCGGCCTTTCGGGCGTGAGATCCTGGTAAAGCCTTTTGGCCTCGGCTCGGGGGATATTTCTTTCCGCCAGCGCCTCAACCCGCAGAATTCGTTTCCAGCCTCCGCCCATCCGGATCGACAGCTCGTCGCCCACCCTGAGTGCGTGTCCGGGTTTACAATTCCGCCCGTTGACGGAGATGCGGCTTTTCTGGCAGGCCTGCCGTGCCTGGCTCCGAGTCTTAAAAACGCAGGCCACGTCCAGCCATCTGTCCACCCGAACCGAGGTCACGCCATCGTTTCTCATTGCTCTTTTCTGAGATTGTATCAACCGAAACACCCTTTTTACGTTCCGAGTGAAATGATCAGAGCCGGCCGCGCGCTCGATCAGAGCCGGCCGCGGGAGCGGCCGGGGGCAATTCTCTTTCCCCCGGCTTCCGCCGGGGGCTCTGATTTACCCCGGCTTCCGGCCGGAGGGCAAGGTCGCAGACCCTGCGTGTCCTTCCGCCGGCTTTCGCCGGCGGCTCTGATTTACACTCAACGGCGCGAGCACCAGCGAGCGCCGATTCCGCACCCAGAACGCCGGAGTTTGCTAGAATGCGTCGGACCTTGCCCATGAATCGTCGGGACGAATCACCTTCACCATCCGGTCTTTCTCCAAGCGACTCGCTCTCAGCGTTTTCCGCGGAGCTTGGCCAGAACCTCGTCTTTGGACCGCAATCCCTCTCCGGGCTGGGGGCCATGGCCAGGGAGATGAGTGCAGACAGGATCCTGCTGGTAACGGATCGGAGGATCCGCGAGGCGGGACATCTGGAGGCCGCCAGAGCCTCACTTCACGACTCGGCGCTCGAGCTTGTGATTTTTGACCGGGTGCCGGAGGACCCGACCAGCGATTCCGTAGAGGCAGCCGCAAGAGCTGTATCGGGCGAATTCTTTGACCTGATTGCCGCGATCGGCGGGGGCAGTGTCATGGACACGGCCAAGGCGGTGAACTTTCTGCTCACGAACGGGGGCCGCATCGAGGATTACCGGGGATACGGAAAAGCCGGGGCCCCGATGTTCCCGTCGATTGGGGTACCGACCACGGCCGGGACCGGGAGTGAGGCCCAGTCATATGCCGTAATCGCCCGTTCTCCCGATCGCCAGAAAATGGCCTGCGGCGACCCGGGAGCACGGTTCAAAGCTGTTATCCTGGATCCGGACCTGCTCGTGACGGCCCCCCGGGATGTCCTGGCGACGAGTGGCCTGGACGCTCTCTCTCATGCAGTGGAAAGCCTGGTCTCGAGTAACAGCCACTCCATCTCCCGGATGTTTTCCAGCTGGTCGTGGAGGTTGCTGGACGAGAACTGCGAAAACGCCGTCAATAAGCGCGCCCCCGAGGCTTTGGGACAGATGATGATCGGAGCCTACCTTGCGGGAATGGCAGTCGAGCTCTCCATGCTCGGCGCTGCCCATGCCTGTGCGAATCCCTTGACCGCTCGCCACAAGATCAGGCACGGTGCCGCGGTGGGACTGCTCCTGCCCCAGGTGGTCCGCTTCAATGGCTCTCTCGCACAAGGCGACTATAGACTACTTCAGGGTGTCGACCGGAACGACCCGTCGGAAAGTCTTGCAGCGCGGCTTGAAGAGCTGCGACTGCGCTTCGACCTACCCACCTCCCTGGCCCAGGTGGGTGTGTCTCGGTCCTCGATCGCGGAAATGGCCGAGCAGGCCGAGCGGCAATGGACGGCCCGGTTCAATCCGATTCCCCTGACCGTCGAGGCAGCAACCTGTATTTATGAATCGAGTCTTTAGCAGTCCGTGGTGAAAGGCCAATTCTCATGAAGCTGACGACATTCCTTTTGGGGATCCTGGCGGCGGCCCTGCCACTGTCCGCACAGTCCTGGCCCATGTTTCGCGGTGATCCTCAACAGACCGGAGTATTTCAGGGCGAGGTGCCCTTGCCTCTGGAACCTGTCTGGACTTTCGAGATCAAGGAGGGAGTCGAGGCAACGGCGGCACTTGAAGACGGAGCCGTGTACCTGGGAGGGTTGGGTGGAGTCTTCTACGCCCTGAACCTCGAGGATGGAAGGGAGAGGTGGCGTTTCAAGGCCACGGATGAGATTCGCTCCTCAGCCCTGGTCAAGAACGGAATGGTCTTTTTCGGCGATGAGATGGGCTCCTTTTTCGCCCTGCGAGCTTCGGATGGAGCGAAAGTCTGGACCTTTCAGGCCGGGGCGGGAATCAAATCCTCAGCTAATTTCCTGGGTGAGTCCGTTCTGTTTGGTTCCTACGACAACTTCGTTTATTGCCTGTCGGCCGGCAGCGGCCAACTCAGGTGGAAGCAGGAGACCGGGGGCTACATTCACGGCAGTCCAGTGGTCGTACAGGGTGCGGTCGTGGTGACGGGATGCGACGGGTTTCTGCGCCTGATCCGCGTTTCCGACGGAGAGGAGGTAGAGAAAATTGATCTTGGTGCCTATATTGGTTCCAGTCCGGCCCATCTGGAGGGGAGCCTTTACGTAGGGACCTTCGAGAACCAGGTGCTGGCGGTTGATATGGAGAAGAAGGGGCTCGAGTGGGTGTACGAACACGCCAGGCGCCATTTCCCCTTTTATTCTTCCCCGGCTGTCACCAGTGATCTTGTGGTGATCGGGGGTCGGGACAAGATGGTCCATGCCATTGACCGTAAGAGCGGGAAAGCCCGCTGGGCTTTTCTGACGCGCTCCAGGGTGGACTCGTCGCCGCTGGTCGCCGGTGGCGTGGTCTTCGTCGCGGACACCAGAGGAGTTCTCTTCGGATTGGATCTCCAGACCGGTGACCCCTTGTGGCAATTCGAAACAGGTGGTGGTATTCACGCCTCACCGGCCGTCTCGGACGGTCGGCTGGTGATCGGTACACTGGACGGGATTGTCTATTGTCTGGGCAGAGCGGAGGAGCAGTGAGACTCCTGCCGGCTCTCTTTTTCTTCGTATTTCTTTCCCCGGTCCGGGCCCAGGAAAGGGTCGAGTCTGAAGCAGAAACGTCGGCCGGCGAGTCGGAAGAAGCGGAGCAGCGAAAACTCGAGGGACCCTTCATCGTGACTGTTGAGGAGAGCCTCCCTCCGGTGGCCGGCGAAACCACCATCGCCACCAAGATGGCGGTCCCAATTCACCAGATTCCAGCCAGCGTGACGGTGATCCCGCAGTCACTTTTCAAGAGCCAGGATGCGGTCATCCTGAGCGATGCTCTCACCAATGCCCCCGGTGTCAACATTCAGACCAATTTCGGCGTGCACGATTTGTTCCTGATCCGGGGATTCGATTCTCTTTCTGGTGGCCTGGTGCTGACGGACGGTGCCGGGGAGCCGGAAGCCACCTATTACCATCTATACAACGTCGATCAGGTTGAGGTGTTGCGCGGGCCTTCAACCTTTCTGTACGGAGGGAGCCCGCTCTCGGGTGCGGTCAACCTGGCCCGAAAGCAACCGCGCCTGGGAGAGAGGTTCATTCAAGGCGCCGGCACCCTGGGATCGTTCGGTACGGTTCGCGGGCAGCTTGATCTCAATCTGGGCGGCCGGGAGTCCCCGGTCGCCTTCCGGCTCAACGCCATGGGCCAACGATCAGACGGTTACCGCCACAACCGCGAGAATTACCAGGTTGCCGTCAATCCGGCGGTTCAATGGAAGGCAGGAGCCGCCAACACCTTCACGGTCAATCTCGAATATGTCACCAACGAATACACTCCGGATGCGGGCATACCTGTACTTGGCGACACCCTTCCGGAAGTGCCGCGACGCACCTCCTATGGTTCGAGCTACGATGATTCGGATCAGGACATTTTCCGCTTTCGCTTCGACTGGGACTCGTATGTAAGTGACGCCGTCCGGTGGCGAACCAAGATCTACTACACCGATCTGGAGTGGTTGAGTAACGGTACTCTCATCAGCGGCGTCGTTCCCGATTTCGGAACGGGGGGTCTGCAGGTCGTGCGGCTGCTGAATCGGCTCGACGACCGGCAAAAGCTGTTCGGAGCCCAGTTCGAGTCCGTCTTCACCTTCGATAGCGGGGTGCTTCGACACGAGCTCCTGGTGGGGTTTGAGGCCAACCGCCTCATCGACGACTTTCTTCTGGAAGTCTCGTTCCTTCCGACACTCGATCTTTTCGACCCGCAGCCGGGCGTTGACGAGCCCCGGTTCCCCTTGCCGGGACAGGACCAGTTGGGGGATGCCCGGAGCCGGATTCTGGCGCCCTACGTCGTGGATCGCATCCAGTTGTCGGAGCAAGTACAGCTTTATCTCGGCGGGCGTCTGGATTTTCTGGATTACACGGAAGAATTCTCCGACACGCGGCGCAATGAAACCCAGTTCAACCCGATGGTGGGACTCCTTGTGCAGCCACGCAGGGATCTTTCCTTCTACGTGAACGGAGGCAGCGCCTTTTCTCCCCCCTCTTCGCTGGTGACCGGGGAACGGAAGCCCGAGGAGAGCCGTCAGGTTGAGGGAGGTGTAAAAAAGAAGTGGCTGGGCGACAGAATTCAGGCTCAGGTGGCCGTCTACCACCTGGAGAAGACCAATATCGCCATTCCCGACCAGAACGGTTTCTTCAGGGAAACCGGCTCTCAGAGATCACGGGGCCTGGAGCTCTCCTGGAGTGCGCAGCACCGGCCCCTGTGGCACACCTTCGCCAGCTATGCCTACAACCGCTCCCAGCTCACGGAGTTCACCGAGACCTCGATCGTCGGCGTCAACCCTCTGGTCTTTGGAACCGTGGACCGCACCGGCAGCCGCGCACCGTTCGCACCACGCCACATTCTCAACATCTGGACCCACCGGCGATTCAACCGGGGCTTCGGAATCGGCTTCGGATCCCGCTTCGTAAGCGGGCAGTTCATCGCTGCAGACAATCGATTCGCGCTGGACGACTACCTGGTCTTTGACGCGGTTGCTTCCTACGGTGTGCGCAACTGGAAGATCAGCGTGAACTTCAAGAACCTGACGAACCGAGATTACGAGCTGCGGGGATTTGGTACGAACTCAGTAATCCCTGCCGACCGCTTCGGCGTCTTCGCAACTCTTACCTTTACGCGTTAGCGGGGGCCGAGGACCTGGACCTGAAATCTTGAAAGTGGGAGGGGCCTTGAAGGTGCCGGGGCCGTTTAAATCCCCCCGGCCCCGGCACCTTCAAGGCCCCTCCCACTTTCCATGTTTCTCCTTTTCGATCGAAAACTCAGAACCCGGACTTTCACCACGGGCTGCTAGCACCGGGTACAGCGGATGTCGTTAAAGACCGCCTCAAGGTCTGCTTCAGTACGCGCGAATTCCAGTAATACTCGAAGGGCCTTGCTTTCGTCCGGAAGCGCGAATTTCTTGGTCATTTCGGACAGCCACTCCTGCTGTTCGGGGTAGAGGTCGAAACTGGCTGCTTGTCTTTCATACATTCGGGGAGCTTAACAAAGTCGAGTTCCAGGTTCCACGGTTTGGATTCCTGCATCCCCGCCGTTAACATACGAAGCCGATTAGAGGATAGTGAGCTTTATGAGACGTCGCGGAATTCTGCTGACCGCCCTGCTGGTGCTGCTTCTGCTTCACCATGATTTCTGGAACTGGGACGACGCCACTCTTTACCTGAGCCTTCCTGTGGGACTGGCTTTTCACCTTCTCCTGTGCCTCGCGGCCTCCGCGCTCTTCACGCTGCTTGTTTTCGGGAAGAAAGGGTCGGGGAAAGACTGGTGAGTATTCTGATCATTGCCTTGTATTTCTCGGTTCTTATCGGCATAGGGCTGGCCGGCCGGAAGTTTCTGCGTGGAACGGGTGAGAGCTACTTCCTGGCCAGTCGCACGATTGGGCCCTTCGTGCTCCTGATGTCGCTTTTCGGCACACAGATGACCGCCTTTGCCCTGCTGGGCTCGTCTAGTGAGGCCTACCGACGAGGGATCGGAGTCTTCGCCATGATGGCGTCCTCTTCAGCCCTGCTTGTTCCCTTGGTCTTTCATTTTCTGGGCAGGAGAGTCTGGGTCATCGGACAACGGCTGGGCTGTCTGACCCAGGCCCAGTTCTTTCGCGCTCGCTGGCAGTCCGAGATGGTTTCGGGAACCCTTTTCATATTTCTGTTGATCCTCTTGATTCCCTATCTCTTGATCGGGGTCATGGGGGCCGGTATCACCTTGCGCCAGATCACCGGAGGAACCGTACCGCAGTGGCTGGGCAGTCTGATCGTGTGCGCGGTGGTTTTCGTCTATGTTGTGAGCAGCGGATTGGGCGGTACATCCTGGGCGAACACATTTCAGACGCTGGTATTCTTGAGCCTTGGCCTGGTCACCTTCATCTATGTCTCCGGACGGCTTGGCGGGCTGGGCCAGGCCATGAAGCTGCTCCAGCAGACCCATCCGCAACTGTTGACGATCGGTGGTGGAGTGACGGGGCTGGAACTGTTTTCTTTTCTCCTCATCCCGCTCTCGGCCGCCATGTTCCCGCACCTGTTCATGCACTGGCTGTCAGCCAGAGATGCCCGGGCCTTTCGCCTTCCCGTGGCTGCTTATCCCGTCTTGATAGGCATCCTGTGGGTACCCACGGTCCTGCTGGGTGTCCTGGCCCGAATTCCGTTTCCCAATCTCCAGGGATCAGAGACAAACTCGGTTCTGGTGCGTCTGATCCAGCACGACTCCCCCGAGTTACTGGCAGGATTCCTGGCGGCCGGTGTCCTGGCCGCCATCATGTCTTCCCTTGATTCTCAAGTTCTGGCCGTGAGTACGATCTTTACGCACGACGTGGTCCGGCACTACGGGCTTCGTGACCGGATGCGAGAGCGTCGCCAGGTTCTCTCCGGAAGACTTTTTGTCACCCTGGTTCTGGCTTCCTGCTTTCTTCTTTCTCTGGTTACGGACCCCAGCATCTTCAGCCTCGGAATCTGGTCTTTTACGGGTTACAGCGCCCTGCTCCCGGTTCTTCTGGCAGCGCTGTTCTGGAAAAGAAGCACGAGGTGGGGAGCGCTGGCGGCTATCCTGGTGACAGCAGTGCTGTGGGCGGGCTTCTTCTGGATGGGGTGGCGGGTGGCGGGTTACTCGATCGCTGGAACCGGGCTTCTGCCGCTGGTGGTCATTCTTGGCGCCTCATCCTGTGCGATGATATTGGTGTCACTGCTCACCTCCCCTCCAGAAGAGGCCGTTCTGAGACCCTTTTTTTCGGAGAACTGGGACGGGAGGAGCGAAGGCGAGCCCGGTCAGGCCGGCATAGGGACAGGAGAAACGCCGTGAGGGAAGAGGTTCGTATTCTCAGAGTTCTGAATGTGCACAAGGGCTTTGACCTGAAGCACCACAGAGTCGAGGTTTTGAGGGGTGTGAGCTTTCAAGCTGAGGCGGGGGAGAGGATCGCGGTGACCGGTCCCTCGGGTTCTGGGAAGAGCACACTCCTGCACATTCTGGGGACGCTGGAGCCTCCTACATCGGGAAGGGTGGAGATCGATTCCCAGTCGCCTTTCGACTGGCAGGAAAAAAAGCTCGCCCGGTTTCGAAACCGGACCATTGGATTCATTTTCCAGGAGCACCACCTGCTTCCCCAGTATTCGGTGTTCGAGAATGTTCTGGTTCCAGCGCTGGCCGGAGGGGCTGACGGCACTGGAAAGGTCGATCATGCGAGGGACCTGCTCGAAAGGGTTGGACTGGCTGATCGCATGGAGCACCGGCCGGGCGAGCTGTCCGGCGGCGAGCGGCAGAGAGTCGCGATTGCCAGAGCCCTCATTAATTCTCCCCGCATTCTGCTCTGTGACGAGCCCACCGGGAGCCTGGACAGTGCGACTGCCGGTCAGGTGTCGGATGTCCTTTTTGAGGTGCAGGAGGAGAACCAGCTGCTGATGCTCGTCGTCACCCATAGCCACCGCCTGGCTGCCCGTTTCCCCCGTCGCCTCCGCCTGAGGGAAGGGTTGTGCTGCGAAGTCTAGTCCACTACTGGAGGGTGAATCTGGCCCTGACGGCGGCGGTGGCGGTGACCTGTGCCGTGATCACCGGAGGCCTGATCGTCGGAGATTCGGTACGAGCCAGTTTGAGTCGCCTCGTTCTGGACCGCCTGGGCCCGATTGACTCGGTCCTGCTGACGCAGCGCTTCGTTAACGAATCCCTGGCCCTTCGTCTCAATGACCACTCCACTTTTCAGGAACACTCGATCACCGCCACGCCGGTGATTTTTATGCCGGGGAGCTCCACTCGTCCGGTAGACCAGAGCCGCGCCTCAGGGGTTCGCCTCTACGGGGTAGATAAGAGTTTCGGAACTCTATTTGAGGAGAGATTGAGACTGGAGAGAGTCGAGGGTCAGAGCTTGCCCGGCGCGGTCATCAATGCGTCACTGGGTCAGGAGCTAGGCGCCGGGGTGGGCGATCACGTCCTGTTCCACCTGATGGGTGTCTCCGAGGTTGCCCGGGAGTCGCTTTTGGGCGAGCGCGATTCGTCCAGCGTGGTGAAGACCATGCGCGCTGTCATTCAGCAGGTTGTTGATGACGAAGGCGTGGGCCAGTTCGAGATCCGGCCTTCCCAATCGAGCGGGTTCAATGCCTATCTCCCGCTCCGGGATGTGCAGCGGGCACTCGATCAGGAAGGTCGGGTCAATCTGGTTTTGTTCAGCGGCAGCCACCCCCTGAAACCCGAGGAGTTAAGGCGCGTCGTGAAAGAGACTCTGAGGGCGCCGGACTACGGATTCAAGATCCGACGGGGGAATCGCTACCTTTCGGTCGAGAGTTCCAGTTTCGTCCTCAAGCCCTTCCAGGTGGAAGCGGTGCACGCGGCTGCGAACCGTCTGAAGCTGCGGAGTCAGCCGGTCCTGGCGTATCTGTCCAACCGTCTCGAGACCGGGAGAGGGGCCGTCCCCTACTCTACCGTAGCCGCGGTCGATCCGATCCCTGCCGATGATCTACCCCGGCTCCTTCTCCGGAATGGTGAGCTTGCGGCCCCCCTCGAGGCTGGCGCCCTCTACCTGAACGAGTGGGCTGCGCGGGAGCTGGCCGCCCGGACCGGGGACCGGGTCGAGATGACCTACTACGAGGTGGGACCCGGGGACGAGTTCGTAACCCGACGTGCCGGGTTTCAACTTGCCGGCGTGGTGGCCATGGACGCGATGGGGAGCGACCCCCTGCTGACACCGGAGTACCCCGGGATTCACGAGGTCGAGGATATGGCCCGGTGGGATCCACCCTTTCCCGTGAACCTGGATTGGATTCGCCCGCAGGATGAGGAATACTGGGATCGCTTTGGCGCAATCCCGAAGGCCTTTGTCTCCCTGAAACGTGGGCGTCAGCTCTGGTCGAGCCGCTTCGGAAACACCACCAGTATTCGGCTGGCTACGGATCCGGATTTCCCCTTAACGGTGTTTCCCGAAGGGTTCGAAGCCGAGTTGAAAAAAGAGCTGACCCTGGACTCCGGAGGGTTTCGTCTCGGCGAATTGCGCCGCGAAGGTCTGGCAGCCGCCCGCGGCCCCACTGACTTTGCGGGTCTTTTCGCGGGGTTCAGTTTTTTCCTGATTGTCGCGGCTCTCTTGCTGGTGGCTCTTCTGTTCCGTCTGGCAGTGGAGCGGCGATCCGGCGAAGTCGGAATCCTTTCAGCGGTCGGCTACGGGAAGGGGAGGGTCATGCGCCGGCTGTTGGCGGAGGCCGGTCCGTTACTGGTTGCAGGTGCGGTCGTGGGTTCAGGGCTGGCGCTGTTCTATTGCTGGGCCATGCTGGCAGGGCTGCGAACGTTCTGGAACGAAGCGGTGGGGACGACTCTGCTGCGCGTCTCATTTACACCGGCATCCCTGGTGCTGGGTTTTACGGGCAGTCTGGTGAGTGGCTCTCTGGCACTTTGGCTCTCAGTGCGAAAGCTGGTGCGTCTCCCTCCTGCGAATCTGCTGGCCGGTCGGTTGGAGTCCGGCGTCTCAGGTCCGGGTCGATGGACCAGGCTGATCAACAGGGCCTCCGCATTTCTCTCGATTGCGGTTCTTGCAGCCCTCATTCTGCTCGGCCCGTACGATCAGGACCTGGCGACGCTACTCTTTTTCGTACTCGGGATCCTGATCCTGCTGTTCTCGCTTTCCCTTGTTTCCTCGAGGGTTCGTGGCGTGGGACAGCGCCAGTTGACGGGTGGGGGCCCCTTCTCCTGGTGGCGGTTGGCTCTCCGTAACGTGGCTCGGAATCCGGCACGCAGTCTGGTCAGCGTCGTGCTGGTGGCTCTGGCCTGTTTTACGATCCTGACGGTGGAGGCGAGTCGGACCGCTCTTCAAGACAACCTGGATCAGAAAGATTCGCCAACGGGCGGATTCGAGTTGCTGGCCCGGACCGATGTACCGGTGCTGCGGGATATGAACACGGACTCCGGCAGATTTGATCTGGGCATCGAGGATGCGGATGCGCTGCTGGAGCAGACGCGGATCTATCCCTTCCGGGTACAACCCGGGGATGACGCCAGCTGTCTGAACCTGTACCGGCCGCGCCAGCCGCGGATTCTGGGTGTTCACAGCGACTTCAAAGAGCGGGGAGGCTTCGAGTACCAGGGGTTGGCGCGCGACCTGTCAGCGCGGGAGAGAGACAACCCGTGGAGGATCCTGGACAGGGACCTGGGAGAGGAAGCGGTCGCGGCAATCGGGGATTACGAGTCGGTACGCTGGATACTCAAATCGAGTCTCGGTCAGGATCTGGTCATCTCCGATGAGGCAGGCCGCCCCGTAAGACTGAGGCTTGTGGGATTGCTCCATGCCAGCATCTTTCAAAGCGAGATTCTCATCTCGGAAGCCGCCTTTCAGCGGCTCTTCCCCAGCCGCAGTGGCTATTCCTACTTTCTGGTGGACGCTCCGCCCGCCCTGACCGGCCGGCTGACTTCCAGCCTGGAAACGTGGCTGGCAGACTATGGCCTGGATGCTGTGGGTACCCGCGACCAGTTGGCCCGCTACCTGGCGGTTCGTAACACCTACGTCTCGACGTTCCAGGTGCTGGGCGGACTGGGCCTGGTTCTGGGAACTCTGGGCCTGGGTGTGGTGCTGCTGCGCAACGTGCTGGAGCGAAGACGTGAACTGGCCGTGATGCGGGCTTTTGGCTTCTCCCGCGCCGACCTCTCGAAAATGGTCGTGGCCGAAAATTTCTGGCTGCTCGCGATTGGGATCTCTTGCGGCACACTGGCGGCCGCAGTCGCGTTGGCGCCCGCCCTCTTGAGCCGGCCGGATCCGCTCCCCTGGATGTCTCTGTTGGGCACCCTCATTCTGGTGGTGACGGTTGGAATGGGAGCATGTTCAGCAGCCGTCGCGGTCTCCCTCCGAACCCCCTTGCTGCCCTCACTCAAAACAGAACGGTAGAGCGTAAGCTCACCGTTGCCCGGCTCAACGGCAGGCTCACGCCTTGCCGTTCTGTTACAAAGGAGTAAAAAAAGGGACAGTCTACTCTGTCCCCTTTTTTTTACGTGCAACGCGGGTCCACGCGCAACCCGGGGACCACGCGCTTACTGCGTGCGCGCTACCGTGACGTGCGCGCTACTGGGGGGTGGGGGCTATTGCAGCCGGCCCGACGGGGATGCCTCTGTACTGCTGCACGACAGTAGCGCGCGTGCAACAAGCGTGTCGGGATCAACTCATGATCAGGCGTCTGGACTCTCTAACAAGGGGGGAGGCGCCGGGTTGGGCTTGTAGCTCGTCACCAGGAAGCCCCCCAGGGCAGCTAGAAGGATGCCGGCGACGAACTGCCAGCGAAGACTGGTCCAGCCGCCTGCCGACGGATGGAGGCTCAAGGCAACGACTGCATTGACGCCCGGCGCCCCGGCAAAGACGATAGACATGACAGCGCTGGGGATTCCACCGGCCCCAAAGGCCAGGAGCACAAAGAATGCGCCGGCAGCCCCGACGATGCCTGCCAGAAAGGACCAGAGGATTCCCTGAGCCGGGAAGCTCCAGTTGGATCCGTTTCTGACCAGGAAGAAGAGGGGGGCCAGAACGGCAGTCACAAAATAGGCGATTCCCACCACCAGAAAGGCCTTGTAGCGGCCCTGGGCAGGATCGCCCATCGAGACCTGCCCCGTGTGGAGCAGTACGCCGTAGACTCCCCAGCACAGTACGGTGGTCAGTGCGAAAAACAGCCATGAAAACCCGGCACCCTGTGTGGCAGCCATGCGTTCCTCCAGGTCGTTTGATGGGTTCGAGAAGAAGAGTTCAGGTTCGGCGCGCCACGAATCGTCCCCTGGGATTCAGGGTCCCCGTCGCGAGCTGCCCGTCAGGGCAACGTCATACGTGAAAGGACTCTCCGCAGCCACAGGAACCCGTAGAGTTCGGATTCTTGAAGGAAAAGCCGGATTCAGTGGATGATTCCACGAAGTCGATCTGAGTCCCGTTCAGATAGAGCATACTCTGCTCGTCAACGAACACTCGAAAGCCCTCATGCTCGATCACCTGATCCCCGTCTTTGGCTTCCGATTCGAGGACCATCCGGTATTCGAATCCAGAGCAGCCTCCTGCTACCACAGCCACGCGGATTCCCGCATAGGAGTCCTGCTGGCCCTGGACGAACTCTCTGACTTTACCCTCTGCCGCGTCGGTTAAGCTGATCAATGGTCTTGACCTCATATTAGAAAGACTCCTCTATTCTATTGTGGTTTCAATGTGGGTTCCAGGTTTTTTCACCAATGACGCAGCTGGCGAGACAATCAGAGCCGGCTGCGGGAGCAGCCGGGAGGAACGGTCGCAGCCTGGTTCTGCCCCATCCCCCTGCTGCCGCCGGGGGCTCTGGTTTGTGGTCTGAAGCAACCATCAGCCTACCTCCTTTGGCTCGCAAACCGGGTAAGAGTTTCCTTAACGAGCGAAATCTCCTGGCGCACAAAAAGGCGTAACCAGGCCGGTCCTGTAACCCAGCCCGCCAGCAGGTAGATGGCCGTCGTTGTCGCGGTGGCGAGCAGAGCTCTCGGAACGAGCAGGGTCACGGTTCCGGCAACCAGATAGCCGGACGCCAGAGCTAGTCCCAGGGGAACCAAAAGGCGGGCAAGAGGCCGCAGAATCCGTCCCGGCTCGATCCCGGGAATCGCCCAGACCAGGAACGGAATCGTCAGGGCAAAGGTCAGGAGTTCACCCAGAGCTGCTCCCGGAATGCCAAGAGCCGGAACCAGAAAAACAACAAACGCCAGCGTCAGCGCCGCTTGGGCAAAGGTCAGAAGCATGGCATATCGAGGCCGCCCGCCGCCCTGAAGTGCGGCAACGGCGAAGCGGACAACGGCCAACAGCAGAACCCCCAGCGCAAAGACGCAGGTGGCTTCCCAGGCGGGGAGCCATTTTTCTGTGTAGATCCACAGAATCAGATCTTTACCGGCAGTGCTCAATACACAGAACCAGAGACCCAACAAGAGCACTGAAACATAGATGTATCGCTGCAGAACACTCTGAACGACGGACGGACTCTCGCGCAGGCGGGAGAAGTGGCTCAAAGCCACGCGGGTCGCACCCGCGACCAGGAGAAGTGATCGTGCGCCGGTATCCTGTGCCCACTTCAGATAGCCCGTGGCCTCGAGTCCCAGGGTTCGTGTCACCAGCGTAACCATTATCAGTCTCCGCAGGCGGCCTCCGACTGAATGGAGCCGGAAGTTAAGTCCCTGACGCATGAGATCGACGGTCAGGTGCCGGTCGAAAGCGAACCCCAGGGGCGCTCTGGTGAGTCGCCAGAGCGCCACCGTGGCCGCTAGACCCCCCAGAGTGTGCCCCCAGATAAAGCTCCAGGCGCCGGCTCCGCTGAGAGCGAGGACCAGGATCAGGGCCCTGCGGGCGAAAACCTCCAGCATCCCTACGATAGCAAGAGGCTGATAGACCAGCTTTCGTTCCAGGCTGATCTCACAATTGAGGCGCACAGCTCCCACCAGCAGGGCCACAGAATACACTCGGATCATCCAGGAGAGTTGGGACGGTTCCTCGGTATAGACCCGCGCGATGCTGGTAGAGAAGATCCAGACCAGAGGCACCACCACACCGCACAGCAGGAGGCGGGACGTTAACGCAATCTTGAGCATCCGGACGTCTGGCTCGTCCTGCGTCTGAATCAATCTCTCCCTGGTACCCAAGTCACTGAACAGAGCGGCCAGGCTGAACACGGAAAGGGTAATCCCGTAGAGACCAAAATCAGTGGGATCCAGAATCCTGGCCAGGGCAATTCCGGAAATGAACTGAATGACGAGTGTGAAACCCAGTTCCACGCTCACCAGCCGCACGCTTTTGCGGGCTTGGCGGTTGGGAGAACTCATTCGCAGCCCGTGCTGAGAGTCTCAGAACCCGACAAGTGCCAGGGGTTTGTGCTCGCCGGCTGCGTTTCCCGTGGTCGTAAATGACCCAGCATTGACTTCCTCGTGCCTTGCCAGGGAACGCAGTCCCCCGGCCCGCGACCTCGCGTGACTTTCACCACGGACCGTGAGCCTGTCAAACTGATGGACGGTATCAGGCTGGCCGCAGGCATCCTACACTAGCAGCCTGTGGTGAAAGTCCTGCGGGTGGTTTGAGCTCAAATCGACCCGCCACGTGTCGTTTTCATTGCAGAATCTGCACGGCTGAGGCCTTGAAGGAAAGGAAAACGGTCCCTTCCTCTCTCAAGCCCAGGTCCGCCAGACTGTGAGGAGTAATCACCACTCTGAACACGGCCCCGGCTGCAACCGTGAGCTCGCAAAACGGCCCGTTTCGGCGGATCTCGCGGATCTGGCCCTGAAACACGTTCAACGCCGAAGTGGAAGCCGGAGCAACCGTTGAGAGGGTGATCTCCTGGGGCTGAATCAGGGCGTAGGCCTTTCCCTCGGCCCGGGCCAGAACATGGATGTCAATGTCTCCGGTCCTGAACACTGCCGGGAAGGGCCGTAGGCCTGCCTGCACCTGTGCCTCGCCTGGCCTCAGACTTCCGGCGAAAATGTTGTCATGGCCCAGGAAGCGGGCAATTTCGGGGCTGGCGGGTGACTTGAAAACCAGCTCGGGATCACCACTCTGCACGAGTTCTCCCTGAAAAAGGACGCCCACCTGATCCCCTACCCGCAGGCAATCCTCAAAGTTGTGGGTCACGATCAGACAGGTGGTCCCGAGGGCGGTCTGAACGCGTTTGAAAGCGGCAATCACTTCCCTCCGACTGTTCGGATCGAGGGCGCTAAAGGGTTCATCAAGCAGCAAGACATCGGGTTGAACCATCAGAGCCCGAGCCAGGGCGACCAGCTGGCGTTGACCACCGCTCAATTCCTCGACCCCGGAGTCCAGGACCCGGCCCAGCCCGAGGAGTCCAATCAGCTTCTGCTGGAAAGCGGCATCCTTCCGGCCGAAGCCAATATTCGCTTTCACGCTGAGGTGCGGAAAAAGGTGGGGGGACTGGAAAAGAATCGAGATTCCGCGCTGCTCGGGAGGCTTTCGCGAGACCTCTGCTCCATTCACCCGAACTTCCCCTTCCAGGAGTGGAGAAAAGCCGGCCAGAGTCTGGAAGAATTGGCTTTTTCCCGCCCCGGTCGGGCCCAGCAGTACAAAGACTTGTCCCTGACTCACGCTAAGCCGGGGCACGCTCAGGCAAAAGTGTTTCAGTGGTCGTCTAAAGCCAAGAACTTCCAGCAACCCACCGGCTCCGACGTTGAACTGCCCTCAAGCAGACGAAAACGACAATGCTCGCCCCCACCAGGATGACGGCCACCGGAAGCGCAGCGACCAGCCCGTAGGACGTGAAACGATCGTAAATCAGAACGGAGACCACCCTGGGGTGATACACGAGGATAACGATCGCTCCAAATTCAGAGATACTCCTGGCCCACATCATGAGGGCACCGGCCAGCAGGTTGTTTCGAACCAGTGGAAGGCTGATTCGGAAGAAGGTGCGGGTCGGATTCACGCCCAGTGTCCTGGCGGTCCACTCCATCTCCACAGGAATACTGCTGAAGCCCTCCTGAAGCGAATTGATCAAGAGGGGACTTGATACGAAGAACATGGCGATCACAATTCCGGTCCAGTGACCCACGGGTGTGTTCTGGGGGCCAAAGGCGGAGAAGGTCAAAAGCAGGGCGATTCCTGCCACGGGATGTGGAATCACCAGGGGGAGGTCGACCAGGCCCTGGACCAGGCGTCTGGCGGGAAAGTCATGGCGGCTCAACAGGTAGGCAAGCGGAGTCCCCGCCACTATTCCGAACCCGGTCGCGACCAGGGCACAGAAGAAGGTCAGAGCGATTGAACTGGCCACCTCGGTGTCCAGAAGGGTGCTCCAAACGCTCTCCGGAGAAGTACTGAAGAGCAGGCTCAATAGAGGTACGACGACGACCAGCAGACAGGCCGAGCTGAGGACGATCAGCATCGTCCCTGAAAATGACTTCATGGAAAGACTACCTCCTGGGATTGCCACCAGGGCTGATCTCCCGCACCGGGATCCGGATATAGCCGAGTTTGGGGAACAGTTCCTGCATTTCGGTGCTGATCAGGGAGTTCAGAAAACTGAAAGCCGCGTTCCTGCCGGGAGCCAACACAGCCACCCCTGCTCTGATCGGTGCACCCTGGACTTCGGTGCGCCGCTCCGGATCGGGGGAAGGGATTTCAATGAAAACCCGGGAATAGGCCGATGCATACGCGGGATCACCAAGTGAGATTTGAGGTGGGAGCCTGAGATGGAGAAGGTTGTTCTGCAGAGCGGTGGAGCGGTAAAGAAAGGCGAAGTCCAGGACTCCTGCCTGCAGCAAGGCGACCAGTTCCGAAGATTTGGGACGCATCCAGCGAGGATCGAGCCGGTTCGACAAAGCTCTATAGAGGCCCGGACGATTGTAGTGGATTTCGGTGAGTTTCCACACGAGGTGCGCGAAATAGCCGGCCGGATCACGTGCCGGGTCCGAGATTCCAAAGGGACGATCAAGCAGGAGCGAGTGCCATTCGTCCGGCTGTCGGTCCAGCTCGCGGTGACTGGCGCTGCCGGCGAGAACCATTTCGTTCCCCAGCAACTGATAGTAACCTCGAGCGCGCTCCGGCACGATGTGCCGATGCAGGAGCCGATGGTCTGCGGTCACGAGGATGTCGCAATTCCTCCCCAGGTCGGTCACCTTTCGAATGGCGTCCAGGCTTCCCGACGACTCAAGGTCAATCCGGATGGTGGGATGACCCTGTTCGAAGCGCCTGGAGATCTCGGTGAGCAGACGCCCCAGGCTGCCGGCATGGAATACCAGCACTCGTTCGACCGGCCCACCGCAGCTTGCTGCAACGGTCGTCAAACCGGTGAGCTTCATGAAACTTCGGCGTGACAAATTGCGTGCGACCGCGCGCGAGTTCCACCACGGACTACCAAGGAGCACCGGGTGATCCGCGTCCCCCGGCCGTGGGACCGCTTCCGGCTCTTCTTGCATTCGGCTATTGTAGTTTGCAAGGCTGTTGCGAAGGAACCTCTCATGGCGAATCCGA
Source organism: Acidobacteriota bacterium (assembly GCA_965205615.1). Lineage (GTDB taxonomy): Bacteria > Acidobacteriota > UBA6911 > RPQK01 > CBDAPI01 > CBDAPI01. The sequence goes on along the minus strand of CBDBHK010000010.1, from coordinate 18,341 downwards.
CGCATGAATCATGGATGGAAATGGCCCTGGAGGAGGCCTCCAAGGCGGCGTCCTCGGAAGAAGTACCGGTGGGCGCTGTTGCTGTCTTCGAGAACCGGGTCGTCAGCGCCGATCACAACCGAAGTCTGGAGCTGGGCGATCCCACCGCTCACGCTGAGATCCTGGTGCTGCGCCGAGCCGCTCATCTGCTGGGTAACTACCGGTTGGAAGGATTGACTCTCTACGTAACGCTGGAGCCATGCTGCATGTGCGCCGGGGCCATGATCTGGGCTCGTATCGCCGGCCTGCTCTTTGCAGCCTGGGATCGCAAAGCCGGGGCCGTGACCTCGAAAGCAGCCCTTCTCGAGAAAGGGCGTTTCAATCATGCGGTTCCATGGACCGGAGGAATCCTGGAAGACAAGAGCCAGTCACTGCTCAAGGACTTCTTTCAGCAACGGCGAGTCTGACACGGGACCCTCGACCGTCCATCCTCCCGATTCTGCGTCGAAAAGCGCACTAACATCCGCTTCCAGGCGGAATTGTGATTTCACGCATACGAAATATCTCCTCGATCTGGTCCTATCTTTAAGGATTTGATTGACAAGGCTGGAGGCGACGTCGGGGCCGTCAGGTTCCGGTGCTGGTCAGCTTGAATTAGTACAGCGCGTCATGAGTCCTGAGCCATGTGATTCGGCGTCGTAACCGAAGCGCAATAAGACGAGCCGCTCTTGAAGCGTGACTTGAGATTTATGATGCGTTGCACTAAAGGGGCAGAATGAAGGGTACAGATCTTCAGTTTCTGGGCGAAATCCCACTCTTCGCAGACCTGTCTTCCGATGAGTTGGAACACGTTGAGACTCTCTTTGAGGAGAAGCGCTACAAGCGCAACGCCATTCTCTTTTTCGAGGAGGACACCGGCAACTACATGTACGTCGTCAAGACGGGGCGCGTGAAGGTATCGCGGGTCCTTCCCAGCGGCAAAGAGATGATCCTCACGTTCCACGATGCCGGTGACTATTTCGGCGAGCTCTCTTTGATCGACGGCGGCACCGCCCCGGCAACAGTGACGGCTGTGGTTCCCACTACCATCCTGGCCATCAATAGTCGCCGCTTTCATCAACTGATGCAGAACCCCAAGATTAAGGAAACGGTGTTACGGAATCTCTGCGGCCGCCTTCGGGAAGCCTGGGCACAGGTGGAAGTACTCAGTTTCCACAACGCCAGTGCCCGCGTTCGGGCGGTGCTGTACCACCTCTGCCAGAGCAAGGGAGTCCGTACGATTGACGGGACCATGATCAGTCTGCGCCTCACCCACAAGCAGATCGCCGACCTGATCGGTATCTCCAGGGAAACGGCCACTCGAGTCCTGAGCCAGCTTCAGGCAGACGGTCTGGTTCGGGTCAGGGCCCGCCGCTTCGTGGTGGCCGAGCCCGAAGAGCTGCTCGACCTGATGCTGGTGCGCTAGCAGCTCCGCCCCGGTGCGCGACTCTCACCATACCCTGCCGGTTTTCGCGACGGTCGCAGAACACAACGGAAACCAGCAAAAAAGAACGAGCACAATGAGGTCCGACCTGAAGGGCCCAGGGAACAACGGGCGGGCTCCCGGGAGCCCACTGAATTTTTCCCGGGAAAGCGCCGTCTTGGTACCCGGCATCACAATTCCCCGGGGTTCGTTGGGCTAGTCTTGGTCCTGCAAATGTTTTCGGGGATACACATCTAACCAAGGAGGAAACTGTGTACATCATGGAAACCTTACGTCAACTGTTGGTTCAGCTTCGAAATGACGAACGCGGTGTCACCACGGTCGAATATGCGGTCATGCTTGTTTTGATCGCGATCGCAGTGGCTGCGTTTGGTCTGGGGCTCTCAGGTTCTGTCATGAGCGTGTTCTCTCGGATGATCAGCGCGCTTGCTCAGGCCACCTGATCAACCAAAGATGCAAAGCATGGCTCCCCCCACCAGGGGGGCCATGCTTCGCATTAAATGAGCCTGAAGCAATGGAAACAACGCTTATTCTCTTCCTGTTTTTGCTTTCTGTCTTTGGCGTCCTGGAATTGGGGGCGCTTTTTCGCTACCAGCCCGTCAGGGCGAACGCCGGCGGACGGCGTCGCTCGAGAACCGGGGCCCGGGGCGTTCGAGGCCCGGGAAGGCAGAAAGGTTGATCTCCATGTATCGTAAAGTCAAACCAGAGGCTCAGCACCAGGGGACGACTCGGGGCAGCCTGCTTGTTGAATTCGCAATAATGCTGCCTTTTCTGGTTATTCTCCTGGCGGGAGTGATGCAGTTCAGCTTCCTCCTGCACGCCGGTGTGCTTATGACCCACACCAGCGACGGAACTCGAAACGCGAGGCCGGCAACTTCGGTCACGACCATCAACCGGGACGGCGATGTATTCGGCCACAGGCCGGAAATCCACGTCGTTCATCCTTATAGCTTCCTGGTTCTCCCCGCTCCCAAGCTCCCTCCGCAGCGCCCGACAGACTGAGACAGCGGACTTCTAGACAGGCTGACTCGCTGACAAGCTGACACTCCAGCCTCGAAGCCCGAATTGACTTTTTCCTCTTACGAGAGGACATTGGGCGGACGTGGACCCTTTCTGGATTCTCCTGACTGGAATGCTGGTGGTCATCGGCGGAGTGCTGCTCCTGCGGCTGCACGCCTTTCTGGCGTTGCTTCTGGGAGCTCTGGCGGTCAGTGCCCTCACCTCCTCCGCAGTCCTCGAACAGGTGGCTCTGCAAAGAGGCATGGATGTGGCTGCTGCCACGCACTGGTCCGAACGAGCAGTCGGGGAGCGGGTGGCGACAGGTTTTGGCAGGACCTGCGGGCAGATCGGCATCATCATCGCCATGGCCTCCATTATCGGCACCTGTCTGCTCAAGACCGGGGCAGCCGATCGCATCGTCCGCTTCGCGCTCCACATGCTGGGGGAAAAGCGGGCACCCCTTGGCTTCCTTGGAAGTGGCTTCCTGCTGGGAATACCCGTGTTCTTTGACACTGTGTTTTACCTGATGATACCGCTGGGCAAGGCGATGCGGATGCGCACCGGGAAGAACTATCTTTTTTACGTTCTGGCTATCGTGGCGGGTGCCACGATGGCGCATTCTCTGGTCCCACCGACTCCCGGTCCACTCTTCGTGGCCCATGAACTGGGCCTGGACCTTGGCCTCATGATCCTGGGGGGATGCGCGGTAGGCCTGGTGACTGCCACCGTGGGCTTCGGGTATGCCTGGTGGGCGAGCCGGCGGTGGAAGCTGCCCCTGCGGGAGTCGGAGGAGTCTCTTCGTCAGCTCGAAGAGCTTTCCCGGCGAGAAGACAGCCAACTGCCTCCTGTCTGGCTCTCCCTCTGTCCGATTCTCCTTCCTGTCTTCCTGATCACGGGGGCTACGATCCTGGAAGCTTTACCGTCGATGTCCCCGGGGAGTGGCGTCGCATTCCAAAGCCTGGCTCTTGCGCTCATCCGGCCGTTGGGCGACAAAAACATCGCTTTGATCCTGGGCGCCGCGCTTGCCCTGGCAATGCTTCTGAAAACCAGCTCCAGTGAAGAAACGACGAAAGCGGTGGGGGGCGCCCTGGCCAGCGCCGGCGTGATTATCCTGATTACTTCTGCAGGGGGAGCCTTCGGAAATGCGCTCCAGGAGACCGGAATAGGCGCTTCGATTCAGCGACTTTCCACGACCTATCAGGTGTCCTTACTCCCGCTTGCGTTTGTTCTCACCGCGCTGATCAGAACGGCGCAGGGTTCTTCCACCGTCGCCATGATTACTGCAGCCGGGGTCTTCGGAGGCATGGTCGAGTCAACCCAGCTGGGTTTTCATATCCTCTATCTGGCGCTGGCCATCGGCTGTGGATCGAAGTGTGTCTGGTGGATGAACGATAGTGGCTTCTGGGTCGTCTCTCAAATGAGCGGGATGACCGGAGAGGAGAGCCTGAGGATCCTGACGCCCATGAGCCTGCTGATGGGCGTCGCCGGAATGGCCGTAACGGTCACTGCCGCCTGGCTTTTCCCGCTGGTTTAATCTGGCGGTGGGCGCAGTCTGGAGCGAACCCGTCCCTGGCCCGATTTCCCTGTTTTACAGGGAAAATACAGGGAATTTCGTGGATTCGGCCTCGAATAGGCGGGATCGAAGCCTCCTAACCCACTGATATCATTGGGTTTCAGTTTCGAATTCCCTACGCCACGGAACAGGGAATTTGTTTGGTCGAACAGGGAATTTTCTGGGGGGAACAGGGAAAACCAGTTCGTGGAACAGGGAAGACCAGTGCTGTACGCGTGCACCGGATGCGCTGCGAATCGCAGCATCGATCCGGACAACTGGGTTCCTGCCGGCGGATGGGGTTCGCGCCGACGCGTTCCTTCATGATCGATGTCGTCGACTTTCATCCCTCCGTCGACCGCGTGAAGGCATTGGGTGGCGCGGTCGCCTTCGCGGCGTGGATTTGCTTTGGCGGGCCACGTGTCGTGATCGATTCCGACGAAACCGAATCGGGTCGTGGGAACGTGTATCCGGGGAGCCAAGCCGATGACTGACGACGTCCTGTTCCAGACCACCTTCCTCCCGGCGCTAGGATCCGCTCAAGCGACCGATCGCTCTGGGAGCTGACCGGATTCAGTCCGTGAATGCCGATCTGGAATAGAAGAGCGTAGATGGGGTACGCTCCAGAGTCATGTCGGCCCGGAAGTTCCTAGTTTTGTCAAAAAGCCCTCCGTGATCGGACATTACACGAACGATTTTGTATATTCCAGGCTTGCTCCTGGAGTATTGGAAGAACTCAGAAGATTAAGCCCCAAGACACCTAAGGGATATTGTAGGCACAAGCTTTTCCAATGGTTTACCCTAGACCTGGGCCGCCCGAAGCTCAAAGAACATTTAGCCGCCGTCACCGCGTTGATGAGAGCTGCCCTGAACTGGGAAGCCTTCAAGCGAAGCCTTGTCCGCGCCTTTCCAAGATCAAACGAGCAAGTGCCTTTTGGGGTAGGCGATGATTAAAAATCTATATTAAGGGAGCATCTTCGTGGTCTCAAGAAGCACATCAGATGGAATATAGTTGTGCCTGAATTCTTGAATTGGTGGCCGGCAGTCCTCGGATGGCCAGCGGTAGCTGCGTCGCTGATGCTGGCCGCGGCTGTGATCGTGTCCAGACACCCCGCCTTGCTCGTCGTGTCAGCCCTGCTGGCAGCCCCGTTCGGACTGTATCTCGGCGGAGCCGAGAATTGGATGGCCGTGGCCGGGCCCGCGATCCCACTGGCGCTATTGGCGGGAGCCTATGCCCTCAAGCGCGGATGGATCTTTCTTGCGTGGTGCTCGCTGGCCCCGCTTGCGGGAATAGCCGGCTGGCTGGGGGTCCGGATAGCGGGGTTTTAATGCGGGTGGTGACCCGCAAAACTTTTTTGACTTGTCTGCTCCAACTATATAGCGGGCCTTAAACTAGGAAATTCGGCACTGTCAGAGGAAATTAGCAGGTCTGAGTTCTCCACTGGCGATAGGGAATTAGGCCGCTCCGAGTTGACGCCACTGGGCAAGTGCAGCGGCGCGGTTGAGCTTGAAATTGTCCCGTGAGCAGAGGGATCGTCGCAGGTTGAAGTGGTTGTAGACGAAAGAATGGACAGTGGCAAATTTCTGGAGGCTTTGCATCTGCCTGAAACGGAGCATGGCGTGTTCTCGTCGCCGGAATGGCAGGTGGGAATTCTCCGCACGATTGTTCAGCCAGCGGCCAGCTTGATGCCGACCGCTTCCGCCCAGTTCACGCAATGCCGCGCGGTAAGACCTTAGGGTCCCACTCTGGGATGGGTGAACCCCCTCGCCTTTAGGCGAAGCCTTCAGGAGGCTTGGGGGTACACTGCGGAGGTGTCTGAGTATCGGAAAAGTTCGCATGCAGTGTATCGGCTGAGATATCACTTTGTGTTCATCACCAAGTACCGCAAGCCGGCTCTGCGAGGAGAGATCGGGAAAGAGGTGCGGGATCTGACGCGAGAGATTTGCCGATCGTTGGATATCGAGATCGTGAAGGGGCATGTGCGACCCGATCATGTGCATTTGTTGTTGGATGTGCCGCCGAGATTGGCGCCGAGCCGAGTGATGCAGGCGATCAAAGGGAAAACGTCGCATCATCTACTGCAAGATCACCGCAAGTTGCGCAAGGAGTTTTGGGGACGACATCTTTGGGCACGAGGGTACTTCGTGGCGACGACTGGGAATGTGAGCGATACGATGGTTGCAGAGTATATAGAAACCCAAGATGTCGAGACCCGAGACGACGATTTTCGGGTCACTGAGTAGTCAGCCTGCGAGCGAAGCGAGGTCTTTAGGCGACTTCAGTCGCATGTCGAATCCACCGCCTTCAGGCGGTGGAGAGTGGGACCCTTCTCAACCGATCCGTGATGATCGCATCCGGTCTAGGGTAGCGCTTCATCAGTTTCCTGAGGAATTTCAAGGCGGCCTTGCGATCTCTCTTCTTCGAGACAAAGGCTTCCAGCACCTCGCCTTCCTGGTCGACGGCGCGCCACAGGTAATGGCGTTCGCCATTGATCTTCACGAACACCTCATCGAGGTGCCACCGACAACCCGACAACGCACGCATTCGACCCTTCCGCTTCTTGCGGAGCTCGGCGGCAAAGATCGGGCCAAAACGGTTCCACCAGAACCGGATCGTCTCGTGGCTCACCTCGATCCCGCGCTCGTGGAGAAGGTCCTCAACATTGCGTAGCGACAGTGGGAAGCGCACATACATCATCACTGCCAGGCGGATGATTTCGGGCGAAGTCTTGAAATAGCGAAAGGGGCTCTTCATCCAAAGACACTTACAAGACGCATCCCGCCGAATCAAGCCTGTTTTTCTCTGACAATGCCTGCCGGGGGCACTGTCAGAGGAAAGTCGCAAGGATTGAGTTCTCCACCGACGACAGGGAATTAGGCCGCCCCGAGCTGACGCCACTCGGCGAGTGCGGCGGCGCGGTTGAGCTTGAAATTGTCTCGTGAGCAGAGGTGTCGTTCCTGGTTGAAGTGATTGTAAACGGAAGAATGAACGGTGGCGAATTTCTGGAAGCTTTGCATCCGCCTGAAACGGAGCATGGCGTGTTCTCGTCGCCGGAACGGCAGGTGTGAATTCTCCGCACGATTGTTCAGCCAGCGGCCGGCTTGTTGCAGACCGGATCCGCCCAGTTCGCGCAACGCCGCTCGGTAAGACCTCAGCCGATCAGTGATGATCGCATCCGGCCTGCCGTAGCGCTTCATTAGTTTCCTGAGGAATTTCAAAGCGGCTTCGCGGTCTCTCTTCTTCGAGACAAAGGCCTCCAGCACCTCGCCTTCCTGGTCGACGGCTCGCCACAGGTAATGGCCTTCGCCGTTGATCTTCACGAACATCTCATCGAGGTGCCACCGGCAACCCGAAAACGCGCGCATTCGATCCATCCGCTTCTTGCGGATCTCGGCGGCGAAGATCGGGCCGAACCGGTTCCACCAGAACCGGATCGTCTCGTGGCTCACCTCGATCCCACGCTCGTGAAGAAGGTCCTCGACATTGCGTAGCGACAGTGGGAAGCGAACATACATCATCACTGCCAGGCGGATGATCTCGGGCGAGGTCTTGAAATAGCGAAAGGGGTTCTTCATCCGAAGACACTACAAGGCGCATCTCGCCGACTCAAGCCAGTTTCCTCTGACAATGCCCTTCCGCCGCAAGGTTCTGCGCGAGTTGAAGAAGATCAAGCTTGCCTGGCCGGGCTTGAACTACGCCACGGCTCCGGGAGGGCATTGTCACGTTAACATAGTCTCTGGCTAGCCACATGCGCTCCATCTACCTCCAAGGGATCGGTCAAGAACGGGTATCGACTCTACCTGGGGTCCCAGAATTGGTCGAAATGCATCCAAAGGATTCGAGAGTAACGGAACAGCAGCGGAGAAAGAAAGGTAATCGTCACCCCAAGCATCAAGATGACCTCATTCACCGAAAAGCCCCCAAATACCAGCAGAACCAAAACCAGTGGCGCGGATAAGGCCAAGGCCATACCGTAGCCAAAATACATTGCCCCAAGGAAGTAACCCTGCTCTCTCTCGTATTCCAACCGGCAAAAAGGGCAAAACCGATGCATCTTCCAAAGGCTTTCGAATACCGCACCATGTAGACAACGCGGGCACCGGAGCTTTCCTATGGCTTGGAGCCGACTCAACTCTTCTCTCAACGGACAGAATTCCCTTCCATCAAACACGACCCACGTTTGAGATTGAACCACTCCATAAGATGTGATGTGCAATCTGGGCGTTATCGGGCCCATGACAGTGCTTCACCGTTGCCGTCTATTCCTGGGAAGCCGCCTCTTTCTCCCTCTCCACCGGCACCATCGGCAGTGTCGTAAAGATCCGGTTGCCGGCATCCAATTCCACGGCCACTCCAGTGAAACCCCTTCCCCCTCGGCGGGCGCGGTGCATCGCACCGGCCCCACGAAGTCCGGCGTATCGGTATTGGCAAAGACCCCTTCAAGGAAACCGGCGGCCTGCCCGGTTCGTTTTGCCGTGGCCTCATTCGCGCTGCTAGTGTACTGTCCGGAAAGTTCTTGTAGTTAATAGTCAGGGTACTTTTCTATCCTTGGGCATGGCAAGACCACATATTCGACTCGATCTACCCCAACAACACAAAGCAATTCTACAGTCCTGGCTGCGGGCCTCCAACACCAAAAGAATCCTCGCCGAGCGAGCCCAGATGATCTTACTGTGCGGGGACGGACTCACAGCAATTGAGGTCTCCCAAAGGCTGTCCAAGCGCCTGGGCAGCATACAGAAGTGGCGAAAGCGCTACCTTGAGGTGGGGCTATCAGGGTTGGAGGATCAGCCCCGTTCGGGTCGACCACGGCGACTATCGCCAGCGAAGGTACGAAAAATTCTCAAGGCCACCGTGCAGACCATCCCCAGGGAATCGACTCATTGGAGCCTGCGCCTCATGGCAGAGTATGCCCAAGTCAGCAAACATCAGGTGACTGAAATCTGGAAAGCCGCAGATCTTAAGCCCCACCGGATTCGCTCTTTCAAGATCAGCAACGATCCTGATTTCGCCGAGAAGGTGATCGACGTGGTGGGCCTGTACATGGACCCGCCCGACAACGCTTTGGTTTTGTCTGTAGACGAAAAAACTCAGATTCAGGCTCTGGACCGAACCCAGCCCATGCTTCAGCTCAAACCCGGGCAGGTCCAACGCAGAACCCACGATTACAAACGCCACGGGACGGCCAGTCTGTTTGCCGCCTTCGACGTGGCCACCGGTGAAGTAATGGGCCGAATCACGAAACGGCATCGGGCCATAGAGTTTTTAGCCTTCTTACGTCAGATCGAGCAAGTCGTCCATCCAGATCTGGACGTTCACCTCATTCTCGATAACTCGAGCACTCACAAGACCCAGAAAATCCGAAACTGGTTCCTACGACGCCCACGTTTTCATCTCCACTTTACTCCTACCAGTGCTTCCTGGTTAAACGCTGTCGAAACCTGGTTTTCACAGCTTGAGCGGCGTTCCCTTTACCGCAACTCTTTCACTAGTGTTCAAGAGTTGAGGAACGAAATACGAAGATATATTCGAGTGCATAACCAACACCTGGCCAAGCCCTTTAAGTGGCGGGCCAACGCTACTTCGATCTTAGACAAGGTCGAAAGAGCTCAAAGATCCATCGATCAATGTTAACAACAGGAATTTCTCGGACAGCACACTAGCGCCAGGGCAAAGTTCCGATAGAGTAAGAGTCGGACGAGATCGCTTGCGAAGCGCAAGAGATTCGTGCTTCCACTTCTCATCAAACGCTTCAGATTTTGCACAGTGGCGGTCATCAAGACTTGGACGGAAACTTTTTCAATCCCCCGTTGTTGAGCTCGGCGCAGCCCGTGAAAATTCTTGGCCTCGGCCACACCCATTCCGCGGTGGTTTTCCGTTGCTTAGCGACCTGTTGAACGGCCTCTGTTCGGAGCTGTTCGTGCCCCCACTCGATAGCCTCTTCATAAGGAGAGCGAAGAATCGTCTTGACGCTCCTGGGGGTGGAACAGGCCAGGCGCAGAGAACATCCCTCACAATCTGATTTCAGGGGTCGGTAGTGGTAACGATCCCAGTGGGCGTCGTAAGCTCTCCTCTTCAGCTTCTTTCCTTGTGGGCACCGGTAGACGTCCTTCTCAGCATCATATTCAAAGTCAGCTGGTGAGAGTCTTCCCGGTTTGGGTTTTTGAGTATGGGAGGAGCGCCGCGGAATGATGGCCACGATGCCTCGTCGTCTCAGTTCCTCATAGATTGGGGCCACTCCATAGGGGCGATCGGCGCAGAAAAACTTGGGGCTGACTGGTTGCCGATCTAATAATCGAACCACCTGCGTGGAATCCTCAATAGCAGCCGGCGTGACTCCGACAGCAGTGATGATGCGCTGCCTCCCATCAACGGTGAAGTGACTCTTGTAGGCCAACTTCGTCTTCATGCGGAGGCGTGTGACCACCGAGGCATCCGGGTCTGTGGTTGAGATCTTCTGTCTATTCAGGTTCTTGCGACCTCCAGGCTTCCGACCACGATTGGTTTTCCTCATCCGCCATCCCCGTTTTCGCTGGCTAATCTCGGCCTCCACAGAACCAGCCCTCAAAGCCGCTGACTTGTCCGCCCTCGAGGTCGACTTCTCATCCAGCGGATTTTCCAGAAAGACTCGTTCGACATACTGTTGGGGAGTGTGTTTGGGAGCCGCCGGAGAATCTCGATCCACCAGCGAGCGCACCGAGGCATCAGCGTCGATCAGTGTCGAATCGGCAAAGATCCTCTCGCCTTCAACCAACCCTGCCTCGACGCACCTTCGCAGCACGTGTTCAAAAAACTTCTCGAATACTTCTTTGCCGTAGCGGCTGCGGGCCTTGGAAAGCACAGAATGGGTTGGCGTCGCCTCATCCAGGTCGTAGCCCAGATACCAGCGAAAAGCCAAATGCAGAGAGCATTCTTCGGCCAGTCGCCGCCCTCTGTGCCAACATCGGTGAGACACTTCTTTCCCACTAAATTAGACTAGAGGGCGAGAAGTGGATCACAGGATAATGGAAAACAAGAGCGACAAAAGACTGATGATTTTGGAGGCCTCGGAGCGAAGCGGAGAGGTCTCCAAAATCGCCGTGGAACGGACCGAGCCAGAGAAGGTGCTGCCGCGCCCCGACCCGGAAGTTCCAGCCAAGGCAACCCGTCGCCGATTTTCAGCCCGCTATAAGCTCCGGATCCTGGAGCAGGCCGATGGATGTGAATCGGGCGAAGTGGGAGCGTTACTGCGCCGAGAAGGGCTTTACTGGTCGAATCTTCAGACCTGGCGACGGCAACGCGCAGAAGGAACTCTGCAGGCGTTGACCCCTCGAAAACGAGGGCGCAAGTCGAAGCCGTTCAATCCTCTGGATGCTCAAGTCAAGCAGGTGGCCGTCTCCGATCACCAAGCGCGGACAACCCATCCCCCGCTGCTTCAAGTCGCGCAGTACTTCCGACCAACTCTGGGTCGATTCCCGATAGCCACTCGTGACCGACACCACCACTTTGCTGCCGTCACTTAAGGCGGCCAGCACCACCAGCAGGACTGCCTTTTCCTTCTCCAGGCCCGCCTTGACGCAGACTCCATCTACCCATAAATAAACCACTTCCAGATCATCCAAGGGTCGACTCCGCCAGACCTCCCATTCGGCCTGCCACTTCTCTTTCAACCGCGCCACCGTGGAGGCCGACAGAGGCGCCTTGTCCCCTAAGAGCCCTCTCACAGCCAGATCAAAATCCCCCAGCGCCAGACCATGCAAGTACAGCTCAGGGATCAGTTCTCGAACCTGCCGCGTCCGCTTGGCAAACAGGGGCAACACCCGACTTTCAAAGCGTTCCTCTAGATCCCGCACTCGAGGCCTTCGAACCTGGATCGTCCCCGAGCTCAGCGTCAGATGCCTCGGCTTCCCATATCCATTGCGATAGCCCGACGGAGCGTCCACGGCTCTTCGCCGCTCACTCTTACACCGCCCCAATAACTCCGTGACTTCCTCCTCCAGCAGCTCCTGACCCAGCCTTGGATCTTCTCCCGTACCCAATCTTCCAGCTACTCGAAACAAACTCTTGACTCCACACTTTCCTCAATGTTCTGCTTCCTCATGCGGTGTGTACTCCTTCCGTTGCGGGCCTTTCGGCCCTGGGTTTTATCAACCCGGAAGGATACTCACCGCCTATGCCATTTATACACCTTCTGATGGTAGCTCGCCGAATTGAGGGATCAGGAGACTTGTGACCTGCCTCGTTAGGCGAATCCAGTTTGTAAATTAGTATTTCTGGACTGTTGACAGGAGGCAAGTGATGGCCAGTCGCTGCTTCCTCTGCAACGGAAAAACCTTTTTTGGGGATAATTTATATCCCTCAAACTTACGTAATCATGGAGATCACAGTCGAGAGTGACCTTTTCCCCTAAAACGAGTCCAGTTTGAATGTTAGGATTTTCGGTTTAGGAAGGAGGCAAGGATGCCGCTCGACCCACAAGCGTAAGAACTATTGAAGAAACTGGCGGATTCAGGAACTCAACCGTTCGAGACGATGACACTGGTGGAAGGTCGGCCAGAACTGACTGCCCCCGGGTCCAAGTACGGTTCTCTAGCAGACTAACGATTGAGTGGCCGGAGAGCCACTCCCACGCCGTGCTCACTGAGGTGGCCCCGGTTAGTCGGGCAGCTTGGCGGTTTATTTAAGGAATACAAGGAAGGTGCGTAGCAGTGTCCCGAGGCTTCGGTGAATGCGCGGGCATCGCCGATCAGCACTGCAAATTTGCGCAACCGACCCACAGAGTCCGGGCGACGCACTTTGAAGAAGGCGCTGGCGCGACGCGTGCGCCACTCGAGCGCCTATCGGCTTCGGGAACTGGCGGGACTAGACCCAGAAGCGAAAGGAGAGAGCAGGGGGAAAGAGCCCCCTTGACAGCGACTCCGCGCTTCGCCACAGTGACCGAATGGCCAGGGAGAAAAGCGTCATTCCGATCGAACGCATCGCCACGCAGATCTACGTAATCCGCGGCGAAAGCATCATGCTCGATGCCGATCTGGCCGAACTCTATCACGTCGAGACCGGAGCGCTGGTTCGGGCCATGAAGCGCAACCTTGACCGCTTCCCGGAGGATTTCGCCTTTCAACTAACCAAGGAAGAGTTCGACAACTTGAGAAGCCAAACTGGCACCTCAAGTTGGGGTGGGCGACGCTACGCACCCTATGCATTCACGGAGCAAGGCGTGGCGATGCTCTCAGGCATCCTTCGTAGCAAGATCGCCTACAGGTGAATGTCGCGATCATGCGGACCTTCGTCCGGCTCCGCCGGATGCTGGCGACCAATGAGGAACTGGCCCGCAAGGTCGCCCAGCACGACCAGGCAATCGGCATCCTCTTCGAGCACATCCAAGGGTTACTGGAGCCGCCCGAACCGCCGAAAAAACATCCGGTAGGCTTCCGGGTGACGGATGACGGATGACGACAAGCACTAGCCCGCATCTCTCATGAGTTGTCGTCGCGAAGTGTCGGAGAGGCGCCGTCAGAACAAGGGGTCATCGCAAGGTTTGTTCGTAGAATTACTCTAAGGGTCGCTTGCGGCGTCGAGCGCTAAGCGCGGATTCTTGCGGGGTTAGAGGTTCAACGGACTGGCGTTGGTCCGCTCAGTGGTGTCCTGGGCGGTTCTAAAGGGATGCTTGTGTGACACGACGGCAGCCGATTACGATATTGGCTGCAATTGTGGATAAACAGAGGGCTCGTCAATGAAATGGGGCAAATGGCTGGAGAACTGGGACATGGGGTTCCGACAAGTAACGGAGCAAAATCGCACGTTAAGGGCCGCTCTTGGGACCGCCTAGCGAGCCAGGATCTGTCGCCCTCGGTTCCTCAAGGAACCATCTGGCGCTACGTAGCGGTAGATCGTCGCCTTGGTTACGCCTAGCTCTAGCAGCCCGTGGTGGAAGTACGTTTTCTGAGCTCAGGTGGTACCCACGGGTGGAAGCAGCGAAGGGGTCGCTGAGTTGGGTTTTTCGGGCCAAGCAGCCGGAATCAGTCCGAACAGGCCCTTAAGACGCTTGAACAGCGACAAAATCAGTAGCATCAGGGCGCAAATCCGCCCCTGCAGACCCCGCGGCGTTCCCACACCCAGGCTCTGAACGGGCCGTTGCGGCGGACATACCGAAACCGGTTGCCGGGGTTGGTGCGCGGCAGGCTGCACAGCGCCATCAGCCGCGCCATGAAGCCGAGATCGGGGTCCGCTTCGCTGGCCCCGACAAGCGCGTTCACTTGATCGGAGAGGGTGAAGTGGTGCAACGCCTGGGGCGAGGTTTCGCGGATCGCCGTCACCGGGCCGTCCAGGCCGCTGAGGGCATCAGCGACCAGAACCAAATCGCCGCGGTTATGCTTCATGGCTTCTCCCATTTCCATTTCAGGGAATCGCGCACGCCCTCGACTACCTTACGAGCTACCCCCACGTCGCAGTTGCGGCTGCATAGAGCGCGGTAGATAGCACTAGCGGTCACATCATCAGGGGATCTTCGTTCGGGCAAGAGCTTCCTCCGTCGCTTCGCGGGCAAGCCCGTCATCCACGTCGATGCTTTTTCAAGGCATCGTAAAAGGCGCTCGTTTCGATCGGAACCAACTCCCCGCGTTGACGCTGCATGGCTCATTCTCCCATGTTCCCCAGACAAGACAGGGGGTCTTCCCAGGCGTTCTTAGCAAGCCGTCGATGCCTGGAGCGCGCCGCCGGTGTTCCGTAGAATCAAGGCACCTCGTAAATTACAGCCCGCTCCCGAACAAGAGTGCCGAGCAAGGCTCCAATTCCAGCCCCGAGTCCGGAAAGTAACAATGTAACGGGGATTACAACCGGGTCGCTGGCGGGGCGCATCGCAATCCCCGTGACTAATCCAGAGGCTGCGCCGATACCGAGTCCCCACAGAGCGCCGCGACCCGCATGGCGCCCTTTATACAGAATCACGCGCCTCAGGAGCCCATCCTGTTCGAGAACAAGCTCTCGCTCATCTGCTGAACGAAATCTGCCAGTGATGGTTTCGCCCGCCGTGAGGTTTACCTCAACAGATGAAACTACGGGAATGAATGCCACAGACTCCCACGACTGGGTCGCGGATTCAACGGTAGGTGCTGCTTCTGACAGAACCGGATTCTGGACCCGGACAGTACGCATGCTGCATGATGCCAGCAAGCAGGCGCACAACTGGAGAGCAACCATCCGTTTCCATACGCTCATGTCTTTTAGCTCGCCGCCGCTCGTCCGCTGATGGCCTCGCGCAATCCTTCCAGCAACCCTTCCAGGTGCGCCATGCGCTCGCGCAGTTGAGCAATCTGGGCGCGAACCTCTGCGATCTCGCCGCGCAGCCCCGCAATCTCGCCGCGCAGCCCGCCAATCTGCGCTTGCATGTCCTGGCGCAACCCACGAACACTCGTGAGGATCAGCCCCGCGAGTGCGACGCCCACGCCGACAATGGCAAGGATTTCTCCACTCATACTTTACTCCAAATCAGAGCCTCCTATTCTTTCAGCGTCCCCAAGAACTAGTCAAGATCCCAAGCGCCTCCGCCAACCTTTTAAGGTTCACAGGCGGCTATGGAATCGTGCGGGGCGTGGCCAGCAAAGTGCTGTGGCGGCAGTTGTTTTGCCGAGGGCCGGGTTGCGGGGCGATATTTTACATCTGCCGTTCCTGCTACCGGGGGCAGGTCTACTGCGGCAACCGATGCCGACAGAAAGCGCGACGGCGACAACGGCGGGCCGCCAACCGGCGACACCAGCAAAGCCGGGAGGGACGGCTCGATCACCGCGACCGCCAGCGGGCCTACCGGGAACGTTGCCGCCTCCGGCGCGTGACGGATCATACTTCCGCCGGACGGGCCCGGTCAGGCAACATCAAGAAGCCATTGACAGAAACGGTAATCAGCGCGCCATCGGCGGCGCTGGACGGTGATCGGCCCCGATTTGGGCGGCTTCAAGCCGCCATCCGGCCCGTTTGCATCGTGTGCGGGCGTCGAGGGGTGAAGAAGATCGACCAGGAGAGGCAGGAATGATTCAAGAAAAAGAAAAGCACGGGGAGAAGTATGCCACCGCCACAACGGAGGAAGAATTTCACGAGGCGCTGAATCGCGGAATCGCGGTCGAACTGACACGGGAACTGGCGGAGGAAATTGGAGTGCCTATGAACGAGGACGTGGGCACTGTGGCCGAGATCGACCAGGCGCGTTACGACCGGCACGACTAGCCCGGATTATGCAAGAGATCTAAATTCAAGTGAGATGTGGGCCCAGAAAAAAGGCCGTAGCTCTCTGATATAAAAGGGTTTAGAGAAACAAAGACCCTAAACAGGAGCTACGGCAATGTCAAAACAGTCTGCCAGAATACCCTGCCATTTCATAGCCACAGAAACATCACGGCTCGTTTTGATGGGGGAGCCTCACTTCCGACGCAGGATGGTTGTTGTTTGGATCGCTGGATCGTCAACATCGATTGTGCGAGGGCTTCAGTTCCTGTATTTCGGAAAGTCGAGACCAACGCTACATTCGTCATGACCTGTTGAAGTTGATCCGACAACGAGTCTTGCAGATCGTGGCCGGCTACGAAGACTGTAACGACGCCGATACGCTGCGCTCGGATCCGATGCTCAAGACAGTCTGTGATCAGTTGCCAGAGAGCGATCCCGATTTGGCCACCCAGCCGACTTTCTCCCGCCTGGAGAACTCCGTCACCAAGAAGGATCTGATGCGTCTGAGCCGGTGGCTGCTAGGCCGTTATGTGCGCTCCCTGAAGAAGAGACGTCCCAGCAAGATCATCCTGGATCTGGACAGTACCGACGACCACACTCACGGCCAACAGGAGTTCTCCTTCTACCACGGGTATTACCGAAACCACATTTTGCATCCTTTGCTGATCTTCGATGCCGACACGGGAGACCTGGTCTGTGCCGTGTTGAGACCTGGCAACAAGGGGGCTGCCTCTCACATCGTGCCCATTCTGAAGCGAGTCGTGGAGGCCATCCGACAAGCAGTGGGGACGGATGTCGAGATTGAGATTCGGGCCGACAGCGGCTTTGCCACGCCTCGGCTCTACGAGTTCTGTGAATGTGAAGAGAATAAACTCCAATATGTCATCGGGTTAAGCCGAAACCCTCGCCTGCAGCGAGTGGTCGAGCCCCTGCTGGATTCGACTCGGGAAAGGTTCCTTGAGCTGGAGGAAAAACAGCGTCAGTTTGACGAGTTTCTTTATCGAGCCCACAGCTGGGATCGATCCCGTCGCGTCATTGTCAAAGTGGAGGTCGATCAGCGTGGGATCAATCGTCGCTTTGTAGTTACCAACCGGGACGATCTCTGCTCCCAATCACTTTATGACCACTACACAAACCGAGGGCAGACCGAGAACTTCATCAAGGCCTTCAAGAATCATCTGAGCATGGACCGACTCAGCTGTCATCGATTCCTGGCCAATCAGTTTCGACTCCTCCTGCATGCACTGGCTTACCAGATGTTCGTTCGCCTGCGCGACTATCTTCACGGAACCCCCTGGCACAAGCTCGAAATCGAAACCTTACGTCGTCGGGTCCTCAAGATTGGGGCCCGGATCCGACAAACCACTCGACGCATCTGGGTCCATCTTTCCTCAGCCTTTCCCGAACAACCCCTCTTCCACCTCGTCTTGAGTCGCCTGAACTCCAGTTAGCTTTTCCCAGCTCCCCCGAAAAACCGCTTCCGACACTCATCCAGGCCCAGATCTGTCTGAAATTCACTCCCCAAACCACTCAGACGCCTCGCCAACCCATATTCTTCGCAAATCCGCCTGTCACACCTGCCCGCTTCCGAGTTGGGCCACTTCTCGAGTCGTTTTTCAACACCGAACTACGGTTCTTGCATAATCCGGGCTAGGAACGGAGGCGCAGTATGGCGAAGAAATCCTTTTGGAAGCGCGGAGAAGACTACGCAAAGAAGGTCTCCGGCGAGCTCATCGAACAGATCAAGCGCGGTGTTGCCCCCTGGCAAAAGCCCTGGAAGCCGGGAGAGCAGATCAGTGCCGAAAACTTCTCGACCGGCCAGAAGTACAGCGGCGGGAACAGCCTCTACCTGATGAGCCGGGGTATCCGGGATGGCCGTGGCGACAACCGTTGGGGCACCTACAACCAGATCCGGGAAGCGGGCGGGCAGGTTCGCAAGGGCGAGCGTGGGACGCGAGTGTTGTTTTTCACGGATCGGACGGCCAGGGCCGCGAAGGATGAGAAAGGGAAAACGCTCAAGGACAAGGAAGGTAAAACGATCTACGAAGAAGAACAGCGGTCACGTCCCATCTGTAAGCAGTACACGGTGTTCAACGTGGAGCAAGCCGACGGATTGGAGTTGAAGCCGC